>CAZCHE010000090.1:0-1000 GCA_964498395.1 uncultured Parapedobacter sp. | reverse complement strand
AGTTCGGGCCGTGCTGACCGCTCTCAGACATGGCGGTGACGCTACCAACGCCACCAACACCCACCGTCGCTGTCGCCCCTGGGGCACCGATTACCGCAGCGTCCCTCAACCAGACGGCTCCCTACGACCCGATCTAGGATTTTCACTCCATGGGGGAGATCGCCAGCAGGCCAACAGAAGAATCAGCTCGGCCCCGGACAGGCCTGCTGATCGTCGGTGTCGTGATACTGCTTGTTGTCGCCCTGGTCGCGTCGATGTGCTCGATGCCGGGAGACAACAGGGCTCTGCCAACCAAGGGTGAGGCCAAGGTGTGGTTCGAGCCGATCTGGGACGACGGAACGGCGCTGTTCAGAGACGTGTGCACCCAGGGCGTCTGCGTGGCCGATCTCGTGGCTCTGCCTGCCCGCCGCCCGGTCGAGGCAGTGATCGACTTGGAGATGGCAGAAACATTGGGCGCCATGTCGGTGGAGCGTCTCTGGACCGGCGAGCGCGGGGGACTGTTCGGGTCGGGGTGGGAGTCGATCTGGGACATCGCGCTCGTCGATCAACGCCTCACAGGTCCGTTGCCCGGCTTCCCACTGGTTGCACCCGAGGCTGGGACTGAGGTCCCACTCGACGACGGCACGACTCTCCGTCTCGATGATCAAGGGCTACTGGAGAGCGTCTGCGCCGATGGCGCCTTGTGCATCACCGCCAAACGTTCGAAGAGCGCGATCGTGCTGTCGACAAGTGACGACGACGGCTCCGCTGGCGAAGCCACTGTCACCTTGAGCCTGGAGGAAGGTCGGGTCGTCGCGGCATCGACAGCGTCCGGACGATCCACCAGCTATGCCTATGCCGACGACAGGCTCGCATCGGTTTACGGGGATGGCGATCCCATCAAGTACTCCTACGACGGTGGCGGTCGGCTCGTCGTGATCGATGATGGTCACCTCCGTTCATTCGTCTACGACGCTGGACTCGTGACCGCCACTACGGATCGGGCGGGCGGGCTCTGGCA
>CAZCHE010000089.1:0-1006 GCA_964498395.1 uncultured Parapedobacter sp. | reverse complement strand
CCCGACGAGCAGAAAGAAAACCGCCCTCAGCCCGTCATTGATCCACAGATGGACGGTCATCGGACCCAGCTTGTCGGTCAGTATCGGACCGGTGACGGCGTGGATCGCGTGGAAATAATTTTCGCTGAAAGCCGAATTGGCAATGATCATCGCCAATATGGCAGCGAAAATCAGCAGCATCCCGCCGGCGCTTTCGCTTTGCAAAAAAGCACGGAGAACAGACGGGGGAGCGGTTTTGGCAGACATTTTCGGGGAGCGGCCTTTGTCGATTGTTGGGCGTATCGCCGTTCCTAGCGCGGGGTAACGTTTGCGTCACGCTTTACAAACAGGCGTCACGCTCTACCCATTGGTGCGGAGAGACGGTGTAAAACCGTGGTGGGGTGCGGGGCTGTCAGGGTGGAGCTATCGACCGCATGGCTGCAATGGCTGGTGCAGGGCGCCGGCTTTGAACTGATGCTTTTCGCGTCGGTGGGCATTCTGCTGTTCGGCCTCGATGACCTGCTGTTCGATGCGCTCTGGTTCGCGGTGCGGGGCGAGCGGTTGCCGGTACGACTGGCGGATGATGGAACGGAACGGCGGCTCGACGGCCGGATCGCCGTTTTCATCCCCGCCTGGGACGAGGCGCGCGTCCTGCCTGCGATGCTGCGTCGTACGCTGGGGGCCTGGGATGGCGAGGATATGCGGCTCTATGTCGGCTGCTATCCCAATGATGCCGCGACCCTGTTCGCCATATCGCCGCTGGTCGCCCGCGATCCGCGGCTGCGGCTCGTCGTCAGCGAACGCGACGGCCCCACGACCAAGGGCGACAATCTCAACCGCATGTGGGCCGCGCTCGGCGAAGATGAGCGCGCCGAGGCGATGCGCTTCGCCGCGATCCTCCTCCATGATGCGGAGGATCATGTGCATGCCGAGGAACTGGTGCTTTATCGTCGTCATCTGGCCGACCATGCGATGGTCCAGATTCCGGTCGTGCCGTTGATCAGCGGCGGCTCGGCGTGGATTGGCG
>CAZCHE010000088.1:0-1009 GCA_964498395.1 uncultured Parapedobacter sp. | reverse complement strand
CGCCGCGGACCTGATCGGCGAGAAGAGCGACTATGTCGACATCGACACCTTCACGCAGGAAGTTCGCCTGACATCGGACTTCGACGGCCCGGTCAACTTCCTTCTCGGCGGCTATTATTTCAATGAGAAGGTCGATCAGACCAGCGCGATCAAGTTCGGCAACGATTTCCGGCCCTATGGGAATGCGCTGATCCAGTCGGCGAGCGGCGGCGCGTTGGACGTTGGGCTGCTCGAGGGCACATTCGGCGCCCTTGAAGGCGACCCGACGAAATATTTGGGCCAGTTCTTCCGCGCGGGGACGGGCCTCGATGAAGGCTATAAGATGAAGAACGAGGCCTTCTCGATCTTCGGCACCGTCGATTTCGAAGTGACCGATCGGCTGACGCTGTCTCTGGGTGGCAACTACACCAAGGATCGCAAGCGCTTCTCGACCAATGTGGTGAGCAGCGACGTGTTTTCGGGTGTCGATCTCGACGCCACCGCTTATGCGCCCTTCCGCAACCAGCTTCTCTTCCAGGGCGGGCTTGCGCAGACCATCGGGACGCAGCTCGGGCTTGGCCGTGCCGCCACCGCGGCTGAAATCGGTGCTTTTGCCGGCGCCAACCCGGCGGCCTTCGGTGTGATTTCGACGCAAGTTCAAACGTTCGCAAACGCCAATGAGAACAACCCCGCAGCCAATCCGCTCAACGGGCTGAAGGCGTTCCAGTTTCTGCCGCCCTTCCTCAACCTGCCGAACAGCGTCGAATCGGGTCGCACCCGCGACAGCGACTTCGCGTGGAGCGCCCGTGCCGCCTATGAACTGACCGACACGGTCAACGTCTATGCGACCTATGCGACGGGCTTCAAGGCCAGCTCGGTCAATCTGTCGCGCGACAGCCGTCCGCTCGCCGCCGACCTGCCCGCAATTGCTGCTGCGGGGCTGACGACGCCGAACCTGGCATCGGGTTCGCGCTTCGCCGCGCCGGAGGAATCGGAGGTTTATGAAGTCGGGCTCAAGGGCCAGTGGTCG
>CAZCHE010000087.1:0-1011 GCA_964498395.1 uncultured Parapedobacter sp. | reverse complement strand
ACAAGAGTGAGGGATGCACCCGCATCGCTGGCGGATGCGCCAAAAACGAACCAATAGCTGCGATCCGGTGTTTGCAGGTGCATATACAGATCGGAAACCACGGTCACCGGACCATCGCTCCGCTGCATGGTGATGCGGAATACGTCCCCGCCCGCGCCGGTCATTTCCCAGATGCCACGTTCTGCCGGGCAAGGTTCAGAACGGGCACTTGCAGGCGATACCATCAGCGCTGCTACCACAGAAAAAACTGGCAAGGCCCTTGGAAACGGGACAGCCAGCCTCATACTGCTTCATCCACGTCAATTTCGGTCCCGTCTTCATCCCAAAGACCGCCCATGAGGCATTCTTCGATGCCTTCACGATACTGGGTGTCGCAAAGCACTTTTGCTGCGGCAAGCGCGGCCTCTTTCGTGGGCCAGCCACAGCTGATCTCGCTCCAGTGCACGCCTTCTTCATGCATGAACGCGACCGTGAATGACCACCCGGTCGGGTTGCACCATGCACGTGGCGTGCAATCCTGGGGCCGCAGCCAGCCATTGCTGCTGACGGAACACGCCTTCTGCGCGCATTCCATCGCCACATTCATGCGTGGGCCAGTGCAGACGCCAAAGCCACCGTCCGGTTCATACGCGAATGCGATGCCGGGCGGCCCGTCCGCCGCCATGGCAGCGGAGGTGAAGGTGATCGCCGTCAGGCCCGCCACGAAGGTCGACGACATGCGGTCTGCCAATCGCCTGGCCCCGGACCTCATTCGGTTGAAGTGATTTAGGTCAGACAAGATCCTGGCTCCTTCGCTGGATTGCCAGACTGGCGCAAAAGTCCGGCGGGGTTCGAAAGGGATAGGGGCCGCGTCGTCCCGATGCCCCGTTCGTTTGCAGGGGATATGATCGGTCGATCGCGTGGTTGCATGCGCCGTCGCCTGCCCGAGGCCGCGCGCGGCGCCATCATTTCTGCTCACTACGACGGCAAATTCCCATGTCCCGTTCAAACGAACGGGGCCGGGCATCGGTG
>CAZCHE010000086.1:0-1018 GCA_964498395.1 uncultured Parapedobacter sp. | reverse complement strand
CCAGCACCCATACCGGCCCCTGTCCATCGGGCGCGGCTACGACAAAGAGCTGATCGCGGATTTCGTCTTCGGACGACAGAAAAGGGCGTCGGTGCGAACCGGCGCCCTTTCATTTGGGTGGCCGCAGCGAGGGTGACAGCCGGATATCGCGACCTGGGCGCGGGATATGCAAGGAAGCACGGACTTGCCGGGCGGGACCGCAGGTGGGGCTGCTGTCCCACCCGGCGAAGTCACTGTTCATGGAACCCGGTTCATTGTCCAGACAGTGCCAGGGACCAGCTCGCACTTGTTCGGACGACCGGGGCCAATCCGTCCGGCCGAGCATAAGCCCGACCACGACCACGGCGCTGTGGGGGGACACCGCGACGATGGAAAGATGACAGAAGCGGGCGGAGGGGGGCAGTTACATCAGGTCACTTTGCGGCGTGTCGCAAAGCGGAAAGGAAATCTTAACCTTGTTTCCCGCTTTTTCCGCCCGGACTGGCGTCCTTATGATTTTCTGCTATGTTAAGTTCACCGCCTGTTACCGTTACAAAGTAGTAACAACGACTGGCCGCGCTTCTTGATTGGCGTATCTACCGCACACTGTCCGTTCGGGCGTTTTTGAGAGGTGGCATGGATCGCGCGAACGAAACAATAGGGGCTGGCGACGCCGATCGTATCATCGCGGACGAGCTTGGTCGCCTGCTCGAATCGCCGATGTTTCTTCGCTCCCCGGTGCTTTCGCGCCTGCTTCAGTTTCTGGTCGAGCATCGGCTGCGCGGTGGCCGCGCGGCGCCCAAGGCCTATGCGATCGCGACGGAGGCGCTGGGTCGCAGCGCCGATTTCGACCCTGCGGTCGATAGCTATCCGCGCGTCATGGTCGGTCGTCTCCGCAGCCTGCTCGACCGCTATTATGCTGAAATGCCGTGGAAGTATCGGCTGCGCGTTCCCCAGGGCAGCTATGAGGTGGTCGTCCAGTATCGCGCGTCACCGCCATCGCGTCGACCTTCGCGTCCAGCCTTGAACTTGTGCGGCA
>CAZCHE010000085.1:0-1030 GCA_964498395.1 uncultured Parapedobacter sp. | reverse complement strand
CAATCGGTCGCTCGAAAGCCCCGGTCGCCAGGATCGCGCGGCGGCAGCGGACCTTCCAGAGCCGCTGACGCGGCCCTCTGCGCTGCGGCAGCGGCAGATGGTCGGTCAGGCGCTCGCAAAGGGCGACCAGCCCGTGATCGTAGAAGCCGAACGCCATCGTGCGCGCAAGAATCTTCACATTGGGAAGCGCCCGAAGCCGCGAGAGCGCGTCGTCGCGCCACGCGGTCGGTGATTGACCTTCGACCGGCTCGGTCGATGCCAGCAACCCTCCGCCAGGGACCGCATCGGCCTCGACCAGCAACACCTGCGCTCCGCTCGCCGCGGCGGCCTCCGCAGCGGCAAGACCGGCCGCCCCTGATCCAACCACAAGCGTGTCGACGTGCTCGAAGCGATGCTCATACTGGTCGGGGTCGGGCTGTTGCGGCGCTATTCCAAGGCCCGCAGCCTTGCGGATCCACCCCTCGAACAGGTGCCAGTTCGGCCACAGGAATGTCTTGTAATAAAAGGCAGCGGGAATGAAGCGCTTCACCAGCGAATTCACCGCCAGGATATCAAATGTCGCACTCGGCCAGCTATTGACGGGGCTGGCTACCAGACCTTCATATAATTCGATCTGCGTCGCCTTCATGTTGGGGATCGTCGCCGCACCGACTTCGAGCTGGACGATGCCGTTCGGTTCCTCGAGGCCAGCGGCGATCAGGCCGCGAGGCCGATGATATTTGAAGCTGCGCCCGACGATCGAGACACCATTGGCGAGGAGGGCCGACGCGAGCGTGTCGCCCTCGAAACCCTCATAGGAACGACCCGCCCAGGTAAAATTCACCCGGCAAGCTCGATCGATCGTCGTCCCCGCATTGTTTCGCCATCCCGTCACTGGATGTCTCCTGTCACGGGCATGCTCTCACCCATCAGGTAAACCGCATTGATCTGGTGCGTGACGGTATCACGCGCCACATTGAACCAGCGTCGACAACCCGCGGCGTGGACCCATCTCTCGCGGTGCTCGCCCTTCGGATTCTGCCGATAGAAG
>CAZCHE010000084.1:0-1039 GCA_964498395.1 uncultured Parapedobacter sp. | reverse complement strand
TCGTAACAAGGTAGCCGTACCGGAAGGTGCGGCTGGAATACCTCCTTTCTAGAGTGCCCTTAATGGCACTCGCTGCGCGCATGCAATGTCTTTACTTTATTTTTAGAAGAAACAGAAGAATAGGCCCGTTCCCTTAGGACGGTGTCCCGAGGGGCGACAGAGGCGCGGTACAGTCCCGTAGCTCAGTTGGTTAGAGCACTACACTGATAATGTAGGGGTCAGCAGTTCAAGTCTGCTCGGGACTACTGGAAGGGGGATTAGCTCAGCTGGCTAGAGCACCTGCCTTGCACGCAGGGGGTCAACGGTTCGAATCCGTTATTCTCCACGATTCGGTAGGTAGTACCTAGTACTTAGTACCTGGATGGAAGCGCGGTCCGCCGTGCGGGATTTCCAAATACTGAATGCTAATGGCTGACTACCGGGAAAAGTTCTTTGACATATTGGAAGAAAACAAGTAGAGAGAGAGGGAAGAGCAACGAAGGGATGCGCGCAAAGCGCGCATCGACAGAAGAGCACCCCGCGGTTTGCAGAAGGGCCGCGGGGGAAGGAAGTAGACAAGGGCACACGGGGGATGCCTAGGCTCCCAGAGGCGACGAAGGACGTGACAAGCTGCGATAAGCCGCGGGGATCGGCAAATGCGAATCGATCCGCGGATTTCCGAATGGGGCAACCTGGCTATCTGAAGGATAGCCGTAATATACGCGAACGCGCTGAACTGAAACATCTAAGTAGGCGTAGGAGGAGAAAACAACAGTGATTCCGCAAGTAGTGGCGAGCGAACGCGGAACAGCCCAAACCGGGCATGTCACGGCATGCCCGGGGTTGTAGGACCACGCAGTGGCATTGCCGAGCGAAGTGGAAACCGGAAGGGAAGCCGGTACCGTAGGGGGTGATAGTCCCGTACACGCAAGCGGAGCAAGCCTAGTGGTATCCTGAGTACCGCGGGGTCGGAGACGCCCTGTGGGAATCGACCAGCACCATCTGGTAAGGCTAAATACTCCTGGGAGACCGATAGTGGACCAGTACCGTGAGGGAAAGG
>CAZCHE010000083.1:0-1041 GCA_964498395.1 uncultured Parapedobacter sp. | reverse complement strand
TCGCTACCTTAGGACCGTTATAGTTACGGCCGCCGTTTACCGGGGCTTCGGTTCAATGCTTCGCGGGCGAACCCACTAACATCCCCCCTTAACCTTCCGGCACCGGGCAGGTGTCAGGCCTTATACATCATCTCTCGATTTCGCAAAGCCATGTGTTTTTGTTAAACAGTCGCCTGGGCCTTTTCACTGCGGCCCCGCGTCTTACCGCGGGGCGCCCCTTCTCCCGAAGTTACAGGGCCATTTTGCCGAGTTCCTTAGCCATGATTCACTCGAGCACCTTAGGATTCTCACCCCAACCACCTGTGTCGGTTTGCGGTACGGGTTTTGATGGCCTGGAGCTTAGCGGTTTTTCTCGGGAGCATGGTTACCCACACTATCGGCGCAGCCGGAGCCTTGCCGTACTATCGGGTTTCAGCAAACATCCCGGATTTGCCTGGGATGCCTATACCTACGCCCTTCAACGCACTATTCCGTCAGTGCGCGGTGGTGTCACTTCTCCGTCCCCGCGTCGCAACCATCAAAAGTACGGGAATATTAACCCGTTGTCCATCGGAATCGCCCTTCGGCTTATCCTTAGGCCCCGACTGACCCTGATCCGATTAGCGTTGATCAGGAAACCTTGGTCTTTCGGTGGGGGGGTTTCCCACCCCCCTTATCGTTACTTATGCCTACATTTGCTTTTCCGGAAGGTCCACCATGCCTCGCGGCACGGATTCGCCCCCGCCGGAATGCTCCCCTACCAGATGCACCGTTCCCGGTGCAAATCCACGGCTTCGGCAACACGCTTGATGCCCGTTCATCATCCACGCCCGGCCGCTCGACTAGTGAGCTGTTACGCACTCTTTAAATGGATGGCTGCTTCCAAGCCAACATCCTAGCTGTCTGTGCAGCCGGACCTCGTTAGTCCAACTTAGCGTGTATTTGGGGGCCTTAGCCGGTGGTCTGGGTTCTTTCCCTCTCGGCCCCGGACCTTAGCACCCGGAGCCTCACTGCGGCGAATATCCCATGGCATTCGGAGTTCGTCTGGATTTGGTAGGATGT
>CAZCHE010000082.1:0-1044 GCA_964498395.1 uncultured Parapedobacter sp. | reverse complement strand
CGGCGTATTGTCGCCGAAATTCAACTTCCTGCCGGATACCACGATCAACATCGCGGTCGATTATTTCGATATCCGGGTGAAGGGCGAAATCGCTCAGCTGGGCTCGCGTAACATCATCTTCGGTTGCTATGATTCGGACAATTTCCCGAACGACCCGCTGTGCGACTTGTTCACCCGCGGCCAGACCGCAGCGCCGAACAACATCAACGAAATCCGCGACCAGTTCGTGAATATCGCGCGCCAGCGGAACAGCGGCATCGACGTCAACGTCAGTGTCCGTCACGACCTCGGAAATCTCGGTCGTCTGTCGTTCACGGCCGACATGACGTGGCAGACGAAGGATATCTCGCAACTGCTGCCGACATCCCCGGTCGAGGATGACAAGGGTGAGGTGGGTTCGCCGCAATGGATTGGCGATTTCCGGACGAGCTGGTCGACCAACGGCGGCACCACGCTCTTTTACGGCATGAACGTCATCGGCGGCACGTCCAACGTGCACGAGTTCGTCGATCGCAACGGCGATGTCTGTATCAATAGTCCGCTCCGTGGTACCTATTGCCCGAAACTGACGACCAAGGCGGTCTTCTATCACAATGCATCTGTGACGCAGGAGATTGCGGACGGCCGCTTCGAAATCACCTTCGGCCTCAACAACATCTTCAACACGCGCCCGCCGCGCGTGTCGGTGCTGAACGACGGAACCATTTCGATGATCGGGCCGGTGGTTGCGGCCTCGCAATATGGCTTCAGCGGACGCCGCGGATTCGTCAGCGTCAAAGCCAAATTCTGATCAATTGACATAGAGGGCGACCGGGCGGCATGGCGACATGCCGCCCGGTTTCTTTTTGGGCTTTGCAGGAGCGACTTCGCCGATGCCGCAGATCATGGTGAAAGCCGACACGCTGGATGCCGAAAATGGCCGCTTTGTGCAGCAACCGCTGCGGCAGGGGATTTTCCTCAACAGCGTCCCCAAAAGCGGCAGCCATCTCTTGCGCAACATCGTCCGCATGTTCGTGCCCGTCGATCAACACTATGGCGCCGACT
>CAZCHE010000081.1:825-1047 GCA_964498395.1 uncultured Parapedobacter sp. | reverse complement strand
ACCAGGTTCAGTACCCGGCAACTCCCGCAGTTCCACGTCGGAGCGGAGAACGCGCCGCAGGTCAGGGAGAGGTGGTCCGTCCCGTAACGGTCAGACGGACGAGACCGGGCATCGACGGATCGATGTCGCCTACGACGGTAGCGAACCAGTGTCGAGCCTGCTCGTCGCCCTTCGATTCTGCGTCGGTGGTTCGCCATGGCAGATCGGCTCAGCTCGCGAGGG
>CAZCHE010000081.1:0-815 GCA_964498395.1 uncultured Parapedobacter sp. | reverse complement strand
ACTCCGCGGCCGCGGCGAGGCGCTCGCGGATGCGCGCGAGGGGCAGCTCGCGGAGGCGAGCCTCAGCACGCCACCGGCGGTGCCAGAGCACCTTGAGCGGCACCTCCTGCTCGGCAGCGAGGTCGGCCATGGACTCTCCTGCCACCCTGCTACGCAGGATCGTGGCCAGCACCTCTTCGGAGATGCCGGTCGTGGAGCTGGCCGTGACGAGGTCCTCGACGAAGGCCTGGCTGACGAACTGGTCCTCTGCGGAGGGCGCCTCAGTCGCCATGTCGGAGATGATCCGGCGCCTGGCCTTGTCCTGTTCGCGGCGGTAGCGCTTGCGGACGTCCAGCAGGACGTTGGCCGACACGGATCCGGGCCGGCGAGCGGGGTAGGTGCGGATGCGCTCCCAGGCGAGGCGGATGATGTCGTCGACCGCATCGTCGTCTCGCCCGACCCGATGGGCGAGGTTGCACAGCCCGCCAAGGAGTTCCTGGAGCAGCGTCCGAGCGGCGAGCTGGTCGGTTGGGGCAAGCGCGGCGAGTGCCCTGCGGACCTCGGGTCCGTCACCGGAGTCGAAGCCGAGGGCGATCACGCCCTCGAGGTCAGACGCACCGACGAGCACGGGGTAGGTCGCCGACCAACGCATGAGCGCTCGTCGGGCAGATGGCGAGCCGGCGAGCGCCGACCACTCCTTGTTTAGTGATCGCAGGGTCTGTGTCATCGGGAGCCTCCTGGTGTCGTTGAGCACCAGCAGGGTCCGCGGGGCACCTCCCGCCGGACCTCCCGTTCGACCACCCGTTCCGGAGATTTCTCGCCGGAGACCCCCCGCT
>CAZCHE010000080.1:0-1060 GCA_964498395.1 uncultured Parapedobacter sp. | reverse complement strand
GAACCCAAAGGGATTGGTCCCCGCCTGGATGATCAGACCGCTGGTCGGCGTCGATGTCCCGTTTTCATTGTCGAAGAATGAACGGGCATTCTGGGACGCCGTGTTGCGCTGCATATAAGAGCCCGACAGGAACAGCCGCGCCCGATCGTCGGCGAAACCACCGCCCCACGTCAACGATCCGCTATATGTTCCGGCGTCGCCATATTCCGAGATGCCGACATCACCCTGCAGCTCAAGACCGCGAAAGCGGCTGTTGAACAGGAAGTTCACGACGCCCGAGATCGCATCGGACCCATAGACAGCGGAGGCGCCGCCGGTAATGACCTCCACCCGCGAGATCAGCGCCGGTGCCAGCGTGTTGAGATCGATCGCGCCGGACGTGTCGGACGGCTGAAGACGGCGGCCGTCGAACAGCACCAGCGTCCGCGCCGGTCCCAGACCGCGCAAATTGGCATTGGACCGGCCGCCCGAGGACCCCGCGCCCGAGGTCCCGACCGACGAGGTCTGTGAATTTTGGGTGGCCTGAAACTGCGGAAGGGCGTTGAGCGATTGCTCCAGCGTCGCGGGGCCGGAATCCTGAATAAACTCTTCGCTGATCGACGTGATGGGGCTTTCGGCTGTAAAGTCGCGGCGCGCAATGCGCGAACCCGTCACGACAATCGCTTCGTCGGATGGGGTTACGGCCTCGCCGCTCTCTGGTGCAATTTCCTGCGCATAAGCGGGATGCGCGATCCCCAGGGCGCAAGCGCCGCACAGCAATATGGAGCGAAAGCCCACCATCTCGTCTCTCCCATCATCGACACCCTCGCAGCGGGGTGCCTCACCCAGTCTGTGGTTGATTATAAAACAACAGTCAAGATTGTTTGTAAATTGCATAGGCGCGCACGGTTTGCTACACGACGCCATGGAGGCGGGTCGAACGAACCCGCCCATCGGCATGGGAGAGAGTAAGCGATGATCGTCGAACCGCGCCCTTCGCGCCGGACGCTGCTGCTGGGCATGGGCGCCTGCGCGCTGATCCCCGGCCTTGCATCCGCCCGCACCGCCGCCGCCAGCACCG
>CAZCHE010000079.1:0-1067 GCA_964498395.1 uncultured Parapedobacter sp. | reverse complement strand
CGTCCGCCGGTCATTTCGATATAGAGATGCGCGAGCAGTTCAGCATCGAGCAGCGCGCCATGCTTGACGCGATGGCTGCGATCGATGCCATAGCGGGTGCACAGCGCGTCGAGGCTGTGCTTGGCGCCGGGGTGCAGCTTGCGCGCCATTTGCACCGTGCAGCACATGCGCGCCATGTCGAGCGCCGGGCGCCCGGCTCTCGCCAGCTCGGCATTGACGAAACCAAAGTCGAAGACGGCATTGTGCGCGATCAGCGGGGCATCGCCCAGAAACTCCATCAGTTCATCGACGCGGCTGGCAAACAGCGGTTTGTCCGACAGAAACTGAATCGACAGGCCATGGACCGCTTCGGCAGCCGCGGGCATGTCGCGCTCGGGATTGAAATAGGCGTGGAAGGTGCGGCCGCTCTCGCGGCGATCGACCAGTTCGATGCACCCGATTTCAACCAGCCTGTCCCCGGTCTTCGGGTCGAACCCCGTCGTTTCGGTATCGAATATAATCTCTCGCATCGAAGCCTTAACGTGGACCCTATCGGGCACGGAAACAAGAGGCGATCATGCGAATCTGGCGATGGGTCTCGCTTTTCGGACGGCCCGTTTCGATAACGAAATCGGCGCGCTGCCGTTTGACGCGATCGGGCAGCTGAAGGCGGCGAATCGCCTTCAGCTTTGCCCATGTCATCCCCGGCCGCCGCATCACGCGGCGCGCCTGCATCCACGCCGGAGCCGAGACGACGGCGATTGCGCCGACGCGGCGCCAGCCGCCCTTTTCGAACAACAACGGAATGTCGAGCACGACGACGGCGCGCGCGCGGTGGCGCATCAGGAAGCGTTTCTGCGCGCACGCCACCGCCGGATGGACGATGGCCTCCAGCGCCGCCAGTTCATGGGCATGGCCGAGTACCCGCGCGCCCAGCTTCTGACGGTCGACACCATTCGGGCCGGTCGTGCCGGGAAAACGCGCCTCGATCGCGGGAACCAGTGCGCCGCCCGGTCCCTGCAGCCGGTGGACCTCGGCATCGGCATCGAACACCGGTACGCCTTCACGTTCGAACATCGTCGACGCGG
>CAZCHE010000078.1:0-1086 GCA_964498395.1 uncultured Parapedobacter sp. | reverse complement strand
TAAAACTTAAGCAATGGTGTTGGATTCAATATTGTAAACAATAACCAAAATCGCTAAAATTCCGAAGAAAATCACTCCTTTCAGCACAAGGCTCAAATGCGAATAATCGTTCTTTTGCGAGGTACTGAAAAGTCGGACAAGCGTATAAATCACAGGTGCTAAAATCAATCCGAAAATGTAAATAACCGCAATAAACAAATCATTTTCAAACAGATAAACAAAGTTGTACCAAATCAGACAAACAATAGCAATCACAAGCAAAACAGAAAGAATCATTTTTGATTTCTTCTGTCCCAAAACAATCGGAAGTGTTTTTGCTCCATAATCCAAATCTCGGTCAATGTTTTCAAAGTCTTTGATGATTCCACGTATCAGGTTTATCAAAAAAGCAAAAACAGCATAATCAATCAAAATCTTAAACAAACTTCCCA
The DNA here is from genome assembly GCA_964498395.1 of uncultured Parapedobacter sp. Lineage (GTDB taxonomy): Bacteria > Bacteroidota > Bacteroidia > Sphingobacteriales > Sphingobacteriaceae > Parapedobacter. Next base: position 655 of record CAZCHE010000078.1, on the reverse strand, counting down.
ACCCTTGCTGATTTTCGGGAGTAATCATCGGAAGTAAATCGAAAATTCCCACAATCAAAACACTAATTCCGAGAATTAACGCAATCAGAATATTTCCGATAAGGAGGTTTTTCTTTAGTCCCGAGGCATACATATAAAGTGTTCCTGCAATCACGATAAATATTCCCGTAAAGCTCGGTTTTTCGATAAGATTCGACAGATAAAACCCGATTCCTACTCCGATTACGTTCAGAATAATGTAATAATTATAAACAGATGCCTCCGAAATATGTTTGTCGATGATGACTTTTTCAGGATTGTTGATTGTATCAATGTTTTTGTCGAATACGGCATTTATCAGATAACCCGCACCTGCAATGCATATGGTAGAAAGAACAAGCAACAGAAACTGCCAATCAGTCAATCCCAAAACAGGAAGTTGTTTTTTCAGAAATCCGAAATGAAAAACAACCTGCATAAGAGCAAGTAATATCAAATTTTGGTAACGAATAAGTTTTAGAAAATTCATTTTTGTCGGTTTGAAATCGGTTTCAAAGATAGTTATTTACGGCTGATTTTCTGCAAATGATTCAACTCTCGGAAAGGTTTTTGTGCAATTATTTTTAAATATTCTAAATAAGCCTTACCTTTGAAAAGTTTTATTAATTCAATATAA
>CAZCHE010000077.1:0-1093 GCA_964498395.1 uncultured Parapedobacter sp. | reverse complement strand
TCGCGGCTTTCTGATCGACGAGGATGACGCGGTCAATCCGATCACCCCGACGCGCTTCACCCGCAACTATACCGACTGGCTGCCCAGTCTGGCGGTCCGTTATGACGCCTCGCGCGACATGGTACTCCGCTTCGGCGCCTCGAAGAGCCTCGTCCGGCCGAAGCTGTCGCGGCTTGCCCCACGCTTCACGATCAACGAGGATCGCGAGGCCGAGTTCGGCAACCCCGACCTGAAGCCGTACAGCGCGTGGAACCTCGACCTGTCGGCCGAATGGTATTTCGCGAAAAATTCGGCGCTGACCGCCGGCGTCTTCTGGAAATCGGTGCAGGATTTCATCGTCGAGGTCCGCGATTTCGACGGCGGTACCGCCTATGGCGTCGATTATGCACAGTCGCTGACCTTCCAGAACGGCGAGACGGCGAAGATCAAGGGCCTGGAAATATCGTTCGCGCACCAGTTCAAGTCGCTGCCCTCGCCCTTCGACGGCCTGCTCTTCAACGCCAACTACACCTATACCGACGCCAAGGGGACGATCATCGCCTATGACGGCGACGACAATCCCTACACGCGCGACATCAGCCTTCCCGCATCGTCGAAGCACACGTTCAACGTCGCACTGGGGTATGAAAAAGGTCCGCTGTCGCTGCGCGCCGCAGGCACCTATCGCGACAAATATCTCGACGAACTGGGCGGCGCGGCCGAAGAGGACCGTATCGTCGACCAGCATTTCCAGCTCGACCTGTCGGCGAAATACCGCATCACCAAGGGCGTCCGCCTGTTCGCCGAATGGGTGAACGTCACCGACGCACCCTATTTCGCCTATCAGAATTTCGCCGGGGCGAAGCGCATCCTGCAATATGAAAAATACAGCTGGACGGCGAAATTCGGCGTCGCGGCCAGCTTCTGACGATCGGGATAGAGGGAAGGACAGGATGATGACCATGCAGAAGATCGGGCTGTCGCTGCTCGCGGCGACCATGTTTTCGGCAGGCGCCGCTGCTGCACAGTCGGCGCCGACGACCGGCTTCGACATCGTCACGCAGACCGAGGATGGCGACCCCATCCCGCGCTCGGCTGGCCTTCCCTATGCCCC
>CAZCHE010000076.1:0-1096 GCA_964498395.1 uncultured Parapedobacter sp. | reverse complement strand
CCCAAGGCGCAGTTGGAGCATTGTGCGCCGCTGATGCGGAATGCACGGACGGCCGCAATCAACGATCTGGCGATGTCCCCTGACCGCGTGAGCGGCCCCGGCGCTGAGGATTTCGCTGCGCATCTGGAGGCCGCGCTCAATACGGCGGTGCTGCCCGCATTCGACTCGCTCATCGCCTATCTCGAGAATCCCGCCTATGCGGCCAATGCGCCGGATACCGTCGGGCTGAGCCAGTATCCGGGCGGTGCCGCGGTCTATGCCGAACTGGTGCAACTGCACACCACGCTGGAGCTTACGCCCGAGGAGGTCCACGCGCGCGGGCATGAACGCATGCGCGAGGTCAGGGCGCAAATGCGAGCGCTGCTGGACGAGATGGCGTTCGAGGGCGATCCCCAGGCCTATCTCGAAGAGTTGACGGCCAATCCGAAGTGGCGGGCGGAAACAGCCGAGGGGATTGCGGACGTCTTCCAGCGCTATATCGATCGCATGGCGCCAAAGGTCGAAGAAGTTTTCCGGTTCAAACCCAAGGCGGCCTATGGCGTTCGGCCCCTCGCGCCCGAGCTGACCGGCTCGATGACATTCGGCTATTACTCGATGCCGTCGCCGCACCAGCCTGACGGGCGCTACCTGTTCAACGCCGTCAACCTGTCGCAGGCACCGCTGCTCAACATCGGCGCTCTCAATTATCATGAACTCGTCCCCGGACATCATTTCCACATCGCCTCGCAAAACGAGAATGAAGAGCTTCATGAACTGCGCAAGAAGTCGAGCTTCTCCTCGTTCAACGAAGGCTGGGCCGAATATGCGGCCACGCTCGCCGGCGAACTCGGGATGTATGAGGAGCCCGCAGAGAAATTCGGGCGGCTGATGATGGACGCGTTCCTGACATGCCGGCTCGTGGTCGATACCGGGATGAACGCGCTCGGCTGGTCCCTCGAGCAGGCTCGCGAATATATGCGGGAACATAGCTTCATGTCGGAGCGCGAGATCGAATCCGAAACGCTTCGCTACTCCTGCGGCATCCCGGGGCAGTCGCTCGCCTACAAGCTGGGTGACACCTTCCTCCTCGATCAGCGTGAGCGGATGAAAGCGGCGC
>CAZCHE010000075.1:0-1124 GCA_964498395.1 uncultured Parapedobacter sp. | reverse complement strand
CGCAACAGGCGCGGGGGCTCGGCCAGCATCTTAGCGATGAGGAATTGGCCGCCATCGTCGCCGCCGCGCGCGGCCTGGGCCTGAAGGTCGCGGCGCACGCACATGGCGGCGCGGGCGTCACGGCCGCTGTGCGGGCGGGCGTCGATTCGATCGAACATGGCACCTGGCTGGATGAGGAAACGGCCAGGGACATGGCCAAGCGCGGCACCTGGCTGGTCCCGACGCTCGGCTTGCTCGACGGGCGCAAGGATGCCGATGCCAGCCCCGAAGTGCGAGCGAAAATGGCCGAAGCGCGTGCCGTTGCCGGTCGCAACGTCGCGCGCGCGGTGCGGTATAAGGTCAACATTGCCTTCGGTACCGACGCGGGTGTGTCCCCGCACGGCCAGAATGCGCGACAATTTCGCTTGATGGTCGAACAGGGGCCGATGACGCCCGCCGCAGCGATCCGTTCGGCAACCGTCGACGCCGCCGCGCTGCTCGGCCAGTCGGACAATCTGGGGACGATCGAGGTTGGCAAGTTGGCCGATCTGATCGCGGTCGACGGCGATCCCTATCGTGACGTGACGCTCCTCGAACATGTCACCGCCGTCATCAAGGACGGCCAGGTCATCGTCGATGACGGCGGTGCCCGATGAACCGGCGCTATCCTATTTCAGCTCATCTCTCTCGACGGACGATCAAATGAACGCTCTTGATACAATGAAGTTTCCAGTTTCCGGCCCGGCCGCGCCCGGCGGTTTCGCCGACACAGTGACCGACATCTTCGATACGCTTGGCCTGTCGCTCGGCGCCGCGCGCGGCGATGATCTGCCGGTGCATTCGCCGATCGACGGGTCGCTGCTCGCGAGTTTGCGCACAGATCGGGATTCCGACATGGCCGCGATGGTGACCCGTTCGCGTGCTGCCTTTGCCGCGTGGAAGGATGTTCCGGCGCCGCACCGCGGCGAGCTGATCCGCCGCTACGGGCAGCTCGTCCGCGAGCACAAGGAGGCGCTGTCGCATCTGCTGACGATCGAGAATGGCAAAATCCTGACCGAAGCGCGCGGCGAGGTGCAGGAGGTCATCGATATCTGCGAATATGCTGTCGGCCTGTCGCGGCAGTTGTTCGGCCTGACCATCGCATC
>CAZCHE010000074.1:443-1139 GCA_964498395.1 uncultured Parapedobacter sp. | reverse complement strand
TCGTCGAGCAAGTCCTCGACCCCGAGCACCTCCGAGCCGGTGAGGAACATCACGAGCTGACTCGAGTGGAGCGCTGCGTACTTGAGCACGGCCTGGCGAACCTCGACACCCATCATCCCAAGGGGTGTGTCGATGATGTTCGGCGCCTTGACTCCGCTGATCTTGACCAGCGCGAGGATGAACGCCAACGTCAACGCTCGCCTCGAGGCGCCGTTGAGGTCGATGTCGGGATCGATGGTGCGGCCGCCGGGGCCCTCCACGACATCGTCGTGGTCTCGGGTCAGGGTGACGCGCTTGATGACGGAGCCTGCCTCCTCGTCGGCGACGATCATCGCGAGGAAGATCTCATTCATCTGCTGGCTGACCTCGTCGATGGTCTCACCCTGCAACACGGTCATCGTGCCTCGAATGACTGCGAGGACATCCTTGGCCGCGGTCTCCTTCATCACGCCGACGCGGACCTTCGCGTTCGCCTTCTCGACATTCCCCCGTTCGCGGTCGACGTCCTTCAGCTGTGACTCGAGCTGGCGTATCTGCTGGCTCACCGCCGAGGGCGTGACGCAAAGCTCGTCCCCGGCAAGGGTGAAGCTGCCGTGACGCGCGGCGGCATCGAAGAAGCGGAATAAGTTGAGCGGCGGCAGTCGGCGGAAACGGCGTGCGCGATTGGCTTCGGGAGGCAGCAGCTTGTCGACGGGC
>CAZCHE010000074.1:0-433 GCA_964498395.1 uncultured Parapedobacter sp. | reverse complement strand
TTCTGCAGCTTGATCGACCGCTTGATCCCCGCCTGCGACTCCTTGAGGCGCGTCGCCCAGCTGTCGTCCTGGGACGACTCGCGCAGCGTGCGTTTCACCGCGTCATTGAGGTACCGCAGCAAATCCTTCGACTCGTCGATGTCCTTTGCCTCGTCGAGGAGCGCCTCAAGATGCCGGCGAGCATCCGTTCCTGCCGCGAGAGACGTACCGCACAGGCACTCTTCGCGCTCCAGGCGGTCCTCGATGACGTTAGGGAGAGTGCTCGGGATGACCTTGCGCTCCTCGAGATCGGCGAGGAGCTCGGCAGCGGCGAGGATCGGAGTCGGCGCGAGTGCAACCGTGAGCGTCGGCAGGTTGATCAGACGACGGTGAGCGACGAGCAACTTGTCGTGAGCATCGCGAGCCTCCTTGAGGCGACCGAGCGCCGCCTCAA
>CAZCHE010000073.1:0-1143 GCA_964498395.1 uncultured Parapedobacter sp. | reverse complement strand
GCTCATCAGGTCGCTGGTCGGCAGTTCGATGAGCACCGCGTCGCGCTCGTCGTCGAAGCCCGCGACATAACGGAAGGGGATATGGCCTGCCGCCGCCATCTGATGCGCTGCCATCTCCTGCCAAAGCGGTTCGAAAAAGGCTCGTGCGGGGGCGGACAGTGCATTGGCGTTCGCGCACCAGGCATGTTTGGCCTGATCGAACAGGATCGCCTGATAGTCATGGACCCACAGCGGCGCGTCGGGATGGTGGCGGGTGAGCGGCAGCACCAGCGCCTCGACCTGCTCTTCGCCGCTCTCGGGATCTGAGCGATAGACGGTCTTGGTCCAGCGGATCGCGTGGAGCGCGGCCATAACGGCGGTTGCGTCGGTGGCAGAGAAAGGCGCCTGACCGGCGGTGTCGCGGATGATCGCGATGATCTCTCGCGCGCGCTCGGCCGCATCGGCGTTGGCGGCGGCTTCATCCGCCCCGTCGGCTGGCAGGCGTTTCAACCGGCCTTCCAATATCTGCGCCATCGCCAGCATGCTGTCCCAGTCAAAGGGGTGAAAGGCCGGGTCGGCGATGTCATAGATCCGGGCGTTCAGCGCATCGGCGGGGTCTCCCGCGCCGGTTTCGCTGCGTCGCGGATCGGCGTCCCCCGCCGCGACCGCGACGATGTCGACCGGCCATTCGGGAAAGGCCGGGATGGCGAGCGAAGCGAGGTCGCCGAATCGCACCCCGCCGTGCGGTCCGAAATAGGCTGGTCCCGGTGCGTGGGGCGGATCGCGCGGTGGGCCGTCCTCGGCAAGGTGCAGCACCAGCGGGGCGCCGGTGTCCGGGTGGCCAAACAGCGCGATCGAGCCATGGCGCGGTCCCATCCCGTCCCACAGTCCGGCGGGCAGGTCGGCGCAGGCGATCTGGGCGAGAAAGTCGGCGGCGACGCCGTCGATGCGGGGCCAGTCCATCGCGGCGGGCAAGCGTGGGCGCCCGCCCAGCCAATTGTGCGTCAATATCGCATCGCGCGGCGGGATTTGCGGAACCAGCCGGACGCTGACGACCTGTGCTTCGGTCTCGCTAGCCGGTGGGACATGGGCGGCGTACTCGACCTCTGCGGCGGCCGATTCGAGCATCGCCTCGACCAGCGCGGGCTCGACCGCGAAGGGGGC
>CAZCHE010000072.1:0-1155 GCA_964498395.1 uncultured Parapedobacter sp. | reverse complement strand
CCTCACCCGTCGCTGCGAGCAGCTCTTCGATCTCCGTCTGCCGGCGTCGAAGACCGGCCAACTCGTTGGCGCCATCCCACGGCGAGCCGATACGCCCCTCAGCTCGCTGGGCTTCGGCCCGAGCCGCACGCGCCTCCCGGCCTAGCTCAGCAATGGTGTCGGGCAACCGGTGTAGCTGGCGTTCGAGACGGGTGATGAGGTTGGCGGGGTCGCTACGACTGAGGTCGCTGCTCAGGAAGCTGACTTCGATGTGGGCGTCGGGAATGGCGACGCGGACTTCGTCCTCGATGGTAGTGATGGCCTGGGCGGCGACGGCGAGGCCACCGAGGCGTCCGATCTCGGTGGTCGGGCCGCTGGTCTCGGGAGCGGTCTGTTGCAGGCGCCCTCGGAGGAGGCGTTGGAGGTGCTCACCCGCGTCGACGCGCTTGGCGTGGGTCCGCCCGTCGATGGCCATCACGAATCGGTCGCCCCTCGTGTCGGTGACTCGTGCGAGCACGGTCTGGAGGTCGCTCGCCCGGTGGTCCGCCTTGTCGGCTCGTCGGGTGGCGGACTCGTGAGTTCGGCGGAGTCTGTGTTGGTCGTCGTGGTGGGCTCGTTCGAGCCGCGTGAGCCTTGCGACATCAGCGTCCACGGAGGCCTTCTCCAACACGAGGGGGTCGCCGGTCGCAAGCGCCTTGACCTCGGCGAATGACAGGGCCTGGTCGCCAATGTCGTCGACATCGCGGTCTGGCAGGTCGCCGCGGGTGACCTGTGCGATGAACGCTGCTTTGCGTTCGAGGGTCTGCCACATGTAGGTGTCGAAGCTGCCCTCGGTGACGTAGCGGAGTACGCGAACCTCGGGGTTCTGGTTCCCCTGTCGGAGGATGCGCCCGTCTCGTTGCTCGATGTCGGCGGGTCGCCAGGGCGCGTCGAGGTGGTGCATGGCGATGGCGCGCGTCTGGACGTTGGTGCCGACGCCCATGGTCTCGGTGGAGCCGACGAGGATCGAAACAGTGCCGTCGCGGCAGGCGGCGAAGAGCTTGGCCTTGGCAAGGTCGGTGTTGGCGTCTTGCATGTAGCGGATCGATCCGTGGTCGACGCCACGGCGGACGAGCAGGGCGCGCAGCTCGTCGTAGGCGTTCCAGCCGTCGGCGGCGGGGGTGGATACGTCGCAGA
>CAZCHE010000071.1:0-1156 GCA_964498395.1 uncultured Parapedobacter sp. | reverse complement strand
GGCGACCCCCGCCTGGTGGGATCCCGATGGCGTGTCGGTCGGTCAGGACTGGCATTATCGCGTACCCGTGACGCTGCCCGCCGCGTCGACGGTGAACAGCACCGCCCGGGTCGACGTCGATTTCACGGCCCTTTTGACGCAGCTTGGCGTAGCGGGCGCCTTCGACGTCAATTCGGTCCGCGTCGTGCGTCCGAACGGGACGCTGGCGGCGATCCAGGAGTTTAACGACACCATCTATGCGGGCGCCACCGACGCCACCGGCAATGCGCGCGGCGAGGTACGCTGGATCGTCCAGGACGGCGGCGCGCAAACCTATCACATCTATTTCGACATCACGCCGAACGGCGCGAAACCGGCCAATCCGCAAACACCGATCAACGGCAATTTCGAACAGAGCGCGACCGGCCAGCAGAATCCGACCAACTGGACCGCGACCCGCAACAACAACGCCTATGACATTCAGGTGCGGCCGAACGAGACGGTGTCCGTCACCGACAGCGCCGGATCGGGCCAGACACGGAGCACCAACGGCAACGCCAATACCGGCGCCTTTTCCTATCTTCTCGGCGCGCGCACGAACAGCGAGGCCAGCGACGGGGAATCGCAGACGGTGCTGACCCGCACCATCGCCGTGCCCGCGACCAACCCCGGCAACCTGACCGTGCGCTGGAAACCGCAGGGATGGGACAGCAGCGCGAACGGCAGCACCAGCTTCGACTATCTGCGGATCGAGATTGTCGGGTCGAGCACCACGGAAATCGTCGGTCCGACCGCCGGAAATTATGTGACGCGCCCCTTCGCCCCGAACATGGGAACCGGAGCGGCATCGACCAGCGCGTCGGGCTATGGCCAGTATAATGGCTGGGACATGCGGACCAATGGCGCTCACACCGCCGGGATGACCGTCGCATTGAGGGCCGAACCCTGGTGGACGCACAGCGCTTCGCTCGCGGCCTTCGCCGGTCAGACCGTGACCATCCGCTTCCGCACCCGGCACACCAACCAGTATCGCACATGGTTCCTGGTCGACGATGTCGAATGGTCGGTGGTGAACGGGACGCTCGGCACGCCGCAGGGGTTTGGCGCACAAGTGATCGACCCCGCCGCCGCCTCCAGCATCGCGCCGGGGACGATGCTCGCCATCCGTGCGCGCTTC
>CAZCHE010000070.1:0-1157 GCA_964498395.1 uncultured Parapedobacter sp. | reverse complement strand
CCTGTCGGGAAGATCGCGCTGACTGCCTGATGCGTCAATCGGCCTTTTCTTCGGGTCGTCGATCGAGGCCGCCCGGTTCCTGAAAGGGGTGCAGCCCGAATTCGGGCATGATTGCGAACATATGGTCGAAGATGTCCGACTGGATATCCTCATATTGCGCCCATGCGGTGGTGCTGGTGAAGCAATAGATTTCGAGCGGCAGGCCCAGTGAGGTTGGCGGCAATTGCCGCACGATCAGCGTCATGTCGTTTGATATGCGTCCGTGCGCCCGAAGATAGGCGACGACATAGGCGCGAAAGGTGCCGAGGTTGGTCAGGCGGCGGCTGTTCACCGGGTCGCGCCCTTCCTGTTCCAGGCGGTTGTTCCATTCGCCGATCTCGTCGCGCTTGCGTTCCAGATATTCCTCGATCAGCGCAAAGCGGCGCAGCGCCTGCCGCTCCTCCTCGGTCAGGAAACGGATCCCGCCCTGATCGATCAGCAGCGACCTCTTGATCCGGCGGCCGCCCGATTCGGACATGCCGCGCCAGTTCTTGTAGCTTTGTTCGATCAGCTTGTGGGTCGGGATGGTGGTGACCGTCTTGTCCCAATTCTGAACCTTCACGGTGTGCAGGGCGATGTCGATGACGTCGCCGTCGGCACCCATCGCGGGCATTTCGATCCAGTCGCCGACCCGCAGCATGTCGTTCGAGGTGAGCTGGACCGACGCGACGAGCGAGAGGATGGTGTCCTTGAACACCAGCATCAGCACCGCAGCCATCGCGCCGAGACCGGAGAGCAGCAGCAGCGGCGACTGGTCGGTCAGCGCCGCGATCATCAGGACGGCGGCCGCGCAATAGCAGACGATCTTCAGGACCTGGATATAGCCCTTGATCGGCCGGCTGGCCGCGCTGGGCCGCTGGTCATAGATGTCGTTGCCGAGGCTGAGCAGCTTGCTGAGCGCCATCGCGACGAACAGGATGACCGATGCTGCGACGACATTGCTGACCACGGTCGCCACCGCCGGCGGCAGGTGCGGCACCGCGCCGATACCCCGCGATATGATCAGCGCTGGAACGGCATTGGCCAGGCGCGCCGCCACCGGCAACGGTGTCGGCCCCCCCGTGGGCAACCGGCTGCGTATGAGGCGCAGGATGACATGCTTGACGATGAAGTTGCCG
>CAZCHE010000069.1:0-1187 GCA_964498395.1 uncultured Parapedobacter sp. | reverse complement strand
CCGGTCCCCGTATGGGCAGACGGCCCCGATTCAGAACATCTCGACGACGATGCCGCCGCACCGGGCTTTGCAGCATTGGACGACAGCAGCGCCGATGCGATGTTGCTGACCGACGCCGTGGCCGAAGCGGATGAACCGGACGCCGATCCGGGCGAGGATGCCGGGCTGGCCGACTGGCTCGCACTCGCCCGCGAAACCGCCGCCCGGGCGCTCGCCGCCGACAGCCGCAGCCGCAGTGCGCTTTATCAGGCGGTCGGAAAGGCGTGGGACTTCGCGCTCGCCGCCGAAACACAGCCCGACGACTTCGTCGCGCTGCTCGACGATGCCGGATTGGCGGTCCAGGACCGCGCGCCGATGACGCCGGTGGTCAAGCTGGTCTTTGGTGCCGGTTATGACAAGACCCGGATCGCCGAATATGCGTGCGTTCTGGGCCATGCGAAGGAAGAGGGTGTCCGCCGGGGCGAACTGGCCGTCTATCTCGATCGTTATCCGGGCGGGCTCAAGGCGCTGGTCAGGGATGCGCGCGCGCGGCGCAAGCCGAAGGGCGATAAGCCCGCCCGCCCCGACGCCGCGCTGGAGGCATTGCGCCGCGCCCAACCGGCGGTGATCCTGGAACATGACGCGGGCGATGCCGAGTTCGTCGTGCTGATCGCGCGTGCCATGCCCGGCGGCCATGTCGGCATCGTCGCCAAGGCGGCGGACGACGCTGCGCTGATCGCGAAATTGGCGAAGAAGGCGGTTGCGATCACGCCCGGCGACTGACCGTCGGTCCGCGTAACAGACGATCAAAAATTTGGAATTATTGTGCGCTGCAGCGTCCGCTAGCTCTTGAGCCGCGCGGGCTGCGGGCGCATAGAGGTGGGACATGGCGGGCGAGCCGATCCCGGCAAGAGATCCGCCAGCAGAAGCGCAGGAAAATCTCACGCCATGACCGAAAAGAAAGTCGATGCCGCCGCCGCCGATCCTGACCCGGATTCTTTGGCGGTCCCTGCCGCGATTCCTCCCCCTGTCCTGAAGGCCTATCTGGCGGTACTGAAGGGAAGCGCGCTGCCCGGTGAGGGCGACGATATGGACAAGGCGGCGCTGACCGAGGTCGCCGAATTTGCGGCGCGGGCATCGCTGGCGCGCGCGGCGGGCAAGCCCTCGCTATTGCTCGAACCGATGGCCGCCGACGGCACCGACCGGCG
>CAZCHE010000068.1:0-1191 GCA_964498395.1 uncultured Parapedobacter sp. | reverse complement strand
AAGGTCTGGCCTGCCTCGACAGGCGGCGAGGTTTGCGCCTGCGCCATATTGGTGCAGGACGCGGCGGCCAACAGGGCCGCGAACAAACGGTGCATGATGAAATTAGCTCCTGACAAATCGAACCAGCCGGTGCGAAGCGCCGGCAAGCGGAACGAATGTCAGGCGATCGGGGGTCTTAGGGCTGGGTCGATGCCGCTGTGCTCCAGGCCCACAGCGTCGCGTGGGAGCAGCAGGTCGCCGTCACGGACAAGAGTGTCGGACGCCGCTGCGTTCGCCGCGATCGATATATGGTGGCCGTGGCATCCGCCATGCTGATGCGGCACCGCCTTTTCCATATCGTTCGATGACTGATTCTCATCGCTCTCCGAATACCCCGCCTCGGCGCATTCGACACCGGACGCGTACAGAGCCTCCTGCGCGTGTATGCTGGTCGTCGCGATCAGCGAAGACACCAGCAGGCAAAAAAGGAGCAGGCTGCCGCGGAACATGTTCGATACCCTAGCGAAGGCTGTTGGCATTGTCATGAGGCTTTGCCGACAGCAGGCGCAGATCGCATGGTATCGACAGCGACAGTATATGGGCTGGTCCAGCGCACGCCATGCCATTCACTCTTCGGCCCTGGCACGTCGCATCGGCAAAGCGCTTTCGCCCGATCCTGCTTCGATCTGTTACCCATGACTTGGTTCCCGTCGCGACACAAGGCGTCCGCCTTATGCACATCTGAATGCACATCTCAGCATCGATTCGAGGCCATTATGCACCCTGTAGTTGCTACAGGGTCAAGTCGGACGAACGACAGCGATCGCCATGTCCGATCGATTGATTATTTTTGGGATTGACCATGTGGGCGCGGCACGGCGCAGCGGGCGCGCCATCGTCCTAAGGCGGATTGTCGTTGATCCCAGTCCCGCCGCGTTCCCACTTGAGGCGCAGCAGCGCCGCAAGCGGACGATTGCGAACGATCAGGCAGTCGAGGATATCCGGGCCGGCCACCGCGCCCTGCGCCTGCTTGTAGCCGCTGTCGCCCGCGCCCAGATCGACCGTATCTATCCCGCGTTCCAGCGTGACATCATATTGGCGATAGGCGACCAGCTTGCCGGGGCTGTGTGCAGCGAATTCCTTATCGTAGCTGCCCGCGATGCCATATTGGATGCGTCCGCACAGCATGTCGAAGGTGAAAGCAATGGGGCG
>CAZCHE010000067.1:0-1193 GCA_964498395.1 uncultured Parapedobacter sp. | reverse complement strand
ACCAGCGGATCACCGACTGGGCAAAGGCCGAGTTGAAGCGCCTCAACGATGCAGGAATTCCCGATCGCATCTTCCCGATGTTCCGTTGTTGGGGCGACATTCGCTGCATCGACCCGGCAATCGACCCCTCGGACCGTCTGCCCGGCCAATGCTATCGCGGCGACCCTGCGATCGCCAACCGGACGCCCAGCATCGGACGCGCCAACACGATCAAGACCTGGCTCAATATGTGGAGCCTCGAAACGTCGCTGTGTCAGGGCAAGCCGCATTTCGCGAAGCATGACACCCCGGTGCTTGTCGTGCAGGGCACGGCGGACACGGGTGTGTTCCCCAGCGACGCGCGCAAAATCTATGAATTCCTCGGATCGCAGGACAAGAGGCTCGAGTTGATCCCTGGTGCCCATTATTTCGAGGATTCGATCGCGGTACGGCAGAATGCCGCCGATGTCGTCAGCAGCTGGATCCGGGAAAAGCTCTGATGGCGACAGCCGACGCCGACATTGTCGAAGGACTGCGCGGCGTCGGCCTGATCGCGGATGGCGACCCCCGTCTGGAACCGCTGACCGGCGGGGTGTCGTGCGACGTGTGGAAGCTGGATTCGCTGGCGGGGCCGATCGTCGTGAAGCGGCCGCTGGAACAGCTTCGCGTCGCGGCCGAATGGCACGCCCCCGTCGAACGCGGGCAAAGCGAGGTGCGTTGGCTTCGCCGCGCCCGCGGCGTCGACGAACGCATCGCCCCGGAAGTGCTTGCCGAATTGCCCGGCTATGGCTTCGCCATGCGCTTCCTGCAGGATGCTCCGGTGTGGAAGGACGAATTGGTTGCAGGGCGGGTCGATGCGCCGTTCGCTGCCGCCGTCGGGCGCAGCATCGCGGCGGTTCATGCCGCCACCGCGCACAGCGCGACCGACCGCGAGGCCTTTCCTACCGATGCGATGTTCCGAGCGCTGCGGATCGACCCCTTCCTGCTGTATGTGGCGGAGAAGGATCGGGAGATGGCGCCGCGGCTCTATGCGCTCGCGGACGATCTTGCGTCGCGCAAGGTCGCACTCGTTCATGGCGACGTCAGTCCCAAGAATATTCTGGTCGGCGCCGACGGCCCGGTTTTTCTGGACGCCGAATGTGCGGTCTATGGCGATCCGGCCTTTGACCTGGCCTTCTGCACCGCGCATTTGCTGTTGAAGGCCGTTTGGCTGG
>CAZCHE010000066.1:0-1199 GCA_964498395.1 uncultured Parapedobacter sp. | reverse complement strand
GCCCACCGCAACCTCCAAGCCGCTGGCAAGAAGCGGTGGGCAGTGCCCACCCACCCCTTTCAAGGTGCTTTTAGAGCAGTTCTCGGGTTCCCGTAGCGCTTTCGGTACATGTTCGGTCTTGCGCTCTTGATGACGTGGTCATAGGCTGACGCTGTGTTCCTTGGCACAACGGAGGCTCGGATGGCTTACTCTATGGATTTGAGGCTGCGTGTTATCGGCGCGTGCGATCGGGGGATGAAGACTTTGGAAGTCGCACGGCTTTTTCAAGTCTCCCCTGCCTGGGTTCGACGCCTCAAGCAGCGGCGACGTGAGACCGGCAGCATCGCACCCCTGAAATCACCAACAGGTCCTCGACCGAAAATCGGCCCGGAGATCGAGCCGCTTATCCATGCGCATTTTCGAGACTACCCAGGCACCACCTTGTCTCAACTCGTACAGGCCTTGCAGGCCCACACAGGCGAACGCTACCGCGATACCACCCTGTGGCGAGCGGTGCGGCGTTTGGACTACCGCTTCAAAAAAAATCGTTGACTGCCGCCGAACAACGACGCCCCAAAGTGGCTGAGCAACGCTTGAATTTCGCTATTGCTCGTCGCTTTGTTCCTGCCAGCTCCCTGGTCTTTCTCGATGAATCCTCGGCCAAAACCAACATGACTCGACTTTACGGTTGGGGACGCGGTGGATCGCGTGTGGTCCAATCCGTTCCTCACAGCCACTGGAATACCACCACGATGTTGGCAGCGATCCGCCAAGAGGGCGTGATTCCGGAAGCCTGCCTGTGCTTTCCAGGCGCGCTCAATGGCGAGATCTTCCTTCTTTACACTCAGCAGATGCTCGCGCCCTCGCTGCGGCCCGGAGATGTTGTGGTCATGGACAACTTGGCGGCCCACAAGATCCAGGGTGTTCGCCAGGCCATCGAATCTGCGGGGGCTGAGTTGTGGTATCTACCGCCTTACTCGCCTGATCTAAATCCTATTGAATTGATGTGGTCCAAAGCCAAGGGATTGATCCGCCAAGCTCAGGCCAGAAGCGAAGATGCGCTTGCTTCAGCCATTGGCCAGGCACTGCGAGCGATCACGCCCCAAGACCTATCGGGCTTCTTCCGCCATACAGGATACGCTACGAAATAGAGAAAGATGCTCTAGCGCCGGGCGTCGCGCTCGGCGGTGACCTCCGAGAGGAAGTCCGCCAGCGGCACC
>CAZCHE010000065.1:0-1215 GCA_964498395.1 uncultured Parapedobacter sp. | reverse complement strand
CGCACGACATCCTCGATACCGACGGCATGGGTTATTGGGAAAGTCCGGGTCTGAAGGCACGTATCGCGGCACATTATGACGAAGCCTATGGGGTCCGGGTCAATCCGGAGCAGGTCATCCTTACGTGCGGCGCTTCCCCTGCGCTGGTCCTCGCCCTTTCCTGTTTGTTTTCACCCGGCGCCCGGGTCGCGCTGGCCCGTCCTGGCTATGTTGCGTATCGCAATACCCTGAAAGCGCTTCACCTCGAGCCCGTCGAGCTTGCCTGCAGCGAAGCCGAACGATTCCAGATCACCGCCGACGCGATCGAACAGCTGGAGCCAGCACCGGACGGATTGATCGTCGCAAGCCCGGCCAACCCTACCGGTACGATCATCCCGCCCGACGAACTCCAGGCGTTAGCCGAGGTCTGCGAACGCCGCGGCATCGCGCTTGTCTCAGACGAGATCTACCATGGGCTGAGCTATACGCTTCCCGCAGAAACCATGCTGAAGCATGCGCCAAGCGCGCTGGTCGTCAACAGCTTTTCCAAATATTTCAGCATGGCGGGTTGGCGCCTTGGCTGGCTCATCGTACCCGAAAGCCTGATCGACGCCGCTCGCGCCCGAATGGGCAATCTGTTCCTGACGCCGCCCTCGCTCGCCCAGCACGCCGGCCTGATCGCCTTTGACTGCCGCGACGAGCTCGAAGGTCATATCGAAACCTATGCGCGCAATCGCGAACTCTTGCTCAAAGCCCTTCCGAAAATGGGTCTCCGACGGATCGCGCCTCCCGACGGAGCCTTTTATATCTATGCCGACGTCAGCCACTTAACGGATGATAGCCTCGCCTTCTGCGAAGCGTTGCTGCGCGACACCGGCGTGGCCATAGCGCCCGGACTGGACTTCGATCCAGTCGATGGCAACGGCTTCATACGCCTCAGCTTCGCAGTCTCGACCGACCTGATCGACGAGGCGATTCGGCGCATTGAGCCATGGCTGGTCGGTAAAGAAGCTAGCCGATCCGTTGCTATCCCTGGTGAATGAGATCCGTACGCGTTCCCACCGTTCATCCTGACGCCACTTAAGCACTGTGGTGAGTGCAGGGTGAAGGATTTTCAAATTGTTTCAATGCTTTGATGTTGTAGGCCTGCCGAAACTGGTGAGTTTTCAAAGCTGCCGTCTTATCGGCCCTGCCGATAAGACCACTTTATAGCATTGATTTATCAGGGGAATTTGG
>CAZCHE010000064.1:0-1236 GCA_964498395.1 uncultured Parapedobacter sp. | reverse complement strand
GACGAAGCACTGGCCGCGGTCCGGCACCATGATCTTCGCGTGACGAGTCTGCACTTCCACGTCGGTTGCGGATATCTCGACGGCCAGCTTGGCGCGTGGGAAGCGGCGCTGGAAGCAGGGCTGGGCTTTCTTCGCGATCTGCCCGACGTCGGCGTCGTCAATATCGGCGGCGGGCTCGGTGTGCCGCACCGGGCGTCGGACCGGCCGCTCGATCTGGAGCGATGGGCGGGAATGCTGCGGCACCATTTCACGGGTCGCCGCGTTGAAATCGCCGTCGAACCGGGCGACTATCTGGTCAAGGATGCGGGCATGCTGGTGCTGGGCGTCACCAATGTCGAAACAAAATGCGACACGCTTTTCGTCAGCGTCGATGGGGGCTTCAACCTGCATCCCGAGCCGGCTTTTTACGATCTGCCGTGCGAGCCGGCCGCCTGCGTGCCGCGGTCGGGGAACGGAGAGGCGTGGCAGCGATGCACGATCGCCGGGAATATCAACGAGGCGCTCGATCTATGGGCAGAAAATGTCGAGATGCCGCCGCTTTCCGAGGGCGACTTCATCGCCTTTCTCAATGCGGGCGGATATGGGGCCGCGATGAGTTCGGATCATTGCATGCGCGGCGTGTTCCAAGAGATTCTTCTCGACTGAACGGGCGGCTCTACCGGCCTTTCGGTAGGATCACTCTTGCAAGGCGAGTCTCTGCAACGTGCCGTCATAGGCTTTATCTGCCCTGTTAGGCCTCCGCTGCCGCCTGAACATGCTTGTAAAAAAGTTCGCGCGCCGCTCCGATTCCTTCGGGATCGTTGGCGACCGGCCAGTTGCCATTTGAAGCGATAACGAGTTTGCGAGACGGGTCGATGAATATCCCTTGGCCAAAAATGCCCTGGGCCGAATAGCTGCCATCGTCATTGGTCCACCATTGATAGGCATATCCGCGGCCCGGGATTCCGACATCCTCCTTTTTGGTGGTGGCATCGGCGATCCATCCATCGGGCAGGATCTGCTTCCCGCCCGCGAACCCGCCGCCCAGCATGAACAGGCCGAAGCGGGCATAATCGCGCAGCCGCGCGGAGATGCAGCAGCCCGCGATCTCATGCCCGGTGGTTCCGAGCATCCACAGCGCATCGGCTTCCATCCCGAACGGTTTCCATATCTTCTCGGACAGATATTCCGACAGGCTTTTGCCCGTCGCGCTCGACACCAGCACGCCGATCAGATTGGTCTCGCCGGTCTTGTACA
>CAZCHE010000063.1:0-1238 GCA_964498395.1 uncultured Parapedobacter sp. | reverse complement strand
CAGCGACATCCCGCCGAACAAGGCGGTCAGGGCGACGCGCTGCCGGGTGATATGCGCGATCAGGCCGGGTGCGGCCTGCGTCTCGACGCGCTTGACGCCACGCCGGAACGGTTCGCGGATGGTCAGCATCAGCAGGCAGATCGGAATGCCCGGCAAGGCAACCCACACAAAGATCATGCGCCATGCCTCGACCTCGCCGAAGAAGGGAAGGTCGATCATGGGGGCGGCGAGGACCGCCTGGACGATAAATGAGCCCAGGACGAGCGCGATGCCCGAGCCCAGAGGGACGCCGATCGAATAGACCGCGATAGCGCGGGCCAGTTTGTCGCGCGGAAAATAGTCGCTGAGCATGGAAAATGCCGCAGGTGACAGGGTCGCTTCGCCGACGCCGACGCCCATACGCGCGAGGAACAGCGTCGCATAGCTGCCAGCGAAGCCGCATGCTGCGGTCATGGCGCTCCAGAAGCCGACCCCGGCGACGATCAGGTTCCGGCGATTGTGGCGGTCGGCGATCCAAGCCAGTGGCAAACCGAGCAACGTATAGAAAAGCGCGAAAGCGAGACCGATGAGCAGGCTGACCTGTGTGTCGGAAATGTCGAATGCGGCGCGAATGGGAGCGACGAGCAGGCTCAGAATCATGCGGTCGATAAACGACAATGTATAGGCGAGCAGCAGGACGCCCACGACATACCAGCTATAGGCCGGGCGCGGCCATGGCGGATCGGCGGACACGTCCGTGACGAGAGGATTGTCACCTTTTTTCATGGTCATGCACTCACCCCACCTTGTTTTTATGCGGCCCTTCAGTGCCGCTTGCGCGGCAACAATTGCTGCTATATAGAAGCTTTATTCTTAGCTAGCTAAGGAACTGCGGGCGGGCATGTCAAGCATGATTGCAGGCGCGCACAAAGCCAAAAATGATCAGGGAGAGCATGAATGTTCAAGCATAAAGTGAATCGGTCTGCCATCCTGCTCGCGGGGTCGGCATCGCTGGCCTTGCCGGGCGTAGCGATGGCGCAGGATGCGAGCGAAGACACGAGCAATGATATCGTCGTGACCGCGCAGCGTCAGGAGCAGCGGCTTCAGGACGTCCCCATTTCCGTCACGGCGTTCGGTGCCGAACAGCTTCGCGCGAACAATATCGAAACGGTCGCGGACATTGCGGTGCGGACGCCGGGTCTGGCGGTGACCGCGGTCGATCCCATCAATACGAACTTTGCTATGCGCGGCATCGGCAG
>CAZCHE010000062.1:0-1244 GCA_964498395.1 uncultured Parapedobacter sp. | reverse complement strand
ACCGCTGCCGCTGGAGGGTCTTGTCGTACTGGACTTGACGCTGGCGCGCGCCGGCCCGACCTGCGCGCGCCATCTCGCCGATTGGGGCGCCGACGTGATCCTGATCCAGCCGCCGGACGATGGCGGCGACGAGGTGATCGGCCGCCGCGAAAGCTTCGACTATCAGAATCTCCATCGCAACAAACGCGCCATGACGCTCAACCTCAAGACGGCGGAAGGCCATGCCGCTTTTCTGCGCCTCGTCGAAAAGGCCGATATCGTTATCGAGAATATGCGGATCGCGGTGAAACACCGGCTGAAAATCTCTTATGACGACCTGACGAAGGTCAATCCGCGACTGATCTACGGCAGCATCTCCGGCTTCGGACAGAGCGGTCCCATCGCAGAGCGCCCGGGCGTGGACCAGATCGCCCAGGGCATGGGGGGACTGATGTCGGTGACGGGTCGTCCGGGGGACGGTCCGATGCGCACCGGCATCGCGATCGCCGATACGACCGCGGGCAATCTGCTCGCACTCGGCGTGATGATGGCACTCTACAAGCGCGAGCGCACCGGCCGGGGAAGCTGGGTTCATACCTCGCTTATCGAAAGCATGGCCTTCATGCTGGACTTTCAGGCCGCGCGCTATCTGGCGTCGGGCAAGGTTCCGGCGCAGGCTGGCAATGATCATCCCACGGCCGTGCCGATCGGAACCTTCGAAGCGAGCGACGGGCATATCAACATAGGCGCCTCCTCCTCGCGCCAGTTCAGGGACCTTTGCCAGGTGCTGGGTCATCCCGAGTGGCCGGAGAAGGACGCCTGGAAAACCCAGATCGGCCGGGCGGCCGATCGCGAGAATGTCCATGCCGCGATCAACGCGGTCACGCGGACGAAAACTGCCGCGCATTGGGTGGAAACGCTGTCGGAAGCCGGCGTGCCCTGCGGTCCGATCTACGATATCCGGCAATTGTTCGACGATCCGCAGGTCAAGCACCTCGAAATTGCCACCGCCTATGAGCATCCGACGAAAGGTCCGCTCGAGATGGTGGCGAATCCGCTGAACTTTGCGGATACGCCGAAGGAAATCCGTCTTCCCGCCGCAACACGCGGCGATGCCTCCGCCGACGTCCTCGAATGGGCGGGATTCAGCGCAGCGGAGATCGATGCATTGCGGAACGCAAACGCCATATAGGCGGCAGCCTTCGGTCCCGGGTCAATGCGGCCTTGCGGGTAGCGATGCTACCCGCTGCATCCGCCCAGACCCG
>CAZCHE010000061.1:0-1247 GCA_964498395.1 uncultured Parapedobacter sp. | reverse complement strand
CCGACGACCCGACCTCCGAGCTTCGGCAGCCCACGCCGATCTCGAAGCCGAACCTGACTCCACAGGAGGGTTCGCGGTGCGGCTCGGCTTCGAGTCGGTCCGCGCCATCGCTCTCGAAACCGCCGAAGCCATCGCGGCCGAACGCGACATCCACGGCCCCTACCGGAGCATCGATGACCTCGCACGCCGAGTCCCCACTCTGACCGCCACGCAGATGGAGGCGCTGGCGACTGCTGGCGCCTTCGCTTGCTTCGACGTGGGCCGTCGAGAAGCGCTCTGGTCTGCCGGCGCCGCCGCACAGCAGCGTCCCGGCCAGCTCCCCGGTGTGGTCGTCGGCGTCCATGCGCCACACCTTCCCGGCATGGAGCCAGTTGAGGAGACCATCGCCGATCTGTGGGCCACCGGCATCACGCCCGACGGCTATCCCACCGAGCACGTCCGCCAGCGGCTCACGGAACTCGGTGTCACCACCGCCGCCGGGCTCGCAGATCGAGCTGATGGAGATCGTGTCCTCGTCGCGGGCGTCGTCACCCACCGCCAACGCCCGATGACGGCGAGGGGCACGACTTTCGCCAACCTGGAGGACGAGACGGGCCTCGTGAACATCCTCATCTCGCGAGGCTGCTGGCAGCGCTTCCGCCCCATTGCCCGCTCACCCGCACTGCTCATCCGCGGTCGGCTCCAGCGCGCCGATGGTGCAATCAACGTCATCGCTGACAACCTCGCGCCACTCCACCTGCCGACCGGCGCGTTCCACACCAGTCGAGACTTCCGCTGACCCGGCGTCACCGTCGAGCAGGTCCTATTCCGTGTCTAAAGGTGGGGTGTCCGCCAGGCCGTGACCTGCGGCTTTGCCGGGTTCGTGGTCGACCGAGGTCCTATTCGGGTTCTAATCCGGGGGGGGTCAGCCGGGTCCGAGGAGCCACGTAGCGCCCCTGCCATGGCCTTCGGGATGCACGAGTCCATGGTCGCGGAGGCGGGCGAGCAGGTCCCGAGTGGCCAAGTCGGGCAGGCCGAGCTCGTTGGCGAGTTCGCCACGTGGGACGGGTCGCTCTGTGAGCGCCCGAAGTGCGCTGGCCTCAATGTCGGTCACCGCAACGCTCACCCCCACCGTGGAGATCCAGTAGCCCTTGCGCGGGACAGCGCAGGTGACCGCGGACGCGGTGGCGGTAAACACCGGCCGGCCGAGGCCGCTGGCCGCGCACAGGCGCACCAGACTGTTGCGCGCCACCGTGGATTCCAGCAAC
>CAZCHE010000060.1:0-1249 GCA_964498395.1 uncultured Parapedobacter sp. | reverse complement strand
GTACGCAGTTCCCCTGTGCAGTTGATGTACTGGGTGTTGCGATAGTGCCAGCTCAAGTCATTCAAGCCAATTACTCAAGGCGTTCTTCGGTGCCGTTCAGCGAGATGAGCTACTGGACGAAGCCTTTGGCGTGTCAGGTATGTCCATCGACCTGCGGTGGGTTGACGAATCCATACAGTGCTCTAATTTCACCCAGTTTGCCACCTCCACTGTTAGGGTTCGATGAGAGAACTCGGCATGATGATCCTGCATACAAAGCTGCACTAGCTGTTGCTGAGCCTTTAATTCGCCTGCGAATCGGCCAGTTCTTCGATCAGGGTGGGCGGCGAATGGTGTCTCTAGAACCAGGTGATCCGATCGTCGAGTTGATTGGCTCAGGTGTTCGTTCGAGGCAGGCCGTGCCCTGGTACGTTGCAAGTCAGGCGAATCAGGATGATAGGGCAAACGATAGGGAGCGAATGCAAGGTGACCCGGACATCTCGTTTGAACTGACGGACGCTCCGGAAGTATCCGTACTATTCCGGTACTCTGACTAACGAATCTACAGCCGGAACTATGAAACCCCCTCTGCATCCAGGCGAACGGGTTGCCGCACCCAAGATTTTCCCTGCGTGTCCGGTCAGGTCTGGGCTACAGTGGCTCGCATCCGCTCGGGCAGTGCGGCCCTACCGCCCCATCACAGAACGTCACCGAACGAGGTGACAGCTGAAGATTGGGGCTCCTTGTGTACTACCTCGGCGAGTGGTTTCTATCCGTCTGGGTGACCGACGACATATCGCAGGACGAGAGCGACCGCCTAGGCGATGAGATCGAGGCAGTGTTGCGGGCGTGGGCCGCTCACCTGCCAGAGAGCCTGGCATCACGTATCACGATCTACCGAACCGAGGTCGGCCAATAGGTCAGTAGGTGTCCTGCCGTGGGCTCATTTGGCTGGGGTGGTACAAGATCAGATTTAGGTCGTCACGTCTCGCAGGTGGACTTGGAATCTGAGCAGAACGCACTCTTGAACGCATCCTGGATGGTGGGTGGCTGCGTTCCGGTGGCTGACCAAACCTCAACACCTTCAATGAAGCGGAACGTCTTTCCCTTGTCGTAGTCATACGTCTCCTCGTACACCACGGCCCAAAGTGCTGGCATCCCCTCCACGGTGACACCATCCTCGGGAGAGTCGGCCGAGATCGTTCTGGACCAGCCGTTGTCGAGCACAGAGAGATTGCCTTCGAGGTAGGTCAGTGCCGTCAGAGCGTGT
>CAZCHE010000059.1:0-1259 GCA_964498395.1 uncultured Parapedobacter sp. | reverse complement strand
CCATGCCAATCCCGAACTCAGCTTCATGGAAGTGCGCTCGGCCGCGATACTGGCCGCGGAGGCGCGCAGGCTGGGCTTTGAGGTTACCGAAAAGGTTGGCGGGACGGGCGTCGTCGCGGTGATGAAGAATGGCCCCGGACCGGTCGTGATGGTCCGCGCCGACATGGACGGCCTGCCGGTGACCGAACAGACCGGCCTGCCGGGCGCATCGAAAGTGCGCGTAACGACCGCTGAAGGTGTCGAGACAGGCGTGATGCACGCCTGTGGCCATGATACGCACATGACCGCGTGGATCGGCGTCGCGCGGCGGTTGGTCGCGAACAAGGACAAATGGTCGGGCACGCTGGTGATGATCGGGCAGCCCGCCGAAGAACGCGGCGCTGGCGCGCGGATGATGCTGGATGACGGCCTCTACACCCGTTTCCCCAAGCCCGAATATGTGCTCGCCTTTCACGATGCCGCTCAGTTTCCGGCGGGCATGATCGGCTATACGCCCGGCTATGCGCTCGCCAATGTGGACAGTGTTGACATCCTTGTAAAAGGCGTCGGCGGTCATGGCGCCTATCCGCACACGACCAAGGATCCGATTGTGCTGGCGAGCCGCATCGTCGGTTCGCTGCAGACATTGGTGTCGCGCGAAACCAGCCCGCTCGACAGCGCCGTGGTGACGGTCGGCAGCTTTCACGCGGGTGCAAAGCATAATATCATTTCCGACGAGGCGCGGCTGCAATTGACGGTCCGCAGCTATACCGACGCGGTTCGGGGTCACCTGCTCGACGGTATCGCGCGCGTCGCGAAGGGAGAGGCGATCGCCGCTGGCATGCCGGAGGATCGCATGCCCGTCGTCACCGTCGACAAGAACGAGTTTACGCCGTCAACATATAACACGCCGGACTTTACCGAAGAGATGGCGGCGTTCCTGAAGGAGCGGTTCGGTGACAAGCGCGTCATGGCGATCCCTCCGGTGATGGGAGGTGAGGATTTCGGTCGTTTCGTGCGCGCGGATGAAAGTATCAAGAGCCTGATATTCTGGGTGGGCGGCGTCCCGCACGACGAGTTCGAGGCGGCGCAGAAGGCAGGACGCACCTTGCCCAGCCTGCATTCGCCCTTCTGGGCGCCCGACGCCGATGCGGTTATCTCCACCGCGACCGAGGCGCTGACTGCGATGACGATGAAGTTGATGGCAAAGTCCTGATATGCTGTCACTGGGCTTGTCGTGACGGCATGTTCAGTCGCCGAACGCGCCGCCCCGGCCCGCG
>CAZCHE010000058.1:0-1278 GCA_964498395.1 uncultured Parapedobacter sp. | reverse complement strand
CCGGCCCGGTCCCAGTCGCAGCGCGTCGACTTGCGGCGGGCGCGGGTCGCGGTCGACGGCCGGGTGATCATCGCCGAACGTCCCGTCTATCTGATGCTGTACAAGCCGCGCGGGCTGGTCACGACCCGTCGCGACCCGCAGGAGCGCGGAACGGTTTATGACTGCCTTCCCCCCGACCTGCCCTATCTTTCGCCCGTCGGGCGCCTCGACAAGGCAAGCGAGGGTCTGTTGCTCATGACCAATGACACCGGCTGGGCCGATTATCTGCTCGATCCCGCATCGGCGGTTCCGAAGACCTATCATGTGAAGATCGACCGGATCGCCGACCCCGGCTGGCTTGCCGGATTGGCCGAACCGGTCATCGATGAAGGGGAAAGGCTGACTGCCGCCGGGGTCCGGTTGCTTCGTTCCGGCACGCGGTCGAGCTGGGTCGAGGTGGTGCTGACCGAGGGGCGCAATCGGCAGGTGCGCCGGATGATGAAGGCACATGGCGCCCATGTCCTGCGCCTGGTCCGGGTCGCGATCGGAGCCATGGCGCTCGGCGAACTCGGCAGGGGCAAGACCCGCCTGTTATCGGCGGACGAAGCCGCCGAAGTCCGCAATATCCGGTGCCCCGACACCGCCGCGAGGGAGGCGTTGACATAAACCCGGCCCGGGCTACCCTTCCGGCCATGTCCTTCTTTTCATCGCTTGCGTTCGATACGCCGAGGCATGTTCAAGACCGATTCTGAGCGAACGTCACCAGCCTGACGTTCGCTTCGCTTCCATTATCCCAGTCATCGTCAAGCGGCGCGTGTCCCGCGCAGCCGCGAGGTTTGCGTCGTGTCGCCACAAATGCCATCGCCCCCCGCTCCGTCCGGTCGTCCAACGCGCCTGCAATATGGCGCTTTGCCGTACCGGCGCGAGGCGTCGGGAAACATCGAATATCTTTTGATCTCATCGCGCGAAACCGGTCGCTGGGTCGTCCCGAAAGGCTGGCCTAAGAAAGGCAGGTCGGGATGGCGCACGGCCGAAGAGGAGGCATTCGAGGAGGCGGGAATCCGGGGGTGGATCAGCCAGGCGCCGATCGGCCGGTATCGCTACATCAAATGGATGCCGAACCGGATCCTGCTATGTTCGGTCACGCTCTTTCCGCTACGCGTCGATGCCGAACTCGGCAACTGGCCCGAGCAGGGCGAACGCAGCCGGATGTGGGTCTCGCCCAAGACCGCCGCGGTCCTGGTCGACGAACCGGACCTTGCGGAGATCATGCGTATGGCGAAGCTCTCGTCCGATGGC
>CAZCHE010000057.1:0-1303 GCA_964498395.1 uncultured Parapedobacter sp. | reverse complement strand
AAATGAACGTAAAGAAGATTTGCTGCATCGGAGCAGGATACGTAGGGGGGCCAACCATGTCGGTCATCGCCCAGAAATGCCCCCATATCACCGTCACGATCGTAGACATCAACCAAGCACGCATCGATGCGTGGAACAGCGAGGACCTGTCAAAGTTGCCGGTATACGAACCGGGATTGGCGGAAGTGGTGAGCGAGGCGCGTGGCCGCAACCTGTTTTTCTCCACCGATGTGGACAAGGCCATTGCCGAAGCCGATATGGTGTTCATCTCGGTCAATACACCCACCAAAACCTATGGCAAGGGCAAGGGGATGGCGGCCGACCTGAAATACATCGAACTGTGTGCGCGGCAGATCGCGGCAGCTTCTAAAGCTGATAAGATTATCGTGGAGAAGTCCACGCTTCCCGTGCGTACGGCAGAGGCGTTGAAAAGCATCCTGCATAACACCGGGAACGGTGTGAACTTCCATATCCTGTCCAATCCGGAGTTTTTGGCCGAGGGTACGGCCATTGAAGACCTGCACGCCCCTGACCGCGTGTTGATCGGTGGGGAAAACGCCGAGGCGGTGCAGGCGCTGGTTGACGTCTACGCCTCGTGGGTTCCACGGGAGCGCATACTGACCACCAACCTGTGGTCGTCGGAGCTATCCAAGCTCACGGCCAATGCATTCCTGGCCCAGCGGGTATCGTCCATCAATGCCATTTCCGAGCTTTGCGAGAAAACGGGGGCCAATGTGGATGAGGTGGCGCGCGCTATTGGCACCGATAGCCGTATCGGCCCCAAGTTCCTGAAAGCATCGGTGGGCTTCGGCGGTTCGTGCTTCCAAAAGGACATCCTCAACCTTGTGTATATCGCCCGGAGCTACGGGTTGCAAGAGGTGGCGCACTATTGGGAGCAGGTCATCGCCATGAATGACCACCAGAAGCAGCGCTTTGCCGATAACATCGTGCAGACGATGTACAATACCGTATCGGGCAAGCACATCGCGTTTTTGGGATGGGCGTTCAAGAAGGATACCAACGATACGCGAGAATCGGCAGCGATCTATGTGGCCGATGCCCTGCTCAACGAGGAGGCCCAAATCGTGGTGTACGACCCGAAGGTATCCGCCGAACAGGTGTATGCCGACCTGGATTACTTGGGCACACGCAGTCCCGAGGAAAACCGCAGGCTGGTGACCGTGGTGGGTGATCCGTACGAGGCAATGAAAAAGGCCCATGCGGTAGCCGTACTCACGGAGTGGAACGAATTCAAGGCGTATGACTGGCAACGGGTCAAGGACGATATGATGAAACCCGCATT
>CAZCHE010000056.1:0-1304 GCA_964498395.1 uncultured Parapedobacter sp. | reverse complement strand
GTCAGCGTGGTGGCCGGTGGCGTGGCCCTCGACCCCGTCTACTACCAACCGCTCTTGGGGGCCTTGACCAACCAGCGCCTCGACATCGCCACGATCTGTGAGATCCACACCGACTGGACGTTCACCGACGCCGCCGTCGCCCTGTCCCTGCTGGTGGCCGCCGGCCACGCCGCTCCCGCCGTAGCTGATCGGCCTGCACCCGATGTAGTCGCCGCCTGCCGACGCCTCACCCAGGTGCTCATCCAGGAGAACCGCCTCGGCGCCGACCACTCCGTGGTGGTCTCCCCGGCGACCGGATCAGCGGTCGACGTCGACTCGGTGGGCGTTCTGGCGCTCGGTGAGCTGTGGGATGGTGCTGCCCCCGACGCCGGTGAGCTGGCCGACCGGGTGCTGGACGGGCTCGGACGGCAAGATCGTCAGATCCGCCACGAGCACGAGCTCGTCGACGACCCCGACACCGCCCGAACCGTGGCCACCGAGCGGGTGGGGAGGCTGCTCGCCGTCCTCGGCCCACACCAGATCAGCTGATCGGGGAAGATCCTGCCTTAGTGGCGCCAGCCAGTCCGGCACCACCGCAAACGCCGAGTCGTCATCCCCTGCACCTGAACCCCCGTGCCCCGGACGCGGACCGGGGTGGCACCTCGCTGGTGCCACCCCGGTCAAGTTCCCATCGGGACAGGTGCTACAGGCCGACCCACACCTGGCCCCGGGCGCCGGCACCGCCAGATACGCCAGCGCCGATGACGCTGGTCAAGCCCTGGGGCGCACCACCTCCTCCACCACCAGGTGCGTTGCCGGGCAAGGCCGCCATGGCCGAAAAGTTACCAGCGTTGCCAGCCCGGCCGTGGCCACCAGCACCACCGCCGGGTGTTCCCGGACCTCCATCCCCAGCACCCTCAGCTGTGTTGTTCGAGGAGTTCAGGGTGGTGCCGTTCCCACCGGGACCACCGTGGCCGGCGCCACCGCCACCGCCACCGCCGTCACCGTTTTGGTCCCTGCCGCCAGCGCCACCGTTGTTGGAGACGGTGCCGCCCACGCCCCCGGTTCCACCGGCGGTGGCCGCATCGGGACCGTAGCGGCCAGCGGCCCCACCACCAGCGGTGAGGAGGGTGCCACCGAAGGACGAGGTACCGCCCGCGGTGCCGTCTGCAGCCATCTGCCCGGCCGTTCCACCGATACCGACGACGACGTCGTACATGGAGCACGGCGCCACTGAGACCGCCGGGTTGAACACGTACTGGCCGCCGCCACCACCGCTACCCGCGGCGAGGGCGTTGCCGCCACCGCCACCGCCACCAGCGCCC
>CAZCHE010000055.1:791-1309 GCA_964498395.1 uncultured Parapedobacter sp. | reverse complement strand
CCACGTCGAGCATCGCGCCTGCGGCGCCGACGCCAATCCCTATCTGGCGGTCGCCGCCGTCCTTGCCGGGATGCACCACGGCATGAGCAACCGGACCGATCCCGGCACCGCAGTCGTCGGCAACGGCTATGATCGCGACGCGACGGGCGACGACAAGCCGCCCTCGAACTGGTTTGCCGCGGTCGACCGTTTTCACGGCTCGGCCTTGATGCGCGACTATCTGGGGACACGCTTCGTCGACATGTACAGCATCGTGAAGCGTGTCGAGCAGGACCGTTATTTCTCCGCCGTGCCGGTGATCGATTATGATTGGTATCTGCGCAACGCATGAATCTTTCAAAGATTCGTGTTGCGGTGCAAAATAACCTCTTCCCAACCCGCGATTATTGAGTCAGCTTGCTCCGACATACAGGGAGGCTGACGATGGATCTGAACGAACTGATCAAGCAAACCCGGGGACGCCGTTCGCTGTTGCAGGCGATGGGGGTCGCAGCGATCGGGATCAGCTTTGGCGGCCT
>CAZCHE010000055.1:0-781 GCA_964498395.1 uncultured Parapedobacter sp. | reverse complement strand
GGGCGAAGGCAAGAAGCTCGCGAACGGCGAAGAAGCCAAACTCAACTTTTACAACTGGGACACCTATATCGGCGAGAACACGCTCGATACGTTCAAGGACGCAACCGGCGTCGACGTAACGATGGACCTGTTCGACAGCAACGACGTGCTGTTCGCCAAGTTCAAGGCCGGCAATCCGGGCTATGACGTGATCGTGCCGTCCAACGACTTTGTCGAGCGTATGGCGCAGGCCGGGATGCTGGAGCAACTCGACCATGCCCAGATCCCGAACATGGCGAATATCGACCCCAGCTTCATCGATGTCGATTATGACAAGGGCCGCCAATATTCGATGCCCTACACCTGGCTGACGCTGGGGATCGGCTATCGCAAGTCAAAGGTATCGGCGCGCCCCGACAGCTGGAAAATATTGTTCGACAGCGACGAGTATAAGGGCCGTATGGCCTGGCTGTCCGAAGCCGGCGACATGTTCCGCCTCTATGGAAAATATCTGGGCAAGTCGGTCAACTCGCTGACCCCGGCGGACATCAAGACCATCGAAGCGATGATGATCAAACAGAAGCCGAATGTGAAGAAATTCCATGAGGACGACGGGCAGGATATGTTGCTGAAAGGCGATGTCGATGTCGTGCTTGAATATAATGGCGACATCGCGCAGGCGATGACGGAGGACGACGATATCGACTTCGTCCTGCCCAAGGAAGGCAGCCAGCTGAATTCCGACAATCTGTGCATTCCCAAGGGCGCGCCCAGGCCCGACAACGCCCACAAGTTCATCAAC
>CAZCHE010000054.1:0-1352 GCA_964498395.1 uncultured Parapedobacter sp. | reverse complement strand
GCAGCATGCTGCGCCCCTACCGACACGCCGCGTAGGGGCGAGGTCACCCCGCCCGACCCCATGATCTTGATGCAATGGGCACCGCGCCGAAGTTCTTCGCGCGCCGCCTTGATGCAACCGTCGACGCCATCGGCTATCACGCTCATCGTGCCGACCACACTGCACGAGCAGGCTCCGAATTCATGCTCGCTGTCGTGCATGTCCCGAAAATCGCCGTGCCCGCCCGTCATCGACAGGATCTTCCCGGCGTAGAAGAAGCGCGGCCCTTCGATGATCTTGTCCTTCAGGGCCTTGGCCAAACTCCAGTCGCCGCCGCCGATATCGCGCATCGTCGTGAAGCCGGAATGAAGGCCGTGGCGCAGCATGCGCCCGGCGTGAAGGGCGTTATAAGGCGTCCCGACCTTTTCGAGCTGGGTCAGGTCGACATCGGCGGTGTAGGCATGGGTGTGAAGATCGATGAGTCCCGGCATCAGCGTCTTGCCGGCGACGTCGATGACTTGCGCGTTCGGTGCACGGATTTCCTTTTCGGAGACCTCGCGAATATGGCTGCCGTCGATCAGAACAGACATGCCTTCGGCGCATTCCTCGTTCACGCCGTCGAAGATTCGGGCATTTGTCAGCAGCAGCGTCACCTAAGGCCTCCTGTTCAGGCGACGACCACATCACGTCGGCAATCGTCGCGCTTGGACAAGAGTTTCAAACGGCGCCTCCCATGTCAACATTCATTATTGTATTTTATATCTTGAGAATCTTTGGGATTCGTCGACATGACATCCAAAATTACCGCAAAATACCTTGTGTTTGCGTCCAAAAGAATACAGATATGCATGAACGGTGAATGCAGACTCGATGGGAGTGCATGGAGAGGGTATGGACATTCCGAATGACAACCGGGCCTATACGGCACTCGGAGAGCGATTTGAAACGGTCGGCCGCCTGGGCGCCGCCCGCGCGACCCTGTTCTGGGACAGCCAGACGCACATGCCGCCCGGAGCCGCCTGGAGCCGAAGCGAGCAAATGGCGGCGATCGACGCCACCTGCGCCGATCTCATCGTCTCGCCCGAAACCGAAGATTTGCTCGAGACCGCAGCCGCGGCGGCGGGCGCGCTGGAGCCGGTCGAACGTAGCAATCTCGACGAGATGCGGAGGATATGGCGTCATAGCACCGCAGTTCCCAGGGAGCTGATGCTCGAAAAGTCGCGGCGTGTGTCTGCCATTCAGCCGATATGGCTCGCGGCCAAGCAGGCCGATGATTTCGCGCCGTTCGGAGCTGCGTTCGCGCAGCTCATGCCGCTCTACCGCGAGGTAGCACAGGCGAAGGGAGAAGCCTTTGGCCCGAGTCCCTTCGACGC
>CAZCHE010000053.1:0-1360 GCA_964498395.1 uncultured Parapedobacter sp. | reverse complement strand
GTGTATGTCGTCAAACTAACTTGGACAAAAGCTTAGCGAGGGTTTCCGTTCATAAAGATAAGATTTTTTGAGTTAGATAATCCAGTTTTCTTTGCCTGATCGTTTCAGCCTTTATCTGCTTTCTCATGGCTTTTATCTGTTCTGCCCTTCCGAAGTATACATCAGCCGGTGTAAGGTTGTCCAGGGACTCATGATACCGCTTGTTGTTGTATCTGAGCACGAACTTTTCAATGGCAGTTTCGAGCTCACCCGGGGCGTAGTAATTATCAAGTTTGACAATGTTTTTCATCGTCCTGTGATATCGTTCTATCTTTCCCTGTGTCTGGGGATGGGCCGGTCTTCCATGCACCTGCGGGATACCATGGGTACGTAAGTGGTCCCTGAGTTCGCTGGATACATAGCATGCCCCGTTGCCGGAAAGCAGCTTTGGCTTTTTCCCGCTTTTTATGCGTGCTTTTTCGATGGCTGAGTCGATGGTTCTCTTCACATCTTCGGCTTTCATGGAGGCGCACAGTTCCCAGTGGATGATGTACCGGCTGTAATCGTCCAATACGGTGCTCAGGTAATACCATCCCCAGCCGACGATCCTGAAATAGGTGAAATCGGTCTGCCACATCTGGTGCACGAAAGCGGTTTTGTCACTGAACTCGTCCGCTGCTTTGATGAGGATGTGGCTGGGGGCGGTGATCAGCCCCCGGCTTTTCAGTATCCTGTAAACACTTGATTCGGAAATGAATATGCCCTGGTTGTCCGTGATATGGTGTGCCAGTTCCCGGCTGGATAGCTCGGTGTGTTGAAGGGCTATTTCCACCACCATGTCTTTATGCTCATCGGGTATCCTGTTCCATTGCCTTTTGCCGGATCTGCCTTTTTCCCGTAACCCTTCATAGCCGGCTTTTAGGAATAGGTTGTACCAGTTGTAGAACGTACTCCTGGAAATGCCGTATTGCTGGAGGGTCTTTTTCACACCCAGTTCCGTGGCGGTTACCTGCTGGATGATCTCGTATTTCTCGCCTGCTGTCAATCGCATGAACTTCCTGTATTTACTGCTTAATCCAGCATGTCCAAGCTTTTTTTTACGATATCATACCGCAGCACCAGGTCGGCAACGGTCTCCTTCAGGCGGGCATTCTCCTTCCGGAGTTCGGCCACCTCATCACTGGTGGCTTCACGCGTCTGGTCGCCCTCCAGGCGCTTCTTGCCGGCCTCCATGAACTCCTTGTTCCATTTGTAGAATTGCGATTCGTTGATCTGGTGCTTGCGGCACAGTTCCGCCACGGAACTCTCTGCCCGCAGGCCCTCCATAACAATCAGGATCTTCTGCTCGGAGGTGAACATACGCCTGGTCTTGCGGCGGATG
>CAZCHE010000052.1:0-1368 GCA_964498395.1 uncultured Parapedobacter sp. | reverse complement strand
GGTCGCGACGCTCGCGAACCATGCGCTCGCGGCGCTGCTCGGCGCGCAGGCCGCCGCCTTTCTCGACAGTCCGATCTTCCGCTATGCGATCGGCTTGTCTTTCATCGCGATGGCGGCATGGACGCTGATCCCGGACAAGTTCGAGGATGACGATGCGCCCAAGCCGCGTTTCGGTGCCTTTCTGACGACGCTGGTTGCCTTTTTCCTGGTCGAGATGGGCGACAAGACGCAGATCGCTACGGTCGCCCTTGGCGCGCAGTATCAGAATGTCATCGCCGTGACCGCAGGCACCACGCTGGGCATGATGATCGCCAATGTCCCTGCGATCTTTCTGGGCCATGAGCTGTTGAAGCGCGTCGATCTGAACAAGGTTCGTATGGCTGCTGCCGCGCTGTTCCTCGTTATCGGGCTGTGGATATTGGCGCAGACGGCGGGCTGGCTGCCGGGCTGAAGCGCCTACCTGTCATGGTCGACAGCTAGCAATTGCGGGCATAGATCGGAAAGTCGCGGCAGGAGACTATGATGCACAAAAGCATATATCCGGGCGTAAACAGGCATGGAATACGCTGACATGGCGCTCGACCTGCCGATCAAACCCGAGCAGCAATTGCTGCGCGACAGCATTCAGCGGTTCCTTGCCGACAATCCACGTCCGGGCTGGCGCGACCTGTCCGAAACTCTGTGTCTCGGCGGCGTCGCCGTGCCGGAGGAAGGCGGGGGTTTCGGCGGCAGCGCGGTCGATATCGCGCTTGTCGCCGCCGAACTCGGGCCGGCGCTGGCGGGTGCCGATTGGCTGTCTCATGCGATGGCGTCATGGCTGTTGGGGCAATTGGCGCCGGGCCATGACGTCCTGGCCGCCCTTGCGGCAGGGACACGCCGGGCGGCGATTATCTGCCCGGCGTCGACCGCAGCTATGCCGGATTCCAACGACGGCACGCTTCGCGGAACGGCCGCGCTGGTCGCGGGCGGTGCCGAAGCCGACTTTTTTCTGTTCGCGGGGGACGACGCGATCCTGTTGATCGCGGCAGGCGAGGGAAGGATCGAACAGCGACACCGCATCATGCTGGACGGCAGCGTTGCGGCCGACCTTGGCTTTTCCCTCGGTCCCGATGGGAGCGAGAGACTGGCATGCGGAGAATGTGCTGAATTACTGGCCGCGCGAGCCAATGACATGATGCTCGCCGCCCGCTGTACGGAAGCGGTGGCGTTGATGCGGAGCATGCTCGCCGACAGCGTCGATTATCTGGGCCAGCGCAAGCAGTTCGGCAGGGCGATCGGGTCGTTTCAGGCCCTGCGCCACCGGCTGGCCGACATGCAACTGGCGCTGATGAAGGCGGCGGCGATCTGCGAGGTCGCGATCGTCGCATG
>CAZCHE010000051.1:0-1376 GCA_964498395.1 uncultured Parapedobacter sp. | reverse complement strand
GTTTCGACCAGTCCGATTCCTCCACTTTCAGTGGCAATCCGGTACTGAAACTGGGCGCCGGCGACTATGTGCTGACCGTCGACGGGACCGGCGATGTGACGGGGGACTATAATTTCCGCCTCACCAACCTTGCGAACGCGGCGCCTCTGCCGATGGGCAGTGCGGTCTCTGCCGCGCTGACCCCGGCCAATTCGACCGCGACTTATCGCTTTGCGGCGAATGCGGGTGAGAGTTTCTTCTTCGACGCGCTGTCGGTCGAAAATGGCGTGCGCTGGCGGCTCGTCGACCCGTTCGGCAATCTGGTGTTTAACCAGACGACGGTAACCGACATCGACGGGCAGCGGCTGGACTATACGGGCACCTATACGTTGCTCGTCGAGGGCGTGGTGTCGCAGGGTACAGTCGCGGGCTACAGTTTTTCCGTCCACCCGATGACGTTTCAGGATGCGACGCTGACGATCGGCGATCGCATCGATTCGACCATTTCGCGTGCCGGTGAACGCGACCGTTACAGTTTCGCGCTGACCGAACGGACCCGCCTGCTGTTCGACAGCTTCACCTTTAACAGCATCAACTGGACGCTGTCCGGACCCGATGGCGCGGTGATCACCAACCAGCGCTTCGATCAGTCGGACGGGCTGAACCTCACGTCCAATCCGGTGCTCGACCTTTCAGCGGGCAACTGGACGCTGACGGTCGACGGGCCGGGGGATACCATCGGAGCCTATGCTTTCCGCCTGCTCGACATGAGCAGCGCGGAAACGCTCGCGCCTTCCGGCACTTATAATCGCGCGCTCGGTGAACAGGGCCGAGAAACCGACATGTACCGGTTCGAGGCGACGGCGGGGATGCGCTTCGGTTTCGATCTGTTGTCGGGCGGCGGTAGCAATGCGCGCTGGCGCCTCATCGACCCGCTGGGCCAAGTGCTGTTCGGCCCCTCGGTGCTTGCCAGCACCGGCCTGATGACCGCGACGATGGCGGGAACCTACACGCTGCTGGTCGAGGGATATGCCGGGCAGGGCAGCGATGTCGGCTACGGTTTCCGCTTCGACGTCCCGGCACAGCCGCCCGCGAACGGCGCGACCGAACAGGATTTCGACAGCAGCGGCCTGCCCTATGTGCTGGTGAACCATAACGGCGCGGCGGCACAGGTGCTGAACGAGGGCGGTAATGATTTCCTGCGCCTGACCGATGCGCTGAACGTCAATCCGCATAACAGTGCCTATTTCTCGGCGACCGGAACCGGGCGTCAGGACCGGGTCGAGGTCGACTTCGATTTCCGCATCGAACGGCGCGCCGGACAGGCGACCGATCCCGACGGCATCGCTTTCGCCTGGTTGCCGGTCTCCATCTATGGTCAGGGCGGGCCCGGGGCG
>CAZCHE010000050.1:0-1379 GCA_964498395.1 uncultured Parapedobacter sp. | reverse complement strand
TAGCTGAACCGCAGGCAACAGCATGGTTCAGCGATGATGCAGCTTGCCGCGCTTAGATTTCACTTCATCTTCCCGGCTGGTCCCTCCAGCATAAGGGACATGAGTTGGAGTCTGCCCAGATGAAGAAGATGTTCGGCGGGTTTTTGATCGCTGCAACGGTCCTGACGCCCATCGCGCCTGCCGCCGCTCAGGCGAACGGCAGCAGCGGCGACCGCATTCAGATCGCCCAGCGCAGCGACAGGGGCGATCGCGGCCCGCGCGGCGGCGAAGCCCGACGCGGCAACGGCGGCGGCGAAATGCGGGCGCCGCGTCAGCGCAGCGAAGCACGGCCGCAGCAAGTCCAGCAGCGCGGCAATGACCAGCGTTCCCGGCAGTGGCAACAGCGTGGGAACGGCCAGCAACGCCAGCAGGCGCAAGGCAACCCGCCGCAGCAGCGTGGGACCGATCGCCAGTGGCAGCAACGGGGAAGCGACCAGCAGCGCCAACAGTGGCAGCAACGCGGCAATAACCAGCAGCGCGCGCAGTCACCGCAGCGCGCGAACGACCAGCAGCGTCAGCAGTGGCAACAGCGTCGCAACGACCAACAGCGCCAGACCCAGCGTCAGCAATGGCAGCAACGCGACGGCAATATCGACCGCACCCGCGACAACCGTAACAACCAGCAATGGAACCGCAACGACCGGCGGGACGACCGCCGCTATGATCGCAACGATCGCCGGTACGACCGCAACGACCGGCGCGACGATCGTCGCTATGACCGCAACGATCGCCGTTATGATCGCGGCAACAGCAACCGGTGGAACCGCGAGTGGCGGAGCGACCGGCGCTATGACTGGCGCAGCTATCGCCAGGCGAACCGCAACTATTACCGGATGCCGCGCTATTACTCGCCCTATCGCGGCCATCATTACACGCGGTTCAGCATCGGCTTCACGCTCGGGTCGCTCTATTATGGCCAGCGCTATTGGATCAACGATCCCTGGCATTATCGCCTGCCGCCTGCCTACGGCAATTATCGCTGGATCCGCTATTATGACGACGCCCTGCTCGTCGACGTCTATTCGGGCCAGGTGATCGACGTGATCCACGACTTCTTCTGGTAATATCCTTTCGGTTACCGGAATGACACTGAAGGGTCGGCCGCACGCCGGCCCTTCTTTTATCCGCTTGCCCTCCCCACCCCGCCGCGCCACGATATGCGGCAACGCAGGGGAGAAAATATGCGACTATCGGGCCTGTACGCCGCCGCCGCGATAATTCCGGCCTTGTTCGGCGCGGTCGACGCCGATGCGAAAACCACCGTCATCTATGCCGGGCGCGTAATCACCGATGCCGACAAGCCCGCGCAGGGGCCATCGACCGTGATCGTCACCGACGAC
>CAZCHE010000049.1:0-1455 GCA_964498395.1 uncultured Parapedobacter sp. | reverse complement strand
TGGGGTGTCGGACGACGGGCGCGCGATCGACCTGCGGCTTGTCGAACTGGACGACAGCGGCTTGCCCTGTCTCGAAGGCACGGCGCGGGCGGTGCGCCGATGAGCCGGCCGCCAGCGGCGAGGCCCGTCATCATCGCCAATTGCTCGGGCTTTTTCGGCGATCGCGGCTCTGCACTTGCGGAGGTCGTGCGCGGCGGACCGGTCGACATCGTGACGGGCGACTATCTGGCCGAAGTCACGATGCTCGTTCTCGCCAAGACGCGGCTGAAGGATCCGTCTTCCGGCTATGCGGCCTCTTTCCTGCATCAACTGAAGCCGGTCCTCGCCGAGATCGCGGCGAAAGGGATCAAGGTCGTCGTCAATGCGGGCGGGCTCAATCCCGCCGCCATGGCCGCCGCGGTTCGCGGCCTGTGCGCGGAAGCCGGTGTCGCGCTCCGGGTCGCACATATCGAAGGCGACGACATCATGCCGCGCCTGGACAGCCTTCAGGCGCAGGGCGAGACGCTGGCGCATCTCGACACGGGTGAGCCGCTCGGCAACTGGTCCGGCAAACCGCTCACCGCCAATGCCTATCTGGGGGGCTGGGGCGTGGCCCGGGCGCTCGCGGAGGGCGCCGACATCGTGATCTGTCCGCGCGTGACCGATGCATCGGTCGTCGTCGGCGCCGCCGCATGGTGGCATGAATGGAAGAAGGATGACTGGAACGCGCTCGCTGGCGCCGTGGCGGCGGGCCATATCATCGAATGCGGAACACAGGCCACCGGCGGCAATTACTCGGGGTTCGCACAGATCGACGATCTGGAGCGGCCGGGCTTTCCGATCGCCGAAATCGCCGCGGACGGGTCGAGCATCATAACCAAGCATCCCGGAACCGGCGGCGCGGTGACGGTCGGCACGGTGACGGCACAGCTTCTCTATGAGATTCAGGGACTCGACTATCTCAATCCCGACGTATCGACGCGCCTCGACACGATCGCGCTGGCCGACGTCGGCCCGGACCGTGTGGCGGTCACGGGCGTGGAGGGCGCGCCGCCGCCGTCGACCACCAAGGTCGCGATTACCGCGATCGGCGGATATCAGAATAGCGCCGCTTTCGTCCTCACCGGTCTGGATCGGGACGGAAAGGCGGCCTTGGTCGAGCGGGCGATCCGGCGCCGGCTGGAAGGGCGGCCGGGGATCGACGAACTGCGATTCCAGCATATCGGCGCTTCGGCCGCCGACCCGCAGGACCAGCTTGCCGCAACGAGCCTGTTCCAGGTTGCCGTGCGGGGCGAGGAAGCCGCCGTGGGACGTCCGTTCTTCAATATGATCGTCGAACTCGCGCTTGCGAGCTATCCCGGCCTCTTCACGATCAAGGGCGACAGCCGCACCGCAAAATCGTTCGGCATTTATTGGCCCGCGCTGATTTCGCAAACTCTGCTCGATCACCGGGTCGTGCACGACGACGGTCGTTCC
>CAZCHE010000048.1:0-1456 GCA_964498395.1 uncultured Parapedobacter sp. | reverse complement strand
CCTCGGCATTGATGCCGCTGTGCCATCCGCTGCCGCTGGAACTGGTGCGGGTGCGCTGCGAGCCGATCCCCGAGCGCCTGGCCATCCGCGTCTACTGCGAGTGCGCCACCGAGGCACGCACGGGAGTGGAAATGGAAGCGCTGGCCGGTGCCAGCGCGGCGCTGCTGACGCTGTACGACCTGAGCAAGCCGGTGGAGCCGGCGCTGGCCATCGGCGGCATCCGCCTGCTGTTCAAGGAGGGCGGCAAGAGCGGGCTGTGGATCCATCCCGACGGCATGAGCGAGGCCGACCGCGCGCACTACCGGCCGCGCGATCTGGCGCGGCTGGACGGCGTGCCATGCGCGGTGGTCACGCTCAGCGACCGCGCCAGCCGCGGCGAATATGCAGACGAGTCCGGCCCGGTGCTGCAGCAGGGGCTGCGCCGGCTGGGCGGCGAGGTGCGCGATACGCCGGTGCTGGCCGACGGCATCGAGCCGTTGGCCTCGCAGCTGCAGGCGCTGGCCGCCGCCGGCATCCGCCTGTGCCTGTGCACCGGCGGCACCGGATTGGGGCCGAACGACCTGACGCCCGAAGCGTTGCGGCAGGTGGGAGGACGCCGGGTCGAGGGACTGGCGGAGATGATCCGCAGCGAGAGTGCCCGGCATACGCCGCTGGCCTGGCTGAGCCGCGCCGAGGTGGTGCAGGTGGGCGGGATGCTGGTGTTCGCGCTGCCCGGCAGCCCGCGTGCGGCGCAGCAGGGCATGGACATCCTGGCCCCGCTGCTGGCGCATGCACTGGCGATGATCGACGGCAGGCCGCACGCATGATCGGCTACGACGAAGCGCTGGCGATCATCGCCAGCCACTGCGCGATGTTGCCGGGCGAGCGCATCCCGGCCTCGCAGGCCTTGGGGCGGGTACTGGCACAGGCGGTCATCAGCCCCGACGATTTGCCGCCCTTCGCCAACTCGGCAATGGACGGTTTCGCGCTGCGGGCCGGCTTGCGGGTGCTGCCGGTCGGGACCGAGTTCGCGGTGGAAGGCGCCTGCGCCGCCGGCGACGGGCTGGTGCAGGGCGGAGAGGGGGCCTGGGAAATCATGACCGGTGCCTGCGTGCCCGCCGGCATGGACACGGTGGT
This sequence comes from uncultured Parapedobacter sp., assembly GCA_964498395.1. Classification (GTDB taxonomy): domain Bacteria; phylum Bacteroidota; class Bacteroidia; order Sphingobacteriales; family Sphingobacteriaceae; genus Parapedobacter. The sequence goes on along the minus strand of CAZCHE010000048.1, from coordinate 340 downwards.
GCCGGTGGAACAGGTGGAAGTGCTCGGGCGCGATGCGCAGGGCCGCCCGCAGCAGATCCGGCTACGCGCCGACGTCGCGCCCGGCCAGCACCTGCGCCGGCGCGGCGAGGACGTGCAGCAAGGCGCGCAGGTCGCCGCCGCAGGCCATCTGCTGCGGGCGCCGCACCTGGCGCTGCTGGCGGCGCTGGGCGTGGCCACGGTGGATGTGGTGGCGCGGCCGCGCGTGGCGCTGATCAACACCGGCCGCGAACTGGTGGACAACCCCGCGCAACCGCTGGAACCGGGCCAGATCCGCGAGAGCAATGGCCCGCTGCTGGCGGCGCGGCTGGCGGCGGCTGGC
>CAZCHE010000047.1:0-1458 GCA_964498395.1 uncultured Parapedobacter sp. | reverse complement strand
TCGTTGGCGCCAACCGTGTTGGTGGCATCCCACGAGGTGAGGACCGGGTGCAGGGTCCGCGATCGACCCACCGCGACCATGTTAGTAACTACGAACGCAAGTCGAGCGCTGGTTACGTCACGGGTCGGATCATGAGTTTCGAGGCCAAGGAGCTGGGCGACCGTTGGTCCGAGGTCGCTGCCATGGTCCGTGAGGTAGTGATGCTGGCGTACGCCGATTCGGGCAACGTCGATGATCTGCTCACGACCACCGCCGGCTACGTGGGTTGGTGCCACAAGATGGGCCTGCCGATGGACCGGGCGGCGCTGTTCACCCGCCGTCAGGTCGAGGACTACATCACCAACAACGGTCGGAACTGGAAGCCCGCGACGAAGGGCACCATCCGCTCGAAGCTCCTCCGGGTCTGTGAGGCGCTCGGCGACACGGACGACACCAAGCTGAGTCCTCTCCCGCAGAGCGACCCGCAGGCGCCGTACAGCGACGCTGAGGTCCATCGTTACGTGGTCTGGGCCGATGAGCAGACCACGGAGAAGAAGCGCCACGCGACCCTGGCTCTTCTTGCGCTGGGCTTCGGCGCCGGGCTCACCGCGGGTGAGGTTGCCAGGGTCCGCCTGGAAGACGTGATCGTCGACGACGACGGAATGCTGGTGCACGTCGACGGTGGCGAGAGGGGTCGTCGCCTGGTCCCTGTCCTCGTGGAGTGGGAGGACACACTCGCTCGTGTTCTCGCCACCGTGGAGCCGGGTCAGTTCGTCTTCCGTCCGGACCGCGCCAAGGCCGGCAAGAACACCGTCACCGAGTTCGTCGCAAAGAACACTCAGCCCGAGGTGCACTTCCAGTCGCAGCGGGTTCGGGCGACCTGGATCGTCCGACACCTTCGAGCAGGCACGCCTTTGCAGGCGCTGCTGGACCCCGCCGGGGTCAAGGACATCGAGGCGTTCGGCCGCTACGTGAAGTTCCTCCCTCAGGTTGACCGTGCCAGCGGCCGGAGCCTGCTGCGGTTCGCTTCCGAGCGGATCGGAGCGGTCCGTTGATCCCCGCCTCCGAACTCACCGAAGCGGCCGAGGAGGCCATGATCCGCTACGCGCTGTTCAACGACGGCCGAGCCTTCAACGAGCCCCTTCCAATCCCGGATCACCAGGTCCAGTTCGCTGCGAACCTGGTTGACCGCAGCGGCATCATCGAAAGGGTCGCTGCCTGGCGGCAGGAGGACCGTGTCAGGGAGGGCCTTGGGGCCGGGGGTCGCCCCCGCCATGTCGATGACCGAGCGATCGTGACCATCTTCGTTCTGCTTGCCATGGAGCACTCGCCGCTGCACCTCATAAGGGCAGCCCAGGTGGTCCAGAGCCGCTTGTCCTCGGAAGCTCGGACGGTCCTCGGCCTCCCTGCCAAGGGTCTGCCCGGCGAGGACTGGTATGACCGGGTCTGGCGTTCCTACACGGGGTTCATCGGCGTAGT
>CAZCHE010000046.1:0-1467 GCA_964498395.1 uncultured Parapedobacter sp. | reverse complement strand
GACCATGAATTCCACTTTGAAAGCCAGCCGATGCTTCCGATCGCAGCCTATGCCCCCGGGACGGTCATCTATGTCGGGTCGATGTCGAAGTTGCTGCTGCCCGCTCTTCGCATCGGCTATATCGTCGCGCCGCCACCGGTGATCGACGCAATCGCCCATATCGTCTCGCTGACCGACGGCATGGGCAACACGCTGACCGAAAATGCCGCGGCCGAGCTGATCGAAAATGGCGAGCTGCGCCGGCACGCGCGCAAGGTGCGGCAAATCTATGCCAAGCGCCGCGAAAGCTTTGCCGCCGACATGGAAACGATATTGGGCGACATGGTCGATTACCGCATGCCCGATGGCGGTCTGGCCTTCTGGCTGCGCTTCAGGACCGACCTTGACCAGATGGAGGCACGGGCCGTCGCCATGGGACTCCGCTTCGCCTCGTCGCGGTCCTTCATGACCCGCGACGACGCGCCGCGCGGCCTGCGCATCGGCTTCGCCAGCCTGAATCAGCATGAGGCGCGGACGGCGCTCAAGGCGCTGCGCGAAGCGGCGGGATAATTCATCCGTCTCCTCCTCGTCGGCTCCACAACACGGGCCGCCGCGCCGAAATCTCGGCAAGATCTGATTTCCCGCAGCTATGAAGGCCTAGAATGAGCAGGGCGTATTTGCAATTGACTATTAATTGCAAATCAGGAACAGTTCCGCCCATACTCATCGGCGGCGCCGGTGTCGCCATGGGAAACAGGGCGGCGATATTTTAATGCTCAATTGGTCCCCAGCAGATGAGCAAACTGGATGTTTTAAGACCCAACCGCAACAATAGTGTCAAATTTCCGATGACCGGCTTGGCCCCGGAGTCCAGCCGCATCACCGAGGGCAAAGACACCAAACAGGGGGTTAAGATCATGGTGGCACATCGCGATTTCATTCGCATGACCAGTTTCGCCGCACTCGCCGCGGCGCTCGTTACGACCACGCCGGCGCTGGCGCAGGAAGTCGCCGACGAAAGCGAGAGCATCATCGTCACGGCACAGCGCAGCAACCAGAGTCAGGTCAGCCGCACGGGCTCGTTGGGTGCACTGGGCGACAAGGACGCGATGGACACGCCCTTTTCGGTCAAAAGCTACAACTCGGCGCTGATCCTGAACCAGCAACCGCAGACCCTGGGGCAGGTGCTGGAAAATGACCCGGCGATCCGCACCAGCAATGCCTTCGGCACGGCCGCCGAACTGTTCGTGATCCGTGGTTTCAACCTGTTCGCCGACGACATCGGCTATAACGGCATGTACGGCCTGACCCCGCGCCAACTCATCGCGCCCGAACTTTACGACCAGGTCCAGGTATTGAACGGCGCCAGCGCCTTTCTGAACGGCGCGGCGCCCGGCGGATCGGGCCTGGGCGGCGGCATCAACCTGATTTCCAAGCGGGCGACCGACAGGGATATCAATCGGCTTACACTGAATTATGCGGGAACGC
>CAZCHE010000045.1:0-1481 GCA_964498395.1 uncultured Parapedobacter sp. | reverse complement strand
GCTGCGTTGTCACCCGCGGAGCCGACCTGGCCCATCGAGCCGACGAGGCCGTGGCGGGCCAGGGCTCGGTGGACCTTCCGAGCGCGAAATTGGCTGCCTCGGTCCGAATGCAGGATGCAGCCGGCGACGTCGACGCCCCGGCGAGCGACGGCCATCTCGATCGCCGCGACGACGAGCCGGGCCTTCATCCTCGAGTCGATGGCCCAGCCGACGATCCGGTTGGAGTACGCGTCCTTGATCGCACAGAGGTAGATCTTCCCTTCACGCGTGCGGTGCTCGGTGATGTCGGTCAGCCACAGCTCATTCGGCGCGGTGGCGGTGAAGTCCCGGCGCACGAGGTCGTCGTGAGCTGGGGTGCCCGGCTTGGAACCCTTGCGGGCCTTGGGTTTGCCGAAGACCGACCACCAACCGTTGTCCCGGCAGATCCGCCACACCACCCGGTCCGACACGACGTGGCCAGCAAGGCGGACCTCATCGGCGAGGAACCGGTACCCGAACTCGGGGTCGTCGCGGTGGGCGTCGAAGATCGCGTTCGCCAACCAGGCCTCGTCGAGCTGGGCTTCGGTGAACGGCGCGTTCGTCCAGCGGTAGTAGGCGGCGCGAGCAAGGTTGAGTACCCGACACGACACCACGACGGGGATCCCGTCGACGGCGAGCTCGCGCACGAGCGGGTACATCAGCCTTTTGGGAGGCTGGCCTGGCCGAGATACGCGGCTGCTCGGCGGAGCACCTCGTTCTCCTGCTCGAGCAGCCGAACCCGGCGCTTCAGCTCGCGGTTCTCCGCCGACTCCGTCGCCGTCACGCCGGGCCGTTCTCCCTCATCGATCGCGGCCTTCTTCAGCCACCCCGACAACGTCATCGGGTGGATCCCGAAATCAGCCGCGATCTGCTCGAGGGTCGTGCCTTCGGGCCGGTTCCGAGCGACCCTCACGACATCGTCGCGGAACTCCTGCGGGTAGGGCTTGGGCATGGGTGCATCCTTCCAGGCCGCCCCTTCGGGCAAGCCAGCTCAGATGTCACCTCAACGCGCGGCAGTCCCTACCCCCGTAGCCACGCTTTCCATCCCGGGATGGTTCAGGCAGTCCACAGGTAATCGAAACCTCGAAAGGCAAGTTCGCCGCCGTACTCGACGATGTTGTCGGCGACGTCAACGACGAGGCACTCCTCCTTGCCGCCGTTTCGAGGGCCTCGGAGTCCACGGCCGACCATCTGCTGGTACAGGTTCGGGCTGAAGGTCGGCCGTCCGACGTACACGGCCCGCACTGCGGGGGCGTCGAAGCCTTCGGTGAGGACGCCGTAGTTGGTGAGAACTCGCAGGCGGCCTGCTCGGAACTCCGAGACGTAGTGTCGACGAGCCGCCGGAGGTGTCGCCGCTGAGATCGACCGGGCCGAGACGCTGGCTGCGCTGTTGTCCCTTCGGGGCGTCCCGGCCCGGTCGATCTCAGCGGCGACACCTCCGGCGGCTCGTCGACACTACGTCT
>CAZCHE010000044.1:0-1485 GCA_964498395.1 uncultured Parapedobacter sp. | reverse complement strand
CACTGGCGCCACGTTCGGGATCGCCATGACCGTGATCACGAAGCTCTGTTCACTGAACGCACCCTGCGGATCGGTCACTCGGATGGTGAACGCCTTGTCGCCAAGGCCTTCTGCGGTCCATTGCAGCAGGCCGCTGGCCGACAGGGTTGCGCCTTGCGGGCCCGACACAAGCGTCCAGCTCAGCGTCGAGACATCATCGTCCGCATCGCTGGCAAGCAATTGCAGCGACACCGCTTCTCCTTGCGCGGCACTGCGGCTGCCGACGGGTTGCAGCACCGGCGTCCGGTTGGGTCCCGCCAGCACGGTAATAATGAAGCTCTGTTCGCTGAACGCGCCCTTCGGATCGGTCACACGGACGATGACCGGCCGGTCGCCCGGTTCCGCTGCGGTCCATTGCAACAGCCCGCCAGCCGACACCGACATGCCCAGCGGACCGGACACCAGCGTCCAGACCAACGTCTCCGCCGCATCGTCCACGTCGCTTGCCAATAATTGCAGCGACACGGCATCGCCCTCGGCGGCGCTGCGATCAGCCACCGGCTGCGAAACAGGCGCATCGTTGACCGGGAGCACGGTGATCGAGACCGTCGCGCTGGTCGGACCGTGAATGCCGTCGGTGATCGAATAGGTGAAACTGTCGTCGCCGAAGAAATCGTCCCCGGGCACATAGGTCCAGGAACCGCCCGGTTCGGAGGGCGGCACCAACGTGCCATTCAGCGGACCCGAAACGATCGTCACCGACAGGGTATCGCCGTCGGGATCGATGTCGTTGGCGAGCATGTCGATCAGAATCGGTGTGTCTTCGTCACCCGTCACATGGTCGTCATGCGCGACCGGGGGCTGGTTCGGGATGACATTGAAGCCCACATCGTCGATCGCGACATAGCTGTCGCGATCGCCGGCCCCGATCAGATCGAACGAAAGCAGTGCGCCGTTACCGCGATCGATACCATAAAGCGATACCGTTACGATCGCCGTCCCGCTGCCCGGCGTTCCGCTGACCGTAACGCCCGGCGCCAGATAGAGCGTTCCGTCTGCCTGAAGATTCAGGAAGGCGTCGGTCAGGTCGAGACCGCCGATCCCCGCCAGCAGCGACCGGCCGGTGACCGGATCGAGCAGCGCCACCTCGAAGGCGTCGGGCGGCATGTCGCCGTTGTTACCGAGCGTGGCCGAGCGGATGACGAAGCTGAGGTGCGTCGCACCGCTGGGAATGGAGAAGGACTGGCGAAGATAGGACAGATACCGCGCGTCCTCCACAAGGACGCCTTCGCCGTCCAGCACATCCGCGCCTCCACGACTCGTCCAGCCGTCGCTGGCCGAGAAGTCGCCGTTCGCGAGCGGCGCCGTCGCCGAAGATCCGCCGACAAAGGCGGAATTCGTTCCGGGCACAGTGACGGTGCCTCCGCCCCGCGCGCCATTGCCGGTGAGCGTCACCGTCGGGACGTCGGGGTCTTCGTCCCCGCCTTCCTCCTGCTGGGAGGGAAG
>CAZCHE010000043.1:0-1503 GCA_964498395.1 uncultured Parapedobacter sp. | reverse complement strand
GCTTTCGCAGAGCATCGCTTGTCTGGGTGGTTCGGAAACGGAACTTCCTCCAGTCGTCGGCGAACCCTCGTCCCACACGGTGGAGAGCAGCGGGAACCTCCTCTTTGCTCTCCACCTGCGCGCTCGCTAGGGAAGCCTCGGCCCGCGTTCGAGCCCATGCCCATGCTGCTTCGCGTTCGGGGTCGTCTGCGCTCACCGCCAGCTCCTCGCACTCTCATGGATGCGCTCGTCGCACTTCATTTTGCCCGCTCGACGGCTCGACCGAGCGAGGCGGTTTGCCGCCGGAATGCGGGGTGACGCCGGCCGAGGTCATCGCCTCGCTGGAGGTACGACTTGGGCGGGATCAGAGCAGCGATCGAAGCCCCTCGAGGGATTGCGCCACCTCGGTGCCGAGCCGCTGCGCCACCCCGGAGACGCGAAGGGCGTGGGCACGGTGCTTCTCAGTCACGACGATGTCGCAGTAGGCGACCCCGACAGCCATCGCATCGATGTCGAACATGTCGTTCTGGCCCCATGGCGTCTGCGCATTCCGGTGTGCTTCGGTCATGAGCGACACGGACACATCACCGCAGGGCATCGAGTCGACGAACCGGCGGCCTGCAGCTCGATCGCCGAAGAGCTCCTCGCCGTCACGGCCCCGGTCGCGCAGGCCCTGCACCAGGAAGTCGATCAGCTCGATGCTCATGTAGCGCGCCGCGATGACATCGCGCAACCGTCCGGTCCGCCACTTGGGTTCGGCATCGAGCATCTGCTGGAGCTCGACCTCCTGGGCTGCGCGCTTCGCCTGACCAGTCCGAGCGACCGTCGGGTCCCACTCGGTCCCAGCAAGCTGCTTCGCATCCTCGTCCGTCGGGCCGGCGAGCATCCTGCGCTCGAGCTCGAGGTTCATGGACGCCATGAACGCGTCGAAAGCGTCCGGGCCGCCCGACCAGCCGGTGCGCATCTGCTCGGTGACGTCCCCGGCGTCGTCGCGAATCGTCACTCCGCCCTTCCGGCCGAAGGCATGGAACACGCTGGTGCCCAGCAACGGAACAGGCCCGATCGGATCCGGATCGGGGCACACCAGATCGGTGAGGACGGCATCGACCTCGAGGCGCATCAGTGCTGCATGGCCCAGAAGTACCGCGAAGCCCGAGAGCTCCTCCATGACGGTGGCGAGATCCTGCCGCTGGCGTGGATCTCGGATCCCTGCCAACTCCATGTAGTGGGCGTTGGAGATCGGGAACACGGCGCCCTTCGCCTGAGCCGTCCGGACAGCTTCAAGGGCGGGGAGGTGCTGCTTGCCCTCCGCATGCCCGGTGTTGGCCTGAGCCAGGCCGATCCAATGGTTGAGATCGAGGTAGACGGTTGGCGATGACTCCGGCATCTTGAGCGCGGCCGGCCACACGTACCCAACATCAGAACGGTCTCGACCCGGTCGCATTGCGCAAGTGTCGCCCCCCGGATCAGCGCTCGGTCAAGGGATTTGGCGCCTTGGCTCGAGATGGGCCGATCCTGGGAGCG
>CAZCHE010000042.1:0-1509 GCA_964498395.1 uncultured Parapedobacter sp. | reverse complement strand
GGCTGACCGCCGCACTGGGTGCGCGTTACACATGGGAACCGCAGAAATTCAGCCTGTTTCAGCAATCACAAATCTATCTATACCCCAATTTCGGGCAGATATTGCGTGAGCGAAAGGACAAGGCGCTGACGTGGAAGGCCGACCTGCGTTATGCATGGTCGCCCGAGCTGACGACCTATGCCAGCGTCGCGCGCGGCTTCAAGCCGGGCGGGATGACGATGACCCGGATCTCCAGCACCAGCGATCTGCTCTTCGACGAAGAAACCAACATCAATTACGAGATCGGGTTGAAGGGCCAGTTCTTCGACCGGACTCTCACGCTGAACACCGCTGCTTTCTACACAAAATATAATGACTTCCAGACGACGACGTTCGACGGAACACGCTACCTGACCGCCAACGCCGAACAGTTTGTGACGAAGGGGGTCGAAGTCGAAGGCCAGTGGACGCCCTCGCGCAACGCCGCGATCTTCTTCGGCGGCAGCTATGTCGATGCCTATTATACCGATTTCATCAACGGTCAGTGCACCGGCGTCATCGGTGCGTGCGACTTGACGGGCAAGCGTCTCAACGGGTCGTCGAAATGGAATCTGAACATCGGCGGCAGCTTTTCCGCGCCGGTTTCCAGCAGCGTCGATGCCTTTCTTCGTCTCGATTATTCCTGGAAGAGCGATTCCTATGTGTCCCAGGATCTGGACCCCAATTCGCGCATCGCGCCCTATGGGGTGGTGAACGCGCGCATCGGGGTCGAAACCGCGAACGGTTTCAGCGTGGAACTCTTCGCCAAGAACCTGTTCGATAAGGACTATGTGCTCTTCACCTACGGGCTGCCTTTCGGAACGGGGGCCTATGTCGGCTATGTGGGTGCCCCGCGTCTGATGGGTGCCCGTGTATCGAAAACCTTCTGAAAGCCGCCGCCGCCCCGCGTGACGCGATGTCGGCGAGGCGGCGGACTTTCATCTTGTTCCATCGTTAAATAGTGCTATGATTTTACTATAAATCGGAATGTCAGAAACTGCCTTGCCTGGGGCAAGCGAGAGGAGACCTCAGATGCCATATATTGAAAATGCGATTGTCCATGATGCCGACGCGCACATCGTGGAAATGCCCGACTGCCTCGACCCCTATTTCGACCCTGGCATGCTCGAAGTCTATTATGAGGCCCGCAATAAGGAGCGCGAGTTCCGCGCCCGGATGACGCCGCTGATCGAAATGGGCGCGTTCGACAAATGGGCAGCGAAGCATGACGATCCCGAATTCCGCGCGGGGGCCGACGAAAATGTACATAAGCGCAAGATGTATGATGCGGCGGGTGCTTTTCGCGCGGAAGATCGGCCGCACGTCCTCGACCTTCAGGGCTATGCCAGTCAGTTGATCTTCACTTCGCTTTGCCTGCGAAATTTCGATTTCGACAAGGGGCCGAACATGGAACTCGCCTATGCCTCGGCGCGGGCCCATAACCGGATGATCGTCGATTATTGTTCCGTCGACCGGCGGCTCCTGCCGGTC
>CAZCHE010000041.1:0-1556 GCA_964498395.1 uncultured Parapedobacter sp. | reverse complement strand
GCTGGTCTGGGGCAATGGGACGACCGCGATCGGCGACAGCAGCAATGGGACGACAAGCTATGGCAGCTGGTCAAACCAGAGCACGGTCAGCGGCTACAACAGCACCAGCTGTCCGGAACTGACGCCGCCCGCAGACACCACACCGACGGCCTCTGGGCAGCCGTCGGTGAACCAGACCGGCCAAAATGTCGATGGCGACGGCAATCGCGTAACCACCTATGACAACAATCAGACCTATACATATTATACCTATCGCTATGAATGGCTGAACAGCCGCTGCCGCCTGCGCCGGGCGACCGCGACCTTCGTGCGCACGACGCAAAGCACGGTTACCGAAACTCCGACCCAGGTATTCGATACCCGGTATCGCTATGAAGACCGGGTCTTTGACGTTTCGGAGGCGAAGTCCGGCTCCGCGATCGTTACCGACACGGGCGATGCCGGGGCCGACCGGTCCAACTATTGGAGGGGCTGCGTCATGGAACGGCGGACGACGGCCTTTGGAGCCAATCAGAGCGCACCGTCCAGCGCGCTCGACATGGATGTCGATGCGGCGCCGACTAGCGCCGACGAAAGCAAGTGGAAGCTGCTGATCCCGGAGATCGCCTTTCCGCGTTCACGCACAATCGGAGCAAAACCGACTTTCGTCAGGCCGAACAATGTGAATCCGACAGGAATCATGGCAGTCAGCGGCCAGTCGATCACCGTGCACAGCGACTATGTCAGTTCGGAAACCGGTACGTCGGGCAATTGGCAGAGTTTTTCACGGCATGCCGGGAACGGCTGGGGCGTCTGTCCGGCGAAAGCCATGAAGCTCACGACGATGACGAGCAGCGACCGGTCGACCTTCAATTCCTATGTCAACTCGCTGCAGCCGGTCGGCGGCACTTATCATGACGCCGGTATGGTGTGGGGCCTTCGCCTCCTGTCGCCGGACGGTATGTTCGCGGATGAAAACAGCGTCGCGCCCAATAACCGTCCGATAAGCCGCCACATCATCTTCATGACCGATGGCGACATGGCGCCGAACATGGGCAACCTGACCTTTCAGGGATATGAGCATCTGATGCAGCGTGTCGGCGGATCGATTGATCGCACCGACGAAGAGTTGAAGGCGCGTCACAACAACCGCTTCAATCAGCTTTGCGAACGAGCGAAAGCCAAGAATATCACCGTATGGGTGGTCAGCTTTGGGGTCGCACTCAATACGCAGATGACGACCTGCGCCACGCCGGGCAAGGCCTATCAGGCGAACAACGCCGAGCAGCTTAACGAGAATTTCCAGGCCATCGCCCGGCAAATTTCCAAGCTGAGGCTGTCGCAATGATCCGCTTCCCTTCGCTTCTTCGTCGCCTTCGCCGCCAGCAAAAGGGCATCGCTGCGGTCGAATTCGCCATGGTCGGTCCGCTGTTCTTCCTCGTGCTCATGGGGTCGATGGATTTCGGTCTGCAAATGTACGCCAATCTGGTGCTGCGCGGCGCGGTCAGCGACGCGGCGCGGTCAGCGACGCTGGAAGGCAATGCTCTGGATCAGGCCGCGCTCGACAATGCGGTGCG
>CAZCHE010000040.1:0-1569 GCA_964498395.1 uncultured Parapedobacter sp. | reverse complement strand
CTGAGCAGCGCCAATCTGGGCATGGCGGGCGTCGGCATGCTGTTCTCGCTCTTCTCGTCGGCGGCAAAGGCCGACGCGGACATCCGGATGTGGGACAATCTGCCCGACACCATCACGCTGGCGACCGCCAGGACGCCGTCGCCGTCGGCGCTGGCGGCCGCAAAGGTTGACTATCTGGGCGAAGAAGGACCGTTGACGACCAAGACTCCGGTGATGGCGCAAAGTGCCGGAGCATGCGGGATCGTCTGGTCGCGCGCGCAGGACAGCGAAGGCCTGTCGGCGAGCGTGCCCGGCGAGGATGCCAACCTGGCCGGAAAAGTCGCGAAGCGACGCGACATCCAGCTTCGCGACAAGGCGTTCCGCGTCACGCTGGCCGGCCAGTGAGGGGAAGGAATATGCCCAACCATCGCTGGCCCCTCGCCATCGCCGCGCTGGTGCTGCCGGCCTTGCTGGCGGCAACTGCCGCCGAAGCGCGAGAAAACCGCCTGCTCAAATGCCGGACATCGGCCGCGCGCGCCGCTCCAGGCCCCGGTGGCCCGGCGCTGGTCGCGAACGTGCCGCGATCGATGACGCCGATCGACCTCAATGCCGTGCAGATGACCGACAGGGCGCTGACGCGCCGCGTGGTCGTCGAAGGATTGTGGGCGCAGCGGACCGAGGCCGACACATTGATGGTCACCGCGCGCTTCGTGAATTGCACCAAGAAACCGATCGTGATCCAGGCGCGGTCCAATTTCATGGACGCGGCACAGGTGCCGACCGAACCTGTTTCCGCCTGGAAAACGATCTTCATCCCAGCCCGCGCGACCGGCGTCTATCAGGAACGGTCGATCGGCATGGGAAATGTAGCGGCATATCTGGTCGAACTGAGGAGTGAATGAGTAAAGCGACCCACCTCCTCGGGGCGGCAGAGGCGCTGCTCGCTGCGTCGCCTTTGGCGGCCCAGTCGAGCGCGCCCGAGCCCCCGCAGGTCGCCGGGCCCGACGGCTGCCATCCGGCACATAATGAGACGATACATCACGGCGGATGGGACGGGTCGCCGTTGGGAGGGACTGGAAATTGACCGGATTTCGTTCATGGACCGCGCCGCTGACGGGTGCAATCATCCTTGTTGGCATGTGCGCCGCAGAACCCGCAGGCGCACAGATGCGCAGCGGTCAGCCGGCGACAATGACCCCACCACCGCCACGCGCCGACCCCGCGCTGGTCGCGATCAATCGCTTTCGTGCCGCCTATCGCCGCGCAGGATCGCCGCGCATGGTGATCCTGTGGAACCAGGAATTTTCCGATGAGGTGGCATCGGAATATGAGGACCGCGTCCTGCGCGACAGCACGACGAGCGAAGAAGAAAGCGAAGTCACCGAGGAACGCAGCAGGCGGTCGGGGACGATCATCACACGCGACCGCAACCTGCTGCGCCGCGAGACGTCCGAGGAAAGCGCCGGAACGAAGCGCGTGCGGCCCAAACGCGCGCCGCTGATCCCGGAGGCCGTCCGCTGGCAGATGGAAGAGAATTTCCAGCAGACGCTGACGGCGGGCGGCGCGCAGATTGTCGATCGCAACACCATC
>CAZCHE010000039.1:0-1577 GCA_964498395.1 uncultured Parapedobacter sp. | reverse complement strand
GCATCGGCTATTCGTACGACCACATCGTGAGCCGGCTGAGCAACGTGCAGAACGGCTCGCACGAGGTGACCCTGGGCATCACGTTCAACAGACAAGCAGAGCGTATACTTAGTCCGCGGTTTTTCTAATTGAAGAATCGCGGGGCAATTGACTGGTACGATAAATTAATGATACATCTCCCTTTAATCTAAAAAATATGAAAAAGAGATACTTGAGTTTGTTATTCGGTGTTTCGATGCTTTTCGTCAGCCTTTCAACGACAATGGCCCAGGAGCAGCCGAGTCTGCGCGACCGGGCAGAAGAGCTTTACCGCCGTTATGAATATGCAAATGCGGCTTCGCTCTACGTGAAGCTGGTGGACACGCGGAAGCCCAGGTTGCAGGACTTGGAGCGGTTGGCCGACAGCTACCTGAAGATGAAAGACTACGAATCGGCGGAGAACTGGTATGCGCGGGTGGTGGCCACCGATGGTAGCCCGGCGGACAACCTGTTGCTGTACGGATCCGTGCTGAAGGCTAACGGGAAGTATGCCGAGGCCAAAAAACAGCTGGAGGCGTATGTTTCCCAAACGGGTGATCGCGATCGGGTTGCCGTGGAGATCGCGGGTTGCGACTCGGCGGTGGCGTGGATGGCCTCGCCGACTGCGCACCGCATCCACAACGAGTCGGGGGTGAACACACCGCTTTCGGAATTTTCGGCCTATCCCATTGCAGATCGGGTATACTATGCCGGTGAGCCGGGAGACAAGGGGTCTGGGGCGGTTTATGGGTGGACAGGGAATGCATTCCTGCGGGTCTACACGGCTGGTTTTTCAGCAGATGGGAGCCTTTCGTCGCCCATCTTTGCAGATGCGGGGCTTAACGATGTGCCTTACCATATTGGCCCAGTATCGCGCGGTTCGTCAGGTGAATTATATGTAACACGGACGCACCCCGGTAGAGAGGGCATGGTTGACCGTGAGCATGGCCGCCGATACCGCACAAACGCGTTGGAATTGTACATCTACCGTGAGGAGGGGGGCACCTGGTCTTCAGAGCCTTTTGCATATAACAACGCGGCGGAATATTCGGTCGGCCACGCAACGCTGTCCACGGACGGCAATACGCTCTATTTCGTGAGCGACATGCCGGGTGGCCACGGCGGAACGGACATCTGGTATAGCGAGAAGCAGGCCGATGGCAGCTGGGGTACCCCGGTCAACGCGGGGGCCACTATCAACAGTGCCGGGGATGAACTGTTCCCGAACATCGGCCCGGATGGCACGCTGTACTATTCGAGCGACGGGTTCGCGGGCATGGGCGGGCTGGACGTGTTCCAGGCCACGGGTGGCAAAGCCGCTTGGTCCGCTCCGGTAAACATGGGTTATCCGGTCAATAGTGCCGGGGATGATTTTTCTTACGTGACGGCAGCGGAAGATGAGTCGGGCTACCGCGGCTTTCTATCGTCCAACCGCCGTGGGGGCAAGGGCGGGGATGATATCTATTCTTTCGCATTGGCCAAACCGAAGATCATCATCATTCTAAGGGGTACCACCTCGGATAAATCGACGGGCGAGCGCCTGCCTGCCACCTCGGTGA
>CAZCHE010000038.1:0-1627 GCA_964498395.1 uncultured Parapedobacter sp. | reverse complement strand
GCCGCGCGCGAACCCGGGCGCATGGCCGCCTGACGGAAGGAGCCGGTCGTGACCGGACGCATTCTCATCGACATCTTCAGCACGCTCGACGGGGTCGGGCAGGATGAGATGGATATGGTCCGCGCGATGGGTCACGCGAAAAGGCTGCCGTTCCGGCAAGGTCAAGCCCAGCGCGATCCGTTCGGCTTTGGCACCGGAATGACGCAAAAAACCGGCCGAAAGACCGGAGCAACTCTCAGCCGACGTCGGGCGGGACGGGCACAGTCCCTTCGCTGCGGTCGCGATAAATGGCGGCGCGTGCGACCAGGATCAGCGTGACCGGGGTCGTCACCGTCACGAAAATCCCGATCAATATCTCATGGACCACCGGGCGCGTCTGCAGGACGGAGAAACAGATCATCGACGCGACGAGGATCAGGATGGCACCGAGCGTCGTGCCGAGCGTCGGCGCATGCACCCGTTCATAGAAGGTGCCCAGCCGCAGCAGGCCGATCGTTCCGATCAGCGTGACGATCGCGCCGCCGAGCAGCAGCAACCCGACGACGATGGTCGCCCAGAACGGAAGGTCGGGTGACTGGATCATTCGACCACCTCGCCCCGCATCAGGAACTTGCCGAGTGCAACGGTCCCCGTGAAGCCCAGAAGGCCGATGACCAGGGCCGATTCGAAATAAAGCGTTCGACCGGTCTGGACCCCATAGGTCACGAGCAGCAGCATCGCGCTGACATAAAGCGCGTCGAGGCCGAGCACCCGGTCCTGCGCGCGCGGCCCCCGCAGCATCCGAAAGGCGGCGCAGGCCATCGCCAGTCCCAGCAGAATCTGTGACGCGGTGATCATCAGGGCGAAGGCCAGAAGGCTCATTCGAAAATCTCCATCAGCAGCCGCTCGTAGCGGTGCTTTATCAGACGGACCCATTCCTCTTCATCGATGAGGTCGAGGACATGGATCAGGACGATATGGCGGTTCGCGTCGTGCTGAACCCACAGCGTCCCTGGTGTGGCGGTGATGATGATGGAAAGCGCCGCGATCGCATAGGGGCTGCGCAGGTCGATCGGCAGGCGGATGAAACCCGATTTGCGATCGGGTGAACGAAACAGGATGATGCGGCCGACCGCGATGTTCGACCGGATGATGTCGGCGCCAACAATGGCCGCGAGCTTTACCATCGCGGGGCCGAAGCGGATCCGGCCGGGTTCGGGTTGCAGCGACAACATGGTGCGCGAGACCAGCAGGGCGATGACAATGCCCAGAAGGACGTGGCCCGGCGAGAAGCCGGTCAGCAATATCCACATCGCGAGCAAGGCGAGGCTGAGAATTGGAAAAGGAACGAGGCGCGTCATGGCCGTTCCCTTTCAGGTGGCGGTGCGATCGTCGGCGCGGGGGGCGGCACGCTCGCCGGCCCGGCGGCCGCGATATAATTGGCCGGGTTGTGCAGCGCCGCCGTCGTCGTCTCCATATAGCGCATCACCGGCCCCGCCGCGAGCATGAGGCCAAGGCAGACCGACAGCAGCAGGGCGATCGGCATGACCTCGATCAGGCTGAGCCGCGCGGGCGCATCCTCGCCCGGGGTCCAGAGCAGGTCGATCCCGGCGCGCGTCATGACGATCATCGTCGCGAGACCCGACAG
>CAZCHE010000037.1:0-1732 GCA_964498395.1 uncultured Parapedobacter sp. | reverse complement strand
GGATCGTGTTCCCGGAGCCGCCTTCTCGATCCGCAGTGATGACAATTTCTAGCTAGACAAGGAATGGAGACATATGCCGCCCGGAATTGGAGACGAGCCGGATGTTCTGGGCACCATGCGTCCAATCAAGCGGCCGCGTTCCGACGGTTTTCATCTGGGCGAGCGGCTGCGGCAGCTTCGCAAGGAGCGCGGGATGACGCTCGAGGATGCGGGCAAGCTGACCGCCCTCGCCGCATCCACGCTGTCGAAGATCGAAAACGACCAGATGTCGCCGACCTTCGACGTTGTGCAGAAGCTGGCGGTCGGGTTCGGCATCGACATCACCGAATTGTTCGCGAGCAATTCTGCGCAGGACGCAGCCGGGCGACGCAGCGTCACCATGGCCGGCGCAGGCCGGTTGATGGAAACAGAGGTCTATCGCCACCGGTTGATCGCCGCCGAGCTCAAGAACAAAAAGATTCTGCCCTTCGTAACGACGATCAAGGCCCGGAAGCTGGAAGATTTCAAAAGCTGGTCGCAGCATAGCGGGGAAGAGTTCCTCTATGTTCTGGAAGGCGAAATCTGTTTCCAGACGGAACATTACGAGCCGGCGATCCTGGGAGTCGGCGACAGCATCTATATCAACAGCAACATGCAGCACGCCTGTTATTCGACGAGTGAAAAGGATGCTGTCGTGCTGTGGGTCAACACCGGCTGATCCCTCGCTCAACGCGTCGCACAACGCGCTTGCAAAAATTTTCCTATACGCTAATTTCTTTCAAATATAGAAATTTGAGAGAGGCTTGCGATGGACAGACGGCATTTCATCCTTGCGGGCGCTGCCCTGTCGGCAACGATGTCGCTGGCTCCCGCCGCTGCGGCGCGGACCACGCCCCGCCCCCTGACCTTCGACGCGATGGGCGAAGTCCGCTTCGAATATGACGCTTCGCTGATCCGCCAGATGCGCGACAGCGGCCTCGACGCGATCACCGTGACGCTGTGCGATCCCAAAAGCTATGAAGCCCGCGCCTATGAAGAGGCGGTCGATGCGGTGATCGCGCACGACGCCCATATCGCAAAGCATCCCGAACTGTTCCTGAAAGCGACGCGGACGAGCGACATCGACGTCGCGCGCCGGAACGGCCAGATCGCCATCTTTTACCTGTTTCAGAACAGCACCCAGTTCGGCCGCGACCTCGACAATGTCGATCTGTTCCACAAGCTGGGCGTGCGAACCGCGCAGATCACCTATAACGACCAGAATTGGGCCGGCGCGGGCTGCAAGGAACTGGGCGCGAACGGCCTGACCCATTTCGGCCGCGACCTCGTCACGCGGATGAACGAACGGGGTATGCTGATCGATCTGTCGCACGCCAATATGCAGACGATGGCCGACGCAATTGCCGCATCGAAGGTGCCGGTCATCGTTTCGCACACCGCCTGCATGGCGGTGTACAACAATGTCCGCAACACCACCGACACGAACCTGCGGCTGCTGGCCGACCGCGGCGGCGTCGCGGGCATCTGCCAGATCCGGCCGTTCCTCACGTCGAGGCGCGACGACGCGCTGCCCGAATATTTCCGTCACATCGCGCATGCGGTGAACGTCATGGGTGCCGACCATGTCGCGATCGGCAGCGACCGCGACCACCGGGTGATCGAGATGACCGACGCCTATATCGCCGAACTGAAAGCCGAAGAAGGCGCCAATTTCAATGAGGCCGAATGGCCGCTGTACATCAACGAACTCAAC
>CAZCHE010000036.1:0-1740 GCA_964498395.1 uncultured Parapedobacter sp. | reverse complement strand
TCGGGAATGCTCGATTTTCACCAGGCCCGCCTTGATGCGGTCGTTGCGGAGGTCAATCGCTATTCGGCCCGTCAGATCACCCTTGTCGATCCCTCGCTTGCCCCCAGTCCGGTTTCCGGAGTGTTTCCGGTCGGCGATCAGGACCGTTTCATCGACATGCTGGTCGCCAGCAAGACTATTCGGGTCCAGCGACGAACGGCATCCTCGGTCGAACTCGACGCGCCCTGACGCGAACTGCGGATCAGAAGCCGGCTTCAAGTCCCAGTCTTATGGTGCGCGGCTGGAGCGGCGTCGACTGCGGTTCGTTGAAAGTGCCACGAGAAAATCGGTTGCCGATCGCAAAGCGATTGCCGCGCACATCCGTGACGTTCGTAAGCCCCAGCGTCATGGCCCAGCGTTTCCACGTCAAGCGGGCTTCGGTGCCGACTTCCAGATATTCGGGCTGGAGACTGTCGAATTCCGCCACGGAATCGCCATAATAGCGCATCGCGGCCGCCAGCCGGAACCGGACATCCCCGAACAGCGGGGCTTCATAGGCCAATGTCGCGCGCGCGCCGACCGAAGCGATATTGGGGATGCGGTCGCCCGCTGCGAGAAAGCTGTCGGGTACGATCTGATCCGCCTCCGAACTCAATCGAAATGCGGGGCTGTTGTTGAGGAACAATGCCGATGAAAGCGCAACCCGCGGTAATGGGGTCCATGTCGCGCTGGCCTCCATGCCCCAGATATGCGCGTTGCCAAGATTGACGGTTCTGAAATTCCCGGCGGCCGTGGCGAGGTCGGCCTGAGCGTCGTTCCAATGCGTATAGGAAAAGGTCGTCGCGAAGCTGAGCGTCGACCGGGGGGTATATCGCCACCCCGCCTCTATGCTCGAAAGACGGTCGGGGGCCGATGTCACGACGCGCGGCGCGGTGAAATCCGGCACGGGCAGCAAATTTCCGCTTCGGCTGCCGGATCGGTAGGCAAGAAACAGCAGCAGGCCGTCGGTGGGTGTCCACGCCAGCGAAAGACTGGGTAGAAAATTGAGTCGGGTAGCCTGCGCGCTTGCCTCAAGCTTTGCGTCTGTGAAGATGGTGCGACGCGTTTCGCTGACGTGGTTCAGTCGACCGCCGACGGTTGCCGCCAGCCTTTCGGACAAGGCAAGGCGCATTTCCCCGAACAGCGCGAGATCGTGGGTGCGGCCGCGAAGTTCGAAATTTTGTCCCGCCAGGCCCAGAAAATGTTCTTCTCTTTCCTCGCGACCAAGATTTCTTGCGAAACTTAAGCCGGCGAGAAAGCGGAGCGCGTCGGAGCCGCCCGAGAGCCGCGTCTCATGGGACAGAAAGGCGTTCCGGCGCGTTTCGGGATAGGCAAAAATGCCCAGCGAACTCGATAGTCCCTTGCCGACTTGCCGGCTCCATCCCGTTGCGGACACAAGGTCCAGATTGTCCCAGGATTTGCGGAGCGTCAGACTGGGCATCAGATATTCGCTCGAATAGGGCTGCGCCTGCTCGCTCCGCGTAGCCAACGGCATGCTAGCATCGTTCGAATATTGGCTGTCGCGCGCTGAGATACGTTGAAAGACGAAGCCCAGTTCGACGTCCAATCCCTGGCCGTCCGTTGCCCGCAACGCACTGCGCCCACCCGTCGTGACGACGCGATTGATGTCCGAAAGGTCGTCGTGAAAAACGTCCGATGTTGAGTGTGACCGATGACGCTGCACTTCGCTCATCAGCGCGGCTTTATAGATGGTAAGCTCCG
>CAZCHE010000035.1:1399-1760 GCA_964498395.1 uncultured Parapedobacter sp. | reverse complement strand
AAATCCATCGCGTGCTTCCTTTCCCTTTACGTTCACGTAAGCCTTTGAACCGATTCGGCCCCGCTTGCCAAGCCCTGCCAGCCGAAAATTACACCCTTTCGGCCCGCATCCGCCTTTTCCGTTACGGATGCGTGGAATCCTGTTCAGCCATGTCCTGTCGTGTCATCCCAGCCAGCGTCGCAAGCCGTGCTTCATGCCCGGCGCGGTCGATGCCGTAGCGACGAAGAAACAGGGCTGCGGCGGCGGCGAGCGCGATCATCAGCAGAGCGAAAATCCAGGCCATCGACGTTGCGGCGCCCGATGCCAGTTCATCGGGACGAATCCGGTCGCTCATCCCCGCATGGGCGACCATCTGCCCGAC
>CAZCHE010000035.1:0-1389 GCA_964498395.1 uncultured Parapedobacter sp. | reverse complement strand
ACAACCTGTCGATCCTCCAGCAGTTCCTCCTGCCGCGTTACAACCAGCGCACCGACCAGTACGGCGGCTCGCTGACCAACCGCGTGCGCCTGCTGCGCGAGGTGCTGGAAGACACCAAGGAGGCGGTCGGCGACCGCTGCGCCGTGGCCCTGCGCTTCGCCGTGGACGAACTGATGGGCGCGGACGGCCTGCGCTGCGAGGAGGAAGGCCGAGAGGTGGTGGAGATGCTGGCGGAGATCTGTCCAAGCAGGGTGACGGTCATCAGGAGCAGCAGCAACGCCATCGCGGTCCACCCGCCCAGTTCGGGCCACCAGCCGATGTTGCGTGCGGCATAGGGAAGAAATCCGATCGCCGCACTGAGCAGGATTGCGGCAATCGCGGTATCGCGCTTTCCGAACCGGCGATGCGCCCGGCCGACCACCATGAAGGCGCCGAAGACGGCAAGGGCCAGGCCCGCCGGATACAGGGACAATTGGCTGTCGGTCAGGCGCCAGACATAGAGCATCAGATAGTTGGTCGCCGCGATCGCGGTGGCATAGCTGGCGATAACGAACAATGCGCCGCTGGCGAGCGCCACAAAAGCAGGATTGCGGAATGCAAGTGCGATGTCGGCCAGCATGGAGCCGTGTTGCTTCGCCGGACTGCGCGGCGATTGCGAAACGATATGGCGGTGCTGGCCCAGTGCCGAACCGATCGTCGAGATCAGGATGAGCAGCGCGCCGAACAGGCCGAAAGCGCCATAGCCCGCCGGGTCGAGCAGCCCGTTGACGTCGGGATCGTCCGATCGCAGGAAATAGCCATAGGCGAGCGCAGTGGTGACGAGGCCGCCGACCCAGCCGAACAGGAAGCGAAAGCGCATGAGCGTGGTGCGCTCGTCATAATCGCGTGTCAGTTCGGCGACGAGCGAGATCGAGGGAATCTCGCAGGCCGACACGAGCAGCCGCACCGCGATCACGTTGAGGGCCAATCCGAGCACCGAATGCGGCATCACGTCCGGCGATACCCACAGCAAGGTCCAGGCGAATGCCATCGGCAACGCAGCGAGATAAAGCCAGGGCAGGCGCCGTCCGAAGCGTGAATGCGTGGCGTCCGAAAGGCGACCGATCAGCGGGTCGACCAGTGCATCGACGAACATTGCCCCGATCAAAACCAGCGACACCACGCGCGGATCGAAACCCAGCACCTGATTGTAATAGATCATGAAGAAGGTGGTAAGTCCCGCCTCTTTCACGCCCAGCGCGACGCTGCCCAGCCCATGCGACAGCTTGATGGGCAGGGGCAATCGCCCTGTTGCAGCGCTCACACTGCGGCCTCCGCTCGGGCTGCTTCTTCCATCGCGACCAGCGCGTCGAACATGCCGGGCGTTTGCTTGTCCCAGGCGTGGCGCTC
>CAZCHE010000034.1:1262-1762 GCA_964498395.1 uncultured Parapedobacter sp. | reverse complement strand
ATATTGGCGACGATGACGCGTCTGCGAGTGAGGTCCTGCCGAAGCTCGGTGTGAGTCCACTAGTAGCTGATTGGGCACAGCATGCGCAGGACTCCCAAGACACCGGGGATCGTTGGAGCCGGGCCGTGGCACGTGCAGATAAGGAAGTGAACCTCAATGGCGTTTAAGAAGGCTGACGACTACGTAGAAGTCAACGAGCGGATCGTTGAGTTCCGCGAAAAATACCCCGATGGATCGCTACAGCCCGTAGACCCGTACAAGCCGTACGCGTTCTATCCGGAAGAGAATCCGGTGATGATCATCTACGGTGCCGCTGCATACCGAACACCCGATGATGCTCGCCCTGGTATCGGCTATGTGTCGGAACCGTATCCGGGTAAGACGCCGTACACGAAGAACTCTGAGCTTGCGAATGCGGAAACATCGGCTTGGGGGCGTGCGATTGTGGCTGCTCTCGCTGCTGACACGAAGCGTGGTATTGCGTCTGCGGTTGAGGTTCG
>CAZCHE010000034.1:589-1252 GCA_964498395.1 uncultured Parapedobacter sp. | reverse complement strand
CGGAATCGGAAGGCTGAGCAGGAGCCCGGTCCGCATGTGGAGTTGCAGCAGAAGATTGTAGGGCAGTTGAAGGCACTCAAGATTGGTCCGGATAAGGCTCGGGAAGAGTTCGAGTCGATTGGTGGTTCGGGCAAGGTGTCTGAGTGTGCGGATGTGAAGTTGTTGGGTGAGTTCCTGTCGAGGCTGGAGGCCGCATGAGTGACATTCAGGAAGTGAGCCTGTCGGAACAACTGGATCCGACCACACCCGAATATGTGAACGCCCGACTCATGGAGTTGGAACAGTTCTTCCAACAGTCGCCGGCACTCTTGGATCGTGAACGCAACAAGGTTGTTGTTGCTGCTGAACGGTTGGCTGCGGAGAAGGCTCGTGCGTTTCTTGCTGCGGATGGGTCGAATAAGGAATCTCGTGAGGCTCAGGCGTTTCTGGCTACTCGGGATGCGCGGGAGGTGTGGCAGGTGGCTGAGGCTGCTTACAAGTATGTGCAGGATCGTGTGCATGCGTACAGCAGGGAGAAGGATGCACTGCAGACCCGCAGCGCGAACATTAGGGCTGAGGTCCAGCTCTCGGGTAGGGGTAAGCCATGAGCGCGCATGTATCGGAGCGTTTGGATGATCTGCAGGTGCAAGCATCCAGTACCCGTTACGACGGAATCGCGATTAG
>CAZCHE010000034.1:0-579 GCA_964498395.1 uncultured Parapedobacter sp. | reverse complement strand
TCCGTACTTTGCAGGAACGTAACGAGAACCTGTCACGTCACGGCAGGATCGCATCCAACTACGCGAAGCAGGTAGCCGAGAAACTGGCGAAGGTTCGCGAACTCGCCAATGACGAAGCGATCGCTGAGGGAAACGCGTTGGAAGGCATCAGGTACTGGCTGAACGACTAGCCAGCCTGCCATACAGGGAGCATCACACACATGGTGGTGCTCCCTTTGTTGTGGAGGAAACATGGCACGTAAGACTGGTCCGGACAAGCGGACTGTTGAGTTGGTGCGTGAGCGTGCTGGTGGCTTGTGTGAACGGTGCGGGTTCGCTGAGGCACAACAGGTGCATCATCGGCGTCCACGGGGTGCTGGAGGAACGAGGAATCCAGCAATCAACTTGCCGGGGAACCTGTATTTCGTTTGCATGTTGTGTCACGCCTACATCGAGTCCAATCGTGTTGAGTCACTGGACAAGGGTTGGCTTGTTGCTTCGTGGGAAGTGCCAGCCGCTAAACCGATCGAGTATCGCGGTACATGGAGGTTGCTAGATGACGAAGGAGGATGGATCTTGCATGCGGATCCGTAGTATCAA
>CAZCHE010000033.1:1535-1799 GCA_964498395.1 uncultured Parapedobacter sp. | reverse complement strand
AGCTGACCCGCGCCATCTATTTCACCGCGCGCGCGGGCCGGGTGATTCCCGACGAATTGTTCGTCGCGGTCGCGACTGTCCTGGCGTTTGTCTTCCAGCTCGAACGCGCGGTCGCGGGCGATCTGGCGCAGCCGCTGGTCGATGTGCCCGTATCGCATCATTTCGATCCCGACGGACGCCGACGCGCCGCCGCTTAATGTCCGCCGCGCCGCGCCGTTAAGAGGTTCGAAGGATATTTTTCATGGTCAGTTCAATCGCCAACAG
>CAZCHE010000033.1:0-1525 GCA_964498395.1 uncultured Parapedobacter sp. | reverse complement strand
AGCCTCGGCATGGGATCCGGGATCGACACGAAACAGCTCGTCACCGATCTCGCCAATGCGTCGCGTGCACCGAAAATCGAGCGCATGGCATCGCTGACCCAGCAGAACCAGGCACAGATCAGTGCACTGGCGCAGGCGCGCGCCGATCTCGAAGGCTTTGCCGATTCGCTGGGCCAGATGGTCGACGACGGAACGTTGCGCAGTACGCCGACGGTATCCGACGACAGCATATTGGGCGCGACCGCGCGCGCCGGTCTGCATGCCGACAGCTTTGCCGCGACGGTGATCGTCAACGCTCTTGCCCGCGCGCAGACCGCCTATTCGGGTGTGGTCGCCGACCGCACCGCCGCGATCGGCCAGGGCACGATGACGCTGACCGTCGGCGGGGTCGCCACAACGATCACCATCGGCGCCGGCAACGACAGCCTCAACGGCCTCGCCAATGCGATCAACGGCAGTGGCAGCGGCGTCACCGCCTCGATCGTCGCCGACGAGGGCGGGCATCGCATCATCCTGAAAGGCCCGACAGGCGAAGCGGGTGCCTTCACCCTCGCCGCCGATCCCGGCGCCGATCCGGGTCTCGACAGCTTCGCCTATGGGTCGGGAGGCGCCATGACGCTGGGTCAGAGCGCCGCCAATGCCGATTTCACCATCGACGGCGTGGCATTCAGCCGCGCCACCAACATCATCGACGATATCGTGCCGGGCATGTCGCTGACACTCAAGAAAGCGGCACCGGGCCAGCCCGTCGACATCGGCGCCAGCCGTCCGCTCGACATGATCCGCCAGACGGTGGGCGATTTCGTCGCCGTGTATAACCAGATGAAGAAAAGCCTGTCGGCGGCATCGGCCATGTCGGGATCGACAACCGCGCTGCGCGAACTGGAACGCGATCTCGGGCAGCTGGTAAGCAAGGCCCTGACCAGCCACCCCAGCATCAACACGCTGTCCGACATCGGCATTTCGACAACCAAGGAAGGCCTGCTCTCCATCGACAATGCCAAGCTTGAGCGAGCACTGGCGGCCGACGCCGGCGCGGTCGAGGCACTGTTCAACCCGCGCCGCGACGGCACCCATAGCGCATTGACCGATCCCGGTATTGCGGGCGCGCTCGACGCGATCCGCGACAAGGCGATCGCAACCAACGGTGTCATCGACCGGGTATCGAAATCGCTCACCGAGCGGAGCAAGACGCTCGCCGAGCAGCTGGAGAAGATCGAAATGCGCGAGGACGCCTATCGCGCCCGGCTGGAGAAACAATATGGGTCGCTTGACGCGAAGCTCGCCGCGTTCAAGGCGACCCAAGCCTATCTCGAGCAGCAGATCGAGATATGGAACAACCAGTATAGCCGTTGAGGACTTCGACCGTGGCCGCCACTGCCTCGACCGTCCGGGCGACGGGACTTTATCGCCGATTGCAGCAGGAAAGCCGCGCCGCCGCGGCCGACCCTGTCGAACTGGTCACCATGCTCTATGACGAGCTGGAGACGGCAATCGGCGTGCTCGCCTCGATGGTGCGGATGGG
>CAZCHE010000032.1:0-1800 GCA_964498395.1 uncultured Parapedobacter sp. | reverse complement strand
GGCAGGGCGATATCCTGCTCACCACGCTGACCTATGATCGCGGCGTGCTGGTGCAGGATGCGGGTTACGACCGAGAGATCACCGTCACGCTTCCCGAAGGGCTGGTTTCCGGCACCTATTATATCATGCCCTGGGTCGACCCCTATGCGACCCTGCTCGAGGATTCGCTGGTCGCCAACGTCAATCCCGACGACCCGAACGAGATCAACAGCAGCAATTATCGCGCCCGCGCCATCGACATCGTCGGCGTGCCGCCGCAGACCTTTACCCGCGCGATCGCGGTGGATTCGGTCACCGCCGACCCGGTCGGCGCGGGTGGCCAGCCGTTCAACGTCAGCTGGACCGTGCGGTCGAACGGCAATGCCGCCGCGACCAAATGGATCGACCGCGTTTATCTGTCGGACACGCCGCTGCTCGAAAATTCGACGCGGCGGTTCGACCTTGGCACCTTCGACAACCTCCGTCCCCTCGATCCGGGCCAGTCCTATACCAACATCCAGACCTTCCTGCTGAACCCGGCGGCGGCGGGCATGTATGTCATCGTCGTGTCGCAGCTTGCGGGCGATCCCAACAATCTCGACAACAACGGCTTTGCCGCCACCAGCGTGACCAATGCGCTGGCCGACCTGCGCGTCACCAGCGTGGTGCCCGCCGCGCCCGCGAGCCCGGCCTTTTCGGGCGAGAGGACCAGCGTCACCTATACGGTCGAAAATCGGGGTGGCCCGGTGTGGTCGGGCACCCAATATTGGACCGACGAGGTCTGGATCTCGAAGGACCCGGTCTTCGACGTCAGGCGAGCGCAAAAGGTCGGCATGGTGTCGGTGACCAACGGTCCGCTGGGCAGCGGCGAAAGCTACAGCCGGACCGTCGATTTCACCATGCCGCCCGGCGTCGACGGGCAATATTATGTCTATGTGATCACCAACTCGGGCGGTCGGAATCCGGTCCCGGACGACATCGTCCGTGACGGCAGCAACAGCGCGCTGCTCAACAGCTTCGCCAAATATGCTTTCGAATTGCCGCAGGGCAATGTCGGCCAGGCAAGCTTCCCGGTCGTTTACGCCGAGCCTGATCTACGTGTGACCGAGTTGGTCGTACCCGATACGCTGGCGGCGGGCAGCACCGTCACCATCACGTTCAAGGTGACGAACGAGGGCAATCGCGCGACGCGCGAGGATGAGTGGCTCGACCGCGTCTACCTCTCGCTCGACGCCTCGCTCGACGAGGGTGACTGGCTGATGTCGCGCGAAAGCGCGCCCGGTGTGATCGTCCGGGCGGAGAGCAAGCGTGTCGGCGCGCTCGGGGCCGGCGAATCCTATGAAGCGAGCGTGACGGTGACGCTGCCCTTCGAACTGAACGGGCCGATGCACGTCATCGCGATGGCCGATTCCGAACTGAAGGAATCGGGCTATGCGGTCAGCACGCTGTCGCCGCGCCTGAAGGGCGTGGCCGGCTCGCTGGCCGGCAAGGTCCGCGAATTCCAGGGCGAAGGCAACAACAGCACCGCGCAACTGGTGACGCTGACCCCCTATGCGCCGCCGAACCTTCAGGTCACGGCACTGACCGTACCCGAACGCGCGGTGCGCGGGCAGACCTTCCGCGTCGAATATACCGTCAGCAACAGCGGCGGCGCGACCCCGGCGCTACAGGGGCAGTGGGATGACCTCATCTATCTGTCGCGCGACCCTTTCCTCGATCTCACGTCGGATCGATTCATCGGCTCGGTGCGTCATAGCGGCGGCCTGGCCGGGGGCGACAGCTACGATGTCGTGCTTGATCTCGCCGTGCCGACGGATCTGG
>CAZCHE010000031.1:0-1855 GCA_964498395.1 uncultured Parapedobacter sp. | reverse complement strand
CGAGCGCGACCACGGCGAGGTCGAGCCCAAGGTCGCGCGCATAATAGTCCGGAAGATACATCAGGACGGGCAACAACATCGCCGTTAAGGCGAAAGAGGGGCTGGCGAATGCCATGGCGCGCCAACCGCGCAAAGGGTTCTGCCCGGCCTCCTCTTTCCGATGGCCCGGCCCGGCCGCGGTCGCTTCTACCGACACGTCCACTCCCTCATTATCATGGTTTTTTCCATCCATGCGGCAAAGCCGCGAGCGGCGCAACAAAAGAGTGCACCAATTCGTGCAGTCCGAAGCAAAGGGGGCGCCTGCACGGCATGTCGGGGGGATTTAGAGGTTTGCCTGATACGTATAACGGGATAATGATGACACTCGAAATTCTGCGCGAGGCATCTCTGGCGGCAATGGGCGCTGAGCGCCGGCGATGGCGGGTAGAATGGCGGCACCGTGAGCTTTGGCCGGACGCCGGGGCAGGCAAGACCCAACCGGTCGCGTCATACCCCTTCGGTCAGGAGGCGCGTCGCCTTGTTGAGGACATTTCGTGGCTAGCGGAGACAATATGGCAGAAGACAGAGGGCCCAAAACCGACAGGTCCCAAACCATTCGCGTTCCCAAGGCGGCTGAAATCATCGCGGAAAGACTGCGGCGACGCATCGTTCTGGGCGAACTGAAAGCGGGGGATGCGCTTCCCGCCGAAGCCGAGATGATGAATGAATTCAGCGTATCGCGGTCCTCGCTACGCGAAGCCTTTCGCGTACTGGAGGCCGAGTCTCTGATCGAGGTCAAGCGAGGCGCCGGTGGCGGCGCGCGCATCAAGCTTCCCCGCGACGAAATCGCAGCCAAGTCGGTCGGCCTGCTGCTTCAGATTCGCGGCGCCTCACTCAAGGAAGTGCTCGAATCACGCCTGATCATAGAGCCCCCACTGATGCGGACGCTCGCGGCCCACCGGACCGACGAGGACCTCAAGGCGCTTCGCGCTCACCTCGTGCGCGAGCGCGATAATATTGCGAATTTCAAGGTTTTCGCGCTCGCCACCGCAGAGCTCCACAGGATATTGATGCAGCGGGCCGGTAATATCGTTCTGGCGCTGATGACCGGCATGTTGGACGAAATCTTTCGCCGCCATGTCACCCATTTCGTCGCGCGCGCGCGCGAAGATCAGCTCGAACTCAATCATATCGCGCTGACAAACCACACCCTGCTGATCGACATGATCGAGGCGCGGAACGCCGAGGCTGCCGAAGCGGTCTGGCGCCAGCATATGCAACAGCTCAAGGACATCGTGCTCGGCGAACTGGGCGAAGCGTCGGTGCTCGACCTGTATGGCGGACAGTTGACCTGATTTATATAGTGTCATAATAGCACTATATAAATCAGGAGAGGGATCATTCGAAAAGCATCACGATGCCGCTGCGTTGCGCCGGTTGACCACACTCGGACCGACGTACCGTCGGGGAACCGGCGATGAGCGGGGCCCATCCCTATGCTTCGCCCGACTGGATCGAGGCGATGCGCCGGACGCTGGCCGAACTGGTCGAGGCAAGCCGGCAGCATTTTCCCGATGCGGACTTCACGATGTGCGAAGTGATCACGGACGTTCCGCCCGATGGGGGCACGGCCGTACTGGCGGCACGGATCACGGGACAAGGCGTCACCTTTTTCGATGAAGAGATCGAAGCCGACGTCGTCGTTCGCGGCGATCATGAAGCCTTGCTGCCGGCCGCGCGACTGAATCGCCGGAAGGCAACGACCGAAGAAGCCGCAGACCAGGCCCGCCATGCCATTGCCATGGCGAAAGCGGGCCGCGTGGCGATGAAGGGCGACATGAGCAAAGTGCCGAAGGCGCTGCTGCGCGTCCTCGGC
>CAZCHE010000030.1:0-1892 GCA_964498395.1 uncultured Parapedobacter sp. | reverse complement strand
TCACCGTGGCCCCCAAGACCTCTCCTCACTGCTGTCGGATCGGGATCGGGCGATTCTCGCCGCACTCAGGGCGCATCGGCTGCTCAGTGCCAGCCATATCGAACGGCTGCTGTTCACCGGACACCACGCCAGCCCCATTGCGACCCGTCGTCGTTGCCAAGCCGTACTGCGGCGTCTCGTCGATGACGAGTTGTTGGCCCGGCTGGATCGACGCCTTGGCGGACACCGGGCTGGATCGACCGGGTTCGTCTACCGGCTGACCAGCCGGGGCTTTCGAGCTATCGGGGTGAGGGGGAAGCGGGCCCGCTGGGAACCATCGCAGCGGCACCTACACCACGTGCTCGGCTGCGCAGAGATCTCGGTGCAGCTGCACGAGGCGGCAAGGGCCGGTCTGACGACCGGCCTCCAAGTAACACACGAACCCGACACCTGGCGGCGGTTCATCGGGCGTCATGGCCGAAGCGAGATCCTCAAGCCCGACCTGCTGGCCGAGTTCATCGACGTTGAGGGCTGGGAGGTGCGCTGGTTCATCGAGATCGACCGGGCCACCGAACACCTGCCCACCGTGATCGCCAAGTGCCAGCAATACCAGCACTACTGGCACAGCGGCCAAGAAACCCGCATCTCGACCCTGTTCCCCAGAGTGCTGTGGTCCGTCCCCAACCAGCAGCGATCTGACGCCATCGAGGCAGCCATCCACCGAACCAGCGGCCTCAGCGGCGAACTGTTCCAGACCGCCACCACCGAGCAGACCCTGGCGCTGCTGCTCGGGAAGCAAGACATCTAAACGACATCAACGAATCGAAAGGAGGTGCTCCATGAAGAACACCACAACAACCAACCCCCGAACATCAGGCCTGCCGACAGGACAGATCCTGGTCGGAGACGCCCTGAACCATCTCCGGACCCTGCCGACCGGATCGGTCGACACCGTCGTGACCAGCCCGCCGTACTTTCGGCTGCGCGACTACCAAGTGAACGGCCAGATCGGGCTGGAAGGCTCAGTCGACGAGTGGGTGGCGGCACTGCGAACCGTCATGGCCGAAGTGGCCCGGGTGCTCAAACCCGAAGGGACGGTTTGGCTGAACCTCGGCGACACCTACTCCCGGGCCACCGGGCACGGGACACCGCCGAAGGGACTGGTGCTTGCCCCCGAGAAGCTGCTGCTGGCCCTGCACGAGGACTCGTGGCTGACCCGAAACAAGGTGATCTGGCAGAAGCCGAACGGCATGCCCTCCTCAGTACGGGACCGGCTGGCCACCACCTGGGAACCGCTCTACCTGCTGACCAGGACCTCGCACTACTTCTTCGATCTCGACGCCATCCGGGTCCCGGCCACCTCCAAGCTCAACCGGCCCGGCACCACCGGCTCGGCCACGAAGTACGCCACTACAGCAGGTAAACGGCCGGCGTGGTCAGGACCAGCAGCAGGTGTGAACTCAGGACTCGCTGCCATGAAGGCCAGAGGCCTCACCGCGCACCCGCTCGGCAAGAACCCCGGCGACGTCTGGACCATCCCTACCGCCGCCTACCGAGGCGCCCACTTCGCCACCTTCCCCGAAGCCCTCGTGAGGCGACCGCTCCAAGCCACCTGCCCGCAGCGGGTCTGCGCCACTTGTGGCATCGCCTGGCGAAGAGCCCGTGTTGCCACCAGCCTCGGATCACTGGCCGTACTCGGGGCACTCCGCAAGTCCTGCGGCTGCGACGACCGAGCCTGGCAACCCGGCGTCGTACTCGACCCGTTCTTCGGTGCCGGCACCGTCGGCGTGGTCGCTGAGCAGCTGGGGAGACGATGGATCGGCATCGAGCTCAACCCGGACTTCGCGACACAAGCACGGCAGCGGATCGACGCCGAAAACACCAGTGGAGGGAGGGCGGCATGACAGGGGCTG
>CAZCHE010000029.1:1670-1896 GCA_964498395.1 uncultured Parapedobacter sp. | reverse complement strand
GTGAAAGCCCCCTCGCTCGCGCGGCTATCCCAGCCGCCGGTCCAGGCGCGGACCGATACAACGCGGCTTCCCGCAATACGACGCACCATATCGATCTGGTGCGTCGCCTGGCTCAGCACGACGCCGCCGCCACGAGCGGTATCCAGTTCCGCAGGACGGCGTGGACGATAAAGGAAATCGGTGAAATTGGCCGCCTGAATCAGCCGCACATTTCCAGCCTCGCCGG
>CAZCHE010000029.1:1331-1660 GCA_964498395.1 uncultured Parapedobacter sp. | reverse complement strand
GCCGCCAGAGCCACGGGCGGATCATAGCCATGGCTGGGGCCCACCATCAGCAGCGTTGCCGCATCGCCGGCCGCCGCAACCATCGCCGCCGCCTCGGCCAGCGTCACCGCCATCGGCTTTTCGACAAGCACATGCACCCCCGCGCGGGCCGCCATGATCACGTGCTCGGCATGAAACTCATGCGGGGATGCAATATAGACCGCATCGAAATCGCCGTCGGCAAACAAGGATTCGGCATCGGCGAATGACGGCAGCCCAAAACCCTTGCGGGCTTCTGCGTCGGGATCGCACCCTGCCACCAGTTCGATCCTGGGGTGCGCCGCAAGCGC
>CAZCHE010000029.1:0-1321 GCA_964498395.1 uncultured Parapedobacter sp. | reverse complement strand
GGTCAGTACCGCCCCACGCCCCAATCCCAGAACCGCCATCCGCACCGTCATCACATCCTCCTGCTCATCAATTTGGCCCAGACCCTCTTGAAAAGCAAATTACTTCTATATAGAAGCATTAAACAGCAATGGGCTTCAAAGACAAACAAAATCGGAAAATTCCATGACTCCTCAACAAAATGATCTTCTCTGCCGCGTCGAAGGCGATGCTCCGATGGGCAAGGTCATGCGCCGGCACTGGATGCCGGTCTGCATGTCGGAGGAAGTTGCCGAGCCCGATTGCACGCCGCGGCGTGCGCGGCTGCTCGGTGAGGATATGGTCGTGTTTCGGGATACGGAAGGACGTATCGGCGTTCTCGACGAACGCTGCCCCCATCGCCGCGCCTCTTTGGTCTTTGGCCGCAATGAAGAATGCGGGCTCCGCTGTCTTTATCATGGCTGGAAATTCGACGTGAACGGCCGTGCGATGGATATGTCTTCGGAGCCCCAGGACGCCAAGCTGCGCGCTTCGATGCGTACGCGCGCCTATCCCGCGCAGGAGGCCGGCGGCTTTGTCTGGGCATGGATGGGCGACCCCGAAAACCCGGCCCCATTCGACCCGCCGGTCTGGACCAAAGCGCCCGACGACAAGATCGCGATCGTCAAGATGCACGCCGCCTGCAACTGGGCCCAGGTGCTCGAAGGATCGATCGATTCGGCACATAGCAGCAGCCTGCATTCGTCCAACATGCCCACCGCGACCGACGTGGCGAGTTCGACCGCCACCGACAGCCAATGGCTGCGACCGTCCGCCGACAAGTCGCCGCGACTGGAAGTCGAACGCACGCCTTACGGCTTTCGCTATGCGGCGATCCGCAAACCGATTCATGATGCCGACAAACAGGATTATGTCCGCACAACCCTGTTCGCCGCGCCCTTTACGGTGATGATCCCCCCGACCGATCGCTATAGACTGATCCAGATGCTGGTTCCGATCGACGATGTGAACTGCATGTTCTACTGGATCGCATGGCATGAGACGCGCGGCATTTCGACCGAGGCCTGGCGCAGCTTCTGCGATGCGACCCCTGGCATCGACATCGATCCGGTGACCTTTCGCAAGTTCCGCAATGCCGAAAACGACTATCAGCAGGACCGCGCCGCGATGAAGGCGGGCGACTTCACAGGAATCAGGGGCATTCCCACCCAGGATATGGCGATGTGGGAATCGATGGGCGCCATCGCCGACCGCAGCGACGATAAGCTGGGTTCCAGCGACCGGGCCATTTTCGAGTTCCGCAAGATCATGCTGGCGCAGGCAAAAAATGCCGACGAGGAATCC
>CAZCHE010000028.1:0-1933 GCA_964498395.1 uncultured Parapedobacter sp. | reverse complement strand
GAGCCGCCGCAACCGACGGCTCTGCTATTCGCGTTTTTCGACAGTCTGAAGTTGATCGAGCGCGACCTCGCCGGTCTTGCGCTTCTGGCCTATTTCATCGGCGGGATGGTCGGTGCGCCCCTGTGGGTCCGCATCGCGAAGCGGACCGGCAAGCATCGCGCGCTGATGTGGTCGGGGCTGACCTATGCCGTCGTCCAGTCGGCGATCCTGCTCGTGCCGCCGGGCAATGTGCCTTTCGCGCTGGGCCTGATGGCGATTGCCGGATTGCCGAGCAACGCCGGGCCCATTCTGATCCGTTCGATGATGGCCGACGTTGCTGACGAAGTACGCCTGGCGACGGGCGTCGACCGGCTCTCGCTGCTACTGTCATTGCTTTCTTCGATCGGCAAAATCGGGCCGGCGCTGATGACGGGGCTGGCGCTCTATATATTGAGTCTGGTGGATTTCGATATCACGCTGGGGGCGGGGAACAGCGCTCAGGCCTTGTGGACGCTGGCGATTCTTTACGCGATCGTTCCGGCCTCGACCGGTCTGTTTACGGCCTGGGTCATTCGTGGTTATCGCCTCGATGCCGCGACCCACGCCGAAATACGCCGCCAGCTCGACGAGCGCGATGCCGCCGTTCAGGCGGGCGATGCGGTGGACGTTTCCGGAGTGTCGAAATCGACATACGCAACAATTTAGTGTATTGAGTGCACTAATTATTCGGTTTAACATGATTGCAGCCAACGTCGAATCCTGCGCAGCCGTTGCGGGAGGGCCTGGCGACGGGACATGTCTCTGGGGAGAGGCCTAATGCATTATAAAAAGAGTCATTTCGTGCGTGGTCTTCTGTTGGCGACGACCGCGTTCCTTGTTCCGCTTTCGTCGGCGCAGGCGGAAACGGTCGACGAGGACGCCGGCGCGCGGGAAATTGTCGTCACGGCGCAAAAGCGTGAGCAGAATGTCAAGGATGTCCCGATCGCGATCAGCGTGATCGGAGGCGACCGGATCGAGGAAAGCCAGATCACGAGCTTTCACGACATCGAGCGCCTCGCGCCCAGCTTCAAGTCGCTTCAACTGGGCGATGCGCGCGCATCGACGGTGAATATTCGTGGTGTGGGGTCGGTCCAGGGCAATCCGGGACGCCATTCGTCGCTCGGTGTCTTCATCGATGGCGTGTTCATGGCGCGGACCGGCATGGCCTCGGCGCAGGACTTTCTGGATATCGAACGCATCGAAGTGCTTCGCGGGCCGCAGGGAACGCTGTTCGGTATGAACACAGCCGGGGGACTGGTCCACATCATCACCCGCAAGCCGAACCTCACCGAGGTGTCGGGACGCATCGAGGCGGTCGTCGGCGAGTATGACACGATGGAAGCGCGCGGCTATATCTCCGCACCGCTGGTCAAGGACGTGCTGGGCGTGAGCCTTTCCGCGTCGAAAAGCACGCGTGGCGGCTTTCTCTATAACTCGGTGCTCGACCGCGATGTCGATACCGAGAACAAGTTCAACCTTCGGGGCAAGCTCCGTTATGTCGGCGACGGCATCGAAATTCTGTTGTCCGGCGACTATCACAAGGAAAAGTCGATCTGCTGCAGCGCGGTCTTCACAAAGATAACCGGCGCGCCCGCTACCGGCCTCGGGGTGTATCCGGTGACGCCGCCGCCGGGATCGCCTTTCAGTCGCGTCACCATTCAGGATGGGCTGAGCACCAACCCCAATGAGGGCGGCGGACTCAGCGCGGAAATCAACCTCGACATCGGCGATCACACATTGACGTCGGTGACCGCATGGCGCCGTTGGACGATCCGCTCGATCAATGATCCCGATTCGGTGAATTGGAACTTCCTCAACGACTTCCTGATCTATCAGCGACACAACCAGTTCAGTCAGGAGCTGCGGATCGCGTCGTCGGATGCGCGGCCGCTGACCTATCTGGCGGGTTTGTTCT
>CAZCHE010000027.1:0-1941 GCA_964498395.1 uncultured Parapedobacter sp. | reverse complement strand
TCTTTTTTGCCTTTACGACCATCATGGCGTATTACTATATCGCCGAGACCAATGTTAGCTTCGTGATGGGGGCAAGTAAGAACAAAATGTTGATATGGGTATTGCGTCTGCTTATTCTTGTATCTGTATATATGGGATGTGTCTCCACAGCGGAATCGGCATGGACATTGGGCGACATCGGTGTGGGGATCATGGCGTGGCTCAACCTCATTGCCATCATATTTCTGCACAACAAGGTACTGATACTGATGAAAGACTATAACGAGCAACGACGGGAAGGCAAAGACCCCATGTTTGACAACTCAAAATACAACTTCCATAACATGGATTTTTGGAACATGAGCAAGAATAAATAACCGAATATCAAGTATATCGTTTACCCTGTATTTATCGGAATTTACTTGGTAGAACGGCCGAACCTTTGTAATTTTAGAGAATAGGTCGTGAGATAGGAACAGAAAGGTATTAACTAAAAAAAACAGAACATGAAGCAAACTATTCTAGTACCCACAGATTTTTCAAACAATGCATTGGTCGCTACCCGTTATGCAATAGAGCTTGCAAAGAAAATAGAGGCAGACCTGCATATCTTGAACGTCTATCGGCCTTTTACCTCTGCTTTTCAAAGCCCGTTGGCCAACGAGACTGACGAACAGCGTGCAAAAATAGGTGCTAAAAAAGGGCTTGTCGAATTTATGGAGAAACTGGAAGACAGTTCGGATGTGCATATCACCTCAAGTATTGAAAAGAATGGTATTCTGGAAGCTATTACGGATTATATTGAGGAAAACAATGTCTGCTTGGTTGTTATGGGCTCACACGGAGCATCCGGCGCAAGAAAGGATCTATTAGGCGATAACACCTACGACGTCGCCAAAGACGTATCCCGTCCGTTATTGATCGTTCCAGAGCATACCGATTCTTTTAAAATGGAGAACGTGGTATTTTTCAGCGACTATCAGCAGGGTGACATCAAGAGTCTCGGTAGTCTTGGCTCCTTGTTCGGGAATATTAACCTTTCCTGTACCTTGATTCACATCCATGAAGCAACAAGTTCCCCAATGGAAAACGACCAACAAAAACTAGAGGAATGGAAAGCGGTATTGGAAAAAGCAACCCCGTTGGCAAACCTGTCCACGGAGCTCGTACATGTACCCGAAAGCGTGAATGCCGTAAATGGAATCCTTGACCGCTTAAATGCCGACATGACTTTGATTACCCTAACCGACGCAAAAAGTTTCTTCAAAAAACTACTGCACAAGAGCTTGGCAAGAGCTATCATCCTCAACCCCAAAACGCCTGTCCTGTTGACATCAGAAGATACGGAGTAACTATCTTGGCAAGAATAGGCCCTTTGAAAATATCTTTTCAAAGGGCAATGTTTATTTAGGGGCGAAGGTAATGGCCGCAATTGTAGCAATATTCTGCGTCATTTCGATGCCCCTCCTTGTTGCAATGGGCACACACAATTCTGTTAAGGCTGTCGTGCTTTTCCCTTTTCTGTTGTTCGTCGCTTAGGGACTTACCAACTTCTTTGGCAATCTCTACCCCGACTATTCCGGTAGGCACAGCAATGATGCCGTAACCTGTAACCATCAATACCATAGAAAGAAATTGTCCCAAAGCGGTGGTCGGAACCATATCACCATAACCGACCGTAGTCAACGTAACGATGGTATAATATACACTTTTGGGAATACTTGCATACCCATTTTCGGGTCCTTCAATGTAATACATCAATGTACCAATCAAAATGGCAATGATGAGTACCGTATAGAGAAATACCATTATCTTGGCTCTGCTTGCCAAAAGAGCGACTTTTAACTTTGACGATTCCTCCATAAACTCCATTAGGCGGAAAACCCTAAATAACCTAAGCAATCTCAAAATCCGAAAACTGCTTAGGATATGACTTCCTGTAACAAATACAGAAAGAAACAT
>CAZCHE010000026.1:0-1981 GCA_964498395.1 uncultured Parapedobacter sp. | reverse complement strand
ATGTCGTGCGTGCGGATCAGGCACGGGCTGCCCCTCGACCGGAATTGATGCGGCCGTCGCGCCGTTTCGGTCAGTCGGAGAAATCCCGTTCAAGATGCCGCGTCATCGCGAACTGCGCGATCCCGGCGATGGCAGCGAAAGGCATCAGTGCCATCAGCGCCCAACGGAGACTCTCGTCGCCGAGACCGGGCTTCAGAAAGTCGCTGACGATGCCGGCA
This sequence comes from uncultured Parapedobacter sp., assembly GCA_964498395.1. GTDB lineage: Bacteria > Bacteroidota > Bacteroidia > Sphingobacteriales > Sphingobacteriaceae > Parapedobacter. Next base: position 1,763 of record CAZCHE010000026.1, on the reverse strand, counting down.
AAGAGCGGACCCAGCCCGAGGCCAACGATGTTGAACATCAGCATCAGCACGGCAGCGGCGGTCGCGCGACTGCGCGGCGGAGTCAGATTCTGAACAAGCGCGAGCGCCGGTGCCACATAGGCGGCGCAGGCCGCCATGGGGACAAGCATCAGCGCGAGTGAGCACTGCCAGCTGTCAACCAGCAAGGCAGTGGCAAAAGTGGGGATCAGCACCAGCGTGGCGATCGCGGGTATCAGTCCATAGGCGCGCACCGATGTTTTGGCGCGATGACTGACCAGCCAGCCGCCGCCAAGGACACCGACACCGAATGTGAGGCCGGCCGCAGGCCCGAAATATGTAGCCATTGCGTCGAGCGGCATTTGTTGTGTCCGCATCAGGAAGGCCGGAATCCAGTTGAGCATACCATAGCTGGTGAAGGCCGCGCAGCCGCTTCCGATCATCGCGAGGCGCAGCGACGGGCGACGCCAGAACATCGCGAGGCATTGGCGGAAGGACAGCGCGTCGTCGGCGAGCGTGTTGGCATCCATCGCACCGCGCGCAGGCTCGCGGACGATCCAGACAAGCAGTGGCGCGATCAGGATGCCGGCAATGCCGATGACGATGAAGGCGTTGCGCCAGCCGATATGCGCGGCAGCCCATGCGCCGAACGTCGCGCCGACGAATACGCCGAAAGGACCGTTCAACGTGAAGAGGCCGATCACGAGCGGACGTTGCGCAGGCGGATAATAGTCGGCGAGGACCGAGGGGGCGGGAGCCGTGCCCCCTGCTTCGCCGGTGCCTACGCCGAAACGCATGAGCGCAAGCTGCCAGAAGTTCGATACCAGCCCGCATGCTGCCGTGAAGCCGCTCCAGACGACGCAGGCGGTGGCGATCAGTTTTACACGGTTCCACCGGTCGGCGATCATCGCGACGGGGACACCCATGATCGCATAGAAGAGGCCGAAGGCGAGACCTGTGAGCAGGCCGAATTGCGTATCGCTGAAATCCATCTCGGCACGAATGGGTTCGACGAGCACGGAGAGGAGTTGGCGATCGACGAAATTGATCGTGCCGATGATAAACAGCAACACAAGCGCGACATTGCGGCGTGGGACGAGGCTGTCATCGGACGATGCCGGCGCTCCGTTGACTGCTGCAACTTCGGTCATCAATCCTCCCGGAACGCTGAGTTTTCGCAGTGACATTCTTCAAGACAAAGCCTTGATCATCTGTCCCGGTCGCAGACCGACCGGGCGCAAAGGATCATTCCGACCTCGGGCCGGTCAAAATCGAAGCATGATCGCCAATCTGCGTGCGAGGGGGCGACGGCTCCCATAATAGCGCCGCCCCCGATTTCACGGGCTCCACTTCGGGAAAGCCCCTATGCGTCAGAACTTGTATCCGACCTCTAGAGCGATTGTTCTCGGCGGCTCGGAATATTTGATGGATCGCGTAACCGAGGTGATCGGCTGCGCCAGTTTGAACGCATTCACGATCGTCAACTTGTTCGTGAGATTTTTGCCGATGATCGCGATTTGCCATCTGCCATTCTCTGGCGACAGCTGAACGCGGGCATCATATTTCACATAGCCTTTCTGATAGCCGAAGATGGGATCCAGGTTATCCGACGCATTATAGGATGACCTGCCGGTTGCGACCCCCGTGATGTCAATTCGCAACGAGGCCGAAAGGTCGATTTGACCATGGGCCGTGATGGAACCATTGAACTTCGACGTGAACGGGGGGCGGTAGCCGGCAATATTGTTCTGGGCAATGCTGGCCGG
>CAZCHE010000025.1:597-2037 GCA_964498395.1 uncultured Parapedobacter sp. | reverse complement strand
GACGATGATTTCGCCATCGACCGCCCCCGCCGCACCATCGGCCGCCGGTTCGGCACCGAACGCGGGCGCTGCAAATGCGGCGGTCGCCGCCGTTCCGGCCAGCAAAAAAACCCGAACTATCCTCATTGCTCATCCTCCCTCAAACGGCTTGTCGCGAGGCTCGTCTTTGTGCGAGCATGGTCCAAGCCGGACCGTGACAGAGGACCGGTTTGTCCCTGTTGGGACAAGCTGGCATCCGTGGCAGGATGATGAAGGAAGGACGCCGTGACGGATTATCAATCCCTATGCTGGGACGAGTTGCCCGCACTGGTGACGGCGGTGCAGACTGCCGGCGATGCGATCGGCCTACCGCATATTGCCGCACAGGCGGACCTTGGCGACCCGGAGCCGATGGCCGACCGCGAAGGTCGCCCCTATGCCGAGACCCATTTCGAATGGATCGACCCCGACCATGCCTATTGGCGCGATCGCAAGCTCGCACTCCACGTCCCCTTCCTCACCGCCGCGCGGCTGGTCGCGGAGCCGTTTTACTACAGCGACGGCCATCTCCATACTTGGCGCCCGACGGCGCTGCTCGATGCGGTCGATGTCCGCCACGTCAAGGACAGCCCACATCTGGGCGAAGCCATTATCGCGCCTGTACACCTGCCGCGCGGGCTGGTCGGCGCCGTTGTCTGGTGCTCGCGCAAACCCGTTGGCGTCGCATCGCTGTTCGCCGGCCATGCCATGCAGTTCCAGGCGCTGGCGCTGCGGCTGATCGCAACGCACAATGAGGCACGGGGCCGCCCGCGCGATGCCACCGCGCCGAAAACGCTGACACGGCGCGAGGTGCAATGCCTGCGCTGGGCGGCGGCGGGAAAGACCGATGGCGAGATCGGCATCATCCTGTCGCTGTCGGTGTCGACGGTGCGGTTTCACCTGCGCAACGCAGCCGCAAAGCTTGGCGCAACGGGACGGGCGCAGTCCATCCAGATCGCCGCGGGGCTGGGCTTTGTCGGCGCACGCGCTGCCTGATGCATGCATCAGCTTGGCCCGCGGCCGCCGCGCGCTATGACCTGGGCCCATGGATATGCTGAACGATCCCGCACTCAAGGCGTTTCGCGACGAAGTCCGCGACTTCCTCGACAATGCACTGCCGCACGATCTTCGCGATGCGGCGATCCGGGCGGCCAGCGTATTCATCGATCCTTCCATATCCTTGCCATGGCAGCGCATCTTGCACGCGCGAGGCTGGGCTGCACCCGATTGGCCTGCCGAGTTCGGCGGACCGGGATGGGACGAGATACACCGCTATGTCTTTGCCGCCGAATGCGCGCGCGCCGGGGCTCCGAACCTCGCGCCCATGGGGCTGAAAATGGTGGCGCCGGTCATAATGCACTATGGCACGGCAGAGCAGTGCGCCCATTATCTGCCGCGCATCGCGTCGGGCGAGGATTATTG
>CAZCHE010000025.1:0-587 GCA_964498395.1 uncultured Parapedobacter sp. | reverse complement strand
CAGGGCTTTTCCGAACCCGGCGCCGGGTCCGATCTGGCCGCGCTGCAACTGCGCGCCATCTCCGACGGCGAAGATTATGTCCTCAATGGATCGAAAATCTGGACGACTCACGCGCATTTCGCGAACCGGATGTTCGCGCTTGTTCGCACCTCAAGCGAAGGCAAGCCGCAGGCGGGAATCAGTTTTCTGCTGCTCGACATGGCGACGCCGGGGATCATGGTCGAGCCGATCCGGACGCTGGCGGGCGACCATGAATTCAACCAGGTCTTTTTCGATGATGTCCATGTTCCAAAAGCCAACCGGCTGGGTGCCGAAAATGAAGGCTGGTCGGTCGCCAAACATCTGCTGACCTTTGAACGCGGGGGCAGATATGCCCCGTCGTTGATGAGCCGGATCGCCCGTATGCGCGCACAGCCCGACATCGACCCGGTACTGCGCGCACGGGTGAACCGTGAGCAGGTAGGCCTCGACGCGCTGCAGGCACTCGAGTTGAAGGCGATGCGGGGCATCGGAGGTAACAACGCGCTTTATGCCTCGGCGCTCAAGCTGCTCGGTACCGAAGCCGCGCAGCGGATCGACACGCTGGC
>CAZCHE010000024.1:0-2135 GCA_964498395.1 uncultured Parapedobacter sp. | reverse complement strand
TGGCAGGCACGGCGACGCTGATTGCCGGGAACGGGGAAACGGTTGCCGGCACGTTGACGCCTGCGACCGAAACCCACGTCTATGCCCTGGACCTTGCGGTCGGCGAGACCTTTTTCTTCGACGCGCGGACGGTTCCGGGATCGGGTTCGCTCCGCATCGTCGACAGCAATGGACGCGAACTGACGACGGCGGTTTCATTCACCGACCGACAGTTCACCGCCACGCAGGCGGGCCGTCACTATCTGCTGATCGAAGGGCGCATCACCGATGCCGTGGCCAGTCGCGCTTATGATTTCGCGGTCATCCGGACCGCCGATCCGGCGCCGCAGGCAATCGCATTGGGGCAGACGGTGGACGCGACGATCGCTCGCCCGGGTGAGGTCAGTCGCTTCACCTTCACCCTTGGTGAAAGCAAGCGGGTCTATTTCGACTCCCTGACCGGCGATACCGGTATTTCATGGGTGTTGAGCGGGATCGCGGGACAGATCGCGACAAACAATTTCTATTACAGCGATTCGGGCGAGGCGGCGAGCGAACGCGTCATCACGCTGGCGCCGGGAACATATGAGGTCGCGGTCCGCGGTGACAATTTCCGTGTCGGGCCGGCCGGTTTTCGCTTGCTCGATCTCGCTTCCGCTAACGCGCTACCGCTGGGGCAGCCCGTGTCCGGTGCGCTCGCTCCCGCGAACGAAACCGACATGTTCCGGTTCGAGGCGACCGCGGGTGATCGTTTCTATTTCCAGAACCTGCTGGGCATCTCCAACGCCAACATGCGTATCATCGCGCCGAACGGCAAGCAGACGCAGGTGCCGACGGGCGTCGTTGACCGCGAATTTACAGCGGATCAGACGGGGACCTATGTCATCCTTGTCGAAGGACGGACGTGGGACACCGCCGCATCGCGCGATTACCGTTTCGCGCTGCACCGCGCCGCCGACGTTCTGACGGGAATCCAGATCGACGGCAATGTCGCCCAGCCGACGATGGTCCGGCCCGGCGTGGTCGGCAACGCCCTGTCGATGACGACGCACGAACAGGTGCAGGTAGCCAATCCGGCGCTCGACCTTCGCGACGACGTCACGATCGAGTTCTGGCTCAATCCGGACCGGATGACCGACAGCTGGACGCCGCTGATCTACAAGGGGGGCGATGTCGCCGGACAGCGGGGATATTCGTTATGGTACAACAGCGGCGGTTTTCTTCACCTGTCCAGCATGCGCGGAACCGCGAACGACACATTGGAAACGGCGGGCAATTCCGTGCCGCTCGGTCAGTGGACGCATGTCACGGCGGTCATCGAACGCAGCACCGGACAAATGCGCATCTATCTGAACGGTGTTCTGGCGACGTCGCGCACGATCGCTACCGCTCCGCATAACGGCAGCGCGGACACCCCGCTCTACATCGGGTCGGGGCCGGAACGGAACGATTCCTACCATAAGCTCGAGGGCGGCATCGACGAACTCAGGATATGGGATCGCGGCCGCTCAACGGCCGAGGTGCTGGCCGACATGATGAGCGGCCAGCCCGCGAATAGCGACGGACTTGTCCTGCGCATGGACTTCGACACCGCCACCGACGGTCGGGTTGTCGAACGCGTCTCCGGCACCAGCATAGCGGTGCTGCGTGACCTGGCAGGATTGCCGGGCGTCATCGAAGGGCGGCTGAACACGCCGGGCGACACGCGCACATACAGCTTTACCATCACCGAACCCAAAATGGTGGCGTTCGACGCGCTGCATGACAACAGCGCGATGACCGTGACCCTGACGGGACCGGGCGGGATCAATCATGTCCGCAACATGCGCAATGGCGAAAGCCACCAGATCACGACGTCGGCGATGCTGTTGCAACCAGGCGCCTATACCGTCACGGTGGACGGCACGGGCACGGCGACCGGGGCCTTCGCGTTCCGCTTCATCGACCTGGGCAGCGCGCCGCTGCTCGATCGCAATGTCGCGGTCACCGGGCGCACCAGCGGTTCGGCGGACAATCATGCCTGGCGCATCGACGTCGCCGCGGGCGACCGGCTGTTCATCGACCTCCAGCAGTTTACCGAAGCAACCAATCGGGCGAGCTTCCGCCTGCTCGATCCCTTTGGCCGCGAAGTCTATGGCCCGCTTGATGTCGGCGAT
>CAZCHE010000023.1:426-2202 GCA_964498395.1 uncultured Parapedobacter sp. | reverse complement strand
TCAACAAGGTGTTCCATGACAGATCCGATCGCCGAGATAGCACCGTCACCGGCTTCCGCCGCGCCGGTCCGAATGCCCGTTGAGCGCGCCAATTGCGAACAGTGGGACATGACTTCGAAGTCCACCGGGCGCACCTATCGGATTTATGTGGCGAAGCCCGAGTGGGCAGGCGATCCGCCGCCGGAAGGCTTTCCCGTTATATATCTGAACGACGCCGATTTCATCTTCCACACATTTGCCGACACGCTTTTGATGCAGGCGGTCGGTCTGGAACTGAAGCCTGCCTATCTGGTAGGAATCGGGTATGGAAAGGATTGGTCCTATGCGTCGCGTGCGCGTTGCGCCGACCTGCTGCCGACCCAGCCCGACGCCGCTACGCTCGCGGGGCTTGAAGCGTCGCCGATCACCCAGGGCGCAGTTTATGGCGATGCGGAGAATTTTCACCGGTTCATGATCGAGGAATTGCGGCCGCTTATCGACGCCACTTACGCGACCGATGGCCGCAACAACATCCTGTGGGGCGATTCCTTCGGCGGATTGTTCGCTCTGCACGTCCTGTTCAATCATCCTGCCGCCTATCAGACCTATCTGGTCGGCAGTCCGTCGATCAACTGGAGCGGCGGCGCCATTCTGGACGACGAGATCAAGCTCGCGGCGCCGGTTGCGGCGGGCGAAGTCGCACCGCGCGTCCTGTTCACCCTGGGGGAGCTTGAGGAAAAGCTGGCCGAGCATGTGCCGGTACATCCTGGCGTGACGCGCGAACAGATGCAGGAGATGCTCACCTCGTTCGCGATGGTCACCAATGCGCTGGCATTGGCCGAACGGCTGCGCGCGCTCGACGCGCCAACCCCGTGCGAAGTGGAGGCCATCGTCTTCGAAAACGAAACGCATCTGAGCGTATTCCCGGCTGCGATCAGCCGCGGTTTGCGGTTCGCTCTGCGTCTCTAGCAGCATCGCGAGGGCTCGGAACGGCCAGCGAGCACGCCTTCGCGTCGGCCGCCGACTCCCTTGCCTTTCATCCGGACAACGCTCGCGGCATCGCAGCAGGAGGGGAAACGAAAATATGCAATCGCGAGCATCCATCGCATCCTGGTATGCGCTTCTCGTCCTCTCGGTGGCGACGCTCTATGCGGTCATCGACCGGCAAGTCATCATCCTGCTCTCGCAGCAGTTGAAGGCCGATCTGCATCTCAGCGACACGCATATCGGGAGCCTGCAAGGCTTCGGTGCCGTATTGTTCGCCAGTATCGCCGCCTTTCCGCTCGGCTGGCTGGCCGACAGGATGGATCGCCGCTTGCTTCTGGCGCTGTGCGTCATCGTCTGGTCGATAGGAATTGCAGCCTGTGGCCTGGCAACCAGCTACCCCTCGTTGCTGGCCAGCGTCGCCTTGCTCGGGGCTGGTGAAGCAGGTCTGTCTATCATCGTTTTTGCGCTGATACCGCAGCTGTTCGCCGAGAAGCAGCGGATGACGGCAAACTTCATCTACTATGCGGCGTCGGTCGTCGGTGGCGGCGTCGGCATCGCGCTTGCGGGTATGATCATCGATCATATCGGCCTGATCAGCCATTTGGTCCCGACCGGAGAGTTCACCCGCGAGACCTGGCGCCTGGTCTTCTTCACCGTAGCCCTGCCCGGCCCGGTTCTGGCCATTGCAATCGTCTTCCTTCGCCTCAATTCGGCCCCTGCTGCCGCGCCCCTGTCGACAGCAAGCGCAATCGAGTTGCCGTCGCTGAATTTTCGCGCCTACCTCGCCGAGAACTGGAAGGCGGCTTCGGC
>CAZCHE010000023.1:0-416 GCA_964498395.1 uncultured Parapedobacter sp. | reverse complement strand
CCCATGCAGGTCTGGATCCCCGACGTCTATCAGGGTGCTCCGACGCCGACCACCGCCTTCCTCTCCGTAGGCTCCAAGGCCGCTGGTTTCATCCTGCTGATCCGCTTCCTTGAGCCGTTCCTCGCCGAGAACTGGAAGGCGGCTTCGGCTGTGTTCGTGCCTTTCGGTATGGTCATACTCGGGGCATCGGCGGTTTTCACATGGATGCCCATCATACTCATGCGCAAGTTCGGGATGACGCCCGGCGAGGTCGGCGCCGGAATGGGAACGGCTATGGTGCTCGGCAGTGTGGGCGGACTGGTTCTTGCCGCCGCCGCAGCCAAGGCCATGCGGTCGAGGTGGGGCGACATGACCCCGGTGCGTGTGTCGCAGATCGGATATTCGCTATATGCCCTTATAATCCCGCTCTACCTCTT
>CAZCHE010000022.1:0-2285 GCA_964498395.1 uncultured Parapedobacter sp. | reverse complement strand
TATTGCTACCGCTTTATTACCGAATGCAGTTGACCTCCATCTACACCTATTTGGAGGAAAGATTAGGACATAAAAGCTATAAGTCTGGAGCAATGATCTTTTTGATTTCGCGAACGATAGGGTCTGCTTTCAGATTATACTTAGTCGCAATTGTGTTGCAACGGTACATTTTTGATACTTGGGATGTTCCCTTCATCGTGACCGTATCGGTATGCTTGTTGCTGATCTGGTTATATACGAACAAAGGTGGGCTTAAAACCATTATTGTTACTGATCTTTTACAAACGACCTTTCTAGTGTTGGCAGTCATACTTTCTATCTATTTTATGGCTGATGGGATGGGATGGAGTTTATCAGAGACATTCGAAAAAGTGAAAGAAAGCTCATACTCGAAGATTTTTGTGTGGAAGAATCTGTTGGGAGATACTCGCCATTTCTTAAAACATATCATTGGTGGGATATTTGTGACGATTGCCATGACGGGGTTGGATCAGGATCTAATGCAGAAAAACCTGAGTATGAAGACTATCGGAGAAGCACAAAAAAATATGGTGACTTTTACGGGGATATTTGTGGTTATTAACTTGTTCTTTTTGGCGGTAGGTGCGATGCTATATTTCTATGCTGAGGCCAATGGTATTCAGATTGCAGACATCGGCAAATCCGATTATCTCTATCCAGAGATCGCGTTGAATCACTTAGGCTTGGTACCGGGTATCGTGTTTATGATGGGTTTGACTGCGGCAACATTCGCGACGACCGATTCGGCACTTACTGCCTTGACAACTTCCTATTGCGTGGATTTTTTGAATTTCAACAAAAAAGCAAATTCTAACGATCCTAAGTTGGTCAGACAGCGTAATATCGTCCATTTATCTTTTTCGGTAGTAATGCTATTGGTGATATTGTTGTTTCATGTGATCAACGATGATTCCGTGGTGTCGGCTATATTCAAGATTGCTGGGTATACGTATGGTCCTTTATTAGGATTGTTTTCGTTCGGTATATTGACCAAGCGCCGTGTCAACGACAATATTGTGCCTTATATATGTGTTTTTTCGCCGATCTTGATTTTCCTGTTGGTGCAATACATTTTACCATACACGTCGTATAAGATAGGCTTTGAACTGATTGTTTATAACGGCTTGATTACCTATGTACTTCTTTGGTTGACCTCCCGAGGCAAGGTCGTGTATAAAGCTTAAGCATAATTATGATATAGCTTTGTAAAGCTTATCTTTGTGCTATTACATGACGTTTTTGATCTTTTTTTGCAAAGGAGTTACATGGTAAGTAAATTTTATCGATACATCGACCGATTGAACAAATGGCGAATGCAACGGATATCCAATCGCAATTTTTTGGTATTGGTAGCATTATTGGTTGGTCTGGTTGGTGGACTAGCGGCTGCGATATTAAAGGGACTTACGCACAGTATTGCAGCTTTTCTACAGGATGAGGTGCAGTCGCAGTATAAATACTATATTTACCTGCTTTTTCCTCTTATTGGAATTTTGCTGAGCGTTATCTATGTGCGGAGGTTTATTAAGAAGGGCACGTTTCAGCATGGCATGACACCGATTATCTACTCTATTTCTAGAAATTCTAGTAAGATCGAGTCGCACAATGTGTATTCGCAGATTATCACCAGTGCGCTTACCGTTGGTTTTGGAGGTTCAGCTGGATTAGAGGCTCCTATTGCTTACAGTGGTGCTGCTATCGGCGCTTTTTTGGGTTAAGCTACAGGGAGCTCTCCCTATTGCTAGCTTGTGGCGCTGCTGCGGGAATAGCGGGTGCATTCAACAGTCCGGTCGCAGGGATGATATTTGCGATAGAAGTACTGTTGCCGGAGTTTTCTATACCTGCTTTTATCCCCCTGTTGATTTCTACCGCGACTGCGGCAGCTATCTCGCGTTTATTGTATAGTGAGCCCTTGTTTCACTTGGTGACCGACGACTGGGTATTTCAAGCCCTTCTTTTTTACGTCTTTTTAGCAATTTTGGTAGGTGGTTTTTCTATATATTTTGCCCGTTTGACGGTGTGGGTGAGATCAGTGTATGCAAAGATTTCAAATCCATATCGCAAAGTATGGTTCAGTGGTATCGGTCTGGGACTCTTGATTTTCCTGTTTCCCGCTCTGTATGGTGAGGGCTATCTGACTATTCAACAGATTTTGGACGGAAAGCATCAGGCTATTATTTCAAATAGTATTTTTTCCCTCTACAGCGAGACAGGACTAGTGGTGCTATGTTTTGCTGCTGTGACCATTTTTGCTAAGTCTTTCG
>CAZCHE010000021.1:0-2568 GCA_964498395.1 uncultured Parapedobacter sp. | reverse complement strand
CATAAACAGGGATAAACTTGTTACCGTTATGCACTGCGAAGGTATGGCCAACAAAATCAGGTGAAATCATAGATCTGCGAGACCAAGTCTTGATTACTGATTTCTTGTTAGTTTCATTCATAGAAAGAACTTTTCTTTCTAGGTTGTGGTCGATATAAGGACCTTTTTTAATTGAACGAGCCATTATTTCTTCCTACTCTCAATGATGTAACGATTCGATGTTTTCTTTTTACTGCGGGTTTTGTAGCCTTTGGCTAACAAGCCCTTGCGTGAGCGTGGGTGTCCACCGGATGAACGGCCCTCACCACCACCCATCGGGTGATCGACAGGGTTCATCGCTACACCACGTACCCGTGGGCGACGGCCTAAGTGGCGTTTACGCCCGGCTTTACCCAATACTTCATTGGCTTTTTCGGCATTCGACACCGAACCAATGGTTGCCAAGCAGCTGGCCAAAATCATCCGGGTTTCACCAGAAGGCAACTTGATGATGGCATACTTACCATCACGCGCAGAAAGCTGCGCGTAGGTGCCTGCACTACGTGCGATGGAACCACCTTGGCCTGGGTTTAACTCGATGTTATGGATAATCGAACCCAAGGGGATGTTTTGCAACGGCAAGGTATTGCCTACTTCAGGAGCTACCTGATCACCTGACACAATGGTCTGTCCTACTTTGAGTCCCTCTGGCGCAATAATGTAGCGTTTTTCGCCGTCTACATAATGCAACAAGGCAATACGTGCAGTACGGTTAGGGTCATACTCTATCGTGGCAACTTTTGCGGGGATGTTTTTCTTATCGCGTTTGAAATCTATTAATCGGTATGCCTTTTTGTGGCCCCCACCGAGGTAACGCATAGTCATTTTACCGGAGTTATTCCTACCGCCTGACTTCTTGATTTTCACCACCAACGACTTCTCAGGAACGTTAGTCGTGATATCAGAATAGTCTCCTCCTACGCGGAAGCGAGTACCAGGGGTAACCGGCTTGAATCTTTTAACTGCCATCTCTTATTATATAGTACTGTAAAAGTCAATCGTTTCGCCATCTTTAATGGTAATGATGGCTTTTTTATATTTCGGGGTCCTTCCGGATACAAACCCAGCCTTGGTGTAACGGCTTTTTGCTTTACCAGCGACGACCATGGTGTTCACAGCCACTACCGTTACGCCAAACATTTGTTCAACGGCTTGCTTGATCTGTATCTTGTTTGCCTTCGGATCTACTTTAAAAGCATAACGGTTTGATTTCTCCGTGAGCAATGATGCTTTCTCAGTCAATACGGGTTTCTTGATAATTTCCATATTACTTGGCAAATGCCTCCTCCAATGTTTTGACAGAAGCCGTGGTCAACAAAAGTTTGCCAGCGTTCAATACGTCATACGTATTCAACTCAGCGGCAGTGATCACTTTCGCTTTCTTCAAGTTCCTGCTTGATAAATACACGTTGTTATTTTGCGCGGGTAAAACCAATAAGGTTTTTTCATTGGCTACGTTCAGGCTGTTTACCAAACTCGTGTAGTTTTTGGTTTTGATAGAATCGAAATTCACATCATCCAATACCACGATATTGTTTTCCTTGGCTTTGTAGCTCAATGCAGACTTGCGCGCCAATGCTTTCAGCTTCTTATTCAATTTGAAGCTGTAGTCGCGTGGTTGCGGTCCGAAAATACGGCCACCACCATTGAACAATGGGGACTTGATGCTACCAGCACGAGCGCCACCCGTTCCTTTTTGCTTATGCAGCTTGCGGGTAGAACCAGCAATCTCATTACGTTGCTTGGACTTGTGTGTTCCCTGGCGTTGATTAGCCAAGTACTGTTTTACATCCAAATAAATCGCATGGTCGTTAGGCTCCACCGCGAATACCGATTCAGGAAGTTGCACCTTGGCACCTGTTTCTTTACCTGATATATCTAAAACGTTAACTTCCATCTCCTTATTTATCAACGATTACGTAAGAACCTTTGGCTCCCGGGATGGAACCACTAACCACGATGAGGTTTTGCTCTTCGTAAACTTTCAGTACCTGTAGGTTCTGAACCTTTACGCGGTCGCCCCCTGTACGGCCTGCCATACGCGTGCCTTTGAATACGCGTGAAGGCCATGATGAGGCACCCAATGAACCGGGCGCACGCAGACGGTTGTGCTGTCCGTGGGTAGCCCCACCAACACCACCGAAACCGTGACGCTTCATCACACCTTGGAAACCTTTTCCTTTTGAAGTGCCAACCACATCGATGTAGTCACCCTCTTCAAAAATAGAAACCGTCACCAAGTCGCCGAGTTGCTTCTCGTCGGGGAAGGTTTTAAATTCTACCAATTTACGCTTGGGCGTTGTCTTCGCTTTGGCGAAGTGCCCCTTCAAGGACGCCGTAGTGTTCTTCTCTTTCTTCTCATCGAAAGCGAGCTGAACAGCGGAATAGCCATCCTTTTCCTCCGTGCGTATCTGCGTTACCACGCACGGGCCAGCTTCAATCACTGTACAGGGAACGTTTTTCCCGTCAGCGTCGAAAATGCTGGTCATTCCTACTTTTTTTCCAATAATTCCTGACATGTTTTTATTA
>CAZCHE010000020.1:0-2791 GCA_964498395.1 uncultured Parapedobacter sp. | reverse complement strand
CCGGCCCGGTCCCAGTCGCAGCGCGTCGACTTGCGGCGGGCGCGGGTCGCGGTCGTCGATCGTCACCCGCCCTTCATCGATCAGCGTGGCGGCTTCGGTGCGGGAGCAATAGCCGAGTTTGGACAGCGCGCGCGGCAGGCTGACCACCCCGTCATGATAGCGGGTCCGGGTTTTGGCGGGATCGGTCCGGCGGGGCCGGGAACCGGGTGATATGTGGCGCGACATGAACAGTCTCGCGGCCGGCGCGCCGCATCTTGCCGGGCATGGTGGAGAATGAAGCAGTTTGGTGCGGCTGCGGCCAAGGAAATCCTGTCCCGGACATCGCGCCGAGCGGGGATGTCCGGGCTAAAAGCCGGCGATCTGTCTGCCGGCGCGCAGGGCGCGAAGGGAGCGGCGACGTTCCACGCCGTCCTTCTACCGGTCCGTCTGCGTCACGGCAATGCCGCTGTTTGCGCGGTTCACCGCCCGCAGGGGGCGATTGCAATGCAATCGTCGCAGCAGGCACCCGCAGGTTCGGACGCTGGAATCAATCCACCAACATGCTCAGGGGAGGACGCGCCACACTGGAGGATAGAGGCAAGGGGGAATCCAGAAGGTCGCCAAAACTCATGGGATGGGCAGTCAATGTGGGGTGCGGCGAATAGCCGTCATGCCAGTATTTCGGGTCGATGATGTCGCGCGCGATGCTCATGCCGAAGAATCGCCGAGGATGCGGCGATCGGTTGTCAGGTCCGGCGTGGAGCAAATCACTCCGATAGAGAATAACCGTGCCCTTGCGCGGCGCGGCCTGTACCAGGTGGAACAGATCACCAAGGGCATCGCGGTGGCGATACAGCTTCCACAAATTGCGCGGGCCAAGCATGCGAAGACTGAATTGGGAATTTTTTCCCAACGCAAAGCGCATCAGATTTGGCTGGTGCTGATCCCACTTGCTCGAAAACACCCGGTCACCAAACTCACCTGGTGCCAGAGGAGCCCCTTCGCCTTTGCGCATGCGCCATAGTTTTTTCAGGTTGTGGCGAAAGATGCGGTAATTGCATCTTATGCGAAACAGCTCCATCAACGCATGGGCCTTGCCGCCATGCCTGTTTTCGGCGCCGCCATACTTGTGCGTACCGGGAACAAACACGGTTCCGCCCTGTTCTTCCGATACATCTTCCACGGCAGCAAGAAGGCTGATCACGCCCGCCGGGTCTCGGTGAATATATTGATGCGATGAACCGAGATAGCTGGTCAATGTGATGACTTCGAGAAGCGGACGCGACCGACCACAATATTCCGAGAGAACGCCCTCGAGGCGCTGGCCCAATGCGGCAGCAAAGCTTGTCACGGCCGGCGAGGAGGGAAGCGAGCAAAAGTCGCGACGCACATAACGATTATCGGTCTCGCTGGCGAAGGAGCACCGGCTGCGATCGGGATCGTCGATGGTTTGGCTTATTAACTCCAGGCCAAGGTCCGCTTCCGCATCCGACAGGAGGTTGGTCAGAACAACCAGGCCGTGCGTATCCATCATCGTCCGGGCTTGCCGGACGCAATCACCGGCAAGCCTGCCCTTTTCATCCAGAACGGCAGGCACTTCGAACAGGGATGTATCGCTGGAAACCTTGAACTCATTCATGCCAATCTGCCTTGTAACGATCCGACATTCCCCAAGCGGCCTGCCGTTTGTCGTCACATTCAGGCGTGGCAGCGTTTGAAGATTGGGGCCGGCTCATTTCATTGGCGCGGAAACTTCTAGATCGGGTTAACCGGATCATCAGCAGCAGCGCGTTTCCGGACCGATAAAGGCCGATCCTTCACGTTGCAGGCGCAGGGTGCAGGCTGGCGTTCGGTCAATATGTTGCGCGCCCCCCGGACGAGTCGAACACGGCGCCCGTACAGAAGGAGCACTCCGCAGAACTCATCCACGCAATAAGCCCGGCAACCTCGCTTGCGGTGCCAAATCGTCCGAGCGGAATCTTGGCGAGAAGGCCCTGAACAAATTCCGGTTCCATCTGTTTGAGCAGATCGGTTTCAAGCGCGGCAGGGCAGATCGAATTCGCACGAACATCGACATCGACCAGTTCCTTGCCCAAAGCCTTGGTGAAGGCGATCACAGCGGCTTTGGAAGCGGCATATGCCGACGCAAGCGCATTGCCTTCCTTCCCGCCAATGGATGCCACATTGACGATCCGGCCATATCCCGCGTCCCGCATATAGGGCACGATGGCCTTGCAGCAGTGATATACGCCATCCAGATTGACGCTCATCACCTCGCGCCACGCTTCGGACGGATATTCCCATGCCGTGGCATTGGGGCCGGTAATCCCTGCACTGGCAATCAGGATATCAATTCGGCCATATTCACGATGGGCTTCCGCGGCGGCCCGCTGAACATCCGCTTCATCGGTTACATCCAATTGCCGCAAGGTCAGATTGCCATCCGGCAGTTTCAGCGACTCCGCCGCGCGCTGCAATCCTGCGTCCGACCTATCCCACAAGAGAAGTTTGACTCCCGATCGGGCGAACCTTTCTGCGGTCGCCAGTCCGATACCGCTCGCGGCTCCCGAAATCACAGCCACCCGTCCGACAAAATCGCTTTCAAAACTCATTGTTCCACCTGTTCATATGAAGAACCGATCGCCTGCAAAAGGCGATGGCGATTGCACCAGCAATGGGTGCCATTGGCGCCTATCGCGGCAGTCGATTCGGTACGGTCCGAAAGCCCCCGCGCGCGCCGTGCCAATCGATTGTCAGACGACATCGCAAACGCCGCTTAAATCTCGATCCAGAAGGCGCTCGGCAATATCGA
>CAZCHE010000019.1:0-3148 GCA_964498395.1 uncultured Parapedobacter sp. | reverse complement strand
TTTGCAAGGCCATACAACTGATATCTCAGTTTAAGTCAATACTTGCCTTTCCTTCCGAGCATATGCTAGAAGAAGGCCAGTTAATGCGATTATGTGAGATATCAGATGGAGGCGGTTATGCGATCAGAGGCGGCAGACAGCGCAGCGATCAGCAAACCCAAATCGCTCACCGCCCAAGTCGTGGAGCGCCTGCGGATCGAAATTATCGACGGGACGATCCCGCTTGGATCGCTCCTGAGCGAGAAGGTACTGGCGGAACGCTTCAACGTCAGCAAAACCCCGGTGCGGGAGGCCCTGGTACAGCTCAAGGGTCTGGGTCTGGTGGATATATTGCCGCAGCGCGGCGGCCTCGTTTTCAAGCCCGATCCCGACCAGGTCCGGCAACTTTGCGAGATTCGTGCCGAACTCGAATGCATTGCCCTGCGCCTGTCCATGGCGCGAAACCGGGATGCGCTGGCGACGCTGCTGGAAACGATCGTTCGCGATATGGAGGACGTGTTCAGCCTCGATGCGCCAACGCCCTATCAGAATCTGGACGCCTGCTTTCACAACGCGCTTTTCGTCCACTGCGACAATGTCATGCTTCAAAATGCCTACGCATTGTTCGACGCGCGCATCAGCGCGTTGCGAACGCACCTTTCAAGTCCCCATCCCTATCTGCTGCAACGATCGATGGAAGAGCATCGCTGGCTCATCGAACTCGTACGCAACAACGACCTTCAGTCTGGGATCAGCCTGTTGCAGGAACATATCGCGCGGACACGGGAATTCCACCTCAGGGCCTTCGAAGCCAATAGCGACGATTGACGGCAAGCGCGTTCCGCCGGCGTTCGGTCGGACCGCATGCATCGGTCCGGGCCGGCCACCTGCCGGCGGATCGATTTTCACGACGAACGCGATTGCACCCAAATGGAAGATAAATCATATATGCGTGCACTGATCATCGAAGCCCCCAACAGCTATCAGATCGGGGAGGTGGCGACGCCCGCTGCGGAAGATTCCGCGGTAGTGATCGACGTCGTCGCCGGCGGAATTTGCGGCACGGATCTGGAAATCCTGCACGGCGACATGTTCTACTACACCAGCGGCATGGCGCGCTTCCCTGTCATCCCTTGCCACGAATGGACAGGCATCGTCCGGTCGGTGGGCCGCGATGTGTCCCATGTTTCGGTCGGCGATAATGTGGTCGGCGAAGTCAGCATCGGCTGCCTTTCCTGCAGGACCTGTCTGTCAGGCCATTATCACCGTTGTGCAGAACGGACGGAAACCGGCGTCATGAACCGGCAAGGCGGTTTCGCGGAACAGATCGCGCTCCCAGCGACGTTCGTTCATCCGATATCTGCTTCGGTTCCCCTGCGTTCGGCAGCGCTCGTCGAACCATCCTCCGTCGCCTATAACGGAATTCGGCGCGCGGGGGTTTGCCCCGACGACAAGGTCGCGATTTTCGGGGACGGCCCCATCGGGCTGCTTTTGCTTCAGATTGCGAGGGCTTTCGGCGCGCAACGGATTGTGCTGATCGGGGCTGCCGACCGGCGCTTGGCTTTGGCAAAAACCCTGGGCGCAGATGTCGTCCTCGACGCTCGGCAGGACAATCTCGAAGCTGCGGTTCGCGAAGCTTTCGACGGCGACCTGCCGAGCGTCGTGTTCGAAGCGTCTGGCAATCCGGAAGCGATCAGGAGCGCGGTGGCCGTCACGGCACCCGGCGGCCGTATCGTCCTGCAAGGCTTTTGCGGAGGAAAGCGGGTCGATGGCTTTAATGTCGATCCGATCATCGTCAACGACATGACTGTGATGGGCGCGCTCGCGAGTCCCGGCATCTGGCCGCAAGTCATTCGCCTTATCGAAAGCAAGCGGATCGACCCGTCCTTGATCGTTACCGACGAGTTGCCGGTCAGCCAGTTCGGAGAGGCTGTGCGACGTGTTGAATCCCGCGAAGCCGTCAAAGTCGTACTGCGGACCGACCGCGACAGCGACTGGAACTGAAATGGCGGGCAAGGTCGGCACCAATAGCGCCGGGTGGGACATGCAGGCATCTGCCTGTCGAATATCGCGCGACATAGCCTGAGCATGACTACAACCTCC
Organism: uncultured Parapedobacter sp.; assembly: GCA_964498395.1. GTDB lineage: Bacteria > Bacteroidota > Bacteroidia > Sphingobacteriales > Sphingobacteriaceae > Parapedobacter. The sequence goes on along the minus strand of CAZCHE010000019.1, from coordinate 1,066 downwards.
AACACGCTTCGTGCCGACGGAGCGCATAGGGTGCTGATCGTCGATCCGATCGGCGGCGACGCCCGTTTTTTGGTCGATTATGTCGCAACGAAGGGCGGGCTGCCGGTGGTGGCGGATTCCTGGGCCATGCGAGCGAAAGCCATTGCCGAATGCGACAGCATGATCGTCAATCTCGCAACGATCGACCACGCCTTCATGGCGCAGGCGCCGCGCTGCCGTGTGATTGCCCGGCTCGGCGTCGGAACCGACAATATCGATCTGGACGCCGCACGACTCCACGACATCCGCGTGACCAACGTCCCCGATTATTGCGCCGATGAGGTTGCCGAGCATGCGCTGACCCTCATTCTCGCATCCGTGCGCAAGATCGGACAGGCGCATCAGGACGTTCAGAACGGCATCTGGGAACAACTCGGCTATCGCCCGATCCGTCGTTTTTCCGATCTCGTGCTAGGCCTCGTCGGTTTCGGCAAGCTGGCCCAAGGACTGGCAGGACGCGCCAGATCATTGGGGTTTCAGGTCATCGCCAGCGATCCCTTTGCGGAATCGTCGGACCTCGCCCGAATGGTGAGCTTTGACACGCTGCTGATGGAATCAGACATCGTCTCGCTGCATGCGCCAAGCACCGCGACGACGCGTCACATGCTAAACCGCGACAGTCTGGCCCGCTGCGGAAAACATCCTGTCATCGTCAACACGGCCCGGGGCGACCTGATCGATGAAGCCGCGCTGGTCGCCGCCCTGGACGACGGAACGGTCAGCGCCGCAGCGCTTGATGTATTCGCCGAAGAACCGCTGCCCAGCGAATCGGGATTGCGGGGGCGTTCCAACGTTCTTTTGACACCCCACATGGCCTTTTATTCCGAGCATTCGCTCGAACGACTTCAGCGACAGGCAGCCGACGATGTTTTGGCCGTCCTTGCGGGCGCAGAGCCCCGTCACCCCGTCAATTAGGAAGGACTTGAATCCAGTGTTTGCAGGGCAGCGCCTTTCCAAAAAAACAGCTCTCGTCACAGCGGCAGCAGCAGGAATCCTGCAAGAACAAACAGTCTGGGAGCCAGCGTCA
>CAZCHE010000018.1:0-3707 GCA_964498395.1 uncultured Parapedobacter sp. | reverse complement strand
AACAATCAGGATCTTCTGCTCGGAGGTGAACATACGCCTGGTCTTGCGGCGGATGCCCTTGATGAAATTTTCGGGGGTGCTTTTCTTTGGTGTTCCCATAATGTTTAAAGTTAACAGTTTAATGGAAACCCTCTCTTTGTTTTTAGCCTTTCGTGTCCACTTTTTGCTGACGATTTACATTCAACCGTACCGCAGGGCTGTTTGCCCACACCCTTTACACCAAGATTTTTGCATTGTTGTTGTTGGCGTTAAGCTGTCTCGGCACTAAGGGTGTAAAGAATGAAAAGATAACATGGTCTAAGATTTACACCGCCTTAGTTATCGGCTTTGTGCTGTTCTTTCTGAACACACCGTTGTTAAAACTGTCGGCAGAGGTTGCCACATCGCTTTATATCCTTACAACGAGTCTGGGATATATAGCCTTGCTCATGGCAGGGGTATGGATGAGCCGACTACTCCGCAACAATCTGATGGACGATGTTTTCAATAATGAAAACGAGAGTTTCCAACAGGAAACCCGTTTGATAGAAAATGAATACTCGGTCAATCTTCCTACAAAGTTTTTTTACAAAAGCAAATGGAACAATGGATGGATTAATATCGTCAACCCTTTTCGGGCTTCGATTGTACTTGGTACTCCCGGCTCCGGAAAATCCTACGCCATCGTAAACAACTACATCAAGCAACACATCGAAAAGGGGTTTGCGATGTATATCTACGATTTCAAGTTTGACGACCTTTCTACCATTGCCTACAACCATTTGCTGAAACACTCCGATAAGTATAAGGTAAAGCCCAAGTTTTATGTTATCAATTTTGACGACCCCCGCCGAAGCCACCGATGCAATCCGCTAAGCCCTGCCTTTATGACGGATATTTCCGATGCCTACGAAGCCTCTTATACCATCATGCTAAACCTCAACAGGTCGTGGATTTTGAAGCAAGGGGATTTTTTCGTGGAAAGCCCAATTATATTGCTTGCTTCAATCATTTGGTTTCTGAAAATCTATGAAGACGGAAAGTATTGCACGTTCCCACACGCAATTGAATTGCTGAATAAAAAATATGCAGACGTATTCACGATACTGACCTCATATCCCGAACTTGAAAACTATCTTTCAGCTTTCATGGATGCGTGGCAGGGCGGAGCGCAAGACCAGTTGCAGGGGCAGATAGCATCTGCAAAAATCCCATTGTCACGGATGATTTCGCCACAGCTTTATTGGGTGATGACAGGGGATGATTTTTCACTGGACATCAACAACCCACAAGAGCCGAAAATCCTGTGCGTGGGTAATAATCCCGACCGTCAAAATATCTATTCGTCCGCTTTGGGATTGTACAATTCGAGGATTGTAAAACTCATCAATAAGAAAGGACAGCTTCAAAGTTCCATTGTTATAGACGAATTGCCCACCATTTATTTTAGGGGTTTGGATTTTATCAGTACAGCACGTTCCAATCGGATTTCGTCACTTTTTGGCATCCAAGACTATTCGCAGTTGACAAGGGATTACGGCGATAAAGAAAGCAAGGTTATACAAAATCTGGTCGGTAATATCTTTAGTGGGCAAGTCGTTGGAGAGACAGCAAAAACACTTTCTGAACGCTTTGGAAAGGTCTTGCAGAAACGTCATAGCATCACCATTAACCGCAATGATAAATCGACATCCATATCCACCCAATTGGACACGCTTATACCTGCATCCAAAATATCTACCTTGACACAGGGAATGTTCGTTGGGTCTGTTTCAGATAATTTTGATGAGCGTATCGAGCAGAAAATATTTCATGCTGAAATCGTGGTGGATAACGAAAAGGTTTCTGCCGAAACCAAAGCCTATAAGAAGATACCGCAGATATTATCCTTTTCCGATGAAAACGGCAACGATAATATGAAGCAGGTCATTGAAGCCAATTACAGGCAGGTCAAAGCAGACGTTGTGCATATTGTAGAAAGCGAGATGAAGCGCATCAAGAACGACCCCGATTTACAGCATTTGATACAGCAGGAGTGAATTAGTGCCAATTCACCGTTAAACATTAATCCAAATTTTCTATCTTTGTGGTCTGTTATACTATATCTAACATATTATCTGGTCTTACTCGAAAGACAACTCTAAAAACAGAGTGATTAATGCATTGAAATCTTTTGGTTTTTAATGCACAGATAATCCTATCGCCTTATTTCTTAATCTTAAACAAACAAACGATTATCAAATCGATTGCATTATCACTTTTGCGGTGTATTCAACATTTCAAAATGTGATGACACGATGAATAAAAATGAATAGTAAACAGTTAATAAGTAGAGATATAGAGCTATTTTACAATAGAGCATCCGAAGAAACTCGACTTGATAAAGGAATGGGTGTATTTGAATTTGAAAGAATTAAATCACTCGTAGAAAAATATATACCAACTTCATCTTCAAAAATAATAGATATTGGCGGTGGTACGGGAAAGTATTCGGAATGGCTTGCTAAAAAAGGACATCAAGTTCATTTGGTAGAGCCAGTTTCAAAACATATACAAATAGCCCAAAACAGAGCGAATAGATTAAAGAACAGATTTTCTGTACACTTAGGAGAAGCTCGAAAATTGGAATTTCCAAATAATTATGCAGACCTAATAATACTGCATGGCCCTCTTTATCATCTTCAAAAAAAAGAGGATAGAGATTTAGCTATTTGTGAGGCTAAACGTATTTTAAAGAATGATGGGATTATTTTGGGTTTTGCCATAAATTATACGGCATCAACATTGGTTGGTCTTTTAAATGGCTTAATTCACAAAAAACCATTTTTCGAAATGTGCAAAGAAGAATTAATAAGGGGTATGCACAATCCGCCCGATGATTTCCCTTGGCTTTTAGCAGAAGCATTTTATCATAAGCCAGAACAGCTAAGAGATGAATTTATAAATCAAGGCTTAACCTATCTAAATACTTATGCGGTTGAGGGTATGGCATGGTTGGATAAAGAATACTTTGCCAATATGCTGAATAACAAAAAGCGAAGAACATTAATGGAACTTATTCAAGTTACTGAAAACGATAGTTATCTTTTACCCTTTAGTCCACACATGATGATAGCTGTGCAAAAAAGATGTAATTATGGAAAATAAAGAAAAATATTACAAAGCATTAATAGAGAATGACGGTCAACTCAATGAAATTGACCTCGGAGAAAAAATAGGACTTAACGAAGATGAAACAACCGAAATAATTGTACAGCTTCTATCTGAACATAAAATTGAATATGCAGAAAACAGAGCGTGTAATTACAGTCTAATGAAAAGGGTAAGAAAGAAAAATAACAGCAGGTAATGATAGCTAAATTTTACAATGAAACACTGTCCAAATTGGAAACGGCAATCAACGAATTGGAAATTGAAACCGATTGCTCCGTACAACGGATGGAGGCTGTTATACACCTTATTCTTGAATGCCTGTCGCAACTGAAAGGGTATGTTCTGAAAAGAGGGTTTAAGAATACTGATGAAGAAATCCGTTTTTTCAAATATCAGAAACCTGCCATTGTTGCCAAGCTCATTTACTACAATGCCATCTACAAAATCGAAACAAAAAAGCCTTATGGAACAAAGCCCATAAGGAAATACCTTAACAAAGAACTGAAAAAGCTAAAAAGGTTCTTTGACAACAACCTCGATTTTTACAAGTACTACCGTAGCAATAACTCGTTCCT
>CAZCHE010000017.1:0-6519 GCA_964498395.1 uncultured Parapedobacter sp. | reverse complement strand
AGGCACTACCGATTATGATTTAACACGAGGAAGCCTGTTGACGATTGGCCCCGGAATGACCTGCCAATGGCTCAATACCAGTTTCCCCTCAAATGACACGTTATTTTTTTATGATGATATTTTCGTAAATAATTTCAGCAGGTCATTTTTCTATTCCCTCGAATTTTTTTGCCCCGATGAAAAGAGTCTAATGCAACTCACCGACAGGCAATTTGAGGAAATGCAACAACTTTTCAGCACACTTCGGGCAATCGCTGATAAGCCAGAAGCAGTATCGGGAATACTATATTCGATCCTGATCATTTCACAGAAATATTTCTGGAACCTGTACCGGGGCAATAAAAAGGAACTCAACGGTAAAGAACATACCGTTGTAAAGTTTAGAGAATTAGTTTCAAAGAATTTCTCGCAGTATAAAGATGTTGCTTTTTATGCGAAACAGTTACATATATCACCAAAATACCTGAGCGAAATATTAGTTGAATACACCGGGCTTTCGGCGAAAAAATGGATTGAGTTTCATATCATGCAGGAGGCAAAGTACCTGTTGAGCTTTTGGAATATGTCTGTCAAGGAAGTATCCTTTCAACTTGGCTACACAGACTCTTCTCATTTTTCCCGTGCATTCAGAAGTTACGAAGGTCAGCTCCCCACTGAGTTCAAAAATACAATTGAAATTCCTGCATAATCGCGGGTTCTACATCAAAAACAGAAAAAACTACATTTTTTGCCGTCATACTTACAGTATCGACGGCCAGGCTCCTTCATATCTTCGTATGGTATTACAGAAAACGTACAATGAAGTTTAGATAAGATGCATTTCTTTCGTTACGAAAAGACAAGACAAATCACCAACGGAAGAAAATATCCTGAATAGGTTGTCACGTTTTCTGCACTTCATGTGTCCATATTTTAAACAGTGGTTGACTGTAATAATTATCCGACCACAGCCTAACAAAAAGAAATTTGAAGGGAACGATGAAAGAAACAACGATAATAAAACACTTGTTGGCCTGCTTGTTTTTCAGCATGTGCTACTTGCACAGCCGGGCGCAAGTTCCTGTAGAAATCACTGCAGGGCATTCGAGTTACTATTATCAGCATATGTTTTCCGGTAAAATCATTGCGGAAAAGCCGTTTGGATATTTTAATACGTCTTCTATTTTGCTTCCTTACGACAAAAAACGCGGGATTGAAGTGATGAGCCAATCGTATCTTACTTACGAAATAAATAAACGCTGGGCAACCGGTTTGGGTTCTATCTATGCACCGGGAAATCGGTTTGTGCCTTCGGCTTTTGTTTGGTTTTTCAATAAAAAAAATGACTTATCGTATCTCATTTTTACGAGAATGGATGTTTGGTCTAAACCCAGTCTTGAGCTATTCGGTTCTGTGGAATATCAAGGCAGCAAAAATCAGGATTTCAATCTTTATGCGCGTTTGCAGCTTCAATATATTACTTCAATGCATTGGAACGGGCACTTAAAGAGCGTGCAATATGCAAGATTAGGAGTGGACAATAAAGGCATACAATATGGTTTGGGTATAAACTTTGACCAATACGGGCCAAATACCAAACACTACAGCAACTTTGGACTTTTTGTGCGAAGAGTATTCTAATAGAACTTTTAAAATACAATTAAATATGAATATAGATAAACTCAAAACAGAAACACCCCGCAACAAAAGGGAGAGCATAACGGTACTTGGATTGGGTAATATGGGAGCCTCTATAGCCCATACATTTATCAATCAAGGTTATGATACTGTTGTATGGAATCGCAATACTGAAAAATGTAAACCATTGATTCAGGCAGGTGCTGCAACTGTGGAAACCCTTGATGGAGCAGTTGCTGCCAGCAAGAAAATTGTTATCTGCCTGTTAAACAATACTGCTGTAGATGAAGTGCTTGGACAGCTAACCGGCTCGGTTGCCGGAAAAGTATTCATCAATTTAACGAGCGGTACTCCTGCCCAGGCTCGTGTTTTTGCGGAGTGGGCAGAAAGCCATAACGCTTCCTATATAGACGGAAAAATCCTGGCCGACCCACCCGATGTTGGGACACCAAAGGCTCAGTTTATGTTCAGCGGGAAGTCAAGTGCTTTTATCTCCCAAGAACACATTTTGAAAAAATTGGGTACTATTACCTACTATGGCGAAGAGTACGGCGCAGCAGCGGTGGAATTTTTGGCTCAGGTAACTATTGGCTATGAATTTTTAATCGGCTTTTTGCATACCCTTCAATTGGTGCATACAGAAGGTGTGGATTTAACCGCTTTTGCACAACGGGTTGCGGGCACCCTACAGGGGTATGGCCCATTGCTGTCCCTAATGGTCAATGAAATTCAGTTGGGTACTTACAAGCCCGACTTGGGGCCACTTCAGGTTCAGGCCGCTATGTTTGATGACTTAATTGGCCACCGTGAATCGCAAAATGTTGAAACGGTTCGGATGCGGGAAATCAAAAGCCTGATGGACCGCCGGATAGATGGTGGGCATGGTGATCAGGGGTTTTCAAGTCTATTCGAACTATTGGGGAAACAATAGCAATTACGGGCATTACACGCAATAATTCGTGAAAAAGACAATTTAAACAGGATAGAAAAGAAATCATGAAAAATCAAATTTTTAATACGCACAACGATTATACAGGACTGATCATTCGCCTGACCATAAGCATCGTTATGTTCCCACACGGAGCCCGGGCTATGTTGGGCTGGTTTGGTGGCTATGGGTTTACCCAAACTTTGGAGGGGTTGCAACAGATGGGACATCCGTGGCTTGTGGGGCTATTAGTTATCTTAATAGAGTTCGTTGCACCCATTTTTATAATAACAGGCTTTGCCTCCCGTTTTTGGGCAATTGCATTGGGTGGACTTTTTATCGGAATAATTTTATTTGGCGGACATCTCGAGCATGGCTTTTTCATGAACTGGTTTGGCGATAAGGAAGGTGAAGGATTCGAATATCACTTGCTGATGATTGGCTTATGCCTGGCGCTGTTCGTTCAGGGCAGCGGAAAATATTCACTGGACAATTTGATATCCAAAAAACACACAGCTTAAATTTAAACAACGATGATTCCGATTCATGAACTTTTGTGGTTTGCTTTGGCTGCCTTCCTAATGGTTATCAGCCCGGGGCCGAATATGATTTATCTTATTTCAAGAAGCATTACGCAGGGTAAAACAGCCGGGCTTGTTTCACTAGTTGGCGTTATCTGTGGTTTTTTATTTCATATCGTCCTGGCAGGATTTGGGTTGACGGCTATATTACTGGCGGTTCCCTTTGCTTACGGGATACTGAAAATTTCGGGTGCTGTTTACTTGTTGTATTTGGCGTATCAGGCCATTAAACCCAATGGCAAAACATTTTTTGAAGTGAAGGAGGATATCCCCAAAGACAAGCCTAGAAAACTGTTCCTGATGGGCTTTTTAACCAATTTGTTGAATCCCAAGATGGCTGTATTTTACCTGTCTTTTTTTCCTCAATTTATCAAATCGGAATATGGATCAATATTAGGTCAGAGTATGGCATTGGGTATTACACAGATTTTTATCAGCTTCACTATCAATTTTATTATTGTAATGACCGCTGCAAAAATGGCTGCTTTTCTTACAAAAAATCCACTTTGGGTAAGGACGCAAAAATGGTTTATGGCCAGTGTATTGACTTTTTTAGCAATAAAAATGGTGCTTTCAAAAGCTAAATAATGACAAACAAAAAATAAATATGGAAAACAGAATAGACATACAACAGCTGGAGCCGGATGCATTCAAGGCAATGTTCGCTCTGGAAAATTACCTGCACAATTCAGGACTATCTAGAACGCATTTCTATCTGATTAAAATTCGTGCTTCGCAAATCAACGGTTGCGCTTTTTGTATCAACATGCACACTACGGATGCATTAAAGCAGGGTGAAACCGCACAGCGAATTTTCCTGCTCAACGCCTGGAAAGAAACCGGATTATTTACCGAGGAAGAGAAAACAATTTTAGCCATAACCGAGGAAGTAACCTTAATCAGCCAAAACGGGTTAAGCGATGAAACGTACAGACAGGCCGAACAACTTTTTGATGGAAACCAGATTGCACAGATCATAATGGCGGTTGTCACGATAAATGCATGGAATAGGATTGTAATCAGCACCAAGAAAACAGTAGTATAAAAAGAATAATGAACTAAAAATGACACTCAATTATGCAAACAATTCCTAAACCATTCAAAATCCTGGTATCTGTCCTTGTAGTTTCCAATGTCGTGTTGATGATTTGTATTGTCTACCTACATTTAAATAACAGGCCAAACTTTAATGCAGAAAGAATAAATATCAATGATGCTTCGGGAAAAAATCGTGTCGTTATTGCAAACACAGACCATATTCCCGAGCCCATTATTGATGGAAAAACGTATAAAAGAGCTTACGCCCCAGCAGGTCTTATATTCTATGACAAGAACGGCGACGAAAGAGGCGGTCTTGCTATTACCGATGATGAGCAGACTAACTTAAATGCCCTATCATTCGATTACCAGAATGCAGATGCCATTGGAATTCTCGCACAGGATAATAAAAGCGACAATTATTTCAGGGCTGGGCTGGTGATAAATGACAAAGACCTGTCGGGGAAACCCGGACATAATATCAACCGTATCAACCTGATAACGGAAAACGGGAATGCGGCTTTGGTAATGAAGGATAACAATGAAATACCGAGAATTATTCTAAAGGTTGATAGTGTGGGCAACCCGTCCATCGAAATGTTTGACAAAGACGGTAAGCTGAACTGGAAACAATAAACTCAAGTCTTATGAAACAGACATTAAAAACCATCATCCTTATCATCCCCATTCTTATGGCGGTGAATACTTTTGGTCAACATCAAAATCGATTAAAAATGGAACAGAATAACAGAGAAGAACGTACTGTTACGGAACATGTCGCCGTCATCGATAAAATCAGCATTCCCAAAAAAGCTATCGCGGAGTATTCCCAAAAATCGCTTTTCATCAGAAATACACTTCGGCAGCAGCCCGGCTTTGTAAAATATGAAATCTTTCAACAGACAGGCGATAGTGGAGACCTTCGGGTTATTACAGTTGCCACTTGGGCAGACCGACAGCGGATGGACGATGCCAGAGTGGTCATACGGGAGGCAATGCAAAAAGCAGGGATTAAAATGCCCGCCTTTTTAGAACAACATGGCATTACGATGGAAAGGGGTATTTATCAGATGGTCGAGGAGTAAGTCTTATAGATTTATACCAGCCAGAGGTGATAATTATCTTCAAGAAAGTATAAAACAGTGATGTCTTAAGGTCTATAAGAGGACTTGGCCGGATTCCGCAAGAAACGGATTTCAATAGATGCATGGTATCGTTAATTTTAAAAGAAACAGCAAAGTTGAGTAAAGAAATCATAAAAGGTACGCTAATATGCACATTAAAAGTTATCCTTCCATTCTGTACTTCGGCACACCGGTAGTACTTATCAGTACCAAAAATCCAAATGGTACAGATAATCTTGCACCTATATCTTCGATTTTCTGGTTGGGGTGGCGGTGCATCATTGGTCTTGGGACTTCCTCCCAAACTGCCAAAAACCTTTTGGTAACCAAAGAGGCCGTATTAAACCTGCCCTCGGTAAACGAGGCAAAGGCAGTGAACCTACTGGCCAGAACCACGGGTTCTAATCCCGTGCCCCAATCTAAAATGTTAAAGGGGTATCGTTTCGAAGAAAATAAATTTGAAATAGCAGGATTGACGGGAACCCCTTCCGAAACCATCAAGGCCTACCGGGTTAACGAATGCCCTGTACAAATGGAAGCTATTGTCATGGCCATTCATAAATTGGCAGAGGATGAACCATTAGAGCAGGGCAAGATCATCACATTTGAACTAAAGATAAACAGGGTATATCTCGATCAATCAATTATTATGGATAATTATACAAACCGGGTTGATCCCGATAAGTGGAAACCTCTCATTATGAGTTTCCAGGAGTTTTATACACTTGGCGATAAAGCATATGAATCGACGCTCGCAGAAATTCCTGAAATTTTATACAATACCAACGATAGAAAATCAGCACAGGAGGAAGTTTAGTGAAAACAAAAATAATGACTAAGAAATGATAACAAAGGACGAAATTTTAAATCTCGAGAACACACTTTACGGAGCCATCCAAAATAGGGATACGGAAGTGCTCGACAACCTATTGCATACTGATCTGCTTTTTATAATTCCCGGCGGTCAGACGATAACCAAAGAAATGGATTTGCAAACGTATCGTGAGGGAAACTTAAAAGTAAACGAAATCACTCCCAAAGTAGAAGAACTGCATATCATAGCGGATCTGGCAGTTATTACTTTGCAGATGGAGTTAAAAGGGAACTATAATAACGAGCCTTTTGAAGCTAAATATAAATATATCCGTTTTTGGAAAAAGTTTCCCGAAGGCATAAAAGTAGTTGGCGGAAGCGGAATGGCTATTTAATCAAAAGCCTGTATAAGACACAG
>CAZCHE010000016.1:0-9472 GCA_964498395.1 uncultured Parapedobacter sp. | reverse complement strand
TTATGAACGGAAACCCTCGCTAAGCTTTTGTCCAAGTTAGTTTGACGACATACACTCCAAGGTGGAACATGGTCTTAGCACCGTGGATTTCCCGTAACATCTTGATCGTCTTTTCTATGTAGCTCAGGCTATTAGGCTCAATGCCTTGCTCCTTGAAAATAGTCGAAATCTGTATCTGTGTCTTGCCGTCCAATAAATGTTGGATAATCAATTCTTCTCGATTTAAACTCGTCAGATTATTGCTTGTTCCTTTCATTGTCTTTGGTAAAGCTGTATCAATCAAACCAAATATACGGACAATTACAAAACAGTTGCAGGAATAAGCTAGCCTCCAGTGCAATTATGACAGCATAGTCCGCATCTCAGAAGGATAGAATATAAACTAAAAACCTTATTTTGGTTCCTAATATTTACTATCTTTAGGTTAAGAGTTAGGGTTTGACCAGATTAATCCAATCGTCATTGTGTATCTAAAGCAATGAGGCTTCAGCCTACAAACATGAACTCATATTTTAGAACTTATAACCAAGAATGATACAAACCGCAGTTAAACGACTTGAAGAACTAATAGAGATCGTTCCCAAAAAACTGAATGAAATTGACGAGCTAAACTTCAATCATAAACAATCTCCAGAAAAATGGAGTAAAAAGGAAATCCTTGGGCACTTGGTTGATAGTGCTACAAATAACCATCAGAGATTTATCCGAATGCAATTTGAAGCATCCCCGACTATCTGGTATGACCAGAACAACTGGGTGGAAAAAAGCGATTATGCAAATATTGACAGAAAGCACTTAACCGAATTTTGGACTATTTATAACAGGCAACTCGTCTATATCATCAAAAACATCAAAGATGAGAGCTTAAAAAACACCTGTATAATGAAAGATGGAACAGCATTGACCCTTGAGTTTTTAGTTTGTGATTATGTCGAGCATTTAGAACATCATTTAAGGCAAATATTAAACGACCACTAAACAGCATAAACTGATACCAAAGCATGACAGGGCTTCAAGACATGATTTTTATAGGTGAAATTGTGCTGCAATCAAAAATTGCACGAAGAGCTGCTGAACGTTTACAGGCTACCCATAGCAATTTCGATAATGTCGAGGTGTGGTGTTCCATTCAATCTATTCTTGTCGCTGCGGGAAATGTCTCCAAGATTCTTTGGCCTCACAAGAAATATAAAATACGCGGTGAAAGATTGAGACAAATGCTCAAAGTAGAAAAGGGCAATCCACTGTATGACCGTAAATTTCGTAACCATTTCGAACACTATGATGAGCGAATTGAAGAATGGTTTGAAAAGTATTCCGGCGGGGTTTATGTTGATTTGGCAATGAATCCGTCTCTTCGGACAACTTGGCTTGCCAATGATCACCGGGGATATAATTCATTCAACAACACGTTGTTGTTTCGTGGTGAATTACTGGATCTGAATGAAATATTGAAGGCTCTCGAGGCGATATTTGAAAATTGTAAACCACATGTGCTGACTTAGGAATTAAATTTAGATTGGACAATAGCATTTAGAAAGAGTAGTAATTGAAGGGAAGAGCATCGAGTATTTCGATACTGATTATCTTGAAATGATTCTTTGTGGTGGTCGGTGGTTAGAAGCAGGATCTGATCTGGCACTTTGGTTCTACCGACTGATCAGATACCGCATCAGGATACGGCGAACATCCTTATTGTCTGCCCGATAGTCGATGTGCTGTAGAAAGCGCTCTTCCGGTGTCTCCTTTGGGCAGAATCCAAAGCCCTTGTAGACACCATTATCGACGTAGACCAATCCCTTTTCGTCCTCGTTCCTGCCCGGCACCTCAAATAGTTGGGTGAAGCGCTCGAAACGATGCCGATGCAGGAATGCATCGACACGGTCGTTGTAGCTTTCAGGATCTTCCCTGCCAATACACGCACCGTGGCAACTCCGGATCTGGTATTGGAAGCAAGCGGAGCGTGTTTTGTACAATCTATTGAGCTTTTGGCATAGCTCATATTTTTCGGTAATACGGTAAAGTGCATTCTTGGCCTCGCGCATGCTGCCGAAAGAGGTGATCTCGTTACCTTCTTCCCGGATGGCGTCAACGCATAGTATCTTGTAACCATCTTCCTCTTGTACATACAGCCCATACTGGTACAGGCTACGCCGCTGAGCACGATTGAAGAGCGGTTGGTGCTGTTTGATCAGGTCCGACTCGTACAGCAAGGCAATCAATTCGCTTCCCATTAGTTCGTACGCTATACGCTTGACCGTACGTTGTATCTTGAGTGACTTGCGATCCTTGCCCTGAAAGTGTTGCAGTACACGTTTACGGACGCAGATACTCTTACCGATATAGACCAATTTATCCCGGTCGTCGTAAAAGAAGTACACACCCGGCAAGGAGGGCAGCCCCTGTATTAGTTCATCCAAACATTCCGTTCTTTCGTAATCTTGTGTATCCATGCGCATCACCAAAAATTAAGGCAGATAAAACTATGCCACAATTCGAACAACAATTATACTAACAAAGTTAGTATTTTGATATGGGTTTGCAATCAGAAAAGTATTTTTCGGATAGTTTACCGGTTCTTCTACAAAAATGTGTTTGCGATCTGTATTTTTGGGAAGACAAATAAATCGTTATGAAATTGACAATCTATCAGGTAGATGCATTTACCGATACCGTATTTAAAGGAAATCCTGCCGCTGTCTGCCCTTTAGGGGAATGGCTGCCGGACGAAGTAATGCTCAACATCGCTCAGGAAAACAACCTGGCCGAAACAGCTTTCTATGTACAGAAAGAGGACAGCATCGACATACGGTGGTTTACACCTGCTGCGGAGGTTGACCTTTGCGGACATGCCACACTTGCCACCGCTTATGTTTTGCGCCATTGCGAAAACTATCAGCAGGACATCATCAATTTTTATTCCCCACGAAGCGGCAACTTGCCCGTAACCGTCCAAAAGGATCGATTTGTACTGAACTTCCCTACAGACCAGATTACGAACGTCGACTTGACCGATGAGCTTTTGACGGCCACCGACAAAAAGCCCGTTGCGGCTTTCAAAGGCAAAACCGATTATATGTTGGTATTTGATCAACAGGAAGACATCGAAACGCTGCAACCAAACCTCCCATTGATAGCAGGAATAGACGCAAGGGGAATTATCGTAACAGCTAAAGGCAAAGAACACGATTTCGTTTCCCGGTTTTTTGGTCCTGCGGTAGGGGTGAATGAAGACCCTGTAACTGGCTCTGCACATACCACACTTACACCATATTGGGCGTCCCAACTCGATAAAACCGAATTACGGGCATTTCAACTTTCTGAACGAGGCGGTGAAGTACATTGCCGTCTGTTGAATGACAGGGTGGAATTAGCAGGCAATGCCGTACTCTATATGAAAGGCGAAATTTACATTTGAGAACCATCGTCAGATCAAAGAGGATGTGGGCTTGAGATTGGGTTGCCAAGGCATCGGATGAACACAGAATAGCGATACCATATTATTGTCAATTGGATGGTTCTTCAACAAGTGGGTGTGATTATTCCTGTATCCAATCTTATAAATACGTATCTTTATGCATATCAGCAGTAGACTTAGAAACAGACACTTACAAACGATTACAAATGGTAAACTTTCGCCTATTTGAGAATTGTGCGTCATATTATATTATAAAAACCCGAAATGAACAAAGGAATAAAATTGATTTTCTTCATACTCATATTGACACTGAACTTTTCTTGTTTTGAAAATAAATCAACAGAAAAAGAAACAAACAAGCCAGAATTGGTAGTGACTTCCAAAACCGACACCTTGAAATTTACTTCGGGAATACGTGCTATCTTTCAAGACAGTAAAGGTAATTATTGGATTGGAAGTCATACTGAAGGTGTAAGTGTTTATAATGGGATATCATTTGAATACTTTACAACCAATGAAGGTTTACCTGACAATCAAATCCGTTCCATTCAGGAAGACAATAATGGCAAAATTTGGATTGGAACTGCAAAAGGGGTAAGTGTGTATGACAAAGGAACGTTAACTAATTATTCGACAAAAACCAACGAACCAAAATATGAATGGAATACAACCAATGGGAATTTATGGTTTTATGCAGGCGAAGAAGACGGAATAAACCGTTTTGATGGAAAGAATATGAACTATCTAATTTTTCCAAAACCTAAAAATGAAAACCTGAATAATTCTTATGGTGTAACTGACATATCAAAGGAGCAAGACGGTAAAGTTTGGATTGCGACTTATGCAGCACTATTCAACTATGATGGTAAAATGGTAACTATTTTTGACCATAAAACGTTAAAACTTAAAGATAATGAGCTTTTGCATATAAGAAGTGTATTAGCAGATTCAAAAGGTAGAATTTGGATAGGAAATAATGGAATTGGCGTCATACTTAAAAAAGGAGACTCTATAACTCATTTCTCAAAAGAACAAGGTAAGCTAATCCCAATGAATGAGTTTGAAGCGAACACAAAAACGCAACAATTTGCTAAAAATACAGGATTGCAATCCGTTTTTGCCATTGAAGAAGATTCAGAAGGAAACATTTGGTTTGGAGATAGAGATTCAGGAGCTTGGAAATATGACGGTAAAACGTTGACAAACTACAAAATTGACTCAAAATTGAACTCTCAAATGATTTGGAACATTTATGAAGACCAAAACAAAAACTTGCTTTTTGGAATGGCAGACGGAAGCATATATAAGTTCAACGAAAAGGGGTTTGAAAAGCAATTTAATGGACAAAATAATTCAAAAACACGACAAGAGCAGACTATTGAAGTTGGAGTAACGGTTTCAAGTCTTGACAAAACAATTTGGGCTATTTATCAAGACAAAAGCGCAAATTATTGGTTCGGAAGTAAAGAGAATGGCGTATTCTTTTATAACGGTCAGCAAATAAAACAAATGACCGTAAAAGATGGATTGGTAAGTAATGAAATACGCGGTTTTCAAGAAGATTCCGTGGGTAATATTTTTATTGAAACCGAGCGAGGTGTCAGTAAGTTTGATGGTCGAACTTTCAAAACTTTGCAAATTGCAAACCCCGAATCCCCTACGAATGATTGGGTTTTAGAACCAGATGATTTGTGGTTCAGAATGGGTTTTAGTCATAATGGACTCTATCGATTTGATGGAAAATATTTGCACTTTCTAAAACATCCAAAATCACCGCAAGAGGACGAATTTAAAAGCAAAAACAAGAATGCGAGTAGCTCCTATGGGCTTTATACCATCTACAAAGACCGTAAAGGAATTATGTGGTTTGGAACAGCAAGTATGGGTATGTACCGATTTGATGGTAAAACACTGAGCTGGCATTATGAGGAACAATTACAAACAACTCCAGAAGGTGGAGATTTTGGCACACGTGCCATTTTTGAGGATAAAGAAGGGAAGTTTTGGATAAATAACACTCGTTTTCGGTACAACTTAAAACCGAATAGTAATAGTAATATAAACTTTCAAAAAGAAGACGGAATTGGTTATTTGGATGAAAGAAATAAAAAAGAATTCCCTTTTTTTCTATCCATAACCGAGGATAATGAAGGCAACTTGTGGATGGTAACTTATGATAACGGAGTATGGAAATACAACGGGAAAGAGCTTATTCATTACCCTATCATAGATGGAGAAACGGATGTATTGCTTTTTACAATCTTTAAAGACAACAAAGGAGTTCTTTGGCTTGGAAGTCATAATGCAGGAGTTTATAAATTTAATGGAAAATCATTTGAAAAAATGTTTGAAAAATAAAAACGAACACAGAATTGAATAAAATAAATGACAATATGGAAAATTACATAGACGGATTTGTACTTCCCGTTCCACGAATTTACCTGAATGAATACAAGAGTGTGGCTGAAAAAGTAGCTGAAATTTGGAAAGAATATGGAGCACTTGCATACTTTGAGTATGTCGGAGAAGATTTAAAATTGGAAGGTACACGTTCTTTCATCGAATTAGTGGATTTGAAAGAAGATGAAATAATTGTATTTGGATGGGTTGTTTTCCCTTCCAAAGAAATTCGTGATAGGGCAAACAAACAAGTTCCTACTGATTCAAGAATGACGGAATTAGTTGCCCCATTAACTGACCCGAAAAGATTGATTTTTGATGCCGAAAGAATGGTATATGGAGGATTTCAACCACTCGTTCAGTCGAATACTACTGAAGTTGGATAGACAAACATTCAAATTATAGAAATGCTTTAATGAACAGGCATTTACAATAAGAAATTACAGCAATCATTTTTACAAACGTCAGTTCATTACCCGAAAAGCGGTAAACAACGATTTACTTGCAGAAATGGAGGAACTTTTAAACGCGTATTTCGATAAAGAAGAAACAATAAATAACGGATTGCCAACCGTCGAGCATTTGGCGGAGCAATTAAATGTTTCCCCGCGTTATTTAAGCGATATGCTTCGTTCATTGACAGGGCAGAATGCACAACAACACATACACGGTAAGTTGATTGAAAAAGCAAAAGAGTATTTGACAGCGACCAATTTATCAGTTTCAGAAATCGCCTATCAGTTAGGCTTTGAACATTCGCAATCATTCAACAAGTTGTTTAAGAAGAAAACCAACCTTACACGATCGCATTTAAGCAGTCATTTAATTAGAAAAGGAAATGGACATCAAAGCATTTATAAATGATTTTCTTGCGGTAAGCAATGCTTATGATACGGAAAGCTATTTGGGAAAATGGCAGGAAAAAGCGGTACTTGACGACCCGTCAGTTGGACGAATTTTCAAAGGGCATTCGGGTATTAGAAACTATTTTGAAAGTTATTTTATCGGCTACAAAACGCAGGCAAGGTTGATGAAGTTAGACATCATTTCCGATAATGAAGCGCACATAGAAGTTGAATTTACAGGCGAATTTCCAGAGGGAAGAATTGGAGGAATAGTTGATTTTACGTTCAAAGACGGAAAGATTGCAGAAGCCAAAGCCGATTTGATTTAAGCCCAAAAAACACTTGGCCCAAAGAAATTGCTGAACGCGACGAATACCATAACGGTATTTAACCCACTACTATGAAAAGTAGGAAACAGCAACAAGAAACCATAAACCTCCTTCGGATCGAACTCAGCCGACCCTTCCGTTCTCATCCCAGCTAAAACGACAAAAGCCACTCGTTTGAGTGGCTTTTGTAAACTTACTGGCACAAAACTCGAAATCTTTTTTGGAAGATTTGAGGCTGTTGAACAACAACACATTAACAACGGATATAGAAAAGACTAATCAACATAACTCCAAACTGAATACATTTATTGAGCATAATAGAAATTTAAAATCAAATGTCAACTATTATTGACATTTAGGAAAGTTTAAATATCTTTGTGAAATATATAATTGACATATCATGAAAAAACAAACAAATCGAAAAGCTATACTTTGGGCATTAATTTTTGCAGTTTGCTTTTTAATCAGCGTTTTTGTTTTATCAAAATTTTCATTTTCTACACCCGTTGTAGTACTGATTATTTTTATTAATGCACTTTTATTTGGTATATATACTTTCAAACTAATTTACAGTATAAATTTTATGGATGAGGTACAAATCAAAATACAATTAGAAAGTGTATCTATTGCATTTGTATTATCCATGTTTTTGGTAATGATTTTAGGTTTGATGGAGCTAATTCAAAAAGTGAATGTGGGAGATTTTAGTTTTTTATACATTTTTCCCTTGTACTTCTTGTTCTATTTTATTGGTTTACTAATTTCTAATCGTAAGTACAGATGAAAAACACAATAAAGGTAGAAAGGGCAAAGAAAAATTGGACACAAGCCGAGTTAGCTGAAAAAATTGGTATCTCAAGACAAGCTATGAATTCAATTGAGACAGGCAAGTTTGTTCCTTCGACACTACTGGCATTAAAAATGGCTAAAGTCTTCGAAACCTCAGTAGAGGAAATATTCAAATTGGAAGAAAATGACTTCTTTTAAAAATTAATAATATGATAATGATAGCAAATTCAACAGACAAAAAGACCTTTCAACTGGCCGAAAACGATAAGCTGTTAGGTGAATTAATTTATGAAAACTTGTTTTTTCTGAAAGCGTCAATTAAACTGACAAATACGGAAGTGTATGATATTAAACCTGTCGGTTTTTTTGGAACAAGCATTTCTATTACTCAAAATGACATAGAAATCGCAAATCTGAAAATGAATTGGAGCGGACAAATCGTGATTGCTTTTCAAGACGGACAAGAATATGTTTTCAAGGCTAAAGGTTTACTTGCAAGCACTTTTTCCGTTGAAAACAAGGACAAAGAATTAATAATTCATTTCACTCCAAAGTTTAATTGGAGTAAATTTAATTATAGTTACGACATTGAATACAGCAAAAACACACAAGATGTTTTATTGATTTTACTTGGTGTTTTTGCTTCAAATTATATCATAGCTACAATGTCAGGGGCGACTTCGGGAATGGCATAAAAAAATTTGACAGGCATTAGAATTTTTTTGGACAACATTTTTGGCAATCGGCGTTGTAGTGTTTTTTGTTACCGCAAAACCTATTTGGTTTTGTGAACTTTTCACATTTCTCACGTTTATCCAAAACTGAATTTGGAGTAACAGCGTCCGAATCACGTTAGGAACTGGGTTGCAAACCAAACGTGGTTAAGTTAAGGGGAAGTAAAGTTTGGTTTAATAGATTCTAAAATAGTTATGCGACCGACTTCGGAGGGTGTCTTTATCACCTGTCAAGGCAAGTAGTTTTGAGGCACGGAATGAGTTTAGGGTGCCTCAAAACATAACTTGCCCTGTTCTTGCCCTGTTCTTGGCGAAACCCCAAACACATCCCTAAACCTCCCTTGGATCGAACCCAGCCGCCCCCTCTGTTCTCATCCCAGCTAAAACGACAAAAGCCACTCGTTTTGAGTGGCTTTTGTGATCCCGCTGGGATTCGAACCCAGGACCCATACATTAAAAGTGTATTGCTCTACCAGCTGAGCTACGGAATCATCCTTTTTCAAGAACACCTCCCTGTTTTGGAAAGTGGTGCAAAGATAGGATTATCCGTTTTACTGTCCAAAATAAATTTGAGATTATTTCTTTTCCTGCGTTAATACCCTTTATTTCAGTGTCTACCTTTTTCCAAGGAAAATCACGAACCATCCGTAAAATGCCTTCTCTATTGTCTAAAGCAAAATAAAATAAGCATCCCTAACCTGATTTGTTGCTACTGGTAATGCTTATTTGCAAACCAGCATATTTTTAACTACATTTGAACAACAGCTACATCAACATCTTTTTTTATGATTAACAAGACATGCCGTATACCTGCTATGCACTTTCTTATTACCTTCTTCGGAATGAGTCCATGGTGAGTCCACCATGAGTCCAGGGTGAGTCCACTTTTTGCTATAAAAACATGGACTCACCCTGGACTCAATATAAAGTTATTATAAGTTCATAGCGAAGCAGGTG
>CAZCHE010000015.1:0-65084 GCA_964498395.1 uncultured Parapedobacter sp. | reverse complement strand
TTCAATTAAAAAAGGTCCTTATATCGATCACAACTTAGAAAGAAAAGTTCTTTCTCAGAATGAAACTAACAAAAAATCAGTTATCAAAACATGGTCTCGCAGATCAATGATTTCACCTGATTTTGTTGGCCATACCTTCGCAGTACACAATGGGAATAAATTTATCCCCGTATATGTAACAGAGAATATGGTTGGTCACAAGCTTGGTGAATTTGCGCCTACGCGTACATTCAGAGGCCACGCAGAAAAGAAAAAATAATAGGCAATGGAAGCAACAAGAAAACTAAAGAAGTCTGTTATTATCAAACAGCGCAAAGAGCAGGAAAAGGCTCAGGTAGGAGGAGCTTCTACTGCCAAATTATTGAACTGCCCAACCTCGCCGCGTAAAATGCGCCTGGTAGTGGATCTGATCCGTGGCGAGAAAGTAGAGCATGCTTTGTATATCCTGAAGCATACGAACAAGGAAGCAGCGATCCGTGTGGAGAAACTGCTGCTCTCGGCCATCAAGAATTGGGAGGCAAAAAACGAAGATAAATCCGTAGAAGAAAGCGAATTGATCGTCAAGGAAGTTTTCGTAGGTGGTGGACGCCAGTTGAAACGGTTGCGCCCCGCCCCACAAGGCCGTGGATACCGTATCCGTAAACGCTCTAACCACGTCACGTTGGTGGTAGACAGCAAAAACAACGTAGCACAAAACTAATTTATCAATAATGGGACAAAAAGCAAATCCAATAGGTAACAGATTAGGAATCATCAAAGGTTGGGATTCCAATTGGTTCGGAGGCAAGAACTATTCCGATAAGTTAGTGGAGGACGAGAAAATCAGGAAGTATCTTTCTGTTCGTATCGCCAAAGGCGGTGTAGCCAAAGTGGTTATCGAGCGTACGTTGAAACGTATCACGGTAACCATCCATACGGCTCGTCCGGGTATCGTGATCGGTAAAGGTGGACAGGAAGTGGATAAAATCAAGGAAGAGTTGAAGAAACTGACCAAAAAGGATGTTCAAATCAACATTTTCGAGATTAAACGCCCTGAACTGGAAGCGCAGCTGGTAGCTGAAGGCATTGCCAAGCAGCTTGAAGCGCGTATCTCCTTCCGTCGTGCCATGAAAACTTCGATTGCGGCCACGATGCGGATGGGTGCTGAAGGTATTAAGGTGATGTGTTCCGGCCGTCTAGGCGGAGCGGAAATGGCCCGTACCGAGCAGTATAAAGAAGGACGTATCCCATTGCACACCTTCCGCGCAGACATCGATTATGCATTGGTGGAAGCATTGACCACTTATGGCAAGATTGGTGTAAAAGTGTGGATCTGTAAAGGTGAAGTTTACGGCAAGCGCGACCTTTCTCCGAATGTAGGCCAAGGCCACGGTGTGAAATCTCGTGTGGAAGGCGGCGGTGCAGGTGAGCAACGTCGTGGTGGTGACCGCAGAGGAGGTGATCAACGCCGAGGAGGAGGTGACCGCCGAGGTGGAAACCGTGGTGGAAACAGAGGTTAATAAGATAAGATTAAGCATTAACGATTATCCCGATATAGCGGGAACTAAGTAATACAAACATGTTACAGCCAAAAAGAACGAAGTTCAGGAAGATGCAGAAGGGCCGCATGAAAGGCAACGCTAATCGCGGGTCCGAGTTGGCTTTCGGTTCATTCGGTATCAAATCAATGGAGCCGGCATGGATTACCAGCCGTCAGATAGAAGCTGCCCGTATCGCGGTGACGCGTTACATGAAACGTGAAGGTCAGGTATGGATCCGCATTTTCCCTGATAAACCCGTCACCAAGAAACCTGCAGAGGTACGGATGGGTAAGGGTAAAGGTGCTCCTGAATATTGGGTAGCGGTCGTGCGCCCAGGCCGGATGTTATTCGAAGCAGAAGGTGTGCCTTTGGAGATTGCCAAAGAAGCGTTGCGCCTTGCTGCACAGAAGCTGCCGGTACAAACCAAGTTCGTGATACGTAGGGACTACGTACAAGCGTAAATACAACGCTGGCGCTGCCCGCCATTGGTCTTGTCGCCGTTACCGGCAAGCCGCCGTGGGGTCTAACCACGGGAGTAAATCGATGGAAGGCATCCAGTATAATATGAATAGAGATGAAAAATTCAGAAATCGTAGAATTGTCAAAAGAGGATTTAGTGGCTAAAATCGCTGAAGAGAAAGCTGCCCTCACCAAATTGAAATTTGCACATGCTGTTTCGGCTATCGAGAATCCAAACCGCATCAAGTATGCGCGTAAGACCATTGCGCGTCTGATGACCGAGTTGACGAAACGTAAAAAGGCCGAGAAAGCGGCCAACGAAGCTAAGGAAACAGCCGCTGAGGCATAAAAATCAAAGTCGAAATGGAAAGAAATTTAAGAAAAACAAGAATCGGCTTGGTAGTGAGTAACAAAATGGATAAATCCATCGTGGTGGCTGTAGAGCGTAAAGTGAAGCACCCCATTTATGGTAAATTCGTGAAGAAAACTACCAAATTCAAGGCTCATGACGAAACCAACACCTGCGGTATCGGCGATACGGTGTTGATCATGGAAACACGTCCGTTGAGCAAAACCAAAAATTGGCGTTTAGTTGAAATTTTAGAAAGGGCTAAGTAACATGGTACAACAGGAATCAAGACTCAATGTAGCCGACAATAGCGGAGCTAAAGAAGTATTAGTGATCCGGGTATTGGGCGGTACTGGCAAGCGTTATGCCTCAATCGGTGATAAAATCGTTGTTACTGTGAAAAGTGCTTTGCCTTCTGGAAACGTTAAGAAAGGAACGGTTACCAAGGCAGTTGTTGTACGGACGAAAAAGGAAATCCGCCGTAAGGATGGATCGTATATCCGTTTTGATGACAACGCCGCTGTATTGTTAAATAATCAGGATGAGCCGCGTGGAACACGTATCTTTGGCCCCGTGGCTCGGGAATTGCGCGAAAAGCAGTTCATGAAAATTGTATCATTAGCACCGGAGGTATTATAATCATGGGACAGACAAAAATAGCAACACATAAAATCAAAATCCGCAAAGGAGATTTGGTGAAAGTCATCGCTGGTAATTCCAAGGGATCCGAAGGCAAAGTGTTGGAAGTGATTATCGCTAAAAACAGGGCAATCGTCGAAGGTGTGAATCTCGTGAAAAAGCATACCAAACCGAGTGCTGCCAACCCTAACGGTGGAATCATCGAAAAGGAAGCTGCCATCCATATTTCTAACTTGGCTTACGTAGACCCTAAGTCAGGAAAGCCAACCCGTATCGGGCGGCAAGTGAAAGAAGTTGATGGCAAGAAGAAAATTGTACGTATAGCAAAAAAATCAGGGGAGGAGATTGACTAATGGCCTACACACCAAGATTGAAGGCGAAGTATAAGGAGGAAATCCGTACGGCGCTAAAAGAGAAGTTTCAGTATAAAAGCGTTATGCAGGTTCCTCGGTTAGAGAAGATTTCCGTGAGCCAAGGTATCGGTGCCGCTACCGCTGACAAAAAATTGATCGACAATGCCATCGGCGAAATGACGTTGATTACCGGTCAGAAAGCAGTGGCTACTAAATCGAAGAAAGACGTGTCTAACTTCAAACTCCGTAAGGGAATGCCCATCGGAGCACGGGTTACCTTGCGCGATAGCAAGATGTACGAATTTCTTGATCGGTTGATCGCAGTTGCATTGCCACGTATTCGTGACTTCCGCGGTATCAATGACAAAGGATTTGACGGTCGGGGTAACTACACATTGGGTATCACCGAGCAAATCATTTTCCCGGAAATTGATATCGATAAAATCAGCAAAATTCAAGGGATGGATATTACCTTTGTAACCAGTGCAAAAACAGACGTGGAAGCATTGGAGTTGTTGAAACAGTTCGGATTACCGTTTAAAAATCAAAATACTACAACTAATGGCTAAAGAAGGAATCAAAGCTCGCGAAGTTAAACGCGCAAAGTTGGTAGCCAAATACGCAGAGAAACGTGCTGCATTGAAAGCTGCCGGTGATTACGCAGCCCTGGATAAATTGCCGAAAAATGCATCCCCTGTTCGTTTGCACAACCGTTGCAAGCTGACCGGCCGTCCAAAAGGATACATGCGTCAATTCGGTATTTCACGGGTGACTTTCCGTGAAATGGCACTAGCAGGCAAAATCCCGGGAGTGAAGAAAGCTTCTTGGTAATAAAAGTCCGAAGTCGGAAGTCCGAAGACCGGAAGTTTATAACTTAGCGTCTTTGCGAGAAAAATAGAATTTTAACCGATAATAGGTCCTGAAACCAAGGTGGTCGAGGGAAACCGTTATCACAATTAACAATCATAAATGAATACAGATCCAATAGCGGATTACCTTACCAGAGTAAGGAATGCCATCAAGGCCAACCACAGGGTTGTTGAAATTCCTGCATCGAACCTGAAAAAAGAGATTACGAAAGTGCTCTTTGACAAGGGTTACATAGCTAATTACAAATTTGAGGATGATGTGGTACAAGGCACCATCAAGATTGCCTTGAAATATCATCCAGTAAGCAAGGTTTCGGCTATCCGCACCTTGAAACGTGTGAGTAAGCCCGGTCTGAGGAAATATGCAGGAGTAGATAATATGCCTCGTGTGTTGAACGGTTTGGGGATTGCCATCATGTCTACCTCCAAAGGAGTGATGACAGACAAGGAGGCCCGCCTCCAGAATGTCGGTGGCGAGGTTTTATGTTACGTATATTAATCAGGAGGAACACACAAGATGTCAAGAATTGGAAAAGCGCCTATCGCTATACCTGCTGGGGTAACGATCACGGTGTCGGATAAAAATCTGGTTACGATAAAAGGCCCTAAGGGCGAATTGCAACAACAAGTCGATCCTGATATTTCGGTAGTACAGGAAGATGGACAACTATTGGTAAAGCGCCCTACTGAACAAAAGCGGCACAAAGCGTTGCATGGTTTGTACCGTTCGTTGATCAACAACATGGTTGTTGGGGTTACCGAAGGATACAAGACTGTTCAGGAACTAGTGGGTGTAGGTTACCGTGCGAGTGCGCAAGGCAGCACGTTGGACTTAACCCTTGGTTTTTCACACCAGGTGGTCATGATCCTGCCAAAGGAAGTAAAAGTAACCACTACGGCAGAGAAAGGAAAGAACCCGACCATTACGTTGGAGTCCATCGACAAGCAGTTATTGGGTCAAGTGGCCGCAAAGATTCGTTCATTGCGTGCACCGGAACCATACAAAGGAAAAGGTATTAAATTTGCTGGCGAGCAATTGCGCAGAAAAGCAGGTAAATCAGCATCTAAAAAATAGTAACCATCATGGCAGGAAGTAAAATTTCGCGTAGGGAGCGTATAAAAAAAGGGATTAGGAAGCATATTTCTGGATCTTCTGAGCGTCCGCGCTTATCTGTATACAGGAGCAATAAGGGTATCTATGCACAAGTGATTGATGACAAAGCGGGTGTTACCTTGGTTTCGGCATCATCCTTAGCCAAGGACTTCGCAGTTTCAGGTACCAAAATCGAGCAGTCTAAGGCCGTTGGCAAGCTAGTCGCTGAAAAGGCGTTGGCAGCAGGAATTAGTAAAGTAGTTTTTGACCGTAATGGGTATTTGTACCACGGCCGGGTGAAGTCGTTGGCAGAAGGGGCCCGTGAAGCCGGTTTGGATTTTTAATCAATCAAGAGATGTCATTAAGCAATATAAAAAGAGTAAAATCGAGTGAAATCGAGTTAAAGGACCGTTTGGTAAGCATCCAGCGTGTAGCTAAGGTGACCAAAGGTGGACGTACCTTCAGTTTCTCCGCGATTGTAGTGGTTGGAGATGAAAACGGTGTCGTAGGTTACGGTTTGGGAAAAGCCAAAGAGGTAACCGAAGCCATCACCAAAGGGATCGATGACGCCAAGAAAAACCTGATTAAGGTGCCTATCATTAAAGGTACCGTACCACACGAGCAGTATGGTAAGTATTCAGGTGGCAATGTGTTGATCAAGCCTGCGGTACACGGTACAGGTGTCTTGGCCGGTGGTGCGATGCGTGCAGTGTTGGAAAGTGCTGGGGTAACCGACGTATTGGCCAAGTCTTTGGGATCATCTAACCCACACAACGTCGTAAAGGCTACGATCGATGCATTGTTGAAAATGCGCGATGCATATACGGTAGCTCAGCAGCGTGGTGTTGATTTGAATAAGGTATTTAACGGATAGTTATCATGGCAAAGATCAGAATTACCCAAATAAAGAGCATCATTGATAGAAGCGAGCGCCAGAAGCGTACGATCAAGGCGTTGGGATTGCGCAAAATCAATCATTCTGTTGAAGTGGAGGCTACTCCATCCATCATCGGTATGGTTCGCGCGGTAAACCACTTGGTTGCTATCGAGCAAATTTAAAACGCATTTTGGGGGAAGTTCAGCGCTTTCCCCTATATTCATTTATTAATCGTTGTATCTGTATAGTGAAAGCGAAGATGCAACATAACGTCATTTAACGATGAACTTAAGTAATCTAAAACCAGCAAAAGGATCAGTAAAAGGTAGTAAGCGTATTGGCCGTGGTACCGGTTCAGGCCGTGGTGGTACTTCAACACGCGGACACAAAGGGGCTCAATCCCGTTCCGGTCACAGCACAAAAATCGGTTTTGAAGGTGGTCAGATGCCTTTGCAACGCCGGGTGCCTAAAGTTGGCTTCAAAAACCCTAATCGCGTGGAGTATGTAGGGATTAACCTAGACGTATTGCAGGGGTTGGTTGAGAAGTTTAACTTATCTGCTATCGATTTCGATACGCTGAGATCTCATGGATTGGTTTCTAAGAACGATTTGGTGAAGATTTTGGGAAGGGGAGAGTTGACATCTAAAGTTGAAGTAAAAGCGCACGCATTTTCTGCCTCTGCACAGAAAGCGATTGAAGCAGCAGGGGGCTCGATTGTAAAATTGTAATACATGAAGAAGCTAATCACAACCTTAACCAATATTTGGAAGATCGATGATTTGAGGACGCGTATCTTGAATACGCTCTTGTTTCTTCTGATTTATCGCGTTGGGTGCCACATCGTGTTACCCGGTGTTAATCCCGCTGCGCTACAACACGAGGCCAAGGAGGGATTGCTCGGGTTATTGGATATGTTTGCCGGAGGGTCTTTTTCCCGTTCGGCGATTTTTGCGCTTGGCGTGATGCCTTATATCTCTGCGTCTATCGTGGTTCAATTGTTGGGAATTGCAGTACCTTATTTCCAGAAGTTGCAAAAAGAGGGCGAGAGTGGGCGTAAGAAGATGACGCAAATCACACGTTACCTGACACTGGCGATCACACTGGTGCAATCTATCGCTTATGTACGTACGCAGATAGACGGAGGAGCGAAGATGATTGCCGATCCGATGTTTACCATACTGTCCGCCTTTGTCTTGACCGCTGGTACCTTGTTTGTCATGTGGTTGGGTGAGAAGATTACCGATAAGGGTATTGGTAACGGTATTTCCCTGATCATCATGGTGGGTATTATTGCCCAATTGCCTAGTGGTATTACCGCAGAATGGTTTTCGCGGATGAGTACTGGAGGTGGAGGCCCTATTCCGTTGTTATTGGAGTTTGTAGCCTTATTCTTCGTGGTCATCTTTACGATTCTCATTGTACAAGGGGTACGTAAGATTCCGGTGCAATATGCTAAGAAGATCGTGGGCAACAAGCAATATGGCGGCGTTAGGCAATACATCCCATTGAAGGTGAATGCCGCTGGGGTAATGCCGATCATTTTTGCACAAGCGATCATGTTTGTGCCGATGAGTCTTGGGCAGTTTTTCCCTAACCTGCAGTCGTCATTCCTGACCTCGCTGAGCAACTATACTTCGGTAGCTTACAATGTGACGTTCGGTCTTTTGATCGTTGCGTTTACGTTCTTCTATACCGCCATCATGGTCAATCCGCAGCAGATGTCTGAGGACATGAAGAAAAACGGAGGGTTCATCCCGGGTGTGAAGCCTGGACAGGCAACCAACTTCTACATCGATGGTGTGATATCTAAGATTACATTGCCGGGAGCTATTTTCTTAGCTACGATAGCGATCCTACCTGCAATAGCGAGCCTCTTCGGGGTGAATAACCAATTCGCCCATTTTTATGGGGGCACCTCATTGCTGATTTTGGTAGGGGTTGTATTGGATACATTGCAGCAAATCGAAAGCCATTTGCTGATGCGTCACTATGACGGCTTGATGAAGACCGGCCGTGTTAAAGGGCGTACACCTGTTGCTTCGGGTCCTACCCAATCTGTGATATAGCCTTTAGCATGTCTAAAGTTTATTATAAGTCGACTGAAGATATCGAGCAATTGCGGAAGGCTGCTACAGTACTTTCGCAATTGCTTGGCGAAATAGCCAAGGAAATCAAGCCGGGTATCACCACGAATGCATTGGATAAGTTGGCATACGACTATATCCATGATCACGGTGGACGGCCAGCATTTCTTAATTACCACGGTTTCCCCAATTCATTGTGTATTTCGGTAAACGATCAGGTGGTTCACGGTCTACCCAGTGATTACGAACTCCGCGACGGTGATATTGTATCGGTCGACGGAGGGGTAGAGCTCAATAACTATATTAGTGATTCCGCGTATACCTTTGCCGTTGGCGAAGTGTCAGATGAGGTTAAGCAACTCCTCCGCGTCACATTGGAATCACTCGACTTGGGTATTGAGCAAGCAATCGTTGGTAAACGAGTAGGCGATATCTCCTATGCTGTGCAAGAACACGTAAGCCAGTATGGCTATGGTATCGTGCGCGAGTTAGTCGGGCATGGTGTAGGGTATAAGCTGCACGAAAAGCCAGAAGTGCCCAATTATGGAAAGCGCGGTTCGGGAATCAAATTGGAGGAAGGT
The DNA here is from genome assembly GCA_964498395.1 of uncultured Parapedobacter sp. Lineage (GTDB taxonomy): Bacteria > Bacteroidota > Bacteroidia > Sphingobacteriales > Sphingobacteriaceae > Parapedobacter. The sequence goes on along the minus strand of CAZCHE010000015.1, from coordinate 56,259 downwards.
TTGGTGATCTGTATCGAACCGATGATAAATTTGGGTAAGGCGGGCGTGAAGTTTTGGGATGATGGCTGGACGGTTAGCACGACAGATAGCCAACCATCGGCACATTATGAGCACATGGTGGCCGTGCAGAAAGGCAAGCCGGATATTTTGACGACTTTTGCGTACATTGAAGAAGTTTTGCGTAAAAAGAATTGACATTCAGTTTTTTTTGCTTATCTTTGCATCCCTGTTTGTACGGGGGTATAATTAGATAATAATCAAGACTATATGGCTAAGCAAGCCTCAATTGAACAAGACGGAGTCATTAAAGAAGCGCTTTCCAATGCAATGTTTCGTGTAGAATTGGAAAATGGGCACGAGATTATCGCTCATATTTCCGGAAAAATGCGGATGCATTACATTAAAATTTTACCTGGTGACCGAGTGAAGTTGGAGATGTCACCGTATGATTTGACAAAAGGAAGAATAACATATCGATATAAGTAAACGCGTGTGCTTGCATGATGTAGGCAAGTGGACGCTAACAAAGGAATAACATAAGATCATGAAAGTCAGAGCATCCATCAAGAAGCGCAGTGCGGATTGCAAGATTATCCGTCGCAAAGGCAAGGTATTTGTAATCAACAAGAAAAACCCGAAGTTCAAGCAACGTCAGGGTTAATTCATCTAATAATCGCTTAAAGAATATATGGCAAGGATCGCAGGTATAGATTTACCTAAAAACAAAAGAGGAGAAATCGGCCTCACGTACATTTATGGGATTGGCCGTTCTACCGCCCAACGCATTTTGACTAAAGCTGGTATCGATTATGATGTAAAGGTGCAGGACTGGAACGATGATCAGTTGGCTGCAATTCGTAACGTTATAAACGAGGAAATCAAGGTAGAAGGAGCGCTTCGTTCTGAAGTTCAGTTGAATATCAAGCGTTTGATGGATATTGGCTGCTATCGCGGTCTTCGTCATCGTAAACACTTGCCTGTTCGCGGTCAACGTACCAAAAACAACTCACGTACCCGTAAAGGGAAACGTAAGACTGTTGCAAACAAGAAAAAAGCTACTAAATAATAATTGAGACGAGACAATGGCTAAGAGCAAGAAAGTAAGCAAGAAGCGTATTGTAACCATTGAGCCGGTAGGCCAAGCGCACATTAACGCTACTTTTAATAACATCATTATCACGCTTACCAATAATCAAGGACAAACCATCTCCTGGTCAAGTGCAGGTAAGATGGGTTTTAAGGGTTCGAAGAAAAACACTCCTTATGCTGCTTCTCAAGCGGCAGGTGATTGTGGTAAGGTAGCGCATGATTTGGGCTTGCGTAAAGTAGAGGTTTTTGTAAAAGGACCTGGAGCCGGCCGCGAATCAGCTATCCGGACGTTGCAGAACACGGGCATTGAGGTCACTACCATCAAGGACATCACCCCCCTTCCGCATAATGGATGCCGTCCTCCAAAACGCAGACGAGTATAATTCAATAAATTTTTAAAGCTAAGATTCTTCAGCTATAGGCTGAAAGATACTTTAAAACCACACTAATATGGCAAGATATACCGGACCAAAGTCCAAAATTGCCCGTAAATTTAGGGAACCTATTTTCGGGCCTGACAAAGCATTAGAGCGTAAGAATTACCCTCCGGGGCAGCACGGCGCTTCACGCCGTCGAGGCAAGCAGTCAGAGTATGCTGTGCAGTTGCTTGAGAAGCAAAAAGCAAAGTATACCTATGGTGTCCTAGAGCGTCAGTTTGCAAACTTGTTTGCTAAGGCTTCATCTAAACAAGGTATTACTGGTGAGATTTTCCTGAAACTCCTGGAAGCACGGTTGGATAATACCGTTTATCGTTTGGGTATCGCCCCTACACGTTCCGCTGCTCGTCAGTTGGTCGGCCACAAGCACATCACCGTGAATGGTGAGGTCGTGAATATTCCTTCATACAGCCTTCGTCCGGGTGACGTAATAACCGTTCGCGAGCGCTCTAAGTCATTAGAGGCCGTCACTAATTCAGTTGCTGGTCGCAAGATCAACAAATTCAGTTGGTTGGAATGGGATGCAAATGAACTTAGTGGTAAATTCCTGAACTACCCTGAGCGTTCAGAAATTCCTGAAAATATCAAGGAAAACTTAATTGTCGAGTTGTACTCCAAATAAGTAACGCACTGGGAAAGCATTACCGTTTGGTATATGCTTTCCTGTTGTATAGCAATTATCGTAAACAAACATTAAGAATAAGTAAATGGCAATCTTAGCATTTCAAAGACCCGATAAAGTTATCATGCAGAAATCCACGGATTTTGATGGCACGTTTGAATTTCGGCCGTTAGAACCTGGTTTCGGTGTGACCATTGGTAATGCTTTACGCCGTATTCTATTGTCCTCACTGGAAGGATATGCAATTACGTCGGTTCGTTTTTCAGGTGTATCGCACGAATTTTCTACCATCAAGGGCGTAGTGGAAGATGTTACCGAAATTATCCTGAACTTGAAACAAGTGCGTTTCAAGAAAACAGGAGAAATGGGTGATTCCGAGAAAATTTTCGTCGTTATCAACGGACAAGACCAACTGACTGCTGGTGATATCACCACGCATTCAAGCAATTTCGTGGTGTTGAACCCTGACTTGGTGATCTGTAACATGGAGAAGTCGGTGACACTCGAACTGGAGCTCAACGTAACCAAGGGACGCGGCTATATCAATGCCGAAGAAAACAAGGTGGTTGACGGCCCCGTTGGCCTGATCGCGGTGGATTCTATTTTTACACCCATTAAGAATGTAAAATATACCATTGAAAACTACCGTGTAGAGCAGAAAACTGACTACGAGAAGTTGTTACTGGATATTTCTACAGATGGGTCCATCCATCCGGAAGACGCATTGAAAGAAGCAGCGAAAATCCTTATTCAGCATTTTATGCTGTTCTCTGATGAGAATATGTTGTTGGAATCACAAGCCAAGGAAGAGACCAAGGTAGTGGATGAGGAGATTTTGCACATGCGCAAGATCCTGAAAACAGAATTGGTTGACTTGGATCTTTCCGTGCGGGCACTTAATTGCCTGAAAGCAGCTGATATCCGTACGCTTGCCGAACTGGTCACGTATGATGTGGCTGATATGCTTAAATTCAGGAATTTCGGAAAGAAATCCTTGAGCGAAATTCAGGAATTGGTCAAATCGAAAGGCTTGTCTTTCGGTATGAACTTGGCCAAATACAAGTTAGACGAAGAATAAAAATTGCTTAATCATCCCTGCATCGCGCAGGTAACAATAGAACAATAGTTAGCGACCTGTTGCATAATTCCTCCCGATAGCTATCGGGAACGGTATGCACAAATTTTAAAATTAACATGAGACACGGAAAAAAATTCAATCATTTAGGCCGCACAGCAAGTCATCGTAAAGCGATGTTGTCTAATATGGCTACTTCGCTGATCAAACACAAACGCATTACTACGACGTTGGCCAAAGCCAAAGCGTTACGTACGTATGTTGAGCCATTGATCACCAAATCAAAGAACGATACCACGCATTCGCGTCGTGTTGTTTTTAGCTATCTTCAAGATAAAGACGCGGTGACCATCCTTTTCCGGGAAATATCCGAGAAAGTGGCAAATCGCCCGGGAGGTTACACCCGTATCATCAAATTGGAAAACCGGTTGGGTGACAACGCTGAAATGGCTTTCATCGAGTTGGTGGATTACAATGAGGTATATGTAAAAGGTGGAGCGGTTGCCGAGAAGAAGTCAACCCGACGACGTGGTGGCAAGAAGAAAGCAGCTGATGCTGCTACTGTAGAGACTACTGCCGAAGTAGCAGCGGATACTACTGAAGAAGTAGTTGCTGTAGCTGAAGAAACAGTAGCCGCAGAAGCACCTGCTACTCAGGAAGAGCCTGTTGCTGAGGCAACCGAGGCGCAAGAAGAAACCACAGAAACGGAAGAAGAAGCTCCTAAAGAAGATAAAAAAGAAGACTAAGCGAGCATTTCGTTTACTCCAACGAGTTAACCCGTTTTTTGATTTCAAAAAACGGGTTTTTTTATTGTGTTCCGATTACAGTTCGATAAATGCGAAGCATTCATGAGCACCAATGAAAATAGACAACTGCGAATAAATTGCATAGAAAATGCATTTTATCTAAGTTTGCAAACCATTTTAGAAGATAAAGAATGAACCTATTTGACGTATACCCTATTAACCCCATTGCTGTGACCAAAGCGAACGGTAGCATCGTGTGGGATTCGGAAGGAAATGAATACCTGGACTTGTATGGTGGACATGCAGTCATCTCCGTTGGCCACACACATCCCCATTATGTGAGGCGCATTACCGACCAGTTGAACCAAATTGGATTTTACTCCAATTTCATCGAGATACCCCCACAGCAGCAATTGGCAGATTTGTTGGGGAAGGTTTCAGGGAAGGACGATTACCAATTATTCTTGTGTAATTCGGGGGCCGAAGCTAATGAAAATGCATTAAAACTAGCTTCATTCCATAACGGGCGTAAAAAGGTAATCGCGTTTAAAGGCGCATTCCATGGGCGTACCTCATTGGCCGTGTCAGCGACCGACAATCCTAAGATTATCGCTCCGGTCAACCAAACGGACAATGTCATATTCCTCCCGTTTAACGATGTGGAGGCACTTGAAGTAGCTTTTGCAGCCTACGGTAATGAGATTTCTTCAGTAATCATTGAGGGTATCCAGGGAGTTGGGGGTATCCGGGTGGCCAGCGAGGTGTTTTTGCGGAAGATTCGGGTATTGACCGAGCAGTACGGCGCGATATTTATCGCAGATTCGGTGCAGTGTGGCTATGGTCGGACAGGCCGGTTCTATTCGCATGACCATGCCGGCGTGGATGCCGATATTTACACCATGGCCAAAGGTATGGGCAATGGATTCCCCATCGGTGCCATTGCCATTTCACCCAAACTGAAACCTTGGCATGGGATGCTTGGAACTACGTTTGGAGGCAACCACCTTGCCTGTGCAGCGGCTTTGTCGGTCTTGGAGATCATCGAAGAGGAAGAATTAATTAGCAATGCGGCAGAAGTAGGCAGCTACCTCATTCACGAATTGGGTAGTTTCGACCTTATCAGGGAAGTGCGTGGACGTGGGCTGATGATCGGTATTGACCTACCCGAAGAACTATCTTCAGTAAAAAAGGATTTATTGGTCAAAAACCGTATCTTCACCGGGGAGGCTAAGCCCAATGTGATCCGGTTGCTCCCGGCCCTGAATTTGACAAAAGCGCATGCAGACCGCTTTCTCGAAGCACTCGATGAGCGGCTAAGGGGATTTTAGATTGACGATTTTAGATTGACAGATGAAACAGTTTTTTTCGGTTGCGGATGTAGACAGCTTATCCGGCATTGTAGACGAAGCATTGAAGTTGAAAAGCGAGCCTTTCGCGTATAATCATTTAGGTAAACGGAAAACATTAGGATTGGTGTTCCTAAACCCCAGCCTGCGTACGCGCCTAAGCACGCAGAAAGCCGCGGCTAACTTGGGAATGGATGTGATGGTGATGAATATGGATAAAGATGGCTGGGCGCTTGAGACTAGGGATGGCGTAATGATGAACGGAAATACCGTAGAGCATATTCGCGAAGCAGCGGCGGTGATGGGACAGTATTGCGATATCTTGGGCATGCGGTCATTCCCCAAATTGCAGGATCGTGAGGAAGATTATAGCGAAGATTTATTCAAGAAATTCGTTCGTTTCTGTGGTGTGCCAGTAGTGAGTTTGGAAAGTGCCACACGTCACCCCTTGCAAAGCCTGACGGACTTGATTACGATCCGTGAACATTGGCCGCATAGCAGGAAACCCAAAGTGGTACTGGCGTGGGCACCGCATGTGAAAGCCTTACCCCAAGCCGTTCCAAATTCTTTTTCCGAATGGATGTGCCGTGCACAGCTTGAAGGATTGGTAGATTTTACCATTGCCCATCCTGATGGATATGCACTTTCAGAAACCTTTACCGAGGGGGCGGCCATCACCAATACACTGGATGAGGCATTGTCAGGGGCTGACTTTGTCTATGTGAAAAATTGGTCTTCGTATGCGGATTATGGAGAGGTTCATGCGGTGCGTGAGAATTGGTTGCTTGATCAGGCCCGATTGGGGTTGACAAACTCGGCCAAAGTGATGCACTGTCTACCCGTACGCCGTGATTTGGAATTGGCAAGTGATGTGCTGGATGGGCCAAATGCGTTGGTTATACAGGAAGCCGGAAACCGGGTATGGGCCGCGCAGGCGGTATTGAAACGCATGCTTGAGCAATTATAGTGGATGATGCCCTTTGACTTCGAGTTGGATTATGTGCTTGAAAATGAGGTGGCGTTGCTCCGTCCTTTGCTGGTAGCCGATTTTTCGAACTTGTTGCCTTTTGCAACGAATGAACCAACATTGTGGAAGTATTCGATGATTTCGGCATCAGGTGAGACAGGATTAGGCGAATATATCCGTTTGGCAGTCGAGGGAAGAAGCGGCGGGAAGCAATATCCATTCATCGTGTTTGATAAACGGACGCAACAATACGCCGGCAGTACACGGTACTACGATATTCAGTTGGCCGAACAGACACTGCAGTTGGGATATACCTGGTATGGTCAGGAATTCCAACGTACGGGGCTCAATAGGCACTGTAAATACCTGTTGTTGCAATTCGCATTTGAACAAATGGGGATGGAACGGGTGGAATTTCGGGCTGACGCAGCAAACCAACGTAGCATTGACGCGATGAAAGCCATTGGTTGCGTGGAGGAAGGCGTCCTCCGAAGCAATGGCCGGCGTGGTGATGGAGACCGGCGTGACAGCATCGTATTAAGCATTCTGCGCGAGGAATGGTTTAATAAAGTAAAGATCGCAATGAGAAATAAGATACATTAATATGTCTCGACTACTGGTAATCAAGATTGGTGGGAATATAATCGACCATTCCGAAGGGTTAAGTCGTTTTTTGGAAAAATTTGCAAGCCTGCGCGGCAACAAGATTTTGGTGCACGGTGGAGGAAAGATAGCTACACGTATAGCAGCTGAACTTGGCGTGGAGGCGAAGTTGGTGGATGGACGCCGAATTACGGATGAAGCGATGCTCCGAGTGGTGACCATGGTGTATGCCGGGTTGACCAATAAGCAATTGGTGGCAAACTTGCAGGCGCTCGGATGCAATGCGATCGGGTTAAGCGGAGCGGATGGCAACAGCATCCAGACCGTAAAGCGACTGGTCAAGGAAATCGATTACGGATTTGTGGGGGATATTCTTCCTGGCTCGGTGGATACGTATACGTTGGAAACGCTGTTAGCAGGGAACATGGTTCCCGTATTTTCCGCGATTACACACGATGGGAAAGGGCAGCTATTGAACACGAATGCAGATACCATCGCATCAGCGTTGGCCGTAGCATTGTCGGCCATGTTTGAAACGTCGCTGGTGTATTGCTTTGAAAAAAAGGGGGTGCTGCAGGATGTTCATGACGAACATTCGGTGATACCGGAGATAAAGGCGGCTGAGTTTGAACAATTAAAGGCATCAGGTGTGGTTGCTGACGGCATGATACCCAAGCTGCACAATGCATTTGATGCCATTGCCAGGGGGGTTAGTGAAGTATGTGTCGGGCATGCCGACGACCTGCATTTATTGCAGCAACGGCAATTTGGAACACGGATGATCAAGTAATTTTTATCTATATCTAAAATGAGCAAAATAACCATTATTGGCAGTGGAAACATCGGGCTATCATTAGCGAAGGGGCTGGTAAATAAATCGTATTGCCAGGCGGAGGATATCACGTTGACACGCAGAAGCCTCAAGTCACTCAGTGAAGAGGCTGCTAAGGGATTTAAAGTGAGCGACAACAATAAGGTGGCTATCTATGACGCCAGTGTTATCGTTTTGGCAGTACTACCCCAGCAATTGAAGAAAGTACTGGAAGAAATAGCGCCCGCCATTTCTCCGGAAAAACAACTAGTGGTTTCGGTCGTGTCAGGAGTCACCTGTGCCGATGTACGGGATGAACTGGGCAATAATGTGCAGGTTATCCGTGCTATGCCGAATACAGCTATTGCAATCGGCCAATCGATGACCTGTATCGCTTCCGACAATGCGGCTGATGAGCAAATGGAGCGGGTAACCCAGATGTTCGAGACCGTGGGGGCTGTCGTTACGATCAATGAAGACCTCATGACATCAGCCACCGCGCTGTGTGCTTGTGGTATTGCCTTTTTCCTGCGCAGTATCCGTGCGGCATCACAGGGAGGCGTTGAAATCGGCTTCCACGCGCATGACGCATTGAAAATGGCTGTGCAAACGGCGAAAGGCGCTGCCGATTTATTATTGCAAACCCAGAGCCATCCAGAGGGTGAGATTGATAAGGTAACCTCCCCCAAAGGATGTACCATTGCTGGTTTGAATGAAATGGAACACAATGGGTTCAGTTCGGCTTTCATTAAAGGCATCAAGCTATCGGCACTCAAGGCTGGGGGATTATATCATGATTGAAAAATTAATACACGATAGTACCAATCTATTGCGTGACCTGATCCGTATCCCTTCTTTCAGTAAAGAGGAGAACCAAACAGGAGACGCAATAGAGCGGTTTTTGCAACAAAGGGGTGTTAAAACATACCGTAAGCTGAATAACGTATGGGCGTATAACAAATTCTTTGATGCTGCTAAACCGACCATATTGCTTAATTCCCACCACGATACGGTAAAGCCGAATACAGGGTATACCCGCAATCCATTTTCCTCGGACATCGAAGATGGTAAGTTGTTCGGTTTAGGCAGTAATGATGCAGGAGGGTGCTTGGTGTCGCTGATCGCAACGTTTCTGCATTTTTATTCGCAAGAGGGGCTGAACTATAATTTTTGCTTGGCAGCGACTGCAGAAGAAGAGATATCGGGCGTCAATGGATTAGAACTGGTCATCCCTGATTTAGGACCCTTGGATTTTGCAATTGTCGGCGAGCCCACCTTAATGCAATTGGCGGTTGCCGAACGCGGGCTGATGGTGCTAGACTGTGTGGCACACGGCAGGGCGGGCCATGCTGCCCGTGAAGAGGGAGACAATGCCATCTATAAAGCACTAAAGGATATTGACTGGTTCATCAGCTATCGGTTTCCGAAAGAATCAGCGGAATTCGGCCCGATTAAAATGAGTGTGACGGTTATCCATGCCGGTTCGCAGCATAATGTGGTGCCTGCCACCTGTGAATTTGTAGTCGACATACGGGTGACCGATGCTTACCGGAATGAAGAGGTGCTTGACATCATTAAACAACATGTGAATTGCGAGGTTAAGCCACGTTCGGTTAGGCTAAAACCTTCATCGATACCTAAAGGCCACCCAGTGGTACAAGCGGGTATAGCCCTCGGGCGTACCACCTATGGCTCACCGACGACGAGCGACCAAGCACTGCTCGATATTCCATCGCTGAAACTTGGCCCTGGTGATTCCGCGCGTTCACACATGGCTGATGAATTTATTTATGTGAATGAAATAGGGGAGGGTATACAGCTTTATATCGACATTCTAGAGAACGTGGTGAAAGAATAATAAATTTTATTTTTTTTTTCATGAATCAGTAAGGGTAAAGTAGGGTTGGGTTGTCTTGGAGATAAAACAAGAAGAAAAGTTAAACGATCATGAAAAAAGCAATGAATTTTATGGCCATATTGGCTACGGTATTGGTAATGGGTGCGGCCTGTGATAAGGAGAGCATTATATCGGCTGACGGACTCCCAAAAGAAGCTCAGCAATATATCACCCAACATTTTCCCGGTCATGAAATCCTCCAGGTGGTAAAAGAGCGGGACGATCTCAAAACGACGTTTGACGTATACCTGAGTGAGGGGTACAAATTGGAATTTAATAAAAGCGGCAAGGTGCTTGGCGTAGAAGGCAACAATAGATTGCCGGACAGTGTGGTGCCAGCAAAGATTCTGACTTATGTCAATGACAATTATCCTGAGCACTTTATCATCGATTGGGAGCTCGATGACCGCGGGCAAGAAGTAAAGCTCTCCAATGGTTTAGAATTGAAGTTTGACGGCGACGGCAATTTTTTGCGGTTAGATATGTAAGCGGCTGATTCGTTCACACAGGCTTGTTGCCTGCAAAGTGCTCGGATTTATTTGGCAAATGTCCAACTATTTCATTGTAAAATAGTTGGGCATTTGTTTTTCTTAACGTGTGTTTTGGCTCAAATTTCTGTTTGATGTGTATCCGATGCAGGTTTCATCGGTTAGCTGTAAAATAACAAAAGCCGATCAATTTCTTGACCGGCTTTCTTTGGTAGCGGGGACTGGACTCGAACCAGTGACCTTCGGGTTATGAGCCCGACGAGCTACCAACTGCTCCACCCCGCAATGTATCTTTATGTTTTACTCCCGCAATCGCTGCTGGATTTTTTTAATTCCTTTTCCGAATTGGACTGCAAAGATATAATTTGTTTCTTTGCAAAACAAATCAAAACGCAAAAAAATGTCGCACAAGGCCGGTTTCGTCAGCATCATTGGAAAGCCAAACGCTGGTAAGTCTACGCTAATGAACGCATTAGTGGGTGAAAAAATGTCTATCGTTACCTCGAAAGCGCAAACGACCCGCCACAGAATCATCGGGATCGTCAACGAGCCGGATTACCAGATTGTGTTTTCCGACACGCCGGGTGTCATTAAACCTTCCTATACGCTGCAGGAATCCATGATGAATGTGGTGCAAGGGTCACTCATCGATGCCGATGTCATCTTGCTCGTCACGGATATTAATGAAAAGTACGACGAAAGTGACGTGATTGATAAATTGCGTAAGACGGCATCCCCCGTGGCGATATTGATTAATAAAATTGACAAATCAACGGAAGAGGAAGTCAAAAATAAAATCACCTATTGGCAAGATACCATCAATCCGCAGGCAGTCTTTGCGATATCGGCGCTGCATGGGCACAATATACAGGCGGTGATGCAGTTTATCCTGGACCGTTTGCCAGAGCACGCCCCTTACTACGAGAAGGACGCGTTGACCGATAAAAGCGAGCGTTTTTTTGTATCAGAGATCATCCGGGAGAAAGTTTTTAAGTTGTATGAAAAGGAAATCCCGTACAGCACCGAAGTGGTGGTCACCTCGTTTAAGGAGGAAGAAAATATCACACGCATCAGCGCAGAGATCATTGTGGAACGCGACTCGCAAAAGAATATCATCATTGGTAAGGCTGGCAGCATGATTAAAAAGGTAGGGACCTATGCCCGGCAAGACATCGAGGAGTTCCTCCAACAAAAGGTCTTTTTGGAACTCTTTGTGAAAGTCATTCCCGATTGGCGAAAAAAAGAAAACTACCTGAAGCGCTTCGGTTATGAATAATGACCTTTGCCAAAAATAAAATAAACGGACTATCGTAATTATCAAATAATTACTATCTTTGCAGCCCCGCAGCATAAGGCTCCGGGAACTATGTTGGATACATAATCATAATTGAAAAAGAATGGCAGTTAAAATTAGATTGCAAAGACACGGTAAGAAAGGAAAACCTTTTTACCATGTAGTAGTGGCCGATTCACGGGCTCCTCGTGACGGTAAATTCATTGAGCGTATCGGGTCATACAATCCCAATACCAACCCCGCTACCATCGACTTGAACTTCGACAAAGCGCTTGATTGGTTGAATAAAGGTGCTCAACCTACGGATACCACCAAAGCTATCCTTTCATACAAAGGTGTGTTGTACAAAAAACACTTGCAAGGCGGCGTGAAAAAAGGTGCCTTTGATGAGGCTACCGCCGACGCTCGTTTTGAGGAATGGTTGCAAGGCAAAGAGGCCAAAATCCAAGGTAAGAAAGACGGATTGGCTGAAACCAAAGCAGAAGCTAAGAAAACTGCACTAGCTGCCGAGGCAAAGAAAAAAGCGGAGATCGCCGCAGCTGTAGAAGCGAAGAACACACCTCCAGCGGAAGAAGCTCCGGAAGCGGAGGCATCTGCCGAGGAAGTGGTGGAAGCAGCAGCTGAAGAAACTCCAGCAACTGACGCGGCTCCTGAGAGCACCGACGAAGAAGCAAAGACTGAGGAATAATAACCGTTATTCGTGTAAGTACACAAACCGCTCCGGGTGGACTGGCATGTCTCCGGAGCGGTTTTTTGTTTAAACCATGCAGCGATGGATTATTTAAAGGAAAATTTTTATATCGGCTATATCAGCAAGACACGGGGGCTCAAGGGTGAGGTGCAGTTGTTTTTCGAATTTGATGATTACAAAGCCCTGGAACTGGATGTGCTGTTTCTGGAAATCAACAACAAATTGGTGCCTTTTTTTGTAGAAAGCCTTAAATTGCATCCCAATAGCACCGCCTACCTGTTTCTCGAGGAGATCGACCATATCGATAAAGCACAACCGCTTGTCCGCAAAAAAGTATACCTGCCGAACAGCAAAAAACCTGAACGGAGCCCGGATGATTTCCGATTGACCGATTTAAAAGGATACCTGGTGTACGACCAGATACACGGTGCATTGGGAGAAATCACCGCGGTGCATGAATATCCACAGCAATATGTGGCCGCAGTGGCTTATCAGGATAATGAGTTGATGTTTCCCTTGAATGATGAACTGATTATAGCCATTGACAAGGAGAATAACCGGCTGGATGTCAACCTGCCAGACGGCCTGGTAGACGTCTATTCGTGACCGCAAATTCGCTTTGCATGTCGGGGCGAACTTAGCGGGCCGAGCTCATTGATGCAAAAAAGAGTATTGAACATTATCAATAATTTATCTAAGTTTGGCGGCTGCATAACGCAGCATATTCACGGATGGTATAGTTAAGAAGATGAAAATAACCGAACACATCGAAAACGCGAAAGGGAAAACCTTGTTTTCTTTCGAGCTGCTCCCCCCCGTTAAGGGGCAGAGCATCGCGAGTATTTACCATACCATCGATGCGTTGATGGAGTTTCAACCTCCGTTTATAGATGTGACCTATCATCGGGAAGACTATATCTATAAGCAGCATCCCAATGGGCTTTTGGAGCGGATTGCTTACCGCAAGCGACCGGGTACGGTGGCCATTTGTGCGGCCATCATGAACAAGTACAAGGTGGATGCCGTGCCGCATTTGATCTGTGGGGGATTTACCAAAGAAGAGACCGAAAACGCCCTGATAGACCTGCACTTTCTAGGTATCGATAATGTGTTGGTGTTGCGTGGCGATGCCCGCAAGGCCGATAAAGATTTTGTTCCCACACCGGGCGGTCATGCCTATGCTACTGATTTGTTGCAGCATGTAAAGGACATGAATAGCGGCAAATACCTGCACGAGGATATTGAAAACTCTGAAAAAACGGATTTCTGTATCGGAGTGGCAGGCTATCCCGAAAAACATTTTGAAGCGCCTAATTTCCAGACCGATTTCAAATACCTGAAAAAGAAAGTGGATATGGGGGCCGATTTCATCGTCACGCAAATGTTCTTCGACAACAGCAAATACAAGGCTTTTGTGGAGCAATGCCGGGCACATGGCATCCACGTGCCAATCATTCCGGGCTTGAAACCCATTACTTCGGCAAGGCAGCTCATTAGCCTACCCAAGATTTTCCATATCGATATTCCGGTAGAGTTGAGCGAAGCCGTTGGAGCTTGTAAATCCATCCAGCAAGTGAAAGAAGTGGGTATCGAATGGATGGTGCACCAGTGCAAAGAACTTGTTAACCTTGGGGCACCCGTGTTGCATTTCTACACCATGGGTAATCCAGCGCCTACGAGGCAGATTGTGGAGCAAGTATTCTAAAAATACCTGCCCCTCCATCTTTTGCTCCTTATTTCTTTAATCCTTACCCATCTCCTTCGCCCACGTATCACGCAAGGTGACCGTACGATTGAATACCGGCTTTTCTGGGGTCGACTTCGTATCGAGTGTGAAATAACCCTTGCGAATAAACTGGTATCCTTTTCCCGGCACTGCATGTAACAGGTCGGGCTCTACATAAGCCTTTTCGATGATTTGCAAGCTGTCCGGATTGATCGATGCTTTGAAATCTTCCGTTGCCGCGGGATTTTCTAAGTTGAATAACCGGTCATACAACCTAACCTCCACGGTTTTGGCATGTGGTACGCTCACCCAATGGATGGTGCCCTTTACTTTTATGCCGCTGGTATCTTCCCCGCTTTTGGATTCAGGCAGGTAGGTGCAGTGGATCTCGGTGACGATGCCATCCGCGTCTTTCACGACGTCCTCACACTTGATGATGTAGGCATGTTTGAGCCTGACCATCAGTCCGGGGCCAAGCCTGAAAAACTTTTTGGGTGGGTTTTCCATGAAGTCTTCGCGCTCGATCCACAGTTCCCTGCTGAATGGGATACCGCGTTCACCCTCGCCACCTTCTACCTCTGGATTGTTTTCCCCTGCCAATAGCTCTTCCTTACCTTCCGGATAGTTGGTAATCACTAACTTCACCGGATCCAGTACTGCCATGCGGCGCCAAGCCGTTTTATTGAGGTCTTCACGGATACAGAATTCAAGCAATCCCACGTCGATGATGTTCTCACGTTTGGCTACGCCGATGCGCTCACAGAAATTGCGGATACTAGCCGGCGTGTAGCCCCGCCTACGCAATCCACTGATGGTGGGCATACGGGGGTCATCCCATCCCTCAACGTATTTCTCATTCACCAATTGCAACAGCTTCCGCTTGCTCATCACGGTGTAATTGAGGTTGAGCCGGGCAAACTCATATTGTTTCGAGGGGAATATTTCCAACCGCTCGATCAACCAATCATAGAGTGGCCTGTGCGGTATGAATTCTAAGGTGCAGATAGAATGGGTGATGTGCTCGATGGAATCGCTTTGTCCATGCGCAAAGTCATACATCGGATAAATGCACCAATTGTCGCCCGTGCGGTGATGGTGCGCATGTTTGATGCGGTAAAGTAGCGGGTCACGGAGGTGCATGTTGGGGTTGGCCAGATCAATTTTGGCCCGTAACACCTTGGCCCCATCGGGATATTTCCCGTCACGCATCTCTTCAAACAGGCGGAGATTTTCCTCCACGCCGCGATCCCGGTACGGAGTGGGCTTGCCAGGCTCCGTGGGCGTGCCTTTGGAAGCAGCGATTTCTTCCGATGTACTGTCATCGACATACGCGAGACCTTCTTTGATGAGTTTCACGGCATAGGCGTAAAGCGTCTCAAAGTAGTCGGATGTGTACAATTCTTCGGCCCATTCAAACCCGAGCCATTTGATATCGTTTTTTATGCTCTCGACGTATTCGGTTTCTTCGGTAACGGGGTTCGTATCATCGAACCGCAAGTTGGTTTTTCCGCCGTATTTCTGGGCGAGGCCAAAATTGAGGACGATAGACTTGGCATGCCCGATATGCAGATAGCCATTGGGCTCCGGCGGAAAACGCGTCAATACCCTGCCGCTATGCTTGCCCGAGGCTAAATCTTCTTCGATAATCTCTTCTATAAAATTGAGTGATTTTTCTTCATTTACCATGGCGCAAAGGTAGCTGTTTTAGTCGGAAGTCCGAAGTCGGAAGCCCGAAAGAACAATGGGCAAAAAGACAGAAAAACAAAAAAAGAAAAAATAAACCTTGCTGAAGCATTTATGTCTAATTTTACGTTTTCCACTAAATCGAACGACATGGATAAATTACGTTTACTGATATGCTGGTTGATACTGATTCCATTTGTGGCTTTCTCACAAGGCAAGCGCCCCCAGGTGTTGATTTACGGTAGCGGTGTGGATGCCTATGCCGCCGCATTGCAATCATCCATGTCTAACCTGAATACGGTATGGGTCGTCGATGGAGACAAGATCGTTCCGGAATTGACTTCCAGTGTGATTTCGATTACATCCGGCAAAGACCTTGATGCGGGATTGTGGGCTGACTTACTGGCTAAGACATTAAGGCACGACAACCGTAATGATTCCCTTTCGACCATTGCCAAGGCGAGGATTAACCCGCAGATCGCCCAAAACGTGGTTGACGATATGATCGGAGCGGCGAGAAACCTCACCATCATCCGTGGAGTTGGCCTTCGGGCCGTGAAGAAGTCGGGTAAGGATTGGCAAGTCGAATTGGTCAATAGGCAGCGGTATAAGGTGCGTGCCGTGGTGGACGCTTCGGCAGATGCGGTGCTTTTCCGGTTGGCTTTCCAAGGTGACAAGGAGATCGAAACGAGGACAATGGTGGATGACACTTATTTCCAGTCGAATGAAAACCTACCGCTATCGCGTACAGGGGTTGCTGTTGCCGACGTGGGCAGCAAGGGCTTCACCTTGCCACTGGCCACCTTGATCCCGGCTGATGATAGCAATGTGTTCCTGACCCGCAGCCTGCCCACAGTGCAGCATTTTATCGATGGAACCGCAGCATCCATTCCTTTACTGATGCATGTAGGGCAGGCCGTTGGCGCGGCGGCAGCTTACACTGCCTTTTTCAAGACCACCTCTGACAAGCTGGACGTGCGCAATGTGCAGGGAGAAATACTGCAGTATGGTGCCCGGTTGATTCCCTTTGTGGATGTGCCTGTTGAGAGCCCGCACTTTGCGGCGATACAACGGATTGGTGCCACCGGCGTGCTGGACCTGTTTGTTGATAGTGCTGGCGGGCAGACATTCCTGCCGGATCGACACGTGTCATCGCAAGAGATTAAACCGGTGATGAACCAACTCTTTTCACGGAGCCAAATCTGGTTTGTGGATAACGACGATATTGAACAGTTGACCATGGCCGATCTGTTTAGCCTCATCAAGTATGTGGGGCATCGAGGGAATGAATTGGAAGGGCAGGTACAAAAAAACTGGAAAAGGCGCTTCCAGTTTGAAGATGAATATGATGAGCAGGCAATGGTTACCCGAAGGCATTTTGCGGTATTGCTGGATGCCTATTGCAAGCCGTTTGATGTAAAAGTCGGACTGGATGGTCGTATCCAGCGATGATAGCCACCCGTCATTTCGAACGCGATGAGATCGGGTGAGAACCCCGAAGGGCTCATCGAAGATAAATCTTCTGATTTCCGACAGTATTTTAGAAGATTTCTCCTCTCTCGCCTCAGGCGAGATCGTCGAAATAACGGAATGTTGCTAAGCCGTACTTACGTTAAACTAATCTGTCTTTTGATGCTTTCTTCGAGTGATATGATGGTTTCGGTCCGCTGAATTCCCTTTACTGCCTGTATATCCTCGTTCAGTACCTTGCGCAGATGAGTGGTGTCACGGCATATTATTTTGGCAAACATGCTGTAAGTTCCCGTGCAATAATGCAATTCTACCACTTCTTTCACTTGTCTGAGTTGCTCCACGGCATTATTATATTGAGAACCCTTCTCCAAATAGATGCCAAGGAAGGCTGTGATGTCAAATCCGACCTTTTGTGGGTTAATTATTAGGTTTGACCCTCTAATTATTCCCATTTCTTCCATCTTTTTCATCCTTACGTGTATAGTTCCGCCAGAAACAATCAATTTTTTTGCTATTTCTGTGTATGGAATAGATGCATCGTTCATTAAGATGGATAAAATCTGTATATCTAAGTTGTCAAGGTCAAAATTTTCGTTCTTTTTTTCCATAAAAAATGATATTATTTCTAAATAAACCCAAATTTAATTATAAAAAATACAAAAATTGATTTTTTTAAGTAAAAAAACTTTAATGAATGAATATTATTGTTAATTTTGTATCAATCAATAAGGAAAAAGGTTTTGATTTATTGGTTTTTGTTTTGCCCTCCCTCAATTTAATATAGGTTTATAATTGGTTAGCGTAGAAGCTCCTCTCCCAAAGGAGCTTCTTCCTTTTATATGCCTCCCTAAATTTTGTTCAGTTTAATAGCCGTGTTGGCTGTTTGTTGAAAATTTCTCAAAAATATGCACTAAAATCCGTTTGTTTATGAAAAAAATTCAATTTTTTATTCCATCAAACCAAAACAGTATCTTTACATCATGGACGGTATGGCTATGAACGTCGGGACGGAAGAAGTGAAAATATCGCGGAAGAAACCGATATATCCCGTTACGCCGGCATTGCAGAAGTATTTGCGCAACTACCAACGCGACGCACGTATGCCCATCGAGTACCATGACCTGATGGAATTTTACGAGACGGTACCCGTCATTGATAAAAACGGAAAAGACACCCTTTGGGAAACCCCATTGTATCCACCCCATGTGCAGGAGCATTTGTATAACGGGTTGAAGATTATTTATGCCCAGCTCAAGGCTTCGGGCAATACGCGCATTGTGGAGCATAAGTATATCGACCGTATTGAATATTGTTCGTTTGGTAATACCCACCCATTTCGGATACGCATTGTCAATCGACTTAATGATGTTTACGATTATTTTTACATCAAGCAAGCTGATGCGTCCCGGATATATGGCTTGGAACTGGAACAAATCATATCTCCAAACCAAGTGAACTACCTGGTGGATGGGCAAACGCTGGTGGAAGAGCATATCGTGGGGCTCCCCGGTGACGTATTTGCGAAGTCATTGATGTATAACCCTGATTACAACCCCAAGCGAATCGCCAAAGAGTTTGTGAAATTCAATGAACGCTGTATCATTACCCTCCTGGGCGATATGCGAGCCTATAATTTCGTGGTGCAGATCACGCCTGATTTTGATGATTTCCAGTTTCGCATACGGGCAATTGATTTTGACCAGCAATTTTACGAGGGGAATCCTAAAATATATATGCCCCAGTTTTTCAAGGACAACCTGCCTTATGTGCAGCTCTGTATGGAACACCTGACCGATCGAACCGTATTGCAGTACCAACAGGAAGAACGCTCATCGATCGTACACCGAGTGCGTAGCGAGCGCCACCGGATCGCTGCATTGCGCGATGTATCCAATACCGAGGAATTATCCACCTCCGCTAATGTGAAGCAATTAAGAGAGGGGTACGCCCAATATTTCCAAAATAATCTATACCTGAAATGCCAAACCATGACCGATATCATTGAGCTGAATGTGAAAAACGTGATTAGGCAGGTAAAGCTGTAGGGGTTATCCAAGCCGGTCGGCATTATCCCGGGCAAATGCTTCCCAACCCGAATAACTTTTCTTGGTTGAACCGGTCGGGGTCTGTTGGAAAGCATGGCATACCGCTACGGCCAGGCCGTCGGTGGCATCGAGGAATTGTGGGGTTTCGTCGAATTTAAGCAGGGTCTTGAGCATGGCGGCCACTTGTTCTTTAGTGGCATTTCCATTGCCCGTGACTGACTGTTTGATCTTGCGCGGGGCATATTCAAAAATGGGGATATCCCGGTTCAGTGCTGCCGCCATCGCGACCCCCTGGGCACGGCCAAGTTTGAGCATGACCTGTACGTTTTTGCCGTAAAAGGGGGCTTCCAAGGCCATGCAATCCGGTTGGTATTGCTCGATTAATGCCGTGGTTTTTTGGAAAATTCGTTGCAGTTTCAGTCCATGATCATCCAGGTGCCCCAATTTGATGACGCCGAGGCTAATGAGCGACAGCTGCTTGCCGACCTCTTTGACAATGCCGTAGCCCAATACCACCGTTCCGGGGTCAATACCCAATATAATCCGTTCTTTGCGGCTGCTTTGTTGCATCATACAATGATACGGTTTTTTGTCGGTAAGAATATGAATAATCAAAACGATTGACAAAAACGGTTAAATGCCATTGTATAGGGTTTCCAATCTCCCCGTTAGGTTTAGGGCATAAAAATTAGTAACATTGCACGCTAAAATATCAGGTTTGACCAAGAGGACGAAAAAGGTACTGGGCATCGTATTGAAAATTGCCATCTTGCTTGTGGTGGCTTGGGTGTTGTACCATAAACTCAATAACCATCAAAACCTAAAAGCATTTGAAGGGCTGCTGCGGAACCTGGGTACGGATACCGTTGTCATCACGTTGTCCATCATCGTATTCCTGATGTTTGTCAATTGGTTTCTGGAAGCGGTGAAATGGCGGTACCTATGCAGGTACATCGAGCCGATCAGTATTTGGAAAGCCGTGCAATCGGTATTTTGCGGGCTGACGTGGGCGGTTTTTACCCCGAATCGGATCGGTGAATACGGTGGGCGTGTGATGTTCCTCAAACCACGCCGGCGGATTTCGGGAGCCGTGGCAATGGGTGTCGGTGCCTTGGCCCAATTGGTGTTGACCAGTGTAGCCGGATCACTCAGCATCGCCTGGTTTGTCAACCGATTCTTTGACATCGGTAAGCTATGGGGTGTGGGGCTGTGGTTGCTAGCCATTATATATGCCTCTTTTTTCCTGGTGTTGTATTTCAATGTCAAATGGATTAGTGCGTGGGTAGGGCGCATAGGGTTCCTGAAGAGATTCCAGCGTTTTTTTGAAATATTGACACGTTACAGTCGCAAAGAGCTGGGCGTCGTTTTCCTGAATTCCCTGGCGCGTTTTGTCATCTTCACGTCGCAATATTGCATATTGATGCTCGTCATCATCCCCGATATTCGCTTCCTGCCCATGTTGTTATTGGTGTTTATCCTGTTTTTTGTACAGGCGGCGTTGCCGACGCTAGACTTGTTCGATTTCGGGGTAAGGAGTGTTACCGCAAGCTACCTATATGCGCATATTACTGACCAAGACATCGCCGTCATGGCCATCGCTTCCTGTATTTGGTTTATAAATCTTATATTGCCCGCCATTTTGGGGTCAGTATTTGTTCTAAAAATTAATTTCTTTGGTGATACCGATCATTAATGTCGCACTGGCCGTCTTCACGATGGTATATGTGGTGTTGGTATGTTATATGCGAGCCGGATGGTTCGCCTTGCCATTGTTTTCCGTAAAGGGTACCACCGCACGTACCAAAGTGAGCGTGCTGATCGCCGCGCGAAACGAAGAGGCTAATATCGCACGAACCCTTTCGGATATCTTGGCACAAGATTTCCCCCAAGAATTGCTGGAAATCATCGTGATCGATGACCATTCTACAGACAATACATCGGGCATCGTACAGTCCTTTGCCGGACAGGGGGTGAAGCTGCTGAAGCTCAATGAGGCCGAACCCCTTAATTCGTATAAAAAGAAAGCGATTTCAGAGGCCATCGCCATGGCCAGTGGTGAGCTCATGATCACCACGGATGCCGACTGCCGCATGGGGCCTCGTTGGTTGGCTAACGTCGTTGGCTATGTCGAGGAGCATGGGAGCTTCCTCGTATCTTCACCCGTGGTCTATTCGGAAGAGCGGCGTTTTTTTGAACGGTTACAGACCCTGGAATTCCTATACTTGATCGGATTGGGAGCGGCTGGTATCGGCAACAAGCATCCATCCACATGCAATGGGGCCAATTTAGCCTATCGTCGCGATATTTTCTACGAAGTAGGGGGATTCAATGGTATCGACCACCTTGCATCGGGAGATGACGAATTGTTCCTGCACAAAGTAGCTGCCAAATATCCTGACCGTATCGGGTTTTGCAAGTCGAGAGATGCCATCGTATATACCGATGCCAAGCAGAATCTCCAGGGATTCATCAGTCAGCGCAAACGCTGGGCATCCAAGAGTACCCACTATAAGGACAAGGCCATTGTGGTATTGGGGGTTGCCATTTGGTTGTTTAACGTGTTGCTGCTGGTGACTGGTATCTTCGCCGTTTTTTTCAATAGGGAAGTATGGCCGGTGGTCGCGGTTGCCCTTTCGCTGAAATTACTGGTGGAATTATACTTTCTATACCCCTTGAGTCGGTTTGCTAAGCGAGTTGGCTTATTGTGGTACCTGCCCTTGCTAACCTTAATCCATATTATTTATATGGTATACATCGGATTGGCCGGAAACATCGGCAAATACACGTGGAAGGGCAGGGAAGTCAACTGACGTGCCGGGGGTTACCTTACTTTTTCTTTGATTTGTGCTTCGACTTGGGCGACCACGTCTTCCGCAGCGCGTTCCGCGGGTTCGATGGGCGACAGCACTTCCCATGACATCCGGGTAAAGGTATTGAGCGGAAAGAAACCGTAACGAACCATTTTCCACGAGTTGTTGATCGCAATCGGAACAACCAATGCATTGGGAACTTTTTTCAGTATGGTTGCAATGCCTCCGACGTTAAAAGCCTTCATTTTCCCGTTTTTGGCACGCGTGCCTTCAGGAAAGATAAAGGCCGACCAATTCTTCGCTTTCATGTTTCTCGCCAACTTTAGGATCTCCGCAATAGACTGTTTCGGATCCTTCCGGTCAATGTTGGCTGCACCGCCATGGCGCAGATTGAATGAAATGCTGGGAATGCCCTTGGCTAATTCGATCTTCGAAATGAACTTGCCGTGGTGCTTGCGCAAGAAGTAAATCAGCGGGGGGATATCGTACATGCTTTGGTGGTTGGCCACGAAAATAATGGGCCGATCCGTAGGCAATTGTTGTTTGTTTATAAACGTTATCGTGTTACCCAAAGCATAGTAAGACGATAGTAAACAAAAATTAAGGGCTTCAACCGATTTTTTATGCGCGGTATAACCACCCAATTTGAGGCACAGCCACTGTACGGGATGAAAAACCACAATGATCAATCCAAACAACAGGTAAAAGACTGGCGATAAAATATAACCTAACAATTTTCTCATTTGCAACAGATAGGTTCAACCACAAGATTGAAAGCTGCAAAGATATTATTAATACCTTGTTTCCCAAATTGGTGCTAGGTGATGGCAAAACGAATGTATGTCAGGGATAACCTTACAATAACTTGTCAGCAGTGTTATTGCACGGGATGTTTTTCCTGTCGGAATTTCTCCCGGGTATACGCCCCGGGGGCAGCATGATCACCTTCCTCAAACCCGAAATGAACAGCATTAATGCCTGGAAGTTCGGTATACGCGTATGTAGCCTCCAATAGGTACATCTGCGCCCCCGATGATCCCATCTGTTGGGTAAGGTATTGGGCATCTGTAATGGTCAGGTAAAGCGTATCGTTTGAAACCCTGTCTACCTCCAATATTATTTCGGGGTAGTTAGTTCGTAACGCTTGGGTAAGGGTGTCAAGGCTCAGCAGGGAACGATCGAAATCCGGGTTTTCCTCCGCTTCCAATAACTGTGATGCATCGTCAAAAACGGCGATATACGGCAACGATTGTAACGGAACCTCCTCCACTTCGACAGGTGCGGTGGCGGAAGCAGTATCTTCCTGTCCATCCGAAGCCGAATCACTGGTTTCATTCTGGCATGACCAAGTAAGCAATAGGGAAACTAACCCTATTGGTAAGAATCGGAATATGTGTGACGCTTTCATCTGTGTTCTTCTTAACGATTAGTGAGCGAGGTCGCATTCGACATCAAGGGGTGGTAACGGCTACCGGCAATACCTTCCCGTTGAAAAAGCGATGGCCCGTAAGGGCAAAGTTAGCAATATACTCACCCATTTCAAACGCCGCCACGGGCGACTCATACATTGGAAACGCTTTTTCCAGCATTTCTGTTTGTGCCGAACCCAAAGCTAAGCAATTTATTTTGATACGCCGGTCGGTCAATTCCAGGGCCAGGCATTCCGTGAGGGCATGCAAAGCCGCTTTGCTAGCCGAATAGGCCGACAAACCCGGGAACTTGACACTTCCTTGGAATCCTCCCATGCTGCCGATATTGACGATGTGGCTATCGGGCTGCATCAGCGGCAGTACCTGTTGGATCATGTTGACATGCCCGAGGAAGTTGCTTTGGATCATTTCGGAAAAATCAGCTTCCGAAGTGCTTTCGAAAGGCTTGTTGATCAATACGCCTGCATTGTTGATCAATATATCCACCTGACCCACGGTCTCCGCGATAAAAGGGAGCAATACATTTTCGTAGTCGCCGTAAACAATATCAAATGAAAGCGGATGGATGATCGCATCGGGATTCAATGATAAGCCAATCTCGCGCAATCGGAGCAAGCCCGCTTGCGAACGGGCCAGTGCAATGACACGGTTTCCGGGCAAGGATGCCAATGCCAATGCCGCCTCAAATCCAATGCCGTTGCTCGCGCCCGTGATGATAATATTTGCCATGGTGTTTGTTATTTCGATCGTGTTATTTATTCGTCTTCATCCATCGTAGCCTGTTCCGCTTCTTCGGCAGTGGGTAGCCGATGCTCACCCAGTCCTTGTGGCCGAAAGATAAAATAGGAGCCAAAGACGGCCAGCGAGGCCGATGTGAGGTAAAACAGTAGGCTGATCAATACGGCAAGGTGTACATCCAAATGGAAATAGTTTGCGCCAAACACAAATACCATCTCACGCGCACCCAGCCCCCCCACGGTGAATGGAACCACCGCCACCAGTGAAGAAAGCAAGAACATGAATAGATACGGGGAAAATTTACCGTCAAAGCCCAATGCGTACAACAAGAAGATTGCACAGATGACCTGCATGGACTGCACCCCCAATGCTTTGAGGTGCGTGAGGAAAAAGCGTTGGCTATAATCGGAAAAATACCGCCGGATGATCAGGTAATAGGCCAAGGACCCCAGCACCACGACAATGATCGGTATTTCATTGGGGAGTTGGAGGCGAGGGATAAAGATGACCAAAACCGAAGTGATCAAGCATAATGCCCATAATCCACTCAACCGATCGAAAAATACAGCAGATAAGAGCCTACGCCCCTTGACTTTGAATTTGCGGCGCAGGAAATAAATCTTGTAACCATCACCACCAACCCCCCCGGGTAAAAACAGGTTGTAGAATAGGCCAAGCAGGTATAGCTTGAAGTTATATCGCTCGGATAATTCTAACCCCACACCTTTGAAAAAGCCATTGAGCCGTGAAGAACCAATTAGAATCGAGCAGCAGTAAGCAACAAATGCAAGTACCAGAAACAGCGGATTTGACCCCATAATGGCTTGCTTGATGAACTGCCAGAAACTGAGTGGAAACTCATCCGAGCCTGCTTTGACACTTTCCATCGCTTGTTCTCGATAATCCGATTCCACCTTGCTGAATACCCAATACAGCGCCATAGCAGTGATGCATATTTTGAGAACCGTTTTGGCGATACGCCACAGTTTTTTCTTATCCATGGATTCGAAGTCGAAAGCTACCCACGTCACCTGTTCGGTGACGCACCAAAGGTATAAAAAAGGAAATGCCTATCGTAATTTGTGTTAGCGAAAGATAATGGGGTATAACCGCACATAGAGCATGATGAGGTATGCTGCGAGCAACGCCGCATTGAGCGACAGCATCCAGTTGATATCCGTATGCCGGTATTTGGAGCGTAAGGTAATCACTAACAGTGTAAGGAAGCTGAGGAAAAGTATGCCGGGGAATATAAATGCCCATTTATTGGTGATATATAGGAATGTCTCACCTAACGAAACGGTGGATTCCTTTTCCAAGACAAACGGAGCGAACGCAAAAAGTAATAGCAAAATAAACAAGCGGGTGAGCAATTTAGCGATAAATTTGCTGATGGTATGGTTTTTGGATGGGATAGTCATGTGAAATCTTTTATCTTTACACCACAAAAATACGATTCATAAATCATACAATTTCTTTAATCATGGCGAAAAGATTGATGTTCTCGTTTGCATTGCTACTATCAGGTTCTTTTTTGTTGTGGTCATGTTCGGCTCAACAAGGGGCTGCAAGTGGTTCCCCTTCGGCGGCTGCATGGCGTAACGGCGTAAAAGGCCAGTGGATATTGCACTCCATAGACAAGGAAAATTTTCCCTCGGCTTATGCGGTCAAAAGTGTTTTCGAAGAAGCGCCGGCAGAATGCTTCATTGGCAGCGTTTGGAACCTGCCGAACAATGGGCGAGGGAGTATTACATTTAATGCCGAAGGTACACTGTGCGCCCCCGGGGCCGTACGTAACATTGTTTGGTCGATTTTTAACCCCGGCAAGGATGGCGGTGAGCCGCAATTCCAATTCAAGAAGATCTATCCGGGTGACAAGCCAAGCAATGTAACGGCCGGTTACCGTTTGGATCTATCGTATGCCGATGCGGATCAGCTGGTGCTCCGGATGCCGGTAAATGTGGACGGCGGTACCGTACATTTAGTATTTAACTTTGAACGAAAATAAGGAATAATTGTAAACCAACTAATTGATTGACTATGAAAGCAAGCATGTTATCTCTGGTGTTTATCGTTGTTTTTTCGATGGCATCTTTTGCGCAGCAAGACAAAAGCCAGCGGGCCAGCCCGCCTGACAGTACCATGGTTACCACTGATGACGGCGTCACCATCACCATCCACTACAGCAAGCCCTCATTGAAGGGGCGGCAGCTTGGCGTGGAAATCGCCCCTGTTGGGGAGGTTTGGCGTACTGGGGCCAATGAGGCCACTTCTTTTGAGGTAGACAAAGACGTATTGGTACAGGGGCAACCGCTCCCCGCCGGGAAATATGGCCTGTTTTCCATTCCCGGTGAGTACGAAACGACCATTATCTTCAACAAGGTTTGGGATCAATGGGGCACTCGGTACGATGCCTCGGAAGACGTCTTACGTGTAGCGGCTACCACTTCGGGCAGTAGCGAATTTACTGAGCAATTCACCATCAAAGCCAACCAAACCGGTACCGTGGCCTTAACATGGGGGGATAGCCAGGTTTCCTTTGCCGTTAAATCAGCCAATTAATCATTATTATTGAGGGTGCCTCAAAAGTCCTACGTCATTTCGAACAGAGTGAGAAATCTTACTGACTCGTGCTCAAAATAATAAGATTCCTCCTCTCTCGCCTCAGGCGAGATCGTCGAAATGACGGCTTTCTAATACTTTTGAGACACTCTCTTCTTTTTTTTAGGTGATGGTTATGTCCTTTTAACCCCTGAATTTAATACTTTTACACATTATAACGCTAAATACAACAAAGTGAAAGGTATCATTTTAGCCGGAGGATCGGGTACCCGATTGCATCCATTGACATTGGCGGTCAGCAAACAGCTCATGCCAGTGTACGATAAACCGATGATTTACTACCCCTTGTCTACGCTCCTGCTATCGGGCATTCGCGAAGTGTTGATCATTTCGACTCCGCATGACCTGCCCGCTTTCCAGAAGCTATTGGGGGATGGCTCCCAGCTCGGTTGTTCGTTTTCCTACGCGGTGCAAGTAGAACCCAATGGATTGGCCCAGGCGTTTGTCATTGGCGAAGCGTTTATCGGCAATGATAAGGTAGCCTTGATTCTCGGCGATAATATTTTTCATGGGGAGGGGTTATCGCGATTGCTCCAGCAGAGCGCAGACCCTGACGGTGGTGTGGTATTTGCCTACCCGGTATCCGACCCCGAACGTTATGGCGTGGTCGAATTTGATGAACAGCGCAATGTGGTATCCATTGAGGAAAAACCAGCTGTACCTAAATCTAATTACGCTGTGCCCGGACTATACTTCTATGATAATTCGGTGGTAGATGTGGCCAAACATATCCAGCCCTCGCCACGAGGTGAATATGAGATCACCGATGTAAACAAAGCTTACCTAAAGGCCGGGCGGCTGAAGGTCGGGGTCTTTAGCCGGGGTACCGCATGGTTGGATACGGGTACATTTACATCGCTCATGCAGGCGGGCCAGTTTGTACAGGTGATCGAAGAGCGCCAAGGCTTGAAGATTGGCTGTATCGAAGAGGTGGCTTACCGCATGGGATTCATTGATGCCGCCCAACTTGAAGCCATTGCCCACCCCTTGTTAAAGAGTGGATATGGTCAGTATTTACTTAAATCAGTGTTGAAGAAAAACCTATACGATGGCTAAAACGGCGCTCATAACCGGTGTGACAGGACAAGACGGGGCTTATCTGGCCGAATTCCTCTTGAAGAAAGGATACCATGTGCATGGGGTTAAGCGGCGAAGTTCGCTATTCAATACCGACCGGATAGACCACCTCTATCAAGACCCCCATGAGCCTAATCGGCGGTTTACACTGCACCATGGGGATCTCACCGATGCGACCAACCTCATTAGGATTGTTCAGGAAACACAACCCGATGAAATATACAACCTGGCCGCACAGAGCCATGTCAAGGTTAGTTTTGACACACCCGAATATACCGCAAATGCGGATGGGGTAGGGGCGCTTCGGATATTGGAAGCGATCCGGTTATTGGGGCTAGGGCAAAAATGCCGGTTTTACCAGGCAGCTACATCCGAACTATACGGATTGGTGCAGCAGATTCCACAAAATGAAAAGACCCCGTTTTATCCGCGCAGCCCTTATGCCGTGGCTAAACTATACGCCTATTGGATCACGGTCAATTACCGGGAAGCCTATAACCTTTACGCCTGCAATGGTATCTTGTTTAACCACGAAAGCCCCATCCGAGGGGAAACGTTCGTGACCCGAAAGATCACCAGGGCAGTAGCCCGTATCGCATTGGGATTACAGGATAAATTCTTCTTGGGCAACCTCTCCGCGCAGCGCGATTGGGGGCACGCCAAGGACTACGTAGAAGCCATGTGGCTGATGCTGCAACAGGATACGCCGGAGGATTATGTGGTGGCAACGGGTATCACCACCACCGTGCGTGATTTCGTCAGGATGAGCTTTGCCGAGTTGGGCGTCGAAATCGAATTCAGTGGAAAGGGCGAACGTGAGAAAGGCGTCATTATCGACGCAGACGAGGCGCGGCTTCAAGCATTGGGCATCAATCCGGCAACTATAAAATTCGGGCAGACCGTGGTCAAAGTAGACCCAGCTTACTATCGACCCACCGAGGTTGACCTATTAATCGGGGATGCCACAAAAGCACAACAGCAACTCGGGTGGTACCCCAAATATGACCTTGCAGCCCTTGTACAAGATATGGTACATGCAGACCTGCAGCTCATGCGTAAAGAAGAGTACCTCAGAGGCGGAGGGTTTGAAATCTTGAACTATTTCGAATAAAAATCACCCCTTCATCATCCCGCTCAATATCGAAAGCATGTTGGAACAATTTTTGCATATTGAAGGGCGTTGCATTACCTTATGGTTTTGCTGTACTTAATATCATGCAAGAATTGGAGACCATGCAAGAAACAGGTAGTGATTCCAAGCCTGACGAGATGAGGAGGGATTCCACAAAGATCTATTTCTTTGTAATCGCTATCGTAGCCCTGCTAGCCACTAACGTGTATTTTTACATCAAGTATAAAAACACGGGAGAACGGGTGTACGAGCTGACCAGTGAGAAGGTAAACATGCAGGCCGAAATTGACCGTATCGAAGCAGAACTGGATCGGTTGACCGAGGAAAATGCAGAGTTAAGTGTTTCACTGAAATTGACCCAAGATAGCGTACGTGCCAATATCGCTGAATTAAGGGCACAGCTCGCCCAAAATAACCTGACCAGGGAACAACTCGTCAATGCACAGCAGGAAATCAATCAGCTGAAAGTCGAGGTGTCAAGGTATTCCACCGAATTAGACAACCTCAGAAACCAGAATGCCGAATTGATTTCCGAGCGTGATGAACTGCGGGAAGAAATATCCGTTTCTTCAGATCGCTTGGTGGAGCTAGAGGAAGAAAACTTGGATTTGGTTGACAAAGTGAAGCTAGCTTCCGCCCTCAAGTTGTCTGATATCAATATCAACGGTGTCCGTGAACGAAGCCGGGATCGGGAAAATGTCGAAGCGCGTGTACGTAGGGTAGACAAGCTCCGAATTGATTTTACCATAGCCGATAATCCGCTGGCCAGCACGGGCATGCATAATGTCTATATGCGGGTCATCGACCCCAGTGGTAACCTGCGTACCGTCGACAATGGCTTTTTCGAGTTAAACGATAGGCAGATTCAATACTCCTATAAAACCGCGATCGAATTCAGCAACGACGGCGCATCATACGCCATTGAATGGAAAGATCCCAAAGGATTTCAGAAAGGCACCTACACCGTCTTATTGTACACGGATAACTCGGTGATGGGACAGGGCAGTGTGGTGTTGAAATAATTGCAGGCTTAACTGCCGATGTCCTGTGGTTTCACCGTACGTACCGAAGGAATCCGTAGGTAAAACACCGTACCTTTTCCTACAGCAGTTTCATACCGGATACTGCCACCCATGCCCTCTACAGCTTGTTTGACAAATGCGAGTCCAAGGCCAGTACCCGAGCTTTTGGTGGTGAAGTTGGGTTGGAATAACTTTTCCCGAGCTTCGACATCGATACCATGCCCATTATCCTTGACAGCGATAAATACCTGGCCATCCATATCATAGCCGATGGTAATATCGATGCGGCATTTGCGTTTCACGATCGCCGCCTCGATGGAGTTTTTGATCAAGTTGTTGAATGAACGTAGTAATTGATCCCGATCACCCTGTATAATCACCGTTCCATTGCATTGGTTAGTGATGTGGATAGCCACGCCCACGTTATTGTTGAATACTTCCGCCGCTTTATTGATGATGTCAATCACATCCACCTCCTTCAGTTGCGTATCCGGCATTTTTGCAAATTCGGAAAACTCCGAAGCAATCAGCGAAAGACTTTCGATCTGTTCGATAAATGATGCACTGAAGCGCTCAAACCGCTCGTCAAATCGGGGATCTTTTTCCCTCCACGAACGTTCCAATTGCTGGATGCCCAGTTTTAGCGGTGTCAGCGGGTTCTTGATCTCATGGGCAACCTGTTTGGCCATTTCACGCCACGCCGATTCGCGCTCTGACCGCATAATGGTATTGGCGCTCTGTTCTAGGGCCGCAATCATCAGGTTATATTCTTTGATCAAGCTACCGATCTCATCATGCCTTTTCCAGAAGATCGGTTCGTTTTGTTTGCCAATCGTCGTTTTGGCCAGGCTCCGTTGCACCAGGGCCAATGGGGCCGTGATTTTATTGGCAACGAACACCGCAAAGAGCCCAAGTACCACGATGACCAATGCATAGATATTGATCAGGGTATTGAGCAGCATTCCCACATTTTGGTCAAATTCCTTTTGGTAGCTGTAATGCGGCAGGCTCAAGAACATCACCGGCTCATAATTGTCATTACGGATAGGAGCATAAGCGGCTATATAATTATGTTCGCCGATGTTCTCATGCTGCATGAATTCCGACCGTTGGAGATGGGCTACGTGCAGCCACGCCAATGGATGCATATACTTCGAAATCAGCCGCAGGTCATAAATGCGCGGTTGCGTCGAATAAATCAATTGACCGTCAGCACCATATAGGTTGAGGTCCGAAGCGATGGATTCTGCGATGGTGTTAAACTGTTCGTCGGTAGATACCCCAAGTGTTTTGTCCGTGTCTTTGAGCATACGGGATTCTAACCGTTGGGCAATATCTACCACGTATCTTAAGGCATTATTCTCCTGCTGCTTTTTAAATTGGGCACTGATGCTGAAAAACGTAATGATGCCCGCAGCGATCAATGTGAATACCACCGCCGCCACCATGAAGGTCTGTATCCGCGTACTGTACAATACCCGATTGGTCAAGATTAGGAAACTCCATCTCAGGTTACGTAAGCTGAAATCGTTGCCGTTGAGTGTCTGCACGAGCCATCCCACTGTGTAGACTAAGATCGCGAATAGCAGGAAAACAAGGAAGATAAACGATAGCGAGGCCAATTGCATCCATTGGCTTTGCTGCGGTTTGCTGACCACAATCAATGTCCTGCTGTTTGGACGGTACATCAAGTGCCCGAAATCGCCTTCATAACCAAGGTGGAGGTGTTTGCGTTGTTCGGATGGAAACGTCTCATCGGTGAGCGGATAGACATAATTCCCATATTGACTCACCAATTCGCCATCCCGGTAAAATGCATAGGCATATTGCGCCATCATTTCGGTTTGCTGCTGGCCGATCCGGCTGTCGGCTAGGATATCGGGATAGGCGGAAAGCTGGCTGAATGACCTGTTCTGTAGTTCGATGAGCAGAATACCCAGCGGGTTCCCATCGTCCTCCACCGGCAATTGGGCAAAATATTCGAAGTTGCCAAAACGGCTATTGCCCCGATAAAAGTTTTCCGAAACCTTGATGGCGCCGGAGATCACCTTGTCACGGTATTCTTCCCGTTTCCTGGTCGAACTGAGGCCGATGGGCAGCCAATTGGTGTCGTATTGGTAAGCCCCAAATTCATATTTGGAAAGATAACCACTCAAATATGTCCGTTTCAAGTGTTCATCGAGCAATTCGTGGTTTTCCGCCTTTGGTTCCTTAAAATATTGGATGAGGATGGGATCTTTAACGATTTCCTTCTCCAAGTCGTAGAACAGCGCAATTGCATTGGCATCATCCACAGCCTCCAGCATGGAGATGGCCACTTTTTGCTCCTCCTGTTTTTTATACCGTTGAAATTGGGCATGTTTTAACGCCGTGATAGATGCGAGTAGCAGTAGTGTGGAGATGAAGGCAGCTAGGTTAAAACCACCCTTATACTCGGTCATCCACGTACGTAGCATGATCAGTACGGTCAGCGGTATGATGGCAGGTGATAATGTGCCCAGGTAGTTATGGATCACCGCAATACAGAGGGCGACGATGACTTCCATGGCCAGCAGCTTGCGCATATTGGGAATTAACCGATACGCCAAGGTCACCAACAGGTCAATGAGTAGTAGCAGCGCCATGGCACTCAGGCAGAGCGCGAAGATGCCGATCCAACTGTACATGTTAAGATTGAGCACATCGGTCACATTAAAATTGATGTCCGAGTTGCCAATGAGCCCCGCAAAAACCACCGAAATAAAATGGCCTACCGCATATACCAATAACCCGGATAGGAACACCATGCAGATACGGCCGATTTTAGTGTATCCAAATGCAGGTATTTTCAACTGATCCTTGAAGGAATACACATATCCGACGAACCAAGTGAAGACAATGATATTGAGTAAAAGCCCGCCCAGGTGTGGGAAAACAAAGCTGGATGCGAAGTTGCGTGGATCGAAGATGCCCGTATAGAAATGCGAGGCTAGCCAGCCATAGTGCAGTTCCACATAGCGGATGCCAACCAACCCAACGGCAAACAGGAGGATGGATGGCCACACCCAACCCCGTCTGGCTACCCATAGGCAGAGGATATTGAGGAGCAATGCAGTGGCAAACCCGGCCAGCATCCACATGGTCAACTCCAATTTGGAGAAAAACGTGTCATGCTGCCCCCTGCGTAATTTAACAGCGAAGAGGTATTCTCCCGTAATGCTTCGGATGTTGTATATGAGGGGGTCGTCGTAATCGGCGATCTCGAGGTTGTTCGTTTTGATCAGGTTTTTCGAGAAGGTATTTTGTAAATATACATTGTTCCGCTGGAAGTCTGTCTTGATGGGAATCAGGAACAGCACGGAGAAATTGCCGACACTTTTCTTGATGGACTCGTACCACCCATTGCCGGCTTCGATGATGCCGACGCCGCTGCTGATGCCTACATCGGTTTTGGGCACGAACTTATCCGTACCCCAAAACACCAGTTCGTTGTCCACGTACGTGAATGGGTAGATATCATGGCGTTTTACAAAGAAGTTGATGATGTCTTCCGCATGCCTGACATCGTCATCGATAGACCGGAATACATTGAAATGGCTGGTATCTGCCAGGAAATTGTTGATGAGCTGCTCTTTTTGGTGGAGGTTGCGTTGGAGTTTACGCGCATCCAGCAGCAGGATTTGCTCGTCATCGAAGGTCAGGTTGATGGTGATGGCCGTACCGATGAAGCATAATGTCAGCAACGCCAATAACAACCTTATTTTGACAACCGTACTCACACGCTCAAAAGTTAATCCCTGTAAAAATAAAAAAATCCCCGCAACATTTAGGTATTGCGGGGATGACAAGTTCGTGTGGTCACCGAATTAATGGGCTTCCTCTTCCTTGAAGAATTTGGCGGTAAAGTATTCACGGTTCATGCGTGCGATGTTGGTGAGTTTGATACCCACGGGGCATTCCGCTTCACAAGCCCCTGTATTGGTACAGTTGCCAAAACCCTCGGCATCCATTTGGGCGACCATGGCTTGGGCCCGGCTGTAGCGTTCGGTCTGCCCTTGCGGCAGCAGGGCATATTGCGATACCTTTGCAGAAACAAACAACATCGCCGAGGCATTCTTGCAGGCGGCCACGCAGGCACCACAACCGATACAAGTAGCCGATTCAAAGGCTTCGTCAGCAACCACTTTCGGGATGGGGATGGTGTTAGCATCTGGCACACCGCCAGTGTTGATATTGACGTATCCACCCGCTTGTTGGATACGGTCGAAAGCAGTACGGTCCACCGCCAAATCCTTGATCACCGGAAATGCCGATGCCCGCCAAGGTTCGATCACGATGGTTTGCCCATCATGGAAGCTCCGCATATGCAGTTGGCAAGTCGTTGTGCCCTGTTTCGGTCCATGCGGCCTTCCATTGATATGTAACGAGCACATGCCACAGATTCCCTCGCGGCAGTCGTGGTCAAAGTGGATAGGGTCTTCTCCTTTCCTCACCAACTCCTCATTGACCACATCTAGCATTTCCAAAAAAGACATGTCCGGCGAGATACCATTGGCTTGGTAGGTCACAAATTTCCCCCTTGTTTTGTCATTTTTTTGACGCCATACCTTCAGCGTCAGGTTCATGTTTCCACTCATGATTGATTATATTTTGATTTCTCTTTACAGAGACTTCTAACTTCGTACTTCCTATTTATAGCTCCGTTGCGTCAATTTTACGTTTTCAAACTCCAACGGTTCTTTGTGCAGCACTTCGGGTTGGTTATCACCTTTATATTCCCAAGCGGCCACATACTTGAATTGCTCATCGTCACGTTTGGCTTCCCCTTCTTCGGTTTGGCTCTCCTCGCGGAAGTGCCCGCCGCAGGATTCGCGCCGATTGAGCGCATCGTCCACCATCAGCTCCCCGAGTTCCAAAAAGTCGGCCACACGTCCGGCTTTCTCCAGCGATTGGTTCATTTCCTCATTTTCACCCAATACGGTCACATCGCTCCAAAACTCCTTGCGAAGTTCCTGGATCAGCCCCTTGGCTTTCTTCAATCCCTCCTCATTACGGGCCATGCCACAGTATTCCCACATGATGTGTCCGAGTTTCTTATGGATATCATCGACCGTTTTTGTGCCCTTTAGTGAGAGTAGGTGATGGATGTTTTCCTCCACTTCCCTACGGGTTTTCTCGAAATTCGGGTGGTTCTTGTCTACCGGGTCAAAACCTAGTCCGGCTAGGTAGTCACCGATGGTATATGGGATCACAAAATACCCGTCGGCCAGCCCCTGCATCAGTGCTGAAGCACCCAGGCGGTTAGCCCCGTGGTCAGAGAAGTTACACTCGCCCAGCGCATACAATCCGGGTACGGTGGTCATCAGGTTATAATCGACCCATATCCCGCCCATGGTATAATGCACCGCGGGATAAATACGCATCGGCTGTTTATAGGGATTCTCGTCCGTGATTTGGTAGTACATGTCAAAGAGGTTGCCATATTTGGCACGTACGGCATCTTCCCCCAAGCGTTTGATGGCGTCTTCAAAATCGAGGAATACGGCGATTCCGGAGGCCCCTACACCGCGGCCCTCGTCTACGACTTCCTTGGCATTTCGGGAAGCCACGTCACGTGGTACTAGGTTGCCAAATGATGGGTATTTCCGTTCCAGGTAATAATCACGATCCGCCTCCTTGATGTCCGAAATCTTGATTTCACCCTTGCGTAACCGTTGCGCGAGTTCTACCGTTTTGGGCACCCACACGCGTCCGTCATTACGGAGCGATTCAGACATCAGCGTGAGTTTCGACTGGTGGTCGCCCGTTACCGGGATACATGTCGGGTGAATCTGCGTATAGCATGGGTTGGCAAAGAAAGCACCGCGTTTGTGCGCACGCCAAGCCGCCGTGACATTACAGCCCATCGCATTGGTCGACAGGAAGAATACGTTGCCATATCCACCCGTACACAGCAATACCGCATGTGCTTCGTGCGATTCGATGGCACCCGTTATCATGTTGCGGGTGATGATCCCGCGGGCATGCCCGTCGATGGTCACCACATCCAGCATCTCATGCCGGTTGTACATCTTCACTTTCCCGGTGTTGATTTGGCGGTTTAATGCAGAGTACGCACCCAACAGCAATTGCTGTCCGGTTTGCCCACGGGCATAGAACGTACGGGATACCTGTGCACCCCCAAAAGAGCGGTTGTCAAGCAAACCACCATATTCGCGTGCAAAGGGAACCCCTTGGGCCACGCATTGGTCGATGATGTTGACCGACACTTCGGCTAGCCGGTATACATTGGCCTCCCGTGCGCGGTAGTCACCTCCCTTTACGGTGTCATAGAATAACCGGAATACGCTATCGCCATCATTCTGGTAGTTTTTTGCCGCATTGATCCCTCCCTGCGCCGCGATGGAGTGCGCTCGGCGTGGGCTATCTTGGTAGCAAAAGGCTTTTACATTGTAACCTAACTCAGCCAAGGAAGCTGCCGCTGAAGCGCCAGCTAACCCCGTACCCACCACGATGATGGTATATTTCCGCTTGTTAGCCGGATTGACCAATTTGAGGTTAAACTTATGTTTCGACCATTTTTCGGCCAATGGCCCCGCTGGTACTTTTGACTCTAACATCTTATTGTCTCTATTATATCATGTTGTCCTCGATGTTCAAAGACAGGTGAATAGCTTAGTTGAAAAAATAAAAATATAATGGCATCGCCGCAAACCCAATGGGGATGGCTACGCCAAATCCCCAGATACCGATAAATCGGATAATGGGTACGTATTTCTGGTGGTCAAAACCCAAGGACTGGAATGCGCTTTTGAAGCCATGGATAAGGTGGAAAGACAGCGCAGCCATGGAGATGACATATAGGGCCACCAAGTACCATTCTTGGAAAGCGAATGCCACTTGTTTGTATAGATCCCGTGCTTTAATGATCTCTACCCCATTGTCAACATATTTGATATAGTCGGTAAACTCTCCCGCGATCAATTCCGTGGCGGTGGTCTGCCCGGTGTTCAGGTCTGTGCGGTATTCGATATACGGCACTTGGTCGTTGTGGTATTTCCACCAAAAATTGCTCATGTGCGTCACGATGAATACCAGTAACACCGTTCCCAATATACCCATGTTTCTCGAATTCCAAGCACTATTGGCCGATCCGCGGTAAACGGCGTACCCCACGGGCCTGGCTTTTTTATTGTGTATGGTGAGTACCAATGCGTAGATGGCATGGATGACTATGGATGCATAAAGCAGGTAGGAAACGACTTTGATGGGGGTAAAGTGGGTCATAAAATAGGCATAGTCGTTAAATGCCTTGCCCTGGTCATTGTAAAACAGCTGAAGGTTACCGATCAGGTGGACAACCAGGAATGTACATAAAAACAAACCGGTCAAACTCATGATCAATTTCTTCCCCAAAGAAGACGATAACACTTGTTTAGATCTACTCATTCTCCTCGTATTAGTTAATTTTGGTAAGCAAATCTACCAATTGATTTAATATCGGTGAAAACAAACAAGGAAAATGAGTAATTTAGAATAGTTCTAAGTTTTTGGCATAAAAATGCCCCATTGGTCATTCCAATGGGGCATCGGGGTAAAAGCCCTTTATCTTAGCTGTTTAAAACAAGCGATAGCCGACACCTACCGACCAAAGATTAAGTTTTTGTGAGAGATTACTATTCTCGCTCAAATTGCTCAAGCCATGCTCATAGCGGAGATCTGCCCTGAACCTGCTGATGTCCACACCTACACCCCCAGTTACGGCCCAGGCTTGGCCACGGTAGCTGTCAAAATCCCCCA
Organism: uncultured Parapedobacter sp.; assembly: GCA_964498395.1. Lineage (GTDB taxonomy): Bacteria > Bacteroidota > Bacteroidia > Sphingobacteriales > Sphingobacteriaceae > Parapedobacter. The sequence goes on along the minus strand of CAZCHE010000015.1, from coordinate 18,656 downwards.
CTCTTCTAAAGGCATCTGAAATTCCGCCTTCGTCAAGCACAAATGATATTACTGGGCCGGCTTGAACACGAAGGCCAACAGGTCCTAAGCCGATGCGGGTACCAAGTAGCAACGGCAAATCAAGGCTAGTAAACGTCACGTTTGCTGTTACCGTATTGCCTCCATCCGGATTGTCAAATTCAGCCTGTGAACTTTTGCCTGTAAAATATAGTTCAGGTTGGAAATGGACGCCTGCACCACCAATTCTGGCATATATACCGGCTTGATATCCGGTACGCGTGTTGCCATCAAGCCAACCACCATCGTCAGTTTTCAATGTGGAGAAATTCAGCGCTCCTTTTAGACCTAACTGGAAGTTTGGCAAAAGCTGGGCATTAGCTCCAAGGACGGAGGCCGTTACCAGGAATGCAATAATAACATACTTCTTCATAGTGATAATCTTTTTTAGTGTACCACTACAAAATTCAAGCCGAAAATAGTGCTAGGGCGGACGGAGCTAGAATTTAAATGTAACACCTATGTTCAGGTACGACACGCCATACCCCAATTCGGCATACGCACCGATTTTTTCGGTAAAGAACCAGCGCCCCCCGGCAAATGCCGAAAAGCCCACCCCACTGCCGAAGGTGTTTGCACCGGTATATCCATCTGCCGTATACTTGGCAATGTTGTAGGCCAGCATGGCACCTCCATATACGTCCAGCTTAGGCAACTCGGCGAAGCCATTATAATGGTAAGCGCCCCGCACACCGACGACCGTGTAATTCCATTTTTGTGTGTAGCCAGTCGTCTTGTAGCGGTATCCGGTATTACCCACGTAACCGCCGATGCTGATCACGCCCGGGCCACCGATTTCCCACATGCCGTGGTCGACCGCAAGGCTCAGTGCCGGACGGGCTGATCCGAGCCCACCCAAGGCGGTTCCTAACCCGATACCGGCATTGACTGCCGTGGTGCCTTTTTGGAAGGGTTGTGCCTGGAGGCCCAAAGCGGCCAGGCTGAGAAAAAGAATAAAGCTAATTGTTTTCATGTTCATCTATTTTTGTTAATTAATTGTTTGTCGACATGTCATGTTGTTTAACTATCGTTGCCGCCGCTTTTCCGGCAGTCGGAATACCATTCGGTCCGCTTTCCTAAGATTCAGCACATCTAGCGCCTATACATTCCCACACCTGCCTATGCTTGAATCGTCAAATCGGTTGTTTGGTAGCGTAGCGACAAAGGTAATGGGGCAAACACCTTGCAGCACACCCCCCAAAGGGGGTATTTTGAACAACCCGGCAAGCGTGCCGCTGTGGCATACTGCCGCACTTGAGCAATGGCTGATTGGATTTGCATTTAGCAGCAATTTATGTAAGTTTGTTGGGTTAATCGTTTGATAAAAAAACAGACACATGGGAGCTATCAGGATTACCGCTCAGGAGTGGGATATATTGAAATTGAAGTTCACGAGAAAATACAATCGTCTTTCCGATGAGGACTTGGCGTTTGAGGAAGGCAAAGAGGACGAATTGATCGACCGCTTAGCCGCACGTATCCGCCGTAATAGGGATTACGTGCTATTTACATTGAAGAAAGGCCTTTCCGATTTGGAAAGCAATAGGCTGTAATCATGGAAGAGATTTCGTGGCATGACTTCGAGAAAGTGGAGCTCCGGGTTGGTACCATCGTCAGCGTAGACGATTTCCCGAAAGCACGGAAACCCGCTTACAAATTGCAGGTGGATTTCGGTGACGAATGGGGCATTCGCCAAAGCAGTGCCCAGATTACGAAGCATTATACGAAGGAGAGCCTAGTCGGTAAGCAGGTGATTGGCGTGGTCAATTTCCCGAAGAAGCAGATTGCAGACTTCATGTCGGAATGCCTGATTACAGGCTTTGCCGATGAAAATGGCGATATTGTGCTCAGCACGGTCGAGCGGCCGGTGCCGAATGGGGCGAAGTTAGTTTGAAGTCGGAAAGTCTGGTGTCTCACATCTCAAGTCTTATATCTCAAATCTAAATGAAATACATCAACTTTGAAGATACCGGGGATACCGTTTCCGATGAGTTTTTCATGAAGGAAGCACTCAAGGAGGCGCACAAGGCGTTGGAGCAAGATGAGGTGCCCATCGGCGCGGTTATCGTACACAGCGGGCGGATTATCGCGCGGGGCCACAACCTCACCGAGCGGCTCAATGATGTGACCGCGCATGCGGAGATGCAGGCATTTACGGCCGCGGCAAACTATGTCGGGGGCAAGTACTTGCAGGATTGCACCCTGTACGTCACCATCGAGCCTTGCGTGATGTGTGCGGGTGCCGCCTATTGGGCACAGGTATCCCGCATCGTGTTTGGCGCGAAAGATGAGAAACGCGGCTTTTCGATATTGGGTAGTAAGGTGCTGCATCCGAAGACAACGGTGGTCAGCGGGGTGTTAGATGCCGAGTGTGCCGCGTTGGTCACGTCATTTTTCCGTAATAAACGCATCAAATGATTTTTTGGCTCCCCTAGAGGCAAACAAAATGACCGTTAAATTCGTTATATTTGTCAATCGCTAACACTAAATTTTTAATTTAAATAATACATCATTATGGCTTTTCAACTACCGGCGTTACCGTACGCCACTGACGCATTAGAACCGCATATCGATAAAGAGACCATGGAAATACACCATGGCAAGCATCACCAAGCTTATGTCGATAACCTGAACAAAGCCATTGCGGGTACAGACGCGGAAAACCTTTCTATCGAGGAAATCAGCAAGAATATTTCGAAATATTCCGGCGCTGTGCGCAACAATGGTGGTGGGCACTACAACCACTCGTTGTTTTGGACGATATTGTCTCCCAATGGAGGTGGTACGCCATCCGGTGATTTGGCGGCTGCGATTGACGACACATTCGGATCATTCGATGAGTTGAAGAAGAAGTTGCAAGAAGCCGGCGCCACCCGCTTCGGTTCGGGCTGGGCGTGGTTGATCGTGGATGCGGATGGCAAATTGCAAGTTACTTCCACCGCTAACCAGGATAACCCCTTGTTTGATATTGCAGAGGTAAAAGGTACACCCATATTGGGTATTGATGTGTGGGAGCACGCCTACTACCTGAATTATCAAAACAAAAGACCGGCTTACCTTGACGCGATCTTCAATGTGATTGACTGGAATGCGGTAGCGCAGCGCTATGCGGATGCGAAATAAGAAGTAAACGTTGATAATTAAAAAAAGCGGCCGCACACTCCTGTACGAGCCGCTTTTTTATCGGCAAATGCGCTGCGTCTGCGTCTTGCCTCTCGCATCTTGCCTCTCATGTTCAGTCTCTCAAATCGCTAAATAAATATGAAAGCAAATGTCCTCGAAGGTACAAAGCAACCCTTGGTACTGAAAGATGTGCCTATCCCACTATTGCGCACCGGCGAAGCATTAGTTCGCCTAAAGGCTGCCGCATTCAATCGCCGGGATTGGTGGATACAGCAAGGGCAGTATGCAGGATTGAAGTTTCCGATTATCCTAGGCTCCGATGGGGCTGGGGTGGTCGAGGCGGTCAGCGATGACACCGCCAAGGATTGGATCGGTAAAGCCGTGATCATCAATGCCTCACTTGCTTGGGGTAACAGCGAAGCCGCCCAGCAGCCGGGATTCCATATCCTTGGCCTGCCGCAGGACGGTACATTTGCCGAGTACGTGAACGTGCCCGTGGTCAATCTGCATGAGAAGCCGGCATACCTTTCTTTTGAAAACGCCGCAGCGTTACCGCTTGGTGGGCTTACCGCTTACCGGGCGTTATTCAGCCGGGCAGCATTGAAAGCAGGGGAGCGCGTGTTAGTGGTCGGTATCGGGGGCGGAGTGGCTACCTTTGTCCTTCAGTGGGCGGTTCACGCCGGGGCAGAAGTCTATGTAACGACGGGTAGTGAGGCTAAGCTCGATGAAGCCATTCGCCTGGGTGCAAAAGGAGGGGAGTTATATACGGCCGATGGTTGGGTCGAAAAGCTGCAGCGAGCGGCAGGTGGGTTTGACGTCATCGTCGACAGTGCGTTAGGTGATGGGTTTGTCCACCACCTCGATTTGGCCAATCCCGGAGGCCGGATTGTGTTCTTCGGTGGTACGGCAGGCAATATCCCTCCGCTCAATGCCCGGAAGATCTTTTGGAAGCAACTTTCCCTATTGGGAACCACCATGGGATCACCGGCTGATTTTAAGGCCATGCTGGCGTTTGCCAATCAGCACCGTGTCAAGCCCGTGATTGACAGCATACACCCATTGGAAGAAGCCGAATATGCCTTGCATAGGATGGATAACTTTACCCAATTCGGTAAAATCGTGTTGCAGATAGCACCTACCCAATAATGGGTATTTTTATCGTACTTCATGGAAAGCCCGGCGGTCTTTGTATTTTTGTTTAGAAAGCGACGCGAAAATGATACAGATGACACTCATGACCATCGGGATAGCTTTGCTTAGTGCATGCCAGACCACGGGCCAAAGCGGTTCCCGACCCGTTGATCGGCCGACCGAAGACCGATCCGCCACCGTAGATACAGCTACGTTTGCTGGAGGCTGTTTTTGGTGCACTGAAGCCCTGTTCCAGCAATTGGAAGGGGTCGATACCGTGATTTCAGGGTATATCGGGGGCACGGTGCCTAATCCCACCTACAAGCAAGTGACCACGGGCAGGACAGGCCACGCCGAAGCGGTAAATGTGGTTTACCAGCGTGAGGTCATCAGCTACGATGAACTCATCGAAGCATTTTTCGTCGCCCATGACCCTACCCAACTTAATCGGCAAGGCAATGACATCGGTACCCAATACCGGTCGGCGATTTTCTACCATAATCAAGCAGAAAAGGAAAAGGCCGAATACTACCTGAAAAGGTTAGCGGAGGAGCGGGTGTATGACCAGCCGATCGTGACCACGCTGGAACCCTACACGGTCTTCTATGTGGCAGAAGATTACCACCAGAACTATTTCAACCTCAATCCCAATCAGGCCTATTGCCAGTACATCATCGTTCCGAAACTGGATAAATTCAAGGCAGTGTTTAGGGAGCGGCTGAAGAAAGGGGATGATTGAAGGGTAAAATGGCCCTGACATTCACCGAAAACGATAAAGGATTGTTATCCTAGCATTCGTTAATTCCCTAGCATACTCGGCAAGGCCATTGTTTACGGCTTATCGTACAGATCACAGTTAGGTTTTGGGGGAGATTACAAACGAATCAAATGCGCTAACTCGTTTAGTGCAATCACTTTCGTTTGTCCATAGGAGCCTATTTGAAGGACGATTTTATCGCCGGATACAAGGTAATTAGCCTTTGATTTTGCGCAGAGGGCAAAGAGGTAATTATCCTTGCTGTCGGATACAACCGCTGGAATATTGATAAGTTTGTAAGTTCTGGTAATCAGGTCGTGAAGTTTTGTGACTTTTGAGGCACTTTCTGGAGGTACAAATTTTCTAAGTTTGGGTCTCGCCAGTACATCCCTGATTTCATCTCTTAACGTTTCGCAGCTTGCTATCCGTATTCCCGACTCAGCTATGCGGACGATAAGGTCTAGCCTACGGTTAATAGCTAAACTGACCCAAATATTACAATCCAATACCAAGGTCATTTTTGTGGCCTGGTCTCACGGACGGTTCGGCTTTCCTGCACGATTTCGTCCATGGTAAGCGTTTTGCCAGACTTAATGGAATCATTGATCTCCTTGGCTAGGGCCATGGCATTGCTTTCCCGTGTGACGGTCACTCCCAATTCCTTTAACAGCTTTTTTACGAGTGAAGTCTTATTTTCTGGTACCTTGATCAAGAATGTATCCATAATAGCAAATTTACAAAAAGAATCGTTATTTGGCAATGTCAAAAATCCCTCTGTATCTCTGCCCCGTAAAATAATGCGATATACCTGAAAAACCATGTCCGGATGAAGACCGCAGGCGAGGCCCTCAAAGCCGTAATAAATCATTAATAGCTTAAGCCATCATCCAGGTCATACCTAACCCCACCATAGCCCAGCGCTTTTCGCATCAAGCCCAATTGCCCGAATAGATAACTCTCACGGTCCAGGCACATGCCCACCATATTTAGTTTGTTTTCTTCGACATAGGGTGTATCCATGCCAAATGCATATGGCTGGCTAAGTTCCGTTTCATCCATCGACAATAGTTTTTTGTATAGCAGCGGCGAGATTTTATGCCACTGCTTTTTTAGCTCATCCAGTGTTGGATATCGGATGGTGGGGTCTAACGCTTTCGCGTCCTTAAACAGGTCCTCATTGGGGTCTTTCTCGGAAATACCCAAGACCTCGGCCAACCAATACCTGCAATTGACCGCGTTCCCGACCATCCAGGCAAAATGGTTGGTTTTATCTTCTACCCGTTTTTGCGCATCTTCTTCCCGGATGCTATCCAGCATATTATTGAATAGCTGGCTATGCATGCGATAGGCAGGGATAACGATGGTTAAGGTTTTAGCTACGGGCTTGTCCATGTTGTTTATTTTTATGTCAGATTAATTTATTCTTCAGCCAGCTTCCTTACTTCTTCCAGACCCTCGACAAACCCGTTATTCATATGCGCTTCCCATTCTTCCGCTGTCTGCACGGAGGCCGTGAGCGTAGTGATTCCATTATGTTCTGAAAGGTAGTATTCTTCCAACGAGCCGGCCCAGGCTTCTACTTTTTCGCTCGTGGTGTCTTCTTTGCCATCGATTACTTCGCCTAGGTGTTCAAATACAATTTCATACGGCTCGTTTTTAGACTTGATGGTACTCACCATGCCGCTACCTTTGCTGTCCAGGAAAAGGGTCTTCCCACCTACCTGCCAGTCGCTCTGGATCGATCCGCCGGCATCTTTGGGGTTAAAGGCACGCGTCCATTTTGTGTACGTGCCGGGGTTCCAAAGCGTGTCCCACACCTTCTGGGCGGGGGCCTTGATTTCTTTTGTGAATTGCAGCTTTTTCATCATATGTTATGTTTTACAGGGTTTTGAAATTCGTTATGGTAAAGTTCGGGAATAATATGGGCGGATCTGAGGGGCATAAAAGACAAAAAAGGGGTGTATTGCGACTTTTATCGGGTAAGGATGATAATCATTACTTTTGTACGGGCTATTTTACAACCTAAGAAAGGATTTATGAAGAAAATAGGATTTTTATCATTTGGGCATTGGGCGAATCACCCCTCTTATAATACCCGTACAGCGAGCGACACCTTACTCCAGTCCATTGAATTGGCTGTTGCCGCCGAGGAAATCGGATTAGATGGTGCGTATTTTCGGGTGCATCATTTTGCGGCCCAGTTGGCGTCGCCATTTCCGTTGCTTTCGGCTATCGGTGCTAAAACCAGCAAAATAGAAATTGGAACCGGAGTGATTGATATGCGATACGAAAATCCGCTTTACATGGTGGAAGACGCCGGAGCTGCAGATTTGATTGCAGGCGGTCGATTGCAATTGGGAATCAGTAGGGGGTCGCCAGAACAGGTCATCGATGGTTGGCGTTATTTTGGTTATGAGCCGGCAGAAGGAGAAACCGACGCTGACATGGGGCGCCGTAAGGCGTTGGAATTTTTAGATAAGCTAAAAGGTGTGGGATTTGCCAAGCCTAACCCGTACCCGATGTTTCCGAATCCACCGGGCTTGTTGCGACTGGAACCACACGCCGAAGGATTGCGGGAGCGCATTTGGTGGGGGTCTGCATCCAATGCCACAGCGATCTGGGCGGCCGAAAATGGAATGAACCTGCAAAGTTCTACCCTGAAATATGACGAAAACGGCAAGCCTTTCCATGCACAGCAAGCTGAGCAAATCAGGTTGTACAAAGAAGCCTGGAAAAAAGCAGGCCACCCGCGCGAACCAAGGGTTTCGGTGAGTCGGTCCATTTTTGCGTTGGTCACGGACCAAGACCGGTATTTATTTGGACAGGAAGCGGGTCGGGTCGATAAAATCGGATTTATCGAACAGGACAAGCGTGCTATTTTCGGGCGTAGTTATGCTGCTGAACCAGATCAACTCATCAAAGAATTGGCTCAGGATGAAGCCATCCAGGAAGCGGATACACTGCTTTTGACAATACCCAATACGTTAGGGGTTGATTACAATGTACACGTGCTGTCTGCTATTTTGGAGCATGTTGCACCCGGATTGGGTTGGCGTTCCTAAAAAGAAACATGATGAAAAGGGATAGAATCGATAAGCTGTCCGGTTTTCACTATTGCTAAGTCCATTCACAGCGGTGTACTGGTCAATGCCACTGTGTGTCCACCATTGACTGTGGCTGATTTCAGGGGAGGTTACAGTATAGCCTTGCACGAGATATTCCTTGAGGCGTTGCGTGGCCCAGATTCGAAACTGGGTGGCTCGTATGGATTTTACCCGATAACCCACTGAAATAATCGCATCTAAGTGGTAATGTTTTTGTTTGCGTTTGATCGTGCGTGCGCCCTCTTTTCGAACTTGTAAGAAATCCTTACAAGTTGCGTTTTCATCTAACTCCTTTTCATCGTAGATACGACGGAGGTGCATCGTGATGTTCTATGGTGTTGTTTCAAACAATTCGGCAATCTGTGCTTGCGTGAGCCAGATCGTATCATGTATAAATTTAACCTCGACAAGCGTTTGCCCATCGCTGCTTTGGTATATTTCGATTTGGTTTTCCATTAGGTTAGATGTTTTATGATGGCCTATTGGTAATACCGCCGTGTAAGACAAAGATAACCAAAAAGATTAAATGATAAAAAATTTAGTAAAAAGCTGAAGAGTGGGCGGAAGAGGCGCAATTGCAGACCAAAGGATAAAGTTTAAACAAGCTCAATTCCATTCTAGCAGTTACCGTTACCTTTGGTAATTTGCGACAGCAAGCCATACCAATCAAATAAGCGGATATACAAATAAACGCATCCATAAAAAACAAAAAATTGGCTAATTAGCCATTGACCTGTAAATTATTATAATGTATTTTAGCACAAGCTTAAGCATAACAGTTGTCAACTAAATTTTTACTAGACCTAATTCTGTAACTAGGAGGTTGTGAAGTAGGGGCCGATAGCTCCATAATAGCAGTAAATCATTTTTGGATTACGCTTATATCCTTTAGGGTACAAAGCCATGTAAAAGTTGTAAACCGGTGGTTGGTAACAGCCAATATAATTATTTATAAAATGAAGATAATCACGAAAAAAAACGCGCCAATGCAGTTAGGAGATTTCATGAATTTGCCTGCCTCGAATCTCGATGCTGAGAAACAATTGCTTTACTGGTATAACGTAAAGAAAGAGAAGGATCAAATTGTTTTAAGCGAAAGCAAAACAGGCACACGAAATGCCTTGCTAAAAGAAGCTGTCGAAAGCGCGATGGAATTGAATCCAGGGGTAAAGAGCAAGGGCGTATACCTTGAATTTGGCTTTGGTTCAGGCGAATCGTTAAATTTTATTGCGGCCATCGCCAACAACAGTTTCGTGTATGGCTTTGATTCAGGTGTTGGCGTGGGTGAAGGTGGGTTTAGTGAGCGAAATTATGCTTATAAAAGAACGTTAGTCAATGGCGAAGATGGTAAGTTGATATTGGCGGAACGTAAAGCGGAAAGTGAGATTCCGGTGCTTCCGTTTTCGCCATTGTGTAATGTATGTCTCTATCTAGGTGAAATAGAAAATACAGTTTCACATTTCATCAAGAATGAGTTGCATGGTTCAACCGAACGGGAGTATATTGCCTTTATTTTTATTGACATCAATGACAGTAAGTTAGCCAGAAAAGTTGTCGCTATCCTATCCCAGTATTTAAATGAAAAGACGATTCTGGTCATCGACAAGAAGCTTGTCGGCAGGAACCTATCTATTAGGCAGCAAGTTAGCCCTCCTGTTCAGGATGCTAATTTCCATATATTAACACAGAAAAATGTATATCCCAACCTCCAGGAATTGATACAGTTTCCACCGGACAGTCACCCGTGGAGAGAGGACAGCGATTCACATAAACCACAAGGTGGCCGAAATATCTTGCATTTCAACTCGAAGAACAGATACGATACGTTCCACTCCTATGCATCCGTCAGAGCGTTAATGAAAAAATTTAAAGAAGATAATGCGTATCGTACAGACAGTGATAGCGAGCTACTTAAATATGCTGTCGAGCTTAGCCGTAAAAATTGGGCTAAAGAGAAAGCTACTGAGCAAACACTATACTTTCTTGAATTTGGATTCTGTTCAGGCAGAAGCATTAATTTCACAGCTTCACTTCTTGAAGACGGCGAAAAGTTATGTGGTTTTGATTCCGGAAATGGATTGCCATTTGACTGGCGGGCGAAATTCCCTAAAGGAACGTTTAGATACACCATGAAACTCGTCCGTAAAGGAAAGAATATCGAGCTTCACCCTATTCCTACTAATCAATCCTACAGCGGCGAAGACTTATTTATACCGTTTATACCCGCTCGGCATGTAAACTTGGTGTTGGGCGAAATAAAGAATAGAGAAAAAGACGTTCTAGATGAGTTTATTGAGCAACACCTCAGCGAAAAGTCAGATGCCCACCTTGCCATGGTTTTCATTGACACAGACCTGTATGAATCAGCTCGTGCAATACTGGAAAAGTTAGCGCCCTATATCATTAATGAAAAGACATTGGTTGTTTTTGATGAGGCTTTCAACTTCCAAGGCGAACCGGAGGATAGGGCGAAGGCTGGTGAGCAAGCATGGAAACATTATGAATTCAAGGCGTTAACAGAGTTTAGTAGGAAACGCGGACGTTACGGTTACACAAACTTGGCATACAACGAAAATGGCCAGCAGTTATTGATCCATTTTAATAATGAATGATATGTCAGATTATATTATTGACAAACTTCGGGCGCATGTGTCCCAACAATACAGAAACGATGGAATACTCTATATTGAGAACGTTAATGTAAACGACACAGTTAAGATCTCGGACGAACAAATCGATAAACTTGAGTTCCATAGCAGTTGGGAGAACAAAAATCTAGACATCATTGTTCGGGCAACGAATAGATTTTCTTTGGTGATTAATGAGTCTAAACGAATACATGCGCTAGAGGTAACCGATGAATGCCATTTGAATAGCTTATCAATAACGAACGCTGAAATATCAACAGTTAAAATTGCTGGAACTATTGAAGGTTTGGATCTCAGTTCTTGTCATATCAGTGAAATGACCTTGGAACAAACAAATGATGATCAAAAGTATGTCTCGCACTTTCACATTTCCAATAAGACCACTATAGATCACCTGGTTATTGATAAATATACCTGTAAAAAAACAAGCAACAATAGTTCCGCTGTTCTTATCGATAATTCTACTGTCAATGACTTATCTATAAAAGGTGCCCGTTTTCAGTATGTGGATGGAAACGATGGATCGGCTAACATGTTTTTTTCAAATCGGTCGACATTTCAGAAGCTGAGCATAGAGAATGTTGATTATAATGAGCGAGGGGATAGTAAGGAAGACAGTGACAAGATACGGACGATAAATTTGCGTGATTCCACGATTGACCATTTTACAATCCATAATAGTAAAACGGAAGCGATATGCCTAGAAAGTACCACTATTCCACGGGGGCTATTTTCGAAAATAGAGAACCGACAAAGCCTAACGTTTACCGGTCATAATCCCGTGGGTAGTTTTCTGCAGTTTAACGATGTTAAGACGGGTTTGTTGTCTTTTCAAAATTTCACGAATTTCGGAGACCTTAGGTTTATCAATGTCGGCAGAGCGGATAGTCATCGCAAGGACAAGTATAGCCTTCAAATAAGTTATTCCGATTTAGGGAAAACACATTTTTACAATTGTGATTTTGGAGGGAAGGGCGGGAAAATAGACTTTGCACACTCCAGAATACAAGACATCGTAATATTAGGCCATGAATTTCCATGTAGAATTGTCACAGCGAGTTCCTTGCAGAGAGACCACGAATCAGAATTGATGTTATTGAGCCAGTTGAGCGGTGTTTTTCAGAAAAATAATGACATAGCCAATGAAATCGGGTATCGCGGACTCGCTTTGGATGCCTTACGAAAACAGAAGAACTATAGAAGAAGGGCAGATGGGTTTGCGATTTGGCTGAATAAGGTTTCTAATAACCATAGTGATGGTCTTGGCAGGTCATTTTTCGTACTCTTTGCATTTAGTATTGTTTTGTATCTCATCTATGTATATTTGCGTGGATATACAATGGGGAATGACTGGAAAACCACTTGGTTCATTATCGGTAATTATTTCGAGTTTTTATCACCTATACATAAAGCAAACTATCTTATGCCAGGAGCGTACTTTATGGATAGGAAGGAATATAATATCGTTACCGAGCAGGTTCCCGGTTATATTTACTTTATTTCAGGCATATCAAAAATAATTATCTCTTACCTGATTTATCAGTTTATCCAAGCATTCCGAAAATACGGCCGAAGAAGTTAAATCAATCCACCTATGCAAGAACCAGCATTTATATCAGGGGCAAATAAAAATTCATTTGCTTATTATACTTTACATCAACGTCTCCCGTATATCATAGCTAATGTAATCAGTGACCAGCATCTAACCAAACGTCAGATTCAACAGCTTAATCAGCTGTCTTTTGAGGTGTCGAACGGATATATTAGCGAGATAAACTCGCTAACCAAGGAAGAATACCAATTCTGGAATGTTTTTTTTGAGCAGGAGCTTGGTAAAACGTACAGCGAAGTACCATTCTTCAAGGTAGAAGCCTATTTCTACAGACGTATCATGCAGATTATGGGGTATCCCGCAACGTATGCCGATCCCTTTAAAAAAATAAAACAAGATAGCATTACGGAAAATACAGCCTTTATCCATCAGCTTTCAACACTTATCCGTGATGACAGCAAAATGGAGGTGTTGTTGAAAGCGTCATTGTGGGGAAACAGTGCGGACTTAAGCCAAATAAATACAAGCGGTACCTTTACAAACGCAGCAGAACGAGGCTCATTAATAATTGATGATACAACGGCATTGGAAATATTTGTGAAAACTAATAAACCGCTAAAGCGGGTTGATTATGTAGCTGACAATGCAGGGATAGAATTGCTTACCGACTTATTTTTGATTGATCATTTAATATCGGAGTATCATACAGCGCAAATCGTTTTACACCTCAAAAGCTACCCGACTTTTGTCTCGGATGCCACTATCGAAGATGCGCTTTGGCTTATCGATTACCTTTTGGACATAGGCAATGTTACAGTACAGCAAATTGCCTATAGGATTAAACAATTTGTGAGTGAGGGAAGAATAATAGTTGAAAATGGTCTATTCTGGAATAGCCCCTGCCATTTCACAGAATTTCCATTACCGTTAAAGCAGGATTTTTGTTCTTCATCCCTCATCATATTTAAAGGTGATGCTAATTACAGAAGGTTGTTCGAAGATAGAAATTGGCCATTGACAGAACCTGTTGAGAAGCATCTTCGTTATCTCGAAAATAACACATTGGTGTTGAGGACACTGAAATCAGAACTCATGCTTGGCTTATCAAGCGAACAGGTACGGCTTCTCAATGAGCTAGACAAAAATTGGTTAACTAATGGCGAACACGGTATGATCATGTTTAATGAATATCGGCCTTGAAAAGACAGCGGTACAGTTGGCAGCGTAAATGAAGAGCCGGAGTATCAGCACAAGGTGGCGTCCATTGCTACTGATATTGGATATAAACCGGTATCGGGGTTAATGCTAACACCTCCTCAGGTGTCATCATCCGATGAGGGGCGCGTATCAGGTCGTTCTTATAGAAAAACTTAAACCCCGTAAATTGGACGGGTTCGTGGAATACATAGCTATAATAGGTGTTCTTCTTCAGCGCGGGAGCACCCCAGCCATCCATGTCAATCACCATTTGCACTTCAGGCCGCAAGGCTATTTGTTGGTAATCCTTGACCATCCCCTGCGTAAACCGATGCACTACCAACACCTTTGTGGGTAGTCGATGCGCACGTACCAGCTCGGCCAAATGTGCAGCCGCAAAATTGATATCGGCTGCAGTGAAATGCCCAATGCGCTTGCCGGGCGGCAGGCTATCTTTCATGGAAAACTCGGGGTCAATGCCTAAATGTACGTGGGGCATACGCAGAAAGGTATCCAAGCGTGGCAACTCATCCTGCAGCGTACTGAACCCAACCTGGATATCCAGAAACACTAAAGCCTCCCGATGCGCTGCCAAGCGCAATACGGAGTCGATTTGGCTCCATGGCATACGCATGCGGTGCTTACCATCCCTGCCGGGGCTACCCTGTGCCGTTACGGCAATGTAATGGAGTGCCGGTATGGCATGGGTGGTGGTATCGGCAGCGTTCCATCTCGCCACTTCCTCGTCCAGTTTATCCCATAGCTGCTGTGGCGGCAATTCGCCAAGGACACCCATCTTTGCCGAATATAGGTTGCCATAGAAAGCCACGATCCGCTTATGGGGCAGTACCGCACCGGGCAGGGGATATGGTTGGGGCCACACTGGCCAATGACCCGTGGTATCCCCGTTGGCCAGCGCCAATAATTTTGCCTGGTAAGCCAGGGTGTCCACCTCCGATACGAGGTCCGAATCATTCCCATCCAGTTTTACGTAGGTTTGCGGGATCACTGTATCGCCTTGGGGCAATGCAGCCACGTTACTGTCACTATTCGCCGATTGGCAAGCATAAACGCATAGTGCCAAAGCTAAGCCGATATAACTGGAATACTTTACCCGCATTTAGGCCGTTTTGAATCGTTAAAACCAGCGGGTAATGGGAGGATTATCATTAGGCAGTAGTCTTATTGCGCTTCATGGGGTTTTTCATTTTTATCGGTTCAGACCATGCGGCCAGTCATTTTGCTGACTCGTCAGCGATACGGTGCATCCTGCTAAGCCGCCCAAAGGTAGCCAAAAAAAGCAGGGCGGTCAAGCCGATCTGGATACAAACGGTGCAGGTTGGTATCCAGGCCAGCCGTTTCACATGCGATAATGCAAATAAGCGGTTGGATTGACAATGAATAAATTGAACAACCCCGTACATCTAGCCAGCGCCGTTTTTATCCCTATATTTGAGATCGATTTAGGTAGACAGCCCCCGACCCCAATGGGGGTAACATGTTTTTCATACGTGTGCAGTATGCCCCGGCTTGTTTTTATGGCGAGCCGGGGTTATTTTTTGGTCGTATGTTGCGATATAATACACCATTTTAGGTATTGTGCGCTTAGCGTTCTGCTTCTACTTTTACACCATCTTGAGTGTTAACCATTTAAAATTAATCTTATCGTATGAATTATCTTAGAAAAAACACGCTGCGCAGATCATTGGCGCTTGGGTTGTTGTCCGTTTCCGTGATCATGACATCCTTAAGTGGCTGTAAAAAATCAGACCCGCTTGGGATCAACTCATGTGATGATGTCGTGACGAAAGCTAAGGCCTTTACCGATGCTGCCCAGGCGTTTTCTGATGATATGAGTGTTGACAATTGCCAGAAACTGAAAAAACTCGGCGAAGATTACCTGAAAGCTGCCCGAAACTGTAACTTGTATCCCCAATACAGAGAAGCCGCAGAGCAAGCGTTGGCCGATTGGGAAGACTTCGATTGCAGCGAGTACGACAATTGAAAAGCAGGTGTGTGAGTCGTCATCTTGTTGAGATTTGAGTGGCGAAAGGCAAATAGCTTTTACCACTCTTTTTTCAATAGCAGGCCGCTATATTTGGTTTCGCACTGATGCCCTGCGAAACATCAGTGCGAATTAGGCCATGAGGGGTTTTAGTCAAAGGGATTTGATTGTTTTCAAATTAAAAGTTTACCACTTCATGACTATCGTCCCACGTCGTATCTATATTGATTGCAAAGCTCGACGTTGACTCTTCATTTTCCCCGACAGCGCCAGTCAGAATCGTCTTTTTGTTTCTAAACACCTCGACGTCTTCAATTACCTTATATGTTAATACATTCCCGTTTTCATCCAAAATGCTTAGCGTGACGTCCGTCTTAAAGATTTCGTTTGCAATTTGAGGTAATACATAGGTGTGGAATGTGTAGCCCTCAGTGTCGGAGTATTGTTCCAATGAAAAAAATTCACTCATATTAACATCTGAAGCGTTGCTCCCATATTCATAATCTGCTGGTCGGATCATCGTATGCGAGGTGTACGATAATTTAAGCGTGGTCGCATTACTTGGAATTCCCCCCCCCCCAGAATTTGCAACTCCAGTTTCGCAGTTTCCCGCTCTAACACAATTTCATTGCTAACATCGGTTCCCGAAACCGAAAAATCGTATTCTTTGTAAAATGAATCGTGAATAATAACAGGACTAGATCCTGCTGGGTATTCAGCTGCATGGAGGACAGCATGATCATAATTTGCCTTAAGGTCAGAACCGTCTCGCACGTCTCCACTTGTCGCCCATATTACTATTTTGTAGTCTCCCTCAGCCAGCTTTAGGGAATGTGAACCGAAATCAGGGTCGGTGTTGAGCTGGATGATCGTTTCTACATTGTTGCCCCTATAGTCGAAAATTAAATACTTTATTTTATAAATAGATTCGTCGAGCCCACTCAACCCATCTAAGGGCAAATTGCTTGCAATTGGAAACATTTGCTGCGTGAAAGATTTAACGCGAAAGGATACTTCGTACGTTTCCTTGGTTTCATCAGGCTGTTGGATTTCATCTTCAGACTTACTGCATGATACCGCTATTGCCGTTGCGATGAGAAGATAAATTAAATGGTAGAATTGTTTTTTCATATTGTATCGATTTAAGTAGTCAACGGCTAATCAGCCCGTATTTAAAATAGTTGTTGATTCGGCTATAATCAGTTTTGTCACCGCTGTAATTGTCAACTGCTAGCTGCGCTCAAAACTATGATATTATTCTATTAAGAACAACTAACGCATATACGAATGGCAGATAATTGTATGCGAACGGCTACCATCACCGTTATTACCACCAAGTTAAGCCATAGGTATTAGATTTCAGTCCGGATTAGCCAATAGATACCTTGGCTCGTCCTTGGATAGCCTTGGTTTCGCCGGTCGCAGATCAGCCTATTTGGTTTCACGCTGATGGCTTCCGGAGTGTCAGTGCGAGTGGGGTACTAATTTAGAAATTAGTTATCTTTGACTGCCCAACAAGGACGCGAAAAATTATACAAATATGCCAAAAACCAGAATACGCGAAGACCAACACATCGAATTCAAAAGCTCGTTTTCCGATGCGGTCATTGAGTCGCTTACGGCCTTCGCCAACAGCAAGGGCGGTAAGGTATTCATCGGTATGGGTGACAATGGAACTGCCGTGAAAGGTTTTACGTTAGGCAATGAGTCGTTACAGAAATGGGTCAATGAGGTCAAGAACAAAACCCAGCCCAGCATCATTCCTGATGCAGATGAGGTTGATCTGGGTGGAACTAAAGTCGGCGTACTGTCGGTAAAAGAATTTCCGATAAAACCGGTCGCATTCAAGGGCCGATATTACAAGCGGGTAAACAATGCCAACCACCAACTGTCGTTGATGGAAATCGCCGACCTACACCTCCGGTCTTTCAATACCAGCTGGGATAGTTACATTAATCCAGATAGGACACTTGAAGACCTATCGCTGGATAAGGTGGTGAAGTTTACCGAAAAGAGCAACCAGGGAAAGGAAATGCCGCTCACAGACGATCCGTTGACCGTATTGACCAAGTTTGAGTTGATCCGGGGCACGCAGGTGACTAACGCCGGATTCCTGCTGTTTGCCAAAAACGATGTCTTTCAGGCAGCCATTGAATTGGGCCGTTTCTCTACACCGACCAGTATTAAGGACGGGTTGACTGTTCGCAGTGACCTGTTCAGCGAAGTGGAGGAGGTGTTGGCGTTTATCCGTAAGCACATCAATAAAGAATACATCATCACCGGCGATCCGCAGCGCGAGGAACGCTGGCAATACCCGATGCTGGCGTTGCGTGAAATCGTAACGAACATGATTGTACACCGTGATTATATGAACAGCGGCGATTCGTCGGTAAAAATTTTCGACGATTATATTGAGTTTTTCAACCCCGGCCACCTTCCGGATACAATCACCATTGAGCAGCTACTCGCCGACGAGTATTCATCGTACTCCCGTAACCGGAAAATTGCCGCCATCTTTAAGGAGGCTCAATTGATAGAAAAGTATGGGTCTGGTGTCAGGCGTATCCGAGAGGCATTTGAGCAGTATGGGCTGAAAGCGCCCAAATTTGAGAATTTTCAGCATGGATTTCGTGTTATCGCGTATGCTGAAACAACAGATACACCAAAAACGTCGGGGAAAACGTCGGGGAAAACGTCGGGGAAAACGTCGGGGAAAATTATAACCTATATACGGGAGAACCCCGAGATTACAATACCTGAACTTTCGCTATTACTGGAAATTACTGAGCGTTCGGTAGAGCGAAATGTCAGCCAGTTGCAAAAGGAAAAGAGATTACGTCGCATCGGCCCTGCTAAGGGCGGCCACTGGGAGGTGCTTGATAAATAAACTACACCAATGGTTGCAGCAAATTTACGGGTAGATTACATATTTGCCTACACAGTTTCTATGCGAGTATATCAAATCTAAGGGCTTTGACGCTATTGAGTATCGCAGTGCTTTTGCACCCCCGAAAATTTCATCAAGGACATCCGCCGCAAGACCAGGCGTATGTTCACCTCCGAGCAGAAGATCCTGATTGTT
>CAZCHE010000014.1:0-66776 GCA_964498395.1 uncultured Parapedobacter sp. | reverse complement strand
GAAAATGCTGGTCATTCCTACTTTTTTTCCAATAATTCCTGACATGTTTTTATTATTCTATTTCCGTCCATCGAAGCAGTAGGGCTTCGCTCAAGACATACCATCCCCTAAAAGGGACGGCAAAGATAGGAAACTTACATTAAGTATCAAATAGTTAGTCAATTATTTTTTTAATTTGACAAATTACGTGACTTAAAATAAGTTTTCAACTGTTTTTGAAAGGTAGATTTCCACGTACATCAGCCACATATGTCCATCCGAACATGTCCTTGCCCAATGTACTTCTGCTTGTTTTTCGTTCTTCCCCTAATATAAATGGTAGTTTAACCCCCGATTAGTCGTCGACCAAGGCACCCACCAGTTGCTTAAACTTCCAAGAAGTCTGATCGCCAGTTGGCCCTTGGGTCTGCTTCATAATGATGCCGATAATCGCTTCTTTCGGGTCGGCAAAATATTGGGTATTGAAGTAACCGCCCCATTCAAACGTTCCGGCACTACCCAATCCTCCCTTAGCGACGCCGGCTTCGTCCAGTACACCAAATGCCAGACCATGATGGCTGTCACCTCCACCAAACAAATCACCCGTCTGATTGGCCATCATCGTTTCGATGGTCGTACGGCTCAATATGCGTACCCCATTTAGCTCTCCACCATTCAGGTACATTTGCAAAAAGGTCGCGTAATCCTTTGCCGTGCTGGAAAGCCCTGCACCACCCGAAAAGAATTTCTTCGCGCCCTTAATGGGATAGTTGGTCTCGTAGAATGTATTGGGGTAATTAACCCACTTCCCGTTTTCCTTCTGTTGGATGGAGACAAGTCGGTCTGCTTTATTATCGGGTAAGTAAAACCCAGTATCGTGCATGCCTAGCGGGTCAAAAAGGCGCTCCTTCAGGAATTGATCAAAAGGCATTCCCGAGATCACCTCAACAAAATATCCCAGCACATCCAACCCCATACTATAGGTAAACCGCTCTCCCGGGTGGTGGTGCAAGGGAAGACCAGCCAGCTTTTTTACCACCTCCCCGATGCTGACATCTGCTGTGGTGAATAAATCCGTTGTTCCCGCCTTTTCATAAATCATCTTCATGCGCTCATCGCCATCGATCACGCCATACCCCAGCCCGGAGGTATGGGTAAGCAGGTGCCTGATGGTGATTTCCTTATTGGCAGGTTTTGTGGTGTATGAGGTATCGCCATACCTAAACCCATCCAAGACCTGGGGATTCTTAAACTCGGGGATAAACTTGGAAATGGGGTCATCCAATCGGAACTTTCCCTCCTCCCACAGGATCATCACCGCCGTGGACGTGATAGCTTTTGTCTGCGAAGCGATTCGGAAGATGTCATCTTTCTGCTGTTTCCTGCCGTTCTCCGTATCCGCCATGCCGAATGCTTTATGGTATACAATCTTGCCATTTCGGGCAATCAGCGCAACTACACCCGGGATATCTCCATTCGCGACAGATTCTTCGAGCATTCCATCCACCCAGCTTAATCGATCAACAACGATGCCAACACTTGCTGGGGAGCCGTCGGATAATGGCGGGCTTTTTTTGGTAGATGCGGTTTGGGCGTTCAGCAACAGTGCCGTTGCCATCAGCAGCGTAGTCAAAAGCGTTTTCATGTTTCCTTTAGTTTATCCGTTAGCTTGCTATGAATAAACGGAGCAAGATAAGGAATATCCCGCAATAAAAACAAGGGATGATATGCTAAGGTGGCTATATTGTGCTCATTTCAACCCAAATAATGGCCTGATGATTTTTACCCTTCGAATGACCAACTCATATATTACCAAGCAACCGACGATCGTAAACAACAACAGCAAAGCAAATTGGAGAGGTACTGCAATAGCGAGCGGGAAGATCAACCATGATCCGATATACAACACGACCATGTGAATAATATAAATCGGATAAGCGGCTTGGCTTAAATAATGTAACGCTTTACTCGGACGATTAAGGTGTTTATATCCAAATGCGAAAACCGAAATAATCCAACAATTGGATTCAATGGCCAATAGGTAATTCGGTGCAAACGGTGTGAAATAGGTGAGCCGAACTACAAATAAGGCAACTGCAATGGCTAAAAATAGCCACCGCCATTTGAGGATCATCTCCCAAAACGTACGGCCACACAGCACAAAGCAAAAACCAAAGAAAAATGCTAAAAACCCCAAGAAAAACCCATGCCACGTCATGGCGTATAATTCAAAGGGTTTTGGATCAACCACCAATGCTTCCGCTACGAAGAAAGCGATGACCGGTAGTAAGCCCAGTGGATGACCTAAAACCCTTTTCATCACGCTGACCAAACGACTGTCCGCATTCCTTTTCAAATAGAAGAAAATGGGCGATAGGATGACCACATACACAAAGATGTTGCCCAGGAACCATAAATGACCGGGATTAGGCGAATAAATCAAATCAAATTGATAATAATATTGCCAGATGTACACATGTATCGGAACAATAAGAAACACACCAAACAGGAAGGGGAGCAGAATCCGATTGGCCCTCTCGCGCAACAGTTGTATCCAGTTTCGACGGTTGATGGCAAAGTAAACGCCCATGCCCGACACAAAAAACAGCAGGGGTATTCGCCATACATTCAGCATGGTCATGGGGATCCATAAAGCTGCCCATGGCTTACTAGCACTAATAAACCCGATCATAATCCCCCAAGACTGGAAGCCTATCGCTACATGGTAAAGCAGGAGCAGGCCGATAGCAATCACCCTGATCCAATCGATATCGTATCTTCTATCCATTATTGACGTATCATCATTCAATTCATTAATTCAGCATCGCTGCGATCTCAGGCCGAACCTTTTGAAGGTAAGTATAGTCGAGCTTCAGCCCCATAGGTTCCAGCATCTTGCCCATCATATCGTATGTGCTTTTGACTTCGCTGAAAGGCGCCGCCACCGTTTCATAGGCCGTCGCCCCAAAGTTGTTCTTTATGGTCTTATCAGCTCCTGCGTCCAACAATAGCTGTACAATTTCGGGCCGCCCGAAAAACGCTGCCGAAATGAGGGGCGTGGAACCGTCATTGTTCGTGAAATTCAAATCTGCCCCGGCGTCTATCAGTAGCTTGGCCATTGCCGGCTTATCGAAGACAGCAGCGGAGATCAATGGGCTGGAGCCGCCAAAGGGATCTTTTTCATTCAGGTTGGTGCCCGCGGCGATATGTTGTCGAAGCGCCTCCTCGTCGTCTGTTATCACCGCCGTGTGGATATCAACTGCGGGTGGCTTCACCTTGTTTTGTGTATCGGCAGATGAGTTGCCCTGCCCCGTGCAAGCGACACCCATTAATAGCATAGCAAAAAAAGCAATCGTCGTAATTACTTTCAGTGAGTTAGGAAGTTGTTTTTTCATGATCCTTATTAAGTTAAATTGTGAATAATTATGAATGTTGTAAAGATCGGCTAACCCTATAAGGCGGGTTAACTAGTTTTGATGACAAAAGCATCAAGTTTGATGTGGGTCATATAAATTATGCTGAAACCATATAAACTATGACGCAAATGCCGATACAACGAGTATATTTGTTTTGAAAATTGACACCAAACACATGTCCGATTCGCACCCCATTGCAAACGACTTTATACGCCAAATCACAGCGATTATTGAGGATAACTTGTCCAATGAACAGTTTGGCGTATCAGAACTGGCCAATGAAACAAACATGAGCCGGTCAAACTTACTGCGCAAGGTGACGAAATTGACCGGGCTATCGGTTAGCCAGTTCATTAGGCAAGTCCGACTAGTGCGCGGCATGGACATGTTGAGGTCCTCTTCATTAACGGTTTCTGAGGTCGCCTATCAAGTAGGGTTTGGCAGCACATCGTATTTTATCAAATGCTTCCGAGAACACTATGGGTATCCACCGGGAGAAGCCAATAAAAGAACCGTCACGGAAGGCGAATCCATTCCCACGGTGCGGCCCAACCGTAAACGACGCTTCGCCATCTTGGTATCTGCGGGAATTATTGCCGCGTTAGCCATCGGCTGGCTCAGCTATTCCCTATGGCCATCCGCCGCATCGACCCCATTGGAAAAATCAATAGCTGTATTGCCATTTAAAAACGACAGCAACGATTCTACCAACGTCTACCTCATCAATGGATTGATGGAATCGACTCTTAACAACCTTCAAAAAATAAAAGACCTCAAAGTCATCAGCCGCACATCCACCGAAAAGTATCGGAACACTTCCAAGTCCATCCCTGAAATGGCCAAAGAGTTGAATGTAAATTATTTTGTCGAGGGAAGCGGCCAAAAGATCGGCAACCAGATTTTGTTGAATATCCAGTTAATAGAGGCTTCCAGTGATAAACATTTATGGGCGCGGCAATATAAACGTGAAGTGAATGATATTTTTCAGTTGCAACAGGAGGTGGCCAAAGACATCGCCAACGAGATTCAGGCTATTATCACCTGGGAAGAGCAAAGACGAATCGAGAAAAAACCCACAGAAAACTTGGTTGCGTACGACCTGTTTTTAAAGGGTGTAGATTTATTGAATCAAGGCGGCCCCGAAAACTTGGAGCGGTCAATCGTATATTTCAATCAAGCCATCGACCATGATGATAAATTTGCGCTTGCCCATGCTTGTGCGGCCATAGCCTGTTATTACCTGGATCTTTTTCAAACGGAAAAAAAACATACTACCGAAATTGCCTCCTTTGCCGACAACGCATTGCTTCACGACCCGATGCTTCCCGAGAGTTTAATAGCCAAAGCTTTGTTTTATGCACACAAACAAGATTATGGAGCAGCTATCCCCTATTTTGAAAAGGCGTTGGAATATAATCCAAATTCCATTTTAGCCATCCATTTTCTATCAGATTTCTATAATTGGCTTGTTCCCAATACTGCCAAATACTTGGAATATGCACTCAGAAGGGTTCGACTGGATGCCACTGCACATGATTCCGCTGCCACAAGCCTGAACTACCTGCATTTGAGCAACGCCCTTATCCAGACCGGATTTGTGGACGAGGCCATTGTTTACATCGACAAATCTTTAGACTATGATCCGGAGAACTCCTTTGCGGTGTGGGTCAAGGCTGTTCTCATTTGCGTGAAGGACGGAAACGTGGAAAACGGTAAGCAGTTATTGCTAAAGGAATTGGAAAGGGACTCCACACAATTACCTTTTTTGCAGGAAATCGGAAAAATTTATCATCACACCGGAGATGACAAAAGTGCCTATCGGTATTATAAGCGGTTCATTGAGGTAAGAGCGGCTAACCAATTAGACATCTTTCAAAACGTAGACTTAACGATAGCCGTCGTACTATCCAATATGGGATTCAAAGAGGATGCAGCCCAGTTTGCCGCCCGATTTAAGGATTTTTCGGATCGCGACCAAACCATCTATAAACATGTGCATTTAGCCTTGTATTATCTATATCAGCAGGATACCCAGCAAGCATTGGAGCACCTGAAACTGTTTTCAAAAGAAGACAACTATCAATACTGGATCCTGTTATTGGAGGAAGACTCCATTGTTGACCCGGTAAGAAACCACCCCGAATTCAAGCAGGCCATGCACACCATCAAAACCAAGTTTTGGAACCAGCATGAGGAAATCAGGGCATCATTGGAAGAGAAAGGATTGCTGTAGCGATATGGAAACTACCCCACCACTGAAAATATTAAAAGCTTCCGCAGGGTCTGGCAAAACCTTTAGCCTTACTGCACATTACCTCATCTTGTTGTTTTCAGCAGAAAACAAATACCGCGAAATCCTGGCCATCACCTTTACCAACAAGGCCACAGCTGAGATGAAGGGCCGCATCATGGAAGTATTGAAAAGCCTTGCTACAGGAGACGGGCAAACGAAAGACAAGGCTAGTGGTTACCGCGAAATCCTGTCGAAAACCTACCCCATGTGGGAACCGGCTACATTGCAGCAACGGGCGGCCGAAATCTATCGCAAAATCCTGCATGACTACAGTCGATTCTCCGTGAGTACCATCGACGGTTTCACGCAAAAGGTCATCCGTGGGTTCACCTTTGAGCTGGGCATCGATGCAGGATACAAGCTGGAAATGAATATCCGGAAAGTGAAAGCCGATTTGGTACTGCGGCTTAATCGGCTACTAGATGATCGCCCTGATTTACTGCAATGGATCATGGACTATGCCCAAGCAAAAATAGACCGCGATGAAAACTGGAACTATCGCCGGGCACTAAGCGACCTAGCTTCCCAAATCTTTCGGGAAGATTTCCAAGATTTTGACAAAGCGGTGGCCCATATCCCCGAACAGGAATTGTTTGGCAGTCTCGATAGCTATTGCAAGGAAACCATCACCCAATTCGAGACACAGCTCACGACATTGCTGAAAGACGCAGTCGATGCGTTCGAAACCTCCGGTGTAGACGCGAGCGAGCTGGCAGGAAAATCACGTAACCAGCTGGCCAAACTCCGTTCCCTCTCGGCAGATGCCCCTTTTGATGCAGTCGCGAAAATCGAAAAATATATCCATGCGCCTGAAGAATGGCAGAAAGGAGGGGTATCCGGTCGCGTAGCAGCGCTATATGAACAACTGAACCCGCTCTTGGAACGCATACGCCAGCACTGCGCCGAACAAAGCCCCGGCTATTACCTCGCCAAAGCCATCGACGAAAACCTCTACTATTTACGTTTGCTGAAGGAGATGAGTACGCTCCTATCCGCATGGCGAAAGGAAAATGCCGCACAGCTGATCAGTGATGCGCAAATCCTACTCAATAACATCGGTATTAACGAATCAGGTGACCCCACGTTTATCTGGGAGAAAATGGGCAGCCGCTATCGGCATTTCCTATTCGATGAGTTTCAGGATACCTCCCGAAAACAATGGGAAAACCTGCGTCCCCTGCTCATCAATGCCATGGGCAACGCCTCCGGCAAACATAGTGAACACCTCATCGTGGGCGACGTGAAACAGAGCATCTACCGCTGGCGCAATGGCGACTGGCGCATCTTGCTGGATGGGGCCGAACGGCAAATCGCCAAGGCTTTCAATGTCTCAGACACCAAAGCACTGATCCAAAACGAAACCCTTGAAGTAAACTACCGCAGCCACGAACATATTGTGGGCTTTAACAATATCCTGTTTCAATATGCCCCCACTTGGCTGCAGCAACGCCTCAACGACCGGATACTGGGTGAATTGGGTGTCGAGCGCTATGAAGACTGGTGGATTCCTTCGGGCAACCATGATACCATTATCCGGGCATATCAAGACAGCGACCAACTGATGCCCCAGGGTAATGGAAGCAAAAAAGGCGGTACGGTACAGATCGATTTCCTTGAGGTGGAAAACAACATGCACCGGCCCAGCGCGGTCAAACCCGAAGCACTCAACCGGCTGGCCGATACTCTCATTGACTGGATTGCTTCCAAGAGATACCGCCCCGGGCAAATTGGCATCCTCGTACGCACCAACAACGAAGCGCGCGAGACCATCCAATTCCTACTCGACAAACAAAAGGAATCGGCCGTATCGTTTGATGTCATCTCTGGAGACGCCCTTGCGCTAGCCAATCATCCGGCTATCCGACTATTGATTGACACGTTACGGGCACTGGTAGGTAAAACCGACGACTCTACCCTCTATCGTGCCAATTGCATCCACTTGTACCACCAATTGCATCGGTACCAACAGCCTACCCCTGATGACTGGGTTCAAATTAAACAGCGCAAGCCGGCACAACTGGCCGGACTGCTTCCCGAAACCCTCTGCCAGCATTGGGAAACCTGGACGCAGCTCCCCCTAGCCGAACTTACAGAATCACTGATTGGAGCTTATGGATTACATAGCCAAGCCGAGTACCTGCCCTACCTGTTGGCCTTCCGCGACCTCATCGCCACCTTTACTGCCAATGGGGAACGGGGAATACCCGCTTTCCTCGCGTATTGGGAGGAAGAAGGAATGGACAAGGCGCTCCCCGCCAATGCAGACACCAATGCGGTTGAAGTGCTGACCATCCATAAATCCAAGGGTCTAGCCTTTGATGTGGTGATGATCCCATTTTGCGGGTGGCCGGTGGATGGACGTGTCAATGGGGATTTTTGGGTAGACACGAATGATACGCCTTACGCACTGTTGGCCAAAACCCCGGTCAAATACAAAGGTGATTTGGGAAAATCCTCCTTATATAAGGCGTACTTCGAAGAAATGCTATTCAACTACATGGACGCCCTCAACACCCTCTATGTAGCTACTACTCGCACGCGCAGGCACCTCTACATCACAGCGCCGAGCAAAAAGGGCGATGGGGCAGTCAATTCGTTGATTGCTGGAGACCTACTCTTGGAAGTGCTATCGCAGCATGCCCATGAACTGGGCGTGGATTTCAACAATGGTGTATACATCGACGATACCTCGACAACGGCCACCACACAGGAAAGCCCGATAGCATCTGTAGGTTGGTCATTCGACCACTATCCTGCCTCTAGCCGGATGAAAGAAGAACTGGCTAGGCCGGAGCTACAGGCCGAACTGGATATCGTGCGACTGGAGACCGCCAAGCGCCAGGGCCAGCTGCTGCATGAACTGATGGCACTCGCGACGACCGACCACGAACTAGCTAGCCATTTAGATGGCCTACAAGCACAAGGATTGCTCCGGGCCGACGAGCGAAACGAAGTAATCGCGCTAGCACAAGCCACATGGAACCACCCACAACTGCAAGCGCTGCTCAATGGCCCTTACGAGCACTGGAATGAACGGAGCATCATCCTTCCCAATGGCCGTGCACTAAGACCCGACAAGGTATTGGTAAGCCCCAATGAGACGATCATATTGGATTTTAAGTTTACACAGCATGAAGACGAAGCACATATCAAACAGGTAATGGAATACCAATCCGTACTTCGGGAGATGGGGATGCCTGATGTGAAGGGTTTTGTTTATTATGGTGCATTAGAAAAATTAGTTGAAGTTTAAAAGGCAATGGAAACAGGAAAAGATGCAACTCGCGATTACCAGATGAACCTGAGGCTTCAAAACATGCCCCCATTCCTCAAACAAGTCGCCGTTGATTTGTTATCCCGATTTGGGGATGACCTGAAAGATGTGGCTGTGGTGCTGACGAACAAACGGCCCATTGTCTTCCTACGGAAGCACTTGGCTGACCTATCCGCCAAACCGCTTTGGAGCCCTTCTTTTTTCACCATACAGGAATTTTTCGCCCAGTCTAGCTCATATACCGAGGCCAGCCCGATTACCCAGTTCTTCATCCTCCACCGATTGCACAATGAGATGCTGCGGGAAGAAGGGCGCCCAGAAGAGACGCCCGACGAATTCTACCCCTTGGCAGAAACCATCCTTAGCGATTTTGCCCAGTTGGATTATGATCTCGTCAATCCGGACGATGTATATGCCGAATTACGCGACATTGCCCTACTCCAACAACGTTTCCCCCATTTCTCGGCAGAACAGCAACGGTTTATGCAACAATTCTGGGAATCATTCTCCGTAGGCAAACAAACGGCTATCCAGCAAAAGTTCCTGCAACTCTGGGGTCGGCTGCCCAAACTTTACCATCGCTTCAAAGCTGCATTGGCCGAGCAAGGGCTGACCACCACGGCTACGTATTACCGAAGCCTCGCCGAAGGGCATGCAGACAACCCCCATTTTCTAGACACCTACCAGCAATTCGCATTCATTGGTTTCAATGCGCTCAACCGTTGCGAGGCCAGGCTATTTACCCAATGGCAAGAGGATGGCAAGGCTCTTTTCTATTTCGACGCTGACAGTTATTACCTCGATGATCCGCTGCAGGAGGCTGGTCTTTTCCTACGCAAGAATATCCAGCAGTACGGCCTAAAAAATGCTTTGGGCGAATTTCCCTCGACATTGGGGTCAAAAAACATCCCAGTTGATTTGGTGTCCACTGCGGGCAAGGTTGCCCAAGCGAAGCTACTCCCCAAATTACTGTCGGCACAGGGAACAGCGCAGCAATCGCCTACGCAGACCGCCATTATCTTGGCAGATGAGAGCCTGTTAATCCCCGTATTGCAAAGCCTTCCAGACGATACTGCATTTAATGTCACCATGGGATTTCCGCTGATGCAGTCTACCCTATTTGGTCTATTAGACTTGTGGTTGACCATCCAACAGCATCTCGCCGCAAACCAAGGAAAAAGTGTACAGCACCTTGATGTGGAGGCGGCCATAGCACATCCATTAAGCGGGATTTCTTCCAAAGAACGGCAGGATTTACAAGAAAAGATCCAAAAAAATGAGTGGTTGGAAGTACCCGTGGCGGAACTACAATTGGAAACCGCGGCATATCCACCATTCTTCGAGCCACAGCGAGCCAGCGGGGCCATTCTGCAAGCGTTGCATCACTTGCTAGAGGGAATCTTGAACCATCGCCAGCAAGACAACACACTACGCCATATCGAAGCATCGCTGATTCTGGCTGCAAAAAAAACACTTAATCTGCTGGAAGATGGCCTCAACAACCATCCAGAGCTACCGACTCCTTTTCTTTGTGCACTCATCCGGAAATCACTCCAAGGCATTTCAGCCCCCATTGAGGGCGAACCTTTGAAAGGGATACAAATCATGGGTTTATTGGAAAGTCGTTGCCTCGACTTCGACGAGGTCTATATCATTGGCGTCAACGAGGGCACGTTGCCCAAGATTACAGTTGCCCCTACGTTCATACCCGACTCCATCCGTCGTGCACATGGGCTATCCGTATTGGAAAACCAGGATGCCCTATCGGCCTACCTATTCTATCGCGTGCTGCAATTCCCCCAACGCCTTACCTTGGTGTATAACCACGTGGTCGATGAAAGCAATAGCGGAGAAGTGAGCCGATTCGTCCAGCAATTGGCCTTTGAAAGCCAGCTTTCTTTTCAGCACAGTACCCAGCAGCAGCCCATTCGGGCAGCCGCTCCACATGCTCCATTGGTCGTTGCCAAAACAGGTGCCGTATGGCAAAAAATGCTCCGTTATTTTGATAGCTCTGATCCCAATCGCCCGCGGCTTTCCGCATCGGGCTTCACCACCTACCTGCAATCCCCCTTGCTGTTTTTCCTCAAATACATCGCTGAAATCAAGGAGCCACCAAAGATGGCCGAAGAATTTGAACTCAACAAACTTGGCTCCGTTATCCATCAGGCGATGCAGGATTTCTACGAGCAACTCCTACAAAATGGCACCTCCATCGATGCCAATCGCATCAGGCAGCACCTGCACAAGCTACCGCAGATCTGCCTGCAAGCGCTTTCCAAAGTGATGTACAAGGAGACTGGCAGAATCTCCGTTCCCAACAGCATGCAACGCATTCTGCTTAAAGTGGCAGAAGAATATGCCACGGTATTCCTTCGATACGATGCAGACGAAATTGCCCCGTTCCGCATCGTGGAGCTTGAAAACGAAAGCGACTATACTATTGAGTTTCCGATTGCCATCGATGGGGAGACCAAAACCATCCAACTATACGGCATCATCGATCGGGTGGATGAAGCAGCCGGTAAAACCCGCATTGTGGACTACAAAACCGGACGCGACGAACTCAAATTCCATGGAGAAGACACCCTTTTTGCCCCTGCATCGATAAAAAGCAACAAAGCAATGATGCAGACATTATTCTACACCTTTATCTATGAGCAAGTGACCGGAAAAATTAACGTGGAGCCTCATCTATATATCGCACGGAAACTTCGCAAAGAAGGCGCATTGTTTTACCTTGGCGGGCGCAATGGCTTTGTAGTAGAAGGGGAAGCACTGGAGTCAATCAAGGAACGGTTCGTACAGTTTTTACGGGATACGTTAACGGAGCTATTTAATCCCGACATCCCCTTCCGGCACAACCCTGATGCGGTACTGTATCCAAATGACCCTTATCTGGAATTTATTGGGCAACTGCAACCAATTGAGGAAGAATGATAAACCCGTAAGATGCATAGTGAACAACGGAAAGAGGTTGCCCCCAAGTCCGTTTGGGAAAACAACCTCTCCTTATTTATATATATGGTGACCCCGCAGGGGTATTGCGTTAACGTGCTGCTACAGTGGTTTTAGATAGTGCATGCTTCGCTTTCGCAAATGCTTTTTCTTCTTTCTTGACCGCCTTTTCCATTTGCCGCTGCAATTTGGCTATTTCGTTGGTCTCATAGGCTTCGCGTTCGGCATGCAGCTTGGCATAGCGGATGTCGATTTCGGCGATGGCCTCCTTGCTTTGCGCTACCCGCACGCCGTTATCGATGTCTTGTTGGTACATGCCTATGAAATACTGGCGCTCGCGCTCCAATTCGGCATGGTTGCCGCGGCTTGCCTTAATTTTAGCCTCAGCTTGGTTATATTGGTTGCGAAGCATGTCCATATTGTGTTTATGCACGGCTTCCGCATCTTTCAGCGTCGAGATGCTGGTCTTGTTGGTTGACGGATTGGCTGCGAAACCGCTTCCAATGGTAATTACACTGATCAGGATACTTAATACTAACGTTTTCATGATGTTATTTTTTTGATGATGTTACTTAAATTAATTCTGCTGTTTTTCTTTATCAATATGACGACAAAACTAAAAAAACGTTGCGCCGACAATAAGACGTTTTAGACCAACGGTCGCTAATGGTCGACAAACGGAAGCAGCATTAGACCAATCGGTGGAATTTATAGATGAATGGACAATATCATCACCATAGACACCCGGTGCATGGGTAAAAAGAAAATACGGAGTGATGGCAGCTACCGCCGCCATCACAAGGCCCTTTAATCCAGGGCCAATTTTACCTTATCCGCCAGCGGCGTGGTAGGGCGGCCGATCAGTTGCGATAACGTATGGCCATCGTCAAACAGGTCGCCTTTGGCAGCACTCGCATCCCAACCGGCAATGGCTCTCGCCAAACCAGCCGGCAAGCCCATGGACGTCAACGCTTCGGCATACTCACTTTCGGGAAGGTCTTTATAGGGAAGCTCCTTGCCCGTCTGACGGGATACCTCAGCAGCCAAGTCGGCCAGCGTGTACGCCTCATCACCCGCCAATTCGTACACCTTGCCCTGGTGGCCTTCACCAGTCAACACCACGGCTGCCGCCTCCGCATAATCCACACGCGCGGCAGATGCGATCTTACCTGTACCGGCACTGCCGATGAATGCGCCTGCGGCGATGGCCCCGGCTATGGAACCGGTGTAATTTTCGGTATACCAGCCATTGCGTAAAATCGTATACGGAATACCCGAGGCCTTCAACAACTCTTCGGTCGCAAGGTGTTCCCCCGCCAAACTCAACGTAGAGGTATGGGCATGCAGCAAGCTGGTATACACGATCCAGCTCGCCCCTGCCTGCTGCGCAGCACGGATGACATTCTCGTGCTGTATCTTGCGCTGGCCCACCTCGCTGGAAGAGATTAACAGCAGGTGATCGATGCCCTTCAATGCATCGCCCAGGGATTCGGGCTTGCGGTAGTCAAATGCCCGTGTCTCGACACCGAGATCAGCGGCCTTCTCGGGGCTTCTCACCAGCGCGACCAGATTAGCCGCAGGTGTCCTTGTTTTCAATTGTTCGACGACGAGACGACCCAGTTGTCCCGTCGCTCCTGTTATTCCTATTTTTGCCATGTTATTATGTAATATAGTTTGTTACATTTAAAACCAAAAAAAATCAGCGGAACCGTTTAACAAATGCATCCAGCGTAATTTCCTGCAGATAACCCGACACCAACCCATCCGTGCGGAAGAAAAGCTCGTCTAGCTGCTTGTTGATGTCCTTGCCGATCGGGCATTGGGTATTGGTATGATGGTTTTTACGGCCCAATACCTCCGTATTCTTCACCAATGCATAGATATCGGCCAACGAAATACCACTGGCGGGCTTTTGCAGCATGGAACCGCCCAACTTGCCTTTTCGACTCACGACCCAACCCCGCTCCTGCAAAACGCCCAATTCCTTGCGCACCATCACTGGATTGATATTGATACTACTCGCAATCCAATCGGAACTCAGCCATTCGCCTTCGTTATCCGCCAACATCGCTAGCATATGCAGTACCGTTGCAAACCTTGTATTGTTCATGTCATGGCAAAGGTATGCATTAAATCTTAATTGTAATAATATTTATTACATTTTAAACGACTAAACCAAATGACTGCTATAGCATCTCTGATACGGCAACAACTATCGATTGATATAAACCCATCCGCCGAGCCTGTTTGAGAATGGTATTTTGAACAGCGGATAACTGAAAACTCATGGTTTTCGTGGATTGACTTTCTTTGGACGATGGCCGATATTTGTCATCATAATAAATAATCTCTGAGATGATGAAAGTGAACAAAATCTTTTTTACGGATATATTAATAATTCTATCGTCCGTGATATGCTGCAAAAAGAACGACACGGGTTTACCGGACATAGATAACGGTGGTGTCCGCTTAAAACACTTTACAACCGCTCAACAAGTTCATGAAGCGGTGACCGAATTGATGTATGACTACGAGCTGGCTGGTGAAGGATCGTTTACCGATATCGGGTATTACCCACAACTACCCTACATCTACTATTATACGGTGAACTATAACCGAGACATCAACAGCGAGGTAACGGCCTACCGTACCCTTAGCGCCGATGTGGGAATGGGGGATGAGACCAAGCAAGAGATCCTCGAGATGTTTCCGGATTATATGGAAGTCGCCGACAGTCGCTTGGGGAAAGCCCCTTTCGAAAATGTATTCGCCATCCGATACCGAAATAATACGAAGCGCGATTGGCGCTACGAACTCTACCTCAGCCTCGACCATATCAACCAAGATAACCAAGTGATCACGCTGACAGGCGGCTTCGGCCCGACCAACAGCGAACGCCACGAAGCAATCGCTCCGGAGCCACCGGACGAGAAAGTGGTAATCTCGGCATTGCTTAAACTCACCGAACCCATCGGTGAGTAATGACCCCATTTGAAAAAATCAAGGAATTGAAAGCACACTTCTTGGAATAGCACCGAGTGCTATACCGCGTCACCAATAAATCATCGGAAACTACCGCTGGAGTCACGGAATTTCATCTTACCTTCGTACGTCATTCGGAAAAATATGCTGAAAATAGCAGCCTCGCGTCTTCTAAAAATCTTAAACCGTTGCTTGGCTAGCGGCCAGTCACTGCACCACATTACCGGCGGTTTCCAAAAAATAAATTCGATTTACTGTGATTTTCCCAAAACTTCTTACACTAATCAGTTGATGTCTGATTTTCGATGGATAAAAAAGAACAATTTGTTAACGTAGTCAAAAAGAATGAAGGGCTGATTTTTAAAGTGGCGGCACTTTATACCAACAGTCTTCAAGACCGGGAAGATTTATACCAGGAAATTGTCTTCCAGCTTTGGAAGTCGTTCGGCACATTCAATGGACAGTCAAAATTAAGCACCTGGATGTACCGCGTGGCTATGAACACAGCGATCTACAACCTAAAGAGTAGCAAACGACAAGTTAGTACCATACCTATTGACCTAGACACAGAGCGGCTTGCCGAAGCGATGGATAAGTCAGAAGAGGGCAGAATAAAATTACTTTATAGGCATATACATGCGCTAAATCTATTGGAAAAAGGGATTATCCTACTTTACTTGGAGGGTAAAAGCCATCAGGAAATTGCCGAAATCGTTGGGATAACGACCAGTAACGTGGGAACCAAGATTTCAAGAATAAAAGAGAAGTTAAAATCACAAATCATTAAAACCCAATAACCATGGAACTGGAAGAAATGAAAAATACTTGGCAAGAAATCAATAAGAGAATAGAAAATCAAAAAGTATTGACCGATCAGCTCATTGAAAAGATGACACATGATAAATATAACTCCAAATTGAACAAAATTGGCTATTCAGAATACATAGGAGCCATTATATGCTATATAGGAGCCGTCTATTTAATCGTGAACTTCACTAAAGTAACAGACCCATTGATGCAACTCTTTGCCATTATCGCCATGGTACTACTGTTTATCTTGCCCATTATTTCGCTCAAATCGCTACGCGAGATAAAAAACGCAAACATCGCATCCAGCAGCTACCTGGAAACCATCAATGATTTTGGGAAACGAAAAATCAGGTTTCAGCGGCTTCAAAAACTAAACGTATCAATGGGTTTGTTTCTAATGCTGATCGCAATCCCCGTCCTTTCAGCGATACAGCGCAAAGACCTCAGCCAAATCCCCCACTTTTGGACGTTGGTTTTCCCCATCTCCATCGCGTTCTTTTTGGCCTTTGCTTTTTGGGTATTACGGTCGTACAACAAACTACTGAGTGAAACGGAAAAAATGCTATCTGATATCAACAACTAACCGTCTACATAAATATAATTTTCTATATGGTTGAAATGATCAACTACGGGATAGCTATGCCCTAAACAAATTTTATCATGAAAAAAACACTTGCAATCTTAAGTTTTCTATTGATTTCCGTTGCCGGACTCGCTCAGGAAATCGAAGGTATCTGGAATGGAAACCTTGAAGTACAGCCAGGAAGAAAAATGTTGTTCCGATTTCAAATATCCAAGATAAATGAAAACCTGAAGACTGAAATAGCCATACCAAGTCAGGGAGTAAAAGACCTTCTGTCGACATCCACCTTTTTTGAAGACAGTGTACTGCACATCGATGCTTCTAACCTGGGATTCAAATATATCGGGAAATGGAATGCGACTTCAGGTAGTATTGAGGGAACTTTTCAAGAGGGTGTCAATGCTGTTCCATTGGTTCTCATCAGAGAAGCTATCGAGGAAGTCAAATTGAATAGGCCGCAAGAGCCTATAAAACCATACCCTTATGATGAGGAAGATATTAAGTTCCATAATGAAAAAGACAACATAACGCTTGCTGGAACACTGACACTTCCAACACCATCGGACAAAAAAAATGCTGTGGTCATCTTGATATCGGGAAGTGGCCCTCAAGACAGAGACGAATCCTTTGCCAGTCATAAGCCGTTTCTAGTTCTTTCAGATTTCCTTACCCGAAGTGGAATCGCCGTCCTGCGATATGATGACAGGGGATTTGGTGAATCTACAGGTAATTTTGCGGAAGGTACTACAGCAGATTTTGCGGAAGATGTATTAAGTGCCATTGATTTTTTGAAACGAAGAACAGACATTGATGTCAACCGAATCGGTTTGATAGGGCATAGTGAAGGAGCCATCATTGCTCCCATGGTGGCCAACCAATCAAAAGCCGTGGCCTTCATTGTCATGCTGGCCGGAACGGGAACACCGGGTAAAGAGGTTTCATTAACGCAGGCGCTTGATTACAGGAATTTCCCTGTGGCTGATGAAAAGCAATATGAGGCATATGTGGAAGAAGCCATTGAAATAGCGTCATCAGATAAAGAAATCGATATCGTACGGTCGGAATTGACAGCCTACTATCAAACATCGGAGTTGTTAACATCGCTCTTGCCGCCCAATGTGAACAAAGAGGAGTTTGTCGAAAACCTAGTGGCTACCAGAACCACTCCATGGATCAGGTATTTCTACCATTACAACCCTGCCAAGGAAATCAGCAAAATCAATGTTCCGGCATTGGCATTATATGGAAGCAATGACACACAAGTACCACCGAAATATCACTTACAATTGGTAAAGGATGCATTAGCAACGAGCAAATCTAAAGAATATGAAGTAATTTTGCTGGAAGGGTTAAATCATTTATTTCAGGAAGCCGAAACAGGCCATATGTCTGAATATGCCCAAATTGAACAAACATTTGCTCCCAATGCTTTGGAAAGCATTAGCAATTGGATTTTAAAACAAATTAAATAGCTTACGTTTATGAAAGTGACGCTGAAAGAAAAATTTGATAAGATTGAAAACCATTGGCATCCATACATCATTGGGGAATTAAATGAAAACTTCGTTAAATTAGCTAAGCTTAAAGGAGAATTGGTTTGGCATAGCCATCAAGCAGAAGATGAAATGTTCGTGGTGATTAGTGGTACGCTAATGATGGATTTTAGAGATGGGAGCACCCTGTCAACTAAAGCGGGGGAGATTTTAATTGTTCCGAAGGGTGTGGAACATCGGCCTTGGACGAATGGAGAAGAAGTTAGCGTAATGCTTATAGAACCTAAAACTACACAACACACGGGAAAAGTGAAAACGCCCCAAACGGTTGAAAAATCAGAATGGATATAGGTATATTACAGTCATCTATCCGCTTAACAAGACATCCGCCAACGCATAAACAGCACAGCAATGGGAAAAAACAAAAGTGAAAACAAACTGAGCGCATCTGCTCAAAGCCCCTTTTCTCAAACATTCTTTCATGGCACGAGGGCTGACTTAAAAATTGGTGACTTCATAGCAATAGGCCTCCATTCCAATTATGGGCAAAACAACAAGGCGAAATATATTTACCTGTCAGCTACCCTAGATGCCGCTATTTGGGGCGCTGAACTCGCACGAGGCGATGGACGTGAACGAATTTACTTGGTCGAACCAACCGGACCGATCGAGGATGACCCTAACTTAACCGACAAAAAATTTCCGGGTAACCCAACCATGTCTTACCGCTCAAAACATCCATTTAAGGTTGTCGGAGAAATCACCATTTGGCAAGGGCATTCACTAGAACAACTCAACGCTATGAAAGACGGACTTGCAAAACTCGCCGAACAAGGCATCGAGGCCATCGAAGATTAGGGAAAAATAAACAACAAGATTGCGGCAAGAAAAATTTGCGCAACGATGAATGCTGATTGTCTTTAGATCAGTCGCGGATAGAGACAAGCGGCTCACACAACTGCCTGTGCAATGGCCAGTTGCTGGGCCACCTTACCGGCAATTTCCAGAAACGATTCCCGTGTTGGGTTATCCTCGTCCATCACCACCGGCAATCCGCTATCACCTGAATCACTGATGCTTTTCACCAACGGTATTTCACCGAGGAATGGGGTGTTAAATCGTTCGGCAAGGCGTTTTCCACCATCCTTGCCAAAGATGTAGTACTTATGGCCGGGCAATTCCGCTGGGGTGAAGTATGCCATGTTTTCAACGACACCAAGCAAAGGTATATTGATGGCATCCATCAAAAACATGCCAACCCCTTTGACTGCATCAGCCAACGCCACATTTTGCGGGGTAGTGACCACCACCGCACCTGTAATCGGAAAGCCCTGCGCCACGGTGATGTGCACATCGCCTGTGCCGGGAGGCAAATCCACAATCAGGTAGTCTAACTCACCCCAATCCGCGTCATTGAACAGTTGTTTGACGGCCGTACTCACCATCGGGCCACGCCAAGGAATGGCTTGGTTTGGGTCGGTAAAGAATCCAATGGATAGCAGTTTTAATCCATATTTCTCAATCGGTTCAATCTTGGTTTTGCCATCGGCGGTTTTTGAAGCCCTTGGGCGCTCCCCTTCCAGACCAAACATAATAGGCAAAGAAGGACCATAAATATCCGCGTCGATCAATCCGGTTTTGGCACCTTGAACGCTTAACGCCAAGGCCAAGTTTGCGGCGACGGTAGATTTACCTACGCCCCCTTTACCGGAAGCAACAAGTATGATATTTTTGATATTCGGCAACTGACTGTTTTGGGAACCAACCACATTGGAAGTCATGTTGATATCCACGGTTATATTTTTATCCACGAATAAGGCGATAGCATTACGGCAAGCATGTTCAATATGCCCTTTCAACGGGCATGCCGGCGTCGTGAGCACCACGTCAAAACGGATGGCTGATGGCGTAATCTCCACATTCCGAATCATGTTAAGGGTTACCAAATCCTTTTTGAGGTCAGGCTCCTCCACATGGCTCAGCGCGTGCAATACTTGTTCTTTTGTAATCATGTCCTATTCACTTATTCCAATCACAAAACTAATGAAACCGAAACACAAACTTGTCATATCTTTGTTTTTAATGATAATTATCACGTATTTAGACCGCAAAACTGGCAGGTTGTTAGCATAAAATGATAAAGGGATTTATAGCAAGGTTTAGCAAGAAGCAGCTCATTACCATAGGGATTGTAGTCGCTGCGCTATTTGTTTTAGGCACTATTGCATGCATGGTCATCTACCATAAGCGGGAGGCCCTTTTGGCATCGACCATCAATCGGATGCAGACGAAAATGGCTGATGAACACAGCATAACGCTTGCCATTGGACAGGCGTATTTCTCGGGCCTAAGCACCGTGACCCTGAAAGACATCACCGTAACACCACAAGACCGGAAGCAACTGGCTTCCCTGGACAATGTATCCGTAAGCGTGAAGCTACTGCCACTACTTACCGGTCGCATCCGATTCGGGCGCCTACACGTGCATGATGTCCGAATCGAACTTGTCAAGCATGATAGCACCAGCAATTACGACTTCATCTTCAAGGGAACCAAAACCATCGAAGATACACCAGCGGAAGAAGAAGAGATGGTATCGAGCAAGAGCATGGCCCAAGCGGCAAACAGCATCCTGAATGATGTGCTCTATAAAATCCCCGAAAATATGGAGCTACGGAACTTTGCCCTTACCTACAGCGACGACAGCATACAACAACACGTCAGTGTTCCCAAGGCCGACATCCACCGCGGCACCCTAACATCAACTGTATTCCTCAGCGACAACAAAGCCGCGTGGCAGGTGTCGGGGAAATTAAACCCCGGCAAGCGGCAACTTTATGTAAAGGTCCATGCCCAAGGACAGCAACTGGCCCTACCGTTGCTTGAGCAAAAACTGGGGCTTAAACTTAGTTTTGACACGATAGAAGCACGACTACGCGAGGTATACTGGACGAACAACGAATTCCTCCATATCAAGGGCGAATGGGCTGTCAAGAACTTAAATCTCAATCACTGGCGCATTGCCCAAGAAGATATCACGGTGCCTGACGCCCACATCGATGCAGAAGTAATCGTAGGCAATCACCACCTGGAGCTGTCCAAAGCCTCGACCGTCACCGTAAAACAACTAGTTGTCCATCCGTACATCCGTTATACTACCAAACCGCATGTAACCTATGCCTTGGGATTGGAAACACCTGAAATGGAGGCGCAGGATTTGTTCGATGCATTTCCCAACGGGCTATTTGAATCGCTAGACGGAATACGGGTAGAAGGTCAGATCCAATATAAGATGGATGCATTCTTGGATACCGAGCAACCGGATAGCGTGCAGTTCAACTCCGATATGGTACAAAAGGGGTTCAAGGTAAATGCATGGGGAAAGGCGAATATCCCGAAAATTAATAGCTCCTTTATTTACACACCTTATGAGAATGAAAAACCGATGCGGGATATCGTCGTCGGGCCAGAAAACCCGAACTTCATCCCCCTTTCACAGATATCGCCTTACCTCAAAAACGCTATCCTCACCACCGAAGACCCCTCTTTTTTTCACCACAACGGATTTGTGGAGGAAGCCATAAGGAGTTCCATTGCCATCAATTATAAAGAAAAAGCCTTCAAACGTGGAGGAAGCACCATTTCGATGCAATTGGTTAAAAATGTGTACCTCAACAGGAACAAGACCATGGTGCGCAAACTAGAGGAAATATTGATCGTATGGTTGATGGAAAGTACGAGGGTAGTGGGCAAAGAACGCATGTATGAGGTATACCTGAATATCATCGAATGGGGTCGCAATGTATACGGCATCACAGAGGCCGCACGCTACTATTTTCGGAAACATCCATCCGAACTCACCTTGGGGGAAAGTATTTACTTGGCGAGCATCGTGCCGCGGCCCAAAACGGGATTGTATTCGTTCAGTTATGATGGTACGCTCAAACCGTATATCTCCCCTTATTTCAGCTATATTGGCAACATCATGGCTAGGCGGGGGCTGGCGCCGGCAGATTCGACCGGTAGTTATGGTTTTTATGCCGTTAGCTTAACAGAAGCATTACGCCCCGCGAAACCGGCTTCATTGGATACCTTACAATTGGAAGTACCCGTTCATGATTTCGAAGCAGAACTGGAACAGGTTCGCGGTCTATTGGATCGGATCTTTAGGGGCGAGAAAAAGGAAGACGATAACCCATAATGACGATGAAAAGCAAATTTAATTAGATGAAAATCACCATCAATCAAAAGCATTTTGAACCGGTAATCGATTACAACCAGATTAAGAAACGGATCAGGCTGATCGGTATCCAGCTAAACGTAACGTATGAAAACCAGCAACCCGTATTTATCGGCGTGCTTAACGGTTGCTTCATGTTCATGGCCGACCTCATGAAAGAAATCCATATCCCTTGCGAAGTGTCTTTTGTCAAACTAGCTTCCTACGATGGCACTAACCGACGGGAACACGTAGACGAA
Organism: uncultured Parapedobacter sp.; assembly: GCA_964498395.1. Classification (GTDB taxonomy): domain Bacteria; phylum Bacteroidota; class Bacteroidia; order Sphingobacteriales; family Sphingobacteriaceae; genus Parapedobacter. The sequence continues at coordinate 44,512 of CAZCHE010000014.1, read as the reverse complement.
CTCTTTGGCCTTGACACCAACCTCAAAGGTCGGGAGGTCGTTGTCGTGGAGGATATCATAGACTCTGGCAACTCACTAAAGCATACGCTTGACTTGATCAATATCCAACAACCCGCATCGGTTACCGTATGTACACTGCTGCTTAAACCTGAGGCCTTGCAGCACAAATTTGATAATATCGCGTATGTGGGATTTGAAATCGAAAACGACTTTGTCGTGGGTTATGGGTTAGACTACCTGGGCATGGGGCGTACGCTACCTGACATCTATAGGGAGATTAAAGACCAATAACGCTGCCTATCATTCATCTTCATCCACTTCCGGATTCCAAAACACACGGTCAAAATCAACGACCTGATCTTCCTCCACTATTACACCCTCGTTTTCCAATAACTGTTGCATGAGTACAGGGCTCCCAAACGCCCGCTTCCCACTCAATAACCCCACCCTATTGACCACTCGATGCGCCGGTATCGGCGGTTTGGCGGTATGTGCCGCGCGCATCGCGTAGCCTACCATCCGCGACGAACCAGCGTTACCCAATGCCCGTGCGATTGCGCCGTAGGACGTCACTCGCCCCTCCGGAATCTGCCGGACTATCGCGTACACCCGTTCAAAAAAATTGGTGTTATTCGTTGATTCCATACTGCTATATGGCGAGTTACGTTACTGGCGTGATGCCCAATCTTTATCATTTACGACATCGTTTTCGTAAAAAATAAGCCGAATATCAACTTGTTCTTTGGAAAATTCCCTATAATTGAACGAAAAATCAATTATAGTCGCCATTTGCAAAGCTAAATATTTTGGCAAAAACAACAAGGATATTTTTCAACAAAACAGTATAGGCATTGTGTCGAGGGCATTATTCTTGATGCTACCATCACGATAAAACAAACAATTACCGTAACAACCAAATGACTACATCAATGACACGCAAGAGATTTCGCTTACATACGCTAACAGCGGCATTAGCCTACATCGTAATATTCAACGCTTGTAGCAATGGAAATGATGGTTGGCAACCGTTGTTTAACGGTGAGAACCTCGACGGATGGAGGCAAGTGGGTGGCCAGGCACCGTATGCCATCGAGGACGGCGCCATCGTAGGTACCATGACATCCGGCACTCCCAACTCTTTTTTGATTACCGAGCAAGAATATGGTGATTTTATTCTCGAATTGGAAATCAAATTGGAGGGCGACAACACCAATTCGGGCGTCCAAATCCGAAGCCACCTAGACGAGCAGGCTAACGATGGCAGGGGTCGGGTCTTCGGTCAGCAAGTAGAGATAGATCCCGCGGACAGGGCTTGGACAGGAGGGATTTATGATGAAGCGCGCCGTGGATGGCTGTATCCGCTCGACCTCAATGAGGATGCAAAGCAAGCGTACAAAAAAGAAGAATATAACCATATCCGCATTGAGGCGATTGGCAACGAAACAAAAACCTGGGTAAACGGCGTTGCTGTAGCTCATGTCATCGATACCATCGATGTGACCGGCTTCATTGGGCTGCAAGTGCACAGCATTGCTGACGAGTCGCTGGCCGGCAAAAAGGTTTACTTTAAGGATATACGCATCCAAACCGAAAACCTGCAACCGCAGCCATTTCCCGAAGGTCTATACACCGTTAACCTAACGCCAAACAATTTGGTCACCTATGAGGAGCAAAATAGCTATAAATTGCTTTTTGACGGCCATAGCAATGCGGGGTGGGTAGGCGCTTATCAAGAGACTTTTCCTGAAAATGGATGGCAGATCGAGGGCGGTGCCATTACGGTGCTTCCTGCCGATGGTGGTGAATCTACCAACGGAGGTGATATCGTAACCACGGAATTGTATAGCGCATTCGACCTTTCGTTTGAATTTAAACTTACCGAAGGAGCCAATAGCGGCGTGAAGTATTTCGTAACGCTTTCTGAAAATAACACTGGCTCCGCCATTGGGTTGGAATACCAGGTACTGGATGATGAGCGGCACCCCGATGCAAAAATGGGGATAGACGGCAATCGTACGTTGGCATCCCTATACGACCTCATTCCCGCCCAAAAACCCGGACGCGCACTGCGTAATATCGGCGAATGGAACAGGGGTCGAGTCGTCGTACAACCCGACAATACGGTCACGCACTACCTTAATGGCGAAAAAGTCGTGCAATATGTACGCGGATCGGAAGCATACCGGGAGCTCGTCAGCAAAAGCAAATACAGCATCTGGGAAGATTTCGGCGAGTCCGAAAACGGACGTATTCTACTGCAAGACCACGGTGACAGGGTCAGTTTCAGAAACATAAAAATTAAACGTTTATAGTCCAGACATGAATCGTATCGATTTTATTAAGCAAGCGGGAATATTGGGGGGAAGCCTTTTTTTAGCAAATACATCATTCGCAAAAACAATAGCCGGCAACCCTGAGGAAGGTCAGATTGGGGCAGGTATTATTGGTTGCGGCGATCGTGGCAAGGGCCTCATGCACGTCATGAACGCTGACCCCACACCAAGATTCAAACCCCTTGCTTATTGCGATACACTTGATTTCAGGCTCGACGAAGCCAAACAACATGCGGCGCCCAATGCAAAATCCTATCGTGATTATCGCGAACTATTGGATGATCAAGCTGTGCAAGCCGTGTTCATTGCCGTGCCCCTGAACGAACATTTCCGTGTCGCGAAAGACGCCATCTTGGCCGGCAAGCACGTGTATCTCGAAAAAACCATGACGTATTCCATTGCCGAGGCGATGGAATTGGTAGCACTGGTCAATAGCCACCCGAACCAAACGTTCCAAGTCGGGTACCAATACCGGTATTCCCCCCTATACTTCAAAGTCAAGGAAATGATTGATTCCGGTTATTTGGGAAAGATTTCTCAAATCGACTGTCGCTGGGATCGCAATAATAATTGGAGGAGAGCCGTGCCCGAATCCGCACTGGAGCAACAAATCAATTGGCGCATGTATCGCCAATATTCAGGTGGGCTAGTCGCCGAGCTGTTATCGCATCAGATGGATTTCATCCATTGGGTCTTCGACACCCGCCCCGATGAAATCATGGGATACGGCGGCATCGATCTCTACCCGGATGGACGGGAAACGTATGACAATGTCCAACTCATCCTCCGTTATCAGGAACGCGGCATCATCGGTAACTTCGGCACCACATTGGGCAATGAGCGTGATGGTTATCTTTTCAAAATCAAGGGAACCGAGGGCACCGTGTCATTACTCGTCAATACGGGTACATTTTATCCTGAGGCGCAAGCGGCCAAACAACTGGAAATAGTAGATGGGGTCACTGGAGCTACCAAAATCGTCCGTAACGAAGATGGCGGCATACCCATCCTGCCCGAACCCACCAAAGATGGCACCTACTATGCCTTGCAGGAATTCTACACGTCTATCGTGAACGGCACTACCCCGTCTTCTAATGTATACACAGGGGCAAAAGGTGCAATCTGTTCCGCACTGGCGAATGAAAGCCTTTTTTCCGGCACCATCCAGCAATGGAAACCGGAATACGATTTGGCGTATTGAAATACAAACACTATTCGAATCCATCGAATAATATCCTAATTTTACACCCTGATTGAGCATACGGGTAAATGAAGTGTTTTGTCTTGATTTTGGCCATTCTTATTATGGGGTTTGCCCTTGAACAACCTCGTGCGTCGTGTGCGCCAAGCGTACTGACCCAACTAACCATCCAAGACTCCATCAGACAAGCACAAGCCATCGAAAAAAGGCGAATCGCCGATTCCATACAACATGTGCGAGACTCACTTGCGATGCAATACATCGGGCTACCAGATCCCAATCGGGCTAACTTGTTTACCGATAGCTTGAGAAAACAGGTCATCGTTGAAAATGGTGATATCATGACTTGGCTCACCTTTGCTAAATCCTTGGAAGCACAAATCCAGCTGAACGAAAAAGCGTCGCGCGAGCGGTGGGTGATTGCGGTCATTGGGCTACTCCTTCTATTCATCGGAATCGTCAACGCCGCCTTCCCCAATGAAGTTTCCTCCATTATCCAGGCATTTTATAATGATCGCATGCTGATGCAGATTAACAAGGAAGACACCCTCTACAGTTCTTGGCCTTTCGTTTTCCTGTATATCCTGTTTGGCTTTGCCACAGGTCTCTTTATCTATCAATGTAACCTCTACTATATCGGCAATAAGGCAACCAATGGCCCTGAAACGTTCTTGGGCATCGCGTTTTTCGTTATGCTGCTGTTTGCACTCAAAATCGTAGCCACCCGGTTCTTGGGGTTCGTATTCGACATACAACGCGTAGTGAGAGAATACGTATCCATATTATATTTAAGTTATTTTAACGCCGCTTTGGTCTTCCTTCCCATTATATTGACGTTGAGTTTAATCCCGCAAGATCATATCCGTTGGGTCATCCCGTTGGCTTTTTTTGTGGTACTCTGCCTATTCGTTTTCCGTTTTGCAAAAACAGCCAGTAATGTATTCATCAACCATCGGTTTTCAAAATTTTATTTATTTATGTATCTTTGCTGCCTCGAAATAGCCCCTGTACTTATTTTGATAAAAGTACTCGGTAATTAACGTAATAAATGATGCAAGTGTCAGAAGCAGATAGAGCAAAGAAAGTAAAAAGCATTTTGGTAACGTTGCCTAAGCCCGAAAACGAGAAATCACCATACTTCGCCTTGGCACAAAAGTATAACCTAAAACTTGATTTCCGGGCGTTTATCCATGTTGAGGGAGTTCCCGCTCGTGAGGTTCGCAAAGAACAGCGTATCAACCTCGCAGATTTCACCGCCGTCATCTTTACCAGTCGCAATGCAGCAGACCATTTTTTCCGGATATGTGAAGAGATGCGTTATGAGGTCCCGGCTGACATGAAGTATTTCTGTCTTTCGGAAACCATCGCCCTTTACCTCCAAAAGTATATCCAATACCGTAAACGGAAGATCTTTTTTGGCAAGCAAACAGCCAAGGATCTTGCCGATGTATTGAAAAAGCATTCCAAAGAAAAATTCCTTTATCCTTGCTCTGACGTTGCAAATGAAGAAACGCACAATTGGTTGCAGGAGAATGGCTATGACTTTACGCCTGCTGTACTCTTCCGTACGGTCGTCAGCGACCTCTCTGACTTGAAGGATGTTTTTTACGACATCATTGTCTTCTTCAGCCCATCCAGCGTACAGTCATTATTTGAAAACTTCCCTGATTTCAAGCAAAACAACACACGCCTTGCGGCATTCGGCCCTACTACGCACCAAGCTATTTTGGATAGAGAACTTATTTTGGATATACCCGCGCCGACAAAAGATGCGCCGAGTATGACCATGGCCGTGGAACAATACATCAAACAGGCCAATAAATAGTACCACCCGTTTTTGGCATCACCTAAGCCTATCCTGTATCCGAACACGATGTGGGTTGCGCAGGTATTGGTTAGCATGATTATGCATCATTACGGCTAACAAACACAACACTTGCATCATCATCATTCCGGCTCACAACCCCAATGACCGGTAGGCTTCGCGGGATTGCAACCACATTTTTTCAAAAATCTTTCTCTTCTTTCATGAAATACAACTACTTTTAATAAATTTATGGCCGATTTACGGCTTGACATCAGCCGGAATGGTTATCTACATGATATGAATAACAAGAGGTATCCGGAAAGGATTTTTACAAATGAGAAACTAGGAGTGTTTAATCGAAGCAATGACTTTGGCCTAAAATTTGCTCCCACAACAGGTTAGTAATCATGGACTTTAAAACGAAAAACCAGCAGTTAACAAAGCCCAAATAAAAAAAGCGATATTAACTACGCGGTAATACGCAAGACTCACCAACAAAAAATTTGAGCCTAAAGTAAAACATTTTCAAAAAAGCCGCCATATTTACAAGTAAATGAAGAGAACTTTTTTACCCATACTTTTTGCCGTTACACTTGCATTCCTGTTAGCAGGATGTAGCAAATCTGGAGGAGGAGAATTGGTTGGGGTTAAACGCGAACGCCTAAAAACCAACAAAACCCCTTACGGTATGGTGCTTGTCCCCGGAGGCACGTTTATCATGGGGCAATCAGACCAAGACATCACATTTGCGCAGATTGCACAAAACAGGCAGGTAACCATCTCGTCATTCTATATGGATGAAACCGAGATATCAAACAGCGAATACCGTCAATTCGTCAATTGGGTCCGCGACTCCATCTTGATCTACAATTACCTTCAAGATGATAGTTACTTCATTCAAGTGGAGGGTTCCAACGAACGCTATATTGACTGGTCAAAGGTCAACAGTGGTAGACGTTCGTTATGGAATTCGAGAGACCAAGCTGTTCGCGAGCGTACCCGGCAAATGTACTACCAAGGCGAGGACCGTATCTTTGGCAAAGACGAGATTGATGTCCGCTTATTGCGTTACCACTATGAATGGTACGATCTCAGAGCTGCCACAGCAGCTAGGAATGATCCCTCCAAGACGCGTTCTGACTTTATCCGTAGGGATACCATTTTAGCCTACCCCGATACAACGGTATGGCTCAATGACTTTAGCTATGCTCAAAATGAACCAATGGTAGAAGGGTATTTTTCCCATCCTTCTTTCGATGAATATCCGGTGGTAGGTGTCACTTGGCGGCAAGCCCAAGCATTCAACACTTGGAGATCAAGGCTATTCGAAAACTACCAAAGGAGCCGGAGATCTTCATCAAGGGAGATCAGGCAACCGTACATGTTGCCTTCAGAAGCTGAATGGGAGTATGCGGCGCGTGGGGGTAAAGTAGGCACCCAATACCCTTGGGGCGGCCCGTCCGCTCGAAACGCAAAGGGCTGTCTGATGGCCAATTTCAAACCCGGAAGGGGGAATTACATTGACGATGGAGCAGCGTATACCGCTCCCGTCTATTCGTATTTCCCCAATGACTTTGGATTATACAACATGGCGGGAAATGTGTCCGAATGGACCTCTTCAACCTTTAATGAATCAGCTTCCTCGTTTGTGCATGACATGAACCCTACTTACCGGTATGATACTAAACCTGGCGACCCCGAGTCATTACAGCGCAAAGTGGTGAGAGGCGGTTCTTGGAAAGACATTGGCTATTTCTTACAAAATTCTGCTCGTGCATACGAGTATCAGGATACCGCCAAATCATACATCGGCTTTAGGAGCGTATCCGCATTTCCCGGAGTAGACCCAATGGGCAACTAATCAGCATATAATATTATAACAAGCAAATACAAATAAGGAAATTCTATCGAACCAGTAAACGATCATGGCAAAAAAAGGCAAATTCAAAATTGGTATTAATACCCTCATTTCCTGGGGGGCTTCTGTGGTTATCATCGGTCTGATGTTTAAGATTCTTCATTTTCCAGGTGGAGAATGGATGATCGCCGTAGGCCTTAGCGTAGAAGCGGCATTATTTTTCATCTTGGGTTTCCAAGCAGAGAATACGGAGCCCGACTGGACTAGGGTGTATCCCGAGCTATCCGAAGACTACAAAGGAGAATTACCCCAAGCGTCTGCAAGACCAGCAGTCAGTGTAGGGAATACAGCCGCCTTGGACAAAATGCTGCAAGATGCCAAGATCAGCCCCGATTTGATTGGTAATTTAGGTGATGGCCTTCGCACTTTCGGCGATAAAGTGGCTGCGATATCCAGCGTTTCCGATGCATCCCTGGCGACCAACCAATTCACGGAAAAGTTAAAAACGGCCACCAATGAATTTGACAAGCTGAACGTTGCGTTTGGGAAAGCATCAACGGACCTAGCTGGTATTAGCAGCAGCAGTTCGGGAGCCAAAACCTACCAAGAACAGGTAGATAAATTGGCAGGCAATTTACAACAGCTTAATGCCGTATATGAACTGGAATTGCAAGAATCGAGCAAGAAGTTACAGACCATTACGCAACATTACAATAATATTGAGCAAGTATTGAAACAACTCAACGAGTCGACCGCAGAGACGCAGCAGTTCAAGGAACAGGTACATCACCTGAACAAGAATCTCGCTTCGCTCAACGCCATTTACGGAAACATGTTAGCTGCAATGAACCAGCCACGTGTATAGTACAGCGCATTCAACGTAATGAATTAGTAGAAGAACCGTAAAGTAATTTATAATGGCAGGCGGAAAAGAGACACCCAGGCAGAAGATGATCGGCATCCTGTACCTAGTGCTGTTGGGACTAGTGGCATTGAATGTGAGCGATTCTATTCTCGATGCGTTCAAAAACCTAGCGACGAGCCTAGGAACGTCGACACAAAATACGCAAACAGGCATTGACAATATGTTTAGCGCATTTAGGGAAACAAAGCTTAAGGATGAACCCGAAAGGGCACAGCCCATATTGGCGAAAGCCGAAGAAGCCAGTCGGTTGGCCAACAACCTTTCTGGATACGTAGATTCCCTCAAAACCCTATTGACAAATGAGGGTGGCGGAGAAAGCTCAAGTACGGGCGATCTAAAAAAACGAAATAGCATGGATATCAGTACGCGGTTGATGGTGAAAGAAAAACGGGCAGACAAGCTACGGGAACTCATCAATCATACCCGGGAGAAACTGATGGAAATCTCCGATAATGGCGTCAATTTTTCATTGGAGGCACAAGATCCCCCTCCTCGTGCAGGCATACGCAAGAGTTGGGAACAAGCTAATTTTGGCGAAGGAATTCCATTGACAGCGGCAATCACCGCATTGGAAAAAGTAAAGGCAGACGCTAAGAATGCCGAAGCGGCCGTCGTAAAACATATCTTTGGCGAGATGGACATGGCCGTCGTGAATCTCGATCGGTTTGCCGCCGTCGCAGTGGCACCATCTTCCTATATCATCCAAGGGCAACCCTATACGGCAAAGGTTTTCCTGACGGCTTACGATTCCAAAGCGGATCCTGAAATCACGGTGGGTGGGAATACCCTTCCCGTTACAGATGGGCAGGCCATGTACTCGATCAACACATCGAGTGAGGGTGTATTCAACTGGACAGGTACGATCCGTGTAAAGCAAACTGACGGTACCGTCAAGGAATATCACACCGAGCCCCAAACATACCAGGTGGCTAGGCCATCGGCCGTCGTGTCCCCAGATGCGATGAATGTCTTATATATCGGTGTAGACAACCCCATTTCCGTCTCTGCACCCGGCATCCCTAAAGAAAGTATATCGGTGAGCGGTCAAGGGGTAACGATATCCGGATCGGGAGGTAAGTACGTGGCACGAGTCACGCAACCCGGCACCGCGAGCATCAACGTGTCTGCTCGAATCGGTGAGCAAACACAGTCCCTTGGTTCTACCAATTTCCGTGTAAAACGCATTCCCAAGCCACAGGCGCGGGTAGCAGGCAGGGCCGGTGGTACGGTAGCCGCGGCACAAATAAAAAACCAAAACCGAATCTTCGCCGGATTGGATGATTTTGAATTTGATGCCAAATTCAATATTTCCCGTTTCTCGGTGCTGATACAAAAGCCAAGGGTAGACCCCATGGGTCCTTATCAAGGCACCAATGGTGCTTTTTCAGGCCCCATGCAAAACGCATTGGGTTCGGTGACACCGGGGTCGTTTGTGTTTTTCTTTAATATCATTGCAGAAGGCCCAGACGGCCTACAACAAGAGTTAGACCCCATTTCATTTAGGGTTAATTAAGTGAAGAAGTAAGGAGGTTATCATGAAGACGTATGTCGCATTGCTGGTTTCAATGGGTGTTGGCTTGGTCGCTTCGGCCCAACAAGCCAACCTGTCAAATAGTACGAACCCTAATGCAGTAGAAGAACCGCCAGTAGACGGTTACTATGTAAAATCGGATATATTGGACAGGGAAGTGGTTCCTTACGCGCCAATACGGCCCACGGATGTCGCTTATGCAAAACGGGTATGGAGAGAGTTTGACGTGCGGGAAAAAATGAACAGCTTATACGCTTCGCCAAAATCCCGACTCATCGATGTCATCATGCAGGCGGTATTAGCCGGTGAACTAACGGCCTATGATCCCACTCCCACTGAAGACGATCCTACCGGAGACAGCTTCAAAACACGGCTCGCCCCTGAAGAAGTACTGGGTAGATTCGGCTCAGACAGCACGTTAGTCGAAGATTACGATGAAGAGGGCAATGTGATCGCATCACGGTTTGAGGCTTCTTCATTTAATCCCGATGACGTTGTACGTTTCCGAATCAAAGAAGATTGGATATTCGACAAGCAACGTTCAGTATTCGAGCCGCGCATCATTGGTATTGCGCCATTGGTAACGCCGAAAATGGATGAAATCACAGGAGGGGGATTCGATGGTTTTGATGGAGAAAGTACCCCTAATGTTCCGGGTTTTGATATGGGGGATAATACCGCATCCATAACGGCGGATCCGTACCCTGCATTTTGGATTTACTTCCCCGAAGCGCGACATATTTTTGTCAACCAGGAAGTGGCATCTCGCCACAACGATGCTACAGGGCTTAGTTACGATGACGTGTTTATAAAGCGCCTTTTTGCCAGCTACATTGTCAAACAATCCAATCCGGAAGACCTTCGTATCAGGGACTATATCGAAAATGGGTTGGATCGCCTCACGGAGGCCGAACGGATCAAGAAAACCCTGGTTGACTTCGAGCAAGATCTCTGGTCGTATTGATCGTGCTGTTTGCTAGAGTGGTTCATCCACCCGCTGATAAACCGTGTTAAAAATGATTTTTATCACGCTATCGCATTTTTAGCTTTTTTGGCACGTAAATAGTTGTGCTCTGTTTTATAATGCAAATGTAAAATTGATTTCGGTAGCATACATGCAAATGAAGAATTTCTAAGTTTGCATTAAAAGCAATTTAACAGTTCGTTTACAAAGATATTAAAGTCGTGCAACTAAAGAAAGTAGAAAAAATCTCTGGGATAAGTTCGGCTGATTTCATTAAGAACCACCTGAATAATGGTGTTCCTGTGGTGATGGACGATTTTGTCAGCAAGGATAGTCCGGCATGGACTAAATGGAATTATGACTATTTCAAGGAAATAGCCGGAGATAGCATAATTTCCTTACACGGGAAAGAGGATGCGTCAAATGACCGGGCCGCTAGCGCCCCAGTCGCCAAAATGAAATTTGCTGAGTACCTCGACTTGATCGAGCGTGAACCGACCGACCTGCGTATTTTCCTGTTCAATCTGATGAAACTCAAACCAGAATTGAACGAAGACCTGATATACAATGACGTCACGGGAGGCAAGGTATTGCAATGGTTGCCTTATTTGTTTTTTGGAGGAGAAGGGTCCAGCACGCGTAACCACTTTGACATCGACATGTCGCACGTGTTTATCACCCAATACAAGGGGATCAAGAAGATATGGCTTTTCCCGTTAGATCAGTCTGACTTGATGTACAAATTGCCATACAACTTCCATAGCATTGCCAGCATCAAAAACCCCGATTTCGAAAAATTCCCGGCATTGCGTTATCTGAACGGTTACGAGGCGGAGATTCATCCCGGAGAGACCCTGTTTATGCCATCAGGATGGTGGCATTATATTCAGTATGTCACCGAGGGGTATTCCATTAGTGTAAGGGCATTACCGTCTAGGGTATATGACAAATGGCGTGGATTCCGGAATTTGGTCATCACCCGACACTTCGATAATACCATGCGCAAGATTTTTAAAGATCGCTGGTTTAACTACAAAATCAGCGAAGCCAATAAGCGTGCTGAAAAAGCACTCAGGAAGGTCAAGTAGTTTTTCCATATCCGAAAGAAAAGGGCCATCCTGAAACAGTTGCTTTCGGGATGGCTTTTTTTTAACTTCGTAGCATCATGTACTTTTTCCGAAAAAAGGACTCCAATAGACCCAATAGCTTTAACCTGCGGGTTATGCACGCCATTAATTGGACGGCGATGATCCTATTCCTATTGGCCATTATTTACAAGATTGTGGAAAGCCTTTTTTTCAGTTGACATTGAGCCGACGATACCATTTTTAATTTCTCATATCACTATGTCTATAACAAAAACAATCATCAACACCCCAAACGCACCGGCGCCCATCGGCCCCTACAACCAAGCCGTCAAAGCGGGCAATACGCTATATGTATCGGGCCAAATCCCCCTTTTACCGGAAACCGGTGAACTCGTACAGGGCACCTTGGCTGACGAAGCTCAGCAAGTGATGAAAAACCTCGGAGCAGTCTTGGATGCCGCCGGCTATACATTTGGTGATGTCGTCAAGACCACCATTTTCCTGCGCGACATGAATGATTTCGCAGCGGTAAACGCCGTATATGGCGAATACTTTACCGAACATGCCCCGGCTCGTGAAACCGTAGCCGTAGCTGGATTGCCCAAGAACGTCAACGTCGAAATCTCTGTCATCGCCTGGAAAGCGTAAAACATGCAAGGACGCCTGAAATATTTCTCTGCAGCCTTTTTTGCGGCTGCACTTTGGGGCTTTATGTCCATTCCGCTACGTGAAATCAAAGAGTGGCCATCTGAAGATATCCTCTATTACCGGATTTTCGTATCGGTCATCTTGGTTTGGCTATTCATATTGGTTTTTCGTAAACGGCAGTTACTGACCGATATCACACACGTTAAGCAGTTACCTCAGCAGCAACGGAAGCGGCTATCGTGGCTTACACTTGCCGCCTCATTGCTGATCATGGGTAATTGGTTTACATTTATCTATGCCGTAAATCATGTAAGCATTCAGTCGGCTGCCTTTGCCTATTTAGTCTGCCCCCTACTGACCACATTGGCCGGATTCCTCATTCTCAAAGAGGGCTTATCAACGATCAAAAAAATCAGTATTGGTATTGCGTTCATCAGTGTGGCCATGCTGGCACGTGGCTCGTTTCTAGAGGTGTGCTGGTCGGTGGGCATTGCCTCGCTATATGCACTCTATTTGGTTACTCAACGAATCATCCAGCAAGTAGATAAGTTGAATGTACTGGCGATACAACTTACCATATGCAGCTTGATGATCTTACCTTTCCTCTTATGGCAACAACACCCGCTGCCCCTTGACCCCAAATTCTGGTTCAATATAGTGATCATCGCCGTCATTTTTACCATCATCCCGCTATACATGAGTATGTATGCACTGAATGGCATCTCGTCGTCTACTGTGGGTATCCTGATATACATCAATCCCATCATTGCATTTGCCGTAGCGATCCTGTATTTCCATGAAAGTATTAATACCTATCAGTTATTGGCTTACTTGGTGTTAATGATTGCCGTGTTCCTATTCAACTGGGGGTTTGTCCAAAAATGGGTGTTCACGAGGCGGATGTAGCGTTTGGCTGTGCCTTCTCGTTAAGCTAGGTAAACCATACTAACACCCAACCATGAAAAGAACAGCCCTATTGACCCTCTTCATCGTCGCCATCATTGCGATAAGCTGCGAGAAAGCCAAAAATCCATACGCCGATCTCAATGCCGAAACGCTCGGCAAGCTGGCGGCTGAAAAATACGAAGCCATCCTCGCTTTAGCCAATCCCGTGCCCTGCACCGATGCCAAGGAATGGGAAATCACGGAAATCCAGACCATCTGTGGTCGCTCCTATATCGCCTACCATGAAAGTGTCGATAAAAAACGGCTGCAATCCCGCATTGCTGACTACCACCAAGTGGTCGAAATCTACGGCCCGATCATGGCCCCAGTCATCAATTGTATGCCCTATCGTAAACCCCTTGGCGTGGTATGTGAGGACGGCAAGGCTATCGTCGAATTCGAGCCATTCGAAAACCAATAGAAGCAGGCTTTTTTTCTTATTTTAGCCATTGATTAATGGCTGAATTAAGTACCATAACACCCATCGAATACCTCAAGGGCGTAGGCCCTGCGCGGGCGGAGGTGATGAAGAGCGAACTGGGCGTGCACACGTTTGGCGATCTGCTCAGACATTACCCTTTCCGGTATATCGACCGTACCCAATTTCACAAGATCAAGCAGTTGCAGCCAGATATGCCCGCAGCACAGATCATCGGGCGGTTGGTGCACCTCGAAGAAGTGGGCGAGCGTAAAGCTAAGCGATTGGTGGGGCACTTCAAGGACGACACCGGTTCAATGGAGTTGGTATGGTTCCAAAGCATCGGTTGGCTAAAGAGATCCCTCCAGGTCGGAGCCGCTTACATCAGCTATGGTAAGCCCAATGTATTCAACAACCAATTGTCTATCACACATCCGGAGATGGAGCTATATAATCCCAGTGCCAAAAACACGGGCAACATGAGCCTCCAACCGGTATACAGCTCTACCGAGAAGTTAAAGAAATTTTCGTTGGATAGCCGCGGAATACAAAAATTGCAGGTAGCAATGCTGAATAGCATTGGCCAACAATTCGCGGAGGAACTCCCAGAATACCTGCTGCAGAAACATGGATTAATGCCGTTGCCCCAAGCACTGGTGGCCATCCATTTTCCCCGCGACCAGCAGGAACTCTCACGTGCCATCCATCGGCTCAAGTTTGACGAATTGTTCTTCATCCAAGTCAAGCTTTTGAAAAACAAACTTTTGAATACCCGGAAATACAAGGGGCATCGCTTTGACATCGTGGGCGATAAGTTCAATACATTTTACAACGAACAGTTACCTTTTTCCCTGACCAACGCCCAAAAGCGCGTGGTCAAGGAGATTCGCAGAGACACCGTCTCCGGCGCACAGCTGAATAGGCTGGTGCAGGGCGATGTCGGAAGTGGTAAAACCGTCGTGGCGCTGATGAGCATGCTACTCGCGGTAGATAACGGTTACCAAGCCTGCCTGATGGCGCCCACTGAGATTCTGGCCCAGCAGCACTACCACAGCATCACGAAATTATTGGGTAAAGACCTGGCGTCCGTCCAATTGCTGACGGGTTCGACCCCAAAAAAAAATCGGAAAATCATTCATGCCCAGCTCGAAGATGGTTCGCTAGACATCCTTGTCGGTACCCATGCGCTGATTGAAGACCATGTCAAGTTCAAAAGCCTGGGATTTGTCGTCATCGACGAACAACATCGCTTCGGCGTAGAGCAGCGGGCCAAGCTATGGCGCAAAAACAGCATCCCCCCACACATGCTGGTCATGACGGCCACGCCGATACCCCGTACATTGGCCATGACATTATACGGTGACCTGGACATCTCGGTTATCGACGAACTGCCAGCAGGTCGTAAACCGATCAAAACCCTGCATCTGTATGAAAATAGTCGGTTGCGGATGTTCGGTTTCATGAAAGAGGAAATTGCCAAGGGGAGACAGGTGTATATCGTGTATCCGCTCATCAAGGAAAGCGAAAAGATGGATTTGCTTTACCTCGAGGCAGGATTGGATACCTTGCTTGCCGAATTTCCTAGACCCCAATATCAAATCAGTATTGTCCATGGTAAGATGCCCGTAAAAGAAAAAGAATTGGAAATGCAGCGGTTCATCAAGAAGGAAACACAAATCATGGTCGCCACCACTGTGATTGAGGTCGGTGTAGACGTACCCAATGCTTCGGTAATGGTCATTGAGAATGCAGAGCGTTTTGGACTATCCCAATTACACCAGCTGCGCGGGCGCGTAGGTCGGGGAGCAGAACAGTCTTACTGCATCCTCATGTCCGGCAGCAAACTCGGTAAGGAGAGCAAACTACGGTTAGAAACCATGGTACGGACCAATGATGGCTTTGAAATCGCCGAAGTGGATTTACAACTCCGTGGACCCGGTGATATCGCAGGTACGCAGCAAAGTGGTGTACTCGATCTCAAATTAGCCGACCTCACTACAGACCAAGCGTTATTGAACGAAGTCCGTAACAGCGTGATCGAACTCTTCAAAGATGACCCTTCATTAGAAAAGCCCGAGCATGCGTTGATTCGGGCTTATATCACCCGCAGCGAACCGGGGATTAGCTGGGAAAAGATTTCTTAGGTAACCGCTACCAGTACAGGCAGCGACTACTCCCTTTCTACCTCAACATCCTCCCAAATCAATTTTGCTTTTCCATTCTCACAGACCACGTAGCTTGGCGGGGTAACATACATACAGTCAGATATCACATCCCACTTGATATTGTATTCCCGTTGGAGGTTGGTGTATAGCTCCGCCTTGTTTAGGAAATCAGCGGTATTTAGCTGGGTCGAATAAGCAATGTATCCCGCTGGCCCACCGCAGGGCTTATCACCGATGGGTACAAACGCCCATTCCGAGGGGTTGTCACAGGGGTACAAGTTAGCCAACGAATCGATTTCGCGATAAAGCGCTTGCAAATGCAGACCCTCTTCTTCCGGACTACCGTGTATAGCCTGCTTCTCGCAGCCCACCATCGCCATCACGACCACAAGCACATATACTACTAATCCGTTTTTCATTGCCATCCTTTCCTTATGGAACGAATTTACTGATTTTTTGCTACATTCCGGTTTCATTTAACCTTTCTTAACATAACGTTTACGTTAAACAAGCTGACCTTTTCGTCTATCAAAATCCACCATTCGTCTAATGCGCTGGCGTTTTGTCGAGTGTCTCCTCCGGTTGGTCGATTATCCCCTAATACCCGTGCAACGTTTTTGCCCCATCATCGTCTTATCCATAGTTAAGAGAACAAAAAACAACATATAAAAACTTTAAAAAATAGCATTATGAAAACGTTAGTATTAGGTGCACTCATCAGCGCCGCAGCAATCGGAAACAGCATGGCCAACAACACGATGGTTACTTCTGACAACGGAAATCGTACAGAAACCACTTACGGAGCAATCGAGACCAAGTCGTTCACGGATCAAATCATGTTTCACAGGGCAAATGTAGACATCCTTTGGGCACAATATGAGCAGGCAGAGGCGCGCATCAGGCAAAGTCGTGGCAACCACGCCGAACTTGAAAGCGAAAAAGCATACTTCATCAGCGTCTACCAACAAGACATTGACAAGGGTATTCGGGTAGCGGAAAGCAAAAAAGCCATCGAAGAGATAGAAGCCGTGTACGTCGAAAAACACGCACAACGGGATGCCTTTGAAAACGAAAGCATTGCTCATTTGCAAGCACAATTGAAAGCAGCATTACGTAAAGAGGAGAAAAAATTCAACTCCACCAAGAAAAAATACGCAAAGTCTGCGAATGACCAAACAGAACGATTGATCGACGAAACAGCACAGCATTTCACGCGGTCTATCCAACGCGCTGAAAAGCTCATCAACGAAACTGCAACATCAGTTGCCGCGATCTAACAACATGCGCGACCGCTAAGGGCATCGAAACAGCCACCTTTTTACTGAGGTGGCTTTTTTGTTGGTTGGTAAACTGCCCAACAAGGCAGGTCATGAAAAAATCACTATTTTTGTACGAGGGAGATACCGATATGCTTGGACTCAAATTACTGACAGATCCGCGTTGGGCAAATATAGCGGAGACCAACCTGGAGGAGATACTGACCGACCATGCTTGGTGCGAGCAGAAAGCCGCATCCAATGCGATATCCCTGATCACCAATAACTCCGAACACGAGGACTTAGTGCACGAACTGACGGCTATCGCCATCGAAGAGATGCAGCATTTCCAACTCGTGATCGATATTATCAAAAAACGCGGGTATACATTAGGACGTGAACGCAAGGACGATTATGTCAACCAATTGATGAAGTTCTCAAAAAAAGATGGAAGCCGCAATATGGCATTCGTTGACCGCCTGCTTTTTGCCGCCATGATCGAGGCACGTAGTTGCGAGCGTTTCCGTGTACTATCGCAAAACATACAGGATGAAGAATTGGCTAAATTCTACCACGATTTAATGGTGTCTGAAGCCAATCATTATACGACTTTTTTGAATTTCGCAAGAAAGTATGCCACGGATGTCGATGTGGATAAACGTTGGAAAGCGTGGCTGGAATTTGAGGGCGAGCTCATCAAATCCTATGGGAAGAAAGAGCATATACACGGGTAAGACCAATGAATTTCCATGGAAAATAGTTATCTTTGCACTTTGTATAATTACCGCATACGCCATGTAATACCCTAACTACAACACCCCTTTTTGTAGAAGCCGCTTGTGATAAGCGTCATTTGTTATCTATTTTTTTCATTTTTACTTTTTATTTTTTCATTGATACATGGCAAAGCAAAAGATATTTGACACCGCTATAAAACCTGAAACCGCTGTTTTGGTGGGCATCATATTGCCCAACGAAAGCGAAGAAAAAGAACAGGAATATTTAGAAGAATTGGCTTTTCTCGTCGATACCGCCGGGGGCGTGGTGAAAAACGTCTTTACCCAGAAACTCAGCCACCCGGACCGGGCTACATTTGTAGGTACGGGCAAGCTCGACGAAATAAAATCATACATTGATGCCGAAGAGATAGACATTGTGGTTTTCGACGATGAATTATCCCCTTCGCAGCTGCGCAACATCGAGCGCGAGCTGAAAGTAAAAATTCTTGACCGCAGTAACTTGATTTTGGACATCTTTGCCCGGCGAGCGAAATCGGCCCAGGCTAAAACGCAGGTCGAGCTCGCCCAGTTGCAATACCTACTTCCCCGGCTTACCCGAATGTGGACACACCTTGAACGCCAACGAGGGGGTATCGGTATGCGGGGGCCGGGTGAAAGCCAGATCGAGAGCGACCGCCGGATGATTCTCAATAAAATTTCCCTCTTGAAAGAGCGGCTAAAGGCGATCGATCGACAAAACGAAACGCAGCGTAAAAACCGGGCACAGCTCATCCGCGTAGCACTGGTCGGTTATACCAACGTGGGTAAGTCGACCATCATGAACATGATTTCAAAGTCGGACGTCTTTGCGGAAAACAAACTGTTTGCCACATTGGACACCACGGTGCGCAAGGTGGTTATCGACAACTTGCCCTTTCTCCTCTCCGATACGGTTGGGTTTATCCGCAAGCTCCCCCACCACTTGGTGGAATGCTTCAAATCCACCTTGGATGAAGTGCGTGAAGCCGATATCCTGGTCCACGTGGTCGATATCTCCCACCCCAGCTTCGAAGACCATATCCGTGCCGTCAACGAGACCCTGAAAGATTTGGGTGCATTGGACAAGCCGACGATTACCGTGTTTAATAAAATCGATGCTTATCGCCCGGAGACGGGAGACCGAGGACAGGAGACCGAAGTGGGCGTATTAGAAGCTGGAACCGAAGATACTGTACTGGACAAGCCCGTGACCCTGGAAGATTTCGAACGTAGCTGGATGGCGCGACACAATAGCCCAGCCATCTTTATCTCCGCGGTCAATAAAACCAATGTAGAGGAATTCAGGAAACTGCTCTACGATACTGTGGTGAAGATACATACCGAACGATATCCTTATGATAATCTATTGTATTAGCCGTGAAATCATTACTGAAAGCTGACCGTTGATAGCTGAACAAACATGAACAAAAACGTAATTTTCCAAGATTGGGGATTGGTTGACTATCAAGAGGCGTGGGATAGGCAGGAGGCCCTGTTTGCCAACGTGGTGCAGGCGAAAACGGCCAATCGCCTCAACGGCACCAGTCTTCCGACCGAAAACTACTTGGTCTTTACCGAACACCCCCACGTGTATACATTAGGCAAAAGTGGCAAGCCAGAAAACCTATTGTTGGATGCAGATGGATTACAAGAGAAACAAGCCACGTACCATAAGATTAACCGCGGGGGCGATATTACCTATCATGGCCCAGGGCAGATCGTCGGCTATCCGATTTTGGACCTTGACAATTTCTTTACGGATATCCACTTGTACCTGCGCACATTGGAAGAAGCCGTAATTCGCACGCTAGCCGAATACGGCATTGAATCAGGTCGATATCCCGGTTATACCGGCGTATGGTTGGATGCCGATAATGAGCGGGCGCGCAAGATATGTGCCTTGGGTGTACGCGCCAGCCGTTGGGTCACCATGCACGGCTTTGCCTTCAATGTAAATACGGATCTGGCTTATTTTGGCCATATCGTACCATGTGGTATCGATGACAAGGATGTCACTTCCATGCAGCGGGAATTAGGCGCACCGCAAGACATCGAAGGGGTAAAACACCGATTAAAAAGGCATATTGCCGAATTGTTTGGGATGAAAGTTGCGAATTAACAATACGTTAATTCAGCTTTAGCGGTATTCCTTTCAGCGATTCGGTCACATCAAGCGGACGCGGATCGGACAATCCCTTATTGAATGCTTCCAAAAGTGAGGAAGGAGGAACAGCACGAGCTCCTCTAATGCTCATTTGCCTGTTTAAAGCGGCTTGCATGCTCGGATCGATAATACCCAACGCCCTTGCGATCAACGGATCATCCGAAGAACCCATTGGTGCATATGGAACCCTTTCTTGCACACTATACGTCGGAGTCAGCCCAGCTACAAAATCACCAACGCCATCTCTATTTCTGTATTTCAGTACAATCGGCTGAATACCCCAATCCGTTTCGTCTTTAAATCGAGAAGAAGAATTCGAAATAGTAATGGACGCTTCGTCTTTACCCGTAGTCACCCCACCAATGTGAATGACATTGGCATCACCCATAAATGGTCTCAAGTTATTGATAAGCAACTCGCTCGCCGAAGCCGAACTGCCTGTCGCCAAAATAAAAACCCGATCCAAACCGAGGTTGAGGCTATTCACAAGGTTTGCATTCGTGGCGCCAAACATGTCCGCATAGGTGAGGTTCAAGGTGCCCAAATCGTCATTGAATTGGTAACGTATAAACTCGCTACTAATGTTAAAATTCTTATGAATCAAAGCAGATAATAATCCGGCTATCCCCACGCTACCACCACTGTTATACCGCTCGTCTACGATGAGCTCGGTAACACCTGCATCCTTAAACTTCTTAAATACATCGACCAAATCTTGTGCCTGTTGTTGCAAAAAACGATTGTAAAATAGATAGGCGACTTTAGTACCGTTATCGGTAATCAATATGCTGTCCAAATGGATAGCTTTCTCTTGAAAACCTTCGACGGGGGTAAGCTGGATTTGCTCCCCGGTATTGACAATATCCCCAGCATCGTTAAACACTGCTTTTGTCAATGTAAATGGGTCGTTCCCCCTCAACGGCTCGATGTTTTGCACGTATCCATCGGCATCGACGGGCATATAACCATCATTGAGTTCAATGAATACGTCACCCCGTTTGATACCCGCCAAATCGGCCGGAGATCCTTTGTGAACATATCGTACTGCCAACCCTGCAATGACATTTCCTCCTTGCAAATCGATTCTGAAGAAACTGTATCCTAATCCGCTCGTCTTTATTACGCCGGAGAGCTGTTCTTCCAGTTCTTGTGCATTTTGTATCCAGGAAAACCGATCTTCGGGCTGTTTCAATAGGCGATCAAAAAAGACTGGCGGCTCTACGTTAAAATTCAAATTACTGGCACTAGGAATTGACTTGTTCCAAAAATACCAGTAATTCATGCTGTCCAACACCCACTTATTTATCTCCTCATTCGTCACCTCCCCTGTCGGTTCCGGGTCTTGCGTTTCTTTCTTTTTACAGGAAGAAACAGTCAATAAAGACGTAACCAATAGCAGCAGCAAAAACCCGTTTACCAACCGGACAAACCCATTAACTTTCATAAAGTATTATATTAAACAAACATGATCATTCAAAATTAGCGAAGAATACTTTCCCATCCAATACCGGAAACTAAGTATTTATAGACTCGCACACCGACGGAATAGAGACTTAACGCGATTCGGTATACGTCAGGCTGATTTGCTGGCGCAATAACACATATTGAACCGTCTCCCTGACGCCCACCTGATACACGGATGTCTCCCGATCGCGGCCGGCCAATATGATCTCGGTTTCTCCTTTATGTTGCTCAAAAAGGCGATATACCAACTCAGGATTGTTATTATCACGCGAGAGGTGCGACAAAAACAGATGTCGCAAACGAGGGGATCGATGCTGCATGAATAGCTCCAACGCTTCGGCATTGGACAAGTGCCCATACCCACCACGGATACGGTTCTTGAGGAAGAATGGGTAACGCCCCTGCATCAACATATCCGCATCGTAATTCGTCTCCAGAAACGCGGCATCACATTGGCTGAAAAACTCGGCAACCGGCTCGCACACCCGGCCAATATCCGTGAAAACCCCCACCGTAAATCCATCTTGTTGGATAATAAAACTATGCGGATCTGCCGCATCATGGTACTTTCGGAAAGAAGTGACTGTCAGACCCCCCACCGAGATCGCCTGCATATTGGTCAGCGGATGCAGCAATCTTTCGGGTATCGCCAATCGGCAAGCCCTGCGTGTACCATCGGTAAGAAATACCGGTAGCTGGTATTTATTGGCCAATACACTTAGGCCCTTGACGTGGTCGGTGTGTTCATGGGAAACAAAAATAGCCCTGACTTGCTGCATGGATAACCCCTGTCGGACCATCCGGCGTTCGGTTTCCCGGCAGGAAATACCAGCATCTACCAGTATCGCATCCTCACCATTACTAATGTAATAACAATTGCCATTACTACCCGAAGCGATCGAACTGACGAAAAGCGGCATGTCACAAAGTACGGCAAAAACTGCGGAAGTACAATAAAAATACCTGAAAAATGATTATTGGCGCTCGTATGATTGGATGGAGCCATCGGCATTGAATGTAATCTGATAACGCTCGCGGTCTCCATCAATATGCATGGGATACCAGGTAATCCGCCCAGCACGGACGATAACGTAGGTATGGGAGGGCATGGCGGCTCCAGCTATCTGACTTGCTTTATCACTTAACTGATGGGTAACTCGCGCAGCTACTCGAAAAGGAACGTCATCGAGCGGAGCCAAATCGGCAATGATCTGCTCACGAACAGATAACTGCACTGGTTTAGGGGGCTGCCATTCCCCTCTTATGTATTGGTATTCATCCACATACTCAAGATTTTCAGGGTGTTGCAATTGCAGCATGATACGACCATCGCCGTAAAAATGGATAAATTTATAGATATTAATCGTTTTTCCCGCAAACTGAGGAAGCTGGCGCAATGCATCTTCCGCCTGTTGCAAGGCTATACTGTCTAACAGGAAGTTCACTTCCGCTCCACCCGCGTCTGTAGCGGCAACCGCTACGGAGTTAGTAGCAGTGGAATCATTAAGTGTATCCTTAATACTCTGCACAAAACCCTGGCAGGCAACCACAGTCGATAACACAATGGCCAATAAACCGGTATATATGTTGTTTTTGATCATGATATTCTCCATAACTATCCGCAGGCTATGTTACGTCAAAGTCAGCGGCAAATGCCACCTGTTTAGGATTATCGGGTAAGTAGAAAATTTCGACTTCCCCTTGTTGGGTCGCATTCATGTTCAGCAAACTAACTATCTTTTTCAATGAAACTTCGTGGTTGCGTCCGGTCTGGTCCTGATAGGCCAAATCAAACTTTACCTGAGGTTGGTTATTGATATATGTTCCTGTTTGAACGGCGTTGACGACCCGCGCAGTGGTTCGCTGACCATGGTATTTAAGGTATATATCACCGCCCGACAAACCGAAGAGTCTTCCCAATACTCCCACAAACAATACCTGGTAGCCCAACAGGATAAGTGGGCACAATACCAGGGGGTGCCAAAACACTAAAAAGCGCCAGCCTGTTCCATTATGCTCCAATTGGTACGAAAAATAATAATACCAAACCACTGCTAATGCGACCAATAGCCAGGCAATCAATCCCATCAACCGCTGCGTTTGTCTTATAGACACGGTGATGCCTTCCGGAACGACAAACGGTTGCTTTTCCATTTGTTTATCTATCCGGATTGGAAGTGTTTTTCCTTCCTCAAACCTCCTTTCGTGCGGCTTGCTGTCCGTAAATTGGAGTTTCTCCATGATGCGTTCCCCTGCGAAATTCTCAAAGGAAATAACAAACTCGTATTCGTCATAGCCCCGTGTCTGCTTACCCGTTTTATTGGACTTTACAATGGTTGAAACCTTAGGAACTCCGTCCCTGAGGAGGGACAGCATATTGCGCTTGGTATGGTAGACTGACATCACCCAAGATTTGAACCATCGGCTCAGTTGCATGCCCCAAAGCATCACGGATAGCCCCAAATAGGCCAGCGCTGCAGTTGGAGCAGACAATGTCGCTTCATGCGATCCTCCACTATAAGTAATGGTATAATACAAGATCATCGGGAAGGGAATCGCAAAAAACAACATGTATAGCGTCCAGAATATAGTCATGCCTTTCCTTACCATAATAGCAAATATTATAAAAAGTAATTCAATCACACCCTGCTTTGGCTGACAAAAACATCAGCACTCTGGCAAGCTCAATGGGATATTCACCGCCAGCCCACCATCGGCGGTCTCTTTGTATTTCACATTCATATCCTGCGCCGTTTCCCACATGGTATTGACCACCGCATCCAAGCTCACTTTCGCCTTGTCGGGGTTCGACTGCAGCGCCAATTGAGCCGCCGTAATGGCCTTGATAGCACCCATGGTATTCCGCTCGATACAGGGAATCTGAACCAGTCCGCCGATAGGGTCACACGTAAGGCCGAGGTGGTGTTCCATGGCGATTTCGGCAGCCATGAGTACCTGTCGCTGCGACCCGCCAAGACACTCGGTAAGTGCCCCCGCAGCCATCGCTGACGAAACCCCGATCTCCGCCTGGCACCCTCCCATCGCCGCCGAAATGGTTGCTCCTTTCTTGAAGATACTCCCGATTTCGGAAGCCGTGGCAATAAACTGTATGATATTATCCTCACGGAATCCATCATGAAAGACGATGAAATATTGCAGTACGGCAGGAATAACTCCTGCTGCCCCATTGGTGGGTGCAGTAACGACACGGCCAAATGACGCATTTTCTTCATTGACCGCCAGTGCAAAACAGCTTACCCAATCTAACGTATATTGGAATCCATCTCCCCCGGCTCGAATAGCCCTGATCCAACTCTCATAATCAGCATACGGGCGCTCCCCGATTAGCTTTTTATTGAGTTTATACGCGCGCCGCTCCACCAGCAATCCGCCCGGAAGCGTACCGTTGGTATGGCATCCCCTGTATGTGCAATCTCTTATCGTGGCAAATATCCGAAGGATGCCCCGCCTCGTTTCCTCTTCCGTACGCCACGCCTGCTCGTTTTCCAAGACCAACTCGGATATTTTAAGGCCCGTTCGCATGCACCACACAAGCAGATCTTTTGCATTTTGCACGGGGAAAGCCAAATCCACTTCCTGTGCTCCGGCGTTATCGTCACCTTCCTGTACGACAAACCCTCCTCCAATAGAATAATACGTTTCGCTGATGGCTGTACCATCTTTCAGCAATGCCTGAAACGTAACCGCATTGGGATGGAAAGGAAGGCTTTCCGTATACAAGAAGAGCATATCGTCTGTGTAGGAAAAAGGCAGCTCATGTGTTCCGGCCAAGACAAGCCGGCGAAGCCGTTTGATAGTGGCCACTTTGGGCATCACGTCGTCCACAGCAAACGTCACGGGATCATCCCCACTCAGCCCCAACAGAATGGCCACATCCGTACCATGGCCGACCCCCGTCTTGGCCAAGGAACCATAAAGCAAGATTTTAATGTTTTCGGTACGGTCAAGTGCCCCCTGTTCCTTCAAGCGATGCGTAAAGCGCTGGGCAGCACGCCAAGGGCCGAGCGTATGCGAGCTGGAAGGCCCGATACCGATCTTAAACATATCAAAAACAGAGATTTGTTCTTTCATCATAAAACTGGGATGACTGGCTTTTTTACAAAGTTATAGCTTTATTTTCCAATGCACCGCAATTATATACGATTTCAATCGAATTAATATAACAGTAATGTTGCATATATCGGATTAACCCTTATCTTTGAGGTTAACAATAAGCAAAATATTGTCTATTCACCTAATTTATTAATCATTAAACTGAAAACCATGGATAATTATGGAGATTATGATGCCCTAAGCGGCGGCCTGTTCGCCGGCATTGGATTCGGAATGATGCTGTTTTACCTTGCGATCGCGGTGCTGTATATCGCGGGGTTCTGGAAAATATTTGAGAAAGCGGGCAAGCCCGGATGGGCGGCTATCATTCCTATCTATAACATGATCGTCATCGCCGAAATCGTCGGCAAACCGGCATGGTGGGGCATCGTGGCGGCTTTGGTGCCTTGCGTAAACATCGTATTCACCGTTTGGTTGCTGAACCTGTTGATGAAAAGCTTTGGCAAGGAAATACCGCTATGGACGATATTGACCGTCTTCTTCGGGTACATCACCATCCCCATCATTGGCTTTGGCAGCGACAAGTACATCGGCCCTACAGCCGCCGAGGCCACCGGAGGCAACTCGTTTGACCAATTCAAGGATTACAAGTCTCCTTTTGGCGATCAGGATAAACCACAGAACCCTACAGTATAGCGGTGTGAAATTAACATCTTTGGCATGGATTGTTTGCAGCCTGGAGAGTGTCTCTTGGCTGCAAAACTTTTTATTGCCCTGCCCCTTCAAAGCCATTACAGGTATCGACTGTCCGGGCTGCGGATTTCAGCGCTCGTTTGTTGCATTGATACAAGGCAACTGGGCAGAAAGTTACCAACTCTACCCGCCGACCGTGCCCCTGCTTTTCGTCGGTCTATACGCATTGGCCAAATGGATATTCGATTTTGATAAACGCGATGTCATCCTCAAAATCTTGGCCATCGCTTGCGGGTGGTTTGTCATCGGCGTATACGTCTTGAAATTGTGGAACGGGCATGGGCATTAATTGGCTTTAGCTGATCTCGGATAGCTGACCCGCTAACTTCCCCGGTATTGGAGCATATACTGTCTTGACCATGATTTAAAATGTTTGGCCTGTGACAAATGGCATTGTGGCCCTGCTTGCACTCCTCATCAATAAAATAACTGTTATGAAAAAGAATAGGCCTATATTAAACATAGCGGTTGCGATATTAAACATCTACTATTTTACAATGTGGATAGTTGCCTTTAACAAATTTTCCAATCAATCTGAGAGAGTAGATTTCTTTTTGCAAAATTGGTATTTATTCAATTCAGTTAACTCATTAAATTTGATACTAGTTGCGGTAACGATCATATCATTGTGTTTTATTAATATCCGCCCATTTAGAAATCAAACACTACGATATGCTGTCTTATCTATCCATATTTTGTTTCTCTTATTTTTACTCTGGAGTTATCTGTAATATGGCGTGATGTACTGGATAAGTGGGGCGACGAAGAGTCTCTATCCTTGTAGTGGATGTCGCATCGGAAATAGGTTTCAATAAATTAACTTGAATTTGGGTTAAGCGGCGCACAAAAGCTGATCGCTGACTTCCAATAGCCAAACCTAATTTCTTGATGGCTGTCATTGTTTTTTCCTATCTTTACCCCCAGCAAAAGCATGCGATACGACCATGAATAGCATCCGAGGGCGGTTTTCATTTATTATTAGTCTGTTTTTTTCTTTTTTTTTCCTCCAAACTCAAGGGTATCCGACGATCGATATATTACCGAAAAGGGAATTGCGGGGGGTATGGATCGCCACGGTGGTCAATATCGACTGGCCATCGGCCGCCAACTTGGGTACCGAACGCCAGAAACAGGAACTCATTCAGCAGCTAGACAATCACCAGCGTGCGGGCATCAATGCCATCATGCTACAAATCCGGCCATCGGCTGATGCTTTCTATGCAAAAAGCAAAGAACCGTGGAGCCGTTTTCTCACCGGCAAACCGGGGCAACAGCCGACACCGTTTTATGATCCACTTGAATTTGCCATTGAAGAGGCGCATAAACGGGGCATGGAATTACATGCCTGGTTCAATCCTTACCGGGCCACCTTTGACCTCGTGACCGCCAATACCACTAACGATCACATCACCAAACAAAAACCCAATTGGTTTTTCACCTACGGCGGGAAAAAGCTTTTTAATCCCGGTATCCCAGAGGTTCGCGATTACATCGTTAGTATCGTAATGGATGTGGTGAGCAATTACGATATCGATGGGGTTCATTTCGACGACTATTTTTATCCGTATCCCGAAGGCGGCAAACCCATCCCAGATGCGGAAACGTTTAGAAAATATCCCAATGGGTTTACCAACGTGGCCGATTGGCGAAGAAACAATGTGAACCTACTGATCCAATCGGTATCAGCGAACATCCGCAAGGAAAAGAAATACATAAAATTTGGAATCAGCCCTTTCGGGATCTGGGATAACAAGAAAGACCACCCCCGTGGATCTGAATCGGCCGGCTTGAGCGGCTACCGTCAACTGTATGCCGACGCATTGAAATGGCTGGAAGAAGGGTGGGTGGATTACATCAATCCGCAGATTTATTTTCCCTTCGGAAATCGTGCGGCAGCTTACGAGGTATTGGTCGATTGGTGGGCCCAACATACCAATGGGCGACATTTTTACATCGGCCACGCAGCCTATCGCGTTAACGAAAACAGGGAAGGTTGGCGCGACCGTAGCCAGATCCCGAACCAGATCCGCTATGCCCGGGAAAATCCCAATACGCAAGGTAGCATCTATTACAGTTCCAAACACCTCAGCAATAATGCTGCGGGCCTTCGCGATTCCCTGCAATATAACCTGAACCGCTATAAGTCACTTCCGCCAAGCATGCCTTGGCTGGACAGCATCGCACCTGAACCGCCTTTCGGCTTGCTCGGGCAAATTACCGCAAATAAGCAATCAATCATCTTGCATTGGCAAGCTCCCCCTCCCGCAGAAGATGGTGACGAGGCTTATGGTTATGTCATATACCGGTTTAACGAGGGAGAAGAAATAGACCTCAATAATCCACAAAACATCCTGCACATCACCTACGACCGGGAACAGCTTTCATATACGGACAACATGGTGCGCATAAACGGGCACTACCGGTATGTCGTCACCACGATCGATCGCCTCAAAAACGAAAGTGACCCCTCAAACATCCGGGAATTTTATATCGAATAACAATTCAGACAACCCCTTTTCGGTCTCCCGACTTCGGTCTTCCGTCTCCGGTCTCCGAGCTTCGCTACCCTCCGTCTCCATAACGGAAAAACGCATTGATAGTCACCGGTAACCTTCCCGATGGCGTCAACCGTTTGAGGATAACCTTTGCCCCCGCCCGTTGCATGATGTCTTCATTCTGATAACACATCAAGATGGATTTTGCCTGCTCGATACCGGGTAGACCTGCCAGGCTATAGGGATTTGCAAACACGCAAAAAACACTGTTCATATTGGCTAATTCGTTGATGAAAAAGCGTACGGTGCTGTTATAGTGGAGTGTACTGCGGGGTCGGGCACGATTATCATGGAGGGCCACGATGACTTGGCTGTAACCCCGTAGCTCGTTGGCCACCGAAGCCACATCATTGGCCGTGGCTTGGGGAGATAGCACATAATACGTATGATTATCGAAACGCCACCCCAGCATATCCTGAAATTCCGATATTTCGGTAAGTCCGATTCCGATAATGGCCGTGCGCTTCGTATAGTCCATTGCCCTGATCAAGCTATCACTGCCCAGCAACGTAACGGATGCGTCAGCAAGCCGTTGGTTAAGTGCCTGCGTTTGCTGCCTGTTGATGTCTTGGTATAGATTGGTTTCATCAACGTCCTGCCGCCTGTCGAGGCCGAGCCAGTATTTGGCGGCCAATATTTTCTTGACACGTGTATCGATCTCCGTTTGCGTCAAACGTTTCTGCTTGACGGCTTGCAACACCATACTGATGGCACGCGCACTGTTTTCCGAAAGCTCCAACAAATCATTGCCCGCAATAATCGCCCGCACATCGGCTTCACCATTCCTGAAATGCTTGACCACACCATTCATATCCATCGCATCGGTAAATGTTAGCCCCTGGAAACCCAATCGCTTCTTGAGCACATTCGTCACAATATGTTGGGAAATGGATGACGGCAGGTTAGGTGTTTTATCTAAACTAGGGATATTCATGTGTGCCACCATCACCCCGGATGCACCGGCTTTGATCAACTCCCGAAACGGGTACATCTCCAAGGAATCCAACCTACCGGCCGTAAAGTTTAGCCTTGGCAAATCATAGTGCGAATCCACGTCAGTATCGCCATGACCGGGGAAATGCTTTAAGGATACGATAAGCCCCCCATCCATCATCCCCCGCATATACGAAAGCCCTTTACGAGTAACATTGAACTTATCTTCGCCAAACGACCGGAAGTTGATAACGGGATTACGGGGATTGTTGTTGATATCCACCACCGGGGCAAAATTGACATTCATGCCTAATCGCCTGAAATCCCGTGCTACCTCACGGCCCATTTGATAAATTAAGGTTTCATTTTGGATGGCTCCCAATGTCATTTGATATGGAAACGAGATGGTTGAATCGGGTAGCCGCATCCCTAGCCCCCACTCACCGTCAAGCGCTACCAATAGTGGAACCTTGGATAGTCGCTGGTAACGATTGATCAACTGCGCATGCCGAACAGGGCCGCCTTGGAATAACACAATCCCGCCCAACTGTTCCCGTTCAACCACGCCGGCGACAGAATCGATATACCGTTGGCCCAGATTGGTGTGCGCGCGCACCATAAAAAGCTGGGCCACCTTATCGCGGTCACTCAGTGTATTAAACACGGAATCCACCCACGCATGCTGGGAATTGATGAAAGGGATAAACGCTTCGCGTTGCTGCGCATGGACCGTCAGCCAAAACAATGGGATGAAAGCGAATACAGAAATGGCTTTCCTAAGCATATTATAAAACTTACAAAAAGTATACCGATGGCTAACCTGCCGAATATCTCCCAATATTAAGCAATATTTTGCGTGTTTGTGCCTATATCCTGCGTTTTTATGCATCTTTTTAATCTTAGCAGTGCGGTCTTACAGCAGCAATCATCCGGGATACCACCGATGTTTGGCCAATAAACGGTAAATAGGGTTCAACAGCAATAAGAAAAATACCGATGCGATGAGATTGCATATCGTAAAGGCATAAGCCACCTGCACCCCCGGGTGGCTGGACAATGCCCTGACAAACTGCTCCAGCAAGGGTATAAACGGAAATACCAACAGCATTCCGATAAAATTGAATGTGAAATTGGTCAAAGCGGTCAATTTCGCCGCATTCGACATGCGCAGACTAACCAGAAACGCGGTAGAAGTCGTACCGACATTTGCGCCGATGATAACCGGTACGGCAGCCTCCAGTGCCATGACGTCTTGCGTCACCAGCACAATGGCCAACCCGACGACCACGGAGCTCGACTGAATGATAATGGTGATTACAATGCCATACAAGACGCCAAGAAAAGGATTCGTCGCAGTCATCAACCATTCCGCGATACGGGGATCATTTTTCACCGGCTCCAATGCATTGCTGATGAGGGTCAGCGAAAAAAAGATAAACCCAAAGTAAAAGATGGACTTACCAGCCGTGGCGATGCGTGTGGGCACCATACTTAACAACGTACCCAAGATGATGAATATCGGGCCAAGTAATTGGGATTGCACGGTAACGATCCATGCCGTCGAAGTCGTGCCGACATTGGTTCCCAATAAAATCAGCAGGCTGTTTTTGAAACTGATGACCCCCGCGTCAACCAAGGTCACGGTGATCGTCGATACAGTGGTACTCGATTGGATGACTGCGGTAACCATCCCCCCCAATAAAAATCCGCCGACGCGTGTGGACGTTACCCTACTGATCCACTTTTTCAATCCATCTGCCCCCACACGCTCTATTTCCTTACTAAAATTCTGCAACCCATGCACAAAAAGCACAATGGCAGAAACACACAATATAATGGTTTGAAAAAGCTCCATAAACGTATCTAGGTATTGGCTGCGGCGGCGTAACGCCTATCTTGCACCGTTATAATCCATATTTCGTTTCCAGCAATTTAGCCAATGCTGCCGAATGAGCCAACTCGCCATTGGCTTCCTTCTTCCAAAGAATCTCGATGATGAGCAAAAGCAATTGGGTCTCAAGTTCCGGATCCCCATACCCCAATTCCGAAAACGCCCGTTTGATAGTCGGGTAAACCGGCTTCATAAAGAGCTCATGTTGTTGCCTGGAAAACTCATGGTGCGAAAGCCGTTCTTGCAGCTTCCAGAACAAGGGTTCTTCATTGACCAGTTCTTTCGGCAAATTAATCATATTGCGAAGAAAACTTTTGGCATCCCCATACATCATCATCCCCCGGTGGTGTTGCAATACTTTCCGGTAACCTGACTTAATCAAATGGAACAAGAGGTTGTCCTTATTCCCAAAATGCTTGAAAATTAATGCCTCAGACACATCAGCACGTTGTGCGATTACTTTAGTCGACGTATCTGCGTAACCTTTTTCCGCAAACAACAAGAGTGCCTCCCTCATTATTTTCTCTTTTCTGCTTGTTGTTTGTTGCTTCATATTGACCCGATGCGAAACGAAATACAAACTTAGATAAATTTCCATATGCATGCGTTTGCATATCGAAATTTATCGCTGCCTGCCATTGAAAAGCTTTATTTGTAGAGGAAATATATTATTCATTGGCAAATATAAGGACTGATGGTGTTCTTTTCACAGGCCATTCTTCACCATCACTTAGGCCTTTGGGAGGGATGGCCCGCCCGGGAAGTAGAAGACTTCGGCAAGTGGAAGGTGACACCCGCTAAGCAAGCTTCCCTCCCGCTTGAACGAACGTCTTTTTCTTATCGGAATACGCCGCTTCATCAATCGGCTTCACGGCATGTTCAATAATAGTGGTATCAAACCCCAATTGCAAGGCATCCATTGCCGTAAAATAAACACAATAGTCGGCAGCAAGGCCACATACCGAAAGTGCAGTTACTCCCCGATCACGTAAGTAACCCGCCATACCGGTTCGCTTGCGCTTACCGTTATCAAAAAAACCGCTATAACTGTCGATATTCATTTCCGTACCTTTACGGAAAACCGCCTCAATACGATTTGAATCCAACTGGTCACTAAACCGGGCGCCATTCGTTCCTTGTATGCAATGGTCTGGCCATAACACCTGCTCGAGTCCATCAAGGCGTATGATATCGAAAGGCTTCTTGTCATCATGAGTTGACGCAAAACTACCGTGCCCCGTCGGATGCCAATCTTGTGTTGCCACCACTAGCCCATAATCGGCTTGAAGTGCATTAATCGGCTCGATGACTGCATCTCCATGGGGTACCGCCAAGGCTCCTCCCGGAAGGAAGTCATATTGGACATCAACAATAATCAGTGCCTGCATGTGTGCCGAACCAATTAGGGCAATTCCTTGATTCGTATATTCCTAAACCAAGCTTGGTCGCCGTGATCTTGCAACGCTATTTTCCCCCTATTGGTTATTTTGTAATCCGGAAAATCTTTCCACTTACCCTCGATCCGCTCTTTTTCCCAATCAGGCGTTCCTTCTTGAAATTTCACGATTTTCTGTCCATTCAGCCAATGCTCCACCTCCCCATCGTGGTACACGATTTTGCTGGTATTCCACTCACCCGCGGGGTTCAACTTCTTTTTGGCGTTGTTTGCTGGGTTCATCGCATAGTTGGCCCCTGCCTGTTGCCAATCTTCCAAAGTGCCGGGGAAGCCGATGTCGTCGATCAATTGATACTCCGGCCCGGTTTCATAAGGTGCCTTGTATTTCGGGTCTTCGACCACGTGATACATCAAACCCGAATTGCCACCCGGCGATATCTTCCATTCCCACTCCAACTCGAAATTACCAAATGAAGCATCGGTGACAATGTCGCCACCGATATCGCTGCCACCGGTCTTACCAAGGCAGGTCAGCACACTATCTTCCACCATCCAATTGTCTATCACCGTGTCTCCCTTGTTGAAACCGTGCCACCCCGCCAAACTGTGCCCATCGAACAATGAAATCCATTCATTGATGGTTTCATCCTCCGAAGCGAGTTCAGCTTCCTCATTCGTTCGGGAGCTTTGGTTGCAAGAAAATACAGTGGCAACGACGATAGTCATGACGGACAAGCTTGCTCTTTGTTTCATAATCTTTGATACGATTGATTTACAATAACAAACTTAGGGAAAAATATCGACACCCGTTTATGACTTCTTAAAAGTTAGCCCCATCGAAGAAGTTACCTAAAGCACGATTTGCAGTCCTGCAATCCCACCGGCGAAAAAGCCATTAACCAGTTCGGAACTCGACCACTTCCATAAATATCGGTCATTCCTGATATCGCGTTGATCCGCCTTAAATAACAAATGGTTGAACGTCGGGCCGGCAAATAGTTCGATACGGGGAGTGATTCGATAGCCAAGCAACGCCCGGAGACTCTGCCTGCCATATACGCCATCTTCAAAATTGGTCATGGCGGCGCTCACCAATTCTGTGTTAAAGCGTAAGGCCTTCCACTTCACCAAATGGGCACCAATTCCGCCTTCCAGTACGTAACGGGCCTCGTCGTCTTTGAAATTGTACCCCACACCGATAACCGAATATAATACATTACCCCCCGAACGCAATGCAGCCATGGTAGTACCCCCTTCGTCGATGGTAGCGCCTAACCCCATCTCACCATTTTTGATAATATTGAGTAATCCAATCGGATAGTCACTTTCTTCCGCAATATTGATCAATCCCGAAAGTTGAATCCCACGTACTTTCTTGGCCACATTGACCAATCCAGCAATCTGCGTGGTGGCATCTCCTGATTTGTTCAGCAACCCAGCCACCTGTGTCCCACCTGTGCCACCGATTATATTGGCCAATCCGGCAACTTGTACCCCACCAGCATGATGCCCGACACGGTTCAACATACCGGCGATTTGAACACCATTTGCATCTTGACCGATATGGTTAGAAACGCCGGATACCATGACCCCATGCGCATTGCCCCATACCACGCCCGAAACCCCGGCGATATGCACTTTATTCTCCTGTTGGGATACGCCTGCGATTAAATGCAATGAAAAATCATTGGTGTCAGATGGCGCTGTTCTGCCATTGGTACTTAATGGGTAAATAATGCCCACGTGGACAGGATATGCATTGTTTTTCTGCGCTAATACGTTGGTTTGGCCCCCTACTATCAATTGCACACACATCAGTAGGTAAATCGTACGTTGGGTATTTTTTTGTTTCATCATATCATTGTTTTCAGGAAGAGACAACAATGGCAGTGCATACCCTTAGTGGTTAGGCCAATAAAAAAAGCATCCGCGTTATGCGGATGCTTTCTTGGAAAATGATGTATCAATCTAACGCTACAATAACCCCTTCCCTAAAAGGAGTTCGGCGATTTGCACCGCATTGGTAGCCGCTCCCTTACGGAGGTTATCAGCGACCACCCACAGGTTCAATGTTTTGGGTTGGCTCTCATCCCTACGGATTCGTCCTACAAATACTTCGTCTTTGCCGTGAGCGTCTTTGGGCATCGGATATTCTAAATTAGCTGGATTATCCACCACCACTACACCAGACTGTCTAGCCAACAAGCGCCTCACTTCATCGATATCAAAATCCTCGGCAAACTCGATATTGACGGATTCTGAATGCCCGCCGATAACCGGGATGCGCACCGTGGTCGCCGTCACGCGGATGCTGTTATCACCCATGATCTTGTTGGTTTCCTTGATCATCTTCATCTCCTCCTTTGTGTATCCATTGTCTTGGAACACATCGATCTGGGGAATGACATTCAAATCAATGGGGTAGGGGTATGCTTTTTCACCATCCACTCCCGCACGTTCGTCATTTAACTGCTGCACGGCCTTTACGCCTGTACCCGTGACGGATTGGTAGGTAGATACGACCACTCGCTTGATGGTATATTGTTCGTGTAGCGGTTTCAACACCACCACCATTTGTATGGTGGAACAATTGGGGTTAGCAATGATCTTATCCTCTGCCGATAAGACATGCCCGTTTACCTCGGGAACCACCAATTTTTTGGTTGGATCCATCCGCCATGCCGAAGAGTTATCGATTACGGTAATACCCGCTTCCGCAAATTTAGGGGCGTATTCCAAAGAGGTTCCTCCACCTGCTGAAAACAACGCTACGTCAGGTTTAAGGGCAATAGCTTCATCGGGTGTCACCACCTTGTACTTCTTTCCCTTGAATTCGATTTCCTTACCCTTGCTCCGCTCGGAAGCTACTGGAATCAATTCTGTTACGGGAAAATTGCGCGCTGCTAACACGGTTAACATCTCCGAACCCACGAGCCCGGTCGCGCCGACTACTGCCACTTTCATTTTTCTGATTTTTTGTTTTGTTTTTGTGAACTAATTTAAAAATTGTGTAACTTTAGTTATTGAAGCCCACAAACATACGAATTTGAGGGCATCATCTATCAATGAATTTTAAAAAGGTTCCCCAAGGAACCGCCGTCTACCAAAGCCGATGAGCATGTAATGGTCCTATACCGGTGGCCGTTTCATTCCCATCATTGACAACTTACGCCATATGAAGAATCTACTTCCCCTACTACTCGGGTTGTTTCCATTAGTCTTGCATGCACAACTCCGCGAGAACTTTACCCACAGCCAATTTCCCGACGCCCCCACACAATGGCGAGGGCATACATTTGCCTTCGGAATCAATGAAGATTCATTGCTGCAAAGCCAAACCATGAATACGACCTACATCAGTACGGAAAACCAATTGGCACTGGGGGTCGTTTGGGAATTTGGGATCCGACTGGCATTCAACCCTTCTCCACAAAACCAATTAAGGGTCTATCTGATCGCTGATCGGGATACATTGACTTCCCCACTCAATGGTTATTTCATACAAATCGGCGAAAATGGTGCTACCGATCGCTACTACCTGTACAGGCAGCAAGGCGAGCAGGTCGAGCTACTGTTGAGCAGTTCACCGAAGAACAGGGCCAATCCAGCCGTCATTGAAGACCGCATCAAGGTGCTTCGCGATTCGACGGGCCACTGGGAATTATTCACCGCTATTGATGACGCCGATGAATTCTCATCAGAAGGGGTGGCCATAGACTCCGTCGTTACCCAAACGGCTTTCTTCGGCATCCATTGCCGTTTCACGAGCGCCAACAGTGACAAGTTCCACTTTCATTATTTCTCCATTGAGCCATCAAGCACCCCGGTCACACGTATAGTGCCGCCCAAGGTTTCGAGCATTGAAGTAGTTGATGATACGACATTACATGTCATATTCGACCACTTACTGGATCGTGCATCGGCTACGGATAGGGTAAACTACATGCTCAGCAACGGCTACGACCATCCGGTAACCGCTTCATTAGCCGATACAGTGGTGACACTGGTATTCGGCCAGCCGTTCATCACATCGGACTATACACTGACCATCAATAACGTGGTAGACACGGTTG
The DNA here is from genome assembly GCA_964498395.1 of uncultured Parapedobacter sp. Taxonomy (GTDB): domain Bacteria; phylum Bacteroidota; class Bacteroidia; order Sphingobacteriales; family Sphingobacteriaceae; genus Parapedobacter. The sequence continues at coordinate 7,312 of CAZCHE010000014.1, read as the reverse complement.
GAAACACAATAGCGCCTAACACCGAAGTATCGTTCAGTTATATCGCTCCTGAACCTCCCGAAGCCAAGTTGCTGCCCGATGATACGGATGGGGCATGGTTCTACGACGGCTTCGATGCTGACCGATTACTCGATCATTGGCGGGGTGACACGGCCTCTTTTGAAATTGTCAACGAGCGTGTCCGAATCAATGACAGTACCATATCGCCCGTGTCGCTTTCCACTTCAATCGAATGGCTCCAGAATACCGTTTGGGAAGTTGGTATCCAAGTAAATGGCACATTGTCGTCAAACAATTACGTGAGATGGCACCTCTCCTCCACCAACGATTCACTCCGGGGGAGCCAACAGGGCTATCACCTGCAAATCGACGGTTCACGGGGTTACCACGTCTACCATCTTTGGCGGCAAAATGGAGCCTCACGTTCAAGGATATTCCAAAGCAACCCGATACCCAGCCAACAAGGCAAATTCCGCGCACGGGTACGAGTAACCCGTGACAACGATGCCAATTGGCGCATCTTTGCCGATGAGTACGACCATGGCGTTTTCGAGCCCGTCTTAGGCATTGACGGTGATTCCGTAATCATGAATGATATGCATATGATTAGCGGATATATGGGCTACTCCGTCAGCTTCACCCCGACAAGGCGAGGAGATTACATATTTGATTACCTGCTCGTCAAACCACTCCACGATATCGAAGAAGTGCCAGAACCACTTTCTGTCACTTCAGTTGAAGTACTTAGTGATACTAGCTTAACCCTGGTCTTTAACAGCTGGTTGGCCGAAGAGAAAGCAACCGACATCACCAATTACGTACTCGATAACGGATACGGACATCCTTTCAAAGCATCACTCAAAGACTCTATCGTAACGTTGGTGTTTGACCAACCACTCATTTCTTCCGGTTATACACTCACCATCAACAATGTGGCGGACACGGTTGGAAACACAATAGCGCCTAACACCGAAGTATCGTTCAGCTATATCGCTCCCGAGCCTCCCGAAGCCAAGTTGCTACCCGATGATACGGCTGAGGCATGGTTCTACGACAGCTTCGATGCTGACCAATTGCTCGATCATTGGCGGGGTGACACGGCCTCTTTTGAAATTGTCAACGAGCGTGTTACCATCAAGGATGTCGCCACATCGCCCGCATTTCTCTCCACCCAAAACAACCGACTGGCTAATACAATATGGGAAGCGGGTATACAGGTCGATGGCGCATTATCATCGGGTAATTACGTACGACTTTACCTTACCGCAAACAATGATTCTCTTCCTAGACCGCAAACGGGCTATCAATTGCAAATTGATGGCGCTAGGGGAAAACATGTTTACAAACTGGTAAGGCAGACAGCAAACAATCGGTATACATTCTTCCTCAGTGATTCCGTTGAGACCCAAGGCAAATTTCGTGCACGTGTGCGAGTAACTCGTGACAATGACGCCAACTGGCGTATTTATACAGATGAATACGATAGCGGCGTCTTCCGACCAATATTGCGCCATAATGGGGATTCTACGGCTACTGATGGCACCCATAATACAAATGGATATGCGGGTTATTTTGTCAACTTCAGCCCGACAAGGCGTAACGCATACAAGTTCGATTACCTGCTCATTCAGCCACTCGACCCATCTGCCGACCCTGTTCCTGACAGTATTCCACCAAGCATTATTTCCGCAGCCTTTGTGGATAGCCTCACACTACACGTTATTTTTGATAAATTTGTTGATGCCCTATCGGCAGCAGATACCGCCAATTATTCACTCCATGGCGTGCACCCCCAGCACATCGAAACCACTGACCAAGAAGTGACATTGACCTATGCCGATTCCTTCGATACGGGTGAGTACAGTTTTTCCATCAGCAACATCAAGAATAAAGACGGATTCGCCATGGGAGATACCCTGTTGGTCTTACAGTATACGAAAACCCACACCATCCAACCCCATGACATCATCATCAACGAAATCCTCCCCTACCCTAAGCCCGATGGGGTGGACTTTCTGGAAATCTATAACCGATCTAATAAAATCGTTGACTTACGTGAACTGTATGCTGCCAATGTCAATTCCTATGGAGCTCCCGGGAGCCTCAGAAAAGTGAGCGATGAACAACACCTATTTTACCCCGGCGAATACCGAGTGCTCACGACGAACCGAGCTATTGTCAAAGAGCATTACCCGACCGCACTCCTCCACACCTTCATCGAAATGGCTACATTGCCGAACTTCAATAACGAAACCGGAGGCGTCATCCTTTCCAGCCATGGATTGACCATCGACAGCTTATTCTATACCCCAGCCATGCAATCGCCATTTATCAGTAACCATCGCGGCATTTCGCTGGAACGCAGCAGCTTTGAGGCGCCTACCTTATCTCCTGGCAATTTCCGTTCGGCGGCTACTTCGATAGGAGGCGCAACCCCCGGCTACCTAAACTCCCACGGGGAGATGGAAAGCGATGGAGATGCTATTTTTCTAACGTCCAAAACATTCTCTCCCGATGGTGACGGTTTCGAAGATCTGTTAGAAATCAATTACCGCTTCCACGAAAGCGGCTTGATGGCCAATATCGACATCTACAATGATCAGGGGCTACTCATCAGGCGATTACAGCGGAACCAAAGCCTGGCTACCCAAGGTGTGATTACTTGGGATGGCCTATCTGACACGAACCAACGGCTCCCCATAGGAATATACATTGCCGTCATCGACATCTACAATGCCCATGGCATGCGAAAAATACATCGGAAAAGCTTCGTATTGGCTGCTAAAATGTAACTATTAACCGAACTCAGGTTGACAGGTTTTTGAAACCTGTTAGGTTTAATACGACCATTTTACTAAGTTTGCACCCAATGGAAGAGCAGATCATTATCATTGGTTCAAACGGGCAAATCGGCACGGAGTTGGCTATCGCTTTACGCGCGAAATTTGGCAAAAATCAAGTGGTCACCGCTGACATCAGGGAACCCCAAACGACGGTTTCGGATGGCCCATTTGAGATTATAGATGTATTGGATAAGGTGGCCCTACATCAACTTTTCACCAAATACCGGCCCACCCAAGTATATTTGTTGGCGGCCATGCTATCCGCTACAGGAGAGAAGCACCCTCGACAAGCATGGGATCTAAATGTCAATGGCCTGCTCAACGTACTTGATCTATCGTTGGAATTTGATGTGAAAAAAGTATTTTGGCCGAGTTCTATCGCGGTTTTCGGACCGCATTCACCGCGTACCAACACCCCCCAATATTGCACGATGGATCCCAATACCGTCTATGGCATCAGTAAACTGGCCGGTGAACGTATCTGTGAATATTACCATCAGCGGGTTGGATTGGATATCCGTAGCATACGGTACCCCGGTATCATCAGTTGGAAGGCCGCTCCCGGTGGTGGCACGACAGATTACGCGATTCATATTTTCCATGAAGCACTTAAAAATAATCATTATACATGCTTTCTATCTGCGGAAACGGCATTGCCCATGCTATATATGGACGATGCCATACGAGCCACCCTCGCATTGATGGACGCTCCAGCAGGCACATTGAGTATACGCTCAAGCTATAACCTGACCGGCGTCAGCTTTACGCCAGCCATGCTGGCCGATGAAATCAAAAAAGTCTTGCCCGATTTCACCATCGCGTACGAAGACAATGACCCTCGGCAAGCCATCGCCGACACATGGCCCAATAGCATTGACGATACCGTAGCGCGAAACGATTGGGGTTGGGAACCTCAATTTGACTTAGCTGGCATTACGGAGAATATGATCGCAAACCTTAAACATAATTGATAAGATGGGTAGAGCATTCGAATTCAGAAAAGAACGTAAATTTAAACGCTGGGCCAAGATGGCCGTGCAGTTTACACGCTTAGGCAAAGAAATTGCTATTTCAGTGAAAGAGGGTGGACCAAATCCGGAGGCTAATTCACGCCTGCGTACCGCCATCCAAAATGCGAAAGCGGTCAATATGCCCAAGGACCGCATCGAGGCGGCGATAAAACGTGCTTCGGATAAAGATGCCAAGGGATATGAAGAGCATGTATATGAAGGGTATGGCCCACACGGGGTACCTGTTTTAATCGAAACAGCCACAGACAACACGAATCGTACGGTGGCTAATATTCGCAGTTATTTCAGCAAATCAGGAGGCACATTGGGAAAAACGGGATCACTGGATTTTATTTTCCAACGCAAATCTATTTTCCGATTTACCGTAGCTGATGATGTAGATTTAGAAGAACTGGAATTGGAGCTCATTGATGGAGGTTTGGAAGAGCTCTATGTCGAAGCCGACGAGGAAGGCAATGATGTAGTAGTAGCACAAACATCGTTTGAGGATTTCGGCAATATGCAACGATTGCTTGAAGACAAGGGTATCGAGGTCAAAAGTGCGAAGCTGGAACGGATTTCCCTCTCAACTACCGAAGTAGCCGAAGAAGATGCCGCTGATGTACTCAAATTAATCGACAAAATCGAGGAAGATGACGATGTGCAGGCGGTATATCATAATATGGTATAATGACCTTCGAGGAATTTTTCATAAAAAAGAAAATCGATCTCAAGCAGTTAATGCAAAGCAGACCCGATTTGTATGATGAATTCCGCCTACATTATACCCAAATGGGTGAAAAGAGCTTTGACCATACCAAAAAATATTGGTTTAACAAGCTACGCAAGGAATATCTACTTGAGGAAGAGCAAGTAGTCGTGGTAGCCAAACCAGCTGTCGTATCCAGCCCAGTGGAAACGAAGCCAGATAGCGCTATAACCGCTACGAAACCGGCTGGTTTTAAGCCTCGGTTCAAACCTGGAATTGCAAAGCCCTCCGTAACGCCCGAGCAGACCAAAGATACCCCCGCTGAAGAAACACCCAAAGCCGCTCCAAAACCAGCTGGCTTCAAGCCTCGGTTTAAACCGGGCGTAACCGCTACAACAAAGCCTACCGAGGAAGAAAAAACGATCTCCGAAGATCCAATCAATACTGCTAAACCGTCGCCTGAGCAAACTTCCCCTCCTAGCAAGCCCTTAGGTTTTAAACCTCGGTTTAAGGCAGGGTTAATCCCCGCTACCAAGCCAACTGAGGAGGAACAGCAACCGGAGTCGCCCGAAAAAAAGGAGACAACCACCAATCCCACGGAGGGAAAAACAACGCCGCCGCCTAAACCGCTTGGCTTTAAACCCCGGTTTAAAGCGGGAAGTACTGGACAAAAAAAGGATAAACCGGGGGAAAAGGATGATTAATGTCTTCGTGCCCTAGCTGGCAAGACACCTGTTTATGTTCCCCATTCGACAACCAGGCAATCATCCATCCAAGGAAGTTTAATGGTGCTGACATCCATATCCCAGGGTAAGCTGGACAATAGTACGTCAACCCCTTTGGGTTCTACATATAATCGCCAGCCCATGGCTGATTGTTGAAGTCTGCCTTTACGTTGCAAAAACGTTTGGCGCAACCCTTCAACACTCATCCCCTTCAAGGCTCCCCAATGCCCGATAACTGCTGTCAACAATTCATCACACGCTTGGATACACCCTCTCGACAATTCCATTCTACAGGGCACAAACGTGGCGGGGGCTAGACCGCATAGAATCTTATTGAGTGGCAGGTCGTGTTCTGCTACCTCATGGACCCCTTGCAGGATATATTGCAAAACGACTGGTGCAGCCCTGTCTATTTCAAGTTGATGGTTTGCTGATTTCAATAAACCGACCGTTTCAAACAATGATCGTAAGAACGGATAGATAATCACCAAGCCGGCATTGTTGATATCAAAAATAATGCTATTCGATTCCACCTGATCAACTCCCGCTCGGTCTCCGTGCTGAAAACTACCGCTATAATCTCCATTAAACACGTGGTAATCGCCTTCTTGTTCCGTTGTATAGCTATCGTCCGTCACGGTTTTTAAACTTGTTAAACGGTCTAGAACTCTTTCGTCATAAGTTATGTTTTGTTTTCGACGAACCATTTGCCGTAATTTATCCGCTTTACGCAGTGTAAACTGTTCAACCAACAACAGCACCACACGTTGCCATTGCGTATCATGTTTGAATAGCGCTGCAACGTCGCGGCTCCCCCTAATCAATCTCACCAATGACATCACCAATTTGCGCCGAGCATCTTCATCAATTGATGACCAAAACAGTAACGTGATCAGGGCACTAAACGAAACTTGTGAAGCATCCTTTGCCTTCTCTTCATAATGGAGGGCATAGGCTAATATGATCAGATAGTTTGGACAGGTATGACAAGATCCGATCTTCTTCAATATAGCCACTAACTTACCAATCGAAGGATTAGACTGGCTGCAGATCGCATTGGCCACATGACGCTTGAAATCTTCCGAACAACTATACAACATTCGATTCAACGCATTATCTGACTGCACCACTATGGCAGAAAGGTATTGCAGAAAATGGCGATCTATCGCAATATCATAAGTGTTATGTAAGATACCGCTTTCCGATGCTCCCCATCGTAATCCCCCATGTTGGATGAAAAACAGTAAATCTTCCTTGAGCGCCGACTGACGCGCAACCTCCCCTTCCTCCTGAACCACACGGGCAACTAAGGTATCTCGCAAATAGGCAAATAGCTCTTTGGCTAATTTCCACCTCCTATTTCCCTGCTCGGATCGGGGATACTCAATATCAGGCCTATTGAGCCCTATTTCGATTGATTGCGTTTGCATGGTTCGGGTTAAGCTCGTTTATATTCGTTTAAATGGTCTGTGTTTTCCTGTGTCATTTATTTACAAATTCAGATACTCTTAAATTCCTAAACCCCCAATGAACCAAAATATAACAGCATCTTCAAAAAAGGTTTAGGTTGATGCACAAGCCAAATATCCGCAGCGAGGCGTTACTATACAATACCTAATTTGGGGTAATTTTAATTCGTTAGCAAAGTGGTTCCCTTGGGATCGGGTTCCCTTGGGATGGGGGCCGGCCGTTATCGGTGCGGGCGGTGCAAAAAAAAAGCCCCCCAGCATCAGCTGGGGGGCCTGTGAAATCCGGCGCCGACCTACTCTCACACCCGTTACGGCAATACCATCGGCTCTGGCGGGCTTAACTTCTCTGTTCGGGATGGGAAGAGGTGGACACCGCCGATATAGGCACCTGAATACCTTCATGGTAGCAGTTAGTAATTAGTAGCCAGTATTTAGTGGTTAGATGCCGATCCCCGCCGGGAACCAAACACCATGCACCAGATACCGTGCACTAAACACTAAGTACTAAATACTATGTACTATATACCAATAAATGACATATACCGGAAGAAACCAA
>CAZCHE010000013.1:0-77337 GCA_964498395.1 uncultured Parapedobacter sp. | reverse complement strand
TGGACTCACCCTGGACTCAATATAAAGTTATTATAAGTTCATAGCGAAGCAGGTGGCAAGAAGGCATCCAGTAGGCCTACAGCAGTGGATAAGCGAAATCGAAAGTTGGGATAATTTGGTGTGGTTGATAAATCAAAGTTACACATATTCACGATAAAACCATAATTTCACAACCATGGCCATTCAAGACAAAAACGGAAAGATTAGGGGCAAAATCAACAACATTGTTTACCGTGAATCCAAGGGGCAACAAATCATGCAAATCATCCCGGCTCGGGTGAAGCAAACGCATGCTACCAAACTCACCGCACTAGAATTCGGTGTGGCCAGCGCGCAAGCGAAAACGATTCGAAGAGCGTTGCGAAACATCTATGAAGTGGCGGATGGGAAGATGGTGGGAAGATTGAATGCTGCTGTATCCGCTTGCCTACGTACCGGCCATTTAGCAGTGGGAGAACGTACGCTGCATGATTCGAACTTGGATAACCTGAAGGGATTCCAATTCAACACGGATGCCCCGATTGAAAAAAAGATTGTCGTACGCCCCATATTCGACACCGTTCCCAACGGCCAATTCCAATTCAAACTCCCAACATTCAATCCCATGTCTGATATCGTGTATCCGCTTAGTGATATACGGTTAAATTCCAGCTTTACCATTGCGCTGATCGCCGTACAGTTCAAGGAGGAATACCTGCAAGTCATCGACTTTGAGACATTCGATATCCAAAACCTTAACAAACAGGTAGAAATCGATTGGATATGTAGACGGCAGTTACCTCAAGGCTTCATCGTCTTCTCCGTGCTTTCCATACGTTATTTTTCAATGAATTGGGTTGGCCAAAAAGCGTACACCACCGACAAAGCGTTTTACCCCACCATCATACTCGATGCTTTTCACGTCGATGCCGAAATGGCTGCTCGCGGCATCGCCGACGGCTTTGAACCTCCCGTCGATGAAAAAGAACATTTCGGACACCAAACCAACAATGTCTTACGGAAAGTCATCTATTTCAAGGAGAAAATGGCCAAGCTAAAAAACAAATAGTACTTACTCAGCTACCTAAATAAACTATAACAAAAAAACACCGGATGAAACCGTTTTTTAAGGAACTTTTCGAATATGGACATTACTTCAACCAGCAATTGGCAGAAGTATTTGCTGAAAATCCAGGCAAAACATCTGAAAAATCGGTGAAATTATATAGTCACATACTCAATGCCCACCATATATGGAACCATCGGATCGATGCACGGCAACCTGTATTTGGTGTTTGGGAGGAACACCCCATTCATCATTTCAAGACAATAGACGACGCAAACCATGCGTATACATTAAGTATACTTGACCGGCTTGAACTCACCGATTCAATCGACTATTCCAATACGAGTGGACAAGCATTTGCCAATAATGTCCAAGACATCCTTTTCCATGTGGTCAATCACTCCACCTATCATCGGGGGCAGATCGCCATCGAATTTAGGAAGTGCGGGCTCGAACCCCTGATGACAGATTATATTTTCTACAAAAGATCCCACAAATAAGAACCTCCACCGTTAAGCCGCAATCACCACCCATCCATTGAAACACCCTAAGCCAGGCAAGAGCAAACCGGGCTGATGGCTGCCATATAAAATTGTTAATAAAAGCTAAACCGTTTTATTGTTACAAAAAAGCTAGCAGAAGAGTTTTATCTTAGCGGCCATTAAACAATATGCAAACCGTAATTATATTCTTAATGAAGTACTTCACAAAACCTGTCTGGTTATTGACGGGTGCACTCATCTTTTTTTGCGTGGCAGAGATTCACGCGCAGGTTTCTTCGGGAACTCCCGTAGACCTGACAGCTTTTAAGCAACCCGCTAACGGTTGGCAAACCGCTGGCGATGTTTCTGTCCAATGGACAAAACCGCAAATCCTGTCGGCTATGCCGGGTGATGGCGTATTGGTGCATATTCCCAAACGCAAAGCCAAAGCCGATGATTTGGTCACCGTAGCGCAGTATGGCGACATCGTATTGGAACTGGACTACCTATTGGCCTCCGGCACCAACGCGACCATCTCCTTACATGATGCCTATGAAATTGTCCTCGCCGACACCAAAGGGGAATGGCGCACCACCGCGCAAAGCAACGGTGGAACTCCGGGCTATGCACCCCGGCAACAGGTGGGCCGCGCTCCAGGATTGTGGCAACACCTCAAGCTGACATTCAAAGCGCCCCAATTTGACCATGTCGGAGATAAAACGGCTCCGGCCCGTTTGCTGCTGGCGGAACTCAATGGGGTGACCATCCATGAAAACATCCAACTGCAGGCCACACCGGGTGCTGTGGAAAGACCCGAGGCCCCTATCCGCATCACACCCATCCAAGGCGCCATTGCCTTCCGTAATATCCAGGTAAACGATTGGGTTGAAAATCCTGAACCCCAAAACGAAACACGCCGGGGCAATTTCACACCACCGGATCCAATATTGGTACACGCACAAGCCAATACGATTTTGCGGAGCTTCATGGACATTCCCGAACGTACCCGGGTGGTGCACGCCGCATCCGTGGGTCACACGCAGCAAGTCCACTATACTTATGATTTGGATCATGGCAACATCGTCCAGGTATGGAAAGGCGGTTTCCTAGACGCTACGCCCATGTGGCATAATCGCGGCAACGGCACATCGCGGATACTCGGAAGCCCGGTTTATTTCGGGAAACCCCGGCTCTCCCTAGCCAAACTCGCCTCCGCTGCGGCTGCCTGGCCACAGGACACCGTCGAAACGGGCTTCAAGCCCAAAGGGTATACGCTGGACAGTGAAGACCTCCCCACGTTCAATTACCAGTTATATGGTGCTTTGGTCAGCGATGCCACCAAGCCCCTACCTGCCGGCAACGGCCTTACGAGGACGATTAACGTAAGCAATGCGCCGGAAGGGTTGTACCTGCAACTGGCAAAAGCGGCCGACATCGAAGACCAGGGTAATGGCGTCTACGTGATCGGTGACAAATCGTGGTTTTTAAAGTTGGAAGAAAGCGGAAAAGACAAACCGATTCTACGCGACCAACCAGATGGGAAGGAATTACTCATCCCCATCCGCACTTCCGTGAGTTATTCCATTATCTTCTAACCAACTTTACGATGACAACACAGATGAAACAAATCGATATCAAGTACATATTCTTAACTGCAATTCTGTTATTTGCTCCCCTTTTTGGTTTGCTTGCACAGGAAAGTCCGAAAGAAGAGGATTATTTCAGAATCAGGAAGGTCAGAACCCCCGAAGGGATCATCCTGGAGGTAGGTGGACTAGTGGTGCTCCCTAATGGCGACCTCGGCGTCAGCACTCGGAGGGGTGAGGTCTATATCGTGGAAAACCCAACGAGCAACAATCCTCATTTCCGGAAATTCGCTTCCGGACTGCACGAAATATTGGGCCTGGCCTATAAAGACGGTGCCCTGTATTGCGCCCAACGAGGCGAACTGACCAAGCTGGTGGACACCGACAACGACGGCAAGGCGGATGTCTACGAAACCATTTACGCATGGCCCCTGTCCGGCCACTACCACGAATATTCGTTCGGCCCCATCCTAGCGCCTGACGGCTCATTTTTCGTTACCGGAAACGTGGCTTTCGGGGATGAGGAATGGTGGCGGGGTGAAAGCCGGGTGCCCTGGCGCGGATGGACCATCAACATTACCGAGGACGGCAAACTCACGCCCTGGGCTACAGGTATGCGTTCTCCCGCAGGTCCAGGTCTGCTAAACGGTCAACTCTTCTATACGGAAAACCAAGGTGACTGGATCGCTTCCGGTGGTTTGTGGCAGGTCAATAAAGGTGACTTCATGGGGCACCCCGCGGGCTTGCGGTGGACTGACCACCCCGAGTCGCCGCTGCGCCTGACGTTCGAGCAGTTTACCTCCAAAATGGATGAACGCCGGATCAAAAACGAACAGGGCCGTTACATCAAGCCCGAAAACATCATCAATGAGGAATATAAAACGCCGTTTGATGCAGCCAAGGAAATCCCGCAACTGCGCTTGCCGGCCGTTTGGCTGCCCCATGGTATCCTGGGTATATCCAGTTCGGAGCCCATCGTTATCCCCGAGGGCAACTTCGGGCCATTCGCTGGCCAAGTGCTCATAGGTGACCAAGGGATGAGCATGCTGTCTCGCGTGATACTGGAGGAAGTGAATGGCCATCTCCAAGGAGCCGCCATCGCATTCCGCAGCGGGTTCCGTTCGGGCGTACTTCGCCTCGCCTGGGCCCCCGATGGCTCGCTTTTCGCCGGGGAAACCAACCGCGGCTGGGGTTCTGCGGGGGATGCCAACGAAGGGTTGGAGCGATTGGAATGGAACGGGGAAACCCCTTTTGAAATGAAAACCGTTAAGGCTATGCCCGACGGATTCGAGGTGGAGTTTACGCTCCCCATCGACCCCACATCTGCCGAAGACATTGCCTCCTATAGTGTCGAAAGTTTCACGTATAAATACCATCCGGTTTACGGAAGCCCACCCGTGGACATGAAATCCCATAAAATCCGGGGCGTAAAAGTATCTGCCGATGGTTTGAAAGCCCGATTTATCGTGGATAGCCTCCGAGAACACTACATCCACACCATCTCGTTGGAGGGAATACGCGAAAAAAACCATTTCTATTCGCTAATCCACCCAACCGCCTACTACACCTTAAACAGCGTACCGCAGGGACAGCGCTTGTCCATGAACGAGGTCAGCACCAAAGACAGTTCTATTCCCGTGGTTAAGGAGGAGCCAGTCGTGGCGAAAAGTACCACGGTCGCCAAAGGCAACACGACGGCGAACACAGCCGCAGCCGCCAAACCGGCCCCACCCAAACCTGTGGCAGCAAAGGCACCCACATTTGAGGAAGTCAAAGGATTGCTGACCAAATGGACTTGTGTCGCCTGCCATAACCCGACGGCGAAACAAGTAGGGCCGTCATACACGGAAATAGCCAAGCGCAAATATTCCAATGAAAAGCTGGTGGAACTGATCTATAATCCCCAGCCGAGCAATTGGCCCGGCTACGCAACGGAGATGCCCCCCATGCCACATGTGCCCAAAGCCGATGCATTGAAGATTGCGGCCTATATCAACTCATTGGCGAAATAACAGCATAAAGCCGATAGAAAAATCCCTGCGGTAAATCGCAGGGATTTTTTTAACGCCAAGCATGCACTTGGTTACCATGCGGAGAATCCTTATATTTGCTTAACCGCTTCAAAGCAAGCACCATCCGGCTAACACAGTTAGCCAGGTAATAAAACAATCCACTAACCACTATTATGATGAAAAATTCTCGTCGCGACTTTCTACAGAAATTAGGTGCTTCGGCCATGGTGATGCCGTTTATACCGTCATTACACCTATTCGGCAATACGGATTCCCAACTTTCCTCCCACCAAGGCCCCATATTGCGGGTTGCGCTGATGGGCTTAGGGGGGTATGCGGAGCGCGTAGCGGAAGCCATGCGGGACTGCAAGCGGGCCAAAGTCACGGGATTGATCAGCGGTACCCCCTCCAAACTCCAAGAATGGGGGGCTAAATATGACGTTCCCGAAAAGAGCCGCTACAACTACGAGAACTTCGACAACATCAAAGACAATCCGGATATCGATGCCGTATACATCATCACGCCCAATGCCCTGCACCATAGCCAAGCCATCCGCGTAGCGACCGCCGGCAAACACGTCATCTGCGAAAAACCCATGGCGCTCAATGCAAAAGAGGGCCAGGAAATGGTGGATGCCTGTGAACAGGCCAATGTCAAGCTGTTAGTGGGTTATCGCATGCATTTCGAGCCCAAAACGCTGGAAGTGGTGCGTATGCGAAACGATGGCGAGCTAGGGGCCATCAAATTCTTCCAAGGGCAATGCGGCTTTCGAATTGGAGACCCCAATCAATGGCGGCTCGATAAAGCGCTGGCGGGCGGCGGCTCCATGATGGACATCGGTATCTATGCGGTGAATGGCGCCCGATACATGGTCGGTGAGGAACCGATATGGGTAACTGCCCAAGAAACGAAGACGGATCATGTCAAATTCAAGGAGGACGTTGATGAAACCGTTATGTTCCAAATGGGTTTCCCCAGCGGGGCGGTGGCTTCTTGTCTATCCACTTATAACATGAACTACCTCGACCGCTTCTTCCTCAACGGTGAAAAAGGCTTCGCAGAGCTTCAGCCATCCACTGGCTATGGCCCTATCCGAGGCCGCACGAATCAAGGAGAACTTACCCAACCCCATGTCACCCACCAGACGTTGCAGCTAGACGAAATGGCGGGCATCATCCTTGATGGCAATCGACCGATCGTACCCGTAGACGGATTGGAGGGGCTGAAAGACTTGAAAATCATTGACGCGATATACAAAGCGTGTGCAACAGGTGACCGACAGGAATTGGCGTTATAAACGGCATTGATCGGCCGTTTAGTGCTCTTCCTTAAAATACACCTTGTAATAATTCAATCCTTTTTCTTCGTCATATCCCTTTTCGATATACTCCCGCTTGCCATGCACGTAGATATGGAAATTCTTATCGAGTTTCAATACACTTTTATATGTGGATTGGACTTTTTTGATCGCTTGGTCTGATATGCTGAAACTGGCGTCAAACGGCGCATCATATTCTTGCTCAAACTGTTGCTTATAATCATTGAACAGATTGATGGCCTGCGGATTACCCAACACCTCTTCTTCAAATTCTTCTTGTTTAAAGGTTTCTTTTTCCTTGAAGTAGTCCATGGAGCGATTCAGTAAGTCGATCTTGTCGGCTCGTTCCATTTCAAATGTCTCATCCAATCCTTCCTTCACAAAGTTCTTGTATACTTTCAGGAAGTTGCCCGTCTGGTTGAACGCGTCATTCCGAACCCGTACGTTCAGGAAATCATCCTTCCAATAGACGGCCTCTTGCTGCCGATTAGTTTGATCTACCACCAGTACTTTATATCCTTCCTCACGCTCCGTATTGACGATGAGGCACCCTTTGTCCAATTTATTAATATTAATGGCCTCCTGCTCATAATCCATATTAAACGCACCTTGCGTGGGATAAACTTTGAGATAGGTTTCCTTATTTTCTGACTTAAAGATGCCGATGGCTTCATGCACCTCCCCTTCCAATTGCACATCCCGTAAATGCACGACATATAATTCTCCCCCCTTGATATTGGGGTGGTTGGACGATTCGAACAGGTGTTTGCAAATCTGCTGGCTAAAGGCATGAAAGGCTACTTCCCCTTGGAAGAACGCCTGAGAAAAATGATAGATTTCGTTAAGTGCCAGTGTGTCATTCGGATGGAAAAGCCGATATACTTCATGCACCTTGGTAAACGGTGTCAGGAAATATTGCTTCAATAATTGTGGCAACATTTCATCCTGCAAGTCCACGGGGTTTTCTGAAAGTACATAAAATTCATCCTGCAACTTATTACCCACCCGATGGATGGATAATTCTTCGATCGTAGCTTCTGTATGATAAAACATGCGGTATTTCTTCAGTTAGTGGTCATTCGTTTATATTCAATCAAAAATTTGTGCAGCCGCCTTAAACGTTTGGCAATGTGTGTCAACAATGTCTCGGATATGGATGGAGTATCCACCTCCCATACTGACCTGTACCGGTATATTCCTGAATTTACAATACCGGAAAACCAGTTCATCCCGCTTCCGGCATCCCTCCTTGGACAATGCCAGTTTCCCCAATTTATCGGTAGCCAATACATCCACTCCGGCTTGGTAAAAGATGAAATCGGGTTCCACTCGATGCAAAACCAGGGTTAGTTGTTGCTCCAATAACTCCAAATAGGTATCATCGCCCACCCCATCGGGTAAGCCAACGTCCACATCCGATTGTTCCTTCCGAAAAGGAAAATTACGTTCGGCATGCATGGAAAAGGTAAACACACGATCGTCATTTGCAAAGATATGTGCTGTGCCATTACCTTGGTGTACATCCAGGTCAATGATCAGTACCTGCTTACAGATGCCATGGTATACCAGGTAGGCTGCCGCGACCGCCTGATCATTCAATAAGCAGAAGCCTTCTCCCCAATCACGCCCAGCATGATGTGTGCCACCTGCTACATTAAAAGCCACACCTTGCTCCAATGCTGCGAGACTGCCATCAATAGTTCCTTGCACAATCCGGAGTTCACGTGCCACCAATTGCGCCGACAAGGGGAAACCGATACGCCTGACCATGCCCGGTGAAAGGGTCAGGTCCATTAACTGCCGACAATATATGGGATCATGTGCCAATGTGATGGCATCAAAATCAGCTAATTCAGGCTCAAAAAAGTCATCGACCTGAACCGTTCCCTCGTAAAGCAACTGTGCAGGTATCAATTCATATTTGGCCATCGGGAAACGATGTCCTTCGGGCAATGGATGCGTATAAAGGGGATGGCAAGCAATCTTAAACAAGGGCGCACGTGATTTTACAGGCACGAAGATAACAAACAATATTTATGCCGCCAGCGATTCCCTACAGGTTTCCAGCCCCGTACCGATTATGTCTCAATTTTCGCAGCCTGCACATGCATCCAATCGTAATTCCGGGCCCTCCCAAGGCTTACCCAGCCCTCGGCCTCCCATATTTCCCACCATCGGTTGTATTCGGGGCGGGCAAAAACAGCCCTATCCCTCCCCCATGTCAGCTGGTTATTATCCGGGTCGAAGTCCAGCGCGATACCCCAGGCATGGGTGGATGGGCGGGTTCCTCCCCGAATCGGGCGATCGGCAAAGCATCCGCCGTAGACATTCAGCCGCAGCCGCTCGATCTCTGCTAACCCATAGATAGCTTTCACTTGTTCAAGTACACGCAATACACTGTCTTTGACCAGTCGATGGGAGGTGATTTTTTTAACCACTGAATATGGAGGCCAAGCCAATTTTAACGAATAAGGGATTTCATAGGTGACCAAGTTCTTTGCCTTCGGGCCGTAGAAGGCCTCCAGTGCCGTAACATTGTCCAATGGCCATCCATTCGGATTGACCGGTGTAATCAATTCTTCGGGTCGCCACACGGGCAAGGGTGCCCCATACGCCATTTGATGTCGGAATTGTTGGTAGGCATTGTCCGTATTTGGCCCCCAATAGCCATCCACACCATAGGGATCGAAACCATTTGCCAGCGCCTCCTGCTGGATAAAACCAACCAGTTTCCGTTGGGATGTCCAACTTTTGGGCAATTTTTCTAGGCCATCTAGTGCCGCTAAGGTTTTAGGGCCTACGTATCCATCGACTTTGGCGGTATACAATCCCTTTTGGGCCAGCAAATGCTGAGCGAATTTAATGATGTCAGTTGAAAGATTCATGGCAGTTAAGTTTGGTGATTATTAGTTCAGCATTATTTACCCTCTTTTTCCAGCTCCCGCTTTATCCCACTGATGATATCGACCTGTGAAATCGTATGGTTTTCCTTCGCCATCGCTTCCAAACATGTATATTGTACGATATTCATGATATGCGCTCCGGTAAGTTCATAGTTGGCGGCGATATCCTCAAGATTCACATCATCGGCCAAGGGTAATGCCGAAGGAAATGAGTTGCGCCACAGCGTTAACCGCTCGGCTTTATCCGGAGGCGGGAAATAGATGATTGAATTGAAGCGCCTGACGAATGCCTCATCGATATTATTCCGGAAGTTAGACGCCAAAATGGTAAGCCCTGCGTGCATTTCCATTCGCTGCAATAAATAGGAAACCTCCTGATTCGCATATTTGTCATGGGCATCCCGGACACCCGTTCGCTTACCAAAGATGGCATCGGCCTCATCAAAGAACAATATCCAATGCTTCCGTTCGGCTTTGTCGAAAAGCGAAGCCAGGTTTTTTTCGGTTTCACCGATATACTTGGATACGACCATGGACAGGTCGATGCGGAAGACTTCCCGCCCGGTATATTTACCCAACAGCGTAGCGGTCATGGTTTTGCCGGTACCGGGAGGCCCGTAAAACAAGGCCATATAACCGGGTTTTAGCTTTTTGCCCATCCCCCATTCGGCCATCAATTTGTCATTATGGGTTATCCAATGCTGCAATTCATTGATTTGCTTCCATGTTCTATCTCCTAATACGAGGTCAGCCCATTCCAGTTGCGTAGCAATATGCTGTGCGGGAAAATTGATGCTCAATGACGGTAATGCCACCTTTCCGGTGGTAAATACCTCCACAAATTCGGGATCAAGAAGCAGCCTGCCACTCAAAACAGGCTCTTTACCGTTTACTGCGCCCAAGGAAAGTATATGGTGTTTGAATAGCAGTTGATCGTCATCAAAAAATGGAAGCCATTTTAAACGCACTCCCGGATCAGCACCTGCCAACAGAAACAGTGCGGTCTCCCCCGTCGGTAAGGTTCCTCGATGGTTTTCGCCTTTCACCCCGCCAAATTCGGGGAACTCTCCTCCTTGCGGCAAGAACGGCTGGATGATGGCATCAAAAAAACCGGGGGTGATATGGGGTGCAAGTGCTGTAAGCAGTAAAATTAGCTCGGCCTCAGAAAGCTGGTAATGCAGCAAGAACTTCGCAAATGGGTCTTCATCATCTTTTCGAGGCGGAGATAAATACGGTTGCTGTGGGCTATCCTGATGAAAATGGCGACTAAGCTGCGCCATACTGAAATCTTTTAGGTATTCCAGCGCGGTAAGCAGGTAAGTTTCTGTTACACGGTCATATTTATGACGTGTCGCCATATCATAATAGCTTGTTATTACATCTTTCCGTATAATTAACCTGTATTATTGTTCATATCGTTTTGAGATAATTTCCCCCGTTATGGAAGAAATTAAATAGTGAGGTCCTCCCCCTCTACTATTTTTATCTTTGATTTCATAATCAATTTTCCAAGCATCACCTTCAAATGAGATGATAACTTGATAGATTGATAAATCTCCGTAAACCATTTCTGCGTCTTTATGAGCAATTTTTAATGCGTCATATATTTTGATTTCCTTATCCATGTTAACGTTTTTTTAGCTTTGGAATATTGCGCGATTCCCACAAGAAAAAGTCAATGCAATAAAACAATTTTAGTACTTAAATTTTTCTTGATAATTATTTTATTTTTCGTCATAGCTTCCATCGGCTTTTGCTTGTGGTGCCAGGCTCCCTGCGGGCAAACCTCTATTCCCTGCCAAATGCCTTCTTCTAATTGGCCCACTGTGAAATAAATCGAAGGTGGCTGGGTCAATGTCGTTTGAACCTACTACAATATCTGGAATACCATCTGCCGCATCTATTGTTCTATCCTCAGGACTTGGGCCAGCTATCCAGCCAGGGCCTAAATTTGGATGTGTATGAAATACCCCTACCACAATACTATCGACGACTGTTGGAGGACCAGTAAGGTCAATTGCAGCACCAGCACCGCGAGGTGCCCTCCTTACGGAGATATCGCCAGTAACAAGATTTAAGAAAACCCATCCGCCTTCTTCATGTTGATTAACTACAGGTGGATTTACTGCTGGGTCAGAAGCTGTCCAGGCTGCTCCGAGGGCGGCTCGAACCGTTCCGTTTCTAATAAGTTGATGATAAGTAGGTGGTATCCTTCCCATCAATTCAATACATCTTGCCCAATTATTCCACGATAATTGACCTCTAATATCTCTCAGTAGTTGCTGGTCCCTGAGCGCTACATGTCCTTGAATCATCGTTGCCCCTTGAATAGCTGCTTTATAATCGGCGTATGCTGTATTATTGGCAGATATTAATGTATTCAAACTTGTTTTTAACGCAAATTCAGGGGCGAGACTGCCGAGATTTCCTTGACCTAGGAAATCGCCTTCAGCGATAATTTCTTGAGCAATTCTATCTGCCGTCTGATGTGCTAACTTGCCATCAGGGTTTAAACCATATTGTGATTGATACCTAACAACCGCATTGACAAAATCTTCATCGATCACAGCGGGGGTTTTACTTATTCCTAAAATATCACGAATCAAGGCAATTTCAGTTGTATCTGTATGTTTAGCTTGATTAAATGTTATCGCGCTTTGAATTTGAGCTGCTGTTAAATTTGGAACTCTTCTATTCGGGGTTGTAGGTTCAACAGCGAAATCTGCCTGTATTGTTTTAGTTGAACCTCCTTGTTGAATAGTATGTGTTAATTCATGTGCCAGAAGTTTACCGCCCTCTCTCGTTGTTGGATTGTAATAACCGCTATTAAAGTAAATATCGCTTCCATTGGTAAATGCTTTTGCTCCCAGTTCACGGGTCATCTGAATCGCTCGACTATCCGTATGAATTTTAACACCTGTAAAATCAGCACCAAAGCTTCGTTCCATCAACTGTCGAGATGAATCACCCAAGCGTCGACCACTTCCTTTTGAACGGTGAAGTTGAGATTCAACGTTTGGATCAACTTCATTCACTTCTTTTCTTTGAATATATTTTTGACTAATACTATTGTCGCCTTCAAAAATAGCTTTTCGATTAATCCCCATTTCATTCTCCTCGTCATCCATTTTTTGAACCACTTTTTCGGCCATCATATCAGCTTCTCGCTCATATTTATCTCCAGATTGGCCTATCGCTAATTTGGTTTGGATAATAGATGGAGTAAAAAATGGTTTTGATGTATTTGAATGTGGCGGTTTTTTGGTTTTTAATGTCGTTTTCATGATTAGCGGATTTACTGTCGGGTTGCATCATGGAGTTAAAAACAGTTACACAGCAGTAATTGCCCTTTCTACTATTATCTTCTATCATTTATGCGCACGGCCGGTCGACGGGGCGGCCAGCCGTGCGCTGGTACGCTACTTCTTTTTCCTGAAAATGAGCCACAAGATGAGGACAGCCAATACAAGCAATATCCAAATCGACCATGCAGGCAAACCGATGCTGATGAGCCAGCACTTGATCCGTTGGATGATATTCGAGCTGGCGCCGTAACAATCCGTATCGCCACCGAATACGATTTCGTCACCGATCGTTAACGTGCCTTGCCCTTCTTCCAATCTGCCATCCAGCACGATCTCATAGCTTCCATCTCCCCGATCCGTAATATCCACGATGTTTACATCCGGAGCATTCAAAGAGATGGTGCTCCCCCATCCCGAACCGATCAGCAAGCCATTACTCGCCTGCGGGGTAAAAGTTATCACGGTATTG
Organism: uncultured Parapedobacter sp.; assembly: GCA_964498395.1. Classification (GTDB taxonomy): domain Bacteria; phylum Bacteroidota; class Bacteroidia; order Sphingobacteriales; family Sphingobacteriaceae; genus Parapedobacter. The sequence goes on along the minus strand of CAZCHE010000013.1, from coordinate 64,216 downwards.
CCGGCATTATTAATGGTATACACCACTTGCGAATTGGCCAAGTCGATGTCAGCAAACCGCACATAGAAACTTTCCTCATGATAACGGTGGATTTTTCCGAGCATGGCGTCATCTACTGTTACATAATACAATAGCTGATAAACGCCCGTCACGTCCAGGTCATTAAAGGTACCGGAATAGGTACTGTCAGATGCATCGTAAGTAAGCTGGAGCAGTTGTACGTTGGCCTTAATCTTTTCTCGGAATGCCGAATCCTGCATGAGGATGGCCAGTTTCTGTACGTCCGGTGTTCCAGGGTCAATTTCGGGCAGATTGAATTCAACCTTGGCCTCGGCAACGGTATGGTTGATGTCAACGCCCGGTTTCCCAATAAAAACATGGGCATCAGCGTCGGTTACCGGATTGCCGACGATACTAAACGATACCTTTGGTGAAATGGACTGGCCAACTTTCAGGTTCTTCCCACCGGTTGAATACGCTAGATCGATGACATGATCATCCACTCCCGCCATAATGGTATAGGGAGCAGCCCCTACAGACGGAACACCCAGCTGAGCTTGCACGATCCACTCCCCATCGACACTGAGCGTATCTCCCACCGAAGAAAAAGCCGCAGAAATATACCCTGGCCCAGATCGTTGCGTTGCATACTGGATCAAATTTTGGCCATTCCTCACCAATGCGGTGAACTGCGGTCTACCGCCGGAAGGGGAAATCAAGGTGAACACCAGCGCATCCAATCCTTTGTTAACGACAAATGTATCGATGGAAGAAGGGAAATTTGCCACGCTCAAACCAGAAGACATGCCGAAAGCCCCCCTGCGAATGTCAATGAACTGTGGGCTGCCAACGGAAAAAATATGGTTCATCACTGCGCTAAATTGTGTCGCGAATTCAGGCGAGCCGGGTAAGGTATTTGTAAACAGTCCATCATTGCTGCTGGCAATATTATCCATAAAATAAGGACTCATACCGGAAAAACCCAGGTTGATTGTACTGATCTGGATTTCGTTTGCATTGCCACTCAGCTTCTGATTGGATTGGGTGTGGGTAAATGCATTCGGACCGGCCACCTGTACCTGATCTCCCGCATTTTGCTCGCCATCAGAAAATACGAGCATCGCTTTCCTGCTGCCCGGAGTGCCGGGTAGCACCAGATCCCTGCCAGCCAGAATACCATCGCCCAGTGCGGTGCCACCAAATGGGGTGGCGGTATTAATAGCTGCGGTTAAACCGTTAACATTGTCCAGGGTCGCATCGATCAGATTCGGAGCATTATATGGAGGAGTAGCTGGCGTGATCACATGAGAAGGGGGGGCACTGGCGAAAAAACGGAGTGCTAATCTATCACCTGTCTTAAACCCGTTTAACCCCTGAAAATGTGCTACTGAAGCGTCTATGGCAGTTAGTAATCCCTGCCACCTAGAAGGACCAGGGCCAGAGAAACTACCATCAAATTGCCAAGCCATGCTACCTGAGCGATCCAAAATGAGGGCCAGATCCAATGGCGGGGCAACAATCGGCAATCGAAAGGTCTTATCACAGTTGCCATCATTTGCCGTACTGGCGCGCAGCGTAAAGACAATGGTTTGGCCAGCGTTTGCGGCCGCAGGGGTACCGCTTATCCTTACGGTAGTACCCCCGTTCACCATTTCAAACGTAAGGCCGGCGATGGTCGAGCCGGGGGGGCATGGACAGGTCACATCTGGAAAATCAATGCCGGACGCAAAAAGATGGATGTCCAGAATACTCATCGTTACATCTCCATCTCCACCGATCGCGGTAATATTTCTGTCGGGCATCTCCGTATTCACGATCACTTCCGGAAGGGTTTCATCCGGATTAGGACATCCGGCAGCAAAATTAATGTTCTGCCCGTACAGCGCCGTTGTACCGTACAACAGCAACAAGAGGGCACAAAGGTATCCGACAATCTTAGTAGGTCGGATGGCCGTTGAAGATGATTTTTGCATGACTGTATAATTTTATAGTTTCTGAAAATAATTTCCGTTTTACTCAGGCCCAGTCCACATGGATCGCCTGTTTGCCGCACCATGGCAATCGAACCATCGAAATACCCCATGGAAGCCTAGCCAACAGCACATCTTGGGCTTTCTTCTCCATCGTGATCAACCATCCGCCGTCACGTGCCGCTATTTTTCCGCGACGTTGCAAGAAACCTTCCCGGAGCGCGTCAGGAGAGACATTCCCCAGCGCTTTCCAATGTGCGATCACGGCTTCCAGCAACGCGGTTCCCGATTGTAGCAATGCATCGTCGCAAACCACGGCCACGTCCAATACCACTTCCAAGGGCATACCACACAGCAGCTTCGACATGGTCATCTGGTATTCGGGAATTTTCCTTTCTCCATTTGCCAACCAAGATACGAGTGCAACAGCAATGTGCTGCGCCTGATCAGACGTCCACCCCGCCGCATCCCAAAGATTGCCCGACCGAAACAGCTCCTCCAAAAACGGATGTAGCATGACCAACCCCGCAGCATCTACATACAGTGCGTTTTCATCCGATCCGGTGAATTTTTCCTTATCCACAAGGGTATTTACTTCTTCACCCAATCCTGTATGGTGAATGGTTTTATTTGTTGGATGTTCTTCTTCATTAATATCTTCCCTGAATGTAGCATCGTGAATAACCTCCCCTAGGGCGCTATGTCCTGTGGTTCCTTTTACTGGTGCAGTGGATAAAACATCCTCGTTTGACGGGGTTTTGGATACCGATACCAATAATTCCTTTAGCAGCGTAAGCCCACCATCGGCCCTGCTGGCTACATCTGTGTTATGAGACGCTATTTTTCCAAGCGGTAATCCAAACCAAGGTTCTTTCGCCCACGGTTTATCTTCACTCCACCGTTGCAACGCCCTGATCAATGCCGTTTGCGTGACATCGGTCGCGGATACACATCGACCAATCCAGTATGTCCAATATGCTTTCTGCAGTTGCTTAAATGCGGCTGCCGATGTATCGGCAGCGGGCATACGCTCCAGTTGCTGCCATGCGGCTGCTACGTTGTTCGTCAATACGAGCTGATGTTGCCGTAATAATACCGTGATAAAAACGCTATCAAACTGCTGTGCCAACCGGGAACGGGTATATGGGTGTTTTTTTAGAAGCTCAACAACCTGCGTTAGTTGTGGTGCCGTCATCCGCGCCACCCATTCACTTGCCGCATCCATCCAGGTCGGATCAGCCCACCATGGCAATGTGCCATGCAGGAGAAAATGGATAAAACAATCGACCGAGGCCGCTTGTCTAGTTAATTTCCTGCTGCCTGTTGCAGACGCCGATGCAGGTTTAGCAAGGTGGGCAAGCGTTGTTTTCGTATCGTTTGCTATGGCCGTATCGTTCCTCAATGCCCGTCTTACCGCTTGCTCCACGTTCTCCCGGATGCTTTCGTCGGAAGTATCCCCGCGGAGTACACCTAGATCAATCTCCAAACGATCGATCAAAAAAACAGTATGATTCGTGTTTACCTCGTCAAAACAGCGTTCGATACACGGTGTGATCACTTCGTGCAGGATACTGCCGGCACGAGACTCCCACCGCCGCACCAATTGTAAGTTAGGGGCAACGATGTCAAAAACCTGTTTTTGAATGAGGTGTTGCATCTCAAATCATATAATATTCTTCGTATAGCGCATTCAACATGCCTGTCAGTGCATTCCTCGGCACCTCAATTACCGAAGCATCTGCTTCATCGGTCATGTAAGCCGCTAGCCAATTAAAATAAACTGCCTCAAACGTATCCATGCATGGGGCATCCGGTGCTACCGATGTGCCGGGGATCGATGTATCCACCCACAATATCCTCGGGAGGATGTGGACGGGGCAGTGTTTACGCACCTGCTCCTCCGCATACTTCCGGAACTCCCTATTCCGATATAGGGCCGGACGGGCCGATATTGCTAGGCTATCCGGCTGTGAAAAATCACGTGCGTAACCCGATGGGAAGATGACAGTCAGTTGAAACGAATACGGATCATCCCACCCCGGCACATGCAATGCCGTATCCGTCTCCCCTTGCGGGAACAATAACCGATGCTCCACGATGTAAAGTCCTTGTACGCTGAAAAGCCTGAATAACTGCGTGTTGATCCGTGTGATTTCGGATTCAGCGAGTGCCATTGTGTTAAATATCGTCTCAGAATGAGCCAATGCACCGTTACCGGGTACAGCTAAGGTAACCTGAAACTGGCTGTCGGCAATTTCCGTTACGGTATAATTCCTACGCTCCACGCCCACGTCAAACATCAACTGTGCACCCTCAAGTGCCGCATCGATAGCGATTTCATCCGTACCGCCGGCATAGCTGTCGACGCTTTCAAGCAAAATATCCCCGGACAAACCCGGCAATGCATGTAGCCGAAAGCGCTTGCGGTGATCCGGATTAGGAACCGGGTCATCATAGATGGCTACGTAGTCGCCAATGGAATGCACCAATGGGCGCCTTTCATTCAAATGGATGCCCAACAGATGGTACAGCCGGCTTTCGAGGGGCATGAGAGCGCCGGCAAGCCAACATTCGCGTATCGCCGCTGCTGTCGCGACAATGGCATCAGCTACATCCGCATCCGGGACGAGATCTGTGGCCTCCCCAAGCGGATTATCCAAAGGCGTGGCCCGGATTTCCAATCTGCTGCCACCGCTTTCCACACGAGAAGTATAACGGGTCGGCTCTGTGGCGAGCTTCAGCACTTGTTTGGCAATACCTGCTGCTTCCATTGCGAAAGGAACCCTATCGACCTGCTGAAATAACGGAGTACCCAAGCCGTCCGTAATCTGCCATCCATATCCATCGGCAACCGGGAAAACATGCACCAAGGACGGATAGCGGAATGCCTGTGCCTTATGGCTGTTCAACTCGGACACCTGATAGTAATATGTCGATTTGTCCTGCAACAGGTCTTCCAAGGTATCGAGCCGTCGCTGCCGTTGTGTATCAAGCAATACGGGCAAGGGCAGGCTTTCTCCATCGGGCACCTGGTTGGCAAGGCGTAGTAGCAACGTCGCACGATCCTGCATTTCTTCACCCAAGGATGCCAACAGATGATCGAGTACTGCATGTCGGCGATCCAAGAACTGTGTGCGATCCTCTATCGAATCCCGTAACACCTGCCGGTAAGCATTCGCTTCATCATCCACGAATTCCTGCCAGGTAATACCGGATTGTGGGTTCCATGCCTTGAAAAGCGGCGCCACGTGTGGCAACTGGTACAACGGCTGTTGAAAAAGTGTCTGGCCTATCGAATGGTCTGCACTGAAAAAAGCGTTGAACTGTGCAAGTTGCATCTGAAAACCGGCCAATAGCTGTTCAAAAAAGAAAAGGTAGCCTTTGAGCTGTTTTGCCTGCGCTTGCCGGGCAACGGTAGCGTGTTCAGGCAATCCCACTTCACCGGCGCCGTATACCAACGGCAGGTCATTTTGTATCGGGTAATGTTCTGCCACGGGGTATGCTTCTCCCGATGGCAATGGCAGGTCCACTTCTCCCCACGCCCCCTGCTGTGTGGCGTCTTGTACTTTTTTATCGTTGAACAGTTGTAATACGCGGTTTTGGTCATAAATCACTTCAACGCCGTTGCGAAAGACCGCGATATGAGATTTGGTAACGCTTAACACCGGAATATGCCGTTGGCTTTTGACCAATTGGAGGCAATCACGTGCCCTCGTAGATATCGGCCGGTTATCCAGGTAATTGGCCAGGGAAAGATTGCGCACGCCAACGATCTTGCGTTCATTTATATTCTCTCGTTCCACGACATCGGCTGTCGTATGGTCATTCCGCAACTGATAAATCAAGCGCAGGATATCCGAGGTATACAATACGTGCTTAATCTGTTCTGTATCCATACCGGCAAAACCGCCGTTCGTCAACGGGCCATCAAATACCGCATCAGCACTGCCCAATTGCTGCATTTGCGCTTCGAGCGTGTCGAAACGGATGGACGGTGCGATAAAATGGTGGATGCGATAGAAGATATCGGCCAGTAGTTCTTCTACGTTCACGCCGCTACTCACTTCAATGATCGCCGAAACACCGATTTCCTGTTGCCTGACGGCATTGAATGCGACCATATCCTCACAGAGATTGCGATAACCGGATGCGTACCGGCGAATCAAGCGCATGGCTTCATGCGCGGTCTTCACGCGCTCATTCAGCTTTTTCAGTGGCCTATCATCTGCAAGGTCACTGATCAAGGCCGTCACTTCACCAAGCACCAACGGCGCTTCGGTAAATGGGTCTTCCATTCCCGAAGTGATATGTACCATGACCCAAAGTTGCAGTGCGGCTGCGGGGCCGGAGGATGGTTGATAATCAACCGTAACGCGCGTGAAAAACGATGTATTGCTATCTATTTCGTTCCATTCATTGCCCGGCGCACCATCGAACGTAACTCCAAGCAGTGTCACGTCTTCGCGTAGCGGCATCACATCTTCATCATCCCAATGCGGGAACGCAATGTCAATGGTATAGTCGGTAGCTGGTGGCCCAGGTACCGTAACGAACTCCACAAAATTATTACTATTGAGGTCCGCATCGGCAAATTCGAGCAATACGCTATAGCTGCCAAGCGGAATGGTTTTCAACGGGAAGAACCATGCATTTCGAACCAACAAATGATCGATCAGCACTTTACGAAAATCAATGACCGTAATCGGTGACGATGGCAATACCTGCGAGGCCGTAAAAAAATCGGGGGTATGATAGGACCTGCTACTGGCAATGAGGTCTTTGATATCCATACCGGCACGCAGACCACCCTCCGTCATGGCATAGCATAGCGCTTCCAACAGCGTAATCCCGGGGTCATGCACATTATGGTCTGTCCACGAATGGGCAGCAAGTTGCTGGATGACATCAAGACCTTCGGAGCGAAGGAATCCGAAATCCTGGCTTTTGAAATCAGGGGGCAGGGTCGATATGCGTGGCGACGAATCCATTTTTCAATCCATTTAGCTATCCGTTCTTTGCGGCCAGCTGCGCTTCCAGCTTTTCTACCCTATCGGTCAACTCACGAATCGCGTTGACCAGAATGAAAATCAGTGGGCCGGAATCGTATGTAAGCAGATCGCGCTTTTCCTTATCTATCGAAGAGATCTCTTCCGCTTTCTTTACCATAAAAGGCAGCACTTTCTGTAGATCTTGTGCGATCAGACCGACATACTCTTTTCCGTCATCCGGAAGGCCGGCGTCACCATTGAATTTGTAAAACACGGGCTTCAGTTTACACACTTCCTTTAGGCCAAAACCGAGGGGCTTAATGTCCTTTTTAATACGCATATCCGAGCCCGTGTCCAAAAATGGCCCGCCACCCGGCTTGCTGGCATTGCCAAAAACAAGGAGATTCCGCTGCGGTGCAGGTGCCGGCGCCCCGATAGCTACGTTACCATCAATGGCCACACTGGCCGCGGGTGACATCGTGATGTTACCGCTGTTCAATATCTGGAAACGTATGGTATCGTTGTTAGCGAGCGCCAAACGGGCACCGGGGCCGGCATTCACGGTTGTATTAGCCTGTGCATCTTGCTTCAGTGCATAGTTTTGGTTCGTATTGGCCGTGCTTTCGTGGCTGAGATAGGCACCATCATTACCGGTACCGTTATGTGCGGTTAGCTGGCCAAGACGAATACGTTGCGCGGGACCTGTATTGGCCGCCAACGGCACATCCAGCTTATGGGTAGGTGCTGCCGAAAAATCGCCGATACCTACATTTCCACCCGCAAAGGCCACGTCCGAATCGTCACCTACCGGTGTGAACGCACCGCTTTCACCTCCCACCTGTTTCCACTCGCCGCTGGAAAACACTTCCACGTTGTTGTTATTGTAACGCAGCGTACCCTCCGGCCCCGCTGACGTATCCGACAAAATCAGTCCTCCGGGGATGCTGAGATTATTATTCACCAACAGCCTGACATTGTCAGACTCTTTGTTGATGAAAGAGTCGATCAGATCGGCGAAATCCTTTCCAGTGGGACGTTCGCCATCATCGAATGACTGTTTTAGGTAATTTCTACTTTGATCTGCCATGATATTTTTGTTTTTTATGTTAACTATGGTTTCTTAGGTAATGACGATAAAATCCAATCCGATGACCATCTGTCCGATGCCGATCACCTGTACGCCTTCACATACTTTTTGATCTGCTGCCAGCACACCGATGCGGTGGTGGTCATTGGACACGAGGATGGCATCAGGCCTCGTGGTGGTAGCAGTCGCTACCGGTACCCCGATCACGAAATCAATTCCAATGATTTTACCGGTGCCGCTAGTGTTGATCGTCGGCTCGGGTGAATCACCAATCACAAAATCAAGCGCGATCTGCGTGTCACCGATACCACCACCCAACATCCCTCGATGTCGGTGATACAGTTCGAAATCAGTCACATGATCCACATATTCCCGCCCTTCGATGAATGCAAGTATTTCGGAAGCGGAAATCTTACCGTCAAACACGATATCCTCACCCTCTTCATACGCCCAAGGGCTCAGAAATTTCTTAATCTCCTCCTCCAATAACAACGCGTGGAAACCGGGATCGTAACCCGACCTAAAAAGGACGCTGCTGTCTACCAACAATGTTTCGTATACCGGATTAGCCACATGCACATCCGTGAATGTGGCCGTTTGGTTGCCTTCCAAGTAATGCTCAACCGTTTTCAGGAATGCACCATTCACTTTCGGTTTCAACGGGTTACCCGTTGGCTGTTTCCGCCAGTCGGGTACCACGACCAATTTCACATTGCCGGGTGCGAGTTCATTTGCCGCATCCGCATGTGGCAAGCATTTAACTTTGAATAGTTGGGGGAAGGCTTCCAACACCATCCGTTCATAATCCCAACCGGTGACCGAACGGTTACGATGGCGGAGCCGCTCGTGTACACGACGATAGTAATCGCTATCTGTTTCCGATGGTCTTCCGCCAAAAGAAGGGTAAGGCTGGCTGACTTTCTTGACACTAGCGATCTTCTTATCCAATGCCGTTACTTGATTGGCGACAAGCGGTGTCGCCAGGTGGTCGTCGTATTGCTGCCCGAAGCCTTCCGGAATGTGCAGACGTGCCGCAGCAGCCTGCGTATTCAATGCCAGTATGCTAGACGCACCATCCGCTTTGGAGGCCACGCTTGCCCTGATCCAATGCAGGTCGGGAGGCATGAGCGTATGCGCTACCGTAGCATCTGCACCAAGGATAAGGCGTACAAGTCCGGGTACCTGAAATCCCTGCGTACTGTCTTCCAGCACATCTGCCCGGCTAATTTGCTGCCACTTGCCACCCGCTAAATAACTCCATACAATCTCTTCGCTGCCCAGCAATTCCACGCCGGGTACACTGCCTTCCTCCACTTGCACCAGCAATGACAGCAATTGCGCCGATGTGGCTTTCTCCAATCCCAGATAAAGCGCAGCCTGTGGGGTATGTGACGGGATCAAGGTCACTGCGTCCAATTGTTGCGCTTCAACGGAGCCAAAAACATCCAACAGGAAGAATTGGTCAATGTGATTGGGTTGGTCCGGGCGAAAGGTATCCGATGCGGTATAGTCCAATGCAACCGATGATAACGTGGGCGTATAGGGTGGTTGCGGTATTTCGACGTCCTCTTCCCCCTGACTGATGGCTAATGCGTGCCTGGCATATACTGCCGGAAATGTTTTATGGCCGAATGCCTCAAAGGGTGCATAATTCGGTGAATTTTCTACATCTGCTTTTGTCGGTGCCGTCAGCACGAGCTTTAAAAACCCCTGCTGTATATCTTGGGTAAAGGATGCGGCGGCAGGTAGGTATGGTTGCCGTTTATAGGGTGTGTAAGCAAGTTTTTCTTCCACAGAAGATGCACTTACCGCAATCCTACGTGGGGCAGCAGCATTGCTGTTTTCAAAGAGCGGCTGCTGCTGGGTGGTCAGCTTCACCCATTTTTTGCCGGCCAGCATATGGATGTCAGTCGTAAAATCACTATTGTCGATATACGGATTGTCATAAGCGGCATAATGTTCCCGCATCGCTGAGGGAGCGTCTTGCCACTGTAGTGAGACAGCCAATGATTTGATAGACTTTTGAAATGCTTCTGGACTACCCATGTAAAAATTCGCTCCGATATGCGGTTGGGTGCCGAAAGGCAACACCGGCGCATTTGGTGATTGCAAAGAACTGTCATTCTGGAGCAGTAGGTTGCGTAATCCCTTCACATCTACAGACACCTGAACTTCGCTTACCGTATATGCACTGAATGTCTCGATCAGATAGGACTCCGGCTTCAATCTCATGCTCCATACGGGCCAGGCGGTTTGCACCTGTATATCGTGCACGTCCTGTCGATAAGCGGAGATGGCGGGTAGCGACTCGGTAACTAACACAGTAACGGTAAATAAGGTATTGAATTCCCGTTGGCTCGGTGCCGCTGTTTCTTCCGGCGTGTCGGTATCCTCAACGATGCTTTCGTCAAGCGGTTTTAGCTTCGCTTCCAAGATTGAATCGGGGGTGATCCATCCCTCTTCCCCTGTCATTTTAATGTCCAGTGCCGACTGCACGACGAGGTCATCCGTCAATGGCTGGGTACGGGATTTTAGGTGCATGGTCACGGTGACAACGCGACGGCCTTCTGCCAGAAAGAAATTAGGTGACGCAACGGCACAGCCAATGCCCACCATTTCCATTGGAAATAACCCTTCCGTTCTGTTCAGCTGTGGCGCACCAAATGGCCTCCAGCTGCTGCTGCCGTTGCGTAGCAATGTCGCATCTTCCGATTTAAAAATGATGCGATTTCCCGAAGGGTGTTGGTCTACATAACTGCTTTTAAGTGCTGCGACTTGTGCGTGGTTAATTACGTAATCGTCTTCAAGGGCGTATTGAAGCATGGCCCCTCCGGCGGTTTTTCCGGCTTTGAGCAGGGTTCCTTTCTGCAATAGCTGGGGCGGTGCGTTCTTTGAGAGTTCAAACAAAACATGAACGCGATCTGCCACTGCAGCGCGGCGCTGCAAACGTAATACATCCTCGTAGTAAAAATTGAGACGACGTGAGGATAGGGTGTTAAGATCGCGCTGGGCGTAGGAGTAAACATGGAGAAACGCCATCAGCAGCGCAAGGTGCGGAGACCAATCTGCCCGCGATAACAATAGGCGATTCAACTGCGCTTCTTCTTGCACCTTCCCCCCAGAACTAAGCGCTTCAAAGAATACATGCCAATCGCCATTCGGTTGGTCATTTAAATCGAAGAAGCGTATTTGTGTGCTGAGTGCTTGCAAAAAGCGGAGTATATCGTGTCTCGTCCTTCCATCCATTTTCACGGTGGTGGGGTCCAGCGAAAGCGGGCTACGCTTCAGCTGGTTCACCCCGTCTGAGGCAAGCAGGTACCGGTAAATGGATTTGTCGCTGCTTTTCATGGTGTCACTTCTCTGTCAGATAAAAAGGAAAGACTAAATTGTTTCTTGTATTTGTATTTCTCACCGTATAATCCACCAGTATCTCTACCCTACCCGTTTCGTTGGGATTAGGCAGCAGGCGTACTTCGTTTAAATCTATGCGCGACTCGTATATGAGCAATGCTGTCTCTATTTCCTGCTGGATGGCTGTGGCAGAAGTGGTGGTCAATGATTCAAAGAGCCAACGATCACGTTTCCACCCAAAAGCGGGCTGCATCACGCGTTCGCCGATTTCCGTCGAAAGGATCAGCTCGATACTGCTCCGGATATCCGTTTCACCATCCAGCATGACCACTTCCCTTTCGAATCGGTCGAAAACAGGCGGAAAACTCCACCCTCTGCCTAAAAAAGATTCTTCGTTTGCCATATCCATATACGTTTATCTTTTACCCCCCGATCATCACGGTGAAACATCCGACCACAATGGAGCCACCGTGTGCGGTACTGTCGCCCATCCGCGCTGCCGGCATGCCACCAATAAGTACGGTTGACGATCCCATGACCACGGTATCCGGAGGCCCCGTGCATGTCAGTAGATCTCCTACCCGCAATGCAGGCATTCCGCCGATGAGCACGGTGGGCGCTCCGGGAGGCAGTGCTGGCCCACCCACATGGGGAACCGTGGCCGTTACCATCGGACACACATGCATATCGTTAACTCTTGCTGCAAATGACATTGGCCGAATACATTAGTTTATCTGAACAAGACCACCTTTTATCACCGTATTAGCACTGGAACTCACTTCAAGGCCGGCGGTTCCTGCTGCCTTGAACTGCGTGCCTGCTTTCATCTCCAGGCCTTGATTACTTTCTATCTTGACATTGCCGGAAGCCTTCATCACGATGTCCGACGCGCTTTCTATTGAAATTCCCGAAGCAGAAAGAACGATCTGATTACCATGCTGGTCTTTCACCTGCAATTGCCCGCTGTCGTCATCGAGCACTAACACATTACCGGCAGGGGTGTCGATGGTTAGGCTGATTTTGTCATCGTCAAAAATCATCCGCATCTTACTGCGGGAGACATACCCTTTTTCATGATTATCGTCGGTGGCGGTCAAGGGCGCCGCTTTTGCACTGCTGTGCATGGCACCAAGGATAACCGGCTGGCGTGGGTCTTCATCCAGAAAACCGACCGTTACTTCGTCATCAATTTCGGGCAAAAAGAATGTTCCCCGATCATTGCCCGCATCCAACGTCGCAACCCGAGCCCATATCCCATTTCCGGTTGAACTGATGGATGGAATCCGCACACGCACCCGTCCTTCTGCTTCTGGATCCCCTTCTAGCGCGGTAACAACAGCGGTGTGCAAACCATTGATACCCGGCAACAGTGCGGCGGCCGGACTGGATTGTACGGGGAATTTCTCCACTTGCAACTGTGGGTTCATCCCCAATTGAAGATCGCAGAACCAGTTTCCTTGGCTGATTTCGTGCCTTACGCCGCTTACCCACCCCATACCGTCAAAACGATCGCCTAGCCCCTCTAGCGCTACGGTGATGCCTGGCAACGCTGCGAATCCCTCTACCCTGGCCCTTCCACAGACGAAAGCCATCCTGCTCCTCAGCAATTTGGCATCAGCCCAATGCTGTACTTCTTCCCCGCTCAACCTGCCGGGTTGACGCAACACGTATTCCGCTGCTCCTGCCAATGCGCCTATATTAGCGGGGTCAAGGTTACCCAGGGTGGTCCAGTTTGGGTCACTGGCATCCACCTCTACAAGCGCCTGGTCTGTGGGGTTCCATGTTTGTGCTTTCACACTGGCATATTGCTGTACGCCATCTATCTCGGCATCAAATTCCACGAGGTTCGTTCCGAATCGCAACGTGGCTGCCGCCGCTGTATCCACGACCGGCGTCAGCATATCCACTTGGCCATCATGAGCCACACAGACAGCGCCCACGGCTTCGGCGCGACTGATCAAGAAATCCCAGTCAGCACTATTGTATTGCACCATCTCCGCATGGGTGATGGTTGTTTCTTCAATGTTTCCGATCAGGCCATACCCATCCAGTAACTCGGCAGCGATTTCACTGTCTTTCATCTCCTCAAACACATTGCATTTGCGCGACGTGGTCATGCGTATGGCCTTATCCCTGCATTCCACGCGCAACTCGGTCTGCTGTTCACTGACATGCAACGAATGCTTGGTGACAATGCCTTTGAAAATGACTGCTTCTTCACCGTGGTAGCCCGCTGAGATTTCAATTTCACTGCCGGGTACAAACCAACTGTCATTACTGACGGTCCAATCAGTCAGGGCTGCGTCGCCATCAGCAATATTAAGGTATGCCGCGGGGATGCGATTGATTTCACCATGCACGCATACCGAAATAATCGGCACGGTGCCGGGCAATGGCTCCCCGTTTACCAAAATGGTAAAACTGACCAAACTGGTTTCTTGCGTGATCGGCAATAGTTGCGGTGCATTCATGGTTTTGCATTTACAGTCGGTGGGAAGAATATGTCGTTCCCCTCCTTTAGCTTTCTGAAATTGAATATTTTATTGGCCCTTGCCACCTCGATATAGTAGTCTGAGACACCATAAATACGATGGCTCATCAGCGGAAGTGTATCGCCTGCCACCACCGTTCTGACGTGCGTGAGGTCTGGCGAGTTCTTCTTTTCTTTACTCTCCCGCAACATGTCAGTGATGGATCCTTCGAAACTTGCATTTGCTTCAGCACGCAGCGGCGTGCCGTCTGGCTTGAAAAGCTTATAGTTGACAGAAAGACTACCCAGGACCCCTTCAAATACCAACTTGCCCCAAGTTAGCTGCACTTTGCGCGGTCGATGCTGTGTACCGTCAAACTGGTACACGACCTTGGCAAACTTTTGCAGCTCTTTCATGACGTCGTACTCACTATCGGAAAACAACTCCGCTACAGCGCCAGCTATCGGCACATTGTCAAGCGGTCCGGCTGATGGTGGGATTACCCCCGTGCCATCGAAAAGAAAGGTAAAGTCGAGCACAGGCGGCGAGGTGTTCATATACTTTGCATTGCTGCCCGAACTACCGGGTATCCTGCTACGTTCATAGTTTACTTTGTAGTCAATTTTGTAACTTTCCGGATTCACCTGTACCATATACTTGTCTGCATCGTCATCACTCAACACAGGCTTATCCGTTGCTTTCACCAACGGTTTAAAAGCACAAATGATCATCTTTTCAAGTTTTCCCGTACCGAATAATGTGTCGAGCATCTATCTTTCCTTTTGTCGTTTCAATATGGTTAGTACTTCTTCTACGCACTTACTGACAATGTGCTGCAAATCCCTTTCATTTGATGTTCCGGCAACGTCAACTCCACTCCTGCTGGAATTGCCGGATTCACTTGCCGGCTGTTCCTCCACCCGCGCACGGATGACTATTTCCCTTACTTCGATAGGCATGGATACTGACTTTATAGACCAATATTAACATCCACAGCCGCCGTCAGCCCAGCCGCCAAGTCCAATCCAACGCTCACCGGATCATAATACTTATAGTATTGATAAGATAGCTGAAGCGTTTCCACGACGATCTCGCTGCTCTGCGCATTGAATCCCGAAACTTCCAATTTCTTGGGGATCGCATTGATCAAATACCAGTTATAGAGCGGCACGTGGTCAGCATTCATGAGTGAGATCATCACATTGGAGGGCTTGAACTTAAATTCATCCGTGGCCTGTCGGCACCAGTGAAGAATGCCCGAACCTAGAAATTTCCCCCGTTTCAGCGTTACATCACCATACTTCGTGCGTACCGGCAGTTGGTGGACGAAGCGGTGTTCGCCTCCCTCATTCTTCGTTTCCATTTCGATCTCGACACCCAATCCAGACACCTCCTGAAAGCGGACGTCATTGGGAAATTGGGGAAATAGCTCAAAGAGCACCAGAAAATGGAACCCCACTTGTGGATAATCGAATGCCATCGCGTTACTCGTTTTGAATGACCAGCCCTTCGTGTGCCAGTTCGATAGACTCAATCGCTACCTCGTTCCCGTCGGCTTTCAGATCGGTTGATTGGACTTTGGATGGCCAAGCATTTTTTACTTTCCACACCACTACTGGTTCATGGTTTTCGTTGAGCAGGCTAATGGTCAAGTCGCGACGATCGATGGTGTTAAGGGCGACGGTATTCCACCAATTAAAAAAATCATTGTCGCCTTTGAATGTGCCTCGTTTCAACGTGATGTTGCTGAATTTCTGCATGCCGGGCATTTTCGTTTTCGCATATTCCGGACTGGCACCATCACGGTACTCGATCACCTCTGTTTCAACATCCAGACCGGATACTTCGGTAAATCCGATACTGGCTCCTCCCCATTCTACTTGGAAATGGAATTTCGGAAGTGGATAATTTGCCATAACTTATGTTCTTTATTGTGTTACTTAAGATTCCTGCATTTTGTGGCTAAAGCGGAGTATGATAAACTCTGCCGGGCGCACGACGGCCATACCGATCTCTACGATCATCCGACCCTCGAGAATGTCCTGGGCCGTCATCGTTTCTCCCAGTCCAATTCTTACATAAAAGGCGTCTTTGGTAGTCGATCCTGCCAGGGCCCCTTGGCGCCATTGGATGGTCAAGAAGTTTTCAATCATGGCACGGATACGCACCCAGGTATTGGCGTCATTGGGTTCGAAAACAAAAGGCTCAGATGCTTTCTTCGTGGATTCTTCCACATAGTTAAAGAAGCGACGCACGCTGACATAGCGCCATTCGTTGTCATTGCCTGCTAACGTGCGAGCACCCCACACTAAGATTCCTTTGCCCGCAAAAGCCCGGATGGCATTGACCGACTTACCAGAGCTGTGCACATTGAGCTCGCTTTGCTCTAGGTCGGTCAACTTAAGTGCCGGGGCAATTACCGCCCGTAAGCTCACATTGGCCGGGGCTTTCCAAACCCCGCGCGTACGATCGGTGGCGGCATACACGCCGGCAACTGCCCCAGACGGGGGTAGCAGGTTCATCTCCTGCTGTATACGATCCTTCACGGCCTTGAAAAAAGGGTGTTGGGCAAAAAGTATCTTTTCAACTTGATCCGTCTGAAACATGGCATCCTCAGCTACCCTGACAAACGCTTGTCCAATGGTGTCAAAGGCGGTTTGTAATGCCGTCGAATTTGCAGCTGCCAATGCCGTCTGCCGTAAATTGTTCGCTCCTCCGTCGGTAAAATCCGTATCATCTACATCAATCGATGCCACGGTGACCCCACCAATCCAATCTTCTTCATCCAATGCATCATACGCAGCAATGACATCGTCTTCTGACCAATTTGCCGGTGTGTCGATTCCGTTTCTAACCCCAATGTTCTTTTCGAAAGCGATCAGCGCGGTCAGTTGCTCCACAAGTGTTGCATCGGCTTCAAGGGAACCTAACAGCGCTGCTAATTCTGTAGAGTTATCGGGATGTGTCTCAAGTTCACGTAAGGCAAGTGCGAGCGCACGAACAAAGACGATCAACGCGGAAAAAGCCGCTCTAACCACCCCCGCTGATGCCCCTGTAGGTGTGGCTATTAAATTAGCGCGCAACTGCTCAAAATGCTGTGCAAGGGGATTATAATTGTTTCGGTTCAAGACAGGGGCGCTGATGGTGCCAAATACACGTTCCTCCTCCTCCAGTCGCGTACGCAACGAAGCAGTTAGGCCATCGAACACGGGGTTACCCCCCAAGGCATCGATAGTGGCATCGGGGATGGGAACCGGCGGGGCCTGGTTATCCACAAAATAAAGCTGTGAAAACCGCACCGGTTTCATGTAAGCGGTATGTAGCCAAGGGTAATAAGCGGCGGCGTATTTCAAGTGCTCCGTCCCCACTTCGTTACGGAATTGAAGTACGGGGTCGGTAGACACGCCATCCGGGCGAAACCGGTGCCCATCGGCGATATCCAAAATACTGAACCGATCCTGTAACTTTCCGCATTGTGCTATCATGTCTTTATGGAGATTCCCGATCTGCACAAAATCAGCGGTACCATCGCCTTGACGTAATGCTATGCTGTCAGGGATAACTAACAATGTCGGTTCATCTTCTTTTTCGAGAACTTGTAATCCACCACGCAATCCCGTCGTGCTATTGCCATACGTCACAGCTGTGGCGTAGTCACCCACAGATACCACATAGCAGGGTCCACCCCCATTGTCGAAATAATGCCTGATGCATTCAAAAAGGTAATACCGTCGTGGATTATCCGCTTCGTCTGTCGGGTTAACCCCAACAATCGTAAAATCGGCATCGGGATCTACCTGTACCGTATAGGCATCAGCCGTATAGGTTCCTCCAAACAGCTCCATAAATTCAAGCATGGATGAAAGGCGTATTGGCCGATTGATCAAGGTGTCTCCGTTCGTGTCCGTGGTCAACGCTGTATGCCCTATAAATGCCGGAATGGCAGTTGCCACTGACGCTACGGAAGGGGGAAACAACGGTATCTCTTCCACATATACACCTGGTGTTTTATAACTCATATCGGGTGGTGTTTTTAGTAATCAGTTTTGTTGAACAATCACGATTCTTGCATTTTATGGCTGAACCGGAGGACAATGAATTCGGCCGGTCGGACGACGGCCATCCCGATTTCCACGATCATCCTTCCCTCCAAGATATCCAATGCCGTCATGGTTTGCCCCAAGCCTACATTTACATAAAATGCATGTTCGGGTTTGGCACCCGCAAGTGCTCCTGCACGCCATTGGAGAATAAGGAAATTCTCAATCATCGCGCGTACCTTAACCCAGGTATTGGCGTCATTGGGCTCGAAAACAAACGGTTCTGCCGCTTTTTTAGTGGATTCCTCTACCATGTTAAAGAACCTGCGCACGCTGACATAGCGCCACTCATTGTCGTTTCCTGCCAGCGTACGTGCGCCCCACACCAAGATTCCCTTTCCGGTAAAAGAACGGATGGCATTCACCGACTTGCCTGTGGTATGCACATTGAGGTTTTCCTGCGCGTCATCGTCTAACGATATCGACGGGCGGCGAACCATACGTAAGCTGACGTTGGCTGGCGCTTTCCATACCCCGCGAGTGGCATCGACCGTAGCGTATACGCCCGCAATTGCCGGACTGGGGGGTAATACCAATGGCATACTGGCAATCGCTTCTTTAACCTCGTGATAGAGTAGATTCGCACGGTGGTAAAGTGACCTCGCTTCTTCTGCCGCATCTGCCGGCTCCATGACATGCAGTACCGTATTGGCCGGAACGGGGTTGCCATCCAGCGTGCCTGTCACAGTTACCGCCTCATCATCGTAATTGAATGTAAGCGAGGTTTCCAGATGCGGGTAGTAGGCCGCACCATAACGTAAGAAATTATTACCGATTAAAAACCGAAAGCCGAGCGTGGCATCGTCAATCACGTTTTCTCCTCCCGGAACTGTATAGTCCAGTTGTCCGTTAAACACATCACAAATGGTAAAGCGGTCCTTGAGGTTGTCGCATTGCGCGAGCGCTCCTTGGTAAACGCTATAAAAATCCGCCCTATCCAAGCCCAATGCATCCGGAAAGACCAATAGCGTTGGTTCATCTTCTTTTCCAATAGCCGCGATACCGGCCTCATGGTCATCAATTGTCCTTGGATCTGCATCCCCCCCAATGGAAACGATGTAGCACGGGCCTCCCCCATTGGCGAAGTATAGCTGCATGGCATAGTACATTCGGTAGGGATTGGTGGGGGCGATCGGTAGTGTGGAGATGACGTTTTCACCTTGTGCATTCGTTTCCACCGCAACGGTGAATGTTTCCAAACGCGCACCAAACACCGCTTCATACTCGACCATTGATTGGATGCGAATCGGGCGATTAATCAAGGTATCACCGTTCAAGCTCGTATTGCGGGTGTACCCGATAAATGCAGGGATGGCCGTTTCGACCTGTGCTACCGAAGGTGGGAACTTAGGCACCTCATCAATGTAAACCCCTGGCGTCTTTAAGTCTGCTAGATTTAACATGTCCGTGTTTTTTTATTCATTTACTATTCAATCATCATATCCCGGGAAAATCAACCCGGTATTCCCTTGGTTGTGCCGGCACCTGCCAAGCATCTCTATATAATTCAATAATGCCGCTTATGCCCGCCAACGCTGCTTTTTCATCAAATACGACGCGTTCTTCAATAGGATCATCTCCCTCTAATCGAACCACATAGGTTCCTTTAGGAGACAACCTGAGGTCTAACGCAACAGCGGTTTGGGTCGGCGTAATCGGGATCGAAATGGAAAAATTGATCGGAGCACTCGCTACCACCTTACCGGCCGTCAGTAATGAGAAATCTCCCGGAGCAACGCTGGTAGAAAGGATATAATTACTTAACCCTGCTTGCTCCGTGTCACTAACCAGCGGGGTAGACGTCAACTCGACTACATTGCCATTCAGGTTACTATCAATGACACCAGTGGATGAAAGGTTATTGGCATAGAAAATGGAACTCCCGAAACGTTGGTGTTGTTGATTGAAAAAATCCGGGAACTGAAAGCCGCTGCCGGGCATGACCTGTAGCCAAAACGAAAAAAGGCATGGCTGCGCAATACCGATAGCCGGAACCCAATCCGTACCATCGTGATATTGCTTAACATAACCCATCACCCCTCCGGGTATCGATTTGACCAGCAGGCCATAATTATGCATCGTAGTTAGGTTTGTGGGTGCCGGAACCAACCTCAGCGCATCACCCGCAGGTTGCCCTCCGATCAACAGGTTGATCCGGAATTCGGGGTGATATCGCCAGGCAAATTCTTCCATTGCTTTTTTATTCTACTGAAACCACACTTAAATTTCCAGACCTCAGCCGTACCTCTGAAATGATTCCAGCACCCTGTTCTTCTGCTTCTTGAATGACAGCGAGCTTCATCTTATAGACGACGGATGGAATATATTTCCCACCCATTACCCCCCAAAGCTGGTTGAGCTCTTCGAAACTCGTGGAATACAATTCAAACACGAGTTTGTCTAGGTTAAGCGTTGCCAACAACGGTGTGTCTGTCGGCATAAAAACAAATTGTCGTTGGAAAAAAGAAATCACTTGCGAAATGCGCTGGAGCGCCGTGCCATAGTTATTCTTATTTGCGCCAAACAAGAGATACACGTTCAAATAAATTTCCGGTTGGCGTTCTACACCTTGAGGGCCACCGGCCTGATAGGTCGTACTTCGAAACGGGATATTGCGCAGCGTTTCCTCTTGTTTGATATTGATAACGGAGGCAACCACCTTGTCATTAAGACTTTGGGAGGAAACATCCTGATAGGCGTCAATCAACGAAATATTCCCCAATACGACCTCTGGTTCAACCGTACCGATATAGGTGTTGAGTTTGGCGACAATGGCATTGATGACTTGGTCGATCATAGACGTTACGATTTAACCCGTTTAACCGTATGGAAAAACGGGTTAAACAAAGGTCTACAACTCAGCGCCAGCAAACATCAACGTAAAAATGGATTTTGAAAACTCATGGAATTCATGGATGCGCGTATAGCTTACGCACGAGGGCCTCCCTTACCAGACCAGCGGTATTTTTCACACCCATTTTTTGGATGAGGTGCAGGCGATGCGTTTCCACGGTACAGCTATTGATATACAATTTATTTGCAATCTCATGTGTCGTATTCTCCTCGACAATCAATTTGAGCACTTCCTTTTCCCGCTTGGTCAGTGCGGTCATGGACGTATGTTTCTCACGCAGGTTAAGCATATAGTCAACCAGGTATTGCCGCAGATGTGGGTCGATATAAACATTGTTACGGCTCACGGCACGAATCGCTTCCTCGATGTTGCTGGTTACACAACAAGGCAATAGGTAAGCATTGGCCTTAGCCTGTAGAAATCCCCTGATGACTTTCGAGTCCGTATTTTCACAAAACACCATGATTTTTACATTCGGGCAACTGTCTGCCATCTGCCTACAAAACCTCATCGATTCATTTTCAGGGCTTCGCGATGCTACCCATAAGAAATCTAGCGAACACGATTGAACCAATTTCAATATCGCATTCGTTTTCAAGGTTGTCGTTTGAACAACCTCCGTATCCCCCATGCCCGAAATGATTTGCTTAAGGCCGACTAATAAAAGTGTCGGGTTTCCCACAATTAGATGGTGTGTTTTCATGGTTTTTCAAATTATCTGAGTAGACAAAAATCCCCAAATATCTGTTATACAAAGTTATATTACCTGTCGCATTACATAAATACCTAAATTGGTGTAATTTAACTAGCCCTATACTTATCCGTTCATTGGGATATCGATACCGCAAGAGAAAACCTGCCTTCCGATTGCATCACCACCAGGTTCTTTCACATTGAAAGTCTTGTTATTTTGCAATAAAAATCACATTTTTGGTTGCTGAATGATAAGCCAAACCAATGGACACGACGACTATACTTCCTATTTTATCGGCCGAAGAACAACGGGTAATGGGTGCACTGATGGAAAAAGCCCGGACGACGCCCGAGTATTATCCGCTTACCCTGAATAGTTTGGTTTCTGCCTGCAATCAAAAAACCTCCAGAAAGCCCGTGGTAAATTACGACGATAGTACGGTGATTTCCACCCTGGACTCCCTTCGAAAAAAAGGTTTGGTGTCTACGGTTACCGGTGGTTCTAGTAGGGTCACCAAGTATAAACATAACTTCGCGGTGGTATATCCGGTTATCCCGGCCGAGGTAACCCTGATCTGCCTATTGTTATTACGTGGCCCGCAGACGCCGGGCGAACTAAACACCAATGCCGGCAGGATGTTCGAATTTGAGTCGCTCGACGAAGTGCAGTCCCTACTCGACAACCTGGCTAATGCCGAACACCCGTATGTTAAGCAATTGGCCAAGCGGCCAGGGCAAAAGGAGGCCCGATATGTGCATCTGTTAGGAGGCACTGAAATAGCAGATGACGACTATAATGAACCTGCTCAGGCCGGTACCAATGCGGAGTTGGAAACGCGATTAGCCAAGGTAGAGACCGAGCTGGCTGATCTACGTGCTGCATTTGACAACTTGATGCAGGAATTGTCTTAAGCCTATGTCGCTCCGACCTGCAAGCGGTTAGTTGATGGACACGAAAGAGCGGATAACCAATGATTTAGAAAACCAAAATAGCGTAAAAATTGTTATCTTTATCAGTGTTTAACTGTTCAACCTCATGGTTATGGATACGAAACCAACAAAATACAGCCGTATACTCATTGCGACAGACGACAGTGAGTGCTCCAAAAAAGCGCTACAACATGGGCATTCCCTTGCGAAGACCATGGACGCTTCCGTAGCGTTGGTACATGTCATCGAACCGGCCTCGCCAACCAACTACGGCGCCGATCCGTTAATGGGACAACAGCCCATCATCATCCCTGAAACCACGGAAATACAGGAAGAAAACTCCAAATCCATGCTCGATGAGATCAGTAGGAAGTTCGATGATATCAAGGAAGTGTTCACATTCAGCCGGATAGGCAATCCCAAACAAGAAATACTTTCCGTTGCGGGCGAATGGGCGGCCGATCTCATCATCATGGGCACCCACGGGCGCACAGGATTTGACCATTTCATATCGGGTAGCGTATCAGAAAGCGTGATACGCAGGGCCAATTGCCCCGTATTAGTCGTTCCCGGCAAATGCTAGTGGAGTACACCATCAAAAAGAAAGGCCTCCCTAGTGATTAGGAAGGCCTCAAAATACCGAAAAATATGATCGGTTGCTAACCTTCGTTATGCAACCATGCTTTCTTAGCTAACAACTCCTCTTCCGTCTCACGGATATCTTCGTCGTCTACGCAGCAATCTACAGGGCATACCGCCGCACATTGGGGCTCATCGTGGAAACCCACACATTCTGTACATTTATCCGATACAATGTAATATACTTCATCCGATATCGCCGCTTGCTCTTCATCGGCATCCAAGGTCGTTCCGTCGCCAAAATCGATGATTCCGCTCAACTCCGTTCCTTCGGAAAACCGCCAGCTAACCCCCGCGTCATATATTGCATTGTTCGGGCATTCCGGTTCGCACGCCCCACAATTGATGCACTCATCTGTTATCTTAATCGCCATTTATATCCTTACAAAATAATATGATAAAAATAAAAACCCTATTTTTGTGCTCGTTTCAAAAAGCGAAGGATTTCACTATAAATCCAGTCGTCTTTTTTACGACCGCATTATATTTTTTGCAAATATACAACAAATATTACGTATTAGGGGGTCTAAAGTTCACATTTTGACAAAGAAACAACGCATTGAAGCATTCGTCCAATTAGGGGAGTATTTACGTTCGGGCGCCCCCCAACTTGACCAAATCATTGACTCCGCCGCACAGGGAAACCCGTGGTTTACGCTTCCAGACATCCACCGCGCCATCGCTGCCATTGCCAACAATCTCCGAGGAAACCAATTGGAGCGTTGGCTGGATAGCTATCCGTTTGATCACGAAATCGGCAAACGTGTCGGGTTAGTGCTTGCTGGCAATATCCCGTTGGTCGGTTTCCATGATATCCTTTGTGTGCTGATCGCCGGCTTCGAAGCGCAAATAAAATTGTCTTCAGACGACCGGTTGCTTACCCCTTACCTACTGGACAAACTGCAAGAGATCGCCCCCCATTTTTCTAAAAAAATCCATTATACCGAACGATTGGCCGATTTCGACTTGGTCATCGCCACGGGTAGCAATAACACCGCTCGGTATTTTGAACACTATTTCGGCAGCAAGCCACACATCATACGGAAGAACCGGAACAGCGTAGCCATTTTGACTGGAACGGAAAGCCATGACGACTTCAACCGACTTGGCCATGATGTGTTTGACTACTTCGGATTGGGATGCCGCAGTGTCTCCAAACTGTTCACACCCGAAGGATACGATATTTCCCTGTTTTTCGAGGGCATTGCCCCATTTGCAGACATCATCCACCACCATAAATACAGCAATAACTACGATTACAACAAGTCCATTTACCTCATCAACGGTGACAAGCACTACGACAACGGTTTCCTGTTAGTCAAACACGACGAACGAACCGCATCGCCGCTCGCGGTACTGTATCAGGAAACCTATGCGGATATCCCCTCGGTTACCGATCGGTTAACGGCGCTAGCCCCTGAATTGCAATGTGTGGTTAGTCGAGAAAACCTACAAATCCCGACCCCTTTGGTGGGATTCGGAGAGAGCCAGCATCCGGCACTTGACGATTATGCGGATGGTGTAAACACACTCGATTTTCTGGCCCAACATGTCAAATCGTAAATGGCTCGAGAATGAAACCCTTTAGCTTTCTTCTTTCACCCAATTAATGCTAACTTTGTCCATCATGTATGTCATCAAAGTCAAGGGCGTTGCTAAAATACCGGACTACGTTCAATTACGGGACGATGCCTTTACATTAGTGGCCTATTTCAGGGTAGATCGCCCTGACAAGTCCTTGGAAAAACTGGGATTGGGTGACAAAGCGGCATATATCATGGAGGTCGTACAAGAAATGCCTTTTGGACAGATTAAAAAATTAGAATTATAAGTTTATGATAGGCGATACGGTAATCACACTTAAAAACGTAGACATTTACCAGCCTAAGCACTTGGTGCTTTCCAACGTCAACATCAAAATCGACAAAGGCGAATTCGTTTTCCTCATCGGGCAAACGGGCAGTGGTAAAAGTAGTCTACTGAAAATCATCTATGGCGACCTACACATCGCCAGCGGTGAAGGGATGGTGGCCGGTTTCGACCTCAAAAAACTCAGCGAACGGGATGTACCTTTCTTACGCAGAAAGCTGGGCATCGTCTTTCAGGACTTCCACCTGCTGACCGACCGGACGGTGGAGAAAAACCTCGAATTTGCCCTACGTGCCACCGGATGGAAAGACAAAGGGCTCATCAATAACCGGATGCTTGATGTACTGGAAAAAGTTGGGTTACGTTCCAAACTGAAGAAAATGCCCCATGAATTATCCGGCGGCGAACAACAACGCGTCGTGATTGCTAGGGCACTGCTGAATAACCCCGAAATCATCCTGGCCGACGAACCTACCGGAAACCTCGACCCCGAAACGTCAGAGGAAATCGTATTGCTCCTAAAGGAAATCAGCCGCTCGGGAACAGCCATTCTGATGGCGACCCATGATTACCAAATCATCCGGAACATGCCCTCACGCATCATCAAAACAGCGGATGGCTCATTGCACGACAATGTGACGATATAGACTGCCACGACGTCGAAATCGGCAGTGAATACGCCATTTTGTAAGTGTATTGACCTGAAAAACTGACAGGGTGACGGGGTTTGCGCATTGGCAATGAAATTGAGGCATGCAAAAAGTTGATAATACGAACAACAACTATGGCAAATAAGAAGAAAGGAAACCAAGACAATTGGGATAATACGGGTGAAAACGAATTTGTTGCCCAAGAAGCGCAATCAACCGAAGCTGCTCAAACCGATACCGAAATAAAAACTGGAACGGAGGAACCGACAGCCGAACAGCGGTTGACCGACGAGCTTGCGGCAGCAAACGACAAATACCTACGCCTGTATGCTGAATTCGACAATTACAAACGTCGGGTCTCAAAAGAGCGCATCGAACTTATGCAAACGGCAGGTAAAGACATCGTTGCCAGCTTACTCCCCGTCATCGATGACCTCGATCGGGCGTTAAAATCTTTTGAAGCCGCAACGGAAGTCACCCCCGTAAAAGAAGGGGTTATGCTCGTGGGTCAAAAACTGAAAAACATATTAACACAGCAGGGGCTGAAGGAAATGGAATCCATCGGCAAGCCATTCGACGCCGAATTGCAAGAGGCGATCACCAGCGTACCTGCACCGAGCGATGACCTGAAAGGCAAGGTCATCGACGAAATCGAAAAAGGTTATTTTTTAAACGATAAAGTTTTGCGTTACGCCAAGGTGGTTGTAGGCAATTAACACAACGTAAGCATGTCAAAACGAGATTACTACGACATATTAGGTGTTTCGCGTAGCGCAGACCAAGCAGAAATAAAGTCAGCTTACCGGAAGCTAGCCATCAAATACCACCCCGACAAGAACCCAAACAACAAGGAAGCCGAGGAAAAATTCAAGGAAGCTGCCGAAGCCTACGAGATCCTTAGCAATCCGGAGAAGCGGCAACGTTATGACCAATTTGGCCATAGTGGCGGTGCTGGCGGTTTCGGAGGTGGCGGTATGAATATGGAAGATATATTCAGCCAATTTGGTGACATTTTTGGCGGTGGTAGCCCATTCGAAAGCTTCTTCGGTGGTGGCCAACGCGGGGGGCGCCGTGTAGCCAAAGGCACCAACCTCCGCATCAAGGTCAAACTGACCTTGCAGGAGATCGCCAAAGGGGTAGAGAAGAAAATCAAGGTCAACAAGCAGATCATCTGTTCTGCCTGTGATGGCAGTGGCGCAAAGGACAAATCGTCTTTCCATACGTGCCGTACGTGTGGCGGGGCTGGATCGGTAAGGAGGGTCACAAACACGATCCTTGGGCAAATGCAAACCACCAGTACGTGCCCGACCTGTAATGGTGAGGGAGTAGAAATCTCAGCCAAATGCCCCGTATGTAGGGGTGACGGCTTGGTTCGTGGCGAAGAAACGATCAGCATCAATATACCGGCGGGAGTCAGCGAGGGGATGCAATTATCCATGAGCGGAAAAGGTAACGCAGCCCCACGGGGAGGTGTTCCCGGCGACCTGATCATCCTCGTAGAGGAAACACCCCATGAGACCCTCAAACGAGATGGTACCAATGTCGTCTATGACCTGTACATCAATTTCGTAGATGCCGCATTGGGAACCAGTGTGGAAGTGCCCACCATCGACGGAAAAGCTAAAATCAAAGTAGAACCCGGCACCCAGGGCGGGAAAATATTGCGCTTGAAAGGTAAAGGTGTACCTGAGGTCAATTCCTACCATAAGGGAGACCAACTCATTTATGTCAACGTTTGGACCCCCAAAGCCGTTTCGTCGGAAGAACGGGATCTGCTTGAACGACTCCGCGAATCGCCCAATTTCAAACCCCAACCGGGCAGAAACGAGAAGACGTTTTTTGAACGCATAAAAGAGTATTTCGAATAGCGTTAAATCGCTCGATACGACCCCATAAATCAAGCCAGGTAGTTTCTCAACTGCCTGGCTTTTTTGATGACTTTTCGGTGACTGACAATTTGTATCAAAAAGTCAGTTTTAAAATATCACGATGTGACGTACTGACACCTAAATCGAAAAAAGCGAAGATAAATAAAAATAAAATCCTCTAAAAAATGCTAAAATCGTAAACAATAGGCTTTCAGGCACTAACATATAGCTATAAATAAAAGCGACAAAACAATGACAAAAATAGGTTATGCCAAACGACCATTTGGCACCGGTATTGTTTAATTGACATCAACAGTCAAATAGTAAAATTAAAAAGACTGAATGGTTTAACTAAAATTTATACAAAATGAAAAAACTATTTTTAACCTTGTCAGCTGCCATCGCAGTAACATT
This sequence comes from uncultured Parapedobacter sp., assembly GCA_964498395.1. GTDB lineage: Bacteria > Bacteroidota > Bacteroidia > Sphingobacteriales > Sphingobacteriaceae > Parapedobacter. The sequence continues at coordinate 36,332 of CAZCHE010000013.1, read as the reverse complement.
TGCTGCAAACGCACAAACCGAAAAAGGAAAGACGATCCTTGGTGGAAATGTTTCTTATGATTATCACAAAGTGAAAGACGCAGATACCGAATCGCATGCTTTCGGCATCGCGCCTTCTATTGGTTTTTTTATTAAGGACAACTTCGCCATCGGTACAGGTATCGGGTATACATATGAAAAAAACACCGGTGCGGCGACCGTATTCGGCGGCGATAACTTAAACGCATTCAGTGTTGCCCCATTTGCCCGTGTATATAAAGGTGACGGAGATTTCAAATTCTTCGGACAACTTTCCGTACCGATGGCTTGGGGAACCCTGAAAGCTGATGACACCAAGGTAGGTAATACCGAACGCTACGGTGTGGAACTGGCTCCAGGATTTGCATATTTCCCAACCAGCAAAATCGGTATTGAACTTTCTGTAAGAGGTCTATACTACCAAAATGCAAGCTCAACTCCTGAGAACGGCAACAAAGTAACGACTAATTCATTCGGTTTGAACGCCAACTCATTGGCACCAAGGTTAGGTGTACAATTTTACTTCTAACCTGCGACATCTCAGGTTTGAAAAAAAGGGCCCCGATGGAACATCGGGGCCTTTTTTGTTGTATAGAAGATCTGACTTACCGATCCACTTCTCCCAAAACGATATCGATTGAACCCAATATTGCGACCAAATCGGCTATCAGTACCCCTTTAGCCAATTCGGGGAGAACAGAAAGGTTATTGAAGCTGGGGCCTCTCGCTTTCACACGCTTGGGAATGTCAGACTTTTCCTGTGTTACGAAATAAAACCCAAGTTCGCCCTTGGGGTTCTCCGCCCGTACATAGTAATCTTGCGCTTTCAAATTCACCTTTTTAGGCACGAGTCCTCGGGGATCGAAATCCGGCGTACGTTTTAATTCATGTGTGAGTCTCGTCAGACACTGCTCGATGATCTTAACAGACTCCTTGATTTCATCAACCCGTACCTTGAATCGATCCCAACAGTCACCTAATTCGCCCATTTCCCCGTTGCCTACCGGTATGTCAAATTCAATCTCCGGATACACGGAATACTCGTCGGCCCTTCTCAAATCCCACTTCACGCCTGACGCCCGCAGCATCGGCCCCGAGCACCCGTAGTTGATGGCCACATCGGCCGGCAGCACACCAATTTTTGCGGTGCGTGAAATGAAAATCTGGTTTTCGGTAAGCAATTCATCCAGCTCCCTCAGTTTAGGTTTGAAATAGGCGACAAATTCTTCACAGCGTTCTTCAAAACCTACCGGCAAATCATAGAACAACCCGCCTACCCAAATATAGTTATATAGCATCCGTGAACCAGACGCCCATTCTAACATATTCATGATATGTTCCCGATCGCGAAAACACCACATAAACGGTGTAAATGCGCCGATATCTATGCCGTAAGTCCCAATGGCGATGAGGTGTGATGCAATTCGATTGAGCTCGCATACCAACACACGGATGTATTCTATCCGCTTGGGTATCCGATGATCAATGCCAAGCATTCGCTCCACTCCCATTACAAACGCATGGCTGTTATTCATGGAAGCCAAGTAATCCATCCGATCGGTAAACGGGATGGTCTTGCCATAGTTCATGGATTCGGCATGTTTTTCAAAACAGCGGTGCAGGTATCCGATATGCGGGATAACCTCCTTCACCAGTTCGCCGTCGGTAATCAGTTGCAACCTAAGCACCCCGTGCGTGGATGGGTGCTGGGGTCCCATATTGATGACCATCTCCTCAGCCCCGATAGCAGCCAAGCGTGCTTCGTAAGCACGCAGTGCCTCCTGGTATGGTTTATCTACTACTGATTGCATCTTATATTCCTAACTTCCTCCGTCGCATCTCATTTAATCGCAATACCATGATATGCCTCGGCCTCTTCGTAGTCTTTGCGTAAGGGATAGCCCTCCCAATCGTCTGGGAGTAATATCCTCCTTAAATCCGGATGTCCTTCGAAAAATACGCCCATTAGATCGAACGCCTCCCGCTCATGCCAATCGGCTGTACGCCAAACCGCACTCACGCTAGGTATGGAGGGGAGATTATCTGGTGTCCTGTCATTCGCAACCACTACTTTGAGGGTCAGTTGGCGGTTATAAGGGATGGAAACCAAGTGATAGACCACGGTAAAGGTACCGGCCGTCACCCCATCGTCCACCGCACTAATGCAGGCCAGGAAATCGAAATAGGTTTCCTGGTGATCCCGGAGAAACAAGCATATTTCAGGCAACTGTGATTTCGTCACCACCAAAGCGGGTTGTAACCCCGTCCGCTCTTCGGCAAGGATCAACCCTTCGCCGAATCGTTCGGTCAGTAGCGTCCTAATGTGTTCAAAAAATTCCACCATCGAATTTAGGGTGCTAACCGTACTATATCCCAACGATTATCCTTGTTTTTGTATACCAACCGGTCATGGAGCCTACTGCCCCTGCCCTGCCAAAACTCTATCAAATCTGGCAGAAGCCGATACCCGCCCCAATGCGGGGGACGGGGCACCGTTTCGGTATCTTTATATAACTGTTCTAACTCGATCATCTGGTCATCAAGAACAGCTCGATTAGCAATTTCCCTACTTTGCGGGGAAACAACGGCCCCAAGCTTACTGCCTTTTGGCCGCGATTGGAAATAGATTTCCGATTCTTCCGGTGATAATTGCTCCACGCGTCCTTCAATCCGCACCTGGCGTTGAAGTTCCGGCCAGAAAAACAGCAATGCCGCGTACGGATTACTCGCTAACTCTGTTCCTTTACGGCTTTCATAATTGGTAAAGAAACTGAATCCCGATTCACTCACCCCCTTCAATAACACAATCCTCGACGAGGGGCGACCATTTGCCGATACGGTAGACAATGTCATCGCATTGGGCTCGACTACCTGATTTTCCAATGCGTCATCAAACCATCGTTGAAATTGTGCAATGGCGTCTGCCGCAACCTCATCTTCGCTTAACTGCCCCAGCTCGTATGATGTCCGGATGGCGGCTACATCCTGTTGTTTCAAGGCCATATTCGGTATATGCTTTATTTCACAAACTTAGATAAATTCCCTTTTAAATGCAATTTAATCGCGTTGAGTGTAAAAGGGAATTTATCGATCTCTCCTCTGCCATTGAGAGACAACGTTTATAGAGGAAATGTAGGAAAAACCCCGATGAGTAACGAGTCCAGGTGATGGCAACTCCAAAAACTGACACCGTTCTAACGTTCCATGCCATTCACGCCACCAACAAAAAAAGCCTGATCATCGTGACCAGGCTCTCCCGCATCTTTCCTACCACATCCGAGGCTACTTCTTATAGTATGCCAATGCTTCGGGCATGAGTTTCTTGATATTGTTGATACGCCGTACGTCACTGGGGTGGGTGCTCAAAAATTCAGGTGGGGCTCCCCCACCCTGTACCTCCTTGGCTTGGGCCATACGCTCCCAGAAGCCTACGGCATCATTGGGATCGTACCCAGCCATGGCCATAAATACCAGCCCCAACCGATCTGCTTCACTCTCCTGATTTCGCGAATAGTTGAGCAAGGCAAGTTGGCCACCCAATCCGTACGCTGTATTGACCACCGTACGTGTTGTATTGGATTTTTCAGCAGTGGCTACTCCCACCGCAACTCCGCCTGCTTGAGCCATGATGGCTTGCGACATGCGTTCGGCCGAATGCTTGGCGATGGCGTGAGCCACTTCGTGCCCCATAACGGTAGCCAACCCCGCTTCATTTTTGGTCACTGGCAAAATGCCCGTATAGATCGCCACTTTGCCTCCCGGCATACACCAGGCATTGATTTGATTCTCGTCAATCAGGTTAAACTCCCAGTCAAAATCATATTCATTGCCATAACCATTCTCTTGCAAAAACCTGTTTACCGCACCAGCGATATTCTTGCCTACCCGCTGCACTAACTGTGCGTCAGCCGTACCCTTTACCACCTTGGTTTTACTATCTTTTAGCAAGTCGCTGTAGGCCAATGCAGCCTGCTGTTGGATTTCCGTTTCATTGATCAAACTCAACTGCCTCCGGCCGGTTAACGGTACAGTGGCGCAAGCGGCTATCATAGCTGAAACCAGCAAAAAACATAACGATTTAACAAATAATCTCATGGTCTTAACATTTAAAGATTGACTATTTTCCAAACATGCACCAGTACCCTCTCCTCTTGACCCGCAAGTCGGCACACTAATCAATCGCCCGTCGACTAACGCAAAGCAATATATATGCCGATTTTGAACAATTATGCACGTACTTTCTTCCTAAACAGGTAAACCTTGGATTCTTTCCCCTTTAATAATCGTTCGATATTCTTCTGGTGCGTGACTAAAATCAACACGCAAATACATATGCCATAGAGCAATACCGATTTGATGGACGTATGAAACAGGAAAACGATGCTGAACGGAAACGCGAAACCCGCAGCGATCGAACTTAAGGACACGTAGTGTGTGAGCAATAGCACGACCAGGAAGACAGACACGCATACTAACGCCGCCTGGAAATGGACAGCTAAAATCATCCCAAACAAGGTCGCAACTCCTTTGCCCCCCCTGAATCCAGCAAAAATGGGAAACAGATGGCCGACCACCGCGATGACCCCCAAAGCCAACTGATAGTTGACAAATTGGGCTGCAGTCAATGGCCCAGTCACCGAAGGTCCGATAAAATATGCCAAATTCGTCGCTGTCCACCCCTTCAAGATATCGATGAACATCACCGCTGCGCCTGCTTTTGTACCCAATACCCTGAACGTATTGGTTGCCCCTGCATTTCCACTCCCATACTCACGTACATCCACCCCATAGAAGGACTGCCCCAGCCACACTGCCGTGGGAATGGAGCCAAACAAATAGGCTAAGACGACTGCTCCTATCAAATAAACCGATATCATGAATCGCAAGTTAACGAAAAAGACAAAAAAAACAACAGTCCTTATGCTTAATCAAGCAGCTTCGCTTTTAAACTCATATCCAAGCTTTTTACCGAATGGGTAAGTGCTCCCATGGAAATATAATCTACTCCGGCTTCGGCATACTGCCGCACATTAGCCAAGGTAATGCCCCCGGAGGCCTCAGTCACATAACGGCCGCCTATTCGCTTGACTGCCTCACCGACAACTTCTGGGGAGAAGTTATCTAACATGATTCGTTCTATCTTTCCGATCGCCAACACCTGCTCGAGTTCATCCAGGTTTCTGACCTCAATTTCAATTTCCATGGGTTTGCCCAATGTCCGCCGATACGCGTCTGCCTGCTCAATGGCTGCCTCGATGCCTCCGGCGTAATCAACATGGTTATCTTTGATCAAGATCATATCATACAAGCCGAACCGGTGGTTTACCCCACCGCCAACTGCAACAGCTTTTTTCTCCAGAAACCGTAAAAGTGGTGTGGTCTTTCGGGTATCCAATACCTTTGCCTCCGTGCCAGCCAATGCCTCAACCACCTGGTGTGTCGCGGTAGCGATACCGCTCATGCGCTGCATCACATTGAGCACAAGCCGCTCCGCCACCAAAATGCTATGGATACCGCCCCTTACAAACAACACCACATCGCCGATTCCAACGACCTGGCCGTCTTGCTTGAATGTATTGACTTCAAGGGAATCATCTACCTGCCGGAACACTTCTACAGCCTCCTCAAGGCCGGCCAGCACCCCATGCTCTTTAATAATCAATTGCGCCTCACCTAATTTCCCTTCCGGTATGGTGGCCAAGGATGTATGATCTCCTTCACCAACATCCTCGCGCAGCGCCGCTGCAACGAAGGATTTCAGCCTTTCTTTTTCTTCCTGCTTCATCTCAAGGTTAATAAAATGGTAAACAGCGCCAATCGCCAAAGCCCTGCATAAGCGTTTCGTTGCCCAAATTGCCTTAGTTAACTGCAAACTACCTGTGAGGGCACTGTACGCCAATGGCTACACCACCGATAGGCACACGTCTAAAAACGCCGCTAAGATGGATATTTAAAACAAAATAATCAGCAAAAAAATAAAATTAGGAATTACCTAGGTTGGTTTAATAGATGGTTTCTATTCGAAATTCCGTGACCTGAAACGAATCGTCATTGTTGGTAAGTTTGTAGGAAACCCTAAAAGTTTCTCTTGACGTCTCAAGGTTAAGTACGACATACCTGAAATTGGGGTTTGAATCCAGCCGGTGGGCCAGTTTCACATTGGTCGGTGTGTTTTTATTGAAAAAATCACGCAGTATGATTTCCGCTTGCACCCGGGAATAAATCCCTTCGTCATTTAACAGCGTCATGCTCACCGTCGAGGAGAAATGCTTGGAAAGCTCTTTCGTATTGGCACTCCTCACGCACGATGCAATATCATCGATGACGTCATTGATACCGGCAAGGCTTGTCATCATGAACAGGCACATCATTCCTGCTATTCCTACCTTTTTTATCAACCTAAATCCCTTCACGTTCACAGTAATTGTATATTCAAATAGTCATTCTGCTTTTAGTCTCGAACAATATTAGTGTTTTGCATCTTATATGGCTGTAGTATTTTTTCTACAAAACGCATTTATCTATACACGATGCATCCACACAGGTTGCTGTAGCCAAAAACATGCCATATTTTTCCAACCCGCTTCCCATGGGTTTAATCGACATTAAAGAGGGCACCGGTGGTGTGCACCACCATACCGATATCTGCAAAAAAGCATATATTTGCATTCGTGAACAATCAGAAAAAAGTAGCGCTCATAATCTTGGATGGTTTAGGTTATGGCAAAAACGACGATTCAAATGCTGTACTGGCAGCAAACACCCCTTATTTAGACCATTTGCTCGCTAGCTACCCAACCTCGAGCCTGGAAGCATCCGGCGAGGCCGTCGGCCTGCCTGAAGGCCAGATGGGCAATTCCGAGGTCGGTCACATGAACCTCGGCGCGGGCAGGGTAGTGTATCAAGAGCTGGGGAGAATACATAAAGCGGTCCGGGAAGGCGAGTTTAACAGGAACGAGACGTTGCAAGAGGCGTTTCAATATGCTAAAAACAACGATAAGCAGGTGCATTTCATCGGATTGTTGTCCGATGGTGGCGTACACGCCCACATCGAACACGTCAAGGGCCTATGCGAAGCCGCAAAAAACGCAGGCCTAAGCAATGATCGGGTATTTATCCATGCATTCCTTGACGGGCGCGACACCGACCCGAATTCAGGCCTGGGCCATGTGAATGACCTCGAGCATTTCCTGGCAGGGAGCACCGGTCAGTTAGCATCCGCTATTGGCCGATACTATGCCATGGATCGCGATAATCGTTGGGAACGCGTAAAACAAGCCTACGATTTACTGGTGCACGGCACCGGCTATCCCACCAAGAGCATTGCCGAGGCCATCAAGCAATCATACGAAGCAGGGATTACCGATGAATTTGCCAAGCCCATTGTCCGGACAGGTGCAGATGGTGCTCCCCTAGCAACGATTAAGGATGGTGACGTGGTCGTCTGTTTCAATTTCAGGACAGATCGCGGTCGTGAAATTACCTTGGCCCTTACACAAAAGGCATTCCCCGAATACGATATGCAGCCCCTCGATCTGCATTATATCACGATGACCGCCTACGACGATACCTTCAAAAATGTCAAGGTCATGTTCCATAAGGATAACCTCACCAATACCCTTGGAGAAGTACTGGAATCGAATGGCAAGACACAGACCCGTATCGCCGAAACCGAAAAGTATCCACACGTGACCTTCTTTTTCTCGGGTGGGCGTGAACAGCCTTTTGAGGGTGAAAACCGGATACTCATTCCATCGCCGAAGGTGGCTACGTACGACTTGCAACCGGAAATGAGTGCCCAAGGCATTGCCGATGCCATCTGTGCGGAAATCAATGACCGGAAGCCCGACTTTATCTGCCTTAATTTTGCCAACCCGGACATGGTTGGCCATACCGGTGTATTCGAAGCGGTGGTCAAAGCGGTAGAAACGGCAGATGCCTGTACGAAACAGGTCGTTGAATGCGGCCTACAGGCTGGGTATTCGTTTATCATTATCGCTGACCACGGCAATGCGGAATTCATGATCAATGAGGATGGTTCCGTCAATACTGCACACACGACTAACTTGGTGCCGTGCATCCTTATTGACGATGATTATAAAACAATAGCTGACGGTAAATTGGGGGATATCGCACCCACCATACTGAAAATCATGGGGGTACCTATTCCTGTCGAAATGGGTGGAAATGTATTGGTTTAATCGAAAACGTGGCAACTAAAAATATTGTACAAATAGCCCTCGCCTGCGCTGCGCTGTCGGCCGTGTCATGCACATCCACTGATGAGGCACAGGTCAATAACGATGTACCAGCCCATTTCAGCTTGGCGCATTATTTCGAGCAAGAGGCAGCCCGATTGCAGCAGCATTCGCCCACGATTGCCAAGACCGTATCCAAGGATGGGGAAACGGAAAATCGCCACACCCAGATAACCGACTGGGGGAATGAACTGGCGTTATTCGTGGATTCGGATATCAATAAAGCTGCATGGAGGGGCAGTTATGCGGTAGACAGCAATGCTACGACCGTCATATACTCCAGCCTCGACCCGGCATTGCGAACGGAAAAAATCAGTATACACCGGCACGGGGATGGCTCGATCAAACACATCGAGATCACCAACCGCACGAACAATATGCTGTACCAAACAACCGAGCAACTTGACTACTATCCCGACTCCCTGTACCGCATCGCTAAGCAACAACGGGTGCGCATCTTGGGTGACAGCGAATACATCATTACCGGTGTTATCCAATAAAAAAAGAGCTTTGGTACGGTTACCAAAGCTCTTTTCATATTCGAAAAATAGTGTCTATTTCAGGTTATCCCGATACACCTTTGCTTTCTTAATCTCCGTTTGGATATCCTTTTTACCCGGTGTCAACACGAGCACCTGCTCGAAGTCTGCAATACTTTTGTCGTAAGCCTCTTCAGCAATCGCTTTATCGTAGTTGGCCGTTCCTGAAGTTCCACGCAAGATGCCCAAATCACGGTAAGCAACCGCCCGATTTTGATACAGTTTTACGTCATCGGCATTGAGCTCGATGGCCTTGGAATAGTCAATGATAGCCGTATTAAGCATCTTTTCCCGATTACTAGCGCTAACCTTCGTATCGGTTTGGACCGCCAAGATATTGTTAGCTTTACCACGGTAATAATAGGCCGATCCATGATCCGGCCGAAGGTCTACCACTTTGCCAAACGACTCCAATGCCTTTTTATAATCGCCTATCTGAAATTGTGAATAACCTAGCATATACATCACATCGGGATCTTTCGCTTCGGCTGGAAGCGCTTTTTGGAGATAATTGGCCGCAGCCTTGAAATCACCGTCTATCAGTGCCTTTTGCCCCAAGCGGACGTTGGGGTTACTGGGTGCGGTTTCTGCTGTCTGCCCATTCGCCGTCAACACCGCGAAACATAATACCCCTCCTGCAATACCACGATTAAGTTTTCTTAAAAACATGTTTAATCTGTCTCTTTTCATCACTAATTAAATTATTCAAAAATCTTTTTGCACATCGAGCATCCATAAATGATTCTCATTGCCTAGCCATTTATGCTATGAAACCTTTTCGTTCGCCTTAGTACTGCAATATCCGTGCTACAAAATTAACGATATTTCAACTGCTTTCAAACACCATTTAATCCACATGTAAACGGCATTATCGCTGGTCGCAAAAACAATTGCCCCCCTTTCTACTGGGGTAATTGGCGCAATTAATGCCTTTGCAACTTGGCGAAAGTTAAAAATAAAACTCCAAAAACATCTTTTTATTATTCATCGCACTATTTTCATCGAACAACTCCATACGAATTTCCCTATATTTACCCCAATATCAAAGCGTGAACCTCTCCCCCTGCCGTTGTTCCCGTAGCTGACGTTTTTTCAGCATACATGTTGTTTGACAACGAAAAACGGGAAAGGTTTACTCTTGGCATAACCCTTGCAATTAGGTAAGAGTATACATAACTAGACAATAAAAGATTACATAGCTGCCATTATGGCGCTATCGCAACGATAAGACAGGAAACATTCATGAGTAACTTTGATCCATTCGATTTTAACCAAGCTATCCCCATCATAAACGAAGACACCGAGTTTTTTCCGCTGCTAAGCCAGCAGGACGAAGATGAGATGAGCAATGCGGAATTACCCGAATCATTATCTATCCTTCCCCTGCGCAACACGGTTTTGTTTCCTGGTGTAGTCATCCCGATCACCGTAGGAAGGGATAAGTCCATCAAATTGGTAAAGGAAGCCTACAAAGGCAACCGTATCATTGGCGTGGTGTCACAACAGGACATGTCTATCGAGGACCCTACGTTCGATCAACTGAACAAAGTAGGCACCGTGGCCATGATCATCAAGATCTTGCAGATGCCTGACGGCAATACCACCGTCATTATCCAGGGCAAACAGCGTTTCAGGTTGCGTGAATTAATCCAAAGCGAGCCTTATATCAAGGCCAATATCGACCGCTTTGAGGAGAAGAAACACAAACCTAACCGGGAATTCAATGCACTGATCTCTTCCATCAAAGAGATGGCTTTGCAGATCATCCAACTTTCCCCCCATATCCCAAGTGAGGCGGGCATTGCCATCAAGAACATCGAAAGCGCCGGGTTCCTGATCAATTTCATCTCTTCCAACCTCAATGCTGACATGCCATTCAAACAGCAATTGCTCGAAATGGCTGATTTGGACAAACGGGCTTCCAGGGTGTTGGAACAGCTTAACATGGAATTGCAGTTGCTCGAGCTCAAAACCCAGATACAAAACAAGGTGCGAGGTGACTTGGATAAGCAGCAACGGGATTATTTCCTGAACCAACAGCTCAAAACCATCCAGGAAGAATTGGGTGGTAGTACCCCTGATTTGGAAATGGAGGATTTGCGCAGACGGGCCAAATCCAAAAAATGGTCGAAGGAAGTCAATGAGCATTTCAATAAAGAGCTTGATAAATTAGCACGGATCAATCCCGCTGCGGCAGATTATTCCGTTCAGCTTAATTACCTAGAGCTATTGCTTGACCTCCCCTGGAACGACTTCACCAAGGACAATTTCGACTTACAACGGGCCAAGAAGATTTTGGATAAAGACCATTACGGGTTGGAAAAAGTGAAACGCCGCATCATCGAGTATTTGGCGGTGTTAAAGTTGAAAAACAACATGAAAGCCCCGATTCTTTGTTTGGTGGGCCCTCCCGGTGTCGGTAAGACTTCCCTTGGCAAATCCATCGCCAAGGCACTTAGCCGTAAATACACGCGGATGGCGCTCGGGGGCATCCGTGATGAGGCCGAAATCAGGGGGCATCGAAAGACATATATCGGCGCCATGCCGGGCCGTATCATCCAGTCGCTCAAAAAAGCTGGAACTTCGAATCCCGTCTTTGTGCTTGACGAAATCGATAAGGTGGGGAGCGACTTTCGGGGTGACCCGTCATCTGCATTGCTCGAAGTGCTTGATCCGGAGCAAAACAGCGCTTTCTACGACCATTATGTCGAATTGGACTACGACCTTTCCAATGTGATGTTCATCGCTACGGCCAATTCTTTAAGCAGCATACAGCCCGCTTTGCTCGACCGTATGGAAATCATCGAAGTAAATGGCTATACCATCGAGGAAAAAATCGAGATTGCCAAAAAACACTTGATCCCCAAGCAGCGGGAGCAGCATGGCATCCAAGCAAAAGACTTATCCATTCGGCCGAAGGTCATTGAAAAAATCATCGAGGAATACACGCGCGAATCGGGAGTACGTGGATTGGAAAAGAAAATTGGCTCGGTGGTGCGTGGCGTAGCGACTAACATCGTCATGGATACGCCGCTTCCCAAGTCAATCGACGCCGCTGAAGTGGAAAAGATACTGGGTGCTCCCATATTCGACAAAGAATTATACGAGGATAACAGTGTGGCCGGGGTCGTAACCGGATTGGCATGGACACAAGTCGGGGGCGACATCCTCTACATTGAATCTAGCTTAAGTCCGGGGAAAGGCAAACTGACACTGACCGGTAACCTCGGCGACGTGATGAAAGAATCAGCTACCATCGCCATGGCTTACCTCAGGTCGCATGCCGATGAATTTGGCATCGACTACAAGGTGTTTGACCTTTGGGACGTGCATATTCACGTGCCTGCGGGTGCCACGCCCAAGGACGGCCCGTCGGCTGGCATCACGATGCTGACGGCTTTGGCTTCCAGTTTCACCCAACGTAAGGTTAGGGATAAGTTGGCCATGACCGGTGAGATCACCCTGCGCGGGAAGGTACTTCCCGTAGGTGGGATAAAAGAAAAGATACTGGCAGCCAAACGTGCCAATATCAAGGAAATCATCTTGTCGAAAGCTAACAAGAAAGACATCTTAGAAATCAGGGAAGATTACGTGAAGGATTTGGCGTTCCATTATGTCTCAGAAATGCATGAGGTGATCAATATTGCCCTGCTAAAAGAAAAAGTAAAAAAGCCGAAGAAACTGGTGACGGAAGCCGTCGCGTAGCCTATCGGCGCTTTTATGCTTTTTGGATAGCAACATTTTGTTTATTCAAATTATTTTCTATATTAGCTACATGCTTACAGAATCGCTGATTATCTTGGCGTTAATCCTGTTAAATGGCCTTTTTTCTGCATCCGAGATTGCTATTGTTTCCAGCCGAAAAGCTCGCTTACAGGTACTGATCGACAGAAAAGATGCTTCCGCCAAACAAGTACTGAAACTTAAGGAATCACCGAACCAGTTTCTATCGACCGTGCAGATTGGCATTACGCTTATCGGCATCCTAACCGGTATTTTCGGTGGTGCTACGATTGCGAAGCGCCTCAATGTCTACCTGTCTGATATCTCATGGCTTGCCGCGTATAGCAGCCAAGTATCGGTGGCCATTGTCGTCATCATCATCACATTCCTCACCTTGGTATTCGGTGAATTGGTACCCAAACGGATTGGGATGGCCATTCCGGAAAAATACGCCATGATCGTGGCGTTTCCAATGAACATCCTCAGCAAAGCGGTAGCGCCATTCGTTTGGTTGCTGAGCATGACTACAGAAGCCGTCGTTCGCCTACTGAATATCAAGACGACCCAAAACGCCGTCACGGAAGAAGAAATCAAAGCCCTGGTGGATGAGGGTGCCGATAGTGGCGCCATCGAACATATCGAGCACGAGATCGTCGACCGCGTGTTTAGCTTAGGTGACAAGCGAGCCATTAACCTCATGACCCACCGCAGCAACATTATATGGCTTGACATCGATGATGAATACCAGTTCCACAAAAAGACCGTTCTGGAAAGTGGCCACACCGTCTATCCGGTTTGCCAAGGCGGGTTAGACAATATCATTGGCATTGTACACATCAAGTCGTTGCTCAAGCAATACCTGATCGATCAGCCTATACGCCTCCAGGAACTTACACAGCCACTTAATTACGTGCACGAAAACAGCTCTGCATACAGCATCCTCAACAAGTTCAAGAGTTCGAAAATCCACCAAGCCATCGTGTTGGATGAATATGGTTCATTACAGGGTATCGTCACGCTCAACGACATCCTCAGCAGCCTGGTAGGTGACATATCGGAAAGCGATACAGCGGAAAGACCGGAGATCGTAGCCCGTGAAGATGGTAGCCTACTCATCGATGGGCAGTACCAGCTCGATGAGCTACTCACCACGTTACATATTGAAATTTCCGAAGACGAAGAAGACGGGTTGAGCAATGTCAACACCATAGCCGGACTGATTTTATTGAAATTGGGGCACATGCCCATGGTCGGCGAAAAAACGACTTGGAAAGATTACTCGTTTGAGGTCGTGGATATGGATGGCAATCGCATCGATAAGGTATTGGTGACCTTTCTCGGTTAAACCGGCCAAAACAACCTCCTTTTGGCAAGAAAGCGACAAACATTCAAAAATCGCAAACATTTTAATGCGTGAACGCTTATTAAAAGTATGAGGACATACAAAATAGCCGTTTGCGTTGGGAGTTTGAGACGAGAATCTTATAACAAAAAGACTGCATCTGCATTGAAAGCCTTGGCGCCGGAATCGCTTAAACTAGCGTTTATAGATATCAGCATGCTCCCGCTGTATAACGAGGACCTTGATGCGACACCGCCAAAGGAATGGGTGGCATTTCGAAAGGGATTGGCAACATCGGATGGCGTATTGTTTGCGACACCAGAATACAATCGTTCCATACCTGGCGTGCTGAAGAATGCATTGGATGTAGGATCTCGCCCTTATGGAGAAAGTGCTTGGGATGGTAAACCAGCAGCCATCGTGAGTGTGTCGCCAAGTAGCATTGGCGCTTTCGGAGCCAACCAACATCTACGGCAAGCGTTAGCATATCTCGACATGCCAACCATGGGGCAGCCCGAAGCTTACATAGGCCATGCTGACGAACTATTCGACAACGAGGGAAATCTTATCAATGAGTCCACCAAGACGTTTTTAAGCGAATTCATAAACTCCTTTGCAAAATGGATGGATAAGGTGAGTGGATGAATAAGTATTGATTAGATAATCCCGGCCTGCTCCAATTCCACTTCCATTTCCTTTTGCAACGTTTCAGCTTCCTGCCTTGCTTTTTCTGCAAAATCCCTTCCACTCGAGGCGTATATAATCGACCGGGTGGCATTCACCAGTAGTCCGCAGTCTGCATTCATTCCATATTGGCACACATCACGGAGGCTTCCACCTTGCGCACCCACTCCGGGAACCAATAGAAAATGTCGCGGGGCATGCTTACGGATGGCGGTAAAGGCTTCTCCACGCGTGGCTCCCACGACATACATCAGGTTGTCGATATCCCCCCATGTATTGGTCTTCTGAATGACACGCTCGAAAAACTGCACCCCTTCACTATCGGGTATGGTCTGGAAATCCAGTCCACCTATGTTAGACGTCAAGGCCAGTACTATTGCCCATTTGCCCTCAAACCCTAGAAATGGCTGCACCGAATCACTGCCCATATAAGGCGCAATGGTAATGGCATCAAAATCCAATCCCGATGTTTCGTAGTCAAAGAAAGCCTTCGCATACATCTTGGAGGTATTGCCGATATCGCCACGCTTCGCATCGGCAATGCTGAGGCAGTCTTTCGGCAGCACTTCCCAAGTGCGTTGCAAACTTTTCCAACCGTCTACTCCCCGACATTCGTAAAATGCAATATTGGGCTTATACGCCACGCACAGATCGGCTGTCGCTTCAATGATTTGCCGGTTGAACTCAAATACCGGATCTTCATGGTCCAATAGGTGCTCGGGAATTTTAGAGATGTCGGTATCAAGGCCCACACATAGAAATGAGCGTTTCCTTTTTATTTGGTCGATGAGTTCAGTGCGATTCATGCGATGTTAAGGGTTATATGGTGCACATCGTTTAATTGCCGCAAACCTAAGACAAAAATTGCTGTTAAAAAAACAAAAAACTTATATTTACTGCATATAACGATGAAGATTTTTATCACACGCGAAGTACCGGAACCAATCAAGCAATCACTGGAAGCGAATGGCTTTCAATGGTCCGAATGGACAGTAAAGCGCGAGCTGACGACAAATGAGCTGATCACGCATGCCATGGAAAGCGATGCCTTGTTTAGCATTGGTGGAGCGCAGATGGACAAAGATTTCCTACAAGCATGCCGTCACCTTCGGGTTATCGCACTGTGTAGCGTGGGTTATGACCATGTGGATGTGGCAGAAGCTACCAGACTGGGTATCCCGATCGGGAATACACCCGATGTGCTCAGTAACGCTACGGCAGATACCGCATTCTTATTGATGCAGAATGTCGCCCGCAAAGCGATCCATAAGCACAAGGAGATTCTCCGTGGCAATTGGGGGTTTTTCGAACCCATGGCCGACCTTGGCATCGACCTGGAGGGAAAGACGCTGGGAATATACGGTTTGGGGAGGATTGGCATGGAGATGGCCAAACGCTGCCATTATGCCTTTGGTATGCCTATCCTATACCATAATAGGAGCCGTAATGAATTGGCCGAAAAGGCATTAGGTGCTCGCAAGGTTTCATTCGAAGAATTGCTACAACAGAGTGATGTACTCAGTGTGCATGCCAACCTCAGTAAGGAGACCCGAGGCATATTCAATCGTGATGCTTTCTCGAAAATGAAAAAAACAGCGATCTTCATCAATACGGCGAGGGGCGCGATTCATGACGAAACAGCGCTAAGGGCAGCACTGGATGATGGGGAACTATGGGGCGCGGGCCTTGATGTCACTAATCCAGAGCCGATGGCCAGTGACAACCCGCTGCTTAACATGCCCAATGTGGCCATCTTACCGCATATCGGCTCGGCGACAATAGAAACACGGACAAAAATGATGCAACTAACCGTGGAAAACCTGATCGCTGGGCTTACTGGAAAACGATTGCCTTATTGTGTGAACCCTGTTGTTTACGAACGATAGAAACGTGCCCCATCGTATTACTCCGCAATCAGTTCGTTGATAAATGCCACAACTTCCGGACGACTATAATCAGCCATTCCTTCATGGCGTGCGGCAATTTGGCCCTGTTTATCGAGTATAAGTGTTGTGGGAATGGCGCTACCCAACCAGCTTGAGGGGATATCACCGGAAGGCAAATGCACCGGAAGGCCAAGTTTCTTGCTTTCCATGAATTTTTTGGATTTCTCGTATTGATTGTCCACATCGACTATGATGAAAACAACCTGCTCATTATCTTTGAACTGCTGATACAGCTGATCGATAGATGGCATCTCCGCAATACATGGCGGGCACCAAGTCGCCCAAAAATTGACAAACACCACTTTACCGGCTTGGTTGGCTGCATCGATTCGATTTCCCTCACCATCGGTAAAAAACACCGAGGAGCTGGTTCCCGCGTGGGCTTCGGGCCGTGCTTCGATTGGAGACTCGTTACTTTTCAGTTCCGGTTTGAATAGCCCGATCTTCATTAGGCCCCTGCTGACCCACGCTTTGGTATCCGGGCTAACAAGCAGTAACACAACAAAACCCAGTAATACGACGGTGATGATACGGGAAACTTTGATTTTTTTCATGCCGGTGATACGTTTTTTCCCACAAAGGTAGGCAAAACTATTCACTCCGTCACATCTCCCCTTCTACGCCAAGACCAAACAAGGCAAAATCATATTTCACAGGGTCGTTCCTGTCCAGCTGTCGTAGGTTTTCGGTTAATTCCAAAGCGGTTTTCCAATCCGATTGTTTACGGTGTATGAGTCCAAGCCGACGGGCCACCCGTTCGACATGTACATCGCATGGACAAATGAGTTGGGCAGGCGTAATCTGCTTCCACAAACCGAAGTCGACACCCCGGTCATCGTGCCGCACCATCCAACGAAGGAACATGTTCAACCGCTTACAGGCCGAGTTTTGCAATGGCGAACTGACGTGCTTCCTTGTCCGCAGCGGATAATCGGGCAAACTGAAAAAATACCCTCTGAAAGCATTCAACGCTTTCTCGATGAACAGCGTGTCTAGTTGCAACTCATGCGCATAACAAACCGGCGAAGACAGGGTATCCTCATCGATCGTTACGCTACTATCCATGTATTCGGATCGAAATTCCCCTTGGCGTGAATATTGGACAAACGCATGCTCCAAGGAATCATGATAGGCGTAATGGTATTTGAAGAAACTAATGAAATAAAGCAGATCCGTATCGTTGAATGTGCGGTGTTTGAACCCCAATAACCGTTTCAAATCCGACTCCCGATGATTTTTCACGAAATCAGAAGGAACACCGTCCATACGCGCAATCAGTTCGGTGCATTTATTGATGATGGTCTTGCGCTGCCCCCAGGCAAGCACAGCGGCAAAGAAGCCCATGATTTCCCGATCCTGTTTGTTCGTAAACCGATGCGGGATACAAATCGGGTCGTTATCAATGAACCCCGGCCGGTTGTATTCGTCTACTTTCTGGTCAAGGAAATGCTTGATGTCGAATGACATGAATGTATTTTATATAATTGAACTGTGTTTTTACATAATTGAACACGGATGACGCGGATCTAACTGATCAGCAGAAATTTTTTATAATTAACTTGCAAGAATCCATTCCAGCTATCTATATCGTCCTTGCCTGCCGGACGGCTAGGCGTGTTCAAACAGCGGTACGCAGGCAGAGATAGTTTCTATAGCTAATCAGCGAAAATCCGTTCCATCGGTGTCATCCGCGTTCCATTAACGTAACGCTTGCTCCAGATCGGCCAGCAAATCATCGATATCCTCTATGCCGACACTGATCCGAATCAAATTATCTACCACCCCTACTTTCTCCCTTGTTTCTTTTGGGATGGAGCCATGGGTCATGGTTGCCGGATGGTTGATTAACGATTCAACGCCTCCGAGCGATTCCGCCAAGGTGAACACCTTGAATGAAGAAGCAAACTTAAACGTATCTTGCAACGTGGCATTCTTCAGCACGATCGACACCATTCCTCCGAAATCGCGCATTTGCTTCCTCGCAACCGCATGCCCCGGATGGTCTTCAAAACCCGGCCAATAGGTCGTTTCAATCTTCGGATGGTCTTTCAGGTATTCCGCTATTCTACGTCCATTCTCGCAATGCGCCTTCATGCGAAGATGCAGGGTCTTGATGCCACGCAATGCCAAGAAACAATCTTGGGGCCCCGGTGTACCGCCGCAGGCATTGTAGTAAAAGAATAACTCGTCATACAAGGTCTTGTCATTCACGACTAACGCGCCCATCACAACGTCCGAATGCCCACCAATGTACTTGGTCACGGAGTGCATCACGATGTCGGCTCCCAAATCTAACGGATTCTGCAAATAGGGCGAAGCAAAGGTATTGTCTACGACGAGCAGTACACCCGCGTCCTTGGCCAGCTTTCCAATGGCTTCGATATCGGCCAGTTTCAATGTCGGGTTTGTGGGCGTTTCGATCCAAATCAGTTTGGTATTGCCGTTGATTTTTTCGCTGATCCGCGCGGGATCGGACGTATCCACGAAATGGAACTTGATTCCATAATGCTCAAAAACCTTGGTGAATATCCGATAGGAGCCGCCATACAGGTCGTCACCTGTGATTACCTCATCACCCGGCTTCAGCAGCTTCAATACCGTCTCGGTAGCCGCCATCCCACTGGAAAAAGCCAATCCATATTGACCATTTTCCAATGCCGCTATGCAATCTTCCAACGCCTTACGGGTGGGGTTTGTTCCCCGTGAGTATTCATACCCCTTGTGGTCTCCCGGGGCGGCCTGCTTGTAGGTCGATGTCTGGTATATTGGCGTCATCACCGCCCCGGTGGTGGGGTCGGCATGCTGTCCGGCATGGATGGCTTTCGTTGCGAATTTCATTTGTTAAGTGAAAAGTTAAAAATCAAAAGTGAAAAAGTCCGAAGATCGGGAGTCCGAAGACTGAAGCCGAAAATCGCCTGTCAGCAAATCTAAAATCGTAAATCTAAAATCCTAATACGCCTTCGCAAACAACACCCGTTGCTTGGAAGGCTTTCCCGTCAATATACACATCCCTTCTTCTTCCTTGTTATTCAATGGGATACACCTGATCGTTGCTTTAGTTTCCTCCTTGATGCGTTTTTCGGTTTCCGCCGTACCATCCCAATGTGCGGATACAAATCCTCCAGGCCCATCAATTACTTGCTTGAATTCGTCATAAGAATTAACCTCTACCGTGTTGTTTTTGCGGAATGTGAGTGCTTTATCGTAGATACTCTGCTGGATGGTTTCCAGCAATTGTTCTATCCTGCCGGCCAATCCCTCCTGTGACACGGTCTCTTTCGTCTGTGTATCGCGACGGGCGATCTCTACCGTTCCGTTTTGCATGTCACGCGTACCCACAGCGATACGCACAGGCACACCCTTGAGTTCCCATTCGGCAAACTTGAATCCGGGGCGGTGTGTATCGCGGTCGTCATATTTCACGGAGATGCCTTTGGCTTTCAACTCAGCGATCAAACCGTCTGCCAATGTTCCAATGGCTTGTTGTTCTTCTTCGGTCTTATAGATGGGCACGATCACGACTTGAATGGGGGCTAGCTTGGGAGGCAGTACCAGCCCTGCATCGTCTGAGTGTGCCATCACCAATGCGCCCATCAATCGGGTCGAAACACCCCATGAAGTAGCCCATACATAATCAAGTTTTCCGTCCTTTGCCGTAAACTTCACATCGAAGGCTTTGGCAAAATTCTGCCCAAGAAAATGCGATGTGCCCGCTTGGAGCGCTTTACCATCTTGCATCAATGCTTCGATACACAAGGTATCCAAGGCTCCTGCAAACCGTTCGTTTTCCGTTTTGTGGCCCTTGATGACTGGCAAGGCCATCCAATTCTCGGCAAAGTCGGCGTATACCTCCAGCATTTGGGCCGCTTCGGCTACCGCTTCCTCTTTGGTCGCGTGGGCCGTGTGCCCTTCTTGCCATAAAAATTCGGCGGTACGTAAGAATAACCGCGTACGCATCTCCCAACGCACGACATTGGCCCATTGGTTAACCAGGATCGGTAA
Source organism: uncultured Parapedobacter sp. (assembly GCA_964498395.1). GTDB lineage: Bacteria > Bacteroidota > Bacteroidia > Sphingobacteriales > Sphingobacteriaceae > Parapedobacter. The sequence continues at coordinate 15,820 of CAZCHE010000013.1, read as the reverse complement.
ATCTCTATAGGATTCTATCCACCCTTTATAGGTGTTCCAGATAATGGTTTCCGAAGTGGGTCGTACGATGAGCTCTTCCTCTAATTTTGCCTCTTCGTCTACAACGATATTGCCCGTACCATCATTTTTTAGCCGATAATGCGTCACAACGGCACATTCCGTGGCAAACCCCTCCACGTGAGAAGCTTCTTTGGAGAAAAACGACTTGGGGATAAACAAGGGAAAATAAGCATTGCTGTGTCCGGTATCCTTAAACATCTTGTCTAATGCTGCCTGCATTTTTTCCCAGATGGCATAGCCATAGGGTTTGATGACCATGCATCCCCGTACAGCAGAGTGTTCGGCGAGGTCAGCTTTCACGACAAGTTCATTGTACCATTGAGAATAGTCCGTTTCGCGGCTAGTTATTCCTTTGCTCATAGTTGATTTTCTATAAAATTATTGTAACATTTACTCCATTAAAAATTGCCTCTCCATTGCAACGGAAACCCGCCTGCCGGTAGGCAGGAATCGATAATTGCGCAAGCAATCATGGGAACCACGTAAAAGCTTGATTGCGACAAATAATGTTGCTTTTTTTATTCCACGTAACCGTGGTTTGCATATCGAAGCAACTTTATCTAAGTTTGCGTTTGAAATTCCGTCAACAAAGGTAGATGGTTTTGGCAAATAACGGAATAAAAAATAGCACTCCGATTAAACCAAATGCATGTAATCGGGTCTATATAGATAAAAGCGTGAGCTTTAACCATCAAGAAAGGACAGTTGAAATGAAAAACAACAGATTAATAGCCAGCGTAATAGCACTAGCGAGCATCCTGTTCTTTGGCGCTTGTAGCACTTCCAAGCAGACCGCTTTTCGCGACGATGTCTACAATAATAATACCCGGGCGGTCGAAAGAAGCTACCAAAGCCCCGATTATTACTATGAAGAGCAGCCGCAGGAAGACGAGCAATATGCTGATGACAGTTATTATGCTGATGAATATGCCGATGAAGGCTACTACAGCGATTACTACGCTGATGAATATAGCGACAGTGAATATGCCAACCGCATAAACCGGTTCTACTACAATAGTCCCGGAATGGCTTATTATGACCCCTGGTTTGACCCTTGGTATGGATTCAACTCTTGGTACAGCCCCGGTTGGGGTTGGGGAGGTGGCTGGAACCTTGGCTTCGGTTGGGGCTGGGGTGGCGGCTGGGGCCTCGGTTGGGGCAGCAGTTGGTATAGCCCCTACTATGGCGGCTACTGGGGATGGAACTCCCCTTATTACGGCCGTGGCTTCTGGGGTCCGTATGCGTACAACCGTTGGGGTTGGGGCGGCGGCTGGGGTAACGGCTGGGGCTGGGGTGGTGGTTATTACCCTGGGTTCGTTAACAACCGTCAGATGGCAGTCCGTTCCTCTTCTCGTGATCGCATGAATACGCGTACAGCGCGTTCCAATACACGTACGGCAGTCTCTCGGGATGCCAATGGAAGGATTGCGACAAGGGGCACCGCCACTCGAGGTACTGCCACCTCGCCTGCGGCAGGTACTGGACGCACAAGCGTGACCCGTGGAGGTACACGTGAAGCCGTCAGGCCGACCGGAACAACCACTCGCCAACCGGCAACCCAAGGAACACGCGCGACGAGGCCAACCGGAAACCAAGGCGTACGGCCGACAGGTAATACACGCCCCACTGGTAACCAAGGTGCAAGGCCAGCTGCCACCCGTCCTTCAAGTACGACACGTCCTTCAAGTACAACACGTCCGGCGAGCACTACACGACCGTCTTCTAATTCGAGACCAAGTGCTACCCCATCGCGTTCGTCGAGGCCTAGTGGCGTATCATCGGGTTCGTCCGGAAGCAGTTCGCGAGGTTCTTCCGTATCCTCACCGTCACGCTCATCTGGCTCCTCATCTAGTGGCAGTAGCCGTAGCAGTGGTGGCAGAGGCCGGGGATAATCATAGCGTCTACAGACATTGACAGCTTATCAGCAGCAGTTCAGGCCAACTAAATTAGATTCACGTCTACACGAGACATCTCTGAATAATTAATTTAGTTGGCTTTTTTTACATTTGATTGAAACCGATCATGAATATGAATATCAAGAAAATCGCTTTTTTTTCCCTGATGTTGGGTGGCTTTTCCCTTACGACACAAGCACAATACTTACAGGAAATCCTCCGTTTTTCTCAACCCGAGCAAGGCGCTACGGCAAGGTTCAAAGGACTAGCGGGCGCGCAAACCGCTTTAGGGGGCGACATCAGTTCCATTTCAGGCAATCCGGCAGGACTAGGCTTCTTTGGGCAGTCAGACATCAGTATTTCGATTGATTATGCCAATGATCGGAATAAAGCTAGTTATTTTGGCAGCAATAGCCAAAACAGCATTGATAAACTGGGTTTCAATCAACTCGGTGCGGTGTTTAACATCCCCGTCCGCAGGGCTAGGGGCAGCAGCCTCGAAACCGGCTGGTTGAACTTCAATGTCGGTGTCGGTTATACTAAAACCAATAATTTCCATTCTACGGTAGGGTATTCTGGCATAAACTCAGAAAGCAGCATTGCTGATTTCATGGCGTATGAGGCGTATACCCCTGATAATGTCTATGGTGATTTCGGTTGGGAATCAGGTATGATCGACGAAGATTTCGACGGGTATTACATTCCTGTAACCACCCTGAATAATATCCAAACGGCATTCAATCGGGAAAGCGGCTTCCAATCAGAGACCAACATCTCTTTCGGTGCCAATCACAGTAACCGCTTCTACATTGGTGCCAGCATCGGTCTCACACGTGTCAATCACCGCCTCAACCAACTTTTCATGGAGGACGGATCGATCGAAGACTTCGGCTATATCAACAGCCAAAACCCTAATTCTCGCTTCGTCAATCCAGCTCATGCGGATTTTGATATCTACAATCCCTTATTGCAATCAGCATACGAGTACGACAACGAGGACTGGTCAAGAACCACTGGAAATGGCTTCAATGCCAAACTGGGGATTATTTACAAACCCATTCAACAAGTGCAGATCGGCGTAACAGCCACGACACCTACCTGGTATCGCCTGACCAATGAATATACGGATTATTTTGGTATCACTAACTTCTTGGTGGGTGGATCGGAAGACGGTTTGGAGTATGAAGAGTACGACACGTACTATGACTACAACTTACGGACCCCCTACCGTTTGAATGGTGGTATCGCTGCGGTGTTGGGCGAAGGATTGATCAGCGCCGATGTCGAATATGTGGATTATACCAGTATGACGTTTTCCTCTGTCAATTCTGGTACTGACAACACCATGAATGATGACATCCGCAACACCTTTACTAGCACTGTCAACTTCAGGATTGGCGGTGAATACCGTATTGCGCCCGATTTGCTAGTCCGGGCAGGATACGGCCACGCAGGAAGCCCCTACCGTGACTTCGAGTCGACCACCCAAACCGTTTCGGCTGGTTTAGGTTATCGGGTCAATAATGTTTACGTCGATCTGGCGTACCAGAATTTTGCCCAAAAATATAGCTTCAACCCTTATGTACTTGACGATGCAAACGGACATTTCAGTCCAGTAGTGGATGTAACGAATACACGCAATAGCGTGTTTCTGACCCTTGGGTTGAAATTTTAATAAGGTTACAAATCATTAAACAAGAAATGCCATTGGATAAAACCAATGGCATTTCTTGTTTAACCAAATACCGAATGCGAACAGATGACCCTCATTCCGGCAACTTCACCTTGTACATCGTATACGGATACTCCGTTTTATCCGTTCCATCGTTCCATTGGGGAAGCCGTTGCAATTGTGCACAGGTGAAATACAGGTATCCGTCGGTTCCGATCCCGAACGAATCCGGCCACAGCAAGCGAGCGTCCTGAACCAATTGGTACACCTTACCGTCCTCGGCACTGAGGTATGAAATGGAATAACTCGTGGAAGTGGTCAAATAGATATTTCCCTTCTTATCGGCAATCAAACCATGCGTAATACCTACTTCACCCCTATTTTCCACCAAGCCTTCCAATGCTTGCGGCGAAAGTGCCGTATCGGCTAAATGCACGGTTTCAATACGGTAAAGATTTTCCTTATTGATGGGTTTGAAATAAAAATACTTGAAATCATGGGTCAAGGCGATGCCATTGACATGCGATGAAAACGGCTTACCTTCCCGGTTGCGCATCTCAACCCCGTCATAAGTCAACGCGATATCGTCTGCCAATGTGTAAGCCGACCCTTCTAGCAAAGCCCGGCTCCTCCCTGTCGATAGATCCAACACGACGATAGCGGCCAGGCCGGGATCGGATAAATAAGCCAGATTTTTTTCTACATCCACCCGAACATCGTTCAGCGCAGACCTCAATTTGTCCAGGTCATCAAAATGGAATACTGCTTCGACCGTATCGTTTTTGGTATTTACCTTCACCAATTTGAACTGTCCGCCTGCGGGTGGTTGCTGATCTCCGAAGATGTTGCTGCCGGGCGAGGGCTTTGAGTCCAGCACCCAAAGGTTATCGTCTGCATCGACAAACAAATCCTGCACCCGTACGAAATGGGCATCTTCCCCTCCACCCGGTACGTTCCAGTCGGTATCGGGATAAGCGTGTAATTGTCCATTTCTGACTTCGGCCAATGCGAGGTTGTCGTTTCCATCGTAATTCGGGAAAGCCACGAATATCCGGTTCTCTGCACTGACGCTTAGCCCGATAGCCATGCTTTTCCCAAAACTGGCAACGGGGATCAATTCCTCACTATGATGGCTTTGCTGCGCGAAGGCAAAATGGACGATGCCTAACACAAGGAATGGCAGGCAAATACGCTGTTTCGTGGTGGTACCCATCAAAAATTACGATTTATTCACGAAAGCACTCAGCATCCAATGTTGCTTTTCGTTGAATTGCATGGCCGCATTGATCATATCATTTGTGCCTTCATCTCCTGCATCAGATGTGATTTCCAACAAATCGCGCTGCATGTTGATCAATGCTTCCAGGTCGCCGATCAACGCTTTCACCATGTCGATATCTTTCATGCCAATCGTATCGATCTCCACGATCTCAGCATTGTCTACATAATCTTTGAAGGTACTGAAAGGCGATTTACCTAAGGTCAGGATGCGTTCAGCCAATTCATCGATGGTGGTCAGCGCATTGGTATATAGCTCTTCGAACTTCACATGAAGTGTAAAAAAATGGTTGCCACGGACATTCCAATGGCATCCCCTTAATTTCTGGTAGTGGATATGGTAGTTGGCCAATAAATCATTCAAATGATCGACCACCGGTTTCAATTTTTTCTCTTCTAAACTGATTGCTTTTGGATTCATGATTGTTGAATTTTTATGTTTCGCTGATATAACAACTAAAGCTACAAAAAGTTTAGGTGAGCATCGCTAAGGCCGTTTTTTTCTGACAAAAAGATTATAGTTCTCGTGCTTCTCCACGTAGATATCTTCGCCTATATCCACAAAGCCGTCAAGCGCCACTGCATCATACCACTTGCCATCTATCTCTACCTTGCCCGATGGGCGGAGCACCGTTTTGGCTACGCCTTCCTTGTTGATCAATTCGGTATTGATCTTAGCCGAGGTGTACCCTTCGTCCGAACGTTGTTCGTCTTGCAGCACCAAGCGTTTGAATGCGCGGGTTTTGAGAAAACCCTTGCCAAAAATGACCATGACGATGGTTGCCACCACCATGGAGGTGATCACTAATAAAAACGAATTGAATAACATGCCCGGTTCTGTAACTGTGAAATTGAAATAATCATTGGCCACCATACTGAATGCAAGCCCACACACCAAGCAGATGATTCCCAATATGCCCGCCAAACCAAATCCGGGGATCACGAATATCTCCAATAAGATCAGGACAATCCCCACCACGAACAGGGCAATTTCCCAATTATCCGCAAGACCTTGGATATACAACGGTGCGAAAAACAACACCGCCGCGATGACGGCTACCACCAACGCAAAACCGATGCCCGGCGTTTGCATCTCAAAATAAATCCCCCCGATAATGAGTAGGATCAGTACGCCGCTGACTGCCGGATTGATGAGAAAGGAAATAATCCTATCAATGGTCGTGACTTGGTGTTGGGTAATCTGTGGCTGGCCAATCCCTTCGGCTTCCAGCACTTCGGCAACCGTACCCGCTTCAGCTTCTGCCAATTTAATCTGCACGGCCTCCGATGCGGTTAGCGTCAATATCTTACCGGCTGGCTTGATATTCGGCAAGTCGACATCCGCGTCCACAAAAGCTTCGGCCACCTTGGGATCCCTCCCTTTGGCCTCTGCGGTGGCCCGCATCAATCCGCGCATATACGACTGATGCTTCTCTGGCATCACCTGCCCCGACTGATCTACCACACTGGCGGCCCCGATGCTGGATCCCTTACTCATATAAATCCGATCAGTGGCCAAGGATATTAATGCTCCGGCGGAGGCCGCATTATGGTTGATAAATACCACCGTTTCGAGCGGCGAATCCAATATACGGCTTCGGATGGAATCGGCAAAATTCACCATCCCTCCAAAGGTATTCATTTCAATCAGCACCAAATCCACGTCGGACTTTTCGGCGATGGTATAGGCATTCTTGACTGTACGCCATGCATTCGGCCCGATATCTTCTTTCAAATCAAACCGGTAAACATGCTGTGCCTGCACAGTAGAAGCCAATAGCGTTACCAGGGCGATACAGCCTAACCAAACCAATGGCTTGAACAATAATCGTATTTTTTTATACATTTTGCTCAGATGATTTTAATTTTGGATCCGTAAAGGCGGGGCTTGGCTTTGCACCGCCCCGCCAACTATCAATGGATAAATATACGTTAAAAACCGCATTCCAAAAAAGTTTTTTGGGTTTGGTGTGGCGCATTGAGGTCGATGCAACCCACGGACTGATGGCCGTGGAAACACGAGATGAGTCAACGGGAACGCCGCGATTTTCGGCCATCCGATACGCAACAGGTACATCGCTGCTTCACGAAACACCTTATGGTGACCGGAATTGGACATTGGCAGGTGTGGTGACCGGAAAATTAATTTTACGGACATTCGGGGAAAAAAGCCCGACCGGCACCGGCATTGCGTGCATTGATATAGATAGTGGCCAAGTACGTTGGGAGCAATTCAACTATACCTTACTAGACATCGTGGATTCGCAACTATTGGTGCGGCACCGCAATTTTGCGGACGGTTATGAGCAATACCTGGATGTATATGAGGGAAACTTAACACCAAAAAACAGTGCACAAAATAAACCTAAGCATGCAACGATTGTCATACCGAAGCGACACTTAGGTATGAAACCTTTTTTTTTACAAGGGTTGGCTATCGTTGGCGATGTGTTCCATTGTCTTGCGGAGCGCAAAGACGTATGGGCATTTCACGAGCAAGATGAAGAAGGATACCGCGTAAGGTTAATCATATCCAGTGGCTTGGAGGTATTGGCAGACGAAATGATCATGGATGGTCTGACCAAGATGGCACCGGAATTATTTTTCATGTTAGAAAAACAGATATTCTTAATTGGTGATAATAAACGGAAAATTGTATCGTATTTAGTATAATTGCAACCAGATTATTAACATGGACATAACATACAAACGATATAGCTATTACCGTACAACTTTTTTTGCCACCTTGTTGATGGGATGCTGTTGCCTTGCACTGCATGTTTCGGCGACACCATTGGACTCCATTGGGGTGGAGTATGAAAATGGCCAAAAACTCATTATCCATAGCATAAAGGCCAAGGAAACTTACTTTGGGCTGAGCAGGCATTACAATGTACCCGTAAAATCCATCATTGCCTCTAACAACAACAAACCGCTGAAGGTAGGCGATACCGTGCGTATCCCCACTGCCTCATCCGAAGGCGCACCGGCGGTTACGACGACTGCCACCACGGCTACGGCCACCACTCCGCATCCCGCTCCCCAATTGGCTCAGGAAGACTACACCACCTACAAAGTGGGCAGGGGCGAAACGTTGTTCACCATCTCCAAACGATTCGTCATTTCGGTAGAGACGATCAAGCGGGCCAATGAACTGACGAGTGACTCCCTCAAAGAAGGGATGTTGTTAAAAGTACCGCACAAAGAACTGCCTCCTCCTCCCCCCACACTAAGTGAAGTCATCGTATCCGAAGAAATGCTTGATACCACCGCTTCGGCGCAACTATTGGATGTGCCGACCAATAAGTTCGGCATACGGGAAATGACCGAAAAAGGTGTTGGCGTATGGATCGATGACCTCAACCAAGAGGGCGGCAGCATGTTAGCGTTACACAAAACTGCTCCGATAGGCACCATCATCAAAATCACCAACCCCATGACCAACCGCACGACGCTGACCAAAGTCGTGGGCAAATTTGCCGATACCGCTGAAACGCAAAACGCAATCATCGTGATATCGAAATCGGCTGCATCGCTAATCGGTGTGTTGGATCGGCGTTTCCAAGTGGAGATTTCTTATGGCACCCCCAATGAATCTGCTAATCAGTGACCGACAACCATCTTAAACAACAAAATCGCGGCAAATGATGCTCAAACCTCCGTATGTAGTCGGGATCGCTGGGAGTAGCGGATCGGGGAAGACGTTTTTTCTCAAGTGCTTTCTTAACCACTTCGCCTCGCACGAAGTAGCGTTGATTTCGCAGGACGATTATTATATCCCTGCCAATACCAAAACCAAAGAAGAAAACAAACTATACAACTTCGACCTGCCTACGGCAATTGACCGGGAAGCTTTCTATCACGACATTGATTTGCTTTTCCAAGGGGAGACGGTATATCGGAAAGAGTACACCTTCAATAACCCAACCTTGAAACCGAAGATGTTAGAGACTAAACCTGCCCCCATTCTCATTGTAGAAGGCTTATTCATTTTCCATTACGAGGAGGTCAATCGACTATTCAACCATCGTATTTTTTTGCATGCTGACGAAGAGATAGCACTCCAGCGACGCTTAAAGCGGGATTTGATTGAGCGTGGATATGATGAGGATGATGCGCGGTATAAGTGGGTAAACCATGTATTGCCAGCATATCAGCAGTATTTATTGCCTTTTCGGGCACAAGCCGACCGAATCATCATCAATAATACCGATGACCCTGCGCCTATCATTGCCATCACCGATGAGATATCGGCCGAGCTACGCGCGAAAGCGCTCTGATGCCGTAAAGTTACACCTGCATTTCGGGCACATCGACGTCGGCATAAAATCTCCCCGCCGTCGCGTTACGTATTTCGTCTACGCTCACTCCCGGCGCCCGTTCTAAGAGGTAGAAACCGCCATTTTCGAGGTCTACTTCAAAAACGGCCAACTCTGTCACAATTTTGCGGATGCAACGCACGCCTGTCAATGGCAATGCACATTGCGGGAGCAACTTGCTTTCCCCAGCCTTATTGACCTGCTGCATGGCCACAATGATGTTTTTGGCCGAAGCTACCAAATCCATCGCTCCCCCCATCCCTTTTACCAGCTTTCCGGGAATCTTCCAATTGGCAATATCGCCATATTCGGATACTTCCATGGCGCCCAGGATGGTCAGGTCTACTTTTTGTGCCCGAATCATCCCGAAACTCATGGCGGAGTCAAATACAGCAGATCCCGGCAACATGGTGATGGTTTGCTTGCCTGCATTGATCAAATCGGCATCCTCCTCGCCCTCGTATGGGAAAGGCCCCATGCCCAAAAGTCCATTCTCCGATTGGAGCACCACATCGATATCGCCTGGAATATAATTTGCTACCAAAGTGGGAATACCAATACCTAGATTGACATAATATCCGTCCTTTATCTCTTTTGCGATTCGTTTCGCAATACCGTTTTTGTCTAGCATATTTTTCGTATTTGCTGTTCGCTAATTCGCCGATTTGTTTATTTGCTGTTTGTCGATTGGTTTATTCGCCTTTCGCAGATAGCGAATTTGTATCAGGTTGAGCGGACGGTTCGTTGTTCAATCCGCTTTTCATAATCACGTCCTTGGAAAATCCGGTGCACGTAGATGCCGGGCGTATGGATATGATCGGGATCCAACTCCCCTACTTCGACCAACTCCTCTACCTCGGCAATGGTAATTTTACCAGCCATGGCCATGACGGGGTTGAAATTACGGGCCGTCTTCCGGTAAATGAGGTTGCCCGCTGTATCGCCTTTCCACGCTTTGACGATAGCAAAATCTGCTTCAAAGGCCATTTCCATCAAGTAATCCTTTCCCCCGAAATTCCGCACTTCCTTCCCTTCGGCCACTTCCGTACCCACACCCGCCGGTGTAAAGATAGCCGGCATACCGTATCCCGCGGCTAAGCAGCGCGTCGCCAACGTACCTTGAGGAATGAGCTCGACCTCCAGTTCCCCGGAGAGCAACTGACGTTCGAATTCCGCATTTTCACCCACATAAGATGCGATCATCTTCTTGACTTGGCGTTTGTGGAGCATCAAGCCAATGCCGAAATCATCTACCCCTGCATTATTGGAAATGCAGGTCAGCCCGGTAATGCCTTTCCGAACGATTTCATTGATGCAATTTTCTGGGATACCGCATAGCCCAAACCCACCCAACATCAAGGTCATCCCATCGGTTATACCCCGAATCGCTTCTTCCGCGCTATTTACTACTTTATTGATCATGGATAACGTGTTTTATGAATTGGTTTTATCCCTTTTCGGAATGTTCACAAGTTAAGAAATTAGCATGAAAAACCGCAAAAAAAGGACGTTTTTGTTGGGTAATTCGTTTTTCCCGGCGTTTTCCTTCATGCCTATTTGACCTGGTATGTAAGTCTTTCTCGCTCACCCTTTTGTTTATCTTATTTGTTAAAATTAAGACGCATTTGCCCTAAGTGGACTAAGCAATCCCACAGCACAATCCATAATTGTTAAAAACTACTTACAAAAAATGTTAGATTAATCTAATTTTATTATTTTTGTAGCACTATGGGAAAATACCTACGTGGATTCATCATTGCATTGGCGTTCTACTCGTGCTTATCCTGCCAGGAAGTCGTCGATCAGGCACCGAACGGGAAGCCGTACCTGTTGGCGACTACCGGTATGATTGCGGATATGCTGCAACACATTGTTGGGGATGCCGCTACGGTAGAGGCATTGATGAATCCCGGAGTAGACCCCCATTTGTACAAAGCCAGCCAGGGAGACCTGCGAAAAATCATCGCTGCCGACTATTTGTTTTATAATGGCTTGCATTTGGAAGGTAAACTGGCAAGCATCCTCAGCAAACAGCAGCGGGTGAAGCCTGTCGTAGCTTTAGGAGATGGGTTGCCAGATTTAATTCACATTGACAAAACCGCCTACGACCCCCATATCTGGTTTGACGTGTCATTGTGGAAAGCGGCAACCGCGAAAGCAGCGGACGAATTAGCTGCATTGGACAGTGTCCATGCGCTTGATTATCGAGCCAATGCCGAAGCCTATCTGAATCAGTTGGATTCCTTAGACCACTGGGTACGTACGCAAATCAACACCATACCTGAGGAGAAAAGAGTGTTGATCACCGCCCATGATGCCTTCAGCTATTTCGGTCGCGCTTACGGCATGGAGGTACGGGGATTGCAAGGGATCTCCACCCTATCGGAATTTGGACTACGCGATGTGGCTGATTTGGTAGATTTTATTGTCAAACGCGGAATACCAGCCGTGTTTGTGGAAACCTCGGTCTCGGATCGGTCATTGAAGGCGGTACTGGCAGGGGTACGAGTGCGAGGAGGTGAAGTGCGTATCGGTGGGGATTTATTTTCGGACGCCATGGGAAAACCGGGTACGCCCGAAGGAACATACATTGGCATGGTAAAACACAATGTAAACACCATCGTGGAAGCGTTAACGGAAAATAGAATATGAAAATGGAACACGGATAACACGGATTTGGCTGATGGTCACCGTGCGTATCCGTTCAGTTCCTGCCTACCGGCAGGCAGGCTTGTCATCTGCGTTCTAAATAAAACGTGTTAAAAAAAGTACTATGATTATACACGCAACAACACCTATACTGGAGGTGCATGACCTGACAGTAAGTTATTCGCGGAAGCCCGTGCTTTGGGGGGTAGACTTCACACTTCCGTCTGGTTGCATCGCTGGCATCATCGGCCCCAATGGTGCCGGTAAATCCACCCTACTCAAAACCATCATGGGGTTGATACCTGCTTCGAGTGGATACGTCAAGTTATTTGACAACCCCCTGGAAGACGTGCGGCATCGGGTGAGCTACGTACCGCAACGTGAATCTGTCGACTGGGATTTCCCCGTCTCCGTATTGGATGTGGTGTTGATGGGGCGATACGGCAAAGTAGGGTTATTGCGCAATACCGGAAAGCAAGACCGCACCATCGCCATGGATTGCCTAGACAAGGTGGGCATGGCATCATTTGCGAAAAGGCAGATTGCACAATTATCGGGCGGGCAACAGCAGCGTGTTTTCCTCGCGAGGGCATTGGCACAAGAAGCAGACTTATACCTGATGGACGAACCATTTGCCGGTGTGGATGCGGCCACTGAACAGGCAATCATTGGGCTGCTTCGGGATATGGCATTGGCCAACAAAACCATTATCGTGGTACACCATGATCTCCAGTCGGCGCGCGCTTATTTTGACTGGACAATTTTACTCAACATGCGCCTAGTAGCTGCCGGGCCAACGGATGAGGTCTTTACGGATGACATGATAAAACAAGCGTACGGAGGTCGGCTCAGCTTGCTATCGCAGGTGGGTGATCTCATGGAAAAACGTGCTTTCCCAAGTCGGGAAAGTTAGTAAACCACGGCACCATGCAAAATTTAATAGACTTCCTTTCTTTTTCAGACCCCAATGTGCGGTATGTAGCGCTAGGCACCATGCTATTATCGGCAAGTGCGGCAATGGTAGGTTCCTTCATTTTACTCCAAAAAAAAGCATTGGTCGGAGATGCCGTGGCCCATTCCGTTTTGCCGGGTATCTGCGGTGCATTCCTATTCTCGGGCAGTAAAAATATCGCTTTTATGCTCGCTGGTGCTTTTATCACGGGTTGGCTTTCCTTGGTCGCCATCGATTACATCACGTCCAAGTCGAAAATCAAGAAGGATGCAGCAATCGGCCTGGTGTTGTCTGTATTTTTCGGAGCCGGCATCGTCATGATGACCTATATCCAGCAATCGGGCAATGCCGCGCAGAGTGGATTGGACAACTTCATTTTTGGAAAGGCCGCCACGTTGGTGGGCAGTGACCTACTTGTTTTCAGTGCCCTTGCCGCCGTCTTGCTGATTATCGTGGGCTTGTTTTTCAAAGCCTTTGCGTTGGTTGCCTTTGATAGACCCTATGCCCAAGCATTGGGATATCCTGTACGCCGGTTGGATTTATTGCTCACCAGCCTCACGGTATTGGCCGTGGTTACCGGTATCACGGCGGTGGGCGTGGTATTGATGGCTGCCATGCTGATCACGCCGGCTGCTGCCGCGAGGTATTGGACAGATAATATCCGACGGATGGTAGGCATCTCCATGGTTTTTGGCGCATTCGCCGGATTGGTGGGCGCTTATATCTCTTATGCATCGCCGTCCATGCCCACAGGCCCATGGATGGTGGTGGTCTCTTCTTTTATTGCCTTCTTCTCCTTTTTTCTCGCACCAAAGAAAGGCATCGTACCGAGGATGTACATGCAATATAAAAACCAACGGATAATTGCGCAAGAAAATACATTGAAGATGTTTTATCACCTTGGCGAACGGAATAGCCATTTCAATGGGATGCGAGGATTAGCTGAATTGACCAGTACGCGGGAAGTGGATGAAACCGTACTAAAAACGAATTTACAGCGACTGACGATTAAGAAACTATTGGTCAAACAGGGCAACCAATGGGGGTTGACCGACGAGGGCTACCAACAAGCCGCAAGAGTGGTACGACTACACCGCTTGTGGGAACTGTATTTGACCAAATACATGGATATCGCTGCTGACCACGTGCATGATGATGCCGAAACCATCGAACACATCCTCACACCCGAACTGGAACGTGAACTGGAGCATCAATTAGGATACCCGGATAAGGATCCACATGATACGGAAATACCAAAGGTTTAACAGATGATTGAACACTGATGACACAGATTAAACGGATATACACGGATTTGCATATTGCAAACTGCCAACTAAAATGAAATGATAGCTTTTTGGATAATACTTACGGGTTCATTGGTTGCCGTCACCTGCGGATTATTGGGTTGTTTCCTGATACTCCGGAAGATGAGTATGGTGGGCGATGCCATCAGTCATGCCGTACTGCCGGGCATTGTCATTGCCTTTTTATTTAGTGGGAGCCGCGAAACACTCCCCATGTTGTTAGGTGCCGGTGCAACGGGGTTATTGGCTACATTTCTTATCGAGTACTTCCATCGACGCGCAAGGCTACAAACCGATGCAGCCATCGGCGTTACCTTTACGTTTCTCTTTGCGGTGGGTATTATCCTCATCAGTGTCTTTGCGGGAAAAGTGGACATCGACCAAGATTGCGTACTTTACGGTGAGATTGCTTACGTGCCCATTGACCTATGGATTACCGCCAATGGTACAGTCATGGGGCCAAGGCCTGTTTACATCCTGTCAGTGGTATTGCTTATCGTCGCTCTATTCATCAAGCTGGGCTATAAAGAATTGAAATTAACGTCTTTTGATCCGGCATTTGCATCGGCATTGGGCATTTCCACCGCGTTATGGCATTACCTACTGATGGCAGCCGTATCGCTGGCCACGGTCAGTTCATTTGAGTCGGTCGGTGCGATTTTAGTCATCGCATTCCTTATCGGCCCACCCGCCACCGCCTACCTGCTCACGCATGACTTGAAGCGCATGTTGCTGATTACCGTGGTGCTGGGTATTTTTATCTCTTTTACCGGCTACTGGTTCGCCTATTGGCTCAATGCCTCCATTGCCGGGTGTATGGCCGTGGTGACGGGGATTTGTTTTGCTACGGCATTTTTGGCTCAACAGCTTGCTAAGCGAAAAAGTGGCCTAATCGTACCCAAGGAGGCGGTCGACTAGGCCACAGCTACTTGCTACTGTGCGTTATTCGGGAAATTAATCATCCAACGCACGCCAAACTTGTCTTCAAAAGAGCCAAAGTAGTCACCCCAAAACATGTCTTCCATGGGCATTTCCACCTTGCCTCCGGCTGACAAGCCATTAAATAACCGATCAGCTTCCTCACGGCTGTCAGGGGTTACTGAAATGTAGTTGTTATTGCCTACATTCAATACATGCCCCTGCGAATCCAAGCAATCGGACGCCATGAGGTGTTGTCCATCGCCGATCGGAATGGCCACATGCATCGCATAATCCTTTTCGTTTTCGGGGAGGTTTTCCATTCCCGGCACCTCGCTCATACGTTGGATGAACAATTCACCGCCAAAAACCGACTGGTAAAACCGGAACGCTTCTTCCGCATTACCAGCAAAATTCAAATAGGGATTCAGTTTCATAATATGTTTATTTGCTATTTTGTTTATTCGCTGATTCGCTTATTGTCTACTGTATTATGCATACAAAGGTAGTGCGCCTTATGGCAAACCGGCGAGGGGAAACAAGCCAACTATCAGGGTCTATTGCGACAAATCACCTGTACGGGCACCATCCGCCCCAGTGGTTTCCGGTTGGTTTTCAACACATATGCGATCGAAACCAGAATTTTGTGAAAAACATTTTGCAGAATACGGATTAATAAATACATTTGCATCCCCGAACGGGGAAACGTTCTTTTTCCATCGTTTGTAGAAAAAGGCCCAGGTGGCGGAATTGGTAGACGCGCTGGTCTCAAA
>CAZCHE010000012.1:0-79905 GCA_964498395.1 uncultured Parapedobacter sp. | reverse complement strand
TTGGTTTCTTCCGGTATATGTCATTTATTGGTATATAGTACATAGTATTTAGTACATAGTATTTAGTACTTAGTGTTTAGTGCACGGTATCTGGTGCATGGTGTTTGGTTCCCGGCGGGGATCGGCATCTAACCACTAAATACTGGCTACTAATTACTAACTGCTACCATGAAGGTATTCAGGTGCCTATATCGGCGGTGTCCACCTCTTCCCATCCCGAACAGAGAAGTTAAGCCCGCCAGAGCCGATGGTATTGCCGTAACGGGTGTGAGAGTAGGTCGGCGCCGGATTTCACAGGCCCCCCAGCTGATGCTGGGGGGCTTTTTTTTTGCACCGCCCGCACCGGTAGCGGCCGGCGGGCATCCCGGGGGAACCCAATCCCAAGGGAACACACGCAATAAGAGCAACCCCGTGTTATTGTTACTAACCACATAAGTTTGTACCTTTAGCAGCTTAATCAATACACGATTGCAATGAAATGGATACTACAATGCAGTGTAGTGGCGTTGGCGATGGTCACAACTTCTTGCGATTCCACTAATGACTCGTCACAAAGGGGATCTTCCGAACGACCTAATATTATTTTTATTTTTTCTGATGACCATACCAATGAAGCCATCGGTGCCTATGGCAATCCGTTTGTAAAAACACCCAATATTGACCGCATTGCAGCCGAAGGGGCGATATTCAATAATTTCTTTGTCACTAATTCTATCTGCGGCCCGAGTCGGGCGTCGTTGCTGACTGGGAAATACAGCCATATCAATGGCTTTACATCTAACGAAATAACATTTGATATCAATCAGTTTGTCTTTACCCGCTTACTTAGTGAGTCAGGATACCAAACTGCATGGGTAGGTAAGTGGCATTTGGGTACGTTGCCAGGTGATGCTTTTGACTATTGGAACATCCTCCCCGGACAAGGGCATTACTTCAACCCTGACTTTATCACCTATGACAACGATACCGTGCGACATGAAGGGTATGTGACCGATGTGATCACCGAATTGTCCACTGCATGGCTGGACCAGCGGGATAAAGACCAACCATTCTTTTTAGTCGTTGGCGAAAAGGCCACACATCGTGAATGGTTGCCAGATATTCAAGATCTAGGGGCATATGATGATGTGACGTTCCCCTTGCCTGAAACCTTTTATGACGATTATGGTACACGTATCGCCGCCGCGAATCAAGATATGACCATTGCGGAAACCATGCGATTGGATTTTGACTTGAAAGTGCACCTCGATTATGAACGATTCGGTGTCTATGGTCGGTTAAACCCAGCACAAAAGGCGGCATACAAAGCGTATTACGGGGATAAGATCAGTAAGGAATTTGATGAACAAAAGCTGACCGGAAAGGCGCTGACGGAATGGAAATTCCAGCGGTACCTTCGCGATTACCTTTCAACCGCCAATTCGCTTGATCGCAACATCGGAAAGTTGCTGGATTACTTGGAAGCGCATGGATTGGCCGAGAATACCATTGTCGTATATGGATCCGACCAGGGGTTCTACCTCGGTGAGCACGGCTGGTTTGATAAACGTTTTATATACGAACAGTCTTTGCGTACACCATTTGTGATCCGCTACCCAGGTGTGATTAACCCCGGCACGGCGATCAATCAATCCTTGCTTAATATCGATTGGGCACCTACGCTATTGGAGATTGCAGGTGTAACTCCGCCGGAAGAAATTCAGGGGAAATCATTCCTCCCGGTATTACAAAATAGTAACGCTGCGTGGCGTGACGCACTATACTATCATTATTACGAATATCCTGAACCACACCGGGTAATGCCACATTTTGGGCTTCGGACGGATCGGTATAAGTTAGTGCGTTTCTACGGGGAGCAGGACTTTTGGGAGTTATTTGATCTCCAGCAGGATCCGAATGAGTTGCAAAACGTATACGGCGACGATGGTAACCAAGCCCTCGTTACCGAGCTAAAGGAGCGGCTGAATCAATTGGTCGCTGAGTATAACGACTCAAGTGCGGCCACCATTTTAGCAAAGGAAGCCGAATAACATGCGTATGCTTCGTACAAATGGTGTATATGTCGCGTTAGCGTTAGGGATCGTCATCGCATCCTGCCACTCCAGAAGTGGCGGGGAAAGGGAGCAGCAAGGAGCCCTGGATAGTGCAGCCACTTGTGTGGCACACGGTATCCCTTCTCGTGCAGCGGCAATAGCGGAGTCAAAAGCAGCGCATGACTTTTTGGGTGCGGATGATGCCAATATGGTCTATATCCAGGGTGGAACATTCTTGATGGGGTCTGAACTCTTTGCTGATGCGAGTCCCGTGCATGAAGTAACGGTGAGTGGTTTTTGGATGGATGAACATGAGGTGACCAATGCACAGTTCGCTCGATTTGTGGCGGCAACAGGTTATCAGACGGTAGCCGAGCGACCGTTGGATCCCAAGGATTTCCCCAATGTTCCGTTAGATGTGCTGCAACCGGGATCAGCGGTATTTACTCCCCCGGCTTCAGCCGTCAATTTACACAACCATCTGCAATGGTGGGCGTATGTACGAGGGGCAAGTTGGAGGCAACCGGAAGGGCCGGGGAGCAGTATTAAAGGGCGTGAACATGAACCCGTCGTGCATATTGCCTATGAGGACGCGGAGGCCTTCGCGAAGTGGGCTGGTAAGCGATTACCCACAGAAGCGGAATGGGAATATGCTGCACGCGGAGATAAACCGACAAGTAAATACTATTGGGGAGACGAATTGAAACCGGGCGGCCAATGGGTAGCCAATGTATACCAAGGCAATTTCCCCACAACAGATATTGCCGAGGATGGCTATAAGGGCGTGGCACCGGTTAAATCCTATGCAGCCAATGCGTATGGCCTATACGATATGGATGGGAATGTATGGGAGTGGTGCTCGGACTATTATCGGCCAGACTATTACCCGGATAGCCCCGCTAAGGACCCAAAAGGACCCTCGGACAGTCATGACCCGATGGAACCCGGCGCGGTGAAGCGGGTGCAGCGGGGCGGGTCTTTCCTCTGCAATGAGCAGTATTGCGAAAGATACATTGCCGGAAGTCGAGGCAAGGGAGAAATCAGTAGTGGAAGCAATAACTTAGGGTTTCGCTGTGTGAGTGATGACCCGCCACCTTCAAATCAATAAAAAAGCAAACGGATATGTCGATATCAAGACCAAGCCTCACCGAAGATTGGGTTGTCGTTGTCTTAGGGTTTATGATTATTTTTTTGGCGATATGGGGGTTGACCATCCCAATACCGAATTATAAATGGAATGATAGCGCCGCGCTGCAAGCCCTGTTTTATTCAGCCAATGGAATCAGCGTTTTTTATCAATTTATTTTCGCATATGTTATGGTGATCATCGGTGCTGTCTTGGTAGGGAAGCCCGTAAAACCCCAATTTTTGACCTTCCCAATTGTGTTTGCCCTCACCATGGTCGCACTATTGCTGGCAGGCAATTCATTCCTGAATGATTTGGGTTTGGAGGCGGTTATTTTCAGTTTATTGATTGGACTGCTGGTCGGTAATTTAGTTAAGTTGCCGAAATGGTTCAAGGATTCATTGAATGCGGAATTATTGGTAAAAATAGGGCTGGTACTATTGGGCACCAGTGTGATTTTTTCCGATATTCTAAAAGCCGGCTCGTTAGGATTGGTACAGTCGCTGATCGTGGTACTGTCGGTATGGTATTTTGCTTTCTGGCTATGCCGGAAGTTAAAGGTAGACGACGAACTGACCATGATGATATCCAGCGCGGTGTCGATATGTGGGGTCTCTGCTGCCATCGCTACAGCTGGCGCGATCAAAGGGGATTCGAAGAAATTATCATATGTGGTTTCCATGGTGTTGATCACGGCGATTCCCATGATGATTGGGATGCCTTACCTTGCTCGTGTCTTTGGCTTTTCAGAAGAAGTGACAGGCGCTTGGTTGGGCGGGAGCATCGACACCACCGGTGCGGTGGTCGCTTCAGGGAGTTTGGTTGGCGAACGTGCGCTGGAAATCAGCACCATTGTGAAGTTTTCGCAAAATGTGTTGCTGGGTATTGCCGCGCTGGCCATTTCGATCTACTGGACGTATCGTGGAACGCCAGAAGGGGAGCAAGTGGAAAAGCCGGGGCTTAGCGTGATATGGGAACGTTTCCCCAAATTTGTGATTGGCTTTCTGGCAGCCTCGTTATTATTTTCTTTTGTGTTAAGTGCCGATACCGTTGCCCAGGTGAAAGGTGGGATAAAGAATATCCAAGGGCTTTGGTTCGCGTTAGCGTTTACCAGTATCGGTTTGGAGACTAATTTCAAAGACTTGCTGGGCAATAACAGTATCAAGCCATTTTGGGCATTCCTGATAGCGCAAGCATTTAATGTGTTGGTAACCTTGGCCGTTGCATGGTGGCTCTTTGGTTAGGGGTTGCGGTTTGTAAAAAAGGAAAGGAGCGCCTGTTGGGCAGGCACTCCTAACTTACTAACCCAATTATAAACCTATATATGAAGAGAAATTTTTAACATCCGTCCCAGTAAGTTGGCAGTTCGAAAAATTGACGAATACGCTGGAAGTCATGATGGAGTTCAACAGCAGACCCAAAGACCAGTAATACAGGGCCAGTATTGTCTATTTCTTTTTCTTCAGCCACCTCCACGATGGTGTTGACCAAACCTATTGCTACTTTTTCATTCGTCATGGATCCATTTTGGATAACCGCTACGGGTAATCGACCTTTCCCGGCCTCTTGGTAGAAGGCGACAATCTCTGGCAGCTTATCGTAACCAAGCAATACGACGACGGTTGCCTTGCTTCGTGCGGCGTCTGCCAGTTCGGGCGACAAGTTACCTTGGCTGTCTGTGCCCGAAAGTACCCAAAGGCTTTCACTTCGTCCACGGTGCGTCACCGGGATGCCCTGCAATCCGGGCACGGATATGGCACTGGAAATGCCCGGTACAATATCCGTTTCAATGCTGTATGACGCCGCATAGTCCAATTCCTCATACCCACGGCCAAAGACAAATAAGTCGCCTCCCTTTAACCGCACCACATGGCCGAAATTTAACGCATAGTCAACCATCAATTGATTCACCATATCTTGAGAAAAATTCTCATCGCCAGAGGGGTTGCCCACATAAACTTTGATAGCTTCTTGGGGGGCGTAATCCAGCAGTCGTTCGTCGACCAATGCATCGTAAAGAATGACATTCGCCTTTTTCAACGCTTTCACTCCTTTGACACTGATCAAATCTGGGTCACCGGGCCCTGCTCCGACAAGCGTGATCTTCGGCTCAACGTATCGTTTTTCAATTGCGGTTTCTAATGCCATGTTTTGTTTCCTTTTAATGAAAGAAGCCCCTTCGTTATGTTCGGTGTCGAAGAGGCTTTACCTAATATTTTATAGTATCCATATAAAACGCCTCAACAGCTATGCATACAACACATCGCTATGTTGCATATGATGTTGCCGCCCCCTGTTTTATATATTTTTTTTGTTTGCACAGGGCAAATATATATAATATCTACTGAATTAGTAGTCTTTTATCGTGGTAATTTTTATTATGTTGTTTAAGTAGCTGAAATTAAGTGATATAATTTTATCAGAATCGCGAATAAGCTGCAATTTGAATGATATGATTGACGGAATTTGCGATGGTTCCTTTGCCCTTGACAAATTGATTCATATACCCCAATTCAAGGTCGTACTTCGTTGCGAATCGATGCCCGAATGATACATATAGGCGGTTTTGATCGAAGAAGCCTTTATTCAAGGCGGGGGAGTTCTGGACGTTGAAAAAGAGTTCATTCTGCAAAGAGGTGAAGAGGCCGGCATCAAATCCACCAGGTTGCTTTTTGAATGGAATGACGCCCCGGATAAAATACCGGGCACGTTGTGCAAATACATCCGTTCCGGATACGTCCACGAATCGTTGCTCCAATCGGAACCGGTGTTGGGTAGGGATATCAGCTATTTTTGAAAACAGTATGTATTGCTCCCAGATGCGGTGTTCTTGGAGGTGCCTGATGGGGCCGTTTGGCCTATCGGTGGCCAGTGTGGCCGCGTAACCCAAGGATATGGTTTGCTTATCGGTTAAATGGTAGTTGACGCCCGGTCGAATCAGCAAGGTGGAGGTATTGCTCCAATTACTACCTGTGCGGAATTGCACGTCGCTATGTATTCCCCAGACGCTTCCTTGTATGCGGATACCATTGAACCAAGCAGCCCAGCCGGCTGATGTATGGTCTTGCGCATGAGTGAGCTGGGTGGACAACAATAATAATCCGATGGCCATTGACGGCCGAAGCAAGTGCTTCAACGGTAAATACATATTTTTCTGTTTGCTGACGATTAACTTTTAGTAGTTGAATAAATTTGCCTTAGTGCGCTGAATATAGTGAAAAAAAATGAGGGTGTGCATGCATACCCTCATTTGTAGCTACGGGCCGACTGTCAACGTTTATCGATCAGATCAGGCCAGATCAAAGCGATCGAGGTTCATGACCTTGTTCCATGCCGCTACAAAGTCTGTAATGAACTTCTCTTTGGCGTCTGCACTCGCATAAACTTCTGCAAGCGCCCTGAGTTCCGAATGAGAACCAAAGACGAGGTCTGCGCGAGTTGCTGTCCATTTTACCTCGCCGGTGGCCCGGTCACGTCCTTCAAACAATTCTTTTTGCTCGTCGGTGGCCTTCCAAACGGTACCCATATCGAGTAGATTGACAAAGAAATCGTTGGTAAGCACTTCTGGGCGTTCGGTAAATACACCGTGTTTAGAACCGTCGAAGTTGGCATTCAGTGCACGCATACCGCCTACAAGGACCGTCAGTTCGGGCGCGGTAAGCGTCAGTAACTGGGCTTTGTCAATCAACAAAGACTCGGTTGGTATGCTGTATTTGGTTTTCAGGTAATTACGGAACCCATCGGCAATCGGTTCCAAATAGGCAAATGATTCCACATCTGTCTGCTCCTGAGAAGCATCTGTCCGACCCGCAATGAACGGAACCGTGATGTCATGTCCGGCATCCCTCGCAGCTTTCTCAACAGCTGCTGCGCCGCCCAATACAATAAGGTCCGCAAGGGAAACCTTTTTGCCATCGGATTGCGCATTGTTGAATGCGATTTGGATGCCTTCAAGTGTGTTGAGCACGTTGGCCAATTGGGTAGGGTTGTTAGCAGCCCAATTCCGCTGCGGTTCCAGGCGGATGCGGGCACCATTTGCGCCACCGCGTTTGTCAGAACCACGGAAAGTCGATGCTGAAGCCCAAGCGGTGGATACCAATTCGGATACGGATAGTCCTGATTCCAATAGGTTAGCTTTCAATCTAGCGATATCGCCTTCATCGATCAATACATGATCAACTGCTGGAATCGGATCTTGCCAAATCAGTTCTTCGGTAGGTACCTCTGGCCCCAAATAGCGCGAGCGAGGGCCCATGTCACGATGGGTCAGTTTGAACCATGCGCGGGCGAAAGCATCGGCGAACTGATCGGGGTTTTCGAGGAATCGCCTAGCAATCTTCTCATATTCGGGATCGAAACGCAACGAAAGGTCGGTGGTCAGCATGGCTGGAGCGATGCGCTTCGAGGGATCATGGGCATGTGGAACAGTGCCCGCACCCATGCCGTGTTTTGGTTGCCACTGGTGTGCACCGCCCGGGCTTTTGGTGAGCTCCCATTCGTAACCAAACAAGTTCCATAAAAAGTTGTTGCTCCACTTGGTCGGTGAAGAGGTCCAAGTAACTTCTAGGCCACTGCCAACGGCATCAGCACCCACGCCCGAACCGAAATTACTTGTCCAACCCAAACCCTGTTCTTCGATATCGGCCCCTTCGGGTTCCAGTCCTTTATGTGACTCGGGTGCGGCACCATGTGTTTTTCCGAACGTATGGCCGCCCGCAATCAACGCGACGGTCTCTTCATCGTCCATGGCCATCCGCTTGAAAGTTTCTCGAATATGCTTGGCTGCCGCAATGGGATCTGGGTTTCCGTTAGGCCCTTCAGGATTCACATAAATCAAGCCCATGTGTGTAGCGGCAAGTGGGTTTTCGAGTTCGTCTTCCCCAGAGAAGCGTTTATCATTACCCAACCAAGTGGTTTCGTTGCCCCAGTAAACATCCTCATCCGCTTCCCAGACATCTTGGCGGCCACCCGCGAAACCAAAAGTTTTGAAGCCCATGGATTCCAATGCGACATTTCCGGTAAGGATCATCAGGTCTGCCCAGGAGATTTTCCGTCCGTATTTCTGCTTGATCGGCCAAAGCAGGCGGCGTGCCTTGTCGATGTTGACGTTGTCAGGCCAGCTATTGAGTGGAGCGAAACGTTGTTGGCCCCTCCCGCCCCCTCCGCGCCCGTCGTTGACACGGTAGGTGCCGGCACTGTGCCAAGCCATACGGATAAACATGGGGCCGTAATGGCCAAAGTCAGCCGGCCACCAATCCTGCGAGTCGGTCATCAATGCATGAAGATCTTGTTTCAATGCTTCATAATCCAAACGCTTGAACTCCTCGGCATAATTAAATGCCTCGTCCATTGGGTCGGTTAGTGAGGAATGTTGGCGTAAGATGTTTAATTTTAATTGGTTTGGCCACCAGTCACGGTTCTTTGTTCCGCTGCTGCCGACGTACTGTTTCTGAGCTGCTGCTCCTCCGTGGAAGGGGCATTTGCTGATGTCATTCGCGTTGTTGTCCATGGTCGTTAGATTTTATAGTTGCTTAATTCAGTTGCATTTTTATTTGATTATCCAAATGTAGGGCTAAATGACCAAGAAAGTAAATCATAAATAGTGATGACTTATAGTTAAAATTTATAATGCTAAAAAAGGCTATATAATTTACAAATATCGTGTTTCGGCGTTTTTAGCGAGCGGGCCGGGGGCCAATTCAAACAACTTAGCTAACTACTAAACTATATTTGCATGGATGGCTGAGTATCGTTGAATACCGTTATCTTTACAAGGAGATAAACCAAAAACATAAACTGATGTTTCGTAAACCCATTATTTTTTCATCGTTTGTCATCACCATCGGCGTTATGGTTGGCTGTAGCTCCACGGGAAGCCAGCTAGCAAATGAGCCGGCACCGTATGGCCCTACCCCATCAGCAGCCCAATTAAACTGGCACGAGATGGAAATGTATTGCCTCATCCACTTTACGCCCACCACTTTCCAGAATAAGGAGTGGGGGTTTGGTGACGCGCCGGCCGATTTGTTTAACCCCCAGCATTTTGATGCCAATCAAATTGCGGAAGCAGCTAAATCCGCAGGATTTAACGGGCTGATTTCGGTAGCTAAACATCATGACGGCTATTGCCTATGGCCTACCAAAACCACCGATTACAACATCTCCCAAAGTGCTTGGCGTGGTGGAAAGGGTGATATGGTGAAAGAATTTGAAGAAGCATCACGGAAGCATGGATTGCAATTCGGCGTTTATGTCTCGGCTTGGGACCGTAATCATCCTGAATACGGCAATGCGCAATATGCAGAAGCTTACAGGGAGCAATTGCGTGAACTGTACAGCGGTTATGGCGAATTGTTTACCAGTTGGCATGATGGCGCAAACGGTGGGGATGGCTATTATGGCGGGGCGAACGAAACACGCCGTATCGACCGTTCGACATATTATGAATGGGAGGAAAAAACTTGGCCCATTACCCGTGAAATGCAGCCGACAGCCGTTATTTTTAGCGATATCGGCCCAGATACGCGTTGGGTGGGCAATGAACGCGGCATTGCAGCTGAAACCTCGTGGGCGACGCTGACTCCCGTAGGGCCCGATGGGGGTAAGGCCGCACCCGGCCACGTCAACGAAGGTTTCCTTGGCAGCGGACAGCGTGACGGGAAGTTTTGGATACCGGCAGAATGTGACGTGCCCCATCGACCGGGGTGGTTCTACCACCCTGAGCAGGACCATCAAGTGAAAACACCTGACCAGCTTTTTGATATCTACCTCAAAAGTGTGGGGCGAGGTGCCGCATTCAATTTGGGATTAGCCCCTAATACGGATGGTTTGCTGCATCCCACAGACGTCGCGTCACTCAAAGGGTTCGGAGAAAAGATGTCCAAAACATTTGCGGAGAATCTCGCTGCCGGCGCCAAGTTTGATGCATCAAACATTCGTGATGGGCATAAGCGGCATTTCGGACCGGCTAATTTATTGGATGATGACCGCTACAGTTATTGGGCTACGGATGATGAAGAGACATCGCCTGAATTGGTCATCGAATTGAGCGGCGAAAAGACTTTCGATCTGATTCGTCTGCGCGAAAATATCAAGCTGGGCCAACGATTGGATAGCGTATGGGTGGATGTATGGGCGGAGGATTCATGGCAACCGTTGGCCAGTGCCACCAGTATCGGTTCGAGTAGAATCATTCCGTTAGAAGAACCGGTAACAGCGCAACGTTTACGTCTACGCCTGTTTGCCCCTGTAGCCGTAGCATTGAGCGATTTTGGGTTGTTTAAAGAGGCAGCGGTTTCCTATGTGATTGAAGAGGCGCAGCGCAGAGAGGTCGATCGGAGCAGTTGGAGTATTGTCCACAATGGATTTGACGGTGGCGATCCGGTTTTAGCTGTCGATAAGCGCAAAGAAACCTTTTGGCTTACAGAAGAGGTGACGCTACCTCAACACATCACCATCGACATGGGACAATCGCAAACCATTGCCGGTTTCGGCTACCTTCCGCGGCAGGATGGCGATGCAACG
Organism: uncultured Parapedobacter sp.; assembly: GCA_964498395.1. Classification (GTDB taxonomy): domain Bacteria; phylum Bacteroidota; class Bacteroidia; order Sphingobacteriales; family Sphingobacteriaceae; genus Parapedobacter. The sequence goes on along the minus strand of CAZCHE010000012.1, from coordinate 69,222 downwards.
GGGTTAGTGAGCCGCTATACGTTTGAAACCAGTGTGGACGGGAATACGTAATACGTGGGAGAAGGTATCCGATGGGGAGTTTTCCAATATCGTGGCCAATCCCATCTTGCAACAAGTGAATTTCGGTAAGCAGATCCAAGCGCGTTACTTCAGGTTTACTGTCGCCGCTGTCGCCAATGCATCGGGCAACCGCTCCGCGGTATCCATGGCCGAGTTTATTGTTTATAGGGATTGAGTCCGGAAGTTTTGGGTACGGTCAAGATACCAACCCCGAAGGAGTGAAATGATAATAGAATGAAGAAATATGGATTGTTAGGGCTTTGGCTGTGTACGTATTCGGCCCTATTGTCACAAGAATCGTTACAGCTTTGGTATGACAAACCGGCAAGTGTATGGGAAGAGACCTTGCCGCTGGGCAATGGTCGCTTGGGCATGATGCCCGATGGTGGAATTACCTCCGAAAAAATTGTGCTGAATGAGATCACCCTGTGGTCGGGGAGTCCGCAGGATGCCAATAACTATGAAGCGCATAAGAGCGTGGCGGAGATACAAAACCTGTTACTTCACGGGCGTAATGATGAAGCCGAGCAGTTGGTGAACGCCAATTTCGTATGTGCCGGATTGGGAAGTGGCCACGGCAATGGGGCTAACGTACCCTTTGGGTGTTTCCAGAATTTCGGTGAATTGCTGATCCAGTACCATCATGGACAAGGGGAGGTCAGCCATTATCGTAGGCAGCTTGATTTGCCTACGGCCGTGGCTTCCACGTCTTACCAAATGGCCGGTGCCACATACCATCGAGAATACTTCACCTCATTCAGTGGCGACGTGGGTATTGTCCGACTCACGGCCGATAAGCGGGGGGCATTGGATTTTTCGGTAACACTGACACGTGAGGAAAATGCGCAGATAGCGATCGTGGGTGATGAACTGCAATTGTTTGGGGCACTTAATGACGGGTATGGTGGTACAGGAATGCGATATATGGGACGTGTACGTATCCAGCATAACGGAGGAAAATTGATCAAGGAGGGGGATGCTTTGCGAATAATGGGAGCAGATGAAGCTGTGCTTTATTTCTCTGCGGCAACGAATTTCAGGGGCAACCCCCATGAGCGGCAGTCTGCCGAATTAATGGAGCAGGCACTCCGGATATCCTACGATGACCAACGGGAATCACATATCAACATGTTCCAGCAGCTATTCCATCGCGTTTCACTCGATATTGCCGGAGAGGAAGCGGCGCATATCCCCACTAACGAGCGGATTCGGAATTTTTACGATGCTCCAGCAAGCGATAATGGTCTGGCTACGCTTTATTTCCAATATGGGCGTTATTTAAGTATCTGCAGCACGCGCCCGGGGCTATTACCCCCCAATCTACAAGGACTTTGGGCGCACCAAGTGCAAACCCCATGGAATGGCGACTATCATTTGAACATCAACGCGCAGATGAACCATTGGCCGGTGGAAGTTGGCAATTTGCCGGAATTGCATGAACCTTTCATCGATATGATTAAGGCCATTGCTGAAGCGGGAAGGAAAACGGCGAAAGCCTATTATAATGCTCCAGGCTGGGTGTGTTATATGATGACCAACGTATGGGATTACTCCGCTCCGGGTGAGCAGGCCTCGTGGGGTGCCAGCACGGCATCGGGCTGGTTGTGTAACCACCTCTGGGAACATTACCTATATACACAAGATCAAGATTATTTGAGGGAAGTATTTCCGGTACTAAGGGATGCTGCCGTCTTCTATCACCATACGTTAATCAAAGAACCCCGGCACGGATGGTTGGTAACGGCTCCATCCGTATCCCCTGAAAATGGATTCCTAATGCCCAATGGAAATCGGGCGAGTGTGGTGATGGGGCCTACGATTGATAATCAAATCGTACGGGAGTTATACGAGCACGTCATTGCTGCTGCAACGGTGCTGGATATACGGGACACATTTGTGGATACCTTGCGGAATAGCCTGGACTTGCTGCCGCCCCCAGTACAGGTGGGAAGTGATGGACGGGTGATGGAGTGGCTGGAGGAATATGAGGAGCCCGAGCCACAACACCGTCACGTGTCACATCTCTATGGATTATATCCAGCTGCATTTATCTCGCCGCAGACCACGCCGGAATGGGCGGAGGCCGCTAAGAAAACCTTGCAGGTCAGGGGTGACGAAGGTACGGGCTGGAGCCGGGCATGGAAAATCCTCTTCTGGGCAAGGCTGCAAGATGGTGACCACGCATTGGAGATTTTAAGGCAATTGTTACAGCCAGCATTTGGCAGCGAAACGAATTACACGGGTGGTAACGCAGGCACCTATCCAAACTTATTCTGTGCACACCCTCCTTTCCAAATCGATGGGAATTTCGGTGGAGCGGCCGGTATTGCCGAAATGCTCCTGCAAAGCCATGCGGGCTTTATCCATTTACTGCCAGCATTGCCGGAAGCATGGAAAGATGGGGAGGTAAAAGGACTAAAAGCAAGAGGCAATTACACCGTAGACATCAAATGGGAGAACGGGCACGTGATAGACTACCACGTCCATTCGACTTCGGGTAAATCAGTTGATGTGTTGGTCAATGGCAAGATGGAGATTGTTGGGGGTAACTAGTGTTACAACGCCCCCAACAGGTTTTTCCAACCGACTAAATCGCCAATGATCTTCTCCAAGTCTGCCGTCGCTACACGCTCTTGTTCCATGCTGTCACGATGGCGTAGGGTTACCGTATCATCTTCAAGCGACTGGTAATCTACGGTGATACAGAACGGTGTGCCGATCGCATCTTGACGGCGGTAGCGCTTGCCGATCGAATCTTTTTCATCGTATTGGACGTTGTAGTCGATTTTAAGGCGGTTCAAGATTTCCCGCGCTTTATCAGGCAACCCATCTTTTTTGGTCAATGGCAGAATGGCTGCTTTTACCGGTGCCAACGTAGGGTGGAAATGCAGTACCGAGCGGGAGTCTTTTTTATCTTCCGTACTCAAATCTTGCTCCTCAAAGGAGTTGCATAGTACGGTAAGGAAAAGTCGATCCAAACCAATCGATGTCTCGATGACATACGGCACATAATTCTGATTGATCTCGGGGTCGAAGTACTGTAGCTTCTTGCCCGAATATTTCTGGTGTTGGTTCAGGTCAAAGTCGGTACGCGAGTGGATACCTTCTACTTCCTTGAAGCCAAATGGGAATTCATATTCGATGTCTACCGCAGCATTGGCATAGTGCGCCAGCTTAACATGGTCGTGGTAACGGTATTTAGCGGTGTCACCACCCAACGCAAGATGCCAGTTGAGCCGTGTTTCCTTCCATTTGCTATACCATTCCAGCTCCGTGCCGGGGCGCACGAAAAACTGCAGTTCCATCTGTTCAAACTCGCGCATACGCATGATAAACTGGCGAGCAATGACTTCATTGCGGAATGCTTTTCCGATCTGGGCAATACCGAAAGGCACTTTCATCCTTCCGCTTTTTTGCACATTGAGGAAATTGACGAAAATCCCTTGAGCAGTTTCTGGACGCAGGTATACGGTGTCAGCATCTTCGGCAGATGCGCCCATCTGTGTAGAGAACATCAGGTTAAACTGGCGTACTTCCGTCCAGTTTTTCGTGCCTGAAATCGGGCATACGATATGATGTTCTTCAATAATAGCCTTGAGCCGGGGTAGGTCGTCATCGTTTAATGCCGCGTCAAGATCCGCTTGCAATTGTTGGGCTTTATCGGTTTTCCCATCCGTCTCATAACGGGTAATTTTATCTTCAATCAGTTGGTCGGCACGGTAACGCTTTTTCGAGTCCTTGTTATCAATCATGGGGTCATTGAACCCATCTACGTGCCCGGAAGCCTTCCATGTAGTGGGGTGCATGAAGATTGCGGCATCAATACCCACGATGTTTTCATGGAGCTGCACCATGGCTTTCCACCAATAGGTCTTCAGGTTGTTCTTGAGTTCGGCACCCAATTGGCCGTAATCGTATACCGCACTAAGGCCATCATAAATCTCACTGGAAGGGAATACGAATCCGTACTCCTTGGCGTGTGAAACCACGTTTTTGAAAAAATCGTCAGTCTGTTTGCTCATAAGACGGCAAACATAGCCAAAAAGCCATTGATATGCAAGCGGCGAGAAAGTGTCTCCTACAATTGCCTTGGATAAGTGTAGGAGACACGCGTTGACTGGTTAGTCAAACCGAAATCGTTACTGCTGCGCTAGGGCGTAGTCGACCAGCGCGAAGAGGTATTGGACAGCATTGTCAAAACCCTCAGGGGTCTGTGCTACAAATTCACCAGAGACGTTATTGCCCTTGATGCCATTGGAGCTGAAATAGAAATCGCCCATTGACCCGAATATCTTATGGAATGCGATGTAGCGATCCAGCGAAGCCAATTGGTCCTCCGGGATTTCGGCCGACAGTTTCTTGGCACTGAGTAAACCGGAAACCTTGTTTTTGGTCAGTAGCTTGCGGGAATGCTTGTCGAGTTTCCCCCGATACCTATTGGAGGCAATGGCGGTGAGTTGGTCTGCTGATGTGCCGATGAATACGATGCCATTCTTTCGAGTGAATAGCAACTCGAATGGCAAGCCGGTATTGACCAATGCATGAACACCATCCTCTTCTACCATATAGCCTTTGTAGGCTACGTATCGCATAACCCGGTTGTAAAGCGTCACATCATCCGACGAAAACATAAACAGAAAATCGGGAATGACCTCTGTTTTGGTTTTTTCCACTTCATAGTAATTGTAATCATCATCGTATTCATACGTGATGTATGGAACTTCCTGCTCGGCTATGCCATTCAACACGAACAAGCCATCTCCCTTAGCGACATTCGCGATGGCTTTCTCATCGATGATGAGCGATAGCAACTCGGCACCGAGGTCTATGTCATCTTCATACATGGCAAATAGAGAGCCATAGGTATTCTTCATCAATGCCGGTAATTCCTCGAGGTATGCTTGGGTGTTCATCGCTAATGAGAAGAACCCAATCGCTTCATCGGTATTGATGTAGTTGAGGAATTTACGGTTGAGTTTACGGTTATACATGCGTTTGAAGCGCTTCGCCATATCGTCTGCGATCTGCATGTCTGACTTCAGTTTGAACCCTTCCTTATCGGCATACAGCCCCAATCGTAGGCTGCCGTAATAGCTAAATAATTTTCCTGATGAGCCAAACTCCCGGAGTTCGGGTAGTAGCGACGAGTAGATGGCTTCGAAATCTGGAATCCATGCCGTTATCAGGGCATCATTATTCTTGCTAGCCAAATAATCACGGTTAGTCATGATGCTTTGCACGGGTGCTTCATCAAACTGGGATGTGGCAAACGCTTGTGCCCATTGCGAGGCCAGTTGACGTTTGATCGCTTGGTCAGCGGCATAGTATTCATCGTACGGATTTTCGTCCTGGCCGTAGGAATCCAACCAGTAGGTATCGCCGTCGTACCACTCAGCGGCATCTACAACCGAGTCTGCCGGCCATGCGTCTTGATAAAGCGTGTCAAGCGGGTCTGCTGGTGGGGTAACGATCTTCGGTGGGGGGATTCCTATATCCGTGGTATCGACCAAGGTATCGGGTTCTGCCCACCAGTCGTCGTCAGCAGGTTCAGCCCAATCGTCTGCCCACGCATCCGCGGCCTCACCTTCAAGTTGGTTATAGTAGTCATAATAACTATAATTGCGTATACCATATCGTTCAGCTACGTCTGCTTGCTCAAAATAACCGTTTATAAGGGTCGCCCCGGTAATGGAAAGCATTTGGTTATCCCATGCAAAAAAGATGCTATCGCCAGAAGTTTCTTTGGTAAAGTATTGAAATGAGCCTTGGCGGTGTACGGCTTCATCGTGGACAAAATGCTTTTCGAACAAGTCGGTCTGGGCAATGGGTAGAAGAAAGCCGAAGTATGTGACGCTATCGGTCAGTTTGGTGTAGAAATAACTGGAACGGTCAAGGGCAATGCCAAAGTCGGCAATGCTCCTTACTTCGTCCAAACCGGATTCATTGGCCTTCTCCACAATGGTTTTCCCAATAGCCGAGCGGTTGAAATCATCCACACTGATGAGCTTGAAGAAGTGGTCGGTCTGGATCGTGACCACTGCAAACGCATCATGTGGAATCCGCTGCGCAAGGTCTTGGGCACTAACAGTTGCGGCGACTAACAACAATACTATCGTGTTCCAAAGGTTTTTCATATCGTTAATTTGCAAGTTGTATACTATTTGAAATGTTTACTTTTCCGTCAATCAGGTCTAATACTTGGCATTGCAACATCACGGCCTTTTTCGAAGCGGAGATTTTGGCGTTTTGGTTGCTTTGGTTTGCAACGGTGTTGTCAAACCGGTAAATACTGGTGTAGGTGGCGTTTTGGAAGATCTCCTTGTCGGTTGACTTGAGCTTATTGTATTCGGATTTTGCCCGCGGCTCGTAGGTATATTGCCTGCTGAACGTCTTGTGGGCTGGTTGATAGGTATAGGACGAATGGTTGGCTGATTTGACATTCAATTTTTCAAATACCAGCGAGGTAATGTCGTTGAGGTTGGCCACCTGATCAAAGGAAAAATGGATCTTGGCAATGTAGTTATCAAAATCGATCGTGTGGTTTGCTTTGCCGATGCCATCCATGGCATTGAGGGTTTTCACGGCTTCATCCAATTCTTTCCTGATATCCTGCCGGGAGGGTACTTTATAGCCATTGATGCTATCTAATAGCATCACCGAGGCCAATTTGCTTCGGCTTTGGCTGAGGTTAGCGGTTAATGTTACCGTACCTGACCCATTGGGTTTCACCGTGATTTCCTCAATGATTTGAAAGCACGAGCTAAACAACAAGCAAGCAGGAAAAAACAGTAAATGCGATACGTATCTCTTAAGGGCCATGTCTTAATTGTTTTGTACGGTCAGCGCGTAAACGGCAAATGACGCAAGCCAATGCTCCCCCATATAGTCGCCACTGGCCACGTTTGGTAGCGCGGCTTCCAAATGTTGCCGGGCAACGGCGAGTAATTGCTGCTCATTACGACCTGCATGGCGTGCAATGCCGTAGAGGCACCATGCACGGCTCAGGTTCAGTCCATCGAGGTGGACGAGCTTGCCATCGGTACGGTCACTGACGGTTCCGGGTGCTAACTGGAACGATTTCTTGAACAACTGGGGAAGGAATCGTTTGATCCATTTTTGGTAAGCAGTGGGTGGTAAAATGCGCCACATCAAGTCGGCTTCTTCGAGGCAGGGGCTGAGGAAGTCGGCGCCTCCGGGTTCCCAAGCCAGTGGACAGCCCGTGTCTTCGAGGTAGAAACGCAGTGCGGTGCTACGAATGGCATCTTTCAAGGCCATGTCTCCTACCTGTTCGGCATAGTCATACGCCAGCCTAAGCCCAAACGCGAGGTTGGAATGTTCGCCCACGCGGATGGGGTAATTCATCTTTGGCAGGTATTCCCGATAAGACTCGGCCATGACATCGGCCAGCGGTTGGAGGTTTTTGCTCAAGGTTTTGCCAAGGGTGTCATCCCATGATAGGAGCTCGGCCTGCAATTGCAATAGCCATGCCCATCCATACGTGCGCTCGAAACTTTTATTCAATCCTTCAAAAAGTGAGACCTCCACGGCAATGTTTGCGGCGCTTAGGTTTGTCGCAAGCCTGGCCCTGATTTCTTCGGCTTCGGGCAATTCGGGGAAAAGCTTAAGCAGGCGTACCAACATCCAATGTCCATGCACACTACTATGCCAGTCAAAGCATCCGTAGAATGCGGGATGGTAGTTAATGGGGGCTTGGATAAGCGATGAATCGCTATAGACGATTCCGGTCTTATACGGAAATTCCTGTTGTATGCAATGGAGGGGCAACTGTGCGAGGTGTGAGGCTCCTGTCAGTGTCAACGTAATCCTCCCGTCGGTGGTTTCGTAATGCGCTACGGGCTGGGCATTTGCGACCCGGCAACCATATAGCAATATGAGTATCAGAACAATGTTTCGCATAGTCATCTATCAACGGAGACAAAGATAGGGCGGTATAGGCAATTAAAAAACCCCTATTTTCAGGTATTTTCCAAGGAAATTAGCGCTATAGGCTGGTCGAAAGTTGCCTCGAACCGTCAGGAGACACAGCGATGTGCACCACCACGGCGTCATCGGGCAATAGGTTGGGGATTTTTTCGGGCCATTCGACGAAGCAGTAATGGCCGGCGTAAAAATATTCCTCATAACCCATGTCATACGCCTCTTGTTCCGACTTGATGCGGTAGAAGTCAAAATGGTAAATTGGCCCGCCTGCCGAGGTGTATTCATTCACAATCGCAAACGTAGGGCTGGAGGTGCTATCGGTGACGCCAAGTTGCTCGCAAAGGGCTTTGATGAAGGTGGTTTTACCCGCGCCCATGTCGCCATGAAACAAGAAAACCCGACGACCTTGTGCCGATGCTAGCAGTTGTGCCGCCGCTTCTGGAAGCGCGGCCAAGTCTTTTACCTGAATGACCATGCCTGCAAAAATACAGTTTTCCACTATTTAGTGGTATACGTGGCGTATGGGATGATCACCTCTTCCAAAGAGATGCCCCCATGTTGGAACGTCTCGTTGAAGTAGTTGACAAAGTGATTGTAGTTGTTCGGGTATACAAAATAAGTGTCTTCTTTAGCAAAGATGAAGCTAGAGCTCACGTGCAACTTAGGCAACTGCGCGTCATGCGGATTCTTGACATGGAAAACATCTTTGGCGATGTAATTCAGGTTCTTACCTTGTTTGTAGCGCAGGTTGGTATTGGTATTGCGGTCACCGATGACCTTGCTGGCATGCTTTACGCGGATTGTTCCGTGGTCGGTGGTAATGATTACCCGCACCTGCTTTTGTGCCAGCCATTTCAATGCGTCTAATAGCGGAGAGTGCTCGAACCACGACAGTGTCAGTGAGCGGTATGCGGCCTCATCGTTGGCCAGTTCGCGAATCATGGCCATGTCCGTACGGGCATGCGAAAGCATGTCCACAAAATTATAGACGAGTACGTTCAGGTCATTGCCCATGAGGTTGCTCAGGTTTTCAGCGACATCCCGTCCCTGCTCCAGGGTTAGGATTTTGTGGTAAGAATGCTTGCACTCTTTCCGGTAAAGCCGTTTGATTTGATCGGCTAGGAATTTGTCTTCATGTAGGTTTTTCCCTCCTTCGTCCTCATCATTTTGCCACAGGCCAGGGAAACGTTTTTCCATCTCCAACGGCATCAATCCACTAAATATCGCGTTTCGGGCGTACTGGGTGGCCGTAGGTAAAATGCTGTAATAGCTGTCTTCTTCCTCCAAGCGAAAGTAATTGGTGATCACATCATTGACGACTTTCCATTGGTCGTAGCGGAGATTGTCAATCAAGAAAAAGAATGTGGGGCGATTGTCTTGCAAGGAAGGGAACACCTTTTTGCGAAACAACTGATGGGACATTACGGGGCCTTTATCGGGGTCCTTCACCCAGTCGAGGTACGTTTTCTCCATGAACTTTGAAAACTGCATGTTGGCTTCCGATTTTTGTAGGGTAAGCACTTCATGCATGCCAGCATCCTCTAACTTCTCTAGTGACAACTCCCAATAGATCAATTTTTTATAGACATCGGCCCACTGCTCAAAATCGAGGTTGTCATTGAGGATCATACCCAGGTTCCTGAAGTCCTGTTGGTACGCCATGGATGTTTTTTCGCTAACCAATCGTTTATTTTCCGTCAGTTTCTTGATGGTAAGCAGGATTTGTTTGGGGTTGACGGGCTTGATCAGGTAATCATCGATTTTAGAACCGATGGCATCTTCCATCAGGTGTTCTTCCTCGTTCTTGGTCACCAATACCATGGGAACGGCGGGGTTGAGGTTTTTCAATTCGGAAAGTGTTTCCAATCCGGTAAGCCCCGGCATATTTTCATCTAGAAATACCAAATCGTAGTAACCTTTTTTGAATGCATCTACGGCGTCATTGCCATTGGTTACCGTTTTCACAGCGTAACCCTTGTCATTCAATAGCATGATATGTGGTTTTAGCAAATCGATCTCATCATCTGCCCATAGTATATTCGTTTCTTGCATGTGTCTTTAAATTTCTTTTTACTGTTTTCCGTAAAGGAATTGACTAAGGGCTAGTTCTTGCGGTTACTGCCTAATTCACGGTATTTGGGGTGAATAATCTGTCAATATTAATGTTTTTTCCTCAATATTATTGACAAATACGCCATGTGATTTTCCGGTTTCCGCTTTGATGTCTTTCCATTCCTGGTCATCCATAAACCCTTCCCAGGCCTGCTTCATTGCATTTTCGTTTTCCCACGACAACAAATAGATGAACTCCAATCGGTCATCCGATACGGACTCCCATATGTTCAATACGTTAAAGCCATAGTTTTTCATGATCCGAAGGGCATGATCCTTAAATCGCTCATGGAAAACTTCCCTGTTCTCCATCGGAACCTCGTAAATCCGCAATTGATAAATCGGGGTGGGTTCTTTTTTTTGCGAATCGATTTGGCCAAAGCCCTTCATCAGGAAAACCATCAAAAACGATCCCAAAAGAATGATCTTTCTCATGGTTAATTTAACATATTTGTAGAAGCAAACAACCTAAGATAATAAGCGCAAACTTAGGGAAAAGTTTATGCTGTATTCATTTTTTAACATAAATTAACAGCCTTGTCTTGTATCTTTGCGGTTGAAATAATGGTTAGGGTAGCGGTATGCCGATGGATAGGTGCGCTTCTCTATGGCAGGTAAGCTGCAACCAAAGGGATTATTCCGGCTACATTGAATAAAAAAAAGATAATAAACGACCCTGTTTACGGATTTATTTCCATTCCGTCTGGTTTTATTTTTGACCTGATACAGCATCCTTATTTCCAACGGCTTCGGTATATCAAGCAGGTAAGCATGACCCACCTGGTGTATCCGGGTGCACTGCACACTCGTTTCCAACATGCTTTGGGGGCGATGCACCTGATGTCTTTAGCCATCGAAACGTTGCGCGGCAAAGCGGTCACCATTACGGAAGAAGAAGAGGAAGCGGCATTGTCAGCGATCTTGCTGCACGATATCGGCCATGGCCCTTTTTCACATTCGCTAGAGCACACGTTGGTGGAGGGTGTGTCGCATGAGTTGCTTTCCACGTTAATGATGGATGAGCTTAACCAAGCGTTTGGCGGGCGACTGGACTTAGCCATTACGATTTTTAACAATCGTTACCCTAAAAAATTCCTGCACCAACTCGTTTCCAGCCAGCTTGACATTGACCGGATGGACTACCTCAATCGCGATAGCTTTTTCACGGGGGTGGCCGAGGGGGTCATTAGCTTCGATCGCATCATAAAAATGTTGAATGTGGTTGACAATGAACTAGTTGTTGAACAAAAAGGTATTTATTCGGTAGAAAAATTCCTGATTGCTAGGCGGTTGATGTACTGGCAGGTCTACCTGCACAAGACCGTATTAAGTGCGGAGCAGATGCTGCTTAAAATACTTCAACGTGCAAAAGCGTTGTATGAACAGGGCGTTTCGCTCTTTGCCTCTCCATCATTGGAACATTTTTTGCGCAACAAGATTACGAGGGAAAATTTTACGAGAGACACATCGCATTTGACACATTTTGCCCGTCTGGATGACACGGACATCTTGTCAGCGGTGAAGACTTGGGCGTACCACGATGACGAGATTTTGCGTATGTTGTGTTCAAGGCTGATGGCTCGATCGTTGTACCACACGGAGCTGTATAGTTCAGAGCCGCAGGAAGAGCAGTTGGTGCGCTTGAAGGAGAGGGCGGTGGCATCGCTCGGGATTGATAGGAATGATATAGATTACTACGTATGGACGCAATCGATTGAGAACAGCGCCTACGAACCCAATACGAGCAATATCAAGATTTTAATGAAGGACGGCGCCATTTTGGATATCACTGACGCTTCCGACTTATCCAACCTTGAAACGTTGTCGAAAAAAGTCAGAAAATACGCAGTTTCGTTTCCGAAAGAATTATTAACTGCCTCTACATAACTCAATTGGCTGATAGCCAGCATAAATAAATTTGTTTATACTGTTTTAACTCATAAATTTGCAGATGCAATTTTCCGCACATCAAATAGCTGCATTCGTGAACGGTTCCATCGAGGGAAACCCGGATGTGATGGTGGAGCAATTGGCAAAAATTGAAGAAGCGTCAACAGGGGGCTTGTCTTTTTTGTCTAATCCAAAATACGAACAATACCTGTATACGACGGAAGCTTCGGTGGTAATCGTTAATGAAGACCTAAAGCTAGATAGGCCGATTTCACCGACAATTATCCGCGTTAAGAATGCATATTCGGCATTTTCCAGCTTATTGGAATTGCATAACAGTATGCGCTTGGATAAGGTGGGTATTGAGCAACCCGTGTTTATCCACCCAAGCGCTAAAATAGGAAAGGATGTTTATATCGGCGCTTTCACCTACATCGATAAGGGTGTGGTTATCGGTGATGGCTGCAAAGTATACCCCCAGGTGTACATCGGAGAAAACGTGAAACTCGGCAACAATACGACATTGTTTTCTGGTGTTTCCGTTTATTTCGATTGCGTGATCGGGGAGCAGGTGATTGTCCATTCCGGTACGGTTATCGGCAGTGACGGATTTGGCTTTGCTCCACAGGAAGACGGAACCTATAATAAGATTAGCCAGATAGGCAATGTCGTCATCGAAGACCATGTGGAGATCGGTGCTAACACGGTAATTGACCGTGCGACGATGGGGTCTACCGTTATCCGCAAAGGGGTCAAGTTAGATAACCTCATTCAAATCGCCCACAATGTGGAGATCGGCCAGAATACGGTTATCGCCGCACAGTCGGGTATTTCCGGTAGCACCAAAATCGGTGAACATGCGGTTATCGGCGGGCAGGTCGGTGTTGTCGGACACATCAACATCGCACACGGTAGCCAAATACAGGCGCAATCGGGTGTCAATCGCACCATTTTAGAAGCGGGCAAGAAATGGGCTGGGTCACCGGCGGTACCCTACAATGCACAGATGCGCTCACAGGTCATCTATTCGCGACTGCCCGAATTGGAGCGTCGTCTCGAGGAATTAGAGCAACTATTATTAACTAAAGAAGAATCGAAATAAAACAGCGCTTTAAATCCACGTTAGGATAAGCCACCACGACAGCGATGAACGTAAAACAACGAACAATCAAATCAGAAGTTACCATTTCAGGGGTCGGTCTTCACACCGGCAAACCTGTTTCGATGACACTGAAACCTGCGCCTGAACACCATTGGTATAAATTCAAGCGAGTAGACCTAGAAAACCAGCCTACCGTTTTGGTAGATGCAGACAATGTTACCGATACCTCAAGGGGAACGACCATATCCCAAAATGGGGCTAGTGTGAGTACGATCGAACACCTCATGGCAGCATTGGTCGGGCTGCAGATAGACAACGTGCTTATCGACATTGACGGGCCGGAAGTACCCATCGTAGATGGCAGTTCGGCACCCTTTGTAAAAATCATCGAGCAAGTAGGTTATATTGACCAAAGCGCAGACCGGGATTACTATGAAATTCCGCATAACATCCACCACACCGAGCCGGATAGGAAAGTAGAGATGGTCGCCATGCCATTGGACGGTTACCGATTTACGTGTATGATCGATTTCAACTCTCCGGTATTGGGAAGCCAGCATGCTTCCATCAGTAGTATCGACGAATTTTCAAGAGATATCGCGTCATCGCGTACATTTTGCTTCTTGCACGAGCTGGAAATGCTCCTGCAAAACAACCTGATCAAAGGTGGTGACCTGAACAATGCGATTGTCGTGGTCGATAAGGAGGTTAGCAAAGAGGAGTTGCAAAACCTTGCCAAACTGTTTAACCGGGATGACATAGACGTGGCCAAGGAAGGGATTCTGGACAATATCGAGCTGCGTTATCAAAATGAGCCCGCCCGCCACAAGTTGCTTGACATGATTGGCGACCTTGCTTTGGTAGGCCGCCCCATCAAGGGGCATATCATGGCTGCCCGGCCGGGGCATGCCGCCAACGTGGCATTTGCCAAAAAGATCAAGGCGCAGATCAAAAAGGAGAAAAGCAGGAAGTACATCAAGGTATATGATCCCAATATGCCCCCATTGTACGATACGGTTCAAATCATGAACATACTGCCGCATCGGCAGCCATTCTTGATGATCGACAAGATATTGGAGCTCACGAAGACCCATGTTGTCGGGCTAAAGAATGTTACCATGAACGAAGATCTGTTTATGGGGCATTTTCCGGGTGCACCGGTTTTCCCCGGCGTATTGCAGATTGAAGCAATGGCCCAAACAGGGGGGATACTGGTGTTGAGCACGGTGCCCGATCCGGAAAACTATTTGACCCTATTCCTCAAAATCGAGAATGCGCGGTTCAAAGCACAGGTAAATCCCGGCGATACGATTATCTTCCGCTGTGATTTATTGGAGCCTATTCGCCGGGGGATCGCACAGATGAAGGGAACAGGCATGGTGGGTGAGAAAGTCGTTGTCGAGGCTGAGCTCATGGCGCAAATTGTAAAAGTAAAAGAGGGGCAAGCATCATGATACAACCATTAGCCTATATACACCCGCAAGCCAAGATTGCTGGCAACGTGGTCATCGAACCATTTGTAACCATACACAAGGATGTCGTCATTGAAGAGGGCACTTGGATTGGCTCCAATGTGACCATCATGGACGGTGCCCGTATCGGTAAGAACTGTCGTATTTTTCCGGGGGCCGTCATTTCCGGTATCCCGCAGGACCTCAAATTTGACGGGGAGGAAACCACTGCCGAAATCGGTGACAATACCACCATCAGGGAATGTGTGACCGTAAACCGGGGAACCAAAGATAAATGGAAAACCGTAGTTGGTAAAAATTGCTTGATTCAAGCCTATAGCCACATTGCGCACGACTGCATTGTAGGCGACAATTGTATCTTTTCTAACAATAGTACGTTAGGGGGGCATATCATGGTGGGTGACTATGTCGTTTTAGCGGGCATGGTTGCGGTACACCAGTTTTGCCAAATCGGTTCGCACGCGTTCATTGCCGGAGGATCATTGGTGCGCAAAGACGTTCCGCCGTTTGTAAAGGCTGCCCGTGAGCCGTTGTCTTACGTGGGCATCAATTCCGTTGGTTTACGCAGGCGAGGATTTTCATCCAGCCAGATTAACGAGATACAGGATATTTACCGTGTGCTGTTTGTGAAGAATAACAACCTGACCAAGGCGCTGGACATCATTGAGGCCGAATACAAGCCTACGGAAATACGTGATGAGATCCTTGATTTCGTACGGAATTCCAATAGGGGCGTGATGAAAGGATTTGGACAAGGTAAGGGATTGCTTTAAATTTCCGTTCCGGGGCGCCGGAATCATGGAGGCTTGGCGTGACAAATGACATGGACATCATCCTTGAAAATATCGGTAGGCGGTTTAATCGCGACTGGATTTTCCAGCGGGTGAATTACCATTTTGTATCGGGCATGCGTTATGCTGTTTTGGGCCCTAACGGTTCTGGCAAATCCACCATGATGCAGGTGGTCGCTTCTAGCCTCACCCCATCTACCGGTCAAATTCGGTATTCATGGCAAGGTAACGCCATCGAGCCGGACGATGTATACCGGTATGTCTCCTTGTCTGCGCCCTACATGGAGCTAATAGAAGAGTTCACACTGCTCGAGCACATCAGGTTTCATTTTATCCATAAAAACTATTTGGCCGGCTACGATGAACGGCGGTTGATGGATATCCTTGGGCTGCCGAAAGCCGTTGACAGGCAAATCAAACACTTTTCTTCGGGTATGAAGCAGCGGGTTAAGCTGGTTTTAGCCTGTTGCACAGATACGCCCATTATGCTATTGGATGAGCCGACGAGCAACCTAGACAAGCATGGTGTGGAGTGGTATCACCGGCTCGTCGACGATACATGGGGAGGCCGGTTATTGATTGTCTGCTCCAATCAGGAGCATGAGTATGCGTTTTGTGACCATGCCCTTCAGATGACGGATTACAAAGGGTAAAAACGGCTTACCGAAGCAAAGCAAATCGTTTTTTATTACGCAGCTTTGGTTATGGCCGCCCTATTTTGTATTTTTGCCGACATTGTAAACACAGTATTTATTTAAATCATGGCCAAAGCTTCAGAAGTAAAGACCGGAAATATCTTGCGTTTCAACGGTGAGTTGGTGAGTGTAGAGGAATTTATACACCGTACACCGGGCAACCTCCGTGCATTCTACCAAGCCAAGATGCGCAACGTAAAAACAGGTAAACTGGTTGAATATCGTTTCCGTACCGACGAGGAAGTAGAAATCGCACGGGTAGAGACGAGCGATTATCAATATCTGTATGACGAAGGGGATACTTTCGTAGTGATGGATAACAGTACGTTCGAGCAATTCAATGTTCCAAAACACCTATTCGGGAGTTCGGCACGTTTTTTGAAAGAAGGTATGCAGGTGATTGTAGCGATGGAAAGTGATGAACCGATCATGGCGCAAGCACCGACCACGGTAGAGTTGGAAATCACCTATACCGAACCCGCTGTAAAGGGCGATACATCGACAAACGCATTGAAAAGTGCAACAGTGGAGACGGGGGTAGAGATACGGGTACCGCTCTTCGTGAACCAAGGTGACAAAGTGAAAGTTGACACGCGTTCGGGAGACTATATCGAACGTGTAAAATAAAAGAATTCAAATTTTTAGGTTTAGGTTGATTATTCGGTCTTAGGGCTCCCGCTCTAAGGCCGATTTTTTTTGCCCCTACTGGTGCCATATCGTCAGTATGCTAACCTACGGTGATGGTTTAGGCTGTTCCCCAGCCACCAATCCTTCCGAAGTATTGAGCGATCTTTTATTCGCTTCGTATATCCGTACGGTAATGAGAAAATAAGAGAGCAAAAGTGGCCCATATACCAATCCCATCACCCCGAATAGGGGTATGCCGATGATGACCCCGACCACGGTGATAATGGGGTGGATATCACCAACTTTTTTGGCGATAACGAGGCGCAGCACATTGTCAATGTTGATTACCACCACAAAACCATAGATCAATAACCCTATTGCCGCTAGGTTATCGCCCTGTGTAAAGGCGATGATTGCCGCGGGAACGAAGATCAATGGCGGCCCAAGCAATGGAATAAAGGCCAAGATGGCACAGATCACCCCCCAGAAAAGGGCATCATTGAATCCGAATATCCAGAATCCCAACGATAATGAAGCCCCCTGCACCAATGCGATGAAGGTTTGGCCAATGACATTGGAATAAGTGATGTTACGTAATTCGCTGCCGAAACGAACGGCGTTTTCCACCCGAAATGGTGAATAGCGAAGCAACCCACGCTCAAAACCCCTGAAATTGACAAACATGAAATACAACATGAAGTACATCACGGTGATGTCCAAAAACAATCCTGCCGCCCCGCTTAAGAGTGAGGTAAGCAATCCGCCGAGGTAAGACGCGCTTTTTTCCAATTGCTCTTGGAGTAAATCCGGTTGCCCTAATTTGTCACCGGCAAACTCATTGACGGTATGGACGATGTTTTTTATCCATTCCGGGTTTTTCACGAGGCTCACCACCTTATTCGTCAGCATGGTTCCAATCCCCAAAAAGGGCAGCACGATGATCAGGAAAGAGGTGATGATAATGATGACAGCTGCAATGGGCCGCCTCCACCTCAGGCGCTCCACTAACCAGATATTCATGGGGCGAAATATCGTATACATGACGATGGTGCCAAGTA
This sequence comes from uncultured Parapedobacter sp., assembly GCA_964498395.1. Classification (GTDB taxonomy): domain Bacteria; phylum Bacteroidota; class Bacteroidia; order Sphingobacteriales; family Sphingobacteriaceae; genus Parapedobacter. The sequence goes on along the minus strand of CAZCHE010000012.1, from coordinate 51,474 downwards.
ACGCACCGATGATCCCTCTTACCGCATACGCGATAATAATACCCAATAGAATCAGGATGATCAACGTGATGATATTTCGCTCCTTTTGGGTGAATATGGAGTTGGACATATGCAGCAGTCTAAGGTTTTAAGGATACAACACCAGATCAGAAATTTGGTTTGCGTTTCTCCAAAAAGGCAGACACGCCTTCTTTAAAATCCGCAGTACCAAAGCAGGAGCCGAATTCGTGGATTTCGGTGTCAAAACCATTTTGGGTCGGATCGAGACTGGCATTGATTGACCGGATGGCGGCACCGATAGCATTCGGGGATCGTTGGGCAATGCGGGCGAGGATGCTTTCGGCCTTGTCCAACAATTCCGTGGATGCCACCACGTGGTTGACCAATCCGTATTCAAGGGCTTGGTCTGCTGTGATCATATCGCCTGTCAGTATCATCTCCAAGGCTCGCCCGCGCCCAACCAGTTGGGTGAGCCGCTGGGTGCCCCCATAGCCGGGTATCAGTCCTAACGACACCTCGGGTAGGCCCAGTTTGGCGGTGGATGCGGCTACCCGAATGTGACAGGCAAGCGCGAGTTCCAGTCCGCCGCCAAGCGCATAGCCATTTACTGCGGCAATGATGGGTTTGTCGGCGTGGTGTATCATGTCAAATATGTTAGCCTGCCCCTCGCGTGCAAGCGCCCTCCCCTCCTCGGCACCAAAAGCAGCGAACTCGGCGATATCTGCTCCCGCTACGAAAGCCTTATCGCCCGCACCGGTCAGTATGATGCCCCTGATGGATGGGTCAGCCAATGCATCGGTGATGGCCTGTTGCAATTCAGCCAGTGTAGTTTTGTTCAATGCATTTAGTTTTTCCTCCCGATTGATGGTGATACGGCACGCGTACCCGTCATCGTGAATCCGTAAATTCTGGTATGCCATGGTCATTTGGTATTTAGAGAAGCATTTGATCTAAAAATCAAGTTTCACGCTAAAGCGTATCCCTCCTTTGTCTACATTGGGATGGTTAAGATACGACAATCTACGCACATATTCTACCCGTAATACTTGTAATATGTTTTCCAGTCCAGCACTTGCTTCCATGTATGGTTTTTTTTCCAATGTAAATGTCGTTGGCTGGCCATCGGCATCCGTGGGAAATAAGAAAGCGTTCGGATTATGCTGTGGGTGGTTTTCCGGTCGTATCGCACCGTATAAGGTCCGGAAGCCTAAGACTTCCCGTATCTTCAGTTTCTTGATCAATGGTATCTTGTTCAATATGAAACCATGCGGGCGGTAATCGATGTTCAGTTTGACGTACTGGTCGCTTACAAATTCCAGGTTGTTCATCATGGCATAAGCATCGGGTGTTAGCACATACGTCTGGCTGGCATTGGGGATGTCAAGCAGGGGGAAGGGTAGGGTTCCGAAAATGTAGCCCGCGCCGAGGTTTACATCGGCCAGTCCTAACTGTGAGAGAAATACCCGCTTGAATACGTTCATGCGTAGGGCATGATAGCTGTACGCTCCCCCCAAGAGCCCTTTCAGCCCCATGTTGTAGCTGAGGTTAATGATGGGATATTCGTTGATAATGGGGGTACGTGTTACATTGCGTTGGAAAAATTCTTCGTTTGGCGCCCATCGGAAGTCAAGCCCGATTTCTGATGTTTGCAAAGCGCGAATGGTATCGGCTACATTTCCGGCAGAGATGAAACGCAGGTTGGCTGCGGGCGACTGGCTCAGGGTGGAAAAAGAGGTTTGCAGCATGATGTGGTTGCCAAATTCAACGACATGGTTGATTTTCAGTGCGTCATTATATAACCATTTATCTTGCTCCCCACGGCGGAATGAACGGATAAAGCTATCGCCATTCTCAAAACCCAACGGCCATCCCGGTTCGCGGGCATCCTGCTGGTAGGAAACCTGTACATAGTGCGAGGGGTATTCTGCTACCCGGCGATTATTCAGCGACTGCGCTGCGCCGACGTAAAATTTTGTTCGTTGGTCGCGGAAACCATGGGCAACGTAGCCCTCGGCATAGAATTTTTCCGAAAGGAACCGGGATGTTCGGCCACCGACGCGTATACGGCTACCTTCCAGCTGGTTGAAACTATAAGCGTTTTCCACGGGGCCAAATTCCACCGGGCCGGCCTGTACATAGCCTTGGGCGAGCAGATAGCCAATTTTCAGTGTTCGCTTGAATTGGCGATTATGTTGCAGGCTGTCGAAATTCGTATAGGTGTTCGCCTCAGCTTCGGTCAGCGGAAAGGGGCGTTTAACTAGCCAATGGTTTTCGGTTCGATGGTCGGCGTCCGCTGATTTCACCCATTGCTGGCCGCCGAAGGTACTCGGTGGTATCACTGATTCCGTGTCGTATCCGCTATACACCATCGTTCGTTGGCCAAAAGCACCCCGCTTACTACCCGATAGGCCAAAGTTGATTTGCATGTCGGTATACCCCAATAGGTAAATACCGTTGTTATGGCGGTGGAAGCGGAGCGAGATATTGATGTTGTTGATCCAGTTAAGGTTGGCCCGTTGATCTATCCAAATATCTGCCCGCCGAATACCGTAGTTGCCATCCAGCGTGATTTGCAATTTGCCGGAAAACAGTCGGTCTTCTTTGTTTCTCGGCACAAATGTCAGCTCAACAAATTGCCCTTCAGCGTTTGAAATAGTATCCGTGATGTAAAAGCGGTAAAACATGGGCGCAGCCTCGGCGGTTGGGCTTAAGAAGGGCTTGTTGAGGATCAGGATGTTGTTTTCATAGATATCGATGTCGCCATGGATGAATTTGAAATAGGCTTCGATATTCTCATTGTTGACATACCGTTGGTCCAGCTCGGTTTTCTTTGATGCGGATACAATGGTTTTCGTCGCTTTGGGAACAAGCCGCTGATATCGTTTGGATACGTTTTCTTCCAAGTATATGGGCAGTAGTGGCCGCCCGGGAACCAATGTGGTATCGATGTTTTCCAGGGCGAATCTAAAATTACGTGTCAATGCACTGTTGGCGATAGACTGCGGTATGTCGCTTAGTGCCATCATGATTTTCTCATAGGCTTCGACCGATACATGGTCATAACGTGTCAGGCGGTTTACCTGTTTGTGCTCAATGACTTTACGGATGAGTGCCACTGCCGGATTGTCGCGATTGCGGTAACGGCCCTTGCCGCTGACCACCACTTCGTCGAGCGTATGGAAATCTTCGTCCAATTCGGCGTCGATCGTTTGTGTGCTGCTTTGAAGGACTGGTTTGGTCAGCGGAAAATAACCGAGTGCATTGAACTGGATATGGGTGATGGGCTTGTCAGACAAAAGGGTATAAAAGCCCAAGCTGTCTGTAGAGGTGCCTAGGGTCGTGTGTAGGAGTAAAACCGAGGCGCCGGGAATACCTTCGCCCGTGCTGGCGTCAGTTACTCGCCCCTGTATACTGATTGTTTGGGCGAAAGCCGGTAGTGCACTCACGATGCAGGCTAATGCCCACATTCCCCCCAACGTCAAAAATCGTATGTTCGTTTTAATATTAGCGATCAATGTACCTAACCTCCATCTCATAACAACCCATTCGGTTCTATACTAACGAGTATAAACGGGTACAAGATACAATTTGTTCGAGATGTTACGCAAAAGTTATTATTGTTTGGCTGCCCCTGTGATATGGGTACAATTCATTTACCTGTTATTTAAATTTATCCATTTATTGGAGGTATCAGTAATAGTTCTTACCTTTGTATTAGGTTTAGGTTGATAGCCCCTAATCCCATTGGGGCGGATTCCCGTTTCGTTTAAGCGAGACGGGTTTCTTTTTTATACCGTTTCACGGTATTTACAGGCAAATTCCCAGCGTTTGCTTGCGCTGCAGAGGTGTTAATTAAATCATATTTTCCTTAGCCACAAATAACTGTTATATTCGTTCTGTTAAATCTTCGACCCATGAGAATAGGTCATGTTCATATTGCAAAGGCATGTACATGTATTGGCATTGCCGTACTGCTCCCACTTACATTGTTGGCCGACAAGTTAGACAGTTTGGAAAGGCTATTAAAGGCCGAGCTTCGTGATTCCAATTACGTCGAAGTGCAACTGCAGCTTTCCCGGTTGTATCACCAACAAGATAAACATGGGGATCGATGCATCCAACTGGCCGCCTCGGCGGTCAGTAATGCGATGGATCTGGGGAATACGTTTCTGTACGCAAAGGCATTGGACAATTTGGGGTTGTACTATCGGTACCACCAATATTATGCGCAGGCCCTGCCATTGCATAAGAAAGCATACGACTTGACGGAAGATACTGACGTGCCTCCGCTCAGCAAGATGATTTTTGCGAATAATACCGGAGTGGCCGCCAGACACAATGGGAATTTTGCTGTCGCTGTGGAGTATTACCTGAAAGCGTTGGCCATCGCAGAAAACGAAAATGACCAAAAGAACCAAGAGATTTCCTGCAATGGCTTGGGGATAGCGATGATGAATATCGCCGGCCGAGAAGAGGAAGCATTGGCCTACCTGAACCGTGCATTGCAAATAGCGATTTCATCGGGTAATAAACTGGGGCAGGCGATGAATTACCTCTCGATCGGGGGGTATTATGATGACATCGGCCAGCATGACCAAGCGAGGGAATACTTACACGAGCTGGAGCGATTGAACGAACAAATGGGCGACCGGAATGGGATGGCCATCACGTTTGAGGCGATAGGAAATAGTTTTCTGGTGGAGAATAAGGATCTTCCCATGGCACAAGCCTATTTCGAGCGATCGTTGCAATTGTATGAACAATTGGATAATCGCCTGGGACAGGCCCGGCTGCATTGCAACATTGGAAATATCTTGCAGCAAAAAGGGCTGCTCAATGCCGCGTTAGCCGCTTACTTCAAGGCATTTGAAGTGGGCAAGGAAATGGAAAGCTTTACGATGTTAAAAGGGAGCGCTGAGCTGATTTCAGCGCTATACGAAGCCCAAGGGGATAGCCGGAATGCATTGACTTATTATCGTGTGGCGCAGCAATATCGGGACAGCTTGGCCATGCATGAACAGGAAATAGCCATTTCGGCCATCAAGCACCAATATGACTTTGAAAAGAAGGAAGCCCAAATCGATCTCCTGATGAAAGACAAGCAGTTGGCCGAAGCCAAGGTACAGCGGGGAAACCTGGCCATATTCGTCATGTCGGTGTTGTTAATCATATTGGTTGGTTTTGTTTTCTTCCGAACGCGCTTGACCCGCATAAAGCGCCGGACGGAAGAATTGATCAAGGGGCAGAAAGAGGCGAGAATGAAGGCGTTATACGAGAAAAACCTGATGGAGGCAGAGATTATCGCGACCCGTATGCAAATCAACCCGCATTTCATGTTCAATTGCCTGGGTTCGATCAAGTTTTTGGTTGAGCGACAAGAAAACGACATGGCACTCCAATACCTGGTCAGTTTCAGCCGTTTTACTCGACGCGTATTGGAGATTTCCAATCGCCCTGTTCACACGGTAACCGATGAACTGAAGCTATTAGACGAGTACTTGAAGCTGGAGAAAAACCGATTCGATGATAATTTCACCTATCAGATTACCAATAATATGCATCGGTGGGATGAACGAGATGTCATACCGGCATTATTGCTACAACCCTTTGTCGAAAATGCCATTTGTCATGGGCTCGCACCATCTTCGCGGGCGGAGAAAAAGCTGCTGATTACCGCTACGTGTGATGACCACCGTATCCACATTACCATTGAAGATAATGGGGTGGGGCTGGGTGAAAGCGGCCAAGGGGAAATCACGCACAAAAGCATGGGGCATCATATCACCGACAAGCGGATTAACTTGTTTAATATGAGTTATCATGACCATATTCAATGGCATATCACAAACAGGCTGGATGCCGACGGACATGTCATGGGTGCCCGCGTTGAGGTTTCGATCTCAATCTTGGATCAACCACCAGGCGAAGCGTCGTCTGTCGCGCTGGGAGTAGATACCCATTTGCCGGATATGTCGCGTACCTAGTGCTAAGTCGGGTGCGGTTTTGAAGAGATTGGTTTCTTCAGGAGTTCTACGTCAATTTTCTGTTTCCACAATACCATGATTAACTAAACGTTATGGTGTTTGATGGGTGCAGTAGCATGGCGGAATATTGATAAATGATGCATTCGTGTATGCGTTGTTCTTGAGCAAATAGTCGGTTTATATGCATGTGAAAGAGGTCCGAGAGGAGTTGTGGTTGGTTGTGCTGTGGCCGAATACGTATGGTAGCGGCGAACAGCTTCGTAGCACTTTTTAAGTGAGGGATATATGGTGTTTTTTTTGGGAATTCCTTTCTCAATAGCGACAAGAGACTCATACCCCCTTTTACATTAGAGGGTATGAGTTTAGAGTACCGAATGGCACAGCTTTATACTTTTTATGAAAAGATTATATAATATTTTGCTGGTTGTACTTGGGGTAAACCTTTTTAATGCCTGCGAACTGGGTTATTCCCAACAAAAAATGCCTTTTCAGACCCTTACCGATATCGAAGGAAAATCTTTGCAAGGGGATGTTTTATCAACAGGTAATACATTCGTTCTTGTAGCAAGCCTGACTTGCGGTTACTGTTTGAGAGATATACCCTACTACAACGAATTGGCAGACACCTATGCTGGAAAAGGCATGAGGTTTGTGGTCTTGCTGGAAGATAAGCAAGAAAATATTGATAACTTCCGTTCTAAAACGGGAAGATTGTTTTTCAATGGCCATTGGTTCATCGTACCGGATGCCGAACGGTTTTATACCCAAATTTGGCGCAATAATATGTTCCCCGAATACTTTGTATATGAAAATGGGAAACAAAAGAAATCCTTTGTGTTTTCCAATGATAAGACTAAAGGGAACATTGAAAAACTATTGGACAAATTGGTTGTCAACTAAAGTTACTGTTTCCCATTGATTTGTTATTGCGGATGCCTTTCTTCTGCAACGCTGCCAATCTTTTGTTTTAGAGCCTGTTTAAATTTGTATGGTAAAATTTTTATAGACTACTTTTGAGAGAATCGAGGCAAATTATTCACATGATGTTTTCTCTCATCGGCGTGTCTCGGGAATTAGAAGGATTAGACGAATCTGAAGACATCTGCGTTCTTTAACGTTGTTTATTTTCAGATATTAGGGTTATTTTTAATGCTGAAATTACCCCCAACTGTTCAAGTCAGGATATTGGAAAATCAATATGGATTTGAAATGAAGGCATCTTGCTTCAAGTATATAGTAGAAGAGGAGGTTATCACTGGATTGCATTATCCAGTTTTTTTAGATACTTCAAGTGTGTTTTTGAGGAAAAATGAAATCTTTAGGCATCAGGAAATTGATTATGCAGTAATTGCTGATACTAATAATTTGGTGCTGTTCTCTGGCGCTCCTCTAGAGAAAAGATCCATATTAAAGGCGATGGAGCAACCATCTTATACCTATCGCTAATATATATGAAAGCCAAAATTTTATTCTTTTTGGGGTTGATCCCTTTTGCAAATAATCTTGCTGCTCAGCAGGCTGATACGGCGATAGCACGGGTTTTTTACCAGTTCATCCATGTTGATGATTCTACACAGCGTGAGCAAGCGATAAAGAAGGAAATGATACTTTATTTGGGTAAGCATGGGAGTTTGTATCGAGGAGCGATAGAGGAGGAGTCTATTTTGGCTAGGCATCTAGCAGAGGGAGGAAGCGAGTCCTCCTTTAATTCTCTAGATATAATCGAGAAATGTCCGGCCCAAATTCACCTTGGTGGCTACAGCTATTCCCTTAACCGTATTTTTGATAGTAGGTATTTGATCACTGAGAATTTACCGGAAATAGATTGGCAAATCACGGAAGAAACACGTGAAATCGGTGGCTTTACTGTACAGAAGGCTGTTGCCCAATTTCGAGGAAGGGAATATACTGCTTGGTTCACAACAGAACTTCCTTTTCGGTATGGGCCGTGGAAGCTTCATGGCTTACCTGGGCTTATTTTGGAAGCTGTGGACACTAAAAGTGATGTCTCTTTCAAGTTTGCCGGTTTTGAAATCGCCAAAGAAGAGGGAGCGCTTATCGCCGTACCGCAAAGTATGGAGATCCAAAACGTATCTCGAAAAGAATATACCAAAATGTATAGGGCCTTTCGGACAAATCCAGCAGCTTTCTTTAACGCTACGGTAGGGGCGCAAAGTGGGGTAAGTGTAAAAGAAGAGTGGGGGCGCGATTCCAAGGAATATAATAACCCTCTTGAGTTGGTTGAAAATTAACTTTCTTGTAATTTTACAAGGTTTACACCAGTTTGCATCTTTTAGATGTGATTGAAACTGTTAGGTTTGGAAATGGCGTAGTTAGCGGAAAGTCGTAGAACGTCTTGGAAAGACTGTTCCTGCAAAAAAACAATGAACAGATTCTGTGAAAACAAACCATTACTATTTACTATATAGCATCACGTTCGTTTTTTTTGTCGTTCCGTACGGCATGGCGCAACAGCAAGATGATACTGTCCTGTTTCGTGCCTACTACACACTGTATCATGTCCGCGATACCAGCCAAAAAGACAAGTTACATACCGAGGAAATGGTTTTACTCGCAAACAAAAGCACTTCCTCTTTCATAAGTTACGACAAAATAAAGCAACGTGTTGGGAAGTTCCAGGAACTGCGGGAGATGAGTAGAAATTCAACCGAACGGTTACCGACGCTGAGTGCCTCGCCGGGCAAGATTGTCACGGCACAAGAGATTTTCAGGGAAATCGGTTCTCCCATCTTTAAAGTAAAGGATTTTCTATCGCAATACTATGAATATGAAGAAACGATACCTCGGATAAATTGGGCCATCCAAGAGGATAGTGTCGGTAACGTCGCTGGAGTTGAATGCGTCAAGGCGATAGCCTTCGTCAAAGGAAGGGAGTGGCATGTTTGGTTCGCGCCGGATATCCCATTCCCCGTTGGCCCTTGGTTTTTAGGTGATTTGCCCGGTTTGATTGTTTTGGCTAAGGACAAAGGCGGTGAGGTCTCTTTTGAGTTGACTTCCTTCCAACAAGCTGCCGAGAAAGATGCTTTTTTGGAGGAGAATGTGCAAATCGCACCGTTTGCCCAGCACTATACCGAATCAAAGGCCGTGTCAAAGAACGATTTTTTCACCCTACGTAATAGGGCCTTGAAAAACCCGGAAGCTTTTAGGAAAGCACAGGCAGCGGTGGTGATGGGGATACAGGATTATGGGCTACTGAATAGTCAATCGTGGATATCCGTCATACAGAATCCGATTAATTTGAATGAACGCAATCACTAATGATGGGCGAATGGAAATACCAAAAGCAACAACGTAGTCTTGATGCCGTGGTTTACCTGAGTAGGGTTTAAATGCATGATTACGAATTTTCCGTAAATAAATTCGGTTGTTTCGGATAATTACTATATTTTCGTAGAATTATTAAAAAATCGAATTTATGGAAAGGAAGAATGGAATGATATTGCTGCTGGTGGGGCTCACGGCAGCATACACCTCAGCGGCACAAGAGAGTGAGCCTGCTTTGGCCCGCGTGATTTATGAATTTACGCATATCAATGATACGTTGCAGCCAGATAAACCGCACAAGGAAGAAATGGTGCTTTATATCGGGCAGCACGCCTCGCTGTATAGCAGCTATGCCAGCGAAAGGGTAAATCAGCAAATGAAAAAGCAAATGGAAGACCCTGGTTTTGATGGCAACCTCACCATCACGGGCGGCGGCCGTACGACGCAAGAGTCGTATTATGCTAAGCCCGCTGAACAACTATTCAAACAGCTGTACAGCCTCGCGGGGGAGCGGTACGTGGTCGATGAGGACTATCCGGAAATCGATTGGCAAATAGCTGATGAGACGAAGGAGGTTGGCGGATATACGGCACAGAAAGCTATGGGGCGGTTTAAAGGGCGCGATTACACGGTATGGTTTACTTCCGATGTTTCCTTCCAAGCTGGACCTTGGAAGCTACGGGGTTTGCCGGGGCTTGTCCTCGAAGCTACGGACAGCCGTGATGAGGTGGCTTTCCGCTATGCGGGTTTTGAGACGTTGGTGGCGGGGGAAGCAACGGTTACTATACCCGATAATGCCATTCCCACCAACAAGAGAGCATTGGGCAAATTGGTGGAGGCATATCAGAAAAATCCACAGGCAGCCTTTAGCGCCCGATCGCAAGGGGCAACACGGAATGCGGCGGGAGGTAATGTGGTTGTAGTGGGTACGGGTGGGACACCCAATGCTAATCCTGTTCTTGATCCTTCACGTATCAAAAGCATCAATGTAAAGCGGGATACCTCACAAACATCATCCGTAGTGAATAACCCCCTAGAATTGGAAAATTGAATGTTAGCCTGCCAAACCGTTAACTAGCATGGGTATTAAGGGTGCAAGATTCCTTGCTGTGATGTTGGTTTTACTTGTGACGACTGCCGTTGCGCAGCCGGGGCAAATCCAAGGCTCCCTGAAAACCAAGGAGGGCAAACCAGTACCCCATGCCAGCGTGACCATCCGCAATACGCAGGGGCGTATCGTGGCATTCAAGGCCAGCGATGCCTCAGGCCACTTCTCCATTACGTTGCCTGCGGCTGCCGATCCGGATAGCCTGCGACTGCAGGTCAACCACCTCGGCTATGCTAGGGTGGATCTGCCGCTGGATGCCTCAAGAAGCCGGTACGACATCGCGATGGAAGAAAAACCCATTGACCTTTCCGAAGTGGAAGTGAGAAGCCGTCCCCGAATCGATTCGAGGGGCGATACGCTCGATTATGACGTGGCTTCGTTTACCAAGGCGGAAGACCGCAGCATCGGCGATGTATTACGGCGCATGCCTGGCATGGAGGTCAGCGAAAGCGGCCAAATCAAATACAACGGGCAGAACATTTCCAATTTCTATATCGATGGCGACGACTTGCTGGATGACAAGTATAGCATTGGCACGAAAACCATCCCCCATGCCATGGTACAGAAAGTGGAGGTGCTGCAAAACCACCAACCGATGAAGGTACTGCGCGGCAAGGCACTTAGCGACCGTGTGGCGCTTAACTTGGTCATCAAGGACGAAGCCAAGCTGAAACTCACCGGGCAAGCCAAGCTGGGCGCCGGCCTCCCCCGACAGTATGACGGCGAACTCAATAGCATCCTTTTCAACAAGAAGTACAAGATGCTCAATGTAGCCAAGGGCAACAACGTGGGAACCGACCTAGCAGCTGATTTCACGGCGTTTAACTTCAGTGACATGCTCTCCGGCGTCGGCAATTCCCGGCCGGAAGCCCTCCTTTCTCCCGGTACCGCCGGCAATCCCGCCCTACCCAAGCAACGGTACTACCTCAATCATTCGGGATCGCTCAATGCCAATAATTTGGTCAATCTATCCAATGGATTGCAGCTCAAGTCTACGATCAATGCCTTGATTGACCATAATGATATGGTATACCATAGCTTCAGTGAACTGTACTTGGGCAATGACACCATTCGCTACACCGAACGGCAAGATATCGGCCGTAACCCATTCCTTACGGATGTCAGCTTTACTGCGTTGGCCAATAAAGATGATTATTATTTCAACAATGCGCTGAAATTGGCTTATTCCGGTGATGTGGGTACGTCATCCTTATTGAGTAACGACATGGAGATGCATCAACGGTTGCGTAACCGGATACGTGACTTTTCCAACACCTTGGAATATACCCCGGCGCTGAAGAACAAGAATGTCGTGAATATCTACTGGTACCTCAATCATTACAACCAGCCGCAGACACTTACCATCAGCCCCGGCGTTAACGCTGATGTGCTTAACGCCGGTGAGCCGTTTGCGGGCATTCGGCAGTTTGCCGAGACGCCGACCTGGTTCAATCGCGCTTCGCTAGCTTATCGGTTTACCCAAGGGTTAATCAAGCAGCGGTATCGCGTGGGGGTGGTCAATGAATGGCAGCACCTCCAATCGGCACTCCGCCTGGTGCAGGGTGACGGCAACGAGCATCCTTATGCAGGTAGCGATGATAACGATCTCCGCTGGCAACGCCATCAACTATTTGCCGACGGCACCTATGAATACAAAAAAGGACGATGGGAATCCAGTTTGACACTCCCCCTTATCGGGCAGCGCATTGCTTACCAAGACAACGGGTTCGTACTCGACGAGCGGGAAACACGTCTGCTCTTCAATCCTTCCCTACGGGTGAAGATGATGACCAATGTGGAAGATTACCTGACGTTCAACTATGCGTTTGCTAATCAGATGGGCAATATCGGTGGGGTATTCCGTGGGGTGGTGCTGGGCAATTACCGGAGCCTTAGTGCAAACGATGCGCAATTGCAAGAACGCCATAGCCACAGTTTCGGGCTGCATTACCACTACCAACGTGCCATCAGCATGTTGTTCATCAATGGAGGGGTGACGTATAACCAATCGACCGCTAACACCATCGCCTCGAGTATGGTCACGGATGATATCAGGCGGACGGTACTGCTGCCCTTTACCAATGACGTGAGTAGTCTTAGCGCTACTGGAGGGATCAGCAAATACATTTTCGCATTGGGTGCAACGGCCAGCCTCAAAGCCTCCTGGAATACCACACGCTTCAACCAATTGCTCAACGACGAATTGTTGCCGTTTAACAACATTTCCTTCACGCTCAGTCCCGGTGCTGAAGCCCGGCTATTTGGTAAAGTAAGTGTCAACTACAATGGCACTGGTACTTGGACAACCAGTCGGTTGGTTAGCCAAGAAGCCACCGCACGTGTGGATGACAGGCAATTGCGGCAGTTTGACCAATCGATCGGGGTGACCTATTCCCCGTTCAAGAACACGTTTTTGCGCATCAGCGGGAGACACCAATATACCCATCAAGCCTCCCTCGCTGACATCAGCTATTTCTTTATGGATACCCATGTACGCTACCGGCTGAACCGATGGCGCACAGATATGGAGCTTGACCTAACTAATCTGGCCGATGTGACTTCTTATGAAACATACAGCCTGTCTGCCAACCAGTTTGGTTACAGCCACTACAACCTCCGCGGGCGGATGGCAGTGTTGAAAGTGACCTTTAACCTATAGCGGTCGGTGATTTCCATCGAGCGATAAAAAAACCCGAGATATTATTTGGTTTTGCTAGCGCAAATCCTTAATATTGCGTTAGCTAATCAATTTAAGGGGAAACCTTATATTAAGTTTTGGTGGGAACTTTGATAAACGCATAGTTTTTACGCCATGACCAAAACAACAACAAACAGAAGAAATTGGATCAAATCCAGCTTGGTGGCAATGGGCGGTTTAGCCTTAGCGCCGTCGCTTTCCTTTGGAAAGAACCACGGAACACCTGCATTTCCCTCGTCTCAAGGAATGTTAAGGGACATCACCTTACCCTTAGACGAGCGAGCGCCAGCCATTCAGGCACGCCTTTCGGCCAATGAGAATCCTTATGGGCCTTCATCGGCCGTGCGCACCGCAATTAGCGACGCCGTTGGGTTTGGCAACCGCTATGGACATGAGGATGCGGCCCGGCTAATCGATATGATTGCGGAAAAAGAGGGCGTTGAGAAGGAGTATATCATGTTAGGGCCAGGCTCCACGGATTTGTTGGAAAAGACGGCGATTTCGTTGTTCCTCAAGGGTGGAAACATCGTTTCGGCTGATCCGTCTTACATGTCCATGATCAATACTACACGCGCGATAGGTGGGGTATGGAAACCCGTTCCACTGACCGCAGACTACGCCCATGATGTAAATGCCATGGCATCAGCGATCGATATGGAAACCCGTTTGGTGTACGTTTGTAACCCGAATAACCCGCTGGGTTCCATCACTCCACCTGCGGCATTAAAGAAATTCTGTTCGGATGCTTCCGAAAAGGTACCGGTTTTCGTCGACGAGGCTTATTTGGAGTTTTTGCCCGATCCGGGTGCCAATACGATGGTAGGGCTTGTACGGGAAGGTAAAGATGTCATCATTGCCCGTACGTTTTCAAAGATCCACTCTATGGCGGGTTTGCGGATCGGATACATCGTGGCTCAACCAGACCGTATCAAGACACTGACCTCCATTGTCAGGGGTACGATGGGCCTTTGCGTGACCTCGCTAAGTGGTGCGATAGCCAGCATGGGTGATGTAGCCTTTCAGGAAACTAGCAGGAAGCTTAACCTCGAATGCCGTACCTATCTGTGTGAGCAATTGAACGCGATGGGATATAATCCCATCCCGTCACATACCAATTTCGTTATCTTCCCCATTCAAAAGGATCCAGCAGTTTTCCAAAAAGGACTGCGCGAAGAAGGTGTATCAATTCGAATGTTTCAGATTGACGGAGGGGCTTGGTGCCGTGTTAGCATGGGAACCATGCCCGAAATGGAATTGTGTGCCGCGGCGCTAAGAAAGGTTTCCGTTTAAATGCGCTATGCGCACTCGCACGCAAGCTGTTTTCACTTGTTCACCGCAAGAAGTTAGAAGTTAATCCCACCGGATGGATCCCGCTATAGCCAAAACGTTATCGTTACTATTACTGATTGTCGTAGGCCGGCTGCTCCGCAAATCGCTGCACAAGCCTGATCACCATCACACACTGAAACTGCTCATCCTGAACCTAGCGCTGCCAGCTATTATTTTCGTGGCATTGATGAATACGGAAATACGTCGCGACCTTATCGGTCTGCCATTATTGGCTTTAGGCTTTAATTTCGCGTTATTGGCCCTCACTAGAATCATCGTGCCAAAGCTCTACGGTATATCAGCCGGGAGTGCAGATATGCGGACACTGTTGCTGCTCATTCCTTCACTTGCCCCCGGTATGTCATGTTTCCCGTTCCTGTTGGAATATGTGGGTACCGAAGCCGTAGCGTTAGGCGGTATCGCTGATTTGGGAAATAAGGTATATGTGTTGGTCTTCTGCTACCTCCTTGCCATGCACTGGTTTTTCAAACAGGCCAACCGGTCAACTCAGCCCGGTCAAGAGCGATTGAAAGGGTTGCTGGTGACCTTGGTGAAAGAGCCGGTGAACCTAGCGATCGTTGCCGCATTGCTACTGCTATCGTTCGGCATACACTTTGGCGACCTACCGGCATTCCTGAGTAGTCCGGTTACCATGCTGAGCACATTGATGACACCCATTGTTTTGCTATTTATCGGCATCACCGTACGGTTTAAATGGACACAGTTTAGGGTCATCATTAGCCTGTTGCTCTTTAGGGCCGGAATTTCATTTTGCCTGAGCGCCATTTGCCTAATGCTGGTGCCTGATATGTCATTCCCGATGCTGGTACTTGCCATCGTGTTTCCGCAAAGTGCGGTGAGTTTTTGGCCATTGGCACACATCTCTGCGGTGTCAGCCTTGGAGAAAGGAAGCGGCTACGTTTCCAACCCCACTTTTAACCCACAGTTGGCGTTGAATGTGTTGGCATTGTCCTTGCCGTTTTCAGCCATTCTAGCGCTGACGGTCTTCAGCAGTGATGGCTTTTTCAAGGATGTGTCTAATCTGTTCTATTCAGGTGCGGTTTTGTTGCTCATGGCCTTTGCTCCCGTGATTTTGCACCGCATGAGGGCGGCCAAATGGAGGCCGACCCGTACTGACGAAAACGCCTTGGCCGTGCACGGCGAGGAAAAACAAGTATTGGCACGCTAGTCAACTGGTTTTTCACTAAGTTTGCTTGGTGAATGTAAAGCTATTATCCATCTTTTTTTGGCTAGGTTTGACCACCGCGTTAACCAGCGCCTCCTGTTGTCAAGGGGTGGGTCGCACCCAGGTTTCACCTACTCAAGCCCAAGATACCATAGAAACAGGACTGGGAGATTCCTCGCTTGCTAATTCTTACAGGCAGGCGGTGTTGCGCCATTACCGCTTGGCTAAACTGGATAAAAGCGGATTAGACACGGCGGTATTTCACCAAGCCTATACGGGATACCTTAACCTGAGGGCAAAAGCGAAAACAACTTCTCCAATACTCACGATAGTCGATTTTAACCGGCCCAGTACAAGTAACCGGATGTGGGTGATAGACATCGACCGCGATAGCCTGCTGCTCCACACATGGTCGGCGCATGGCAAAGGAAGTGGCAAGGAGATGGCCACGACATTTTCCAATATGCCCGGTTCATTGCAGACCAGTCTGGGGTTTTACCTGACAGCAGAGGAATATATCGGCAAAAACGGGCGTTCGCTCAAACTGGATGGACTCGACTCAGGATTCAATACCAATGCGCGGAGGCGGTACGTGGTGATGCATGGGGCCGACTACGTCAGCCAGGACACCATTGATGCATATGGACATTTGGGCAATAGCGAAGGCTGCCCGGCAGTTTCACATGACGTAAACCATCAAATTATTGATTGGATGAAAGGGAAAGGAGTGCTATTTATCACTGGAGCGGCGGAAGGATACCACTCCCGCTGGCTGGATGAAGAAGCGGCCTTACGGTACCTCATTGCGCCACGCGACTAACCATGCCATCGCTGAGGGTACCTAGCATTTACTCATTCTAGGCACCCCCCGTTTGTAACGCAGATAAATTTTCCCATCTTCACCGCATTTTACCGGCCGCTTTCGTCCGGTATCACAACCACCGCCTCATAATCTCCCAATCGGGGCAATGAAAAGGCAAGCCGGTTGTTTTCCCAGGAAAAGGGCAATTCGATGTTTCCTTTCAGGGTATATACTTTTGCGGGCTTTCGGGCCAACTCCACGTCTAGTTCGATACTGTGGATGGGATACGGTGCAAAATAGGTGTTGCCGTTGTATCCACTGAGGTTAATCAGGTGGAGGATGTGCCCATCCGGCTGTTGCCGTTCGGTTTCATTCCCGTCGTTCCATTGGAATGCTTTCCACAGCAGTTCTACCTTGGCCGGCGCGTTGGTTTTGATGGTTTCCGCGGCCTGCGGATAGGCCATCTTCAACAATGCCAGCCAAAGTTCCCGGTATTGCTCGTAGCCCGACTGGAAATACAGCTTTCCGATATGGCCGGGCAGCAGGATATGGGTGCTTCCGCCGATGGTCTTCAAGCCGACCGCTGCATAACCCGTGTCGTCGTGACCACCCACATTTTCGGGAGGCCCCGGGCGCCCTTTCGATAGGATGGGGAACAGGGTTTTTGCCGAAGGGAACTTATACAGGCTTAGGTTGTATTGCCAGGATACCATGGTCTGCTTCGGCAACCCCGGAAAGCCATCCTGTGCGTCGACACGGAGGTAATTGCCGGTACCATCGTATTGGTCCTCGACGCATACCGCGCCGAAGAACTCCTCTAGGAATTCCGGGTGGTTGGCAAATGCCCGATTGGTGGCGACCAGGCTGGTGCCCGTCTTTGCTGCGGCCGACAGTGCGGCGAGGTCTGCCGCGCTGAAACCTACGATGCTGGGCACCACAATCGCCCGGTATTGCTTCAGCCGTTCGGGCTGTCGGTGCAGCGTCTGGTGTCCGATGATGTCAAACGGGATATGTGCTTCCCTGAGCATGAGCTGCAAACCGCGGTACTCCTCGGCCAGGTCGCCGTGTACCCATAGGTTGGGCGACAGTACGGCGACCTTTGCGTCTGACGTGTAACGCCCGTAATACCGTTCGTGGTCGCGATGGAAGCGATATACCTCGCGCATCACGTCGAAATTGCGGGCATCGGGATTCCCGGCGATCTGGCCCATCATGCTCACGTCCAAGCCCGACCCGTTTGCGATGTTTTCGTACAACCGGATGCGCACCTCTTCGGGCTCGACGGCATTGAAACGCGAACGGAAGGAAAGCTGCTGGATGGATGCATTGCTCACGATGTGGCCCGGATAGGTGCCGAGCGTATTGGCGACATTATCCGAAGCGGTATACGGCCAATAAGGGAGCGATGCGTTCCGCTGCGACTCGTGACGGATGATATCCACGTATTTGTCGGTATAGGTACAGATGGCGATCTGCGGGTTCCTGCCCTTGACCACGCGATGAAGCCGTTCGGCCCACCTGTCCAGTACATCTTGCCGATATTCGAGGTACCGCAGGTACACCGGGTCCTGCCGATCTTCTTTTACCGGCAGCTCCAATCCCCCGCTGAATTTGGCGAAACGTTCCCGTTCAAACGGGTTGTGGTCTATTCCGAAGTATTCGCCCGTATAGGCATTGGAGGTTTGGTATCCGGGCATATTCAGGAAGATGCCGTCGATCGGGTACTTATCCATGATTTCCTGGATGATTTCGAACGCTTTCTCCTGTACATAGGGCGCGTTGATGGATACGACATAGATGTCGTCGTTCACCATCCGTTCACCGTCGACCGATTGGTAGCACCAGTCGGGATGCTTGTCGAACACTTGTCTGTGCAAGCGGCTGAAATCCACGCGAACGATGACCTTGATGCCCCGTTCGTGGCATTTTCGCACGATGTCGCCGATGAGGTTGTCGGCAGCATGGGGATTGCGGTAATGGTACTCTAGTTCGGTGGGGTAGAAGGCCATGATGCCACCCACATTGATAATCAGTGTATTTGCCGACATCTCGACAAGGTCGGTTACAAAGCGCTCGGGATCTATTTCCGCCGCTACGAAGTCCGGCAGATTTGTCTGTACCACCCGCAGGTTGTTGCGTTTCCACCATCCGGGCGTATCGGCCAGTGTGTAGACCGGAAGGCAGAGCGCCAGCCATAAAGCGGCCGCGCCCAGCCAACGAAAGACCGGCGGGCGGGCGGTAAACCAGTGTTTTTTCATCATGGGTTCAGTCATTGTATCGGGTTAATGTCTTTTGCTATCTGTATGTCACGCACCACCTGTGGGCGAAGTTGCTCCCAGGAGAACGTCTTAAATTCGTCGCCATAGTACTCATTAGCCACGTGGGGCACGGGAAGGTACCGATCCTTGGTGTGGCGTACCACACCGTCCCAATGGTCCACACATTGCTGCAATAGCCGCACAGCTTCAGTCCGCTGCAGTTCGTCACCGGTCTGCCGGAAGTATTCCAGCGCCACGCCTGCGCGCACCTTGTCGGCGAAATAGAGGCCCAGGTAGGCCCAGGTAGCCATGTCATCCAGTTCCGAAGCCAATGCGCCGCGTTGGTGCGGCGCACGTTGCCTCATGTCTGCAACCAGTGTCAACGCGGCACGGCTGTCGGCCTCCGACTGTTCAGCAAGTTGAAGGGGCGTGATCTTTTCCGTGTCTGCGATACCGTTCAAGGTCGCTGAAACATACGGCCTGATCGCCACTAGTTGGGTGTCCAGCACTTCGTGATCCATGATTTCGGCGACGGAGAGAAACGGAGAGCTCCGATCGAACGGAACATCCGGATTCGCGGGTTCAGCGGCGATGAACCCTTCGCTGTAGAGGGTGTAGTCCCACGTAGCGCGGTAGAAACTGGCTAGCCGAAGCGGTAGCTGGCTGGCCAACTGATAGAGGCTGAACATTTCACCTGCCAGCGGCTTTCCATACCGGAGGGCAAACTGGTCTTTAAATGCGGTATCGGGTAGCTGTGGATTGTAGAGGAGTCGTCCCCATAGCGTGTAGAACAGCCATTGCTTTTCGAACGCATAGTTCCAGGTACGGTCTGGCGTAGGCAAGGACGCGTAGTCCAGCGCCGGGATAAAGCCTTCCGAGCCGATGAAATAGCCGTTTACGGCATCCAGTTTGTTTTGCAGAATGTGTTTCCGTATGAAGTCGGCCTGGCCCCAACGGAGGATGAAGAAGTCTTCATTGCGCACCATCCATTGGATGCGGTAGCTTTCCGGGGCCGGATCCCAGAAACGGCTGTCCAGTTCACCCGAATGGAAGTCATGCGTGATGGCAAGCTGCGGCGTAGAGTGGCCGTGAGACCAGTTGAATTTGATCTCTACGAGCGCCGGCTCCTCAAGTTCGGCATCGTCCAGCAGCTTGCGCATGGCCATGGGATCGCCGGCGAGCACCGACCGGTGGAGGAACTTAACCGGTCTGGACGCATCTTTCATGCCTTGTACGGCCGTCTGGGCGATCCAGTCTTCCCGTTCCTGCGGTGACATGGCATCCGGAAAGTTACCCATCCAGTCGGCCAGGGTTACCCCGATCCCGGTGAGGTCGGGATATTCATCGATGACCTGTCGCACGCTTTCACGCGTATAGGCCGCTACCATCGGGGAGCGGTCGTTGTACTCCGATGCACCATAGGCCTCGGCGAACTCCGGAGATACGACGATGTTCCAGTTGACGATGAATGTCTGTATGCCCCGTTCTTTTGCCATCCCGAAGAGGGCTGTCCAAAACTGCTTCCAGTCGGCCAGCTCTTCGTCATTGAAGGGCGTGGCTTTCGGATAGGATGCCGACCGTACCATATACGGGAACGGGTGATTGTTCCACAGGGATAGGACGTTGAAGCGATTGTCCACCATCATATCCAGGAACCCTTCCCAGAAAGCCAGGTCCCGGCACACCCCCAGGTGCATATCGGTGGCTGCGTTTTTCCGATAAGGTGACCATGGCAGGTTGAACTTCAGGATACGGTATTCCAGGAAAGGGTGTTCTGTCTTCTCGGCGATCGTTTGTGTCGTTCCATGTACCAACCAATGATCCAGTACTTCGCGAAGGCCATATTGGGCACCGATGGAATCCGCACCGACCACGTATAGGCGGTTAGACGACCGGTCCCATTTCAGCGTGAAGCCTTCCGGTTCCAACGCGTGGACAGCGATCTCCGGAGCGGCGGCAGCCAGTTCGGCGTGCAACCGGTCTTTCTGAAGCACGACGACACTGCCGGACCGAGGAAGCTTTTCCGGGGTTCCGACAGATACGACCGAACCCTGCCGGGCGGCCTGGGCTTTCACCCGGTTGGCCAGTGCTGTCAAGGGTTTGCTGGTCGGATCGAAATACACGCTGATGCTGTCGCTGGCGTAGGCGGCGGATACCGCCGCCATACACCACGCAACAAAGAAAATCAATTTCATTAGCCGAATCATATGCTACCTGATCAATTGTATCCCGGGTTTTGCGGGAAAATGCTGGGGTTATTGATGATCTGCACCTGGCTCAGCGGTACCGGGAAAAGCGTCATGAAAGACTGCATGCCCTGGGATTGCAGTGTTTCGAACGCCCTGCCGGTCCGCACCAGATCGAACCAGCGGTGCCCTTCGAACGACAGCTCTAACCGCCGTTCGCGATAGATCAGTTCACGAACCTCCTCGCGGCTGCTGTTGGCAACCGGCGACACCCCTGCACGCTGGCGTACCTGGTTGAGGTGCTCGATGGCCGTTGCAGTTTTTCCATTTTCATTCAGCGCTTCAGCGTACATCAGCAACACATCGGCATACCGGATGACCTTCCAGTTGGCGCGACTATCACCCACCAGGTTTACTGGGGTTACGTATTTCAACGTGTAATTTTGGGAAGTAGCAGCGGGCAGCGGTATGAATCGGCCTTGGCCGTCGGTGAACCCTCCCGGTGTGCCCACCGTAACATCACGGCGCTTGTCTTCCGGCTCGAAGAGCGATCGCAATATGGGAGTGGGGGAGAATGTCTCCGACAGTTCACCACCCTTTATGCCGTAGTGGTCTGCCATCGCCGATGAATTGGGCATAAACCGGTGCGTGAATACACTGCCTTGGTTGCCCAAACCTTCCTCGTATTCGATGTCAAAGATGTATTCGCTATGGTGTTCGTTTTTGGAATAGTCGAAAAGATCGTCGTAATCGGGAAGCAGCGCATAGCCCAAGGTGGTCACTTCGGCAAGTACCGCTTCCGCTTTGGTAAAGTCGCCTATGGTAAGGTATACACGACCGAGCAACGCCTTCGTTGCACCGCTGGTCGCACGTCCTACATCGGCACCGCCGTAGGAAGAAGGCAGCAGTTCCCCCGCATCGAGCAGATCGGGGATGATTACCTCGTTGTAGAGCTGTTCCACTGCCGCCCGTGGCAGGGCATAGGCTTCTTCGGTGGTCAGCGGCCCGGTGACCTTGGGCACCGCCCCGAAGATACGGACGAGATCGAAGTAGGCCAATGCCCGCAGGAAGCGCGCTTCGCCGACGTGGCGATTGCGTTGCTGCAGCGTCTGTGCATCTACTTTCTCGATGTGGTCGAGTACCAGGTTTGCGCGGGTGATGGCCATGTAGTAGTTGCTCCACGCCGTGGCCAGCACGGGTGTGTTGTCCTGCATAGCAAAGACATCGGCCAAGTACCAGGGGTCGTTCTTGACCACTTCCTGCGTGACATCTTCGCCCGGTACATCGCCAAAGATCCAGAAATCACGGTATTGTGTCTGCAGTGCCGTGTATACGGCGTTGACTGCATCTTCGAAGTCGCTATCCGTCTGATAGAGTAGATCGGTGGTCGTGCTGGATTCGGGCCGGATGTCGATGAAACTATTTGAGCAGGATAACGTGCCAGCCAGTGCAAGGATGCAAGCCAGCCGGCCTATCCAGCTATTGATATGTTTTGTATGGGTATTCATTTATGTTCAATTTTGAGTCTTAAAAACGAGCATTCAATCCAAGGATGAAACTTTTGGGCAACGGATAGTTATTGTAGTCGATGCCCGGTGTCAGTGCATTGGTACCGGTGCTCACGTCGGGGTTGAAAGACGTGTTTTTGGTAAAGATGAACGGGTTGTTGGCGCTGAAGTATACGCGTAGCGATCCCATCCGCCACTTCTCGATCACGGTCGTCGGCAGTTGGTAGGCCAGCGTGATGTTGTTGATCCGCAGGTAACTGCCCGAATCGAGGTACCGTGTACTGACCGTACGGACGCCACCCGTGGGTGCATCGTTCGGCCGAGGGGTCTGTCCGTCGCCGGGGTTTTGCTCAGACTGCCAGTAGTCCAATTGCGTGTCCAGCGTCTTGCTACGCGAGCGGGTCGTGAGTCGGATGTCGTTGGCCGTACTGGTGATCTGGTTCCCGTAAACACCTTGTAGGTTGACACTCAGGGAGAAGTCCTTGTATCCGAAGTTATTGGTCATCCCATAGAAGAAATCAGGGTAGGGCGAGCCGATGATGGTGTAGTCGAAGCTGTTGATCACTCCATCTGGCACCCCATTTGGGCCGCTGATGTCCACGAAACGCTGGTCGCCCACGCGTGAGCGGTCGGGCGCTCCCGGATTGTAGATCGGTCCGGCATCCAGTTCCGCCTGATTTCGGAATACACCATCGGTCAGCAGTCCGTAGAACATACCGATCGGTTGCCCCACCTGCGTAATGTGCCGTGCCGAAATAATCGGATCGCCGGTAGGCCCGAGCCGCAATACTTCGTTGCGGTACGTCGAGAAGTTAAGATTGGTAGACCAGGTAAATTCACGCTCGATGTTACGGGTGCTCACGACCACTTCTACTCCGGAGTTTTTCACCTCACCAATGTTCATCAGCGATGTGTTGAAGCCGGTAATGGCCGGTACATTCACATTCAGTAGTAGATCCGTGTTTCTCGAAGTGAAGTAATCCGCCGTTAGGCTGATGCGGTTGTTGAGCAGTGAAGCATCCATGCCCACGTTTATGGAACGCTGTTTTTCCCACGTGAGGTTGGGGTTGGCCAACCTTGCAGGCGCGTATCCGCCCACGGCGCCGCCGCCGAAGTTATAGCGGTAGTACAGCACATTGGCGTAGTGCTCGTAGTTGCCGATGTTGTTGTTGCCCGTTTGACCGAAGCTGACGCGGAGTTTCCAGTCGTTGATTGCCTCCACATCCTGGAGGAATCCCTCCTGCGAAATCCGCCACGCCAGGGCAGCCGACGGGAAGACCCCGTACTTGCTGTTGGCGCCGAAGCGCGAAGAACCATCCGTACGCACGGACGCCGTCAGCAGGTATTTGCCGAGGTAATTATAGTTTACCCGCGCCAGGTACGATACCAACGACCAGTCGTTGATGCCGGCACCCCCATCGGTCAGGATACCGCTCACGGCACTGAGGTAGGGCACCAGGTTGTTCGGGAAATTGTTGCTTTCCAGGAAATTATCCTGTATGCGCTCTTTCTGGCTCGAAAAGCCGACAAGGCCCGTAAGCTGATGGTCACCGAATGTCTGGCTGTAGTTGACGGTGGTTTCGGTGATCCAATTGAGCGATTGCGCGGTGTTATCCTGGCCGTTGGGCGGACTGTTGAGGAAAACAGGCAGCTGCGGAACAAAGGTCGTATTTTTGAGGTTGCTGTAGGTTGCTCCGGCCATGACCTTTACGTTCAGGTAGTCGGTAAACTTATACGTTGCGTTCACGTTGCCGAGAAACTTACCCATCATCGCCTTGTTCATCCGCTCGTTGGCCAGCGCAAGCGGGTTGAACAGGTTGGTCGAGGCATCCAGGTCGCGGTAAACGAAGTACGACCCATCGGGGTTGAGCACCGGGTAGTAATACTGTGCGGAAGTCGCCTGCGAGATGATGCTTTCGTTTGCGCCGCCGCCCCATCCGCTTTCTGTGACACGGTTCTCATCGGTAAATGCCCCATTCAGGTTCAATTGCACATTGAGCCTGTCGTTCAGTTTGGCATCCAGGTTACTGCGGAACGAATAACGTTTGAAGTTGCTGTTGACGACAATCCCGTCCTGGTCGAGGTATTCGCCGCTGATGGCATAGCGGACCTGGTCGGTTCCACCGTTCGCAGACAGTTGGAATTGCTGTTGGGGAGCCGTGCGAAGAATGTAATCCATCGCATCCACATTGGTGGTATTGGTGCCGTTGAGTACATCCAGCACCGTCTGGGGTACCCGGTAGGTCCATGTGGCGGGATCGCCTGATACATCGGCATTGTTGTCGAGGTTTCGGTTCTTTACCCCGTCATAGTAGTATTGCGCCTGTTGCTGTACATCCATGAACGTTGGCAATTTGGAGACCTGTTGCAGGCCGTACAAGGCATCGAATCCGATCGTGGACCGGCCTTGTTTCCCCCGTTTTGTATTGACAATGATGACGCCATTGGCACCGCGAGAGCCGTAGATGGCGGTTGCGGAAGCGTCTTTCAGGATGTCCATGCTTTCGATATCGTTCGGATTGAGGGTTTGGATGTTGTCCGTCGGAAATCCGTCCACTACGTAGAGCGGCTGCGATCCGGCAGAGATACTACCGACGCCTCTCACCCGGATTTGCGGCGATGCTCCGGGAGCGCCGGATACCGGCATGACCTGTACGCCCGGAACCTTGCCAAGCAACGCTTGGTCAAGACGGGATACGCCGAGGTCTTGTATGTCGGCGGCGGCCACTGACGAGACCGAACCAGTTAGGTCTTTACGTGATACCGTGCCATAGCCTACCACCACTACCTCCTCCAGTTCCGATGTATCTTCTTCCAGTACGATGGTCAGGTTTGTCTGGTCGTTTACTGCCTGTTCTTTCGGCAAGAACCCTACATACGTGACCACCAGCACTGCTGTTTCGGGCACCGTGAGTGTGAAGTTGCCGTCATTGTCGGTGGCGGTGCTGATGGTGGGGGATCCTTTCACCGAAACGGAAGCCCCCGATAGCGGCACGCCTGATTCGTCCGTGACCATTCCCTGGATGGTTTGTTGCCTTATTTCCGTCAGCACAGGTTGCCTTTTCTTTTGGATAATCACCATTGATTTCTCCACGCGAAAGGTGATATCCTGGCCCTTGAAACAGGTGTTAAGGATATCCATGACCGGGGCGTCAGTATGGTGAATAGTAATCTTGCGTTGGTCGTCCAGTTCGTCGGCCAGGTATACAAAATCCAGCTTGGTCTGTTTATTCAGCTCGAAAAGCACCTGTTTGATTGTCACATTTTCCATGCTGATGGATGCTTTCTGGGCCAGTACATTTGCGTTAACCTGAAAGATGGAAAGCAATACCAACAGCGTTGATAGCTTCATGATTATAATCGGTTTTAATCTGTGAAGTAAGGTTATACTACCCATTTGGGCAGTATAAATTTTATATATTTGCATATAGGTCTAATTAAATGATCCAATATTCATTTCCATGGCCTGTTCAATCCAGCGATGTGCTGGTGGCCAGAAGTGCGGGAACACTTCTGGCCTCTTTATTTAGACAGGGTCATAATCCTAGGTTTTCGTAAAAGGCTATTTCATGACCGATATCCTCCTTCCTTCTGTTTTGAACCGGACATCACCCAAGGCTTCCAAAGAGGCGAGTACTTCCTGTAGTGGCCGCGTGCGTGCGATTCGACCGCTGTATTTGCGATTCGACCGCTTACCCTCAAACACGATGTCGTAATCGTACCAACGGGCGATATTATTCATGATAGTTGTTATCTCTTGGTTTTCGAACGAAAAGTATCCGTTCTTCCAAGCCAGCACATCAACTAGGTCTATTTTGCGTTTTTTCATGATGGGTGTGGCCCCATCTACGTATGCTTGTTCGCCGGGAGCCAGCGTAAGCGAATGTCCGCCTTGCGAGATGGCTACGCGTCCGGTTTCCAAGGTGACGGCAGTTTCAGGTTCGTTCCGGTAGGCCATCATGTTGAATTTAGTGCCCAGTACCTGTACATCGATCTCGCCGGACACGACATGAAACGGTCGTTCCGCATCATGGGCAACGTCGAAATAGGCTTCACCCACCAGCGTCACCCGTCGTTCGGTACTGCCGAACCAAAGTGGATAGGATAGTGACGAACCAGCATTCATGGATACCGATGTGCCATCAGGTAGCGTCAGTTGGAACTTTCCCCCCTTGGGTGTATGTAGCGTATTCATTTCCGCGCTCTGCTGTTGCGACCCGGATTCTTCCGTGGCCGAATCGTATATCACCGATCCATCTTCCAGATATTGGATATTGACGTTGCCATCGGCAAGTTGTACGTTGCCCTGCAACTCGTCCAGTCTCACGGTACGGCCATCGGCGAGTACCAATATAGCGGCATCAGATCCCGCGGGAACAGCTTCATCCGCCAGTTGCTCGTTGATGAGTAGGGTGTCAGTTACGTTTCGAGATAGGTATAGGGTCAGTGCAATACCCAGTGCACAGATGATTGACGCGGCCGCCAAGCCGATTCTCCATCGGTGCCAGAGGGGTGCTGTCGGAGGATTGTGGTCCATGCGTTCAACCAATTGCTCGTAGAGTCGCGCCTGAACTGACTCGCGATGTTCAGCATTGCGCCAGTTCCATGTTCCGCGCTGGCTTTCCACTTCAAACCATGCTTCAAGGAACTCGTCCTCTTCAGGGGAGGTCTCTCCATTTGCAAAGCGCCGAAGCAATTCCTCGATCTCGTTTTTTCGCATGTTCTCCGATCCGAATTTATAAATTGGTTTATAAGTAAGATTACGAAAGCAGGGTTTGGTAGTATAAAAAAAGTTAAAAAAGTTAATAGGCGGATTTCATTTCGATAGAAAATCAAACAGTATTACGGGTAAATACTTGATCGTCAGCCTTATGAATTTTAAAGCGTAGTTGATTTGCTTTTTTACCGTGTTCTCAGAAATGTGCATCCGTTCTGCGATTTCACGGTTGCTAAGGTTTTCAAGACGACTTAGCAAGAATACCTCCCGCATCCTCGGAGGCATCCTATTAATCCGTCTATCGAGAGATTGCTGCAATTCGGCTAGGGCGAGCGAGTCTTCTGCGGATCCTTCGTAAGACACATCTTTCAGAAAATCAGCCAAACTATCGAGGAAACGTTGATGGTTTTGTCGCAGGGCAATGGACCGGAGGGCGCCATTTCGCGCCATGGTAAATAGGTAAGCCTTTACAGACTCGACATGCTGTAATCGATCGCGTTGTTCCCAGACTTTGAAAAAAGTATCTTGTAGCACATCAGCAGTGTCATCCTCATCTTTCAGTACGCTGGCGATGTAGCGAAACAGGCTCTCCCAATACCGATGATACAATTGGTCAAACGCTCGCTTTTCACCCTCGATCAAATCCTTGATTAGCATCCTGTCTTCAGCACCATCCATCGATATGAAAACTCTTCCCGTTAATTACAATTGGCATTTTATTAAATCGAACGTGTAAAAATAAAGAAACCTTCACCGACTACCAAATCGTCTAACGTGATGGGGTAGCGGCAGCGTTATAATACCCCCGAAAACAGGACAGCGATTTGAGTTAGATTTTTAGATTAAATTTGTTGTATTATGAATGGGAGAAGGTGGCTTATGTTTCCGAAAACATAATGTTAAAAACGTTGTTTAGGATGTTATGATTCTAAACACCCGGGGAATACCTTTTCGGTATATGTTTAACAAGGTCAAGCGTGAGGTCGCTGTCGTTGCCATTGTTGGTTTGGTCTTTAACATATTCACCTATATGCTGGGCGATAGGTTGCCTGACATGCCATTAGGCGTTCCAGCGTTTTTAGGTACCGCCATTTCAGTCCTGTTATCGTTCAAGATGAGCCAATCTTACGAGCGCTGGTGGGAAGCGCGCAAGATATGGGGGGCCATCGTCAATGATTCTCGTTCGCTGATCGTGCAGCTACAGAGTTATCTAGGTGAAGGCCATGAGCAAGCTATCAAAAAGATGGGGTACCGCCAGATAGCATGGTGCTATGCGTTGGGCGATGCGTTGCGCGGGCTCGATCCACTATCGCGTGACACGGACTGCTTAGATACGGCAGAGATTGCGGAGCTTGTTAACCATACCAATAAACCGTTAGCCATTGTAAGGCAACAGGCTTTGGCTATCAAGGACATGGCCGAAGAAGGTAACATGGATGTCTTTTGCCGGGTTCAGGTAGATCAGACCATCATGCGGTTAATCGATTCGATGGGCAAAGCCGAGCGGATCAATAGCACAGTATTTCCCGTGACCTACCGGCTCTTCCTCCATGGGGCGATTTACCTCTTTTTAATCACACTTTCCATCGCCATCCAGGATGTACATTGGGTTTTTGAGATTCCGCTATTGGTGCTGATTGCCGCCTTGTTTTTCCTAGCTGATAAAACAGCCTATCACCTCCAAGACCCATTTCGTAACAGACCCAGTGATATCCCCGTCACCTCGATTGCCCGCACCATCGAAATCAATATCCGGCAATTATTAGGGGAAGAGGACGAACTCGAGCCATCGAAGCCAAGGACATTTTTCTTGTTATAAAGAGGATTCGTCAAGATTAGTCGATGCTACTCCCCATTAGTCGGACAACTAAATATCCCCTTCTTATTAGTGCTGATGAAGTAAGCCGAATATAAGACCTTGACCAAAAGTAACTTCGCCTTTTGTGACAGCATTCCTGCCGTCGCGTAATTCGATAATAACAATTGGCAAAATAGCTTAGGAAGGTTGGGCTAACCGATTAGTTTTAATGAACCTAGATAGGTCAATTAACATGGATTATTGACCGGCTAATTCATAATAGTTCTTTCAGATCAACAATAATTTCGTTCCGTGGGGTAACAAACCCCGATTCCCGGTGATATACCGAAAAAGGATACAGTTAATTAAAAATGTAGAATGTTATGAAGAAGATTATACGAATTTCATTGGTCCTACTGTTTGTTTGGCTGATGTGCAATCATGCGGCAAAGTCACAGGAATACACCACGTGGCAGGTTGGTATATTCGGTGGGGCAAGCCCTACATTGGGTACCTACCACGGCGATACGGCACGAGCCAATATTGGTTATGTAGGGGGGGTATTTGCCGATCATTATTTTCGTGGCGGCAATTTCGGCCTTGGTATCGACGCGCGCCTCTTGCAGCACCCGATTTGGGGTGGTGATAGTGTGGCTTTCCGCAATGGTTTCCTAGCCACTACCTTCCACAGTGCGGAGCGCTTCCGTCATCTCGGATTGGCAGTGGGGCCTACTTATCGATTCAGCAGTGGGAAATTTGCCGCTGAACTGTTCGCCAAAGGCGGCGTGTTATTTCAGCAATACCCCGATTACCAGCAGGAATTGGTGTACGAAACGGCTGACCCGCGCGGTGGAGTAGTCGCCCAGTCGTTAGTTGTTAGGAAAACCGCCAACGCATCAGATAGGGCACTGGCCTGGATGGGCGTAGGGGGCTTGCGTTTCAATTATGAGGTAGTGCGTAACCTCAGTATCTTTGTTCAGGGTGATTACCTCAGCGCATTCGGTACGGAATTTGGCGGTAAACCCGCCGAATTTTTCATTGAAGAGCTGCCTGTAATGCAGCCCCTAACCGAGGGGCACTTCATTGATGACCCCACGTTATTTTTTGGGGAGGAGCCTGAACTGCGGCGTACCTTCACCCAAGCATTGAATGTGGCTGCCGGTATCAAATATGCATTTGGGGGTAAGCGTAAGGCTAAAACTGTGCCGACCCCGACCTCAGAGCCGGCGGTTGCTGCAGCGGCCGTTCCGGTAGACACAGCCCAGCCAAAGACGAAAGATGTGGTTATCGTGGTAAAGGATAAGCAAACCGGTCTGGCATTAAGCGGCGTGAAAGTGGTGATTTCCGGAGAAGAGCTGGAGCATGTGGGCACGACCAATGCCAATGGCGAAGCCGAACGGCTGACTGCCGCGTTGAGCGGAGACTATCGCGTGGTAGGCGAAAAAAACGGGATAGCCACCACGGTAGCCCGTATTACGCCAACGGATTTCCAGGGCAGCGGGTCTGTAATCTATAAAGAGTTGCTACACGACGATCCGCGTTTTACGTTGGTAGGCGAAACGGTGGAGTGCGATACGGACAGCAAGCTGGCTGGTATCAACACCATCCTCACCCACGAAGGCACCAATGCTAACCTCAGCCAAATTTCAGACACCGAGGGTAAGTTTATCTACCAGCTGGAACAGCAATCCAATTATAACGTGGTCGCCAATCAGGCTGGCAAATATTCACAAACCGAGCGGGTGACCACCGTGGGTCTGGACCGCAGCAAGACGTTATATGTGACCTTGAAGCTCGGCGTGTGTGTGTTGGAGGAAGGAACTTCGTGGGTGGTGAAAAATATCTTGTACGATTTTGATAAGAGCGACATCCGACGCGATGCGGCGTTGGTGCTTGATAACGTGGCAAGCATCCTGAAGCAAAACCCTACGCTCCGTATAGAGCTATCATCGCACACAGACAGTCGGGGCAACGATGCATATAATATGCACCTCTCGCAGCGCCGTGCGGAGGCAGCGGTGGCTTACCTGGTATCAAAAGGAATAGATCGGGGGCGGATGGTGGCCAGGGGCTACGGGGAAACCAGGTTGGTCAATCCGTGCGCTAACGGGGTAGACTGTTCGGAAGCCGAACATGAACAGAACCGCCGTACCGAGATCAATGTGCTTGCTTATTAACCGTGGATTGATTATGGAACCGATGGGCAGTAAATGTTGGATATTGTGCAAATACTTAATTGGTTTTTTTGTGTTTGCGATCAGGTGGATGTTTTTTAGAACGCCGTTGTAACGACCACGCGATGCAGCCGATGGCGGTAAGGGCTAACCCGACATAAAGCCCATATTGCCATCGGCTTTTCTTTTGCAGGTAGGTAGGTACGGAGACCCCAGTAAACTGCAATGATGACCAATACCAGGGGTTCTGCGCTGATACGGATGCCGAAGCAATATAGTCTCTTTTGGCCTCGGCCAGCGCAAGTGCCGGTTCATGCGTGCGGCTTAGCGCATCGTAAAACAGGCCTGCCAATATGGCGGTCGTCTCATCGTCTACGGGCCAGTACGAGGCGATGACGCCGCGCACACCTTTACTGAGAAATGCCCTGTTGAGACTCTCCACACCCTCGCCACGCAATAATTCGCCAGCAGCGGTCTGGCAAGCAGAAAGAAATACCAATGGTGCAGTAGCTCGGGTATACTGCAATTTAGCAAGTGTTACGGGCTGATCAAAAGCGATATATGGTTCATCGGTTCCGTTTGCTACGGCATGGGCCGCGATATGGATTAGTCCACCGCCCTCAAGCGAACCGAAAAGGACAGCGTCCGAAGCGGCGGTATCCCGATAGATGGCGGCGCCGAATGTACGACTGAGGTAAGCTACTTCCCGGTTGACAAAGGGGATATCAGGCAACTCCCCACCACTGTATTGACTTTTGGCGAACACATGCAGCGGCAGGTTTCGATTTGTGGTTTCCCTTGGGCTAGTGTTGAGCAAGAAGGTGTAGGTGTAGTTGAGCGTAAAGCGTTGTCCGATAAACTGATCGCCTTCCACCAATGCATCAAACGGCAACTTCAGTAGCGGGCCGTCTGGTGATAGGACCATCCGCCCCCCGGTGGCAGGGAGCACCGGAAGCAGCAGTGCTGTTAGCCGCGTGGCTTCGTCGCGGTAACCGGATGGATCATTGTCGTATGCCGTGGGACTTGTACCGAAGTAGCGGTTGCTGAAGCGCACGATGGCTTGTAATGAATCTGCTGGTAATTGATGAGCGATCGCTTTGCCCGCGATGAAAGCCATGTAGTAACCATCACTTTCAGGCGACGTAAAATAGCTAACCCACATGGTGCTGTCCGGAAGCGTGGTAAGTCTTGCGATGAATGCCGCAAAATCGGGTGGAAGGAATGATTGAGCGAAGTGCTCTTCGGCCAACTGGAATTGGAAGGTGAGCCGGTCTATCTCGTCTTGCAGCCGTTGCCG
Organism: uncultured Parapedobacter sp.; assembly: GCA_964498395.1. Taxonomy (GTDB): domain Bacteria; phylum Bacteroidota; class Bacteroidia; order Sphingobacteriales; family Sphingobacteriaceae; genus Parapedobacter. The sequence goes on along the minus strand of CAZCHE010000012.1, from coordinate 19,144 downwards.
CTCTGCTGGATCCCGTTCTGTGGCGAGCGTTTGGAAAAGGTATTGTAGCGATCGCCGTACCTTGTTGCCTTCATCCGATGTCCACTGGCCGGTTCGATTAATTTCGTGGAGCAGCTGCCGTCCTTTAGACAATTCGGTGACCCAGCACATGGTTTCTGCCAGTGCTTGGCGGGTGGGCAGACTGTCGGTCGACTGAAACGAGGCCCATAATTGGCCCATCGCTTCATCGAGCAGCCGCCGATTCCAAGCAGAATTTTGGTAATGGCTCGCGTCGCTGACGATTAACTGCTGCGTATAGTATGCATTTTCGATCGCCCGGCGGTAATACAGCGTAGCCGAATCGGCATCCTGCTGGGCATACACACGCGCCAATCCCCACAGTATTTCCGTGAATGTATAGTCTGGGTAGTGTATGGGTGCAGCAGTGTCTCCGAATAATTGCAGCGCATTGCGGAAATCTTGGTGGGCACCGATGTAGTCACCATAAACAAACCGAAGATTGCCGCGTGCGTAACGGTACTTGGCCCGTTCCCGTTGCTTGCTGTCGGGGAAATACTGGTCGGTGAGCAAGATGGCACTGTTGATTTGCCGTAGTGCATCGTCCAAGCGATCTTGCGCTTCATTTAACGAACAGCCTTGATAAAGTGCCGATGCATACCAAATCAACGTGTCGCCCACGGGTCGCTTTCTGGTAAAGCGGTGAATGGCTAGCTGGTTATAGTATCGTGCAGTATCCAGCTCGCCCAGTGTTTGATAACAGTTAGCTAAGATATTGTATAGTAATCCAGCATTGGCATCGCGGTCGCTTACATACCGTAAGCCACTTTTACAAGCGTCTAGCGCGTGATCGGTCCAGCCGAGCTGCTGGTAGACGACGGCCAGGTTCGTGTACAGCGAAGGCAGTTGCTGTTCCTTTCCACGGCTTTTCGATGTACTTATTGCCCGTTCGTGGATGTATAATGCCCGTTGTAAGTCGCCCAGCTGCGTGTAGAGGTTGCCCAGCGGTTTGGCAATGTAATCGACGAAATCCGGTTCGGTCAATCGGTTATCATCAATATACTCCAAAGCCATTTCATAGTATCGCGTGCTACCGGGCACATGGCCATTTTCCCGCAGTGCGTAGCCGATGTTCAGCAATAACCAGGCATACATTTCCTTGCCCTCGGCCGTCACTGGTAGGGTGGCAAGTTGGTTCAGGAACGAATCCGGATCGTGGATGAAACGTTCGGGATGATCATAGGCAATGTTTCCCAACTGTTCGAGTTGATCGAGCTGGGCTGCGGTATCCATCGTGCTTTTGGGATCATTATTGTCCGGTGGTGGGTGCGGGCCTTGGTGGCAGCTAAACAAGCCCCCTAGAAGCAGGACGGCCAGTAACCTCCGGATGTGTCTTAGAACCGCCATGCCGCATATAGCTGTCCGAATTGCCCTTGGTTACCGCCGTAGATGTAGCGAATACCCACAACCGGCCCCAAATAGGTGCGGCCGAAGTTGAGATCGGCAAACGGCTGGACATGGAGACGGCCCATCGCCAATCGTTCGTCCGAATACCGTATGGTAGCAGGTATTTCACCGTTGGCGCCCAGCAATTGGTACGTCCTTTCTTCGAGGTGTTTCGTGTTGATAGTGGTTGCTGCCAATGCCCCTACACCGGCCGATACCCAGCTGTTGAAATTGTAGCGAAGGTGAAGCGGCACCAGCCGCAGTTGGATGAAGCGATCGCTCTGGTACGTGTCAAACCGTTCGTACTCATATCTTTGCATCCGGTCGGTGCCCGGTACTGGCAGTTCAATTACCCCCGGTTCATACACCGTATGGGTTGAAGATGCCCGATACGCGTTGGCGTATATTTCCACCTGCCAGTAAAGTTTGCGGTATGGGGCGATGGGGGCGAGGCCTACACCTAGCAACGGGCCATTTTTCACCATGCGTTCTCCATCACTTCGCGTCGGTTTTTGGATGAAATGGTGGTAGCCCACAAACACGATGGGCGAAAAGCCCTTACGGAATCGACCTGTTGCAAAATTTGTAGTAATGGGTTCGTTCTTGTCGAAATAGATGTCGGTCTGTCCCTTGAACGAGCGGTTGGGCAGTTTCCTTTTCGGAAGCACGGTAAATCGGATAAACCCCTGGGTGCTGTCCTTATCGTGCACATCGGGTGCTTTTGAGCCTGGCAGTGCCACGTCTTTGAAGTGGAATACCAGGGTATCGGCCCCCTTAACATAATACTGGTAACAGGCAGCTTGGTTGGTCGCGGCGCAGGTATCGACTTCGGGATATAAATTTAGTAGGTTGAAGGTAGTGGGGTCGAGTACTTCGGGTAATTTGATTTCCAACCGGATGTTTTTGGCATCACCTTCACCATCGTTCTGGAATTGTACTTTGTAGGTGAGCGCTTTTCGCTTGGATAGTAGGCGATAGCTAAGCCTTGATTGTTTGAGCGACATCTTATTCGGATCGTGCGATGTCACGATCGGCACATCCAATCGATGTACACGGGCAGGGCCTTTTTCCGGGATGAACACACCGGTGATGGTCACGGTCGCGTTAGTGTCCGTCAGCATTTCCGGCGTGATGTCTAAATTAATCAGTGAAAACTGCGAAGAGTTTTTGCCGGTTACTTCATACGATGTCACGGTTTTATAGCTACCATATAGCTCCGCAAAATAGTCAATAGCTTCGCTGCCTTGGAAATCGTGCTCTTCACGGATGCCGTAGTCGGGGCTTCCGCTTTGAGTTACGGTGACGCTGGGCACGGTAGCCCATAGGCTTTCCAGGTTTTTAGGGTCATCTAGCGGTGCGATGGTTTCACCGTTATAGGTCGTCTGGCCGGCGTATACAAATCCTTCCGGTCCGAAAATCTTCTCGTTAGTCAGTAGGAATATTCGGCCTTTCTCGGTCGTGTTTATTCCAGCGATGACCACCATGTCTTGTCCTGGTAATGCGTTGGCATTTTTAGAGAGTTTAAAGGTCGCGTCGGTGTTGAAGAAATTTTGCTCCGCAGTAGAAGCCATTGGCTTAGGAGCCACCTTTGTCGAGTCTACACTGATCTTTCTCGTCGGTCGTTTCGGGCGCGGCCCGTTATCGTAATTGCTGACCGTATAGAGCGTCACGTCATACTCACCGGGCTTGGTATACTGGTGTTTCGGGGCTTCTGCCGTACTGAAATGCCCATCGCCAAAGTCCCATAAGTACGTGTAGAACGGCTGGCGCCCGCCGGGAATACCGGCGAGTGGTGGCAGCTCCGCCTGGAACGAGGCTTGGTTTCCCAGAAAACGAACGTCTATTTTTGCTTCGACGGTATCAATTGTACCCGCATGCGAGGCTGAGCACAAGTAGAGGAGTGTATACAAAGTAAGGTAGCGTTTTATGTTCATAGCCGTCGATTGGTGTTGCGGGCGAAAAATAGGAATTTTTTTTATTTTTACAGCTTTTACATCCATTTACGTAATGCATCCAGACCAACGGTTCATCACCTATTTACAGCGCAACGATAGTCGGGGTATTGCGGAGATTTACCGCCTATACGCAGACAAAATTGTGCGGATGATCTGCCATAACAACGGGGATGAAGCAGATGCTGCTGATATTCTACAGGAAGCGCTGATTGATATCTATCGGTTGAGTGCCGATGGTAGATTTGTACTAACGTGTCCTTTTGAGGCTTTTTTGGTGACGGTCTGCAAACGTAAATGGTTGAATGTATTGAAAAAAAAGTCGGGTAGCCCGGTAACAAAATCATTGGATGACGGATTTACGTTTGAGCAGAATGATGAAACGGAAGCCGGTGGTCACGCAGACCAATTGGAACGAGAAAAGACTGTGATGCAGGTGCTTGAAACGATGGGCGACCAGTGCCGTGACATCATTAAAGCCTGCATGGGCAAGGAGCATCAGGAAAAGGTGGCAGAGCGATTGGGCTTGACCTATGCTTATTTACGCAAGAAAAAAAGCGAATGCATGGCACAACTTGGAAAACTGGTAAAGGCGCACCCGTTGTTTAACCGAGAACAGTAAACGACATGGATAACTATTTTGAACACATCCAGGACTATTTGGACGATATTTTGTCACCGGAAGACAGGCAGCTATTTGAGGTGGAATTGGCCAGTAATGCCGAATTACGTGAAGAAACGAACCATCAGCGAGGACTTCGGCAGACCCTCAGCAAGCACCTACGTGCGAACGAGGGGGTACCTGCGTTATTGTTGACGCTGCAGTCGGCCAGCGACAACTATTTTGCCGAATCACAGCCGCAAAAGCGGTCAATGGTCATTCGCTGGCTGATTCCAGTGGTCGCTGCTGCATGTTTATTGCTTGTGTTTACTATTCCGGGTTTATGGACGGTTAATTACGAAGCTCTACCCGAAATGTCGGTATCCGTAGCACGGGGGGCGGATGATGAAAACACAAGTCGGCTAGCCGCAGAAGCATTTAATGCGAAAGATTATGCCCGCAGTACCGAATTGCTCCAACTATTGATTGCCGAAGATACCACCCAAATACGTGGCCGATATTACCTAGGGCTTAGTTACCTCGGGATGAAAGACTACCGTCAAAGTGCCGTTGTGTTGCGCCCTGTCGCCGACGGGAAGGCCGTTTATGCCGATGATGCCCGTTATTTCCTGGCCGTGGCGCTGTGGCGGCTGGGTGAGCCTGATGAGGCGCTGCGTTACGCGGAACGCGTTACCAGCCAGAGTGGGTACCACCGAAAGGCCCGGAAACTGGTAGATCGTTTAGCCCGATAGCGGTCTTCATATCTTTATTTTCAGCATTTCCGTAAATTTTTTTGTAAATGAGGGTAACAAGCAGTTGCTTTCATTGATATACGAATACAAACGGGCCGGAAGATAAAATCCGGCCGAATGGTTTAACTAAATTATGTAATCATGAAAAAGTTTTTATTCGTAACAGTTATGATCGGAGTATCCATCGTCTTTTTTTCCGCCTGCCATAAAGAGACATCAATCGCACCACAATGGATAGATGCCGATATGTTTTACGGCCAACACGGTTCCGGATTGCAACAATTTACCGGAGATGCTTCGACGGGGTTCGTTGTCACGGGCGAGCGAGGTACGCAGATAGCCTTCCCGGCCGATGCATTTGTAGATGGAGACGGGAATGTGGTTTCGGGTGAGGTGCACGTGGGAATCATCGAAATTCTCACCAAAAAAGATCTCTTGCTTTCGGGCGTGTCCACCGAATCCAATGGGCAGTTGCTTGAGTCGGGAGGCGAATTGTATATCGAGGTGCTCCAGAACGGGGATACGTTGCAACTCAATCCGGAAAACCAGCCCTGGAGTGCCAATCCGGTACAGGTAAAGTTACCACGTGATACGGATACGGATCCAAATGGGATGATACTGTTCAAGCAGGGACAGCGGTATGATGATGCATTGTTGGATGACGACTCGTTCACGTGGTTGGTGTTTAATGAATCACCGCAGGCGATGGTGCAGCCCTATTCATATGACTTCACCATCCCGACCTTCGGGTGGATCAATGTAGATAAGTTTCTGGGATACCCTGCCGATCAGCTTACCTATGTGCATGTGCGGCTGACCCCGGGCTCGGCCGGTGGCCTGCAGGATATCGCGGTGATGATGGTGTTTGAAAATCTGAATGCGGTTATCGGCTTGAACTATGATCCGGCCATGCAGTGGTTTGGCACGGAAAGTTTTTCGCTGACGCCAAACCTTCCCGTCGGCGAACAGATCGCCGTTGTGGTCATTGCAAAAGACGCACAGGGTAATCTGTATTTCGCAAAGCAGGAGGGGATTGCGATCTCGTCGAATGACCTATACACCCTCACCCCACAGCCCGCCAGCCCGCAGGATATCGATTGGCTGGATAATCTATAACGCGATCACTTACACATACCCTACTACTACCGAATTGGAAACGCCTGCACATGCCGTGTGGGCGTTTTTGCTAGAATAGCTTACCGAATGCCGTGGTTCGCTCAATGAAATAGTGTATTCACTCATTCCGGAAAAAAGATTGAAAACTATTTTATGGAAGCATACGTGGTATTTCCTGAAAATAAAGAACAGCTTTCTGCATTGAAGGCTGTGTTAAAGGTTCTTAAAATCAATTTTGAGCCTCAGGTAGCGGCTCCCTTGCCTCCCGATGCCATCGAAGGGATGAAGCGCGGACTTGCAGATTTGGATAATGGTCGGAGAACCTCCTTCAGCGAATTCGAGGAATTGCTGACCCGTAATCCCTAATTTCCGTAATGGCGGATTATAAACTCTACTTCTCCCAAGAAGCAAAAGACAGCTTTTAAGTCTTGTTGGAGCAGGTAAAAGAGCGATGGGGCACCAAAACCGCTAAGCAATTCCAGAAAGATACCCGAAGGCTCTTGGGTGTCGTTACCAAATTCCCATTTGCCTTTCAAACTGTTCAGGAAGATGCACGTGTAAGACGTGCCATAGTCCATCGTACCATTTCGTTTCTGTATCGGGTAGTAGGTGAAGAGGTGCAGATTATCGTTTTCTTTGATAATAGGCAAGAACCGATTCTGTAGACTGTATTAAGGATTAGGCAAATCGTTATATGTTGCTGCCAGCATAGTCACCAATTCCCGTTCTTTCGCATCGACGTCCACACCGCAATTGCGGTTTACCAGCAGATACCCGCTGATACCTTCGTATTCATAATGTTTGAAAATATCCGCTCCGATTTTTGTCACTACAAACTCTCGGTAGATTCTGAAGCGTTGGGTATTCGAATAATCCTCCAGCTTTTTAGAAACCTTATCATACGTACGTGAGCCTACAAAACCGAATGAAGCGGTTGGGTACGTCTCAAGCAATAAAGGCACGCATTTCAGACAAGTAACCAGCAGATTGCCGATATCCCCTTTGTTGGTGATGAGTGAATATTTGAAGTCGCTTTTCCGGTGCATCTTTGCATAAAATTTGATGGCGAAAAAATCATCCTCATGATAGTCGGCCGTCAAAATGTATTGTAATTCGGTAACAGGTGAATAGAATTTATATAAGAACGAAAAAAGATGGGCTGAACCATCTTTAATCTTTCTTTTCTGTATGAATTGTAATTCGTATCCCGGATAATCAAAGATCAAGGTATCAATAGTTTAGGTTTTTCTCGGTTTTTCCGTTGGGCTTCAACCTGGACATCCACTTCTTTCCCCCTCATGGTATCCGCATTCAGTTTAACAGGCTTAACGTCCTTTAACGGCGTCCAGTTCAGTCGGTCTCCTTTTGCTTTCTTTTTTGTCGTTACAAGTTGCATAGCCATCTCCGTTTTGCTCAACAATACAAACTTAGATAAAATTGCTTTTATATGCAAGTTTACAGAAAACGCACATAAGAGCAATTTTATCGATCTCTCATCTGCCACTGAAGAACAGATTTCGTAGATGAAATATACAAATTTCTATTTTAAACAACTAAGCCTTAATGTATTCTTTAAGTAGGAGCAAAGCGCTTTATCACCACGAGCTCTCGCAAATCGCACTGCGCGATGACTCACCCAATTCACTCAACGGCTACCGGCGGCTGAGCCTACCTCGGATAGCCCATGCCATTGCCTATTTTGAGCAGCATATCGGTAATCTTTATAAGACCAAGCTTAACAAGCTGTTATTCTATGCTGATTTCCTGGCCTATAAGCGTCATGGATATTCCATTACGGGTTTGCAATACCGTGCCATTGATTATGGTCCAGTGCCAGCCGAATATGGGCGTTTGTTTATTCGGTTGCAAGATGACGAAGAGATTTCAGTTGAGGAGCGCAATGGCAAGGATGACCAATACTTTGAAGTATACCGTCCCAATATAACTTTCGATGGTGACCAGTTTTCGGAAGAGGAGATCAGCATACTGCAAGCAGTAGCAGAGTTGTTTGCTGGCAAGAATTCCGGAGATGCTGTACGCCTTAGCCATGAAGAATCCGCTTGGAAAGAAAACGAAGGCGAGCGGCAGCTTATCACCGACCGTCATGACCACCCGTACCGCTAGATGGATATGGGCACCTTGGCGAATATGTTCCATTTTATTTTTGGGGTCACTCTCCCATGCTGTATATGATTATGAATGGCTATCAGGGAGTGATGCAGTATCCGCAGGAAGACATCATTTATATTATCATCGATTCTGCCCGTATCATTGCCAGTGATTTACAATATGTATTCACAGACCGGCACGCCAAGACGAAAGTGGCGCGTTTTTTTAATGATCCGGCGCACTTTGATCAGTTAAAATGGGATATCATCCGGTCGAAAGACTGGAAAAACACCGAAGAAGATTTTCAGCGCAGAGACTTCAAGCAGGCCGAGTTTCTCGTACGCAACCACATCCCCGCGTCATACATTGATCGGATATTTGTAAAATCCGGGGCAAGAAAGGGGGAAATAGAAGATATTGTTCGTAAATTAGACCTTGAAATACCCGTGACGATAGCCCGGGAAGGAAAACTATATTTTTAGATGATTACATTCTTGCAAGGTGATTTGTTGCAGTCCGATGCCCAGGCATTGGTCAATACCGTCAACACCGTGGGTGTGATGGGCAAGGGCATAGCATTGCAATTTAAAAACCAGTTCCCAAAGAATTACAAGGCATATCATGAAGCCTGTAAAAAAGGAGAGCTGAATATCGGGCAAATGCTGGTCGTGAAGGATGGCGATCTCATGCGCGAAAAGTACATTGTCAATTTCCCGACAAAGGAGCATTGGAAGGCCCCTTCTAAAATCGAGTATATCAAGAAGGGCTTGCCAGCGTTAAAAGAAGCTATCCAGCAATATCACGTCAAAAGCATTGCCATACCACCTTTGGGCTGTGGCAGCGGCGGGCTGGATTGGAACGTTGTGAAACCCATGATTGTAGACCACTTGTCGGGCTTGGATGCCCAAATATTCGTTTACGAACCCAATGCCGAAATCAAAAGCATGCTGCAGACCCAAGAAAAGCAGCGGGATGCCAAGCTCACACCCGCTAAGGCCATGTTGCTCTACCTGATGTTTCACTATGAAGCCATCGGCGATATCAGCAGCCTCTTTTCTGCTAACAAGCTGGCCTATTTCCTTCAGGAAAGCGGAGAAAACCTAAGGCTCACGTTCAAGGCGTACCATTATGGCCCTTACTCCGTGCAGCTCAACCATGTGTTGGGTGCGGTCAATGGAGTTTATCTCAAAGGGCTGGAGCAAAACCAAGCCAAAGCTTTCGAACCGTTGTTGCTCAACTACGAGCGGTATGGCGAGGTAGAGCGGTTTGTTAAGTCGGAGCTAAGCCCCGTGCAAAGAGACCGGCTTCGATCCGTGCTGAAACTTATCGAGGGCTTTGAAACCACCTACGCACTCGAACTACTGGCTTCCGTAGATTATGCCAGTAAACAGGAGGGGGTAAATGCGTTGGAGCAGGTAATGGCCATCATCAAGCAATGGAATCCCCGAAAGGCCAACCTCTTTCAGCCAGCACATGTAGCGTTGGCTTATGCGCATTTGCAGGCATTTAAATCAGCTGCGTTTGTGTCCTGATTTACGGTTCTCACTATAGCTGTTTTTAGGGGAGATTACACTTGCAGCTAACGAGTGGGCGCTTGGCGTAGTAGCGGAATAGAAATCACGAAACTTGTACAATTAGATTTAACCCGCCATTACGCCAAACGCAATGTTGCCTGCTGGGTTATTTGTTGTTCCAAAAATCCGTTATTATTTTTACGTATAAATCAGGGTGTTGTAAACTCAATTCTCCGTGTTTCATATTTTTGGCGACAAAAAGATTGCTGTTTGAAATTATTTTATGCAATTCTTCCGCAGATTTTATCATAATTTTAAGCTCTTTACTTCCTACAATTATCAATGTTTTAGACGCTGTATCTTCAATGCTTTTCTTCAAAGAATAGTTTCCGTTACTCAATGAAATATTGACAAGCGTTTGTTTAGAAATTTTTATACTGTCTTCGTAATATCGTGGAAGCATTTCTTTCGGTAATAATAAAGATTTTGCCTGCAATTTTGAAAACCATTTTTTTCGTATAAGCCAATAACTGCTTTCTACGGATAAAAAGGTTAACCATTTTGGCAATTTTAGGGGAAAAATCAATGCGCTTTCGATGATTGCATATTGTGTAATGTCTTTTCTGGTAGAAATTATTTCTGTAATAATCTGTGCTCCGATTGACAAACCCATTAAAGCAAAAACCTTTTTGTCGCACTTCTCATCTATGTGGCGGATTAGTTTACTTGATGAATCTTCGATGCTAATAAATGTATTTTCCGCGTCATCCGAATGACCGTCTATTATTACAGCAACAACATAAAATTTATCCTTAAATTCTTCAATTATTTTTTCGAACGACCACCACGAAAGCCCGCCTCCGTGAAGAAGAATTATTGTCGGATTACCTTCTTTTCCCCAATATCTAAACTTCATATGTGTATCACGTTTCTTGTATGGTCGAATGAAATTGTCGGTTTGTATAATTTTTTCTTCAAAGTCGGCGAATGGTTGTCCGCCAATAAAAGCTGTCGAGCGAGAAAAAACCTGTTCCTTTTAAACCGCTTTATTGTCCTCGCTGAACGGACAGCCTTTCAACGACTTTAAAATCTGTTCGGATTTGCACTTCGCTCGACCTTGCAGGCAACGGTTCAGGGCTTTGCGTTCGGGCGGATTTCGGAGCACAAAGTTTCAATTTATTACTAAAATTCAATAGAAGCACAAAGCTCCAAGTTTACACGTCAGCCCGCCTGACGCAAAACCCGTGTTATAGGCAGCCAATTTTTTAAGTTCTGTTGTCATCATTGTTTATAACCAAGTCGAGTTAATTCGTTTCTAATTTCTGATGCTGTTTTAAATTTTGCTTTTTTGCTTGTTCCGTCACGCCAACTACATTCACAACCTCCGTCAAGTTTTCTGCTTATGTCTTCAAGAAATTTCCATTCTAATGTTGCACTTGTCAATTCATAGTCAAAAACGTAAGTGCCGTAAAGTGTTCCGCCAACATCATAGTGTCGTTGTTCCCACGAAGCAATTATAATTAGCTCTTTTGTTTTGTCGGTGTCAGCATTTGCGAAGAAAACTGTTTCAATAGTCGGGTCGCCACCTTCGGTATCTATTGTTCCAAAAGTCGTTTTGCTATAATTGTTTTTGTCCAACTGAATAAATACTGCTCCAACAATTTTGTGATAAGTCTGTTGGTCTGGGTCATTTTTTATTGGCAATTTGTATGTCTGATCGTAAAGTGAAATAACAACAGGAAGTCCGTTCCATTTTGTTTCTAGAACTTTATGTGTCAAAGTAGAGTTTTCTGGTTTTTGTCGTTCGGCAAATTGTTCGGCTGTTTCGTTGTCTTGTCGTTGCACAAGTTGTCCAAACGAAAAAGTCGTCCAAAAAAGCAAAAGTGTTATGTTAATGCAGAGTCTCATTTTGGTTGCCTATAACGGGCCGCGGCTTGGCGATAGTGGCGGAAAATCGAAGCCGAAAGTTTCGATTTAGACGGAACGTAGCAAAAGCCAATTTCTATTTGCTAATTTATGAAAAAAGCCAATAAAATTGGCTTTTGCGGATTAAAATGCACAAATTTTCAACTTAGCCGTAACCCCGCCATTTTGCAAAACCCTTGTTACAGGCAGTGTTTTTTGTCAGTTTAGGAACTCTGATATTGCTTTTGCTACAATTTCGGGTTGTTCTTCTTGCGGAAAATGTCCGCTTGTTTCCAATCGTTTTGTCTTTGAATTTTGGAAACCTTTTTCAAACTTGTCAAGATAATGCGGCTTGATAATAGGGTCTTTTAAACCCCAAATGAAAAGTGTCGGTTTGTTTGAAATTACTTGCCGTTTGTTCCAAAGTTCTTCAAACCAGTCTTGGTCGTTAAGCAACGATTTCGCAAATGCCAATGCTCCATTGCGTTGAGTTTTGTCAGCAAATGGTTTTGTGTATTGCTTTACTAAATGTTTAGAAAGTTTGTGGTCGCCAAACGATTTTGGCAAAATGAATTTTGGAGAAAAGTTTAAATATCGATACAAAAACGGAAGCAATGGACTTTTTAATATCTTACTCAATTTAATGAAATCGGGGTCGGTTTTACTACTCCAAAGCCAAGAATTTAGAACAACCAAACGCTTTATTTTTTCGGGATATTGCATAGCAAAATTTAGTCCTATTGCACCACCAAAATCGTGAACAACAAGCGTAATGTTATCAAGCTGTTTTTCAAGTACAAATTTTTCAAGCGTTTTACTGTGGTTTTGCGTTGAGTAGTCGTAATACATCGGTTTGTCGGAAAGTCCAAAGCCAATGTGGTCAATCGCAACACATCTGTAATTTGCTCTCAAATTTTTAATAATGTTACGATAATCAAAACTCCAAGAAGGTGTTCCGTGAAGGAACAAAATCGTTTCGCCTTTTCCCTCGTCAATGTAGTGCAACTTTTGTCCGTTGATGTCAAAATAATTTGATATAAACGGATACTCAGATTTGTTAAGCCAATGATTTGCCATACTATTTAAATTTTCTATGGCAAAGGTCGAGAGTAATTTAAAAATAAAAGTTGGTCTATACCAATATTAGATTTTTACGGTGTTAAATAATTTACTAAAATTAGTCGGGTCAATGCCCAAATAGGAGGCAATGTATTTGTGTGGCACAAGTTGCAACAAATGTAAACTACGCTGGCAAAATGTCTTGTATCGTTCTTCAATCGTCATACTGTGCAACTCAATATGTCTGTTAATTATTCCTGCCAAAACTGCTTCTGTCATACGTCTGAAAAGCCGCTCAATTTGTTGTGATTGGTCAAAGAGCTTTTGTAGTTCATCAAAAGTGATGTAATCCAATTCGCTGTCTGTAAGGCAAGTCAGAAAGTATTTTGACGGAGCTTGAAACGAAAACGAGTCGGGAATGGCACACAAGTTTGGCGGATAGGTAAATGCAATAACGTGTGTTTTGTTATCTGCATCAAAGAAAGACATTTGCACACCACTTTTTACAAAATAAAGTTCTCGTTGCGTTTGTCCTGCTACTGTTATGAGTTCGCCTTTTTTGAATTTTTTTGTTTTCAGATTTTTGTTCAGCAATTCGTAGTCATCCGTGCTAATGTCGTGAAAAAGTTTGAAGTATTTGTATTGTTCCATATTCTGTCAAATCATTGTCGGAAGCGGTCGGTTGTAACATTGCCTGTAACGTTTCGGGGCTTTGCGAGGGAGCGGATTTTTGCACTAACGCTCAATCGAAGAACCAAACTGAAAATTTAGCAAAAATGTTGATACGAAGCCGTTCGCCCGCTCTCTTGCAAAACCCTTGTTAGCGGTTCGTTGTTTTCTGTCAGCAACTATACTTGTCGTTGAGTCCTACACCGGCAAAAATCTGTTGCTTGTATTTTTCAATTCTTCCTATCCTTGTTTGCGATTGTTTGGGTTGGGAAAAGTGAATGATGTAACCCCTTTGCCGTCCTGATGTTAAAGCGTAAAAGGCCTTTTTAAATGCAGGGTCTTGTTCAAACATTTGTAGTAGTTCTTCGGGAATTGGTTCGGGATTTTTCTTAAACTCTACTTTCTTTCCGCTTTCTTCTATGGCAACGGCTTCTTTTATGTAAGATTTCAAAACATCTTCCAATTTTTCTATGTCGGTTGTTTTAGTAAATCTTACAATTCTGTCAGATTGTAAATTACCTTGCTGTTCAAGAATTTTATGGCTGTCGGTCAATAAAACGCCTTTGAAAAATCCAATGGTTGCAAAGTCTTTTAACGCTGCTACGGACAACACATTTTTTCCGTTGTGTGTATAAACAGGAACACCCCATTTTATTTCTTCCTTCAAACCTGTTTCCAAAACGATTTGCCTTAGCGTTTCTAATTCTTCACGCCAAGTATTGACTTTGCATTGCAGTGTTCCACCGTATTTACAACGCATACAGCCGCCAATAAGATATTTATCTACTTGCGGATTTAATTCTATTTTCATTTTTGAGTGATTGAAATTTTACGGTCATTCGGTCTGAAATACCACGACAAAACGGTTAGTATTAAAAGAAATATTGGTGCAAACAATTCTACCGCTTCATCGCCAACTGCCAAATGAGAAAAAATTGCTCCCGACATTACAAAGAAAAATCCTGCATAAGCCCATTCTTTCAATAATGGAAATTTCGGAATTAGTATTGCCACAACACCTGCAATTTTCCAAACGCCAAGAATGACGGAAAAATAGGTTGGATATTCTAACCTTGTCATTATTTCAACAAATCCGCCTATCGAAAAAATTTGTTGTATTCCACTTGCAATCATTGCTACTGCTAACCAAACTGTCGCAATCCAATAGATAATTTTATTTCGCTTTGTCATTTTTCGTTATTTTAATTTGTTTACGATTTCTTGTAGTTTGTTGTGTGCCATATTAATACCTTGTGCAAATGGCATTTGTAAAAGTTGGTTTCTGAACTCAATGGATTTAAAAACGATGTGCATTGTCAGTCTGCTTGTTTCGTCTGTCAGTTTTTCAAACTCCAAATATTCAAGCTGAACAGGAAACGGTGTGTTTTCCATTTCAAATGTTCGTGTGATTTTTTGGTTCGGAACAAATTCGTGTATTGTTCCGTTTGCACGAAACACCACGTTTCCGTTGTATGATGTTTCAAAGGCATAAGAACCGTGTTTTTTGCTTTCCATTTTCAACACTTTTGTTCCCATCCACTGCTCAAAAAGTTCGGGTTCTTCGTATGCTTTAAAAAGTAATTCCAAAGGCAAATCAAATTCCCTTGTAATTACGATTTCTTGTTTGCCGTCTTCGGCATTTACTTTTGTTTTTTGTTCCATTATCTATTTCTTTTTATAGTTTTTCATTACAGCTTCCAACTTGTTAAACCTGTCGTCCCACATTTTGCGGAACGGTTCAATAAAGTCTGCTACTTCTTTCATTTTTTTTGCGTTGATATGGTAATAAATTTCTCTGCCGTTTTGCTCTTGTTTTAATAGTTCACATTCGGTAAGAATTTGCAAGTGCTTTGAAACAGTCGGTCGTGCCGTGTCAAAGTTTGAAGCGATTGCACCTGCTGTCATTGATTGTGTTGCAACTAACAGAAGTATTGCCCGTCTTGTCGGGTCTGCAATAGCTTGAAAAACGTCTCGTCTTAAATTCATTTATGAAGTTATTTAGCTACAAATAAAAGTGTAGTTATTTAGCTACGCAAGTTTTTCACAAAAAAAAAAAATTGTCAGTCGTTAAAATTTGGGTGGTGGGTGGGCTTGGTCGGTTCGTTTTGTCCGTCTGTTGATGTTTGCACGGTCGTCCGTTAAAATTACTGCCAACGGGTCGGGGCTTGGCGTTCGAGTGGGATTTTTTGCCGTAAACTTCAAACGAAGAACTAAACCACGCCTGACGCCAAACCCTTGTTAGCGGTTCGTTGTTTTCTTTGCCTGTTCGTTTCAACTGCTGATAGCTGGTGCTTGTCGTATGTATGTCGTGTCTGTTACTTGGTTTAAAAGAAAGTCCGCCATATCTGCACGGGAAGTTTGAAAACTGATAATGCCTTGTCCTAAATATCCTGACTTAACATTGTTGGATTTAGCTTTATTCGTCAAACCTGCCACTCTTACTAATGTCCAATCTAAGTCAGAGTTTCGCACAATTTCTGCTATTTTACGAAGTTCTGAAACTGCATTTCCATATTGAGAATTGAACAATCCTAAGAATTTCAATACAACTCTTGTAACCGCAAGTAATCGGGAAAACTTTTTATCGGGCAAATCATTTTTGTCCTTTGCGTTTGAGGTTGAAACCACAATGAGCCGTTTTATATTAAACTTTTGCATAGCCTGTATAATGAGTTTCGTTCCTTCGCTTACACAACCAACAGTTTCAATAACTGCGTCACTTCCTTTTATTGCTTCTTCAATGGCTGGCAAATCGTCTAACGTTCCTTTTTTTATGGTTAGGTTAGGGTGTTGAATGGTCATTTTAGAAGGTGTTCTTGCATAACCTATCACTTTAAATCCTTTGTCAAGTGCTTGTTGCACCAACAAATGTTGCATTCGTCCTGTTGCTCCAAAAATTGTAATTGTCATCATCGTTTTCTTTTGCGTGCAAAGTTCTGAATTATTTAGTGTAATTTTGTAATGGATTAACTAATCGTAACTAATTACCAAAAGGTAACTATATTGACAATGAAGATTAAATCAAGAAAAAACGTGTCGCCTGAACAATGCAACGAAGCTATGTTGGCATTAAGAGATAGCATTGAAATTTGGGGCGGAAAATGGAAGTTGATGATTTTACTTTACCTGACCATAAAGGCGAGCGACAAAAACTACTTTATGGAAATGGTTAGGGGCATACCCGACATTTCCGCAAAAATGTTGTCCAAAGAGTTAAAGGATTTGGAAATAAACAAACTCGTCAGACGTGTTGTCCACGATACGAAACCTGTTACAGTAGAATATTCCATAACCGAATACGGAAAATCTTTTGTCCCCATTGCTGAACAATTATTGAAATGGGGATTGTCGCACCGCATAGTTATTAAGGAAAAGTAGTTTGTCCTGCGTTGGTTGTCGTATGTGTTGGGTCGCCCTACAATGACCGCTAACGGTTTGGCGCTTGGCGAAGAAGCGGATTTCGAAGCACTAAACTGTCTGCCAGCACTGAACTTGATACGAAGCACAAAGCTTCGTATATGCACTGAACCCGCTTTTTTGCCAAACGCCTGTTAGTGGCTGGTGTTCTGTCATTCTGCTTCATTATCTTCTTCTTCGTCTTGAAATACTGCACTAATTTTGTCAAGCATAGTTTGAATTTTTGCTTGTTCTTCTTCTGAAAGATTCGTAAAATCAGTATCATCAAAAACATTACTTGTTAATAGCTGACTTACCATTTCAGTATATGAAAAATCTTCAACAACTGTCCCTTTTTGTAGTTGAACATTAATTTCGTTATTAGCATCTTTCGTGAAAATTAGTTTCATATTATTCGCTGAATTTTTTGAGGTTATATTTTTTTACTCGCTTCTTGATGGATGGTTTACCTCCATCTGTGATTTCTGCAATGTGGTCAACAACATCTTTACCATCAATTTTCCCTTCAAGCGGACTTGATTTTATTATTAGCTTGTTGTTTTCGTTTCTACACAAAACAATATTTTGTGCATCTGCAAGCATTGGAATTGTGGCATTGTGTGAAACTAGGATAATTTGTTTTTTAGATTTGATTTTCTTTATCGCAGTTACCAAGCCTTTATTTATATAGTTCGTTGCCAAATTATCCTCCGGTTGGTCAATAATGATAGGAGAAATATCTTTGTCATATCCTAATATAATGTCAAGAATTACAGATGTTTTCCATCCCGGACTAAGTTTATCAAACTCTCGACCATCGTCTGTGATTATTTTATACTTTTTCTTGTTTAACGCTTCAAAACTATTGAAAATCTTTTGCTCAAAGTCATCATAATCTTGAACTTTGGGTGATTTCTTTTTAAAGTTTGCATCGAAAAATAAATTGGGTGTAATATTATTGAAATCAGCTATATTCTGTTTCAAATAATGATTTACTGTTTCCAAAAATTTCTCTTTGTTTAATACAAAATCATTTTCTATATAAAGCTTGTGTCCCATTGATTCGATTTCCTCTGAATCAAACTTTAGTGCATAATTAGAAATGAGTTCAATCGTTTTGAAAAATTCCCTGTAAGCTTTTGTATATCGCTTTAATGATTCTAACAGTTTTTCAAAGTTTTGCTTTTTTGTCTGTTCTTCTGAATCACTTGCTTTCAAAAGAGTATCGTAGTTTTCCTTTTCTTCAACCACAATTGCTCTTGCAAGTTTTTCTTTTTGGGAGTATTCTAAAGATAAATCAAGCTCATTTTTCAAGTCTTGAATTAAAGTTGAATTATGATTTACAAAAGGAAATGTTGTTAAGAAAGTGTCTATTTCTTCAAGGTTAGATATAAATTGTGAATGTCGAGTTGGCGAAAATTTGAGTTTTTCGATTTCAATTTCTGTGGGTAGTAATTTTTCAAAAATGTTATTTTCTACATTATTCTTAATGAGCAATCTTGATAGTTTGGGAATCTTACTTAATGTTTCTGTTTCTTCTTCTAGAACTTTGACATTTTTGACTAAATCTTGAATGTTCTTTTTAAACAATCTTAAGCCATTGTTGATACTTTCTTTAATTTCTTCGTCACCAGGAAATACTCTTTTGATAATATCAATGTCTTCAATTTTATCTTCTGAAACATTATTCACAATTCCCATTATGTAGTTTTGATGCAGAAAATGTGGAATCATTCCAGAAGGATTGTCAATTTTTATCTTATCTATTTCATATTGAGTATAGATTGATGTTGCAGTGTTTTTAGTTAGCTGTTTAACGATTGAATCAACTAGTAAAGTTTTCCCACTTGATGAGCCTCCGATAATTACATTAAGTCCAGACGTCAACTCTACATCAATTTCAATATTGTCTTTGCTATGCTTAATTGACTTAATATTTTCAGACCATATTTTGGGCTTCTCTTCTGAGTATATAAGTCTTGACTGTTCCGAAAGAGAAAGACGTAATCCATTGAATGTTGGCTTTGCCAACATCCAAGTTGGTTTAAACGGATTTTGGTCTTTTCCATTTGGATAGTTATTGGGAAAATAGTTATCACTGCAAGTAATAAGATTTACAAATTCATTTATGCCGAGCCGTTTAAAGTAATCTTGGGTTTTTTCAAGTTTCACATCTCCTCTTGCAGTAAATCCATCAAACTGGTTGTAGTAAATGCTTTTCTCGAGAGTAGTGTCAAACTTAACTCCCGTTGGTATGGACGTGTCAAAAGTAGCGTGAGATTGACCTCCGTGAGGAAGTAACATAAATTCGTATGCGTCAAATTTATTTATGATGTCCTGAATAGATGGAATTGTTGGGTCAAGTTTCTCGACAACTTTCTTAGGATATAATTGATTTAATTTTTCATTTAGTTCATCTAATATGGTTTCAGTTAATTCTTCAATGTCAAAATATATATGACAGTGATATGCCGGGCATCCTTCGTAATTTTTAATATGAAGTTCTACACCGAGAATAATATTTATTCCTAATTCTTTTGCTTTTAAATACGCTTTTGTGTTAATGAAATTATGGTCTGTCAATGAAATTAAGAAGTCTGAGTTTTTATTGAATTCCAATATTTTTTT
>CAZCHE010000011.1:0-95984 GCA_964498395.1 uncultured Parapedobacter sp. | reverse complement strand
CTGCCGCTAGCGTTCATCCTGAGCCAGGATCAAACTCTCCATTGTAAAATGAAGTAATCGATCTGACCCGATATTCTCGGAATCAATCTTTGTTATTATGTCTGTGTTACTGATTGACTTAGGTCTGTTTTTTTAACTTTCGTCTGAAAAGCAGACTACTCGTTACGCTACATGAATATCAAGAATCTTCAAGAACAATTCGCCTCCGCTCTCGCTTCGGCTTCTATATCTTCCCGGCCGATGGCCGTTCAAATTTTGCTTTTTCAAATCCCGTGGCATCGCGCCCCCCCGGGCCGGAACACCGTCTATTCGACAACCCCGTTCCGTTTGGGTCTGCAAAGGTAGAAACCTTTTTTAACTTTCCAAAATTTATTTTCAGTTTTTTTTTCTTTTGGATTTCCTATGCATCAAAACTACCGTCACTACCCCAAAAACAATCTTAAATAAACCTTTTCCTCTGCGTCAATGAACAACCACTTCCTCTGAAGCGGGCTGCAAAGGTAGGAACATTTCATCACCATCCAAACAAACACGCGTATTATTTTTCAAAAAGCATAACTACCCCCTGTAAATCAGGCAGAAATTTTAATAGCAACAGTCGGAAGCTAGATGGCGAACATAAATATCATTGGTATCCATATCTATTTTATCTTATTTTTACTGCCAAATCGGCAACGGCTTGGAACTAATTTACTACATAGACCTATTGGGCACAATGGTTTTTGCCATATCCGGGGCTATGGCAGCCATGCGACATAACATCGATATTTTTGGCGCCACTTTTACAGGGTTTGTCACCGCCATTGGCGGCGGTAGCCTCCGCGACATTTTCCTCAACCTCCGCCCGGTATGGGTAGATGACGGCAATTACCTACTGGCAATCCTCACCGGGGTGCTCATTGCCGTGCTATTTAAAAAGATACTTTACCAAGCAGCCCGCACACTTTCCCTATTTGATGCATTGGGCATCGGTTTCTTTACGGTGGTAGGTGTCCAAAAATCTTTAGACCACGAAAGTAGTGCAATTGCCGCCGTGGTGCTCGGTATGTTCTCCGCCGTAATGGGCGGTGTCACCCGGGATACCTTGATGAATGAAACACCCTTGATTTTCAGAAGGGAAATATACGCGACAGCGTGTTTGTCGGGAGCGATATTGTTTGTCACACTGAACAGCTTTGGAATAAACTATAACCTGAATGCCTTCCTCAGTGTAAGCACTGTGGTTATCATTCGGATTGTGGCTGTAAAATACAAACTGGCATTGCCCATCGTGGGAGGATAGCCATATTTACGATTTTAGATTTATTGACACCGTGTTTGTTTTTATCGGCATCCATGAGATCCCCAACCGCTAGCGCTATGCGTTACCGCTTCTTCTTTTGCGCTGGAAACTTCATCTTATAATCTACACTAACCTGTCCTCTCGAAATCGCTTCCAATTTGCTTTTGATCATCGCCTTCCGTAAAGGACTCAACTTTTCGGTAAAAAGCTTTCCTTCGATATGGTCATATTCATGCTGAATGACCCGCGCAGCCAATCCGGTGAATTCCTCTTCATGCTCGACCCAATTTTCATCAAAGTAGTGGATGCGGATATCGGGATACCGACTCACATCTTCCCGAATATCCGGAATGCTGAGGCATCCCTCATTAAATGACCACCGTTCGCCTTGCTCTTCGATGATCTGTGCGTTGATGAAAACCTTCTTAAAGTCCTTGAGGCTGGGTTCATCATCTGCAAACGGACTGGCATCTATGACAAATAAACGAATGGATAACCCTACCTGAGGAGCAGCAAGTCCTACCCCATGTGCGGCATACATGGTTTCGAACATATTGTCAACTAATTCCCCTAGATTCGGGTAATCTTGGTCTATTGCTACACCTTTCCGTTTCAAGACGGGGTCGCCATAGGCGATGATGGGTAATTTCATTCGAATATAATATTTGCGCTTTAAGGCCTCATGGAACCTACCATTGTAGCGCTTTACCTGGGTGCCACAATGGTAGGTTTCCTGGCACAAAGTTAGCGGTTTTGCCTGATTCAGGAAAATATCATCTGTAGATTGGATAAAATCGTACAATCTGGCAACGGGCCGATGTGTTAAATTTGTTTGTATATGTATAACATTTGAAGATCGCAAAACACTAAGAAAATGGAATTACGTTACCTACTCTGTTTTACGTTGCTCATGATCGGCGGCCCTACAATGGCATCGGGTCAAACGCTGGCTGAAAAATTGGGCTATGACAAAGACGCCATTTTGCTCATCATAAACAACGACGATGCGGGCATGAGCCACTCGTCAAATATGGGCACGATCAAAGGCATGCAAAATGGCCTGATCACTTCCACGACAATCATGTTCAATTGCCCGTGGGCAAACGAGGTCGTGGCGTTTGCAAAAAATAACCCGGATAAAGGCTTTGGCGTCCACCTTACGCTTACCTCCGAATGGAAAAACTACAAGTGGGGGCCTATCGCTCCGATCGACCAAGTGTCCTCCCTAGTCGATTCAAACGGTTATCTCTGGGCCAGCGTGCAGGAAGTCTACCAACACGGTACCGCCCAGCAAGCCTACCTGGAAGGCAAGGCACAGATTCAAAAGGCATTGGCCTACGGCCTGCCCATCACGCATATCGATTCGCACATGGGGACGTTTCAACTAGATCCGGCCTATTTCGAACAGTACGCCCGGCTCGC
The DNA here is from genome assembly GCA_964498395.1 of uncultured Parapedobacter sp. Taxonomy (GTDB): domain Bacteria; phylum Bacteroidota; class Bacteroidia; order Sphingobacteriales; family Sphingobacteriaceae; genus Parapedobacter. Next base: position 93,280 of record CAZCHE010000011.1, on the reverse strand, counting down.
CATGGAATTTAACCTCCCGCTACGCATGGCTTCGCAGTCGACGCTGGAAAAATATGGGCAAGGCGGCATCCGTTCCACATGCACGCAACTGGGCCTTGTATTCCCGGACTACCTGATTTATGAGGAACTACAGGATTACCAAGAGGTAGCCGAGTTTTGGGTAAACATCATCGATAACCTGAAACCGGGGGTCACTGAACTATACTTACATGCCTCGGAATTCTCCCCCGAATTGCAAGCCATCACAGGCACCGCCAGAACGCGGGCAGACGAGTTGGATGCCTTTACTAACAATGCAGCAATCAAAGCGGCGCTCGCACGGAAAAATGTGCACTTGATCAGCTATAAGCCATTGCTTGATCTCCAACGCCAGTCCATCAAGAAATAACTACTAAGCGTTCCTGAAAATTTCCCTATCTTTGGGTATGCCTGAAAAACTGCCGGATAAGACGATTTTTTCCCTTGCGGAGGTGGCCCGTAGCATCCAAAAGACCATTGCCGAGCGTTACGGCAATGTGTATTGGGTCAAGGCAGAGATGAACAAACTCAATCACTACACGCATTCGGGCCATTGCTACCCCGAATTGGTGGAGAAGAAAGACGGTAAGGTCATTGCCGAGATGCGCTCCGTACTTTGGAAAGGCGACTACCAACGGATCAACCAGCGATTTCTGGAAATCGCCCGCGAGCCGCTGAAAAATGGCATTTCGATTTTGTTCCAAGCGACCATTTCTTATGACCCCCTGTATGGGTTGAGCTTGCGCATCCTGGATATTGATCCCGCCTATTCACTAGGCGAACTTGAACGGGAAAAACTGGAAAGCATCAATCGCCTTAAACAGGAGGGCATTTTTGACGCAAATAAGCAACTCGCATTCCCGCTCGTACCCAAGCGGCTGGCGATCATATCCGTTGAAACCAGCAAGGGGTATGCCGACTTCCAAAAAATCATCAATGGCAACCCATGGGGGTACCGTTTGGAACAAACGCTTTTCCCCGCTTTGCTACAAGGAGACAAATCCATTCCGTCCATCATCGGCCAATTGGCAAATATCGCGAAGCAGATAGCAGACCATGATGTAGTGGCCATTGTCCGCGGAGGGGGTGGCGATGTCGGGTTATCGAGCTATAATAATTACCTGCTGGCTTCGGCTATCGCGACATTTCCACTTCCGGTGATCACCGGCATCGGCCATTCGACCAATGAGACCGTCAGCGAAATGGTGGCCTATCGAAATGCCATCACGCCGAGTGAGTTGGCAGATTTCCTTATCCAGCGTTTTCATCAATTTGCCATACCAGTCGCCCACGCCCAGGATGTGATCACCAGACATATACCCCAGCTACTGACGGTACAGAAGAAAAACCTCAATGAGTGCGCTCGCTATTTTCGGCTGAACAGCATGCATCTCATCAACCATCAACAACGGTCATTGGAGCACACGACGCTGAAATTAGCATTGGTGGCTTCCACACACGCAAGACATCAACGTCACGCGTTGCAATACCCGCAACAGTTATTGAAAACCACGTCGTCAACCACGCTCAAAAACAATCGGCTGAATTTGGCTGCCCTAGAAAAAGCCGTGCAACTATTAGATCCCCAACAGGTACTTAATCGGGGATACAGCATTACCCGCGTCAATGGGCGGGCTTTGAAGGACACAATAGGTCTTCACCGAGGAGACGTCATCGAGACTTTTTTAGCCTCCGGAAATATCACCAGCACCATCGACGAACTAAAACCACCCAATCATGAATAATCAGTATTCGTACCAAGACGCCTTCGATGAATTGCAAACCATCGTATCCGAAATCGAACGCGGAGAGATCTCCGTCGATGAACTTTCAGAAAAGGTAAAACGCGCTGCCCTACTGATCGATGTTTGCAACGCAAAGCTCACGTCAACGGAAAAAGAAGTAAACGACATATTGGCTAGCCTCACGCCAGAACCTACCCTAGAGCAGCCCTTAGATGACGATGCTGTAGAAGATGATGTTATAGCAGAAAATGACAGCGAAGACGATTCGGAGACTCCTATCCCCTCGGATGAAACGGAATAAAGAAACTAGCCCAATTCAGCTTTCAATCGTTCCATATCCAGTTCATTCTCCCACTTAGCGACCACTAACGTGGCAGCGGTATTGCCAATCAAGTTAGTGAGTGCCCGCGCTTCGCTCATGAACCGGTCGATTCCAAACACTAGTGCGACAGATTCCACGGGCATGTGCCCTACCACCGGCAGCGTCGCAGCCAAGATGATAAAACCACTTCCAGTCACCCCTGCCGCTCCATTCGACGTAATGGTCAATACAAATAAGAGAAACAACTGTTGCCCGAGATCCATGGGCATATCCAGGGCCTGCGAAAGAAAGATAGCTGCCATCGTCAGATAGATGGCTGTGCCATCAAGGTTAAACGAATATCCCGTGGGAACCACCAGCCGCACCAACGGCCGGGAGCAACCCATCTGCTCTAACTTCTGCATAATGGCCGGCAGTACCGACTCAGATGAAGAGGTGCCCAATACCACCAGTAGTTCTTCCTTGATGTAGCGGAGCACTTTGAAGATACTGATTCCATAATACCGGAGCAATCCGCCCGCAAACAAGAAGATATACAAGAGGCAGGTCAGGTAGAAGGCTACCATCAGCATTCCTAGTGATGATAACGAACTAATACCATATTTGCCAATCGTAAACCCCATGGCACCCATCGCCCCTATCGGTGCAATCTTCATGATCATCTTAATCACCACGAATAGCCCGTCCAGGAAAGATTGCATGACCCGCATGGCCGGTTCTGCCCTACTCCCAATCTTCGAAAGCGCAAACCCAAACAGCACCGCAAAAAACAAGACCTGCAATAAATTGCCCGACGACAGGGCACCAAAGACATTCTCCGGTATGATGTTTAGCAGAAAATCGGCCACACCACCTCGATTGCCCCCCTCTTCTATGAATTTGGATACTTCAGAAGTATCCAGTATATTGGGGTCGACGTGCATCCCTTCTCCCGGTTTCATCACATTGATCACGATGACCCCCAGCAGCATCGCCACCACGGTGGTGATCTGAAAATACACCATCGACTTGACCCCCACTTTGCCGATTTTCTTGACATCTTCCATCCCCGCGATACCCAATACGATGCTACAGAAGATCAATGGCGCGATGACCATTTTGATGAGCTTGATAAAGCCATCCCCTAGCGGTTTCAATTGCACGCCCAACGACGGGTAAAAATGACCCACCAAAATCCCGATGATAATGGCGATGACGACTTGGAAATATAGTAAATTGAATAATTTCTTCATGTAAATGACCGTAAGTTAGCGGTTGCCCTCGATAAAAACATGCTTCACGTCAAAACCCTCATCAAAAATGACCAGATTAGCCAAGCATCCTGACGCTACTTTACCCAAATCAGTTGCTCCGATGAGCGATGCCTGGTACAACGATGCCATGCGCAAGGCCTCCGCTAGGGGGATCCCGGCATGGTGTACGCAGTTGGCCACCGCCTGCATCATAGTCAGGGAAGAACCTGACAAGGTGCCATCGGGCAACGTATAACGGTCGCCTCTGAAAATATGGGTATACGTACCTTCGTGCGCCTCGGCCACTGCATCCGTGATCAGGAACAGCCGTTCGCCCATTAATTTCTTGCTGATCGACAATATTTGGTAATCGACGTGTATCCCGTCAGCGATAATGCTCGCTTTCGCACTGTCCGACTGAAAAACGGCTCCCGGCAAACCGGGGTTCCTGTGGTGAATCGGAGACATGGCATTAAATAGGTGTGTAGCCGCTTGTATCCCGTTGTTAAAACCCGCTTCGGCCTGTTCGAATGTGGCATCGCTATGCCCGGCCGATAACAGCACACCGTGATCCAATAACAAGGCAATCGTTCTTGGGTCAAATCGCTCCGGAGCGATGGTCATCATCTTGATACTTCCGTTGGATTTCGTTAACAACGACTGGATTTCGGCCAATTCGGGCACCCGGATATATTCTTCGGGATGGGCTCCCCGTTTGGCCGGGTTCAGGTAGGGCCCCTCCAGATGCAGGCCGAGCAATGCCGGGTGTTGGTAATTGCCCAAAACCGCCAACGCGCGATCAATCATGTCCAGGGTATTGGTTGCCATGGTAATCATGAAACTGGTCGTACCGGTTTTCACCAATGCATGTGCGATTTCATCCAGCGCTTCTGCGGAGGGGTTAGCGGAAAACAAGTGCCCTCCACCCCCATATATTTGCAAGTCGATAAAACCCGGCACGACATAAAGCCCTTCGGCATCAAGAACGGCCGCTTCCGGTGGAATATCCGACCGGTGCACCATCCCCTCGATTCGTTTGCCTTTTATTAATACAACCCGGTCACGAACAAATTCGTCGCCGGTAAATACCGTTCCATTCGTAATTGCAATCAATGATTCCGCCATTCGTTTCTACTTGCATGAAAATTCAATGTTCTCTGCGTGGGGTAATAATACCAATTTTTCTTTTTATTTATTCTAACTTTCTATCTTTACCCAGTTAACAAACCGCAAACACCATGTTAAAAGAAGAACGGCAGGCTTTTATCATCCACCAGATAAACTTACACAACAAGGTTTTATCTTCAGATCTGAGCGTACAGCTTAATGTATCTGAAGACACCATCAGGCGGGATCTGAATGAGCTGGCCGAAAATGGCAAAGTGCTGAAAGTATATGGTGGTGCGCTGTCCAAATCATTCCAATACCCTTTTCAGGAAAACAACGTATACGCACGCGATGCCAAAAAGCAAATTGCGAATAAGGCCCTTAAACTCATCCAGAATGGGATGACGGTATTGGCTGGCGGGGGTACCACCATGCTTGAGCTGGCCCGCATTATACCGGAGAGCCTGCAATGCACCTTTTTCACCATCAGTCCATTGGTGGCATTGGAATTGGCCGAACGCACCAATGCGGATGTGATCCTGATTGGTGGCAAACTTTCCCGCAACACCAATATCAGCATTGGCTCGCAGGTCATCAACCAATTGTCGGAAATTCGCGTAGACCTCTGTTTGCTCGGCACGAATAGCCTTTCGGTCGAAGATGGCGTGACAGACTCCGATTGGGAAGTGGTACAGATCAAGAAGGCCATGATCAGGTGTTCGAGCAAAACGGCCATCCTGAGTATTGCCGAAAAACTTAATTCGGTACAAAAAATGAAAGTGTGCAGCCTCAATGCCATCTCTTACCTCGTTACAGACCTGAATCCTAAACATCCCAGTTTGGTCGGGTTCAGCAAAGCGGTAGAAGTCGTATAACGGATTTACGACCCATGAAGGTTCCGTCACTACCGGGTTTCGACCAAGACGCTTTTCATAAGTATTTCAAAAATACAGGATGGCTGATGATGGCCCGCACGGGGGCATTACTCATCAAGATGGCCGTGACGGCGTGGGCATTGCCCAATTACTTGGGCGCTGGCCAGAATGGTATCCTGAATTATCCCATGGTATTGATTGCCTTCTTCGTTGCGGCATGCGCATTGGGGATGGATAGTTTCGTAACCCGCCAACTGCTGCAAACGCCTCATCGGCAACATGTCATATTGGGTACGTCATTTCGGCTCCGGCTCTTGGCCGGCATTCTTGCCGTTCCGCTCATCTATCTGACCTATTGGTTTATTGATGGCTTTGCTCCCGAAGCCCCGGCAGCCCCCATTGAATATGTCGTTATCGTGTCGTTTGTCTGTGTGTTTCAGTCGGTCAATATCATCGACAGTTATTTCCAATCGAAAGTACAGGGCAAAAACATCATGTATGTCCAGGTCGGTGCCAACCTCGTTTCGGCGATCGCCAAATTGGTTTTGATCTTGTGCCATGCCTCACTCGGTTGGTTTATATGGGCCTTGCTCTTCGATTCGATTTTTCTTGCGGCCGGCTACCTCTATATGTACCACAGCACGGGCAATAGTGTTTTCAATTGGACATTTGAAGGGGCTACCGCTAGGCAATTGTTGAAATATGCCTGGCCACTGGCATTTTCGGCCGTGTTCGTGACGCTCTACATGAAGATTGACCAACTCATGATCGATGCCTATCTCGGTGAGGCCGTGCTGGGGGTGTATTCCACCGTTGTGCAACTTAGCGAGGGTTGGTATTTTATCCCGATGGCCATTGTCACTTCGCTATTCCCAGCCATCATGAATGCCCGCAGGGATGATCCCCTGCGTTACCGCAAAAGGCTACAGAACCTATACGAATTGATGGCCACCGTCAGCATTGCCATCGCCGTGCTGATGACCTTTGCCTCCCCGTTGATCTATGCTACGTTCTATAAACCGGAGTATGCTGCAGGCGCTCCCGCACTAGCCATCCATATCTGGGCAGGTGTATTCGTGTTTCTCAATGTAGCCAGTGGCCAATACCTCCTCGCCGAAGGGTATACCCTGCTGTCGCTTGCCCGCGCATTGGCCGGCGCATTGGTCAATATTGTGCTTAATATTTGGTGGATTCCCCAATATGGCATGATTGGTGCTGCTTATGCCACGTTAGTGGCTTACGCGTCTACGGCGCTGTTTGTTATCTTTGTGCCCAAGACACGGGCACAAGGTTGGATGATGCTCAGGGCGCTGTTTTTCATCCCACTTATTCAACGTCTGGTTAAACGATAATCACTATGCTGGTTTATGCCAAAAATCATATTTGACACATCAATAGGTACCACCAATCTCGGTGACCACATTATCATGGACTCGGTAAACCGGATTGCCGACGAGCTTTTCAAGGATGATTTTGTCATCAACGTACCCACCCATTTTTCGTTGCATCCCAAGGATTTGCTGAAACTCCGCAAATATGACCTCGGCATTGTGGGGGGCACCAACCTACTTAAAAACAACACCCTTAACAAAAGCCAATGGAAAGTCGGCCTGAAGGATGTATCCGTGCTTCGCCACAAGGCCGTCCTATTGGGCGTAGGCTGGTGGCAGTACCAGGATAAGCCGGTGTCTTGGTACTCCCGGATGATGTACAGATCGCTATTCTCCAAGAAATACCTCCACGCGGTCAGGGATAATTATACCCTGCAAAAGCTAAACGATATGGGCATCAAAAATGTGGTTAACACCGGGTGCCCGACCGTGTGGGGGCTAGATGAACCGCATTGCTCGCAGATCAATCCAGCAAAACGCGATACCGTAGTCACGACGATTACCGACTACATGCGCGATACGGAGAAGGATCGGCAGATGCTGGAAATCTTGAAAAAACACTACCGTCAGGTATACGTATGGATACAGGGAGCCAAAGACCGCCCCTATATCGAGAGCCTGACGACAGACATCCAATACATCGCTCCCAAATTATCGGCATTCGATTCATTCCTGGAAAACGAGCCTTGCGAGTACGTGGGTACACGCCTCCATGCCGGCATACGGGCATTGCAGAAAAAACGCAAAGCGATTATCATCGGTATTGATAACCGTGCACTCGAAATGCGTAATGACATCGGCTTAAATGTATTGGAACGCCAACGCATCGAGCTATTGGAAGAACAAATACACGAAGAAGGTAGTATCAAATTATATTTGGACAACGATACCATCCAGCGGTGGAAAGCGCAGTTTACACCATAGCTATCCGCTGATTGGGTCGGCGCCCAACTTAAAAATGAGGAAAACATTTGGTTCGGTATTTAAAAAGCATATATAACAAGTCCTTATTTCAACCCACCCTGTTTGGGTTGTTCTTCAATCCTTTTTTCATCATCAGACGAGGACTTTACCGCAACATTTCCAGTTTCAGCCGGTATATGCAAGGGCGATTACTGGACTTCGGTTGTGGGAGCAAGCCCTATAAAACCCTGTTTGATGTGACAGAATACGTCGGCACCGACATCGAAGAGAGCGGGCACGACCATACTAATGAGGAGATAGATGTATACTACGACGGGAAAACATTGCCCTTTGCAAACGAGTCATTTGACAGCATTTTCTCCAGTGAGGTTTTTGAACACCTATTTAACCTGCCCCAAATACTAGACGAATTGCACCGGGTACTGAAACCCGGGGGATGCATGCTGGTGACGGTACCATTTGTTTGGGATGAGCATGAAATCCCGTATGATTACGCCCGCTACACCTCATTTGGCATCAACCACCTGCTACAGGACCATGGTTTTTCGGTCATTAAAGAACAGAAAACCACCAATTACGTGGCCACTATTTTCCAGATGTGGGGGGCATATGTCTATCAACATATTTTCCCCAAGCGCAAAATCTTCCGAATCGCCTTGACCCCGTTATTTATCGCGCCCATTACCCTTACGGGCTTAATTTTTTCGTCCATATTGCCGAAAAACACTAATTTTTTCCACAATAACGTATTGGTCGTGCAGAAACCCGTAAACTTGCCCAGTGCATCAGAAACTACTGCGCCATTGGGTACGAACGATTGAACATGCCTATACACCAACACTCCCCGAAACTGACGGTTATTACCGTTGTTTACAACAATGTCCGCGATATTGAGCGTACCATCCTATCCGTCATCAACCAGACTTATCCAAACATCGAGTACCTCATCATAGACGGTGCCTCTACCGACGGTACGAAAGCGGTCATCCAACGGTATGCCGATCGCATCACCCGATGGATAAGCGAACCTGATCAAGGCATCTATGATGCGATGAATAAAGGACTCACACTGGCCTCAGGAGATTATGTATTATTCATGAATTCGGGCGATGAAATCTACGCTGCAACTACCGTGCAAGAGGTATTTGCCACTGCCGCGGATGCCGATATCTATTACGGAGAAACCGAAATGTACAACGAGCGTTGGGAAAGCATTGGTCTACGCAGGCATGCCATCCCCGAACAGTTCAATTGGAAGAGTTTTCGGTATGGCATGAACATCAGCCACCAAGCCATCTACATTCGCAAGGCCATTGTCAGCCCCTATGATTTGCGATACCGGTTAAGTGCCGATATCGATTGGATCATCCGTGCAGCGAAACGTGCAGACAAGATTGTCAACACTCACCGCATCGTGGCCAAATACCTGGTCGGGGGGATGTCCAAAAAACGGCATTGGCAAAGCCTCAGCGAGCGGTTTTCGATTTTCAGCAAGCATTACGGATGGTTACCCAATCTATTCAACCACGTGGTCATCGCATTCAACCTGGCGTGGTACTACTTACGGAACGGCAAAACGAATGATTAAATTAAAAGGTGTATGACACAAGAAGAGGTATTAAAAGCGTTGGTAAGTACCGAAATGCCTTTTGGCAAGTATAAAGATACCCTGATCTGCAACCTGCCGGAGGCTTACCTCTCGTGGTTCAACCAACAGGGGTTCCCAAAGTGCAAATTAGGCATGCTATTGGCCACCATGTATGAAATCAGGCTTAATGGATTGGAATATCTGTTGTATCCGTTGAAAAACAAATAACCATCAATCCGCTGCTTCATCTTTGATGCGGATAGCCTTTGCAACCAAAAATTATTATCTTTGCACCCAAATTAACAAGCATTAAACGCCGTTTGCAGCGGTATCAATGGACGTATGAAACAATATCACACCCTGCTGTACTATTGCTACAGCCCTATCGCCAATGCGGAACAGTTTGCCGCAGATCACCTTGAATTTTGTAAATCACTAGGGCTTGTCGGCCGTATCATCGTCGCCGACGAAGGCCTCAACGGCACCGTATCCGGCACACCAGAGGCGTGCAAGGCTTATATGGATGCGGTACATGCTGACGAACGGTTCGCCAAAACGGATTTCAAAATCGATGAAGTCGATGAACCTTCCTTTATCAAGATGCATTGCCGCTACAAACCGGAGATCGTGCATTCTGGGCTTCGTGACCCGAAAATCATCGACCCGAACAAGCAAACCGGGAAACACCTGGAACCCACCGAATTCATGGAAATGAAAGACCGTGACGATGTGGTGGTATTAGACGTGCGTTCCAACTACGAGCATACGGTCGGACGTTTCAAAAATGCGGTAACACTCGATATCGAAAACTTCCGTGAGTTTCCGGATAAGATCAACGAACTCGCACAATACAAAGACAAAAAAATACTGACCTATTGCACCGGCGGCATCAAGTGTGAAAAAGCATCTGCCCTGTTACTTAAAGAGGGGTTCACGGACGTATACCAATTGCACGGTGGCATCATCAAGTACGGCAAGGAAGCGGGGGGGAAAGACTTCGAAGGCAAATGCTATGTGTTTGATAACCGGGTGACAGTGGATGTGAATCACGTAAATCCTACCGTAGTCTCTACCTGCCTGAACTGCGGCACGACTACGAGCCGGATGATCAACTGCGCCAATCCGGAATGCAATGAGCACTTCACTCAATGCGAAGCCTGCGGCTGGGAAATGGAAGGATGCTGCTCAACCACCTGTATGGCGCACCCCCGGAAAAGGCCTTATGATGGCACGGGATATTACGTGAAATTCCCCCAACCGGTCAACGTCGAGAAAATCAGTAAACGGAAACACAAACGGAACCTGGCCGAACAGCCATAACTTCCGCGCGGGATAACCAGGTCATTGCCATACCCACTTCACGTAGTTGATGTTTTTGTCGACTTCGAGGTATTTTTTCTCGTAGTACGTTTTAATGGATAGTACCTCATCCACCACATCCGAATGGTACAGGTCATCGGTTTGTACCAAGATGTTCAGGGCGGCCTCCCCCAAGGTCTCGAGGGTATAGGCAAATAGCCCATCATTATCCGTCTTGAGGTGCATCACGCCATCGGTTTCCATGATGTGCTTGTATTTAGCCAGGAACGATGGGTTGGTGAGCCTTTTTTTCACCCTGCCCTTCTGGGGTTGTGGATCGGGAAAGGTAATCCATATTTCGGCGACTTCCCCCTCGGCAAAGTAGTCCAATATCGTTTCGATCTGGATGCGCAAAAAAGCCACATTGGGGATACCTTCTTCCAATGCCGTTTTCGCCCCACGCCAAATCCGGTTGCCTTTGTAGTCAATGCCGATGAAGTTTTTATCGGGGAATAGTTTGGCGAGGTTGACCGTATATTCGCCTTTGCCACAAGCTAGTTCCAGTACGATGGGCTTTTCATTGCCAAACTGCTTCCGGGCCCATTGCCCCTTCATTACTTTGCCTGCATCCAATTCTAACACATTATTGAATGTGGCGATTTCCGCAAATTTCCTTAACTTATCTTTTCCCATGGCGCGATTTTAATGAGCTCGGCAAAAATAACCTTATCTTTGCATTCCAAATCAAGTCTTCGTGGAAAAAAAAGCAAAAATATACATTGCCGGGCATCGCGGGATGGTGGGGTCGGCTATCCACCGTAAACTCATCGGATTGGGGTTCAGTAATTTCGTATTGCGTACTTCCGATGAATTGGATTTGCGCAACCAACAAGCGGTAGCCGATTTTTTTGCTGCTGAAAAACCGGAGTACGTATTCCTGGCCGCTGCCAAAGTAGGCGGCATCATGGCCAACAACACCTTCCGTGCAGATTTCCTATATGAAAACCTCGCGATACAGAACCATGTCGTCCATCAATCCTACCTGCACGGCGTAAAAAAACTGCTTTTTCTAGGGTCAAGCTGTATTTATCCCAAACTCGCCCCACAGCCCATCAAGGAAGATTACCTCCTTACTGGATTACTTGAACCTACCAACGAGCCCTACGCCATCGCCAAAATAGCCGGCATCAAACTTTGCGAAGCCTACCGTGCGCAGTATGGGTGCCATTTCATATCGGTCATGCCGACCAACCTGTATGGCATCAATGACAATTATCACCCGGAGCACTCGCATGTATTGCCTGCCCTGATCCGCCGTTTCCACGAGGCCAAGGTCTCTGGAAAACCCGAGGTCACGATTTGGGGTACGGGTACGCCCAAACGCGAATTTCTGTATGCCGACGATTTAGCGGATGCTTGCGCATTCTTAATGGAACACTACGACTCCCCCGAACTCATCAATATCGGAACAGGTGAAGACCTCAGTATTAACGAATTGGCTTTGCTCATCAAGCAGGTGGTGGGCTATAAAGGTGAAGTGCAATTTGACCCCGCCAAACCAGATGGTACGCCACGAAAATTAATGGATGTCTCGAAGTTACACGCCATGGGATGGCACCACACCACAGCACTCGAAGCCGGCATCAAGCTGGCTTATCGGGATTTTTTGGATAAACATTTGGATTAGTACGCTTCGCTATCCGGGGGGATCCCGTAGTCGACATGCTTGGTTTTCTTTTTCCCCTTTCTAGCGGGCCTGATGAATCCCGCTATCTTCGAGATTAACCCGCTAACGCTTTCCTTATTCAACGCACCCACCGCCTGCTGGGACGCCAGTGTCATCAATGCCCTTTTCAGGAATCCAGCTTTGCGCAGGAAGAAGCGGTTGAGTATCACGGGTAGCCCGATGCGGAATGCCTTGGTTACCCAATCTTCATCCTTTTTACCTTTGGCAAATAGGTTTTTGGCTACATCTACCCCCGGCACCCACGAAAGCGTAGATTTGATAAACCTAACGGGCGCCTCTATTTTTTCTTGAAACAGTTGGTATTGATCATTCAGATAACCTTCTTGCTCAGCCGCAAGGACCTTAAGGCGGGAAATCTCCAGCCTCAGGTCATCAAGGTTCTTAATTTTGCTGTCCTTTCTCATCTTCGTCTATTTCATCATTCCATTTTTGCAAAAAACGTTTAATGGAAAGGTTCATGAATGTCCGCTCGATTTTCTCTTCAAAAACAGAGACCACCACGATCAACAACACAAATATTCCTCCCGTGGCGAGGAAACCCAGAGAAGAGCTCCCTAACAGTTCGCTCAGGTAAAAACCCAAGGCCAGGCTGAAGAAAAAAAGCACAAAGATCGCAAAAATTGTTTTTACGCCATCGACGATCAGACTGGCGATTAATCGCGACGACCGCTCGACCAGCTTAAGTCTAATCAGTTTTAGGCGTGTATCGATGTACTCCTTACTTTTTTGGAACACGCCTTTAACAGAAAATTTTTTGTCCTCCATTTGAATTGGCCAAGGTATTATCAATCATACAGGCAATCGGGTATACACCGCACCCGAAACGACCATCAGGTGCTTAGTAAACGTGTATCCCAACGCGCGATGCCATATGTATGGCTTAGGATCAAGTCCCTTTCTATATTCAGGCGTGCTCTTCTAACGCCTCCTCCACAGCCTCCTCGCCTTTGTTCAATTTTGTCTTGACCGCTGCGATTACTTTTTCTTTAAAATCATTCAGGTGCTCTACTTGTTCGGAAGCACGTTCCTTTAAGGCGTCACTCAAATCCTTCAACGAGTCGTTCAATTTTTCACGTGTTTCCGACCCTTTTTCCGGTGCAAACAAAATTCCCAATGCGGCTCCTGCCGCCAAACCAGCCAACAATGCAGCTACCACTTTTGCATTATCATTCATAACCTATTGAATTAATTTAAATTGAAAAATCAAAAATACACTACTTACCCGTGTCTTTGTCCATTTTAGGTAACCTGCATTAAGCGTCACCTGTTAAATATACAAACAAATCAGCAAATCGTTTGCCAAAAACCAAAAAAACACTTCCCGTGAGATACATTTCTCTTGGGTTAGCACGGCGCCCGCCATTGGCCGCATACCTAAGTCTAGGTATTTTCAACGGGATATTACGCCTATGTTATTCGTGGCATAAATATTGCTCCCCGTTTATCGTTCATTTATAATGACATAATAATAATTATTTTTAGCTGCGGCTAACTTATTTACGTTATATTTGCCGCTTCAGACTTGTACTATTACGCTATTCTATATATGATAGACATATACTTGGTACTTTTTTCGTTTTTGTTTTCATGCGTCATCACGCTGTATGCCATACCATCGCTGATCAAGCTGGCTTACCAAAAGCGTCTGTTTGATGATCCGGCGCTTGAAGAACGAAAAATCCACAAGTACCGGACACCTAATTTAGGGGGAATAGCGGTACTGACTTCCTTTACCTTTACGGCCTGTCTATCGATTTCAGGCAACGTGTTGCCCTACGCCAATTACATCTTCGCATCGGGTCTACTCATCTTCTTGGTGGGCCTTAAAGACGATCTTGCTGCTTTAAACCCCTACAAGAAGTTTCTGGCGCAATCCATCACGGCGTTGATCGTTGTCTACTTTGCCGATATTCGGTTAACGAGCTTTTACGGTGTCTTTGGCATCCACGATATCCATCCGGTCATCAGCTACCCATTCTCCAGTTTACTCATTGTATTTATCATCAATGCGTTTAATTTGATTGATGGTATCAATGGCCTATTGGGTAGTGTTAGCCTGATCGTAAGCCTTACGTTTGGCTACATATTTTTCCAAATGCAGGAATACGGCTTAGCGCTGTTATCCGTTAGCATGGCGGGTGCGGTATTGGGATTCCTTCGTTTCAATGCCGGCCGGGCGAGGATATTCATGGGGGATGCAGGCGCATATACCATCGGATTCATCGTGTCGGTATTGGCCATTCAATTTATCGAATTGACCAAAAGCCATGAACTAACGCCCGTTGCAGGCACGTTTCTACAGTCTGTACCTGCTATTGCCATTGCCATTCTCATTGTTCCGATTTTCGACACGTTTCGCGTCATTGTGATTCGCTTGGCACAGGGCCGGTCGCCGTTCATGGCTGACCGTAACCACCTTCACCATCGATTGCTTGATACCGGGATGACCCATACCCAAGCCACATTGGCACTTTCCAGTTTCAATGTGCTGATGATTGCTACTGCGCTATCTTTCCAACACATCGGAACGGTTGAATTGCTTATCCTCATCGGACTGATTGCGTTACTGATGAATACGATGTTGTGGCTATACGATGTGCGCCAAGCCCTTGTACAGTCTCAAGCACTCATCGTAGAGGAAGACCAAGAGAAAATCTTCCAATTGCGTGACCACGCACGTGAAGTGGCTGAAGAAGCGTTGCAGCAGTATGAAGAGAAGCAACACCAGAATTAACCGCTGATTCTCATTCCCTCAGGTTTTCCGTTTATAACTATCCTTGGCGGTTTTTACCTCCATTTTGCTTATTCCATAGTTTTTTAGTAGCTTTAGGGAAAAAACCTACCTATGCTTGTGAAGACTTTTGGCAGTGCCGTATCGGGCATTGAAGCCACGACCATTACCGTAGAGGTCAATATCTCAGGCGGAATCCACTATTACATCGTCGGCCTGCCCGACAATGCCGTCAAGGAGAGCCTGCGGCGCATTGAAAGCGCTTTGTTATCTTCCGGTTTCCGAATGCCCCGCCAGAAAATAGTCGTCAACCTCGCTCCGGCCAATATCCGCAAGGAAGGCTCCTCTTATGACTTGGCCATCGCCATCGCGATATTGGCCTCTTCTGGCCAGATTGACACCACCTTACTCCACGATTTCCTGATTTTAGGCGAACTCTCTTTGGACGGGGGCATCCAGCCCGTCAAGGGTGCATTACCTATCGCCGTGCAAGCGAAACGCGATGGGTTCAAAGGCATCATCCTGCCCATGGCAAATGCGCGGGAGGCTGCAGTGGTAGCCGGATTGCAGATCTATGGTGTGCACCATCTCCACGATGTCATTGGGTTATTGACCGGCAGAGAATCCCCCGAACCGATATATGTCAATGTGCACGAAGAGTTCTTGAAAAACATCAATGGCTACGAGAGCGATTTTGCCGACGTGCGCGGGCAGGAAAACATCAAGCGTGCACTGGAAATCGCTGCCGCAGGCGGGCATAACGTCATTCTGATCGGACCTCCGGGAGCCGGGAAGACCATGCTGGCTAAGCGCCTACCCACGATATTGCCTCCGTTGACATTGGATGAATCATTGGAAACCACTAAGATACACTCCGTGGCAGGCAAACTTGCCAGTGCCGAATCCTTGATGACTGCGCGGCCTTTCCGATCGCCACACCATACCATCAGCGATGTGGCTTTGGTCGGTGGCGGGGCTAACCCCCAACCCGGGGAAATCTCATTGGCGCATCATGGTGTATTGTTTTTGGATGAACTCCCCGAATTCAAGCGCGCGGTGCTGGAAGTGCTCCGCCAACCGCTTGAAACTCGTCATATCACCATATCACGTGCCCGTTTTTCCGTCGATTACCCCGCTAGCTTCATGCTGATTGCCGCGATGAACCCCTGCCCCTGCGGGTTCCATAACCACCCCGAAAAAGAATGTTCCTGTAGCCCCGCCATGGTACAGAAGTACCTGAGCAAAATATCAGGCCCCTTGCTAGACCGCATCGATTTGCATGTGGAAGTTACACCGGTAGCATTCGGCGAACTATCCTCATCACACCACGTAGAAAAAAGTGCAACCATAAGAGATCGGGTAATTACCGCCAGGCAACGCCAATCGGAGCGTTTCGGCACAGCTCCCGATATCCATTGCAATGCACAGATGAATCCAAAAACTGTCCGGGAAGTTTGCCTAATCGATGAAACCGGACAAGCCTTGCTCAAGACGGCCATGGAGCGCCTCGGCCTTTCCGCCAGAGCGTATGACCGAATCCTCCGTGTATCGCGCACCATTGCCGACATGGCTGGCAGCGATTCCATTACCTCGGCGCACCTCGCCGAAGCCATCCAGTTCCGCAGCCTCGACCGCGAAAGCTGGGTGGGATAAAAAAGCGCTTGCGGCTAACTATTCATTGGTCAACCGCTCCTCAAATAGTTTGAGAATGCGTTTGTATTCATCGGTCCAGCTACTGGGCTCGACGAAGCCATGGTCTTCCACCGGATACACGGCCAACTCCCAGTTATCCTTACCCAGCTCGATGAGCCGTTGGCTCAGCCGCACGATGTCCTGGAAATGCACATTGACATCGACCATCCCATGGCACATCAATAAATGGCCTTTTAACCCCTCTGCAAAATAAATAGGCGAAGAGCGCCTATAGGCAATCGGATCAGTCGTTGGTTCGTTGAGGATATTTGCGGTATAACCGTGGTTATAATGTGCCCAATCCGTCACCGAGCGTAATGCGCCCCCTGCGGCAAAAACATCAGGCTCGTTAAACATAGCCATCAGCGTGATGAAACCCCCATAGGATCCACCATAGAGGCCGATATTCTTAGGGTTTACCCCATACTTTTCAACCAATAGCTTTGCTCCATCTGTATGATCGCTCAAATCCTTACCTCCCATGTGCCGGTAGATACCCGTACGGTGGTTTCGTCCATAGCCCGAACTCCCGGTGTAGTCGATGTCCAATACCGTATATCCCAGGTCGACCAGCAGATTATGGAACATGTACTCCCGGAAATATTGGCTCCACCAATAGTGCACATTCTGGAGGTAGCCTGCACCATGCACGAAGATCACCGCCGGTCTATTGGGTTTGGGATTCTCCGGCTGGTACAGCCTTGCGTATACCGGATCACCATGTCGATTCTCAAACGAAATCACTTCCGGCTCACGCCAGCTATAGGCCTTAAACTCGTCTGACAGCGATTCCGTTACTTTGATGGCCTTTGCCCCGGGCTTATTTTCCTGTACATACAGCTCCCATGGCCGATTGGAATACGAATACCGTATGGCCAACCATTTCTCATCGGGAGACAGCACCGTTTCATTCCCACCATCCATGTCGGTCAGTTGAGTGGGTGTACCGCCTTTGACCGGCAATCGATAAAAATGCGTAATGCCCGGATGTTTGATATTGCCGGTAAAATAAAAATGCTTCTTATCGCCTGATAGCCGCAGGTTACTCACCTCCCACTGCCCATCGGTAAGCTGTTGTTTCGCTCCCGTTTGGACATTGGCCAGATACAGATGCGAATAGCCGGATGCCTCACTCTGGAAATAGATGGTTGCCTCATCTACCCAGCCAATATTCCCTCCACCCCATCCACCACCGATACCCGGACCAGCAATCCAGGCTTCATCCCGATGGCGGTCTACCAAATGCAGTGAGCCCGTCTCCGCATCCAAGCGCATGATCCAGCGATCTTTATTATCCGCGGCCGTTATCACCACTACGGCTGCTGTACCCGCGTCATTCCAGCTTACTGTACCCACCGTTACCTGCCGGTCTTCATTCTTGGCTAACAGTGCTGCTTTCTCTTCTGGATAGTCCTCCCAGAAATCGGGCAGATCCCGGATACCCGGCAGCGTAGTAACGTCTACCCCATACACGGTATCGCGCTGCCGGTCATAGATGTATGTTTTAGAAGTGGGCAGTGCATTTCCTACTTTTGTTCGCGCCGGGATATCTTCCGTATAGCCCGATTCTGTCACGTAATTCGGCACAATCGTATTCTTGTTACCATCGGCACGCTTGGTGAGCCGATACGTAATGTATCTTCCATCTGGGCTTGACTGCTGCATGGACAGCATCTCGTCGCCTACGGAAATTTGCTTTAGCCCAGCCTCCGGTTGGTTACGCCGCTGCTGCGCGTTGCGGATCGAGTCTTGCTGTTTCCGTGTTTTCAAGATGTCGAAAAGCTCCAATTGATCCTGTTGTAACCACTTGTTTTGTTCGGTCAGCTGCCCGCCTGGCCCCCTCCTACCGGCATTGCCCTCTCTGCTGAAGTTGCTTAACTGCGTCCACTCGTGGTTCGCTAAGGATAACGAGAATAGGTTATCGCCTTGTTGGAACACGAGCTGCTTGCCATCGTGGCTGAAACGTGGATTGCTTTCCCGCGCTACGGTATTGGTCAGTTGCACTTCCTTCCCCGATTTCAGTTCGCGGAGGTAGAGATCGCCCTGCCGTTCAAACACCATGCGGGTGCGGCCATTATCAAAAGCATACTGACGGATCAACTGTTGTCTTTCAGCATCCGCAACCTTTTCGGGCGTGTGGTTTGACGGGAGAATGCTGTACAATGAAGCGAGGTCTTCCGCTTGCGGGTTCCAATTGAAATAGAGCTTTTCACTATCCCATCCCCAAAAAACACCATCTGGGGCAACCCCTATCCATTTTGGGTCTTGCATGATTTTCTCTACGGAGAGGGTGGATTGCTGAGCGTATGCGGACACGCAGGCACCCACAAACGCTATGAAAAGTAATTTTTTGTACATCGGCTTTTTGATTTATCCATTGAATTAGTCGCTAATGTAGTTACTTTTCAATGGATTAGGAAGTAACAATTTGTTTAAGTCGTAAACCGGAATAATTGGTCTAATCACCGCGTAAAGGCAAACGCGCGATATCGGTCAATAATTTCAACAGCGTCACTATAAAACCCAGCATTTTGCGCAATGTTAATTGGTTTAACGCGACTGGCTTCAGATAGGGTTATAACTATTACAGACTGGTCACCGTCTTTTCCGATCTGCTTTTCAGTCTCGTCATCCAAATAAAAAATGTCGAAACGAGGATAAACAACAACGTCATTCCAATACTATTGACCAAAACCTGTGAGAAGCCTAAGGTGGGTATGTCCAAAAATGGATAAGGAAAAAAACCGGAAAAATACCCACGAATCAACACGTAGATCAAGTATACCGCCGGGTATACCAACCACCCGCCCATTTGGCGATATGTTAATACCCGCTCCCCTTTACATATAAACCAATAGCCCATCACTAAGACAGGATTCACCGAATGAAGCATTTCATCAACTAGTTTTTGCAATCCTGTCGGGTTCCACACGTGTCGCAACAAAACTTGATACACGAGCCCGACAATGACGATGTAAACGGTGATGGCTGTCAATGTTCCAACATGCGGCAGGGCAAACTTACCCTGTTTAAATACATGGTAGGTGAGGTATGAAAAATATACCCCCACCAGCGTATTTGTCAAGATGGTAAAATAGCTAAAGAAGCGAACAGTCGTTTCGAAAACAGTATGGGTGCTGTTAGCCAGCATTAAGTCAAACTGGATGATCACCGCTGATAGCGAACATAAGGCAATACCGAGGGTTAGCGCTTTCTTCATCCCATTATCCCATTTCCTTACCTAGTTCATTCGGAATTTCTCGTCATTTTCCACGCAGTCGATCTGTGTAAGCCTTATTCCCGTTGAAAAATCTATACGCGCCTTATCTTTAAAGACCATTTTTCCGTCATGCTCTTCCATATCACCAAACCCCTCCATCACATGGTCGCCATTTAACAGAAAAGCAACTTCACGCACAGACGTTACCCCTTCCGAATAAAAGGTATAATCGGCAAAAACCGTATTGCCTTCTAATCTCCCCTCGATGGTCCCTTCATTCTTATCCTTTTCCGAAAGTTGGTATTTCAGCACTCCCGTGACGACATTAGGGAATACTTCTATCTTCAACAAAATGGTGTCTTTGTCTGTCAATAAGGCAAAGCAACCACTTTCTGGAATCATAATTTCTGCTCCTTCATCCGCGTTTGTCTGTGCCGATTGGGGTTTGTTTGACGTACAAGAAATCAGGAAGAACATCACGGCCGCGCCTAAAAAAATATTGTTCATCATCAGGATTGTTTATTGGATGGTATTCATCTATCATTATAGGTAATGTGTTTGTTGTCAATTGCTAAATTACACAAAAAGCGAATGCAAAAAGCATTTGTGACCACGATTTACCGAAATCGCTCATCGCGCTTTAGTCTTTTTCTTCGACGGTTTGGCCCGATCATTATATTCCAAACAAAGATTTATCCAAAACTCGAAGTCCATTTTGCTATTATACCCAGTTGGTTCGACATAACAATACCCCTTATATACCCTCCCCTTCATGATCATGGGCAAGAAGCCTGTTCTTTCTGATAATTCTTCCGTGCGCTCTGGGTCAAAACGGCACATCAATTGGTCTTCCGCTACATTGACACACATTTTATCGCTAATCATAAATGCCAATCCGCCAAACATTTTCTTCTCGGTTACCTGAATGTCCTGGATAGCACTTAAATATGCCCTGACGCGGTTTGCGAGGTTATTGTCGTATGCCATAATAACAGCGGTTAGTTTATTGTAAAAGATTAATAACTAATATCATACCAAAAAATAGCATGAGTTAGTAGCCGTTATTTATTCACGAGACTAGCTTATTAATTACGATAGACCCTTCTTTACCGGGTGCAGGAAGTGGTGGAGCGGATTTGTCGAGAGAAGAATGGAAGTACAGCTTGGCGTAGTGGCGGATTTCGGAGCACAAAAACTGTCAATGCACCACAAAAGTTGAAGCGAGGTAGAATAATGTTCGTTTATCGAGGTCAAACGTTAACTACGGCTACCCTGCGGTAGCTAAGCATAATACGGCGATATCATCAAATACACGATGACTCCGGTCACAGCTACGTATAACCACAACGGAAACGTAATCTTCGCAATTTTCCGGTGCTTTTCAAAATTGCCGGATAGGCCCCTGACAAAGGTGACCAACACAAACGGGATGATGATAATAGACAGCAGGATATGACTAATCAAGATAAAAAAGTATACGTAACGGATAAACCCCTCTCCACCATAGGGCGTGGATTCGGAGGTCATGTGGTAGGCCACGTACATCACCAAAAAGGCCACCGAACAGCCGATACAAATCTTCACCAGCCGCTCATGCAACGTACGGTTACCGCGTTTGATCGCCATAACCGCCCAAACCAATAACACGGCGGTGACGCCATTGATGGCCGCATAGATCGGCGGCAAGAACGTCAAGGGCTTCACATCATACCCCAGGTCACGTAAATTAACCCCAAACAAAATGGCCACCGCTACCGGGATAGCGACAGATAGCACCACTATCCACTTATTATATTTCTGTTCAATTTCCCTATTCATCATATCCTAAAATCGCCAGCCTACGGGCAGGCAGGTAAATCTAAACCGCCGAAGGCAGCATTGATGCCAATAAAAATAGACACGACATCAATAATCATTTATACGGGCTCCTCGCCCGAATCTCTTCGACTAACAATAACTTCACCTCATCGATCAACCGATCCACTTCCTTTTTATGGTTCACATCATAAAACCCCCGGATACGGCGGTGCGAATCGACCAATACCAAGGAAGAACTATGGATAAAATTAGCTGCCGCTGTCGTATCCTGCACCGCATCCACCAAGAAGCCATCCCGCGCAATCGTATATACATCGTCTCGACCCGCAGTCAAAAACTGCCATTGCTTCTCCTGCGGGCGGTAGGCTTCCGAATAGGCTTTCAGCACCTGCGGCGTGTCATATGCCGTGTCTATACTGATGGTATAAAAATCCACTTTCTTATTTGTCGCAAACCGTTCGGCCACGCGGTTCATCTCATCATTCATGTGGGTACAGAATGTCGCGCAGCGGCTATAGAAGAAATTGACAATGGTGATGCCGCTATCGCTTGCCAGCACATCCACTTCTTGACCATCTTGGTTGACCAGCGAAAACGGCGTGATGTGGTGAAACAGGGTGTCGGGAATCTGCTTCCCCATCCGGCTGGTAAACGTTCCGGTCAACGCTTTCTCCCCATAGATGGGCAGGCTTTTGTATCGGTTTTCCCCCTTTTTCTCTAAGAGGTAATATAAAAATCCTGGCAGGATTAAAATAGCTGCCAGGATTATAATCTTTTTAAAACCTTTCGTTTGCTTTACCTCTTCCATTATGGATTAGGCCAAAAAGAGAAGGGATTGTAATGCGTTTTCAGGTATGTCCCTTCCGTCAGCATCAAGATAATCAAATACACGATAAACAAGAACACGATGGAAATGGACATGATGAATCCAAACGTCTCGAATTTAAGGTGCATGAAATAGGCAACGATGTAGTAGGCTTTCACCAGGGTAAGCGCAATATAGGTCGCATTTACCGCCAAGCCTTTCTCTACGTATCCGCCATGGACTAACACCAACGCGATAAAAAACTCCAATGCCGTGAGTGCCAGCAAGTAGAAAAATACTTTCCAGATCTTGCCTTTGCTCATTCCTTCGTGGTGCTCCGCCCCTTCGTGCCCAACTGTATTGTCGTGATTAGCAGCCATAGTCTATAGTACTAAATTGAATGTTATTAAACCAGATAAAAGAATGTAAATACGAATACCCAAACCAAATCCACAAAGTGCCAATACAAGCCCACTTTTTCGACCATGAGGTAGGTACCCCGACGCTCAAACACATTGGCTAATACCATACACAGGATGATGATGTTAAGCAATATCCCGATCGATACGTGAAAGCCGTGGAATCCGGTGATGGTAAAGAACAAATTAGAGAACTGCAATGCGGAGACTTCCGATATCCCATGCGTGAAATACGGAGCCAATGTCACCTCGGCAGGCACCCCTTCTTGATACGGGATTCTACCCCACCAAAAGCCTTGGTGATGCAAGTGTGTCCATTCTAACGCTTGGCAGCCGATGAACATCAATCCACCGATAATGGTGGCGATCATCCAGCCCACCACTTCCTTCTTGGCGTTGCGGTGCCCAGCTTCTACGGCCAATACCATCGTCACCGAACTCATGATGAGGATAAAGGTCATGATCCCCACAAACACCAATGGGTAACCGCTATCCGCGATAAACGGAATGGACTGGAATACCTTGTCTGGGTCTGGCCAAGTCAAGTGGGCAAAACGCTGCGAACCGTAATAGATCAGGAACGCGGAAAACGTAAAAGCATCTGAGGTCAGGAAAAACCACATCATGATTTTGCCATACTCCACATTGAAAGGCGACCTACCCCCGTTCCATCGTCCGGTCTTTACCTTGTCCAATTGCGTTACAGTTGTACTCATTGTTTAGTGTTATTGATTCAAAAGTAAAAAAACATAAATATAAATCCACAAAATGCCGAGAAAATGCCAAAAGAGGGCGGCTAAATCCATTCGGAAGACGTTGCGAACTTGTGAAATGTTCAGCATCCGCCCCACCAACGCCCGCGCGAGCACTAAGATCCCGGCAATGATATGCGCCAAGTGCATACCGGTAAACACATATATAAACGATTGGGAGGCATTGCTATTCACAAATACCACACCCCGCTCACTTAATATCCCCCAAGCATGTACCTGCATCGCAAAAAAGCCGATCCCCAATGCGATCGTAGCGATCAGCAGCAACTTCTGCTTATTGAAATCCGTCCTCTTGGCCGCACTAAGCGCCCACTGCATGGTCACACTGCTTAACACGATGATGACCGTACTGTAGATAAATGCATCGGGCAACAACGTCTTGATACCCCGATCGATCCCGCCTGCCGTGTACACGATGAAACCGCTTGACAATGCCGCAAACATCATGAACATGCCGATCATCCCCAGCCAAAGGTTGAATTTCTTTGCCTTCTGCTGGGTCAGTTCCTCTTTATCCTGCGTATACTGTGCCATGGCTATCATAAGGCTATAAAATCAAACAACAACACCAACTGAATCAACGGCAAATAGAAAAATGAGGTAAACATCACCTTACGCGCCGCCGCTAAATCACAGGTCAAAAACAACTTCAACCCATACCAGCTAAACAGCAATGCCCCGGCGAGCGACACGGCGGAAACCACATATCCCCCAAAACCGAAAAAGTAAGGGAGCAGGCTTACCGGCACCATCAGCAAGGTCGAAAACAGCACCATGAATGCAGACACCTTATCCTTTTTGGTGGTAGGCAACAGCCTAAAACCCGCACGCTTGTAGTCTTCATCCAGCACCCACGCGATCCCCCAGAAGTGCGGGAACTGCCACACGAACTGGATGGCAAACAGCACCAAGGGTATGATCACGATCGCCGCAGCGTTATGCTGGCTGTAAGCCGCCAGGTCATTCTGGCTAAAGGCCGCATAGTACCCGATCAACGGCGGCAATGCCCCCGGGAATGCACCCACAAAAACCGCTATCGGCGACTTGCGCTTCAGCGGCGTATAGAAAAATGCATACAGTAAGATGGAAAACACCGATAGCAATCCGGCGACGAAATTCAGCGTCAATAGCGTATAGGTACCGATGATACCCATTAACAAACTCAACACCAATGCCTGCCCAGTGGTCATCCGACCGGCAGGTATCGGGCGGTCTGCCGTACGCTTCATCAACCCATCCAAATTACGTTCGATGATTTCATTGAAACCATTGGCTGACCCGGTAACCAAAAAGCCCCCGGCCGTCAATATCACCCAGTTCAACCAATTGATATCCCCCTGTTGCTTACTGCCGATCAGAAAAGCAATCGAGGCCGAAAATACCACTGTCATCGTCAGCCGTATTTTCACCAACTGTTTCAAATCACTCACAAACTGCATCACTTCCGCAAAAGCCTCCCCCCTGCCGCGTTTCCGCACGGCAACGTCCGCCCCAAACTTCTTGGCTTGCATATCATCGTCAGTTCTATTCATTTCTTATATCGTCTCAAATCGCCTGCCTGCCGGCAGGCAGGTAAATCCCTACCGCACTGTTTTGCCCAATAATAGCATCAGATAATATTGGGCACCAAATAGTAAACTCGCCAAAACCAAGTGCGCTGTCTGCGCGAATGGTGGTATATCCAAATAGGCCAGTATCACCGCCGTCACCATTTGCAACACCATCAGCACCAGCACCCAATTGGTAAACCTGCTTTGATGCGTATTCGGCGAAAACCGCGAACGCACCACAAAGAAAAGCAGCACAATGATCAATCCCGATACGATCGCCAAACTCCGATGGAGGTTAAATACGCTCCCCACCCGGTCGAGCCACTCGCCCCTGTCAGGCACATCACCCGAAGCGGCAATCAGGTCAATTTCCTCCCGCACACCCGTGCCGATGGCCACCTGAACGACGATCAGCAGCAGCGACAGCAGCGCTAGCCACTTGATCCCGCTGGATGTATGGTTAATCAGCAAATCCTTATCCCGCAGCGACCGCGCTTTGAAATAGGTGTAAATGCTGATGGCGACAATCACCAGTGCCAATAGCATGTGTACCGTGATGATCCAAGGCATCAAATTAGTGGATACCACGATAGACCCTAACCACGCTTGGTAGCCCACGGCCACCACATTGATCACGCTCCAAATGAAGATGCGCTTTTTTGTTTTAAAGAACGTAAAGGAAAAAATCGCGCAAAGCAGCAACAGAAAACCGGTAGTCGCACCCACCAACCGGTTGATATACTCCGTCCACGTTTTGGCCGCATTAAATTCCTCGTGCAGCAATATCGACTCGTCATGCCGAATCTTATTGGCCAATTCATGGCGCCCGAAACGTTCGAGCATGTTTGCAAAGCGTTCGTTTTTCGCCTGCCTTCCCGCGATGTACTTTTCCTCGTAGCCCTCGGGCAACTGGGAAATATCCGTAGGGGGCACCAATCGGTCGAAACACCTTGGCCAATCCGGGCACCCCATTCCAGAACCCGTACTACGCACTACCCCACCTGCAAGAATCAACACAAACAACGATATGATCGTAATCTTGTTGACTAATAAAAACCTCTTTTCAGCAGGTGGAAGCATGTTTTATCGTGAGGGTTTTGCGGAATCCCGTGGAACCCGCAAAACCCATTTTTTACTTACTCCGTTTCTTTTTCGGTCAACGGCTTATTCGCCTGTTCCCACTCCCGTTGGATGCGTTCGGCCTCTTGGTTTCCTTCGAAATCGTGTGGCAAGTTTGAACTCATCGTCTCTGAGAATGGAACCGTCTGCGGGATGAAATCCTCGTGGTGCCCGGGCTTGCTGTAATCGTAAGGCCAACGGTAAACCGTAGGGATCTCGCCGGGCCAGTTGCCATGGAAGTGCTCTACCGGGGTAGTCCACTCCAAGGTATTCGAACCCCATGGGTTCTGCGTAGCGCGCTTACCAAACCAGATCGACGAGAAGAAGTTCCACAAGAACGCCACTTGGCCCAGTGCCGCGATAATCGCCGCCCAAGTGATGAATACGTTTACAGAAATCCATTTCTCCATGAACGGGAACTCCGTAAAGGCATAATACCGGCGTGGCACCCCGTCGATCCCCATGAAGTGCATTGGGAAGAAGACCAAGTACGCACCGATGAATGTCAACCAGAAATGCAAGTATCCCAGCTTCTCATTCATCATCCGGCCGAACATCTTTGGATACCAATGGTACACCCCGCACAGCATACCGAAAATGGATGCCGACCCCATCACCAAGTGGAAGTGAGCTACCACAAAGTACGTATCGTGTAGCGAGATGTCAAGCGCCGAGTTACCGAGGTGCAAGCCTGTCAATCCACCGGAAATGAAGAATGACACCATACCGATGGCAAACATCATGGCCGGTGTAAACCGGATATTACCACGCCACAGCGTAGCGAGGTAGTTAAAGGATTTCACCGCCGATGGTACGGCGATAATCAATGTCGTAATCATGAATACCCCACCCAAGAACGGATTCATCCCCGTTACAAACATGTGGTGCCCCCATACGATGAAGGACAATACCGTGATACCGATCAATGAGTAGACCATCGCGTGGTAACCGAAGATCGGCTTACGCGAGTTGGTCGAGATCACTTCAGAAGTTAACCCCAATGCGGGCATCAATACGATATATACCTCGGGGTGCCCTAAGAACCAGAACAAGTGCTGGAACAAAATCGGGCTACCACCTTCGTTTGGCAAAATCTGCCCTTGCACCACCAAATCCGACAAGTAAAAACTCGTACCGAAACTGCGGTCAAAAATGAGCAATACCACGGCCGAAACCAACACTGGGAAAGACAACAGACCGACGATAGCCGTCAAGAAAAACGCCCAGATCGTCAATGGCATTTTCCACAGATCCATTCCCTTGGTACGCATGTTCAATACGGTACTGATGTAGTTTGTACCGCCCAATACCTGTGATACAATGAATAGGGTCATACTGATCAACCACAGGGTCATCCCCGCGGCCGATCCGCTAATCGCCGTGGGCACCGCCGATAACGGCGGATATACCGTCCACCCGGCACTTGCCGGCCCACTCTCCACGAAGAAGGAGGCAATCATGATCACGCAAGCCGTAAAGAAGAACCAGTACGACAGCATATTCATAAAAGGCGATGCCATATCCCTGGCCCCTAGTTGGTAAGGGATCAATAAGTTACTGAACGTACCGCTCAGACCCGCTGTCAACACGAAAAACACCATGATGGTACCGTGTATGGTGACCAAGGCCAGGAAGAAATCCGGGCTAATACGGCCGCCTTCCGCCCATTTCCCGAGGAAAACCTCCAAGATCGGGAATTCCTTATCCGGCCAAGCCAATTGGAGCCGGAATAGAATGGACAGGAACATGGCAAATACCGCCATAATAATCCCTGTGATCAGGAACTGCTTGGCGATCATCTTATGGTCCTGACTGAATATGTATTTCGTCAAAAATGTTTCTTCATGGTGGTGACCATGTCCATGTTCGCCGTGATGGTCTACAGGATGAGCACTTGTTATACTTGACATATCTGTTTATTGAATACGTTTATCCCTT
Organism: uncultured Parapedobacter sp.; assembly: GCA_964498395.1. GTDB lineage: Bacteria > Bacteroidota > Bacteroidia > Sphingobacteriales > Sphingobacteriaceae > Parapedobacter. The sequence continues at coordinate 64,967 of CAZCHE010000011.1, read as the reverse complement.
AATTAATTGGCAGCGGCAAGCAGGTGGCTTTCTTCCGTATCGTTTGCCTGCGTTACCTGAAATTCCTTCCGCAAATCTTCCGTAAAGAAGTAAGGCTGTTCGGCAAGCCAAGCCTTATATTCCTCTTCGGTCACTACCCGGACTTTCTTCTGCATATTGAAGTGGTTAGCGCCGCAGATCTTGGCACACAGCATGACGTAATCGTAGCTGTAGTCGTTTAACTTCTCGCGCATCTCCTCTGTCGTAATCGTCGGTGTAAACTGGAAATACGTCTTCATCCCCGGAACGGCATTCATCTGCACGCGGAAATCAGGGATAAAGAAACTGTGCAGGGCATCTTTAGAGGTAATCTGGAAGCGTACCGGCTGGTTGACCGGAATCACGATCTCCGAACCCAACTGGTCATCCCATGCGTGCTTGTCGTTAAAGTCGATCCCCAAGCCATTCAGCGGTGTGGTCAGTTTGTAATTCCGCTCGCCGATCACACCATCGCGTCCGGCATAACGTACGGTCCACATGAACTGTTCGCCCACCACCTCGATTTGGATGGCGTTCTTCTGATCTTCTACAGACACATTCGTGATGGCCCGCCAGTTAAAGAAGCCAAACAATACCAATGTCGTCAATACCACCGCAGGTACGATCGTCCATATCTTCTCGATGGTATTGTTATGCGGATAGAAATAGGCTTTGCGGCCGTGGCGTGCGCGGTATTTATAGGCAAACCCGAACAATGCAATATGCGTAAGCACCAATACGATGGTGACGATGACGGTGGTCACCATAAACATGATATCGAGGTTCACCCCGTGGAGGGTGGCCGCTTCCCGCATGGCCTGTGACCCGTGGTTTACATACGACCAGTATACGCCGTATAACCCGAGGACCAGTGCCACGATAAACAAACTGGCCTGCAAATTATTCAGGTAGTAGGCATTATCCCGGCCATTCATCTTGCGGGTCAACTCATACACCTGCAAAATCTTGCCAATCACGGCGACCAATATGCAGACCAGGAAGAACAACAGCACATAGTAAAAGAAATTCTTGTACACCTGTGGATCAAGGTCTAATGAATCTGCAGTGGCCGCAGTGGGTGTGGCGGAGGCAGCGCTAGCGGCTGGTGCGGCAGCGGCAGCAGCCGACGTATCGGCAGCAACCGTATCCGCTGCAATGGCTACCGTATCGGCGGCCTGCACGGCGACCGTATCCGTTTCCTGTGCAAACGCCAGACTGGATAGCCCTATACCCACTACAAATGCCAGTGTGAACACTGTCCTGAAATTGATATTTTTTATGAAGCTCATTTCTTATTATAACGATTATCCGTAATATCTCTTATGGTCGATGATACCGACTTATATCTGATGGTGCAAACTCTCCTCCAAGAAAGGGTGTTTGGCCGGTGCCAATGCGTGCTTACTCAACTTGTTTAACACGGTGAATGAGAACAGCCCTACGAAACCAAGTGCTGTACCTACCTCGATCCAGCCAAAGCCACGGTGTATCTCTACCGTACCCGGCATAATCATGATGTAGTAATCCAGCCAGTGACCCATTAGCAGCACGATACAAACGACCATCATGATGTTCATTTTGCGCTTCGCATCCCGATCCATCAACGCCAAGATAGGGAAGACAAAGTTAATCAATAGGTTTATCCAAAACCAACTTTTGTACTCCGGCTCCCACCGTCTATAGAAATAAACCGTCTCCTCGGGGATATTGGCATACCAGATCAGCATGAACTGTGCGAACCATACGTACGTCCAGAAAATGGAGAACCCGAAAATCAGCTTGCCCAAATCGTGCAAGTGGTTTTCATTGACCCACCCCATGTAACCTGATTTCTTCAGGAGGATGATGATCAAGGTGATGACACAAAGGCCACTTACCCACATGGCCGCGAAGTTATACCAGCCAAACATGGTCGAGAACCAATGGGCTTCCAATGACATGATGGTATCAAATGACCAGATGGGGGTGGTAAATCCGAAGATCACCAAAAACAATGCGGATAACTTAAAGCTTTTCTTGTATGAATTCAAGCCCCCGTGCAAATCCTCGTTATAAGAGTACTTTGCCAGCAGCCATGAACAAATGCTATAGGCGCCCATGAAGACCACTTGGCGAACCAAAAAGCCGGGTGCATTCAAGAACGCCGCCTTACCCGCCACCAAGGCATCATAATTCGGGCTGTCCGGATCGGTCAACCCCTCGGCATACCAGTGGTGGTATAAGTTATGCGAAAACAATCCGGTAGCCGTGATCACCAACAGGATGATGGATGCCAAGGGCAATACGCTGGCCATGGCCTGTGGAATCCGGATCATGCCCGAGGGCCAACCGGCTTGGGTAACGAACTGCAGCGCCAAGAAGAATCCGCCTGCCGCGCAAACGCAGGTAAAATAATACCCCATCAGCAGTAAGTTGGCATAGGTGCGTTCCACCATAATGTGATCACTGGATAGCAGGCCGATGACGATTGCCACGATACCCACCACCATAGCGACCAAACTCAGGGTCTTCGCTTTCCCAGTAAATGCAAACTGCTCGCTAAAATTATAATCGTGATGATGACTGTGAGTTCCCATTTAATATAGCTGATAAATATTATTTCTTTTGTAATTCCCTAACATACATAACGACTTTCCAACGTTCTTCGGGATTTAGCTGAGAAGCATGAGACCCCATCACATTATAGCCGTAGTAAATCGTATGGTAAATCTGCCCATCGGTAAGATCCTTCATGGGGCCACCCGTACGTGTCGAATTTACCGAATCGCTTGCCGCATAGGATGGTGGAGGAGGAAACTCTTCCAGGTTTCTTCTCACCGTTTTGGTCACCAGCTCGCGGGGTTGGGTGATCGGGCCATTGCCCCGCCCTTCTACACCGTGGCATACGGCACAGTACACTTGGTATAGCGCTTCGCCTTCGGCCAGGGTCTTTTCGGTCCGTTCCAATGGGTTGGTCAATTCAGCCCCGGCCCGGTCGTACTCCTCCCGTGTATTGGCAAACTCAAACCGCTCGAAACCCACCGGGGTGGTACCCGCAGGCGGTGTTTGGGCCGTCTTGCCGTCCTTGAAATTCTTGTTCGGCTGGTCAGGGTTATAACCGATAGGATCATACATATTCCTCGAAAATTCCCAGCCGGTGCTACGCGTGGTCTTCTCCCCACAGGCAGCTACCACCGCCGCTATCGCAACGGCCGCACTTACAGCACCAAGAAATTTCTTCCTATTCATAGCTAACATATTTTCGTTCATTGTACTTCACTTCTACAGCACCTGCTTCTTTCAGCAAGGCTTCGATCTTTTCATGGTCTGTATTTTCGTTTGCATCGATGGCGATGATAAAACGATCATCCGTGGCACGCAAATCCATCACCCGTGGGGCCCGGCCCGGAAACAGGTGGTTGCGGAAGAAGAAAGTCGCCACCATGCCCAGCGCACACAGGAGGATGGTCACCTCAAACGTGACCGGCACGAAATCCGGCAACGACAGTGCGGGTTTACCACCGATGTTCATCGGCCAGTCGTGAACCATGGTATAATACAGCAAGCTAAACCCAAGGCAAGTACCCGTGATCCCGAAGCAGAACGCCGCGATGGGCAGGCGCGAGGGCTTAACCCCCAGTTTGGCTTCAATACCATGGATAGGCATCGGAGTAAAGCAATCGTAGATACTGATGTTATTTGCCTGCATTTTGTCTATCCCTTCCATCATTTCGTCAGGGTCGGCAAAACTTCCGATTATATATTTGATATTGCTCATGGCTACTTGATTTCTAACGCTTTAATTTCCTCCTCAGTTACCGAATCGTATTTCGTAAGCGAATTCCTGAAGAATTCTACTTGCTCCGGATCCAAGTGACCCTCTTTGATTAACTTGGTTTTCTGCTGCAAGCTCGAGCTCTTCAACAGCAGCTTCACTTCGGCAATCGCAATACCGGGCAAGAAACGCAGGAACAGCAAAAACAGGGTAAAGAACAATCCGATCGAGCCCACAAAAATACCGACATCCGTCCATGTGGGGTAAAACATGGCCCAGCTTGACGGAATGTAATCCCGGTGCAATGAAGTCACGATGATCACAAAACGCTCAAACCACATCCCGATATTCACCACGATGGAAAGCACCCATGAAATCGGAATGCTCGTCCGGATCTTCTTAAACCAGAATAGCTGTGGAGAGATTACGTTACAGGTCATCATCGCCCAGTAAGCCCATGCATACGGCCCCGCGATCCGGTTGGCAAACGCATACATTTCGTATTCCGAACCTGAATACCATGCGATGAATAGCTCGGTCAGGTAAGCGATACCGACGATCGAACCGGTCACCATGATGATCTTGTTCATGGACTCGATGTGGAACATGGTGATATAGTTCTCGAAATTGAGCACCTTACGCATCACCAATAGCAGGGTCTGCACCATGGCAAAACCGGAGAAAATCGCTCCCGCCACGAAGTAAGGTGGGAAAATGGTGGTGTGCCATCCCGGGATCACCGATGTCGCAAAGTCCATGGATACGATGGTGTGTACCGAAAGTACCAGTGGGGTGGAGATACCCGCCAGGATCAGCGACACGATCTCAAACCGCTGCCAGGTTTTGACCGACCCATTCCATCCGAATGACAGGATGGAGTATATCCTCCGCTTCAAGCCCGCTGCACGATCCCGTACCGAAGCGATGTCGGGTAAAAGCCCGCAGTACCAAAACACGAGGGATACGGTGAAATACGTGGAGATCGCGAATGCATCCCATACCAGTGGCGAGTTAAAGTTGACCCACAATGAACCGAATTGGTTAGGAAGCGGGAAAATCCAGTAAGCCAGCCAAGGGCGCCCCATGTGGGCCACGACATACGTAGCCGCACAGATCACCGCGAAGATGGTCATCGCCTCTGCAGACCGGTTGATGGAATTACGCCAGTTTTGGCGGAAGAGCAACAATACCGCTGAAATCAGCGTACCGGCGTGACCGATACCCACCCACCAAACGAAGTCGGTGATATCCCAAGCCCAACCTACGGTTTTGTTCAATCCCCAGGCGCCGATACCGGTCCAGAAGGTATAACCTACGCTCACGACCCATAGCAATGCCCCCAATGCCGCCATGATGAATCCGATCCACCATGCTTTATTGGGCTTATTCTCTACCGGCAACAGGATGTCATTAGTCACCTTGGCATAGGTAATGTCTTTGCCGGTTACTAATGGTTCTCTTAATATTGATTCGTTATGCGATGACATAGTCTATTTTTTCAAAAAGAATTTGTTAAGCCTCGTATGTATTTCTCACCTTCGTCATGTAACCGATGCCAGGTTGCACGTTGATCTCCTCCAGCACGTAGTACACCCGTTCGTTACGCAATGCTTTTGACACTTCAGACTCAGGGTCGTTCGCATCACCGAAAATGATGGCATTTGCCGAACAAGCAGATCCACACGCCAGGGTGATGTCTCCATCCTTCAACGGGCGGTTCTCCATCTTGGCCTGCAATTTACCCGCTTGGATCCGTTGGATACACATCGAGCATTTCTCCATGACCCCACGTGAACGGGAAACCACATCCGGGTTCAATACCAACTGAGTGAATTCATTATTCAAGTAGTTGTCGAAGCGCGAGTCATTCCAGTAGTTGAACCAGTTGAAACGGCGCACTTTGTAAGGGCAGTTATTCGCGCAGTACCGCGTACCGAAGCAACGGTTATACGCCATGTGGTTCAATCCTTCGGAAGAGTGTACGGTAGCCAGTACCGGACATACCGTCTCGCAAGGTGCGTGGCTACAGTGCTGGCACATCATCGGCTGGTGCACCACGGATACGCTCTCGAGGTCGTCTAACCGATTGATCTCGTCTTCCTTGGTATACGAATTGCCGTCTTGCTCGATGGCATAGTAGCGGTCGATCCGCATCCAGTGCATCTCCCGGCGGCGGCGCACTTCGTCACGGCCCACGACAGGGATGTTATTTTCGATGTTACAAGCGACGATACATGACCCGCATCCCGTACAGGCATTCAGGTCGATCGCCATGACCCATTTATGGCCGGGCTGCTCGTATTTGTTCCACAAATCATACGTCTTATGCGAGTCGGTCCATTTACCGGCGTTATGGCCGGGATTTTCCTGGTACTTCGCAAAGGTCGTTTCCCGGATCACGTTACGCCCCTCGATGGTGTGGTGCGTTTGTGTTTGGGCCAGCTCATAGGTGCCGCGTGCTTTCGCCAGCGTAGCGGTGGTGTTGAATTGCACCGTTCCATTGGCTAGCTTGGCAAACGGATAGGCATTCTTACCCACGTTATTTCCGGCTTTCCCTACTTTGGTGCGTCCATAACCCACCGCGATCGATACCGTTCCGACGGCTTGTCCGGGCTGCATCAACACGGGCAGTACCAGCGAATAACCATTCTCACCGGTTACTTCCACCAAGCTGTTTTCACCCAACCCGAGCGATTCCGCGAATTTCGGGTTAAGCGCGGCATAGTTATCCCACGTCACCTTGGATACCGGATCGGGCAATTCGTGCAAGTAAGCGTTGTTACCTTGCTTACCATCTTTCAGGGCGACGCTTTGGTAAAGCTGTACCTCCACGTCTTTTGCCAATTCCTTGCTTTGTGCGGCCACCGCCTGTGCTACGGCACCCAATGTACCCGCATCAAACGTGTAGGCGGAAGCGGGTTGTTCGCCTTTGTACTCAAATCCCGTTTGCAGCACCTCTTTCCAGGTCTTATTGCTGCCCGCCAAGAGTTGTTGTTCCCAATGATCCTTTACAAAGGTGTAGTAATCTGTTTTTTCGCCAGCCCACAGCAATAAGCTATGTTCCGCTTGCCGGGTATCGTAAACCGGGTTAATGGTGGGCTGTATAATGGTGTAGTATCCTCCACGCGGGTGCGCATCCCCCCATGACTCCAAGAAGTTGTGGTTTGGTGCGATGGCGTCCAGCTCCGATGCCGTCTCGTCTTCCCGATCGGCAAACGAAAGCTTGAAGGTGATATTGCCCAAGGCCGATTGCACGGCTTCGGCATCGTAGTAGTCATATAGCGGGTTGCTATTCAAGAAGAACGCAACACCTACATTCCCGCGGCTAGCGTCGGCCAAGAACGCGGCGAATGCTTCGTCACTTCCCTTAAACTGATAGGAAGGGTTATCCAGGTCAATCGTCGAACCGTAGCTTTCCAACGCCACGTTGATGGCATTGGTCAGTGTTTGCGTCGCCGGATCGTTCGATCCCGATACGACCACTGCGCGGCCCCGGGATTGCTTCAATTCCTGTGCAACCAATTTAAGTGCCGTTTGCGCCTTGGCATTGCTCGATAGCGCACCAGGCAGGGAACCGCCGGTGATCTCATTGTACAAGGCGATCAACAGCGGCCCTTCTTCCGAAGGTTTGATCGCGATGCGCACATCCGCGTTTGTACCGGTGAGGCTCATGCCCCCTTCAAACTGGATATGGCGCGACATCTTGCCTTTTTTCAGGCTCTTATAATCGCGGTTCGAAATATATTGTTGCGTATGCTCTTCGCCACTCAGCCACGTACCCAAGAAATCAGCCGCAACGCTCACGATCACGTCTGCATTGTCGAAGCGGTAGTGGGGCACCACGGCTTTACCAAAGCTCTGCTCATTGGCCTTGATGATTCCGCTGTAGGATACCGCATCCACCTCAACCAATTGGGTCGACGGATATTTCTCCGTGAACCTGGCAATCGCCGCGATGGTCGAAGGGCTGTTGATGGTAGAAGACACGATGCGGATTTGCTTTCCACCGGCGTTGGCCGCGTCAAGCGCTGCCACTACCCGTGCATCCAGTTCATCCCATGAGGTGTCGTTACCGCCGAGTTTAGGTCCTTTTAGTTTGGACATGTCATACAAGTCCAGCACGGAAGCTTGTGCCGAAGCATCCGTACCGCAGTTCAGTCCATTGGCAGCCGGATTGGCTTCCAATAAAATGGGGCGGCCTTCACGCGTCCTGACCAATACACTCTGGCCATTGAAAGTAGAAGCATAGAAGTTTGGGATACCGGGGGTCACTTCCTCCGGTTTGATCAGGTAAGGAACAGCTTTATGTACAGGGGTACGGTTACAAGCGGCCAAGGTTACGGCACCCAGCCCGAATCCCAGCGCTTTCAGGAAATCGCGGCGGGGGGTCTTGGTGCTCAGCCCTTCTTCATTCAATACGTTCTCAACAGGAATCGGCTCTGCAAACTCACCTTTGCTCTTCTCGACGAAAGCAGGCGTTTGCTGCAATTCTTCCAAACCTTTCCAATAGTTCTTGTTGCTATCCATTTAAGCTATGTATAAGATTGCGTATTTCTTAGATTAAATTAATAAACCATTAATAGTGGCATTTACCACATTCCAATCCACCCAATAAGGCAGCGGTCACTTTCTCGCCTTTTTTCAGCTGCTCGTGTGCCGCGATCAATTGCTCATAATAGGCATTATCTTGGTTTACTTCGGTTTCTTGATGGCAGTCAACGCACCATTTCATTGTCAATGGTGAGTACTGGTAGACTTCTTCCATCGTTTCGATCGGCCCGTGGCAGGTCTGGCATTCCACACCGGCCACCACCACGTGCTGTGAGTGGTTGAAGTAGGCAAAGTCAGGCAGGTTATGGATACGTACCCATTCGATCGGCCTGGTATTGGACCCATATTCCCCGGTTTCGGGATTGAAGTCTAGCGCCCGGTATATTTTGGCGATTTCCGGAGAAATCTGCCCACCGTATTGATCCGCGCCGGTCACTGCGGTATGGCAGTTCATACAGATATTGGCCGATGGGATCGAGGCATTCTTCGATTTATAGGCACCACCGTGGCAATATTGGCAATCGATTTGGTTCACACCCGCGTGCAGCTGGTGCGAAAATTTGATCGGCTGCACCGGCATATAGCCATCGTGCACACCCACATTCCACAGGGTTTTCCATCCGGCAGAACCCAAGAATACGACCAGCATCAGCACGGCAAAAAACACCAATTTCTTGTTTTTGGCCAGTCGCTTCAATGTCGCCACATAGTCTTTGCCCTTGGCTTCTTCTGCCACTACCGTCTGCGGGATAAGGTCTTTGTTGCTGGCGATCACCCGCTCCAATGTGCGGACGACCCTGTTAAGCACGAGGATGACCACAAATGCCAATATGATGACGGCCGTCAGACCGATGATCATGAGCGTACTGGCATCACTGCTTGCCGCCGCGCCACCACCGACACCGCCGGAAGCACCACCAGCCGCGTCACCAGCTGCCCGTTTTTCCTCTTCCGATTTGACGTAAGCGATGATATTCTTGATCTGGTCATCGGTCAACTGGGGGAAAGCAGTCATCGCTGCAGATGGGAATTGGGCGTCCAATTCCAATGCGATGGGATCACCAGATGCGATCATTGCAGGCGCATTGTGGATCCACTTGAGCAGCCACTCTTCGTCACGGCGCTCGCTCATTCCCGCCAGCTCCGGCCCGGTAAGCTTACCAAACACACGGTGACACGAAGAACAGTTGGCCTTGAAAACCGACTCGCCGTCCTTCACATCTTGGGCTTGCAATGAAGTCACTGCAAACAACAACACCAACGCAACGGATATCGACCTTGCAATTCTTTCAAAAACTAATGAGATATTTCTCATATTGAGCACTTTATACAGTTTATGATGAATGTAAAAAAATGGGTTATCTGAACCGATGGGTTTTCACCCCTTTAATAATGCCACAAAAGTATAACTTATTGGCGTATCGGTGACAATTTGATGACTGAATTTAATAATTTATAATCGTTCTAAATTGATTAAAAATTGCGATTACAGCCCGTATGGGTTATTTTGAATCGTCACTCGCCCCCGCTCTCACGGTTTGTTAATTTCATGGAATTTTGATTTTAAATAATAATTTTTTAATATGGTAGTGTACCTAAAACACCACGTTATTCATCGCCTCCGCGCCCCCTCATCGCGCGGTATGGCAGCCCTGGGGAATCCGCCCGACGTATAGATATTTGCGTGATTTTCCGTATATTCGCCTAGTATAAGGGTGTTGGCGGGTAGCCAGTACCTCCATCAAACCATAGATATGATCAAATATAGTTGGTTTCTGCTCATTTTCACGCCTTTTTGCAGTGCGTGCGGGCAACCCGCCGCGCAACAGCAGGCCAATATACGCACCGGAAATCCCCCAATCGAAAAACAGATGGACACGACAAAATATAATAAACTCACCCCAGAAGAAGCCTACGTCATTATCCATAAAGGCACGGAACGGCCATTTACCGGTGCCTTGCTAGACAATAAGGCGCAGGGCACCTACGTGTGCCGGCGTTGCGATGCACCGCTCTATCGTTCGGAAGATAAATTTGAATCGCACTGCGGTTGGCCGAGTTTCGACGATGAGATACCGGGTGCGGTGAAACACGTGCCGGATGCCGATGGCCGACGCACGGAGATCGTCTGCGCCAATTGCGACGGGCACCTGGGCCATGTGTTCGTAGGCGAACGGTTTACCGCCAAAAACACCCGCCACTGCGTGAATTCGCTGTCGATGAAATTCGTGCCTGCCGGGCAGTAGTAAAGTTCACTTCAAGCGAACGGGGTTGACATGGGGTTTCAATCGAGGCTTCCGTGGTGAAGCAGATGGCGTTATATCCCGAGAAATCCGATCAATTCTTTCGCGGCCGACCGGCCGGCCCTATTTGCGCCGATCGTGGAAGCCGAAGGCCCATAGCCGACTAAATGTATCCGTGAGTCTTTTGCCACCTGCGTAGCCAGTCTTCCGGTCATCACGATCCCACCTTGGTCGTTTTTCAATCCCAGCGGTGCCAGGTGGTCCAGCGAATGGCGAAACCCGGTATTCCAGAAAATCACGTCGGCAGCAAGCGTCCTGCCATCCGCCCAGCGCACACCCGTTTCGGTGATTTCCTCAAACATCGGTTGCCGGTCCAACACACCGTTTTTCAATAGATGCTCGATGGCCGGCGTGATGGGCAATCCCGTCACCGACACCACCGAATTTGGCGGCAGGCCTTCCCTCACCCGCTTCTCCACCATGGCCACGGCCTCACGCCCTAATTCGGGCGTAAACTCATACACCCGGAAATCCGGCGAACGCCGAGCCACCCAAGTGGTCCGCGTGACGGCCGAAACCTCCCCCAGCAATTGGACGGCGGATATTCCACCACCCACGATGATCACATGCTTTCCTATGAATTCATCAGCGCTTTTGTATTGACCGGTGTGCAATTGCCTTCCTTGGAACTTTTCCCAACCCGGATATCGCGGGCAGTTTGGTGTTTTCCACGTACCCGTGGCGTTGATAATACCTCGGGCATTAAATTGGATGCCATTGGTGTGGATCATAAATCGTCCATTCCGTTCGGTCACCTCATCCACTCGGATCGGGCGGATGACTGGCAATTCAAATGTCTTTTCATATCGCTCATAGTACTTCGGAACCGCAATATTAGCTTGCAAATCCGTTGCCTCCGTGTTCACGGCATCGGCAAAACCCATTCCGGGCAAATCGTGGATGCCATTGACATTGCTCAATGTCAATGAATCCCAGCGATGCTGCCATGCGCCCCCCGGCCCAAACTCATCGTCCAACACAACAAATCCTTTACCGGGTACAAGCCCTCCCTGCTTTAGGTAGTAGGCGGCAGATAGACCCGCCTGCCCCGCTCCGATGACCACGACATCCACTTTATAAAACACATCAGGCCGAATATTGCGCAAGGGAGATGGATCATTCAGAGCGGTATCGTTTAGCATTTCCATTTGACTATATCATTAGCGTTCATCAGTGTTGCTGCACGAATTATCTCTCCATCTCTTTCCTGATTCGTTCACGGTGTTCTTTCCCCCAAGCCCCCATACTATCGATAAGTGGTTTTAATGATTGCCCGTATTCGGTCAATTCATACTCGACTGTGATGGGCTTGGAATTATACTGCGTTCTGCTGATCAAACCATTCAATTCCAATTTGGTCAATTCCTTCGAAAGCATTTTGGGGCCAATGCCGTCCACCATACGCTGCAACTCGAGGTAGCGCTTTTTACCAGAAGCCAGGGCAGCGATCAGGAGCACACTCCATTTGCCCGCTAGAATATAGAGCGCATCTTTCACGGCGTTAAAATGCTGCATGCATTCCTGTGATAATTTGCCATCGGCCAATTTTTCGCCCATGCTTCAAATTTACAAAAACTTTCCTTAAGGGAAGCACTTCCCTTGGAGAAAGGGATAGCATATATGCACGTTATGGGTGGTATTTTTGCAGCATATATTAAATACATAACATGATAAACAACCGTAAAACAACAGGTGCTATTCGAATGAAGACGACGGGCGCACCGGAAGTACTCGCGTATGAACAAGTGGCACTGCCGAATCCCAAAGCGAATGAAGTGCAGGTAGCCCAGCAATCCATTGGTGTAAATTTCTTTGATACATTCTACCGGGATGGTTCTTTTCCCGTGGATGACTATCCGGCCACCATCGGATTTGAAGCGGCGGGTATCGTGAAAGAAATCGGCGAAGCGGTCGTGGATTATCAAGTGGGTGATCGTGTCGCCTATTATAAGACATTCGGCGCTTATACCGAAAGCAGGAACATCGATCAACACGAACTATTCAAACTACCCAATGAGGTTTCATTTGATTTAGCAGCCGCTGTGATGATCAAAGGGCTAACGGCTCACATGCTACTAAAACAAAGTCATATGTTAAAAGCCGGCGAGGTCGTCTTGATCCATGGCATGACCGGCGGTGTGGGCAGTATCCTAAGCCAGTGGGCGAAGGCTTTGGGAGCGCAGGTCATTGGTACGGTGGGAAGCGCAGCAAAAAAACAGCTTGCAAAAGCGCGAGGTTTCGAGTACGCGATCGATTTAAGTTCAGCAGATCTGACGACCGCGGTTAAGGACTACACGAATGGAGCGGGTGTTGACGTTTTCTATGATGGTGTGGGTAAGGCTACTTTCGAAACATCCCTGTCGGTATTAAAGGATGGTGGCAGCGCGGTACTGTACGGATGGGCTTCGGGGATGCCCGATATCGATAAAGACCTCATGGCGAGCAGAAACATCCGGTTTGCATTCGATGCGCTGAATAACTATCCGTTGTATCAGGACAAAAGCGGCAAAGGATTGGTTGAATTATTCGACCTTTTGGCAAATGGAAAGATCGTTTTGCAGACTCCCACGGTATATCAGCTAAGCGAAGCCGCAAACGCCCATTCGGACATCGCAGCTAGGAAAACAACAGGTAGCGTGGTATTGAAGCCTTGATTTGGTAGGTCGTACCCGGTATAGCATTGGATACAACCGTCATTACGTGGCCGTGTAGCCATAGATGAATCAGCGATTTTTAGCGCCTAGTTAAGGTCATATCTGCAGTGATTTCAATTAGTCAACGGAAAAATCAACGTAAAGGTACTTCCCGAGCCGGGTTCGATTATAAAACGTATGTTGATCCCCTGTTTATCCGCATACTCCTTGACCAACAGCAGCCCAGACCGGATCCCTTTTCATTGTTTGTTCCGCGGGCAGGGTCTATTCCCATCGAAAACAGCATTTTTTCTACATATTGATCGGCAGGGCTACGTTTGAGGTCGAGGGTGAAACGGTCGAGGTTCACGAAGGCCAAGGGCTCCATATCCTGCCAAAATGGAAACACCGCATTTTGAATAATACGGATAAGGCACTGGAGTTCATCGTCATATCGGAACCTAAATCACACGGCGACAGGGTCAATCTTTAACGGGTGTACGACAGATTTCCGCTTTTCGATTTTCTCGCAAAAGCGTCTCGCCTGAGGCGAGACGAAGCGGCCCCCTTTGCTCCTTAGTCCCGCCTCGGGGCGGGATGATATTTTTTTAAGTCGCAAATCCGCCAGCTGACAGATAGCAAGCGATAACGGATTTTTGTCGTGCACCCACAGTACACGCCCCACACCTAAGCGCGAAAGAATTTGTTAACTTAACGTGCGTTCGGGATAAGAAAATGATCGATTTGAACAACCTCAAAAGCAAAACAATGTCGTCATTTCGACGAAGTATGAGAAGAACTGCGAAGCAATCATGAGCGCCTATAAAAGCAAACAGATATGAATAAATCTCTTAAGGTGTCTCCGAAAATTGGGAGATTTCTCACTCCGTTCGAAATGACGGGCTGCTTTTGAGGTGAGATTTTCCGCATGTTATTCAACCACATTATCCGAAGAGCTCACCATCTATGGATTAATAAAAAAACGCATCTTTACCAAGTTTTTGAGGTTTGACAAATGGACAGCGTAGAACAAGACGTACGACGGAGAAGCGAAGAAATTACCGAATCCTACTTTCGGTTGCTGGATAAACACATTGCCGACGTCATTTCGGGAACAGTGAGCGATTTCATGGAAATCAACCAAATCGCAAGCGAACTATTCATTTCTCACAAGCACCTGACCGATACGGTGCAAAAAGAGACCGGAAACCATCCCTGCCACTTCTATGACTTGAAAATCATCGATGAAGCCAAAAAAATGCTTACCGAAACCGACCGATCCGTGTCGGAAATAGCGAGGATACTCACCTACGACCCCTCCAACTTTTCCAAATTTTTCAAAAAATTTACGGGAGCAACTCCCGGACAATTCAGAAAGGAAAACAAAAAATAAAAGTTCCGAAAAGTTCACCACGAAATAAACACACCGTCTCGCCACCTTTGCACTACCACATGGTAGAATATTAAAAATCAATAAAAATGGCACGAAACGATTTAAACGGAAAAGTGGTTTTAATAGCGGGCGGCGCTAAAAACTTAGGCGGTTTGCTCAGTCGCGATTTTGCAGCAAAAGGCGCGAAAGTGGCTATTCACTACAACAGCGACAGCACAAAAGCTGATGCCGAGCAAACGCTCGCAGCCATCACCCATGCCGGCGGGGAGGCTTTTTTATTCCAAGCCGACCTCACCGACGTGAAAAACATCACCAAATTGTTTGACGCAACGATCGAAAAATTCGGCGGCATCGACATCGCCATCAATACCGTAGGCAAGGTATTGAAAAAGCCCTTCGTGGATACCACCGAAGCGGAATACGACAGCATGAGCGACATCAACTCCAAAGTGGCGTATTTCTTTATCCAGGAAGCGGGCAAGAAACTGAACGATAATGGCAAGATCAATACGGTAGTGACTTCATTGCTTGCGGCATTTACCGGGTATTACTCAACCTATGCAGGGGCAAAAGCACCGGTAGAACATTTTACGAGGGCGGCTTCCAAAGAGTTTGGTGCTCGCGGCATTTCCGTAACAGCGGTTGCCCCCGGCCCGATGGACACGCCTTTCTTCTACGGGCAGGAAAGCGAGGATGCCGTGGCGTATCACAAACAGGCGTCTGACCTGGGCGGATTGACCGACATCAAAGACATCGCTCCGCTCATCGAATTTCTGGTGACCGATGGTTGGTGGATCACCGGGCAAACCATTTTTGCAAATGGTGGTTACACCACAAGGTAATTCGAAGATGAGTTTGTAACTTAGGGAGGCAAATAACCGGGTTGTTTGCCTTTCATTTTAACACCTTATGCGATGATTTTAAAAATACTCAACACCGCCCTAATCCTTTTTGCCGTGTCTATGGGATTGAAACACGGCTGGAACATGCTTACGGCAAAGCCGGAAATGCTGGAAATGTTTGGCAAATGGAATTTCAGCAAGCATGCCGTCATCACCAACGGCGCTGTAACGCTGCTGGCTTCCGTTTTGATCGTGTTTCCCAAAACGTTCGTTTGGGGCAATTTCCTGATGGCTGCGGGCATATTACTGATCATTTGCCTGCAACTACTGCATAGAGACCTGAAGGGCGTAGCCATAGAAATTCCGTTTCTATTGCTCAACCTGATTATTATTTATTTACAACACCCGTTAAAGGCGAGTTAGCCTGAATACGGCGGAACACCAAAACAGCTAGTAAGATGGACTTATCGAAAATCAAAAACGAGCATGTAAAAAAGGCAATGGAAGCATTGCAAGCAAATGATAAACATGCGTGGTACCGTTGTTTTACCGACGACGCTTCTTTTACCGATGACGGCAGAACGTTAGATTTTAGGTCATTCTTTGACAATGCTTTCGACAAGAAAGAGCGGTTTTTGGACATTGACCGTATAGAAAACGACGGAAAAGACATCTATGGAAATTTCTACGCAGGGCAATGGGGAACGTTCAGGGTTTATTTTAAGTTTCATCAAACCACTGCGGGAAAATTCGATCGATTGGACATTGGTCAAACCGCGAAGCAACGATGAAGCGGCTTGGCATTATGGTCACCTGGTTTCGCCAATTCATTGGATTAACGAAGCGCCGCGGATATGATATCCACGGCGCTTGCGATCACACCCTACCGTTTTCTGCGTGCCACGCGTTGCAGCAGTAGCGTTATACCGAAGCTGACCACCGCCCCGATGGCGGCAAGTACCACCGTTTTCAGCACGTCGTGCATGCCCAACTGTGTGACGATGCCCAGCAGCGTGCCGCCGCCCGTGCCGATGCCGAGTTGCTGGTTAGCCTTCATCGTCTTCCCCTTTCCCCGCCGCGCCTTCCACCGCTTCCAGTACCCCCAGCGCCAGGGCGAGGTACTTGGCCGCTGCCACCACCTTGGGCGGCAGTTTCAGCGGTGAGGCAATGATGAGTTGGCTGGCCACGGCCAGTGTTTCCTTGATCCGTTCGTATAGAGTCGGTTTCCCCACTGTGGGGTTGCCGACGGTTTCTTTTTCTTTCATGTTTTTTTCTTTTTTGCGGATTTGCAGATTTGCTTATTCGCGGATTTGCCCACTTGCGGATTTGCCCACTTGCGGATTTGCCCACTTGCGGATTTGCTTATTTGCCTATTCGCGGATTCGCGCATCTGCATATCAGCGCATCAGCGATTCAGTTCATTAACCACCACCAAGCGGTCATTGCCCTGCTCGATCTGCTCCACCAGCAATGGGTACACGTGTTTGTAGGCCGCGGCCGAATGCAGCACCTGGTAGTCGCCGTCCAGCAGTTGCCAGTACGATCCCGTGAGCGGGCAGCCCGCGGTCTGCGTGTGGTAGTTGCCGATGTGGAAGAACACCAGGCTGAAGTTGGGTATCTCGGTGATCTCCACCATACCCTGGTGCAGCTTGGGGTGGTTACGTCCGTACTGCGTATTCATGCCCGCCCAGTGGTTGAGCGACAGCTCGTACTCCCCCTCGGGGATGCAGGTCAGCCCCGGGATTTTCTCCTCCCGTATGCTGTCTTCCAGTAGGTAGCAGCGGAACAGGCCGCCGATGTACAGGTGGCTGAGGGTACTGTTCTTCCCCTGTGCCACGCGGATGATTTTTGCTGTCATTTGTTTTTTTGTTTTTTTGCTTATTCGCGGATTTGCTTATCTGCAGATTCGCTTATTTGCTTATTTGCTTATCTGCGGATTTGCATGATTGCCCATCAGCAATGTTGCACCGGCTTAAAACTCCCCCAGGTACCGACTATTGGACCATCGTTTGCCATCACGGTCATGTACCATCAGGTACAAGTGTACCGGCTGGTTTTCCAGCAGCGGTGGCAGTTGCAGTGCCACGCTTCCGGCTTCACGCAGCCACTCCTGTTCGTTGATACCGGCCACGCGCAGCGCTGGATGATAGGCGCATAGTACGAGGCGATCGTCCCACGCTTGATTAACCGCGTTGTCTGCGCTTTGCGCTTCCACCGTTATCATACTCCCCTGGCGCGTCACTTCGGCATGGGCGGGGTTTTGCAATACGCCTTCGCTCAGCATCGCCAGTGCGGGGTTCACATATTGGTTTGGGTACTCACCCTGGATCGCCCGCAGCAACAGGTGCGACATGGCCCGCCCATGTGCGGTCTTTCGCTTGCGCTGCGTGGCAAAGCCCCTGACGATTAACTTGGCCAGCGGCTTCAGGAATGCACTGGCCAACTGGAAACGTTGGCGGATGGGCAGTCGCCCGTCCACTTCGCTGTTTTTTTTTCGATCGACTGTATTCGCTAAAAGTTGCATGTCATTCTGATTTTATGTTCAACAATTTCCAAAAGCCGCCTACCCTCCGCGGCGGGTGAGCGGCTTCGGATTCAACTGATTATGCCAGCGCTACCTCCCCTAGGTATACGCTACGCGACACATTTTTTCCTTTCCGGCCGGCGGTAAACAGCCATACATGGCCGTCGCCGCCGAGGAAATGGTTGGGCAGCGCGATGCTTACCTCTCCATCCTCCCGCAGTGGCGGTGTCGGTGCCGACAGGAACTGGTCAATACCGGGGTGGTACAGCACGATATACACCCGGTCATCGGGTTGCTGGCTATACATGACGTTCAGTGTGGTATCCCACGTGACGGTGAGTACACCCGCATCCACGCTGGCCGATTCGCTACCACCCGCACTGTAGCCCTCGCCGATGCGGACCTGGCCATAATCCAGCGCATAATCCGGGTAATCACCCGTGATGGCGCGTTTCATGTTATCCTGGAAGGCCACGTTCATGGCCGTGAGCGTTTCCACGCGCCGCTGGCCGAATCCGATGCGGATGAACGGCTTGAGCGGCAACAGGAAGCGCATCAGCAACGCAAATTTTGCCTGCTGCATGAGCTGCTCTTCCGAAGCGGGTTTCGTGCGTTTTTTGTACAGCCCCTTGATGTAGTCGATGCTCTTCCAGCTGCTGCCGATCACGCTACCCGCTTTTCCTTTGAAGCCTCCATTGGCTCCTCTTCTAATTACTCCCATTTCCTTACTTTTTGATTTTTAATTTTTCACTTATTTAAACTCCATCCACAACCTAGCAATACCGGTATGCGTTGTTTCATGGAAGCAAACATAGTGAGCTGAAAATCAAAAATATATACATCTAAAACGGTTGACGGGAACATGACGGGGGGTCATCGGTAGGTTGACGGGAAGGTGAAGGGATAGCCTGTGCTTTTAGATGGCAAAGACGCCATCGGGCTGAAACCGGTTTCGGTCATTCACCCGATTAGCTCCCTACCATCCCCACCCCATTTCCCCTCATGATGCGGTTCCGATGCGGGCACCATCCGTGGCAAATGCGTGCTACCCGCGCATCCGCAGCGCATCCGACACGGATCAGCAGCGCATTACGGCAGGAAAAAAGCAGGAAAAAGGCCGAAGAAAACCAAGCGTTTGTGGGAACACGATGGCCCGATCAATCTTTCCCCCAATACGCCTTCCGTAGGCGCTCCACATCCTGGTCGCGGAAGAGTTTCTTGCCGCGCTCGGTTTTGGCTACGCGGATAAGCCCTTTGTGCTGGCAGCGCAGCAGGGTACTTTCGCTGATGCCCACGCGATCCTCTGTGTATTTCGCATCGCGGTAGGTCGTTTCTTCTTTTTGCTTATCAAGGATGAAGCGCATGATCTCGTGATGGTCTTTTCGCAGGTGTTTCAGCTCTGGATAGAGGATCTGGATGAGCCGACAACACCCACAATGCGGCGGCCGACCATACCTTAAGTGATGGTTTTTCATAAGCATAATTTGTTATTGTAAGGCAATGAAGCTTGCCTGCCTACCGCAGGCTGGCATGCGCTGATGGACGCGCCTTCTTTTTTGAGCGGCAGCTCATGCAGGTCTCATCAGCGGGATATTTGGCTTAGCTGTTAGGCAGGTGATGGTGATCGATAAAGTTAAAAAAATCAGGGTATGCCGCACGTGTGCCGGTAGGCAGCGTGATCCCATCAAACCCATTGAGTGTGACGATTCTATTCCCGTATTCACGAAAAAAAATGGTGTTGAGGATAAAACTCTGATGGATCTGCATGAAAGCCGTTCCTTCCAAAATCTCCTTCAGTTCGTAGAACTTTTCCTTTGCGCTGACACCGGTATATGCACCCACACCGTCATCGCGCTTTCCCGATCTTTGCAACGCCGCCCTGCGCTCCACCTCTTCAGCAAGCCCTTCGGCCAGGAAAAACCGCGAACCACCCTCGTGGGTTGAAATGTATACCAGCTCGTCGAAATTGATTTTGGTACGTACGCTTTTTGCATGCCTTTTGAGCATGAAATAGTAATAATTGTCATTGGGTTCGGTGCTCTTACCCATCGGTTCCTTCAGCCTTTTCTTCATCCGGTCTATGGCCTTTGCCAGTCGATCTATACTGACCGGTTTCAATAGGTAATCTACCACACCGAGGTCAAACCCATCCGTGGCATACGCCTTATGGCCCGTGCTAATGATCACCTTGATGGCTTTGGGTAGCTGCAGGATGAAGGCCATGCCATCCACCACGGGCATTTCCATATCCACCAGCACGAAGTCTACGTGGTTTTTTGATAAATAGGCCAAGGCCGCTTTCGGGTTGGTAAAGGTGGCTTTGACCACCAAGTCTACAAATTTTGAGAGCATCGCCAGCATCCGCTCCAGGGCCGCCTGCTCGTCATCCACTACAATTAATGTCAATTTTCTTTTCATGGTACAAGTTGTTTTTATCGTGAATGGTAATCCGGTTAATAAACAATGGTTAATTCGGCCACGAACTCCTTCCCCCGTGTATCCGTCGCTAAGGTAGCCCGGTCGCCATACTTGATGGCCAGCCTCCGCCGCAGGTTAACCAGTCCCACGCCATGTGATTGCCAGGCAGCCCGCTCCTTGGTGCGGTTGCGGCAGGAAAATCGCATGACGTGCCCATCCATCACCAGTCGCATCCGGATCGGGTGCGCGGGATCGTCGGATACCCCATGCTTCAGCCCGTTTTCGAGCAGGGTGATGAGGACCGTAGGCGGGATGGTGTATCCCGCTACCTGATGGGGCACATCCAAGGTGGCATAAACCGGTCGGTCTGGCCGTTGGCTCAATTGCACGTACGATCGCAAGGCCTCCAGTTCGCGTGGCAATGGTACCACCGCCTTGGCCTGTTCCTTGGCCTCCATGTGATACACCACCAAAGTATGCATGCGATCCATGGATTGGGCCAGTTCGCCATGCGTATTGCCGAGTTGGCCCATCCAGGTATTGACCAAGTTAGCCAAGAAATGGGGCGACACCTGCGCCGATAGCGAAAGGTACTCGAACCGTTGCTTCTGCCGCTCGGCATCCAGCAACCGCTCCATGGCTGCCGCTTTCTCCTCCGCTGCCAGTTGCTTCGCCCGCGCATTGGCGATGCTCCTGCGCATCCAGAAATAGGCTAGCGCGAAGACGCTGAAGTTACTGAGCAAGACTGCTAACGTTTGCATAAACCCTAAAAAAGAAGGCGAGGCCCCTGCCATCAAGTCAAAAGCGGTACCCTCCAAAAACACAAACGCCACCCCGAAGGCAAGCAACGAAAAGCCGACGTAGAAACCAGCCAGGTAGCGCAATCCACGCCAAGTAAAACGCTCGGAAAAATTAGCCCACAGTATGCCATATACACTGTAAAAAACCAAGGAAAATCCCGGCACATAAATCAGCACCTTTTGCCAAGGATACGTCAGGTCACCCAGCTTATTGACGCCGTAAAAATAAACGGCATACCCAAGCCAAAACAAGATATGATAGCCGTAGAGGCGCTTTTTGTCTCTTTTTAATGCAATCATCGGTGTGCTGTATGCAGTAGATGTGGGCGGTGTGCCCGTTTAGTTGTATGTGATACAGTGAGCGCAAATTAATCATTTCTTAACATTCGGCGGTCATAAAAGTCGCATAACTTTTGGTAGATGCCCGGAGATGCCGGGTACGCGCCGTATGTATCGCGGTGCAGCAAGAACCGGTGATTGCCCGTCATCAGCGGGAGGAATTGCAGCAGCAATGCGCCATGGTCCGGCAAGCTATCGTGCGCCAGATCGTGGTGGATGTAAAACCACCTTTCCCATTGCGCGGGGCACCGGTATACCCACCCTGCCAGCCATGCATACAGGTCTTGCATGGTCTGTTGTACGGCCGCGTGCCGCTCATGGGTAGCGCAGTGCACTGCCGGCAGGTGGGATACGATGGATACCTCGCCTGCCCGCTCATCAAACGGCAGCACGAGTGGGTACATGGGACATCTGGCCAAGCGGGCCAGTTCGGCCATGCCCGACTTGACATGCAGGCGCTGCCCGAGGAAATCCACGGTCAGATTGGTGCGGCCCGATCTGGATCGACCTATCCCCTCGATACCATCCAAGAAGGCCACCACCCAGTTACCCCGCTGCACTGCGCGGATCATCTTGCGCATGACCACGGGGTCGTCGGCCCGCAGGATTTCCAACGGCGCACTTGCGCCGGCCTGTTTGGCCATGGCTTGGTAACGATCGTATTCCCTGGCGGCGATATCGGCCGATACCAGGAGCGTGAGCGGCAACCCGCAGGTAATGAGCCATCGCGGCAATAACTTGAATGCCCCGAGGTGGAAGGTGGCGACCACGCCCGGTTCGTGCAGCATACCGGGCGGGAGCCCCTGGGCTGCAAGGCGTTTGAGCATGGATCCGTCATGCTGCCTATCGCGGGCCATCCGCTGGTAGTGGGCCGCTTGTTTAAAATAAGTGGGATGGTCTGCCAAGGGAATGTGCGGAAGCAGTTTATGGAGGTTAGCGCTGAAGAAGGTAAATAGATTGCGATTTGCGGAATATTCATTCATGGTCATCTGGATAAATGGGTTTGAAAAAAGGGCGGGCAGCCTATTGCTACCCGCCGCGGTTAGTTAAGGGAACACGTCGCCACAGCTGGTTTTGGGCCAGTCATATTGCGCCATCAGTTCCGAAAAAGACAGTGGTTGCTCCACTACGGTCTCGAGCAGTTCCATCATTGGTATCATTTCCATCTGATTCTCGTAAAAGGTAAAACCATCTACCCGGACCCGGACCGGGCACTTCCGACTTCTAAGCTGGCCAGTGAAGCTTTGCTGATATCATTACCCGAATTTGGGATAAAAATCACGTTGGTCGTCTTTTTAAACGATAGAAAGCCAAATACCCCGGGTAAAACACCCTTTTCCACTATTTTTTAGAGAAAAACTCATTTTACCCGAGGAAAATACCGTTTCATCTCTTCCATGAGCCTATATATAGCTTCTTTCTTCACGTTTTGCTTTTTATGAGCATATTTCAGGGCATCAACTGGACAAAACCGCACATGGAAAGACAACTGCTCGGCTACTGGAGCCAATACTGCACCCTTGACGGTTCGCACCGCGAGTGGCTGCATAACTGGTGCACGGCACTGCCCCACGTGAAGCGCGGCACGCACCTGTTCGAGCCGGGCGACCGGGGCAACCATGTGTATTTCGTGTGCAGGGGGCTATTGGCGGGGGTATGGTGGGATGCGGCCGGCAACCGCCGCATCGACCGCTTCGTATTGCCCGGGCACACCATCCTCACCTCGGCCAACCTGTATACGGATAGGCAACTGCGTTATGAAGTGGTAGCCTTGCGCAAAAGTACGGTGATCCGCATCCCCGCCGATGCCCTGAAAGCCTACAAGGAAAGCTGCCGGGAGGCCGATACGCTGGTGGATGTGATGGAGCAGCGGAAGCTGAAGCAATACCGCGAGAAAAGCAGGTTGATGCAGATCAGCGATGGGGCGGCGCGTTACCTTGCGTTCATGAAAGACCAATACATGCGCCCCATCCGCCTGGCTACCTCCCAACAGGAGCATGCGGATTACCTGAACATTTCCCGGCGCACGATCAGTAGGGCGATTCGGCAGCTTTAGCGGTCAGCATCAATACAAGAATCCAAACAACCATAAGGGAACTTTCCGTACGGTACCATATTCGATATCGTCAATGGCGAGGTAGGCATCATCACTCGCAGCGATTTGTTTCGTTCCTTTGCTTTTGCCCCCCACTTCGACCG
Organism: uncultured Parapedobacter sp.; assembly: GCA_964498395.1. Classification (GTDB taxonomy): domain Bacteria; phylum Bacteroidota; class Bacteroidia; order Sphingobacteriales; family Sphingobacteriaceae; genus Parapedobacter. The sequence goes on along the minus strand of CAZCHE010000011.1, from coordinate 41,193 downwards.
TGTACTGATTGTCAACATAAAAATCACCGGCTTTCGGGTAGGTAATCCGATGACCCGCACCGACCAACTGCGCATAGAAAAAGGTCTCCCTGACATTGCCCTTATTGGGTTGGCCCTCAGCCAATGCCATGATGAGGCTGGTATTATGCAGGAACACTTTTTCTGGCTTGTTCATCAGGCTTATGCCAAAAGAGGCACTACGCAGGTTATATATCAGTTGGGCCTTTTCCAATAAATCCAGCATTTCCAGCAACCTGCTCCGTGAGGTGCCTACTTGTTCGGCCAACCGGGCGATATTAGGTGTAAACGGCACGGCCGTGGAGAGGATATAAAGCAGCTTTTTCAACTTGGCTTGCGTACCCGGTTCGATGGCTTTGGCCTCGGGCAGGTCGTAATCGATGATGACATTGATCAATTGGTTGATGCGTACGAGGTATTCATCTTCGCCTTCCAAGAAAAACGGATAGGCACCCAACTTGTTGTACTCCTGAAACGATTTCAGGGGTGACGGCAAGGCTCCTTTCAGTTCATCCACTAGTTGCGTGTGCCTTTCCAGCACATCGTTGAGCGGATAAACGGGCAATGTTACGCCATCTTTCAAGGCGATGAATTCGCGTAGGGAAAGCTCCGGCAGGTGATACCGCAACAATCGCCGGCTGAGGTCTGCTTCTGACCGCTGCAAAGCCAGTATGGAGGATCCGGATACGACCACTTGCAGCTTCGGGTAAAAATCATAGAGGTTCTTGACTTCCCGTTGCCAATCGGCATATTTATGCACCTCATCCAAAAACAAATGCTTGCCCCCCTGTTGATGGAAACGTTCGGCGACTTCCGTCAGCGTATGCTGCTTGAAATACAGGTCGTCTGCCGATAGGTAAAGCGTCTGGTCCACTGGCAAATTCGCCTTGATGTGCTGTAGCATCAAGGTCGATTTGCCGGTACCCCGCGCCCCTTCAATGCAAATGGCACGTGCACCCCAATTGATTTTCTTGGCCAGGCTACGCACAAATCCTTTTTCCACCTGTTGCAGTAATGCCCTGTATTTATTGATTAATGGTTCCATCGTATCAGCAAAGATACGAAAATAATCAAAAAACGTATCACAAAAGATACGTTTCGGCATTCTTGTGGCACCCCCTTCACGTCATCACCTCCCAGCAGGAGCAAGCGGATTACCTGAATATTTCGCGGCGCACAATTACGCGTGCCCTTCGGAAGCTGTAAGCGGGCGTGAGTTCGTACATAAAAATGTTGTCCAAAAACAAAAGTTCGTACGTAAAAATGTAAATGGGCGCAAAATATAGCCCTACTTAGCGCCTGACCTGCCGAAGCGCAGCATGTCCGGCTGTCTTCCATTTCATTAAGTTTTCCCAAACCTGCGCCAGATGGCGCGGGTACACGACCTCCATCTTCCCGACCTTTGTTTTTATGATGAAAACAAAGCATATACCAAACCAACGTCAACTACCGGCAATTGCAGTCACCGTTACAGCGGGAAATATAAGCTTCGGCTTCTACATCAGTTGGCGCCAGTTCGCGTTCTACACAACCCTGCTTTCCTTAGCCGCCCTATTTCTTTGGAAAGGAATTCATTCGTGGGTTAATTATGCTGATACGGAAATGAGCTTCAAACGCCAACACGTTTTCGGGGATTGGTCACCACACTTCGCCAAGGCGAACATTTCCGCACAATTGCTCACAGGCCTGCTCTTGTTGGTCGGGTTGTTTCATCGGAAAACCCGGATTTACGGACTTGGTTTGACCACCGCGATATTAGCAGGATACACCAGCTATGCCCAGCTAGCGCTATCCGATGCATTCGGGTTTACCATCTGTACCTGTATCGGCTGGTTTGAGGGCTTATCATGGTCGGGCATTTTAGTCATCAACAGCTTCCTATTGCTGATCGCCATTGTCATGCTTTTCATCACGCTTAAAGAAAGGAGGCCACCATAGGAAAAACCGATCATTTGGAAATTCCGGTAATGTTCATGGCCAGGCCGAACAGCACCGGGCCGGCTTTCGGGCGCCGGTTCAATCGCCCGAGCTTAATAAACAACTATTTTTTTAACGCATTAAATTTAACGTTATGCGCAGATTATTTTTAAGTGCAATGGCCCTCGTATTGGGGCTGTTCACAGTGACGGCTGGTTTTGCTTTTACATTTAAACCTACCGCTCAGACTACGTGGCATTATACAGGGCCAAATGATGAAAACCTGTTCAACGAAAGGATGTACTGGCAAGAAGGACCAGGTAGTGATTCATGCGAACCCGATGAGGATCTACCATGCCAGATAGTAGGCGTGGCCGAGGAAGATTTGCAGGCGCTTCTCGATGCACATCCTGAACAGGAAATATTTGAAATTGCATCAAGTAAAGCGGCAACTCCGTAAGCAGGCAAGTTTGTAACTGAAAGAAGGGTTTATTGAAGTTCAATAAACCCTTCTTTTTTAACGATCATCTCGGGTTTTGCGGCATGCCCGAAAGCTCAATCACATCCTCAGGTATAGGTAGCGCATACCGTAAATCACCGGCTGGCAACGTAAACACGGTATTGTCTAGATTCCTTTCCATTACGATGTTTGCTCCTTCCTTGTTGAGCCGCTTGAGGTCATGCCAGCGCAATCCTCTTCGAACGAGCTCTTTTCTCCTTTCTAACAAAACGATTTCCAAAGCCTGTTCCTGACCCTCCGCAGTAATCACCTCATACGTTCCCGTTTTCCACCGGCTTTCCAACAGGGTGTTTAGCGTATTGATTCCTGCTTCTACCATTCCTAATCTAACCAAACATTCCGCAAGTATTAAAAACATTTCATCACTAGCCAAACCACTAAACATGGCTTGCCGCCCTGTATAACCTCCCTTGAAAAAGTACAGGCCGTCAATATCTTCTGAAAAGTAGATTACTTTCCTTAAATCATTGTCATCATATTGATTAAAAAATGTTTCAGACACACGGCCATGGGTAATCGTTGCAGCATTTGAGGTTGCTGTCGCGTGAAAAATTGTCTCATCATTCATCGGATTCGGAAAAGGGAACGCCGCAGTAGGTTCAAGCGTATTGTAGTTGATTAGTGTGTGATGCAACTGTAAACAAGAGTCTGCGTAGCGCCCCGCCGCCTCATAATCTCGCATATTAAGGTACGTTCTCGCCAACAGGCCGTATGCCATAGCCTTCGTTGGTCGTGCAGCGTTAATATTGGTAACAGGTAATAAAGCGATACTTTGTTTCAGGTCATCGATAATTTGCGTATAGGTTTCACGGATTGTTGACCGCACGGAAGGTGCGTTAAAATCTGTTGTATTCCGCAAAGGGATACCTAGGTCTGTATCAGCTGTCACTTCATCATAGGCGGGTCCCCAAATGAGTACGGCATCCAAATACCGAAATGCGCGTAATGCAAGGGCTTGTCCCTTTACATTATCCCATTCAGCTGCATTGCTAGCTACCCTAGGGATATCTTCTAGCGACTTCAATGCGGATGAAAAAAAGTAAACAGCTTGATAACATAGAAACCAATCATTGTTGCCTGTGGATGAAAAAATGAAATCGGGCTGCCAAGTATGCATACGCCTGAGCTCTTCTGCCAAGGACAGATAAGCTGCCTGGGTTAGGTAATAATCGTCGCCACTCGCTTCCCCGGCGCTGCTAAAACTAGAATTTCTTGGGTTAACGTTGTCCATCAACGCTTGCAGATCAGCCAACGTGCTTGGGATGACGAGCGTTCCATCTGACTTTTCTTCCAGAAACGAATTGCAAGCCGCGAATAAAAAAGTGCTTACCAACACTAACTTGATTCTCTTAATATACATGATATGCTTCATTTTGATTTAGTTAATTCATGCTAAAACGTATTCCAAAGGAATACGATGTGGGTACGACCAATGTGTTTAAGCCAACAAAATCAGGATCTAATCCCGATTTATTTGCTTGCCACAGCACTCCTACATTGTTTGCGTTGAAAAAAATTTGAGCGCTGCTAATGCGTGTCTTTCTAAAGAAAGGCAAGCTATAAGATACTTGTAAAAACTGTAGACGGATGTGATCACCACGTTCTACGAGCACTTCCGAACCTGTATAGAAAAGGTCACGTGAGCTATTGGCCGGATACCCCATTGAAGGTACATTGGTGGTGAGTTCATCACCGGGCTGTTGCCATCGCCTAGAAAAATCACTGTGTGCAAAATTCCAGTTATTGAACAAATCCCAATATCTTACAGATGGCCGCCTATAATAGTGGCCGAATTTATAAACTAGGCTGAAGGCGAGTGAAAACTGTTTATAGGAAACTGAATTACCCAGTGAGCCAAACCAAGTGGGAATGGTCGAACCGTGGTAAACTATATCGTTAATGGTTTGGGTGTTTCCACGTAATGCGTTATAATCGTTGCTTAGTTCTCCGTTTAGATAACCCAATGGATCTCCTGTTTCGCTGTCAAGGCCTGCCCACCGGTATGAAAAAAGCGCATTTACGGGTTTGCCTTCTACAGCGAGTACTCCAGTTGTACCGCCATCGGCCGCCACGATTGAGCTCACGGTTGTCGTGGCAGGGATGTTACTCGTCACTTTGTCTTGATAATGGCTAAACCTTATATTGCTCTGCCACTTCACTGCTGCATCAATGTTGACGCTATTGAGCTCAAGATCAATCCCGTTGCCGACCATACTGCTGGCATTTTTGGTAATCGTTCTCCCCACACCTCCCGTGTAATCCACAACTGCCCTCCCGAATAAGTCTGTACCGCTCTTATGGTAATATTCAATAGACCCATTAATCCTTCTACCAAATAGGCCGAAGTCTATCCCAATATTGGTCATGGCGGAGGTTTCCCATGTTAGGTCAGGATTATAATAGTTGGCAAACCTTGCCCACGGCGTTAAGGTATATGGATCCATCGTTACATAAGCCATGGTCGTTGTTGCCACCATTGAGGGATCGATATTTCCCGATTTACCATACGTGGCGCGCAGCCTTAAATTCTGCAGCCAAGACACATTATAGAAAGATTCATTCGAAACATTCCATGCTCCACCCAGTGACCAGAACAGATTCCACTGGTCATTAGTTGCCAGCCCGAACAGGTTGGAGGCATCACGCCTGCCACTGATGGATAACGTATATCGGCTATCATACTCATAGGCTCCATTGGCAAACATGGAGATAAAGCGGGTGGTCTGCCTGCCAAACCCATCCGCCCTCGGAATGAATGTCGGTGATCCGCTATGATAAAGGGGATAAGGGTTCAGATAGTCGACCGCGCCAAACGTGAGAATATCATCGTTGTACCCATATGTGCGATGCCGATTGCTCTGGGTACCTGCATGGCGGATTTCGCTGCCCCCTATGGCCGTGATTTGGTGGTTTCCCCAACCGTGGTTTACATTTAGTTTGCCCCTAGCTTGGTGGGAATTCAGTTGGTTGTTTGACAAGTCCAGAATCTCCCCCACAGGGATATGCCGTTGAACGTCGCCCGAACCGTCTATTTGCGAGTAACGGTTAATGAGGTCGCGTGTAAAGAAACTCCCAATTCCATGTAATACCCTGCCATTGTTATCCTGCCGTTCATATTGGTATTCGACCTCGGCACCCAGCCAATGGGTAATCCTGAAATTTAGCTGGGTCGTGGCCAATAGGTCACTGAGTGCAGTGGTGTTGTCGGTGTGCTTATAATCATCGAGTGGGTAATAGCTCCAATCAAGCAGCTGCCCAGCGCCGTTTGTTTCATCAATAAACGCCTGCCTCAAATTTTTTGTCAGTGGCAATGGATTGCCGTATTCATCGGCAAATTGAGCATATGGATATAGGCTATTGATAACTGTGACATTACCAAACCCTTCCCTACCCCTCTTGGTCTGGCTCAACGTATACCGAAGTCCTGTAGAAATCTCCAGCCAATCTACTGGTTTGTAGCGGTTTTGCAACCGCAGATTGAGTCGTTGGTAGCCTCCATCGAGATTGTCCTTGTTATGGTCAAAACCTGCCGTGGCTGTCCATGCCAATCGGTCAGCACCGCCTTCAACGCTCAATGCATATTGCTGATTGACTGATGGTTGATAGACATACCGCTTGAAATCGTTTCGCACATCCAGCCCACGCCAGCCATCCATTTGGGCGTCAATGGCGGCCATCTCCGCAGGGTTTGCGTCTTCACGCTTGATGAGCAATTCAACCACAGGAGATAGTGCTGGCCGGGTATTTTGGTTAATTCTTCCAGTATAAAATCCGTGTTGATAGAGAAATCTTTCAACATCGATGAAATCAGATGAAGACATTTGGGGGATATAGCCCAGATTAGCCTTATTTTCGATGGTGGTATTTGCTTGCACCCCGATTTTTAACGATTGATTATAATTGCCCTGCTTAGTACGGATGACAATTACACCGTTTGCGGCACGAGCACCCCATATTGAAGCGGCCGCAGCATCTTTGAGGATACTGATATCTTCCACGTCATTGGGATTGATATTATTGATATCACCGTCATAGGGAAAGTTATCCAGAATGACCAATGGTTCAGTTGGACCATTCAATGTTCCCAATCCACGAATCAACGGACGGGCTGCCCGTTCCCCCCTACGGTCCACCACATACGCCCCCGCTACTGCCTCCAAACGACTCATAACATCTGTGGTGACCTGTTGGTTGAATGTCTCGTTGTCGATATGTGAAAACGAACCGGTGCTGCGCTCACGCGGAAGGCTCTGGTAACCCGTAGAGACCACTACCTCACGCATAAATTCTGTGGAAGGATCCAGACTAATGACTAACGGTGCGGTTATCGGTAGGTTTATCGCCAGCGTATCGGTGATGTATCCGACATAGCTGACTATCAGCGAAAAACTGCCAGCTGGGGCGGCAAGCAAAAATTTTCCGTTACGATCAGTGGTCACTTCCCTGCCATTGGGCAGCTTGACGGAGGCGCCTTCCAGTGGTACGTCTTCAGAAGCCGACCGCACAGTTCCGGAAATTTGCTGTTGGCCATATGATATGGAAATAATGCTTATGATAAGCATCGTGAATAAAAGGTGTTTCATAATTGATTTTAAGGTATTGGTTAACGGTTAGGTAATTTGTCTCGGATGATGAACATGGGGATTGATCGGCTGGCTTTTTCTAAGGCTAGCCCATACTTTTTGAGCTGTTTATTGAAATCGTCTACGGTTGTAAACTGCTGCAGTTGGATATCAACAGGGTCTTCATACCCAGTTTCATTCAGCACAATATGCGGCAATTGGCTATAAGAATTCAGAAAAATAGCCAGGTAACGCAGCGGATAGTTGTTAAGCGAGATGGGTGTATTCACCCTCAACGTTGAACTGGCAGGACCACCTTTACTGGCCAGCTTGTCTTCATCTCCCGTTAATTTCAACACAAAACAATCCAGCACACGACATTCGATTGTGCCATGGTATTGCGTGTGCCTGTTGAGATCATCCAGCATAATCTCAAACAATTGGCCCGCGTTTTCAGGGGCAACGCTGATGTCGTATGAGTACAGGTTATCAGGGGTCACTGAAGACCGTTGGATAGCGAGCCCTGTACTATCATTAACCTCAGTTACGATTCGGTTTAAACCAAATGCCTGTCCTTCCTTTTCCAACAAACCTCTGGCGACAGTGGTATATAGGTCATACAGTGGGCGGTTCGCCAATGTCCTCCCAGTAAGTTTATCGCCTGACTTACGGAATAGGCTCACACTTCCCAACCCGTCGTATTTGCCTTTATACAGCACAGCATAATGTTGCAGCCCTTCCGATTGGAAATCCTCTGTAAGGAATAGTGGCTTATCGATTTTGACGTTTAGATCCTTGACGACGGTAAAATTTGGCGATTCATTGTTTAGCGCGTCGATGATGTTGGATGATGTAAGTTGTTCGGTTTTTGAAAACGCATGGAGCTCGCCCGCCGAATTTATCCATACATAATGCGGAATTATCCGATAAGGGAATACCTCCGCCAATGGGTGGCCGTTTATAACAGATGTCCACTCAATTTGTGACGAGGCGAGGTTTTCCTTCGTCACCTTCACTACCTGCATTTCAGGGTGTAATAGTACCAAGGAATCCACAAGCGGAAACGCCTTTATGCAACTCCCACACCACGTGGCCCAAAAATCCAGTATAATCAGCTTGCCCCGATAGTCATTGAGCGTAATGGTTTCCTTGCCTTCCGGATGGTTTACCACCTGTAGCGGCAAGTGCCAGACGTATTCGGGTATGGTATCACCGATTTGCAAGGGCTTTATAGTATCCTGCGCTTGCAGCTGGATGTTTAAAGCAGACAATGCAAATGCCATTATCCCCATTGCGAGGCCCAGCCCGGGGAGGGCCGGGACCTTCGCAGGGGTCTGCACACATGATTTTTCTTTAAGGGAAGCTAATGACGGCCTCCCGTTCTTTGGCTTGGTATGAAACCGCCTCCGACTGGATGGTTTTCGTTTGTGTTTTCGGAATATCTCCGATAGTTGGTCGCGCCAGTAGGCAGACAACCGATATAACAGGGCATAGTTATCCCCTAAGCGTATTTTTTGCTTCATTGTTGTTTGATTTTAGGTGTAAGAAAAATGGAATTTATTCAGGTTTCTTACACCAATCAAACTGGCACTTTGATGATGTTTTTATGAAGGTTTGCAGTAGAGATTTCCCACGGTTTAGATGCCACAAAACCATCTTCCCCCCTATTTGGATAAGTCGAGATGGATTTAATTCCGGTAGTTATTTTCTGTAGTTGCATTGTTCGCTACGGTTAGTAACGAACCAAATAGATAACTTTACAAAAACCCTCAAAGAGGGGGGCTGGCTACCTACTTATCTTTGCAACAGAGGCTCCGCTAAGGGCCTCGGCTTACTTGCTGCCTAGGGTCAGCTTTCAGCCTTATCGATTCCGAAGAACCAAATAATCCTACAAAGAATAAGCAAGCGCCAACCCTACCCTAGGAAATAAGGTATCCAAAGATAGGACTTTGGCGCAATACTCACACTCGTAGGATGAAATTTAGCGGATTTCTGTTACGAGGGTTCGTTAATACTGTTCTTAACTATACTGTTAAATTTTCTCTATATCTAATTACTTTGTTTTATGGGGACTAAGATAAAAAAGTGTTTTCAAAAAAACAAACAATATTCTTTAAAATGAACACAAATTTGATTGTCCATTTGTAAATGGATGTATCAGAAAGAAATGAAAACGTACCAATTATAGTTGGTAAAAACGTTAAACACCTAAGGGTTAAAGCGGGCTTGACAATTGAAGGACTAACTTTTGCGCTATCAATTTCTATCAGTTACACGCTCATGATTGAAAGGGGAGCAGCTAATATTTCTCCAAAGTTGGCAAAGAAAATTGCTGACTTCTTTGGAATCGAGATTGCAAGGCTATATATGAATAAGGCAATCGCTCTAAAAGCGCCGCTTAAAATTCCAACCATCCAAAAGTTCTATGAAGAAAACCAAAAAAATGCAAAGTTCTTTATCAATAGAAGAAGTGAGTATAGCGTTGCTAGTTTTGTCCGTAATGTATTGCTATCCGATTCATTTATTTCAGATGAAGGGCATACCGTTGGCGAAATTGCCGAATACAGCCTTAAGCAATATAAACGAGACCTCGATAGTCAAGAGTTGTCGAGAGAACTTAGACGTCTTTACTTAAAAGGCGTTCTTCAAAGAGCCGATAAATTTGGTAATGGTTCGGTGTATTTGTATAGGTTGAGATAAGTTTTTTTAGTTCGGCGATTCTATTCATCATGAAATTATTTCAATGACCATACCTGAGATTTGTATTCCTATTATTATCGCATTGACGGGTATAGCATATCCAATATCTATACAAGTTATTGCCAGAATTGACGACAAGTATTCTTCTGAAGCCATAAGAAATCTCTTTGAAAAAGAATGGGCATGGAAGTTCTTTCGATATAGCTTGTGGTTTGCATTAACAATAATAGCTATATATTCATTAAGAAATGTTTTTGGCTTCAGTGTAAATGTTGTTCACAGTGTTATTTGGAGTTTGCTTCTAAGCTCTATTGTAACGGTTTTTTCTTTCTTGCTTTTTGCTGAAGCAATATTCAGTTACTACAGTCCGGGTAAATTGAAGTCATATTTGCTGAATCGCTCAAAATCCGAGCTACTATTCTCTGAGTTAAGAGATTTATTATATTACGGGGTTAAGCATGATTCTAGCTTTGTCTGCAACGAATTGCTTGGTTGGTTCACGAATCTATTCAAAGACTGTAGAAAATCCAACAATATCAAGAAACATGAGGAACTCGTATATGATGAACTTTTATATCGTATGATATATGATTTACAGTTCTTAATTTCCAATCAGCCCAAATATAATAATGTTAATCTTCAGTATATGGTTTTTGGGGGAGAATGGTTGTTAGGGGATAGTTATCATAAAATAAGCAAAACTACATACAGAGTGCTTTGGGAAGGATTGACATTAGCTTTAAGTCGAAAGCGTCCTGATTTAGTTTTATTGTATTGGAAAATTGCCTTTCAATATATTGACCCACATCTTTCCCAGCTTTCACAAGAATTCGATGAACAAAACAAATGCATAAATGAGAAAGAGGTTAAAAGCAGAGAACTAGAGAGAAGAATATTCTTCGAATTTCATTATGCGTTGGGCGGATTGCTGCTTTACAGTAATGAATACTCTCTAATCAGAACCATATTTAACTATACGATGTCATATCCACCAAGGTATAAATTATTGCCGACAACCATGGATGAGGTATTCGAAGCTTTTTTGTGGTTCTGGGATCCTTACGATTATAATATTCCAGTCATTTCCTTTCAATTTCCTTTTCCCGACTTGGAAGGGGTCGGTGCAGATGGCAATATTAAATATTGGATAAGTAAATATGCAGCGCTTCTTTTTGTTCGGCAATTTCACATGCATAGCTATTATGTAAATTTAAATCCAACGAATTACCCACAAATTACAAATAAAAATAAACAAGCTCTAAACGATAATCTGTCTTATTTCGTACAGTTGGTTGACGAAATAATGGATAATAAAAAATTGATGGATCTTTTGTTTTACAAAGATGGTAATAGGACTAAAGACCCTATAACTTTTTTAAACGATTTGGCTAATAAGGTTATAGACGAGCTATGACTACTCTTCTACCCCAACATAGCGCATCCGTCTCGCATTTGACAATGGTTATAAGCCGGGATCTGGTAGGTATAGCCTAGGTTTTTAGTCTTTGTTAGAGATTTACTACGGAAATCGTAGTGTTTCGCAAATAAGAACTTATCAACTTTTAACCTTACTGTGTAGAAAAATGGATTCGTATTTCAAAATAAACATCTACCAACAATGCTAAAAATTGTATCTTTGATGAAAGAGTTAAAGAGTAATAGATAAGTAGATTAATTTGAAATGGCTAAACCAAGAGTATTTATTAGCTCAACTTTTTACGACTTAAAACAGACGAGGGCTGACCTTGATTTATTTTTGGATCAATTAGGCTACGAACCTGTAAGAAATGAAGAGGGAGATATACCCTACGGAAAGGACGATGCGCTTGAAGCTTATTGCTATAAAGAGATTGAGAGTGTAGACATATTGGTTGCCATCATTGGTGGAAGGTATGGCTCTGAATCAAAGAAACATGACTCTTCTGTATCCCAAGCTGAAATAAAGGCCGCTTTAGAAACTAATAAACAAGTATATATATTCATCGAAAGCCATGTCTTGTCTGAATATGAAACGTATTTGTTAAACAAAGATGCCGATGTTACTTATCGATATGTCGATGACAACAGGATTTACACTTTCATTGAAGATATTAAGACCTTAAGTGTCAATAACAACATCAAAGGGTTCGATACCGTCTCAGACATCACTAAATATCTGAAAGAGCAATTGGCTGGTTTATTCCAAAGATTTCTACAGGAGCAATCTAGGGTTCAAGAAGTGAATCTTATAAAAGGATTAGAGAAAACAGCACAAACGTTGAACAAGCTAGTAAATTATCTAAGTGCTGAGAATAAGGATCAAGCCGAAGAAATTAACAGAATCCTTATGGTAACACACCCTCTTACCGAGTTTATAAAATCGTCCTTGAATATCAGATATAATTTCTATGTGGAGGCTTTGGAGGATTTAGCCGCATTTATGAAAGCTTATGGTTATGAAAGCGACTCACTACCGTTTGAAGATATCCAGGAATTTAAAAGAACACAGAATAACAAAGTCTATTTGCTATCCATTAATAGCAATATTTTTGACGAAGATGGGAAGCTAAAATTTTATCGAAAAACAGACTGGAACGATGACTGGGCTAAATATTCAGCAGAAAACGTTGTATACTCTGATGACGATGATTTACCATTTTAAACACTGCAATAAAGTAAGCAAATTGTAAAAATCGAAAGTTTAGCTACAACTAAACAAATTATGCCTAAATTTGTACTCCATGAAATCGAGGCCATAAAAGGCAAACAGATATTTTGCCAAGTGGAAATTAATGGTGTGAAACAGCTTGATACATTTGAAGAGGAACTTGCAGGTACTTCCTATTTAAGTGAGTTCAGGACAATGCTCACCTATATGGAGTTTGTAGCGAATAACAAACCGTTGCCCCAAACCAAATTTCGGGAACTCAAAGGGGTAAAAGACGGCATAAAGGAATATGAGTTTAAGAGCAAACATTTGCGAATATATGCCGTTCATCAAAAGGGAGGAAAAATAATCGTGTTGTGTGGCTTTAAGAACAATCAAGAAAAAGACATTAATCGATTCAGATCGATAAAGAAAGAATTAGTTAAAGTTTTAGATATCAAATAGATACATGAAAAGGGAAGAACTATTAAGGAGCAAGGAATATTGGACGACTAAAATCCAGTTGGATTTGTTTGAATTAATCAACGAATACATGGCCAAAAACAAACTCAACCGTACGCAGCTTGCTGAAAAACTTGGCGTATCAAAAGGATATATCACCCAAATCCTAAACGGTGACTTTGACCATAAGGTAAGCAAGTTGGTGGAATTAGCTTTGGCTTTTGACAAAGTGCCTATACTCGCATACAAAGATATTCGTAGGCATATTAATGAAGATCGCTTTGGATTGGAACAAGAAGCGAAGTTTTCCGACGTGGCCTATTTGGGGATTGTGATGGGCATCCACCAACAATATGCTAGACTAGATACGGAGATTTCTAAAAATTTCAAATTCGCACAGTTTAAAGGCTATGCGATTGACCCCTCCGAGAGCCATTCAAAAAACGCAATAGAGTTCTGCTATAATTAATATCATGGGCAAGCCTGCAATATATGTCAAATTACACCACGTTAAAACCGAAGAGGTAACATTTAAGGAGCCCGATGACGTGTTTATCGAAAAATTTAGCGAAGATAATCTTGAAGTAGGCGTTGGTGTCAACTTCTCGCATGATATCGAAAAAGAGTCGTTCATCGTACACCTGCATTTCTTTTACGATTACAATGACGGACAAAATCCCCCAGTCAAGCTGCTAACCTACAAAGGGGCGTTTGAGTTTATTATCAATAACCTAAAAGAGAACATCGAAATAAAAGAACGTAGTTTCAAATTGCCGGACAATGTGCTGGCCACTTTATTGGGAATATCTATTTCTTCAGCCCGGGGAATCATTATTGCCAAGACAGCAGGAGCCTTTATAAACAAATATTATCTTCCGATATTCGACCCAAAGTCCATTCTGGACGGTCTTAGGGAAGAAGAAGCCGATTAAACACCCTGCTGTTGTCTCCCCATTCTAAGAAATAATGGCTTGAAAAACCCAAATTTGAGAATTACTCGGATGAATTGCCCGGATATATCTTTCTGACACCACTCGCACTGATGTTCTGGAGGGCATCGGTGCGAGTTGGCAGTAAATTTTTGTGAAAAATTGAAAAAGGAATTCAATTGTTATTATTGCGGGAAACCAGCAAACTCTAAAGACCATATCCCATCAAAAAATTTGTTGGAAAAACCTTATCCCCAAAATTTGCTAACTATACCTGCGTGTAAAGATTGTAATCAATCTTTCTCTCTTGATGAAGAATATTTTTTAAATGTACTAGTTGAAATATCAGACAACCCTAACCTTTTGGCACGGAAGGAGTATGGAGGCTCCGTTTACAAAGCACGGAAACGTTCAAAAAAACTTAACGACCGAATAGAAAATTCATTAATTCAAGATGAAAATGGAAGAGTATATTTCAGAGTTGAAAAAAATCGAATAAAAAAAGTAATTGAAAAAAATGCCCTAGGCTTATATTATCACAAATACAAAAAAGTGCCAAGCTTATCTACTTTTAATTGTGTGGGGTTTTATCCCTTTACAGTCGAAGAAACAAGACCTGCTGAAATATTTATGTTAACATATAGCGAAAAGTTTAGATTGAAAAAATGGACTCATATACAGAACAATGTATTTTCATATATAGTAGTTAGAGATTGGCGAAGGGGAAACAAATTGACAATGATTTTTCATATCCATAATACAGTTTGGTGCATAATAGAAATACCATATCCTACTTCTGATAAAGTGACTAGAAGAAAAATAGAGGGGCAACTTCAATTATTTAAATTGTAACAATCTCTTTTTAAGGTTTAGCCGGACTAAATGCGCAAAAGGTTACCCTAAAAAATCTTTGTGGATAATTAACGTCATGTGGATAACAAATAGTAGTATCCCCAACTTAAAAAATGCACATTTGTCTTATAACCATCTGTAAATTAGATGATATAATACAAATCGAATATGGCAAAAAAATTACTAGAATATTCAGTAGCTGAACTTTTAAAAGAATTTGGAGCTGGAAATCCTACGCCAGGATCAGGAAGTGCGGCTGCCTTACAAGGTATGTTATCCGCAAATCTGCTTATTACTGTAATCAAGTTGACAACGAAAAAAGGCAGAAAGGGTTACGAAGGTGTTCGACAACGGTTTCTTGCGTTTGAAGAAGAAATTGTGTTAAGAATCTTACCTCAGCTCCAAGACCTATTTGAAGAGGATTCTGATGTTTTCGATAAAAACATTGCAATTAAGAAAGAAAGAGATATCGAGAAGGATCCCGTTCTCAAAAATGAACTTAAGAGACATGCTCAGGAACTAACGAAACTCTCAACTGAAATCCCATTAAAAATCGCGCTATTATGCTTAAGGCTAATTGAAATTGGCGAGGTGGTCTTTGACAAAGGCTATCGTGCCGTTAGAGGTGATTCTTTTGTCGCTTTCGATGGAGTAATTTCCGCGACGAAAAGTTGCATTGCCATAATATATCTAAATCTAAAGCAATTTGGCGCGCCTGACTACGATTGGACGATCACGATAAAAAACCAACTTTCAAACCTCAGCCAGCGATTGCAGCCATACTATAGCAAATCAGATGATAACTTATTATCATTAAAAAATGAAAGCAATAAAAATGCAGATATATATCAGGAAATCCATGCTCTTACTAGCCTCGCTAAATCAAAAGAAGTCATATCAGACAGTGAGATAGAAGATATAGCCACCCAATTTCAGCGGTTAGTATGGAATTACAGCGAGAGAATATGGGGCAAAAATTTCGATGCTAAAGATGCCTTGTCAATCCTAAACCCCGAAAAAATCTTCCAGGAAATATTATCCTACGATTTTCTAACCATTGAAGAAATAGGAATAAGTGAAGTGGATGGAGTTATGTCCGAGGTAGCAGGTTACATTGATCAAGACACTCATCTTGTACTAATATCTGGGAGTCAATCACAATCTGTACGGAATTTCACGGCTGCACATGAATTAGGCCATGCCATCCTCCACAAAGATCTTGTGATTCATCGGGACAAACCAATTGACGGTAGCAGTCCGAAAATGCCCAGAGCACCGATAGAGCGCCAAGCTGATAAATTCGCGAGCTACTTTCTAATGCCACGAAAGCAGGTTACCAGAGTTTTTAATGAACTTTTCCTAACAAATGAACTAACCATAAATGAGGAGACCGCCTTCAATCTAATCCAACGTTCTGCAAGTCACTTGCGGAAGGAATGTAGAAATATTTATGAATTCGCAAAAAAGATTGCTACCACAAAATCTTATGCTAGGGCTAACTTCAACTCCCTGTCTGAAGTTTTTAATGTGTCGCCAGGCGCTATGGCGATACGATTGGAAGAGTTAGGTTTAGTCAAATTTTAATTGTGATTGATATAGATATTGTGTAAAAACACACCGTTATGTAGTCCTTCACTTATATCCGTACACAACAATAAGCGTTACAGCATAACGGTTCGCACTTAATTATAAATCGCCCAGTCCGCGAAATGGGCACCCCGGTACTGCAACACCGGGGTTATTTTTTTATATTGATTTTTAATGTAAAGACTCTACACATATCTTTGCACCACTACACAACAGACTTAAAGTCTGGGATTTCAAAAGTCTCAAACATCCCCGCTTACGCGGGGTTTGTTTTTCTATTAACCTACATTCGCTAAAACAAATCAAAAAATAACCCCAGCTCGCCATGAAAAACAAGCTGGGGTATTCATCTCCTATGAAAAGATGTCGCCCCTTTTTGGGATAGGGGGCTTTCTACCTAATTAGGAAAATAAAAAAAGCCACCATGCGGTGACTTCGTTATCTTAATATACTCTATGAGGTTATTTCTTTTTCTTCGCCAAATCCGCACGAATCTTGCGGACGAAATCGATGGATACTTCGGCTACATCGGCAGCTTGCTCATCGGACAAGCCTAGCTTCATTAATAGATTTTCGACCACATCGGCTTTTCCTTTTTCTATGCCCCTTTGCTCGCTGCGCTTTTTTTCCGTCTCAATTAATAATTGCTCAATACCCATGGTATCACTGCCTCCTGTCAGTTGTTGTTTTTCCATTTCAAATATACTGTTTGTTTCCTTGAATTCAAAATTCACGTAGTAGGTCAGAAAGATAATCAATGACCTGATTTTGTCTTTTGGGATGTCCCTACCAAGCATGGCTTGCATCAGCCGTCTTTTGGTTTCCAGCAGCGCGAGGTCGCGATCGTGCCGGTTTTCGATATGCTTCCCGATAAATGCGGTCTTAGCAACCAGTACCGCCAAAGCAAACGGATTCCCGTCAGCATACAGCTGTTCGTCATCCTGCTCGGCAATCTTGAATATATTGTACTCGTATAGCAATCTCGTGCCAAGGAACGACCGCTCGTAACTGCTTGGCCGGGGTTTCTTGCTTCCTTCCGTGAGGATTGCATATGCCGTGATGGGACGGTCATACTTATCCAATATCCGTGTATAGTAGGTAAGCATCCGTCTGGCAAAATCCTGCCTGTATTGACCCTGCACCTCTATATGCAATAGCACCCATTCTTCCCTGCCATCACGCCTGTACAGCTTCACCAGTTTGTCCACTACCTTTGGGGTGTATTCGTCACCTTCCGGAGGGAATAACTGTTCCAGCTCGGCATCCAAAAAAGTTGCACCTTTAGCTAGGTCGAAGACCTTATCGGCAGTGGGGTACAGGAAGCGCAACAGGTATTCAAAGAGGTCTTCCACGATACCTTTCCACAAATAGTCGTATTTTTTTGCCATAATCAATCGCTTTTTTTCACAGTGATTTATTTTAGTATCAATCAACAGGGCAAACATGATTAAAACTATTTTTATTAGCAAATCGTAGCCGTTTTTAAACGTTTATATCCGCTTATAATCGGCTCTGAGTGGGTTTCCCGAAATAATATTCAAAATTTGACGTCCAATATGAAGTGGTGAGTAATAGCCTCCTGTCAATTATTTTGTATCTTAGTTGCGCATGCAAAAATATAAAGCGAAAATAGACCTGGTACTCCTCATTCCGGTTGTGGCAATCATGTTGGGCAGCACGCTGCCGCTGATCTATATGGCCATCACGGAAACGGATACCGCAGCGGTGGCTACTGGATGGGGCGCCACCTTATTCATGCTTATGGTAACGGCATTTTGCATTCACTTATTCTTAGCTACCTATTATGCCATTGATGGCGATGAACTGGTCGTTCACTCAGGCGTTTTATACAAGAAGAAAATAGCTATCGCCTCCATTAAGAAAATCAAGGAAACCAAAAACCCGATTAGCGCTCCTGCCCCTTCGCTGGATCGGCTCGAAATCTTTTACAACAGATTTGACAGCGTTGTCATATCGCCGAAAGATAAGTTAAGCTTTATTGCGGAGCTGATAAAATTAAACCCGGAGATTGAGGTGGCATGAGTTCACTGAACCTAATTTACCAGAAAGATTACAAGAATAGCATAAAAATAACCGCCCCCGTTTATGAAAAACAGACTAGGGTATTTTATACGTCTCCTATGAACCTGCATGAGCTACTGCTGTAAACTGCTCATGCCTGCCTGCGGTAGGCAGGCAAGCTTCGTCGCCGTTAAAGAACAAACTGCGAAGCATTCATTAATGCCGATGAAAGCAGACAAGAAATTAATAATCATGTTGATGAAAACAATGTCGCCCACTTGGGGATTGGGGGCTTTTTACCTAAACCTAGTCCGAATATACGGATAAAAAAAGTTACGGCCAAATGATGGAGCTGTTCAGTCTATTCAAAACAAGCGTAACCCTTAAGGAATTCTGTCACGCATAATTGATATCATCGCTTTTGGATTTCAACGGATTAGTTCATACCTTTAACCTAATCAATGCGACCTAGGCCTGAAGTAAGCATGTATTTTTATCGCTTTTTCTCCTAAGCAACTATTTTAAAAACTGGCTATAGATTCCGTGTATCGGCGACATAGGAATAACAATATTGTTCAAATAATAATAGATAGAAAATACCGCTCCAAAATTTCAATGGAACTTGAAAAGGCAGGGTTTAGCGAATCATCTATCTTTCCAGATCTTGAGGGCCTTGCAAGAGAATTAAGACGAAAATACTTGGCATTGTAACGCCCCCAAGAATTCGGACATCGCTTTTTTTACAGCCATTAAACAGCCATATACGGCTCTACTCCATGAAGAGCTACATATTCCTCGATCTGTTGCACCTCATCCGTGGGTACCAGTTGGATAGGCTTGTAGGCTTTCAGGTTTTTCCATATATCGTGGTGGTCCTTTAATTTCTTGGAAGGTTCATCGCCTATGAAGAAAAATTTAGCACCCTTTTCTTGCTGCCTAATGGTATCTACCAAAAACAAATGTGCGCCAATCTGGGGTTTTAGCACATGGAGGGCCTTGCTGAAATCGCTTAGTTCCCCTACCACTTTCACATCATTCTTGCCGATAAACGCCACCTTCGAAGGAACAATCAGTCCTGCTACGTCTTTTTCCGTCAGCTCGACATCAAAATTAACATGTTCGCCGATTGATTTGACCAAACGCCGTCTTGCTTGAATAATGTAATCGTGTTCCTTCGGTTGCCGCCTCGGCAGGGCAAAAACAAACTTTTCAAACAGCTTATTGAACGTGGCTTCATCTAGCGGCACATCTAGCGACACGGGTTTGGAAAACGTAAGCAAATTGTTTGCGTATACCGACAGGTAGTCCAAATAACTTTCGCTTAAAAAGCGTTGCCCTGAATGTGCTTTGAGTATATCAGACTGGCAAGAAGCCGCGAGTTGTTCAATAGAACGCAAATTTGACTTAACTAGCTGGTACGCCCCTTCGGGCAATAGGTCTTTGATGGCATTCAACTTATCTGCTGTATAGGCAAAATAACACTTGACACCATCGGCCATGAACAGGCCAATGGTAATGCGTTCGTCCTGATTAGGACGAATACTGCAATACAGGATGGAATAAAATGTCTTCATCATGCTCCTCTTGTCAGTGTTGCAACCAACTCTTTAAAATTGGTCGCGGTATCAGCCAACCAACCCTGGTCTTCGATTACCGCTTCTCGGATTTGCTGCTCTAATCGCTGTTTATTGGCGCACCATTCATCTGGCACTCCGGCAATGATATTAGACAACACATTACCGCAATTTGATACAAAGGTAGGAAAGTTATCCAATATCCTATTGGCTTCCTCGGCTATTTTCTTGGGGTTGTACAACAAAACGTGCGCCAAATCAGCGTATAAGATACTATCCTCGGGCGTTAGTTGTGCAAGCTGCTGTCCTAATCGACAGCCATCAAAAATTTCGCTGTGGTCTATGGGAATGATTTGAAAACCATCGCCCTCGGGTTGCAGCAAGAGATTATAATTATTAACACTCCTATCGGTGTTGGCGAGCCAGAGGTCAAACAATGCGATTTTCAACAACGTGCTTCTGCTTCTGTATTTATTGAGCTCATGATAGTCCGATTTGAGACCTACTAGCAAGTTCGACACGTCCATCACATCATTGTGATAACGCAGTCCGAAAGTAGGTTTACCGAAATGGTGCGGTTGTGTCCGGCTTGAGATAACCTCAGGATTGATATGATCTGCCTGTATTTTCACGAAAGCGCCCGGCAAATGACGAATCTCCCAAGCATCAAGAAAACAAAGTGCGCAGTACTCATTGATCAGCTTGCTACTGGAATCGTATTTACAAAGGTACTCTTCGAAATCGTCTGCCATGACGACCACAGGTCTACTCCCACCTGTATCTATGGCACGGCTTATGGATGATATGGATACTCTTGGCGGCAGCAAAAGGCAAAAGCAGTTAGTGGCAGTAAATATATGGATTTCAGCCTGAAGGAGCAAAAAATGAATGGTCAGCACAACCAAATCAGTGACCTTAATGCTAGATTAGTGGCTAAACTCCATTTAGCTAATTTAATACAATTGTAGTATCTTGGGCTTTTTGAAATGAGTTGAGGAATTCAATTCGCTTTCGTTGTCATAGCATCACTTTTGATTAGCAACGCTCCTTTTTCGGAGAAAAATATGGAACAACTTTAGTTACTAAAAGCAGCATTAAAATTTAGGTAATGTCTAAACCCATAAACCAAATAGACCTACGCAAGGCCATAAACCCAGCATACAAAAAGTTTAAGCCGCTACGCAAGGATATCGACGACTTTATTAACAAACTTGAAAGTTGCATTGCCACTATCAAAATTATCGACAAAAAAAACGAAAGTGAAGAGCATCTTAAGTCGCCAATTAAGCGGTTACTCGAAGATACATTTTACAGTAAACATGAGATCAACACCAAAGAACGTATAGACCTAGCCATCTACCTCGGCAAAGACGTTACCACCAATG
This sequence comes from uncultured Parapedobacter sp., assembly GCA_964498395.1. Classification (GTDB taxonomy): domain Bacteria; phylum Bacteroidota; class Bacteroidia; order Sphingobacteriales; family Sphingobacteriaceae; genus Parapedobacter. The sequence continues at coordinate 20,039 of CAZCHE010000011.1, read as the reverse complement.
TAGGAGTGATCATTGAAGCAAAGCGCCCTAGCAATAGGGCGGAATTTCCGATCACAACTAACTTGAATAAAAAGGCTCTACAGGAATTGCTTTTGTATTATCTTCGCGAACGTATTGACCTAAAAAACAATAATATCAAGCACCTCATCATTACCAATGGGATGGAGTGGTTTTTTTTCAAGGGAGAAGATTTTTATGAACTTTTCTACAAGAATAAATCCTTGGTGAAAGAATATGAGCGGTTTCGCGATGGCTTGAAAGACACTTCAAAGAATGAACTTTTTTACCGGGAAATTGCTTCAACTTATATCGAATCAATAAAAGAAAAACTTCCGTTTGTATACGTAGATTTCCGTGGCAAAAATGTTTCGGATATCAAAGAGCGTGAGCTGGTGAATATCTACAAACTATTCTCTGATGTACACTTGCTGGGGAAAAGCTTCGGAAACGACAGTAATCAACTCAACAAAGAGTTCTACAACGAACTACTTCATATCATCGGTCTTGAGGAAGTCAAAGACGGCTCCAAACGAATAATCCAACGAAAGAAGGCCGAAGAAAGGGATTATGGTTCGCTAATTGAAAACACCATCTTCACCTTGGAAGATAAGGACTACTTAAATCGTGTACGAGATGTGCCGAATGATGGCAACAAATCATTTACTGTAGGTCTTGAGTTATGCCTTACGTGGGTAAACCGTATTCTATTTCTTAAGTTATTGGAATCGCAACTGTTAACCTATAACAATAACTTACCGGCTTACAGATTTCTAAACATTGATTTTATAGATGGGTTTGATGAACTAAACGATTTATTCTTTTCGGCTTTGGCAAAGCCTACAACTGAAAGACATTCGAAATACGTAACGAAATTTGAACATATACCCTACTTAAACAGCAGCCTCTTTGAACATAGCAAACTGGAAAGCATAACCTTTGACATAACGGCGTTAAAGGACGAAAAGATGGAGGTATATGCTTCTACGATCCTAAAAGACAGTGCCCACCGCAAGTACAAAGGTAAACTCAGTACCCGTAAAACTCATGTGCTTCCAGCGGAATCCGGAGTATGATCAGAATAATTAGTCGAGAGCTTATGTAAGAGCGGCATTCTGGCTTTTATATACGAGTAATTTTTCGTGAGTTTGCTTTATCATGATACGCACAATAGTAAAACCGACGAAGAGCAGTTTAACCATCAAACTGCCGGAAAACCTTATCGGCAAACTGGTTGAAGTAATTGCCTTTGAAGTGTACGAACCTATTAACAAGGAAGCGGCCATTGATATGGATAAAGCCAAACTTTCATTGGTTATCGCGTCAAACACTTTCTCTGCTCTTGCATTCAATCGTATTGCTGCAATTTTTCATTGAAATTGCTTTTGGGCTTCCTCTCAGTCATTGCTATAGCGTTTAATCTGGTCGGCAAGTTTCTTCGGTGCGACTTCGCAATAAGCGGTCGTCAAAGCGTCAATAAATAAATCTTTACGTACTTGTTTCAGTTCTATCCATGTCCAACCTTGCTTGCCCCATTTATTGGCAACGGGATAAATAACCGTCTTGTCGGCAGACGAAAAAACGTCTTGATCTGTTTCGGATAATTTTATACAAGCTCTTTCGTTTTTGCTGTCATAGCTCGCAAAGATTTTCTTTTTCACTCGGAAAGATGTCTTTTCAAAGTGCGGTTCTTCCGTCGCTTCGGGAAACGAAAGTGCTAATTTTCTGAATGTGTCTATCGATACCATAAAACCATTTATTGCTTCAAACCATTCTGCATTGGCGGCCATATTTCTTTCAGATCCTCCCGGAATGAAAAGCTAAACGCACATCATTTAGCGATAATATCTCAGCCCCTGCCCCACCAAAAGCATTAACCTATCTTTTGTCTTTTACTTATATTTCTATTTGATATATTGACTATCAATAATATACAGATTAATATAATCTTTTAGCAAATGAACTTGCCGTGAGAAAACGATTTTCCTAAACCTATTTCGAATTTAGGGATAAAATTTCTAACGACCTGAAATAGCCGAAACTGTCAACTATCTGTGAGGATTGCTTAACTTTGCCAAAGCCCGTAGCTATTGAAAAAAGCAATTCGGTTTATCGTTTATAAAGAAATGGCGGAAATAGGAAAATACAACATACTTAGGGTAGTGGCCAAAAATAATGAAGGTTTGAGCCTATCGGATGGAGATGGTGAAATATTGCTACCCTTTGCTGAGGTGCTCCCAGATATGGACATCAATGACAACATTACTGCCTTTGTGTTCCAGAATAAAGCCGGGCAGCTCATCGCTACCACCAAACAAGCCTTGGGTGAAGTAGGTGATTTTGTATGCTTGGAGGTGGTGGATGCGGGCGAAAACGGTGCGTTCCTGAATTTGGGTATCGATAAAGATGTCTATGTGCCTGTGAAGGAGCAGAAAAAGCCGATGGAGAAAGGGGAGCGGCATGTGGTGTACCTTTATCTGGATGACCGTAGTCCACGCATGCTGGCCTCATCAAGGTTATATAGGTTTGTAGAAGAAGACTTCGATCTTGAGATAGGCGATGAGGTTGATTTACTAATCAGCGAGCAGACGGACCTAGGCTTCAACGCCATTATCAACAATCGTTATATCGGGTTGTTATACCATAATGAAATCTTTTCTACGCTTGCTGTGGGTGACCAACGGAAGGGCTGGATCAAGAACATCAGCATCGAAGGTAAGATCGACCTCAGTTTGCAGCCACAGGGATTCGGACATATTCTAGATACCAAGGAGCGACTGCTACAAATATTGAAAGAAGCGGGTGGCCGGATTGCCTTGGGCGACAAAAGTACACCGGAAGAAATTCATCATTCTCTACAAATCAGCAAAAAGGCTTTTAAGAAAGCCATTGGGGGGCTATACAAAGAACGGCTGATCACGCTAGGTGACCACGAAATTAGGTTGATAGCAAGCCAACTATCCGAAATCCCAGATGGTGGTTTGGGCGATTGATCGCTGCCTTCCGTAAATCAAGGAAAACAACACTCCTTTTTCCGTATATTTACCTGTTGTAACCTATCGGTTTTGCTGAATGGTGCTCATGGCTATCTAAAGAAACAAATTTTTTCGAATGAAGGAACCACTAAAAATCGTACTTTGGGTAATAGGGGTTATCCTGGTAATTCTATTGGGATCCTATATTGCCTTTCAGGTGTCACCGAAACCGGGTGTTTGGCTGATCGCTTCGGCATTTAACGGAAAGGTGGAGATCCAGGATACCGCTGCTTATAACCGAGCGAAAGGTAAAATCGGTGTCATCAATACTATCAGTTATGATTCGAAGCACAGAATGAATGTGTTGGATATTTACTATCCAACGGGGCAAACACAATTACCGGTGCTTTTTTGGGTGCATGGTGGTGGCTTTATCGGGGGCAACAACCAAGGGGTCCACGAGTTTGCAACCTACATTGCAGCGGAAAGCAATATGGCTGTTATATTGGTAGATTATGAAAAAGCCCCAGACTTACATTACCCGGGGCAGACCAAGCAATTGGCTGAAGCGATAAGCTATATGATCGGCAGCGCAGATGACTACCCCATGTTTGATTTTAGCCGTATCGGAATCGGGGGTGATTCTGCCGGCGCACAGATTTCTGCGCAATTTATCTTGACGCAAACAGATCCAGCATATGCCAATCGTTTACAGATGGCACAGATGCTCGAACCTAACACGATCAAAGCGTATATTAGTTATTGCGGACCTATCAATATGAAACAGGCATTGGAAAGGAAAGTCGACAGTAGGTTTTTAAAATTCTTTGTTTCAACAGTCGGGTGGTCCTGGTTTGGGAGGAAAGATTGGCATGATCTACCCGAGCTGCAGGAAGCATCTATAGCAGAGCATCTGACGGCGGATTTTCCTCCGAGTTTCCTTACCGATGGCAATACGGGCTCATTTGCCGACCAGGCGATCAGATTTAATGAACGCTTGCAACAACTCGACGTACCGACGGTAACCCTTTTTTTCGAAAACGATGAGCAGGAAGTTAATCACGAGTATCAATTCCTCTATAATACCCCTGAAGCACAGGAATGTCTAAAACTGACCCTTGGTTTCTTAGCTGAATACCTGGCTAACTAATCGGATGGCGATGTAGTTCGCTTCTTTTTTTGTTATTTTTGAAATACGAAATGCAAGTTACCTACGCCGCTCGGCATACATGTGCCGAGCGTAGGTGACGCGAAAACCGATATGGATATGACAGTTGAAGACAGGCATATCACGTCAAAAAAATGGGAATTGGGCGATGTTTCGATTGTCCATACGATCGTGGATTATCATTCATTCGGAACGCATACGGCTACGAATGATTCGGAATGCGTCAGGCTGCACATTGGGCTGCGTGGAGATTATGGCTTTGACTGCAGGCAATTGAAATCCGCTTTCAAATTAACTGGCCACCATAACAACATCCTGTATTCGGATGGACTCGATATAGCGGTGTCTAATAAAAGCAAACGGATTGAAACCTTTGGCGTTAATTTTACCACCGAATCCTTTATTCATATTGCCCAACATGGCAATGACCCGTTAAAAAGATTAGTAGAAAAAGTGGTCAATAAAGATAACGCCATCCTGTCTAACGAATGGAGGCCCAATAGCTTTAAAATCCACCAGGTCATCAATGAAATCCTACATTGTCCATTTGCCAATGAATTAAGGGAGTTATTCTTACGTGCCAAAACCACCGAACTACTCGTCTTGCAGGCGGAGCTTTACGAATCAGCTACGCAAAGCAGGTTTATAAAATCAAATGCAGACAAACAGAAATTAGTTGAAGCGAAAGAAGTGTTGGCCAAGAACATCGATTCGCCCCTAACGATCAGCCAGTTATCAAAATTGGTAAACATGAATGAGTACAAACTAAAAAGGGGGTTTAAGGAGCTATTTGGCACTACCGTGTTTGGTTACATCCACCTTACCCGGATGAATTTAGCAAAAAGGCTACTGCTCAGCACGGATATGTCAGCCAAGCAAATTGCCTATGAAACCGGTTATAGTTCTCCACAGCATTTTTCAAAGGCCTTCAAGAAAGAATTCGGTAATACGCCTGATCGTATTAGAAATCATCCCGATTATACAAGCTGATTAAACGATGTATCATCATTTTTGGTGCGAGATTTAACACGAAAAAAAGATGGCAGCGAGCAAATTTTTCTTGATATCATTGGCCTTACTACTATCAGGCTGGAAATCACAAAACAAAATTGAAACCATGGTGATCGAAAAAGAAGTGGAGTTTAGCGCTCCCAAAGAGAACGTTTGGGATTTACTGACGAATCCGGCAATGACCAAAAACTATATGTTTGGATGCGAAGTCATCTCCGATTGGAACGTAGGCAGCCCTGTTTTTTGGAAAGCACAAACCGAAGATGGAAAAGAAATCACCTACGTCAAGGGGAGCGTCATTGAGTTTGCAGCTGAGCAAAAAGTCACCTTCACCATGTTTGACCCCAATATGGGACTCGATGATATACCGGAAAACTACCTGAAGTTGACGTATGAATTAAAAGAAACGGACGGCAAGACCATCCTGAAATTGACCCAAGGCGATTTTGCATCCGTAGCGGATGGTAAAAAAAGATATGCTGAGTCATTAAAAGGATGGGATTTGATCATTCCGGTCATGAAACAGCTGGTAGAAAACGATCCACGCAGCCAACAGCAATAAGGAATATAACATCCAGTTGACCGTGCCGGAAGACCGCGCATGGGGGATGCGAGACTTTACGTTGCTAGACCCATCGGGTGTGCTGTGGAGGATAGGAAACGAAAAATGACGCTAAAAGAAGCCATATCGCTGATCGAACCCGGGATACCTGCGGATACCCTCCCGCAGCACTGGGCAGATCTAGGTTGTGGAAATGGTACGTTTACACAGGCGCTTGCCCACCTCCTTGCACATGGAAGCAGCATAACGGCCGTAGACCGCTCTCCACAGCAGATAGGCAGCTTCATCGATACCGGGGTGACTGTACAATTCAAACAACTCGATTTTGAAGGGGAAGATTTCTATTTGCCGATGTTGAACGGGATACTGATGGCCAACTCATTCCACTACATCCAAAAAAAGGAATCGCTCATAAAACGCCTGGAGAGGTGCTTCCATAAAGCGAAACAATTTCTGATTATCGAGTATGAAACTGACTCCCCAAATCCCTGGGTGCCCTACCCCATCGGTTTTGACGAATTGGCCCAACTCTTCGATGGCCTTGGCTATGGCACGGTAACAAAGCTGAAAGAGCGGCAATCATCATACGGAGGGAAAATGTATGCAGCCCTGATTAAGTGAAGTGATCTTCAGGTTGTGATTTGCTTTATTCACCTGCTGCTTATTTTCAATCGTGCTCATGAACTCCCTACCGTCGGTTCATTCTTTGATTTACTGATATTGGACACAACAAAGAACGCCACCCCAAAGATTCCGTGTCGGTTGTGATTTGCTGGAGCCTTGATTTCATGCACGACACGCTCGCCAGTGGAAAAACGACTGCCAAAGCCAAAGCATCCCCCATCTGCTATCCGGATGGCATGGGGCAGGTAAACTTCCGATGAGCCCGCTAGTTGAAACAGTAACCAATATCGTGGGGAATCGGCGGTCAGCTCGATGTGCAATTTTTCGGGCATGATACGGCCCTTAATTTCCAGCCACTGAAAACCATTGCCCTCAAAGGCCACGTGCTGTAGCACCCCTTGCGGCAACTGCCGACTTTCCGGATGTGGGAGAAAAGCAAGCAATCCATTGAATGGACGCCCGTCAGCAGGAGGATCATAGCCAGCAAAACGGAAAAATCCGGGTGCTTTCATGGTAGATGGGTTTCAGTTATGCTAAAGGTAGCATAATTGCCTTACAATCGCAAAGCGACAAGCCATCTAAACCAATATCCAACAGATCATCCACTCGCCTTTCTCATCGTGAAGCTCCATGCAGCATGTGGCGCGGCAATCGTCGAGCAGCTGAAGGAAAACAAACACCTAAATGATACCAATATCCTTACAATACGCAATAAGCTGTTCATTTTTGGAAAACTGGAACGCTTCTTTCATCAGGTTAAGTCGCTTTTCCACGCTGCTCAATCCGGATGGTTTGATGCCTTTCTCTTGCAGATACAGCGGAATGTCTTTTTGGAGTACTCCCTCAGACAGCAAAGCGATGATGGTCAGGTCAAAATCACTGAATTCATAGGCGTTCATATCTTTATCGCTCTGTTTCAAACCGACAGGAAAATACCGTTTGCGTTGGCAAACTGCCTGCAGTGCCTGCTTCAGGTATTGGGCATCTCGCCGAGCCTTGGCCACATAACCGTCTATGGGTAGCGTGTTGAATAGCTTGTCTACAACAGGAAACCTGTTCTCCGCCGAAAACACGATGATTTTGAGCGTGGGTTGTATGGCTTTGACAGCGCGGATGAGCTGTTCACCCCCTTTTAGCGACTGCGGGTAACCATCCTCTTCAAAAGCAAGGTCGGTGATGAGCAGATCGTAAGGCTCATCGTTTTGGGCGGCTTTGCGTATCGAAGACAGCGCATCATCGCAATAGTAGACGTACCTTGCATTCGTTATACCAAGTTCTGCTAATGTTCTGCGAACAGAAATGTTGGTGGTCTCGTGGTCCTCGGCTATCAATACTTTTTTAAACATCGGTAATCGCTTTTAGGAAACGGGAACCACGAGCTCCGCTTTCAGCCCCTGCCCCGCTTCACTGGCAAAGGTAATTTGCCCGCGAAGACTTTCAATACGGTTTCCCGTATTGGCCAATCCATTTCCTTTCGTAAATGATTCAGGTAAACCGAGCCCATCATCGTGATAGTGAATACGCAGCAGGCCGTCGGCATGCGCAAACCTGACCACCACATTTGTGGCATGGCTATGCTTGCGCATATTGACCATGAGTTCCTGCAGGATGTGCTCGACCTCTAATTTTACCTGCTCCCCAACATGTTCCCATAGTTGGAGCGAATTTCCGGCAATGATAATTTTTGTGGATTCCGTAGCGAAAGATTTGAGCAACTCTGCAATTTTACTGTGATAGTCCTGATCGTGCGGTAGCGGATTTTCGGTCTCATAAGAGATATCGCGCGATTTCTCGTACATGCCTTCCAAGCGGTCCAATATCCTTTCCCGGTCGATTTCCTCCCGGTTTTCGATTTCGGTCATGACCCGGTAAATACCATTGGCCACTACATCGTGGATTTTTTTGGAAGTTTTAAGTTGGTGGGCCTTGATTTGGTTTTGAGCTTCGAGTTCCATCCGTTGCTTCCGCTTTCGTTGCCAATAGGCACCTCCCAACAATGCAGAAACAGCCAATAGTATGGTAATTGTTGTCCACATACGTTGGCGGGTCATTTGGTGGGCTTTCTCGGCATTTTCACGCTGTAATCTTAAATTCTCTGCCTTATTCCGCTCGACTTCATACCGGATGAGCGCAAACTGGTTGGCGGCGGCACTCCGGGCCAACTGGATACTATCTTTGAGTTTTCGATAGGTTTCGAAATAATGCCTGGCCGAATCGGGAGTACCTACCTGGATAAGCTTTTGTAGGGCCTGAACCAGATCTTCGCCGCTATTCAACTGCCTGGCGGCCGCATAGCGCTTACGGGCATAATACAACGCCGAATCGGGCTGCCGGCCGGTATAATAATCGGCCAAGTGCGCAAAACTGGAATTTTGCCCCCACAGATCGCTTTCGCGTAGGCGAATATTTAACCCGTACCATAGGTTCGGCCTGGCGTCGTACCCGGGATCCTCGGCCCACCTGGTAACGGCAAGATTGGTCAGGGCACGGGCATAATCCCTCGGATTGTCTTTGCTTTCGCTGACAATACGTTCGTAGATGGCAAGCGCTTCGGGATAATCTTCCAATTGTTGAAGGCTCTTAGCTTTGTTGTTTAGGTACGTCCGAGTACGTTGCACATCATGGGAAAAACGGATCGCTGATTCATAAAACCTTAATGACTGTTGGTAATCCCTCAACATAAGTGCAGAAATGCCTAGGTTATTGAAATTAGCAGCTAAATAGTAATGATGCTTCGGATTGCTCCCATCGAGGTAATCCATCGCTTGTAGAGATGTCTCTTGACCTCCAAAATAGTCTCCTAAGTCAGTCAAGATGATAGCCATCTGAACCAAACAATTGGCTAAATTTAGACTGTCCTTGGTCTCCAAAAAAGACTCTTTCGCCAAATTGAAATAGAAAAACGCACTATCTGTCTTCCGTTCATTTAGCAATGAATAAGCCCGGTCATAATATACATTCTCACGAACATTCGTATCATGGCCATTCTTTTTTGTGCAGGCAACAAAGAAAATCAATATTATATATAAGCTTAGATTTCTCAATTCGGTTCAAATCTTGCATCGAAGATAGTGAAAATTAGCAAGTTATAAACAATTTTTTAATAAAAAAAGCCGTCTCCTTAGTACATGAGACGGCTCGGCTTTCGTTAAGTAGTACCACCTGGCTTAGGAGGTGGAGTCTGACCAGTATCCCCACCAGGGTTGCCCGGAGGGCCGTCACCATTGGTTTGCACATTGGGCTGACCGCCATTAGAACAGGTACCGGATGGGCTACCTAGGCCCAACAATAGCGCGATAATGAAATACCACATTTTTCCAAAAATTTGAAGTCAAAAACTTAGTAGGCCCCCACGCCCCGTGCATGGGGGTTGCTACACTTGTTTTCAGAAGGCCTTCTGAATTTTGGGAAGTGGTGAGATTCCATCGCGGGAGCCAATAACTGCTTCCCAAACCGGCTACCGGCCACCGCGACTTCTTCTCGGTTTGAAATCTGTTTTGTATCTTTATTCCGACAACGGACCGACCGATACTTGAACTGATTTCGGAAGCAAATTTATTACACGTAAATCGCTAAACATCAGATAATTCCGATGATTCCGATGATTCCTACGAGGTTCCGATATTTCCGGCGTCATTCCGGAAATTCCGATGCGTATCAGGAATAAAAAGGGGGATTCCCCATTACGGTTTCCCGTAAATTCCGATGGTTCGGTTGGATTAATTTTGAAGCTATGTCAGAAATTGATGAATTTCGGGAAGAGGTAAAAAGAGCTTATGCGCAGAAAAAAAATGAAGGCTTGCTGCCTGGCGAACTGGAGCGGCCTTCTCCTGCTATATTGAGAGATTTTTGCCGTAGGCTTTTGCGATCAGGATTGTCAAGTGACGACATGAATATATTTTTGGAATTCTTCAATCCACAAAACCAGCAAAAAGAACTAGACGCCTGCATTCAGAAGTTTGATTTGAATAAGTTGGAGTCACTGCGAGACTTCGTCATCGGCGATACTAGGCAACCTCGAGAAGTAATCGTAAAGCTATCAGCCATACTCATCGATTTCCAACCGCGTCCTTTTGATGAATGGCGTAAAATCAGGTATCCAAGGCAGCCAGACAACGGAAACCAAGACACAAGCAGTGACAAAAATGAGCATGATGAACAAGCCGAAACCATGCCAGGCTCAACAGAAACGAAGCAACCTACAGGAGAGGGAGCAGGTGGGGACATCACGCCGATACCTCCGGATCCACCTCCGCCACCCGCTCGTAAACCTAAGAGATACCAATTGATATTACTATATATAGGCATTGTGACAGTGATATGTGTGGGTGGATTTTTCTTGATAGGCGAACTTAACGAAAAACAATGCATGTATTGGGAAGCAGATCGTTACGTCGCCGTTGACTGCGAGGAGAAAATCACCGGTATTGAGACCATTGCAAAAGACCCTTATCTGCTGGAAAACTTCAGAAAAATCACACGCCCAGATACGCTTACGGCCCAACATGCCAATACCGTCTGGTATTCCAAAATCAACAACCAGGTTGAATTTTTCACTTCATCGGGCTTCCATCCCGTGCACCGCGATAAATCCTTAAAAGCGGCAACGAAACATATCATCGAACAGTATGCCGTAGAAAAATGAGCTCGCGATAGGCAAACCATCGCTCGGCGTCATTCGGCTTCGTACGGGTGAGGGTGTGTAGGCATTTGCAAAACCAAAAATAACGAGTACCTTTGTTGCTCAATTTGCTTGTTGCTACATGCTCGACTCCCTCATTACCTCCAAGACCCGTTTGCGCCTGCTGGTCAAATTCTTTATCAATGCGGCCAATCGGGGCCACATGCGGGGGTTGGCGGAGGAATTTAACGAGTCGACCAACGCCATCCGCAAGGAGTTAAATAACCTCTCCGAAGCCGGATATTTGGAGAAACAAGCCGAACAAAACCGCGTTTCCTATCGGGCCAATATCAAGCATCCTTTATTCGATTCATTACAAGGCATCGTCCATAAATATTTAGGATTGGACCGCATCGTGGAGACCGTGCTTAGCCGGATGGGCGATGTGGAGCAGGTGATCCTCACGGGCGACTATGCCGAAGGGCGTGACACCGGCACCATTGAAGTGACCATCGTCGGGCAATCGCTGAATACGGATTACCTGGAGCAACTGGCACCCAAAGTGGAAGGGGTGATTGGAAGGAAAGTGGTGTTTGCGCTAAGCGATACTAGTATTGGAGATGGATTACTATTATATGAACGTTGATTCGCAAAATCGCTGAACCGCAAATCCGCGAATAGCCGAATAAGCGAATAAGCAAATTCGCGCATCAGCAAATCAGCGAATAGGCGAATCCGCGAATAGGCGAATCCGCGAATAGGCGAATAAGCGAATAGGCAAATAAGCGAATAAGCAAATAAGCGAATAAGCAAATAAGCGAATAGGCGAATCAGCGAATAAGCGAATAAGCAAATCAGCGAATAAGCAAATCAGCGAATAAGCAAATCAGCGCATCCGCGAATAAGCAAATCAGCAAATCAGCGAATAGGCAAATAAGCAAAAAATCAAAAATGAAAATACTCGTCACAGGAGCAGCAGGATTCATTGGCTATCACTTAGTCAAGGCATTGCTACATCGAGGGGAAACAGTGGTCGGGATTGACAACATCAGTGCTTATTATGACATCAATCTTAAATATGGCCGATTAGCCGAATGTGGTATTGACAAAAGCGTTCTAATCGAAAACCAAAAGACCCAAAGTACCACGTTAGGCAACTTTGCCTTCCAGCAGTGCGACATCACCGCATTGCCTGTTTTGGAAAGATTATTTGCTACCGAGCAATTCGATCAGGTTATCCATTTGGCGGCACAGCCGGGAGTACGGTATTCGTTAGCGAATCCACACAGCTACATTCAATCTAATATTGTGGGTTTTATGAATATCTTGGAGTGTTGCAGGCACTACCAAATTAAGCACTTGGTCTATGCGTCCAGTTCGTCGATCTACGGCATGAATGACAAGGTACCATTTAGTGAAGATGATCCGGTAGACCATCCCGTCAGCATTTATGCTGCGACGAAGAAAAGCAACGAACTGATGGCCCATACCTATAGCCACCTATACCAGTTGCCTACCACCGGCTTGCGTTTTTTTACGGTCTACGGCCCTTGGGGGCGCCCGGACATGGCACCGATGCTTTTTGCCGATGCCATCACGCAAGGCAAGCCCATCAGGGTGTTTAATGAGGGCAATATGTTACGTGACTTTACCTACGTAGATGACGTTGTGGAGGGCGTGATGCGTGCGAGTAGTAGTATCCCCGCAGGAGAGGAGAACCAACCCTATTATCGGATATTCAATATCGGCAATTCCAAACCGGTCCATCTGATGGATTTCATTAATACGATGGAAGAAGCCATGGGTACATCCGCTAAATTAGAGATGCTTCCGATGCAACCGGGGGATGTACCTGTTACCTATGCAGATACGACCAAGCTTGAAGCGACTACCGGTTATAAACCCGGTACGGATTTAGCTACGGGAGTTGGTAAGTTTGTGGATTGGTATAAAGCGTATATCGCTGAATCGCAAAATCGCTGAATCGCTGAATCGCTGAATCGCAAAATCGCTGAATCGCTGAATCGCTGAATCGCAAAATCGCTGAATCCGCGAATAAGCAAATAAGCGAATCCGCAAATAAGCAAATCCGCAAATAAGCGAATCCGCAAATAAGCAAATAAGCGAATCCGCGAATAAGCAGATAAGCGAATCCGCAAATCCGCAAATAAGCAAATCGACAAACAGATAAGCAAACACCGGTTCTTACAATTTTGGAATTAGATTCCATTTTTGTAAATTCGCGTTATGATTGCCAGAAAAGCAGAAGAAGAATTACGTGATTTAGCCTTGATGTTTAAGGCAGTAGCAGTCGTAGGCCCTCGGCAATCGGGAAAGACCACATTAGTACGTTATGTTTTTCCATCCAAGCCATATATCAATTTAGAGAACCCTGACATCCGCCTTTTTGCATCCGAGGATCCTCGAGGTTTTCTAAACAGTTATCCTCAAGGCGCCATATTAGATGAAATTCAACGCGTACCTCACCTTTTTTCCTATTTACAAGAACTGTTAGATAACAGCATGGAAAACGGTCTGTTTATCCTAACCGGATCCAATAATTTTTTATTGCAAGAAAACATCTCCCAAAGCCTAGCGGGAAGGGTCGGATATTTGCAATTACTTCCACTATCTTTATCAGAAATTGGTTCTTTAGAAACAGATACCAATGCGCTGATGTTGCGGGGAGGGTATCCTGTCATTTATCAGCAAAATATTTCTGTGACCAAATGGTATGCAAACTACATCCGCACCTACATAGAGCGGGACGTCAGACTCATCAAAAACATAGGAGACCTCCACGTCTTTGAAAAATTCATGAGATTGTGCGCTGGTCGTGTGGGTCAGCTACTAAATATGAGCAGCTTAGCCGTGGAAGTGGGTGTAGATGTCAAGACCATAGGTGCGTGGATTAGTGTACTGGAGATGAGTTTTGTCGTCTTTCGATTACAGCCCTACCACAAGAGTTACAACAAGCGGGTTGTCAAAATGCCTAAATTGTACTTTTATGATGTGGGATTAGCTTGGGCATTACTAGGTGTTGATGATTCGGCCCAGATACAGCTTCACCCCTTTCGCGGAGCGGTCTTTGAAAACCTGATCATCTTAGAGTTTTTAAAGCAACGGCTAAATGCCGGGAAAAACCCGAATCTCTATTTCTGGAGGGATAATGTAGGCCATGAAATAGATCTGCTCATTGAAAAGGGTATCGATTTAATACCCGTGGAAATCAAGTCAGGCCAAACCGTCACTCCGGAATATTTCAAGGGTCTGTTTTTTTGGAATAAAATAGCGGGAGCCCAGCGCGGTTATATTGTATATGGAGGAGACACCATCCAGCATCGAAGTAATGGCATCCGGGTCATACCATTTCGACAAATTGAATCCCAATTTTTGGAAGCGAAGAATTAAACCGTAAATCCTTGACTAGGCAAAAACGCAGACCTACAAAATCTCGCACAGGCATCCTCCGATACGGGAAAATAAACGGGGTATCAACATTCCGCACATCAGTCACCATAAAGATGGCATTTGCAAAACCAAGAAAAACGAGTACCTTTGTTGCTCATTAAAGAAGGCGAATCCGCGAATCAGCAAATCCGCAGATAAGCAAATCAGCGAATAAGCAAAATTTGGCTCGTTTTTCGCAGCGGATTACCCATGGAAATGATAAATTTAGATGTTAACGCTATGATGACCATTGATTAATGTGTACTTTTGCTCAATTTTAGCATTGTATTAAAGAAAAGAAAGCGAATATAGATTGATGAAAAGATGTATTCTATTGCTGGCGGGCTTTTTTGGGCTATTTACAGTAGCAGCGCAATCGCAAAGCCGGCAGCAAAACCAGCAGCAGGGCCAGTCACAAACGCAGTTGCAAACCCAGGATTATTCCAACATTCGGGTGGACCAACTATCTAACGAACAAGTCGTTAGGCTCATCAACGAAGCTGAGCGGCGAGGTCTAAGTGATGACCAACTTTTGCAGAGCCTAGGGCAACGAGGAATGCCTGTATCCGAACAGCAAAAGCTGCGTAGCCGCATGGAAACGGTTCGTAAAAATATGCCGTCTGCTAATCGACGGACAGACTTAGCTATTCCTGCTGAAGAGACAGGGCGACGTGCACGGATCGACAATACCGTGATTGATAGTGTATGGGCCGATGTGGAAGAGGCCGCGCCAGACTCCATTCGCGTATTTGGCTCCACGCTGTTCCGCAACAGCGAGATTCGGTTTGAGCCGAACCTCAATATTCCTACCCCTAAAAACTACATTGTAGGCAGCGAGGATGAATTGGTACTCGATCTCACGGGAGATAACGAAGCCAGTTATACGCTGCCGGTAACGACAGAGGGCACTGTCAATATTCCCTATGTAGGGATGGTTGCAGTTGCCGGCCTCACCATCGAAGACGTGAGTGAGAAAATCCGGAGCCAGATGCAATCGACCTATCCACAGTTGCGTTCAGGCCGTACACGGCTTTCCCTCACATTGGGTAACATCCGCAGCATCAAGGTCACACTTACGGGCTACGTCACTCGACCCGGTACGTACACGTTACCATCGTTGGCCAATGTATTCCACGCCTTGTATGCCTCCGGAGGGCCATCAGAAAAAGGCACGTACCGCAATATCCAGCTTATTCGCAACAACCAAGTCATTCATACGATCGATGCCTACGACTTTCTGACCAAGGGCATCCAACCCGGCAATGTCCGCTTGCAAGATGACGATGTGATCCATATCCCGGTATTCGATCGACACGTTACCATGGAGGGCAAGGTAAACAATCCGGCGATCTTCGAACCGCTCGCCAGTGAAACGCTGGAAGATGTACTACGTTTTGCCGGAAACTTCGCCCCTGAGGCCTATCGTGCAGCGGTAAAGGTGCTTCAGGTGACCGACCGCCAACGAAGCGTTGCCGACATTTATGCTGCTGATTTTGCAAGTTATACGCCCCAAAACGGCGACTATTATATCGTGGAAGAGGTGCTTGACCGTTACAGCAACAGGGTCGAAGTAGAAGGTGCAGTATTCCGGCCCGGCAAGTATGCGCTGACTGAAGGGCTCACCCTCCGCGAGCTGATCGAACGAGCAGACGGCCTACGGGAAGATGCGTTTATGGCACGAGCTTACATCAACCGGCTGAATCCCGACAATACGCCCCAACTCATCACGGTGGATCTCGCCCAGCTAATGGCCGGATCGCCGCAAGCCAACCACGTCTTGCAGCGAGAAGACCACATCATCATATCATCCATTTTCGACCTTCGTGAGGAGTACACGGTATCGATTAGCGGGCAGGTGCAGCGCCCTGGCCAATTTCAATACGTGGAGCAAATGACCTTGGGAAGCTTGATCCAGCTCAGTGGTGGGCTCGCCGAAGCCGCCAATATCGAATATATAGACGTTGCCCGTCGTATCCGGCGCAACACCAACGAGCAGGATTCGACGATTTCCGAGCTTATGCGGGTGAGTTTCGATAGCCGTGAAGAAGCCGTACAATCGGACTTCGTGCTACAGCCCTTTGACATGGTGAGTGTGCATACCAGTACGGGTTACCAGGTGCAGCGTATGGTACGCATAGAAGGCGAGGTCAAGTATCCAGGCGAATATGCGCTATTGAAGAAAGACGAGACCGTCTCAGACCTCATTCGTCGTGCAGGTGGTATTACCGAATTCGCCTATCTGCCGGGCGCTTCGCTGCAACGCAAAGCGTCAGATGCCATGGTGGCACAGGGGAGCAGTGCGCTGACCGGCGATGCCGAACAACAATTGGCCGAACGGGAAAAGGAACAAGAGCAAATACAGAATTTGGCATTGGAGAATACTTTGCAGAACGAAGACACACCAAAAACTAATCTGTTTTTCAGCAATTATGTAGGGATTCAGTTAGACAAGATTTTGGAAGGGGTTCGCAAATATGACATCCCGCTGGAAGACGAGGATGTGATCATCGTACCCCGGCAGCTTCGTACGGTGATGGTTCGTGGACAAGTACTCAATCCTAACCGAGTGGTGTATCAAAAAGGTAAGTCGATGAAATATTATATCCGCCAAGCCGGTGGATTTACTGCCAAGGCCCACAAGAAAAAGGCGTTTGTACAGCACGCCAACGGTTCGGTGGAGGGTTCTAATTGGGGCTACCCAGATATACAACCCGGTAGTGAAATCATTGTACCCACCAAACCTGAGCGGGAAAGAATCCCTGCCCAAGCGTGGGTAAGCATGGGAAGCGTGGTCACATCGATGGCCGCGGTGATTGTAAGTTTATTGAGGTAAGCAAGATGACAACTGAACCGATAAAGCCAGTAGATGATGATACAATCTCTTTAAAGGAGATGATTCTAGATATTCACGATTGGATTAGATACCTAATAACTAAATGGCGGATTTTACTAATCGTGGGTATTTTGGGGAGTGTATTGGGCCTAACCTATGCAATTATGAAGCAGCCTTTGTACACTGCTACAACTACTTTTGTGCTAGAAAGTAAAGATACTCGGGGCAATTTAGGGAGTCTATCTGGAATGGCAGCTTTGGCGGGGATTGATTTGGGCGGAGATGCCGGCGGACTTTTTCAGGGCAATAATATCTTGGAACTCTATAAGTCGCGAAATACACTTGAGAAAACATTGTTAACGAAAGTAGATCAACATTCTGATGAATTATTGATTGAGCGTTACATCGAAATCAATAACCTACGGGATGAATGGAAGGATCTGCCGGAGTTAGCCGAATTGGATTTTCACCAGGATCCTGGCACGATGGATTCGCTTACACGGCGGCTACGAGATGGTGCGATTACATCAATTGTGAATGCGATTCGGTTAGACGTCTTAACGGTGGAAAAGCCTGAAAAGAGCCTTTCTATCGTCCAGGTTGATGTTACCTCTCCGGATGAAGTTTTCTCAAAGGTATTCAACGAAAATTTAGTGCAGACCGTGAATGAATTCTATGTCCAAACCAAGACCAAAAAATCGACAGACAATATTGCCATTCTTGAGCAGAAAGTTGATTCGGTGCGGAAGGTCATGACCGGGGCTATTTATTCCGCGGCAAAAGTTTCCGATGCGACCCCGAACCTCAATCCAACGCGGCAAGTACAGCGCTTAGCCCCTGTCCAAGAAGCGCAATTTTCTGCAGAGACGAACAAGGCTATTTTGAGCCAGTTGCTGCAAAATCTGGAGTTAGCCAAGACGACTTTGTTACAAGAACAACCGCTTATCCAATTGGTTGACCAACCGGTGTATCCATTAGAAGTGACCGAGCTTGGAAAAATAAAGGGTATTATTATTGGCGCTTTTTTACTGGGTTTTTTAACGATTGCCTATCTGATCGTCATGAAATGGTACCGAGATCTCATGGCAAAAGACTGATACCGAACGCGTTTGAACGATTAATCGCTCATATACAAAGGGCAAAAGACGCGCAGTAAATTTGTAAAACAAAAAAAACGAGTACCTTTGTTGCTCGTTTTAGATTATTTGAATAAACGAATCGACGCATAAGCGAACAAACAGCAAAATGAACCAACCATCTTTCCCAGCAGCAGTACCCAATGCCCGAATCGCCGTCATTGGCTTGGGGTATGTGGGATTGCCTTTGGCCGCTGCATTTGCTACGAAGTACGATGTATTGGGGTTTGATATTGATGAAAAACGTATTGCTGAATTAAAAGCTGGCAAGGACTATACTCAAGAAACCGATCTACAACTGCTCCAAGCGGTATTAGCGCTCAAACATGCAGCAGCATTCGCTACAGCGCACGATGCGTCGTTCACCGATTACTTATCATCGTCGACTATCGGACTTTCGTTCTCGTCGGACGTTGA
The DNA here is from genome assembly GCA_964498395.1 of uncultured Parapedobacter sp. Taxonomy (GTDB): domain Bacteria; phylum Bacteroidota; class Bacteroidia; order Sphingobacteriales; family Sphingobacteriaceae; genus Parapedobacter. The sequence continues at coordinate 1,245 of CAZCHE010000011.1, read as the reverse complement.
AGACCTCCGTCCATACAACACCTATATTGTCACCGTTCCTACGCCTGTGGACTCATTTAAAGCGCCTGACCTGAGTCATTTAATCAACGCCTCCGAGCTTATTGGCAGCGTATTGAAGTTTGGCGACATTGTCATCTATGAATCGACGGTATATCCCGGCTGTACCGAGGAAGACTGCGTACCGGTATTGGAGCGTGTTTCGGGTTTGACATTCAACAAGGACTTCTTCGTGGGTTATTCGCCTGAGCGCATAAGTCCTGGCGACAAAACTAACACACTGACCAAAATAAAAAAGGTTACGAGTGGATCTACGCCCGAAATTGCCGATCGGGTAGATGCTTTATACCGCTCCATTATCGAGGTGGGTACACATAAGGCCCCCAATATCAAGGTAGCCGAGGCCTCCAAGGCCATCGAAAATGCGCAGCGCGATATCAATATTTCCTTTGTCAATGAGTTGGCGTTAATTTTTGACCGTGTCGGGATTGACACCTACGACGTATTAGAAGCTGCAAGTACAAAATGGAATTTCTTGCCCTATAAGCCCGGGTTGGTTGGTGGTCATTGCATTGGGGTTGATCCCTACTATTTAGCGCACAAGGCCGAGCGGTTAGGCTATATCCCAAACGTTATTTTATCAGGACGAAGGGTTAATGAACAGATGGGAGCTTTTGTTGCAAATAAGGTCATCAAATTAATGCTACAAAAGGATATCGCCATTAAAGGTGCACGGGCGTTAATCATGGGCATTACCTTTAAAGAGAACTGCCCAGACGTCCGCAATAGCCGGGTGGTGGACATTTATAACGAATTGGTACAGTTTGGTCTTAGTGTGGATATTTATGACCCGTGGGCTGATGCCGCGGAAGTAAAGCATGAATATGGTCTGGGTCTCATCAATGAGGTTGACAAACATGTGGCATATGATGTCATCGTGGTGGCGGTAGCACATAAAGAATTTCTAAAGTTTGACTACCAAAAGGTCCGGCAGAATAATGGGGTTATTTTCGACACGAAAGCATGTTTGGATCGAGCATTGGTGGATGGGCGGCTTTAACTCACTCCTTACTCCATTTGTTATAGCGAGTAGCAAATAAATGAATTGACGAATAAGCAAAATGCGGACAAACAAATTTGCAACCAAAGAGAAAACGAGTACTTTTGTTGCTCGAAATTAATTGCTATTAAATAAATGAACGTAAAGAAGATTTGCTGCATCGGAGCAGGATACGTAGGGGGGCCAAC
>CAZCHE010000010.1:0-117995 GCA_964498395.1 uncultured Parapedobacter sp. | reverse complement strand
TGTATTCGATGGGCGAAAATTGCTGGCCGATAATAAGTTGGCTGATTTGGGATTCAAATATTATGCGATTGGAGAGTAAGCTGCTTTATGGGGCAGCTTAATCCGTCCGTTGATCAATTGTCTGTTTCGATAGCCGCCAAAAGTGTTTCGGGCCGCCCGATGACTCCGTATTCTCCTTCGCCGGCAAGGATGCTATGGTACTCGTTGGCAGTGGTGGCCAGTAACGCCGATGCCCGTTTCAATTGTTCGTCATGTCGGAGGGAAAACGATTGCCTTCCTTCTTTGTAGTAATAACGGGACACGATTTCATTGCCCAGCGCTTTCTTGATTTCTTCACGATGGTTGACAAGATCGTGCTGTTTGCTCTGGTATAGTTTATGCTCCAATTCCGCTAGTTCATCGAGTACTTCCTGCGGCCTTTTTTCTGCTTCGGCGTGTTGTCTTAACCATCGGAGCGATTCTTCGGTTTTGGTATGATAGTTATAATTTTTGTCCTCCAAAAACTGCATAAAATCGGCATATTGCGTTTCGCTGATATAAAACTTGGAAACTTCAGGTATTTGCGGATGGCTCGCTTTGAAAAGTGTCGCATAATCGAAGATCAGATGCCGGTTTATGAGTGTCTGCGTGATGGGGCTGACCACATCATGCGTGACCAACAGATCGGGATAGATACCGCTGCCATCATATACTACCCGTCCGCTTTTGGTATTAAACGCATTAATCAGCGTGTCAGATATCTTGTTGTATTTCCCATTGCCATCTTTATGTAAGAAATCTGTCGCTTGTATACACCTCCCCGACGGGGTGTAATATTTGGCTACGGTTACTTTTACAAGATTATTGTAGGGAACATTGAAGGTTTGCTGCACCAGCCCCTTGCCAAAACTTCTTTCACCTACCACCACGGCCCGATCCAGGTCTTGCAGTGCTCCAGCCACGATTTCGGCGGCGGAGGCTGACTGCCCGTTGATCAGTACTACTAACGGAATCTCGGGTGCAATGGGGTCAGCTGTCGTACGGTAATTTTGGGCTTTAGAAAAGTTTTTGCCCCGTTGGCTGACCACCAGTTCCCCTTGCGGTACGAATAGGCCAACGATCTTAACGGCCTCTTGTAAAATGCCTCCACCATTATTGCGTAAATCCAGCACTAGTCCCTTCAGTTGGCTTTTCCGTTGAAGTTCATGTAATGCCGTCGCTACCTCTTTCGATGACTGTTCCAGGAATTTGTCTAGCTTGATGTAACCAATTCCCCCGTCCAATACGGTCATATGGGTGACATTGGGTTGGCGGATAAACATGCGATTAACGGTCAATGTTGTCACCTCGTCTTGGAAGGGTTTCCTAATTTCCAGTTCGACTTGGCTGTTATCTGCACCTCGCATGATATGGCTTACCGCTGCAGTTGCCATGCCTTGTACCTGCACACCATTAATGCTTACCAGTTCATCTCCCGGTTGGAGTCCTGCTTGGTCGGCCGGATATCCGCCAAGTGCTTCGGATATAAAGATTCGACGATTTCGTTCAAAAATAGTGGCACCTATGCCCCCATATTTAGTATCCACATACTTCAGCTTATAATCCTCTACATCGGTTTCCTGTACATATTCGGTATACGGATCGAGGTCATCGAGCATGGCATCAACTGCGGTTTTGATTAAGGTATTCGGGTCCGTTTTGTCAACATAGTTGACGCTTACCTGCCGGTATACCGCCGAAAAGATATCAAGATTTTTACTAATGACGAACAACTCATCTTTTACGGCCACAAAAGCTGCAGAGAATAACAGAATAACAGATAAGATGGTTATGCGGCTTGCTTTTAGCAGTTGCTTGCGACGATTCATACGTATACCCAATTTATGCCTTCGGAATATCCCTGTGTGTTTGCGCGTTATGGCACGGTGGATATTTCTTTTGTAGTGTGTTTATGTTATAAAAAACGAATAAAGTTAACTGATTTTAGGTCTAAAATCAATAGTTATGCACAGGAAATGACTGCCGCATCCGTATCGTTACAAAAAAAGGCCCATTAAATTGGAAATAACTCGAAAACAAATACGCCCGATGTCACGCCCTAAAATTGCATATCACAACAATTTTGTCTAAGTTTGCCTTCCGAAAAAATTGAATATTCTAAAGCTTTGAAATGAGTTCAACACCTATAACGAAAGAGACCTATTTGGAGTGGTACAAGTCTATGCTACTCATGCGTAAATTCGAAGAAAAGGCTGGACAGCTATACGGACAACAAAAAATCAGGGGGTTCTGCCACCTGTATATTGGCCAGGAAGCCGTGGTAGCCGGGGCAATATCCGTGCTTCGTCCGGAGGACTCCATGATTACGGCGTATCGTGACCACGCGCATGCCATCGCTAAAGGCGTATCGGCAAATGCGGCCATGGCCGAACTGTATGGCAAAGCTACCGGATGTTCAAAGGGAAAAGGCGGATCCATGCACTTTTTCAGCAAGGAGCACAAATTCATGGGCGGACACGGTATCGTAGGTGGCCAGATTCCGCTCGGTGCAGGCATCGCATTCGCTGAGAAATATAACGGTACAGACAATGTTTGCGTATGTTATATGGGTGATGGAGCCGTGCGGCAAGGCGCATTCAATGAGGCGCTAAATATGGCGATGTTATGGAAACTTCCTGTTATTTTCGTATGTGAAAACAACGGCTATGCTATGGGAACATCCGTGGCCCGTACGACTAATATGCTCGATATCTACAAAATGGGACTTGGTTTTGATATGCCTAGTGCACCGGTGGATGGGATGGATGTGGTCGCCGTACACAATGCGATGGATGAGGCCGTGCAACGCGCCCGCAGTGGAGAAGGCCCCACTTTCTTGGAAATGCGTACCTATCGCTACAAAGGGCACTCCATGTCTGATCCGGCGAAATACCGTACGAAAGAGGAATTAGAGGAGTACAAAGGCCGAGATCCCCTGATCACAACCAAAGCGACCATAGTAGAGAAGAAATATGCCGACGAAGCTTGGTTTGCTGAAGTGGAAGCTGACGTGAAGAAAGTGGTTGAGGAATCCGTCAAGTTTGCGGAAGAGTCTCCTTACCCAGAAGTCGATGAATTGTACAAAGACGTATATGTGCAGGCTGACTATCCATATATCACCGATTGAGAACAAGTCGTAGCTAATTAACGTTTTATAATAAGGATAACCATCATATAACATGGCTGAAGTAGTAAAAATGCCAAAAATGAGCGATACCATGACGGAAGGGGTCATCGCGAAATGGCACAAAAAAGTGGGCGACAAGGTCAATTCCGGTGATTTGATTGCCGAGGTGGAAACCGATAAAGCCACCATGGATTTCGAATCTTACCAAGAAGGAACATTATTATATGTCGGGCCAAAGGAAGGTGAAGCTGTGCCGGTGGATGCAGTGATTGCTGTATTGGGTGAGGAAGGAGAAGATTACAAGGCCTTGTTAGATGGGGCTGATACCGACAAAGGAGAAGATAAAAAAGAAAAACAGGATACCGAAGAGACGACCACCGAGGAAGAAAGCGAATCGGATGCGGACGATGCTGAGGAAGTAACAGCCGAGTCGTTGGGCGCTACGGTGATTACCATGCCGTTATTAAGTGATACCATGACAGAGGGTGTTATCGCTGAATGGCACTTCAAGGTAGGTGATACCATCAAGAGTGATGATGCTATTGCCGATGTGGAGACTGATAAGGCAACCATGGAAGTGACCGCCTATGCCGACGGTACGCTGCTTTACATTGGTGTAGAGAAAGGGCAGGCGGCAAAAGTAAATGACATTATTGCTATTGTGGGTAAGGAGGGAACGGATGTGACCCCATTGCTTAAGCAAAAAACTGGTAAGGCTAAAAAAGCAGAGCAACCTGCCGACAAAGGAACAGCATCAAGCGAAGCGAAGTCGGAGCAACCGGCCGAAAGTAAGACTTCCGAGTCAACTCAAGATGATTCGCGGGTGAAAGCGTCCCCGTTGGCCCGCAAGATTGCCAAAGAAAAGGGTATTAGCCTAAGCGAAGTGAATGGAACCGGCGATGGTGGACGCATTGTGAAGAAAGATGTGGAATCCTATACGCCTGCTGCTAAAACGGCAGCGGCAGCTCCTGCCGCAAGCCAGGCCGCGGCGAGTCCTGCTCCCGCCACCACGATCAGTATTCCGCAATTCGTGGGTGAAGAACGATATACCGAAAAACCGGTTAACCAAATGCGAAAAACCATCGCACGTCGCCTTTCGGAAAGCTTATTCACAGCCCCGCATTTCTACCTGACCATTCAGGTGGATATGGACAGTGCCATCGCTGCCCGGGCCAAGATCAATGATGTGGCGCCATTGAAGGTGTCATTTAATGACTTGGTTGTCAAGGCCGCTGCGGTTGCGCTTAAACAGCATCCGGCCGTGAACTCTTCGTGGTTAGGTGATAAGATCAGGTACAATGAACACGTGAACGTGGGGGTGGCCATCGCGGTGGAAGACGGATTGTTAGTACCGGTAGTTCGTTTCGCCGATGGCAAAAGCCTGTCGCACATCTCGGCGGAAGTGAAAGATTTTGCGCAGCGAGCCAAGGCCAAGAAGCTGCAGCCAGCCGATTGGGAAGGCTCCACCTTTACGGTGTCTAATTTAGGGATGTTCGGCATTGACCAATTCACAGCCATCATTAACCCACCGGATGCTTGTATCCTCGCCGTAGGCGGTATTCAGCAGGTACCCGTGGTGAAGAATGGTGCCGTGGTGCCGGGCAATATCATGAAGCTCACCCTGAGCTGTGACCACCGTGTGGTGGATGGTGCTACGGGTGCGGCGTTCTTGCAAACACTAAAATCGTTATTGGAAGAGCCCGTCAGGATATTGGCTTAAAAATGAAGAGGCTCGAAGGCCTCTTAGTAACCGTCATTTCGAGGAGGAACGACGAGAAATCTTATCACATGTGTAAAACAGAAGATTTCTCCTCATGCTTCGTCGAAATGACGTTCTTATTTTAAAGCTATTTTAAACATTCCTCTCATTGCATGTAGCGAATCTTTTCCCACAGCCGTTACTTATCAAGTACCAAAACCCAAGGCGATGAAAACAAAGATGTTTCCCTATTTTGCAGTACTGTTTTTAACTGTGGTTACATTAGCCTGTTCCAAAAAAGATAACGAGCCTGTGATTACTTTTGAAGAGCCCGTAATATCTTTGCGTACCTATGTGGGGTGGTGTGCTTCCAACGATAGCCTTACCATCGGGAGGGACAACTCGCTGTGGATTCACTATGCAAGCTGCTCTGACCGAGTCGGTGTGAAAAAGCAATGGGAGACCGATTTAGGTGATTACCAAGAACTCATGGATATATTAGACGCAGGAAATTTCACCGCATTGGACTTCGACGAGTGCGGTCATTGTGTCGATGGGGTAACGTATGAGTTGGCTGTTCAACAACATGGAGAGAGGCACAGCATTAGGTTATCACATGCCTACCGAGATCAAGACGGCATGGCCGCGGACCTCTTGTCAAAACTACGAGACATCTTGGAGAGGCTAGCGGAGAAGCAATGATGACGGCCTTGGCGCGACTAACCGATCGTGATTTCTATTTATGCAAAAAAAGGATGCTTCATCTAATAATTCGTTAAAACCAACGGAAGTTCTCTGCTGATTTTCAAAAAGCTCCATACGCTTTATTTCCTGTGTCAAAATCCGTATCTTTGCCCGCGCAAAACTACCCGTTTGCTTGCTGACAAACGCCATGGCCAACCCAGGTAATGCCGGAAGAAAGGGACAGGGAGTTGTTTTTTTACACACCCAATGAGTAAGATACATTTTCAGGAAAAATTCGAAGAGCGGCACATAGGCCCAAGCGCTGATGAGACCGCAGCCATGCTGGAAGCTTTGGGCCTCCAAAACCTCGACCAATTGATCGATGAGACCGTGCCGGCACAGATCCGTGCCAAAAAACCGTTGGCTTTGCCCGATGCGCTAAGTGAGACGGCCTACTTGGGCAGGATGAAAGATGTGGCCGACAGGAATAAGGTATTCAAGTCATATATCGGAAAGGGGTACTATGATGTGGTACTGCCGGGGGTCATCCAGCGCAATGTGTTTGAAAATCCAGGTTGGTATACCCAATACACCCCCTATCAAGCAGAGATTGCCCAAGGGCGTTTGCAGGCATTGCTGAATTTCCAGACCATGGTCATCGACCTTACCGGTATGGAGATCGCCAATGCATCGTTGCTTGACGAAGCCACCGCAGCCGCGGAGGCCATGTTTATGCAATACGGACTGCGCAAGGACAAAGCGGCCAATGCTTACTTCGTTTCTGAGAATATTTTCCCCCAAACGTTGGATGTACTGCGTACCCGGGCATTATCCTATGGTATCGAATTGCTGGTGGGAGCTATTGAAAATATCCCCGCGTCAGGCAATATCTTTGGTGCATTGGTGCAATACCCAGCGGGCGATGGTACCCTGGCGGACTATAAAGCCGTTACCGAGCAATTGCATAACCGCGATATCTCCGTTTGTGCAGTAGCTGATTTGCTAAGCCTGGTATTGCTGACGCCTCCGGGTGACTGGGGTGCTGATGTAGTCGTGGGCAGCACCCAACGTTTTGGTATCCCAATGGGCTTTGGTGGTCCCCATGCAGCCTATTTCGCCACTAAAGAGGCTTACAAACGGAACATTCCGGGCCGTATCATCGGGGTTACAGTGGATGCGACGGGTGAGTATGCCTTACGTATGGCGCTGCAAACACGGGAGCAACACATCCGCCGAGATAAGGCTTCTTCTAATATCTGCACGGCACAGGCGCTCCTAGCCATTATGGCGGGTTTTTATGCAGCCTATCATGGACCAAAAGGATTGCAAAATATCGCCGAACGTATACATGACCTGACGACTCTTCTGGATGAGGCCTTACAGCAATTGGGATACGCGCAGCTCAATGAAACATATTTTGATACACTACGCGTAGAGCTGGGTGATTTGGTTGGGCCGTTACGTGCAGAGGCGCTCAATAACGAAATCAACCTGTATTACGATGGGCCTGTAGTGGGCATTACACTGGATGAAACGACCACTTACCGGGATATCGAGAAATTAGTACGTGTCTTCGCAAAGATAAAAGGTAAAGCAGCCAATGAAGTGGATTTGGCTACCATTGCTGCTGACATCCGCGTGCATATTCCATCCGGATTGCAACGTACATCCGAATACCTTACCCATCCGGTATTTAACAGCTATCATTCGGAGCATGAAATGCTCCGTTATATCAAGTCACTGGAGGCAAAGGATCTTTCGCTCTGCCATTCGATGATCCCGTTGGGTTCCTGTACCATGAAACTCAATGCGACAGCGGAGATGGTACCGGTCACTTGGCCGGAATTTGGAGGGTTGCACCCATTTGCCCCAGCTGACCAGACTGGTGGCTACATGCAGGTCATCAGTGAACTGGACCAATGGCTAAGCGAAATCACCGGCTTTGCCAAGGTGAGTTTCCAACCTAATTCAGGCGCACAGGGCGAATATGCAGGGTTGATGGTGATTCGGGCCTACCACGAAAACCGGGGAGACACGCACCGCGATGTCGTGCTGATACCAGCCTCTGCGCACGGCACCAATCCGGCATCGGCCAGTATGGCAGGCATGAAGGTAGTGGTGGTGAAATGCGACGAGCGGGGTAATATCGACGTGACCGATCTTAGGGCGAAAGCCGAGGAGCACGCAGCGAACCTTTCAGCGCTGATGGTTACCTATCCGTCTACACACGGGGTGTTTGAAGAGCCTATTGTTGAGATTTGCGATATTATCCACCAACATGGTGGGCAGGTATATATGGACGGTGCGAATATGAATGCGCAGGTAGGGCTGACCAGCCCTGGATTGATCGGTGCAGACGTTTGCCACTTGAACCTGCACAAAACATTCTGCATTCCACACGGCGGTGGGGGCCCGGGGATGGGACCTATCGGCGTAGCTGCGCATCTTGTGCCTTTCCTGCCTAACCACCCAGTGGTGGATGTGAGCGGGCCGGAAGGGATTAGTGCGGTATCTGCGGCGCCTTGGGGCTCTGCGTCTATCTTGTTGATATCGCACGCCTATATCGCCATGATGGGTGCTGAAGGGCTTACCAATGCGACCAAATATGCTATCCTCAATGCGAACTATATCAAAGCACGGCTTGAAGGTCATTACCCGGTGTTATACGCGGGAGCCAATGGGCATTGTGCGCACGAGATGATCTTGGATTGCCGTGCCTTCAAGGCGATCGGGATAGAGGTTAGTGACATTGCCAAGCGACTGATGGATTATGGTTTCCACGCGCCTACCGTATCGTTTCCAGTAGCCGGTACCTTAATGGTCGAGCCTACAGAATCGGAATCCATGGCTGAGTTAGATCGTTTCTGTGATGCGCTTATTGCCATCCGCGAGGAGATTGCAGCAATTGAAAAGGGTGAGTCTGACAAGGCGGATAACGTACTGAAAGGCGCCCCGCATACGGTAGCTTCGGTCAGTGCGGATATATGGGAGAAACCCTATTCCCGTTCACAGGCTGCTTTCCCATTGCCGTTTGTGCGTGAACATAAATTCTGGCCATCGGTAGGCCGCGTCAACGACTCTCAGGGTGACCGTGTCTTGATCTGTGCTTGTCCGCCGATGAGTGTATACGAAGAAGTGACGGCATAAACCTTATGGTAGACAGATGAAAGCGTTTAATATCATATGTTGCATTTTATTTTTGGTTAGTGCCGGATTGCAGTATAATGATGAAGACCCTTTCATCTGGATTCCATTGTATGGTTACGCCGCATGGTTGTGTTACTTAGCAGCAAAGAAGCGATATCTTCCTAACGCATATTTGCTCGGAATAGTGGTTTATGCCGCCTACGCTGCTTACCTGCTTTTCTATGAACATGGCGTGATTGATTGGTTCCAACACCATCAGACAAAGGATTTGGTGCAAAGCATGAAAGCAGAACAGCCCTGGATAGAAGAAACCAGGGAATTTGGAGGGCTATTGATCCTTATCGTCGTGTTGGGGATCAATTGGTTTGCGTCTAGGAATAACAAGCCGATGTCGCATTGACCCCCTTTTATTACAAATAACGTAGTGGCTTTTGAGATAGCCTGTTACAAAACCGGGAGGTCGCTAGGTCAAAAAATCCAACCCCTGAGTCCATTTTCTGCTGCCTAAATACATTTAGGCCATTATCGGTTCCCCTGGATTTTTTTTATTCATTTTTTACCATCCGTTTGTGTTAATTTTATGTAACTTTAAAGCATGTAAAGGTGAAATCCCTGTGGTTCACTGTGATTGATTGGCCGTCCTGTTCAGGCAATGTTGAGAATTTTTGAGCGCCGTGTTTTGTTGGTGTTTTTCATGAAAAAATAACACCTAAGTTATTGATAAACAGTTAAATAATCAATTTTTTAATTTTTAGTTTTTTAGCTGATTTTTTTTTGCCATCTTCGTTTCACGGAGAAGTTATCAACATTTTTTCGGTCATTTATTGGATATCAACTTATTAAGAATTAACGAATGGAAAAAACGAGCACGAGTGTATGGAATAGCTGTCTCCAAATCATAAAAGACAACATTCCGGCACAAAGTTATAAGACCTGGTTTGAGCCCGTTAAGGCTGTACGATTGGAAGGTAACGTTTTGACTATTCAAGTTCCAAGTTTGTTTTTTTACGAATGGCTTGAGGAGCACTATGTTGGACTATTACGTAAAACGATTAAGAAGCATCTTGGGGAGAACGGGAGATTAGAGTATAACATCGTTGTGGAGAAGTCTTCTACCAGCAACCCCTACACGACTAATATCCCTTCAAGTGGAAATGGCGCGGAAGCTAAGAAACAGTCTATCCCAGTGCCCGTGGCACTTAATAAGGATATCAAGAATCCGTTTGTCATCCCGGGCCTCAAGAAACTGCAAGTGGATCCCCAGTTGAACCAGCATTACACGTTTGACAATTTCATAGAAGGGGAGTGTAATCGGTTGGCGCGATCGGCGGGGTATGCCGTGGCCAGTAAACCGGGAGGCACATCGTTTAATCCGCTGATGATCTATGGCGGTGTGGGGCTCGGCAAGACCCACTTGGCACAGGCAATTGGTAATGAAATCAAACGCAACTTGCCCGATAAATTGGTGATTTACGTATCCTGTGAAAAATTTTGCCAGCAATTCGTGGATTCATTGAAGAATAATACCATCAATGATTTTGTGAATTTCTACCAGGCCATGGATGTCATTATTATGGACGATGTCCATAATTTTGCAGGGAAAGAACGGACACAGGATATCTTCTTCCATATTTTCAACCACCTGCACCAGTCGAGCAAACAGATTATCCTGACGTCTGATAAACCACCCAAAGATTTGGCTGGTTTGGAAGAGCGTTTGCTGAGCCGCTTTAAGTGGGGACTTTCGGCGGATATGCAGGTTCCCGATTTGGAAACCCGCATGGCCATACTCAAAAAGAAGATGTATACTGACGGTATCGAATTGCCCGATAATGTGATCGAATACGTGGCCAACCAAATCGACAACAGTGTACGGGAATTGGAGGGGGCCATGGTATCGTTATTGGCCCAGGCGACATTGAATAAGAAAGAGATTGACCTCAACCTGGCCAAATCCATGTTGAAGAATTTCATCAAGAATACGCATAAGGAAATCTCGATGGATTACATCCAGAAATTGGTATGTGATTATTTTGAGGTACCCGTTGAAATGGTCAAATCAAAGGTACGGAAGCGTGAAATTGTGCAAGCAAGGCAGATTTCGATGTATTTAGCTAAAAACCATACCAAAACTTCCCTGAAATCCATCGGTGCTTTCTTTGGTGGGAGGGATCACTCCACCGTGATCTACGCGTGCCAAACGGTGGAAGACCTGATTGAAACAGACAAGAAATTCAAGGCTTACGTGCAGGATATTCAGAAGAAGCTGAAGACTAGCTAAAAGCATATAGAAGAAAAAGAAGGCCGTCTCGGAGATAACGAGACGGCTTTTTTGTAGCATGATATTTTGTATTGCTTTTGGATATAGGTGTGCTGCCAGTAGGTGCCATTTATCGATAGTTTGCGGTTATTGCTGAAGTACTTTGTATTTTTACGATCATATTTCAGCCGATTCATTACAGGTTACAAGGTTTATCGTTTACATATTATGTTATCTACCAGCCATAAGGTCTTTTTGGAAGTTGCCACCCACCTTAGTTTTTCCAAAGCCGCAAAGTCGCTTTTCATGAGTCAACCCGCCGTCAGCAGGCACATCAAGCTATTGGAGGAGCAGTATAAATTTGCATTGTTTGAGCGTTCAGGGAGTGGTATCCGATTAACGGCCGTTGGCGAAAAGATATACCGTTATCTTGCGGAGGCACAGGAAATCGAACGGAGAATCGACTATGAAATCAGCACCTTGAGAGCGGAACAGGCGGCAAAAGGTAACCTTCGGATTGGGGCCAGCACGACCGTTTCACTATATATGATTCCACCGTTGGTTTCGGGTTTTTTGCGTGACTTCAAACAGGTTTTTGTACGGGTCATCAACCGGAATATGGAGAACATCATCAACGCTCTGATGAATAAAGAGATCGATCTTGGCATTGTCGAAATAGAAAGCAAATTGGGAGCGTTCAACTATGATTATTTTACGTCTGATAAGATCATTGTGGTTTGTTCACCACTGAATCCCATCACACGGAGACAGCCGATTACGCTGGATGATCTAGTGAAGATGCCCATCGCATTGCGGGAGAATGGCTCGGGTACACTTTCGGTTGTGCAACGGGAATTGGATAAGATGGGAATATCCATTTCGGATTTGAACACGCAGGTCAGGCTAGGGGGAACCGAAGCACTTAAGAACTATATATTGGCCGATCGCTGTGTCGGTTTCCTTCCGCAGCGCGCGGTTGCGCGCGAGTTGGCTAACGGCGAATTAGTCGAACTTATCATTCCCAATGTCGAGTTTAAGCGAGATTTCTTTTTCGTCAGGAGAAAAGGGGATGATTTTGACCTGACGAAAAAATTCATCAAATTTTGCAAGCAGCACATCGAAGAGGAAGCCGTTTTGCCCCAATAAATGACGTTCAATACAATTCCTTCAGTAAGATGAAGATACTCATGCAGATGACCATCCAACCGAACCCTTGTTGAAGTTTTCGGCCCGATATCCTATTCGATACGATCAGGCCAAGCGATAACCCCAGTATAGCCAAAGCCGTAAATGTCAATAAGAAGGGCCATTCGATAGCGGGGTTGGGTAAGCTACCTAAAAATCCGAGTAATGTGTTTACAGCCACGATAAACAGTGTGGTGCCCATAGCCTTTTGCACGGATAGGTTGCCCAAGAATAGCAGCGCGGGAATGATGAGAAACCCGCCGCCATTACCCACCACGCCACCTAAAATGCCGACAATGGAACCTTCCAGCAGGAAGAGCGGAAGGGTTTCGCGCAAGGGCTTGGGGGTAGGCGCTTGAGATAGCGATCGGCGGCGAACCATGGAGATGCCCGCTCCGAACATGAGCACGGCAAACAGGAGCAAAATGCCAATAGGCTTTGTAAGGGTGAAATCTCCTATGCCAAATAGCGGATCGGGTATCAGGGGCATTAACCACTTGCGGGTCAGGTACAGCGATACCACAGAGGGTGCGCCAAAGGCCCCGACCATCTGCCAGTCGACCAGCTGAGCCCTCCATCTACTCACGACGCCTATGAAACTGGTCGTGCTAACCATAAACAGCGAATAGGTAGTGGCGAGCAGGGGGTTAATGTGGAATAGGTATACAAAGGATGGGATGGCTAACAGCGCACCACCACTCCCTGTTAGCCCGATAATCATGCCTATTAGCAAGGCAGAACCGTATGCGATCATTGAATAAAATTTGCGCCAAAGCTATCGATTAGCGCTGAACCTAGCCGTTCGAATTTCGTTATCGGTCATAAGCGGTTGTTATAGGTCGGCTGCTGGTTTTGCAGCCGATAACCACCCGTCAAAGGCAATCATGTTACCTCATTTTATTTTGTCATTCATCCCTTAGGCTCTTGGTTGGATTGGTTAACGCAGCCCGAAGGGCCTGCGAACTGACGGTGAATAGGGCAATGGCCAGCGCCATAATGCCAGCGATAACAAAGACCCAAGGATTGATGTCAATGCGGTATTTGTAGTCGCTCAACCAGTTTTCCATCATCCAATAGCTGAAAGGGAAGGCCAATAGACAGGAAACACCGACTAATATAACAAACTCTCTGTTCAGCAGGTTCATGAGGCTTGCAACGGACGCCCCCAGTACTTTTCGCACCCCGATTTCTTTTGTTCGACGTTCGGCAGTATAGGAGGCCAAACCGAACAGGCCAAGGCAGGAAATAATAATTGCCATGAATGCAAATATTCGTGTCAAATTTTCAATAAGTGATTCTGTACGGAAAGCACGTTCGAATTGCTCATCTAAAAAGTTATACTCGAAAGGGTAATCCGGATTGTGTTTTTTAAAGATCGTTTCGATTCCTGCCAATGAAGATTTCAGGTCCGACTGATTGGGTATCCGCATGGAAATCGTATTTCCGTCATACAAAAGTGGGCTGATCACGATAGGTTCCGAAGGCGAATAAACATCGGTAATCATGAAATCCTTGACAACGCCGACAACGGTAAAGTCACCCCAAGATCGAGAAATAATCCTTCCGATAGGGTTGTCTGCGATGTCCATGAGCTTTGCTAATGATTCGTTAATGATAACGTTGCCCGAATCGGCGGGCAAGTCAGATTTGAATGCTCTTCCCGCCACGAGCTGCATATCGAACGTGTCGAAATAGCGGTCGTCTACATCGAGAACGGTAATCAGTACTTCCTTGTTCTCATCTTTGCCTTCCCAGAAAAAATCGCCAGTATTGCTTCCCAGATTCATCACATTATGGTCTGCGCGCGTGATATTCTCAACCAGCCCAGCTTGTGTCAGTTCGTGTCTGATGGCTTCAAAGTGGTTGGCTATTTTTGGGTAGACTGATGTGGTAACGATCCCAAAGCGATCGTAACCCAAGTCCTTGCTTTTTGCAAATTTAATTTGCGTATAAATGAGCATGGTGCAGACAATCAATGTGATGGATGCGGCGAATTGTAACACGACTAGACCACGGCGTATCAGCACGGCGCCACCTGATTTAATGTTAACACCTTTGAAAACCGATATCGGATTGAACGAAGAAAGGTAGAGAGCCGGGTAACTTCCCGCAATCAGTCCGCAAATTAAGACCACACCACATAGAAAAAGCAAATGTGTAGACTTAAATAGGTCAAGTGCTAATTCCTTATTGACGATGGTATTGAATAACGGAAGGAAAATTGCGGCTAACATGATGGCAAATAGTCCGGCGATGAACGAGAGCATAATCGACTCAGAAATAAACTGCCCGATGAGTGTCTTGCGTCCAGCTCCCACTACTTTTTTGATGCCGATTTCTTTCGCTCGCCGCTGCGAACGGGCAGTTGCCAAATTCATGAAATTGATGCACGCGATGAGTAGGATGACCCAAGCAATAATAGAGAAGAGTCGAACATATTTGACACTGCCTTCGATTTCATTCCCGTCGGTATCAAACGCATTGTATAGTCGCCAGCGATTCATGGGATAAAGCATCGTCTTCGATATAAAGCCATCATTGCCCGATTTATCCTGTATAAAGGAGTATAACTTTTTGTTGACTTCGGAGAGATTGGCATTCGGGTCGAGTGATGCAAATGTTTGGATACCGTTGTTCCCCCACTGTTGTAGCCAGGTATTGGCTGTCTCATGGACGGAGAAGGGTATCAACCAGTCGAACGATATGGAGACGTTCGCTGGGAAGTCTTCGAATACCCCTTTGATGCTGTATTCCTGCGCCGCGTTCACGCGAATGGATTCACCTACTACGTTCGAGCGATTGAAAAGGCGCCTTGCCATTCCTTCGCTGATCACGATATCGTTGGGTTGGCTTAGGGCGGTCTTCGCGTCACCTTCGAGCAATTTGATGGAGAAAATCGACAGGAAGCTTGGCTCGGCGTAGTATCCATTTTCGTATTGGTTTTTTTCGCCCAATCCAAACAAGACCTTCGTCCTCCATGAGGTTCTGGATACGTGTTTAATCTCTGGGAAATCGGTGTCCATCGCTGGACCTAACGGCCCCGGTGTGGATGAGAATACATACGTTGTACCATCGTACGTTTGCCGGCTTTTGACTGAATAGATGTGTTCCTTGTTTTCGAAATGGTCATCGTAATTGACCTCGTCTTCTACCCAAAGAAAAATAAGCGAAGCGGCGGCTATTCCAATAGATAAACCAAGGATATTCAGAAAACTGTATCCCTTGGTCTTCCAAATGCTGCGGAACGTGATTTTAAAGTAATTTCGTAACATTATAATTTGTTTTTTATCGGTGTTACAGCTGTCCTCCTATTGTCGGACGGTTTTGATCATAATTTGGTATTGAGGTATGAGACATGGAACTAGCTTTTAGTATTCGGCGTTTACGTTCGTTTTATTTCATATAAATGGCAAACTTTGCGGGCTTCGATTCATCCAAAGGTGTCATCCGTTTAATATCCTTCCGTTTTACTTTCGTATTTAATTCTTTTGCCGGTAAGACCAGTTCGTTGTCCACATTGATGAGATCTTCTTCCGATTCGATTTGGATCCAGCCGCTATCGTTAACAAGATAGACGCCATCATCAATCTGAATAAATACATATTCATTGTCGGCTTTTGCGGTTTCCATTTTCATTTTAAAAGCCTGGTCGTGCACGACCTCCGAAAAGGTCAGCAGTACATTCGGATAGCCAAGATCACCATTCGTTTCGGTGATCAATGAAGAAAAGGGGTTTGGGCTTCCGCTCGGTTTTTGCAGCCCGAAGTGTAAAATAGCACTCATGGCGGGAAGGTCTGCCCAGTTTTCCTGCTGTACGAACGGACTGTATCCTTTCTTGGAAACCCGAAGCCGAAAGCGAATATTCTTGGACGTTTCTGATGTTATCTGTACGCGGTAATAGCCGTTGTCATCCGTTTGGCCAATCAGATTGCCTTCGGAATCATAAAGGTCAGCTAACGGGATGGGCGTTAGCGAGGATACATCTACTACCAAACCGGCCAAATGTGCTGTACCTAAGCTATCTTGTGGCGACGAATCATAAGTCGGTGTCCCGGCCAAAGCACTTCCTATGGTGAATACGATAATCTGTACGTAAACCACGAATGGTTTGAATGGAAAAGGATGGGCTGAGGGCATCATCGTAAAGCCTTTTATAGATAATCACCGAATATCGTTCCAAAGTCCTATTTTTTTGATTAACAGGTTTTTAGTTTATTTGATTATAAAGAAAGTGTCCGATATCGAACAGACAGTTGTTCGGTATCGAACAGTCGGGCTATCTCGGATATCTTGATGGGAGATATCTCCTCATTTCCTATCGGTTCACATCTCGTCGACAGGACGTTTCCACGATATATCCGGCGGTTATTCCGTCCGAATCGCCTTGATGGGATTCTCTTGGGCAGCCTTCAGTGACTTCCCACAAACTGTAATGGCGGCGATGGCAAATGCTGCGAAGCCGGCAACCACAAACACCCACCATTCGATACTGGTACGATACACATAATTATCCAACCATTTGTTCATCATCCACCAACCCAGTGGAAATGCCACAACGAAGGAGATGCCCACTAGCTTGAGGAAATCTTTTGATATCAATAAAATGATATTGCCCACGCTGGCGCCCAATGTCTTGCGGATACCGATTTCCTTCACCTTAGTCTCAGCGGTGAACGTGACCAAACCGAATAGGCCCAAGCAGGAGAGCAGAATGGCGATACCCGCAAATATGTTGAACAGTTTACCCGACCGAATATCACTTTTGTACAGGTTATCAAACGACTCATCCATGAATTTGTAATCGAATTCGTAGTCCCCATTGTATTGTTTCCAAAGGGTTTCTACTGCTGCTAGTGCTTTTTTGGCATCGTTTCCGGTGGTTTTCACATACATCGTGTTCCATCCCCAATTAGGGGCCATGAACAGGATGCAGGGTTCGATGGCCGTTTTCATATCCTTGAAATGGAAATCCTTTACCACGCCGGCGATAATGCCGGGCTCATCGTGAAACGTAACAGGCTTCCCGACGGGATCCTCCAGTCCCATTACCTTGATGGCGGTTTCGTTCAATAAGTAATGATTACTATCGGCTGCTGTTCCGGTAAAACCATTTCCAGCTATCAGTTGCATATCCATGACGTCGGGAAATGTACGGTCTACCGACAACTGGTTGATCATGAAAGAACTCATATTTGCCGGTTTGCCTTCCCATTCCAAATCACCGGTAGAGCTTTGGAAGTTTAAGATGGAGCCGGAAGACGTCGTTACGCCCAATACGCCGGGTTGTTGCTGCAATTGTTGGCTGATACTTTCGTAATTTGTCCTGAAATTGTAGCTTCGAAAAGTGAAGATGTTTTCTTTGGTATAACCAAGATCCATGCTCCTGATGTACTCCAATTGCCTGCCGATGATGATCGTCGAAACAATCAATACGACGGAACAAGTAAACTGAACGACCACCAAGGCTTTGCGAAAGCCATTATTTTTACCAAATCCCGGTATAATGCCTTTGAGTGCAAGTGCAGGATTGAAGGAAGAGAGCATAAGCGCAGGGTATATGCCTGCCAAGATCAATACAGCCAACAAGGCGCTACCAAATAACACCCAGACCTTTGCATCCAACAGGCTGAAGACCATCTCTTTGCCAGACAAGCTATTGTATAGCGGCATGACGGCAAACAGCAGCCCGATAGCGATAAGCATCGAAATAATAAAAACCACGAAAGACTCCGAGATGAATTGCCAAAACAGATGACCTTTATTAGCTCCTACCACTTTGCGCACGCTTACTTCCTTGCTCCTACGGGTCGAGCGCGCGGTGACTAGGTTGACGTAATTGATACAGGCGATGAGCAAGATAACGATGGCTACTAAGGCAAAGACTTTCACTTGTTTCATACCCTGCTCATCACCATCTGGTGAATATAAGTGATACTTGGTAAGCGGTTGCATCAGGTAGTTGAGGTCGTTCCAGAATTCCGACGGTTGGTTCTTCCGGTGGATGTCGGCCAATTGCTTACCTACCGCCATAGCATCGGCATCGGCCGTAAGTAGGAAAAACGTTTGGTAATTGAGATTACCCCAGTCGGCATTCAACGGATTTTGGGTTCGATTTTCTCCTAATATGTCAAAAGGCATGATTAAGGGAAACTCCCAAGTAGAGTTTTTTGGCGTATCTTCCATTACGCCTGTCACGGTATAGTTATTGCCGTCTTTTATACGTAGTACTTTACCAATAGCCGATTCATTGCCGAAGTATTTTTCAGCCGTATTTTTGCTCAATACGATGGAACGATTGTCAGGAAAAGGGTTGTCAGTGTTTCCTTCCAATAGTTTGAAGTCAAAAACCTGAAAGAAATTTGGGTCAACATAGATACTGGGTTCGTCGAATTTTTTATCCCCGTACTCAAAAAGTATGCTGCCGTTAAAGGTAGATAACCGGCAGGCATCCTCGATGGCAGGGATTTCGGCTTTACCAAAAATAGCCAATGGAGCACTGGTCACTGGCCATATTTGATCCTTGCTTTTTCCGATGGCTGCAGCTGCTACATAGATGCGGTCGCCCTTACTATGCATACTATCATAGCTGAGCTCGTCCCACACCCATAATAGGATAAGCATCGCGGCAGCTAAACTTACCGCAAGACCCGTAATGTTAATGATAGAATACGACCTACTTTTGGTCAATGTACGAAATGCAGTTTTGAAATAGTTCTTTATCATGGCTATTGGATTTTAACACCCAGCAGTCAGCTTTCCGCGGTCAGCTTTCGACTTTATGAGGGTTACGCTGTTTGCTACTCGTTTCGTATTTCTTTTTTAAAACCCTAAAACTTATTGGCAAAGCCGTATGCAATCAATCCAACTGCGGAAAGCTGGTAGCTTATAACGCTATTCGTTCCGCAAACTATTGACGGGATTCGCGATTGCTGCCTTGATGGCTTGGTAGCTGATGGTTAATAGCGATATTAAGATAGCGAGTGTTCCCGCTACTACAAAAACCCACCAAGGTACCCCTACACTATACGTATAGCCGCTAAGCCATTTACTCATGGCATACCACGCGATCGGCGAAGCGATGACAAACGAAAGGAATACCAGTTTCAAGAAATCTTTGGACAATAACACCGTCACATTGAATACCGAAGCGCCCAGCACCTTTCTCACACCTACCTCCTTGATTCGGTTCTCCGCGGTATAGGTAGCTAGGCCAAATAGCCCCAGGCACGAAATTAAAATCGTCAAACCGGCAAATAGTGTCGCGAGTGTGCCTATTCGTTTTTCTTCCCGGAATTTACTTTCGTAGGCTTCATCCACGAACCGGTATTCAAATGGATAGTCCGGATTATGCGTCTTGAAGACTCTTTCTGCAATCGCTAAGTTGCGTGCGATGGTATTGTCGGGATTTAACTTAAAATGAATAGTCGAAAACCAAGATTTGGGGCCGAAAACTACCAATTGCTGTACCTTTTCGTATGGCGATTCGTAGATAAAATCCTTCACTACGCCTACCACACGCCAATCTGTACCATCGGCCTTTAAAATAGTGTTCAGCGGATCTTCAAGCCGCATGATATTAGCGGCGGTTTCATTGAGCAATACGGATGTCGAATCCGCAGGGTATTGATAGATGTCGATATCGCGCCCCATCACGAGCGTGGCGCCGATGGTGCTTACAAAATCTGCGTCAGTAGCCATTCTAACGAAGTCTATTCGGTTATCATCCTCGGTACTTCCAGTCCAGCTCCATCCCCAGCTATCGCTGTAGCGGGTGGTAATGGGGCTCATGGATTTGGTGACGGCTACTGCTGCGCCTTGACTGATTAAATCATTGCGTATGAGATCGTAATTGCGTTGTATGGCGCCATCCATGTTGATGTATACCAGGTTATCGCGGTCGTATCCGTTATCCCTGTCCTGTGCGTGTTTGATTTGTTGGGACACCACGATGGTGGAGATAATCAGGACAATCGCAAAGGTAAATTGCAATACCACCAATACTTTTCTGGGGTTGATCGCTGCTTCACTTCGTTTAAATAATCCTTTCAGTACCGCGACTGGCTTAAACGCTGATAGGTAAAGCGCAGGATAGCTACCGGCAAGTAGTCCGCAGATGATGACGAAGCTCACGGAGAATAGCCAGAATAACGGATTGCCCAATTCCAGCGACAATGTTTTACCCACCAAGTTGCCAAAGGCGGGTAATGTCAGGAACACAAAGCCCAAGGCAAACACAAATGAGATGGCCGCTAATAGTATACTTTCACCGAGGAATTGACCAATCAATAAGGTTCTTTGCGCACCGACCACTTTTCTTATACCAACTTCCTTCGCCCGTTTCTCGCTTCTCGCTGTGCTCAAATTCATGAAATTGATGCAGGCGATGATGAGAATAAAGCCGGCAATAACGGTAAAAAGCCCTACCATTTCAATTCGCCCACCGACATAATGGCCGTTCTCTTGCTTGGAATATAGCCAGGCTTCCGTTAAGGGTTGGGTGAATACCTCTCTGTTTTTATACAAGGGGTTTTGCGCTAAATGGTCTTTCGTGATGTTGTTTATCTTTTCGTCAAAAGCAGCATGTGACACCCCTTCTTTTAATAACACAAAAGTTTCCAGCGTATTATTCGCCCATGAACTATCCCGCCATCCCAATTGCACGCTGTAACCCCAGGGCAGCAAGTATTCGAAATCAAAGCGAGTATTGGCAGGCAAATCGGCTAAAACACCAGATACGGTAAAGTGGTCCGTACTGTCGATTTTGATGGTTTTCCCTACGGCATTCTCCTCTCCAAACAGGTTTTTGGCAAGTTTCTCGGTCAGGACAATGTTGTGGTTTTCATCCAACGCCGTTTTTGGGTCGCCCATTTTCATGGGAAAGCTGAACGTGGTCAAGAATGCCGGATCGACAAAAATACCCCAGTGCTTTTGTTTTTTATCCCCTATCGTAAACAGGAATCTGCTGTTGTTAACTCGCACAGCTTCTTCCACTTCGGGATAATCTTGTTTAAGGGTAGGCGCCATGATGTTGGGTGTCCAAGCCCAAGCGTTCGTTACGCCTTCATGGATGTCCCGGTTGTTGACAATGTAGATCCGATCTTTCTTGTCATGGAACAGGTCATGACTTACTTCGTTTTGTATCCAAATCAGTATCAGCATACATGCAGTCATCCCGACACTCAATCCTAGGATGTTTAAGAGCGAATAGACCTTATTCCTTGTCAGGTTTCGCCAAGCGATTTTGAAGTAATTCCTTAACATTTTTTAGTATTGCGTATTGAGACTTACTATCGGCTATTGATTTTCTGCTTTTGGCCTCCGTGCTCCGGTCTTCCGTCTTCGTGCTTCCAGCACATCTCACATCTAATTACTAATCCTCAATTCCTGTACCCGATCATAGGTTTCATAACTGGATGTAACCACCTTGTCACCTGGTTCCAATCCGCTGATTACCTCATAAAAATCAGGGTTTTGGCGGCCCAGTTGCACATCTGCCCGATAGGCTGTCTTGCCGTCTTCCGTGAGTTTGAACACCCAGTTGCCACCGGTTTGCTGATAGAAACCTCCTTTGGACAGTAACACTGCTTTGGTCTCATCGCTAAGCGCGAGGCGGATTTGTAGGGTTTGGCCACGGCGAATGCCCTCCGGAATTTCGTTGACAAACTCCATGTCCACCTGAAAACGACCACTGGTCACCTGTGTATAGACTTTTTTGATGACTAGTTTGTAAGCTTTCCCTGCAAACGTAAATTCACCTTCCAGATCGGGATAGATACGTGAGATATAGTGTTCGTCGATATCAGCCCGTACCTTGAATCCTGTGAGGACGTCGATTTGCCCAAGTCGTTCGCCAGGATTTTTGCTTTGGCCAATTTCGGCATCGAACGAGGTGAGTTGGCCATCTACCGGCGCACGGAGGATGAGGTCATCCACTTTGCGTCGAGTCAGTTCCAGGGCGGACACACCGCTGGCAGCCAGCCGTTTGTTCTGTTCGAGGTTTTGAGCACTTCGAATAGAATCCTGTTTGATGTTTTCACGGGTTAGTTTGATCCGCTCCACCTGGTAATCATAGTTGTTTTTTGCCTGTTGGTACTCCTGAGAACCGATGGCTTTCTGTTCATACAACTTCTTGTTGAGGTCGTACACCCGTTTAGCCTCTTTCAAGGCATTCTCGGCATCAATCATCTGATTGCGGTTGGAAATGGAAGTTTGCTGTGCGCTGGCTTCGGCAATCTGCACTTGGGTGAGGTTGTTGTACACATTGGTTTGCGAAGTCACCAGACTCAATTCCAAATCGGTGTTCGATAACCGCATGATGGGATCCCCTTTTTTGAGGTGGGCGCCGTCTTCTACATACTTCTCTTCCACGCGACCACCTACGGAAGCATCTAAGAAGATGCTGCTGATGGGCAGTACAGTACCGTTCACGGGGATAAATTCACGGAAGGAATCTTCCCTGACTTCGGATATGGTAATGCGTTCGGCGTCCACATTGAGCCGTGAATTGCCGGAGGTGAAATAATAGCTAGCAAATATCAGGGCAAGGATGCCCACAATACCCACAACCAGCGTAATCCGTTTGCTATTCCATCTTTTCTTTGGTAATGCTCTGTCCATTTTTTTGTTGTTATCAGCTTTTAGCGGCCAGCTTTCGGCTGTGCCGACTCGTTGCCTATTTTTTGTTATTTGCGCGATGACTAATTCAAGTATTGATTGTTGTTTTCGCCTCAGACGAGAACAACTGTCAACTTACTATATAAGGTCGTGCCAAAAATATAACTGATTTGAAAACAATGCATTGCCCAATTGGTCAAAATAAAACTGTTCGATATCGAACACCTATTGTGCGGTAGCGGACAGCATCACAGCGCGTCGAGCAATCGCTCGAATGCCATACCTCGCGAAGCTTTGAGCAACACGAGTGCCCCTTCAATGGGTTGGTGAGCCAATGCGTCTCTAGCGGCGTCAGTGGTTTCATAGAATTCGGCGTCGGAACACCGGTGTTGCAGGAAGGCCGTGCCGACGAAAACGATGCGGGAGGCTCCCAACGATAACGCAAGTTCGACTACTTTGCCGTGCTCTTCATGAGAATCATCCCCCATCTCGAACATATCCCCCAGGATGATTGCCTTGTGGTCACTGTCTAGCATGCGTAGGTTTTCCAATGCCGCTGCCATACTACTGGCATTGGCATTGTAATAATCGCGGATAACGGTATTGTGTTCGGTTTTGGTGATTTGTGATCGGTTATTCGCGGGTTCATAGCCCGCTATCCCGTCGTTGATGTCTTTGGCATCGACACCAAAATGCCGACCGATGCAAATCGCGGCAAGGATATTCTCGGTATTGTAGCTGCCGGTAAGTTGCGTACGAATGATGTATGGGCGGGCGCTGCTTCGCTCTCGCCATTGTACCTCCAAGAGTGGATTGGCCGAAATTAATTCACCCATCAGGTCATTCTCCGATGAAAATCCATAGGTAACCACCTTTTTGATGGGCCGCGTTGCGGCCATTTCCCGTAGCAGTGGGTTGGTCTGTTGGAGAAAAAGCGTTCCTTCGTGACTTGCTAGGTAATCATACAATTCCCCTTTGGTACGCTTCACCCCTTCAAAGCTGCCAAAACCCGCTAAATGTGCTTTGCCGACATTGGTGATGAGTCCGTGTGTCGGTTGGGCGATTTCACATAGCATGGCGATTTCACCGGGATGGTTGGCCCCCATTTCCACAATGGCGATTTCCGTTTGTTCGGTGATGGAAAGTATGGTCAATGGCACCCCAATATGGTTGTTGAGGTTTCCTTTGGTCGCATATGTGTTGAATTTTTGCGAAAGTACAGCATGTACGAGTTCCTTAGTCGTCGTTTTGCCGTTGGTTCCCGTGATGCCAATGAACGGGATTCGAAGTTGGGTACGGTGATGGCTGGCCAATTCCTGTAGTGCAGACAGTACATCCTCAACCAGTAAAAACCGATCGTCTTTCTGGTATTGTTCCTCATCGATTACCGCAAAGCTGGCGCCTTTTTCCAAGGCATCAGCTGCAAAGGCATTACCATTGAAATTCGCTCCTTTTAGTGCGAAGAATAGGCCGCCCGGCTGGATCGCGCGTGTATCCGTGCTAATCGCCGGATGTTTGAGAAAATAGGGATACAATGCTGCTGGCTCCATGGCACAAGTTTAAGTAAAAAGTCTTGAAGTTGGAAGGTCAGGAAGTTTTGGACGGCACACGCTTTGTTGCAACATTTTTGTTTTTATGTGCATAAACAGGCATCTCATTCCGTTTTTTTTACTTATTCTTGCTTGACCAATTGGTAAACCATATCGTTTAATTGCAGACGAGGGGTGAAGCACGTGCGTTTACAACGATTAGATAACGGAACCACGGGGTGTCAAGGTATCTAAATGTTACATATGAGTCATATTCACTCTTTTCACCGTATTGTTAGCTGCTCACTTATTTTGGGGGCTATGTTTTTTAACGTGATGGGATCGAACGCCCAGCAACGCCCAAGGTTGAAAGTAGTATCGCCTGCTGTTGACAGTAGCTTGGTGAACGATACGATTGCCTATTTCAGAGGTATTGCCGATCCCTCGGGTGCGCTGTTCCTAAATGGGGAAAATGTCAAGATTTACAGCACAGGTGTTTTTGCGGCGCCGCTGGCGTTACAGGATGGGGCGAATGAGTTACAAGTATCGCACGCCATTGGTGCCGATACATTGTATAAGCGGATGGTGGTGGTTTATGAAAAGCCCGCGCCACCCCAACCCACTGCCGGATTTGCAATAGAGTCCGTGAGTATATTGCCCGGAGGCGAATTGTGGTTGCAACCGGGAGATCTGCTGCAGGTAGAGATGAAAGCCACCCCGGGGATGAGCGGCACCTTTTATACCGATATTCCGCTATACGAAGTCGACTCAGCAGAAACGGGCGTTGCCGGTATTTACCGAGGCGAGTATGTTGTACAGCCCACAGACATACTATTAAATAGACCTCTTTTGTTTTCGTTGTACGATGAGCAGACGAAGAAACAAGTGCAGGTAGAAAGCCGAGAACGGGTTACGTTCCTGACCCAGCAGCATACCTTGACTGGCTTGACCACGAGTGACCAGGTTCCGCTGTTCTTCGGGTTGGGGAGCGATCGTTTAGGAGGAGCCCGAATGGGGCAGCTGGATCAAGGCGTAAAGTTAGCGATAACGGCAAAAATGCAAGACATGTATCGCGTGAGGTTATCCGAACGACAACAGGCTTATATCCCAGCAAACCGCGTCGCGATACAAAAGGGGGTGCATTTCCGCCCATATTCCATTACAGGTAGCTGGATGGTGCAAAAAGACCCGGGTGCCAATGGGGGTGATCGCATCGCCATAGGCCTCCAAGAGCGACTGCCATATACTTCCATCCAACAGCAAGATCCGACACGCATTGTCGTGGATATTTATGGGGCGGTGTCAAACAGCAACTGGATTACGCAGAAGGATAGCTTAGTAGCCGTAAAAAACGTTTGGTACGAGCAGGTCGATAAAGACGTGTTCCGCGTGTATATTGAATTAAAAGAAAAGCAATTGTGGGGGTATTCCGTTGGTTACGAAAACAAAACACTGGTTATCCGAGTGAAGCCGACGCCACCTATGCCCGAACTCCGTAGGCTGACCATTGCCGTGGATGCCGGGCATGGCGGTAGCAATCGGGGTGCTGTGGGCATGACCGGGGTATTGGAAAAAGACCTCAACCTATCGATGGCGTTAAAGTTGAAAACGGCCTTGCAAAAGGCCGGCGCCAGGGTTATCATGACGCGGGAAAATGACAGGTCATTTAACAACAGCGAGCGATTGAAATGGCTTAAGCTGCAAAATCCAGATATTTTGGTCAGCATCCATTGCAATTCGGCCAGTAACCCAATGGTTCAGGGTGCTTCTACCTATTATCGGCACCACGCCTACCGTCCGGTGTCACAGCACATCTATACGGAGATGCGTAAACTAGGGCTGGCCGACTTTGGTAATGTGGGTGGATTCAATTTTATCCTGAATGCACCGACGGAGTTCCCTTCGGTATTGGTGGAAGTAGCGTTCATGTCCAATCCCGAAGATGAGGAGCGATTATTAGAAGCAAAATTTCATGACGATGTAGCTGACAGCATCGTTGACGGACTACGAAACTTTTTGAGCGCGCGTGGCGGTGAATGATCGATTAGATACAAGATAAGAGACTTTAAACAATCAGTATATGAATAAATTAGTTTACCGTTGTTTTTGCTGCTTGGTTTGCTGTTTGTGGGGATGGCAATCCGCATCGGCGCAACAAATGACCATCGAGCAATTGACGTCCTATCCATTCCCTTCAGAACTGAGCACCGCGGCGACGGGTAGCCGCATGGCGGTGGCCATCAATGAGCAAGGACGCCGCAATCTATACGTAGCGGAAGGCCCCACTTTTGAACTCAAGAAACTGACTGCTTATGATAACGATCTTGGCGATGAAATCACCAGCGTACAACTTTCACCAGATGGCCAATGGATCGTCTTTGTAAAAGGTGGAGACCACGGCGGATCGAATGCGAGTTCTCCGCGTAACCCAGCTTCGCTGCCGGTGGCTACGAAAGTGCAAATCTGGAGCATTCCGTTTTCTGGGGGTGAACCCAAGTTGCTGGCCGATGGTGACAATCCGATGATTTCGCCCACTGGCGACCGAGTGGCATTTACACGGCAAGGCCAGATCTGGATTTGCCCAATCGATGGGTCGGGCAAACCCGAGCAATTATTCCATGCGCGTGGGCAGAACGGATCCATCCAATGGTCGCCGGATGGGAAGCGGATGGCGTTTGTTTCTTCGCGTGGGGGGCATTCCATTGTCGGCATATTCCAGGATTCCAGTACCCCAATTCAGTGGGTGGCTCCCGATTATGCTAGGGATGGTTCGCCGAAATGGTCGCCAGACGGTAGCAGGATTACCTTTATACGGAGGGATGCCGCGGGTGGTGCCCCGGATTCGATACTCGCTGCCGTGAAAAATCCATGGTCCATTTGGGTTGCCAATGTGGAAGACGGGTCGGCGAATCAGATCTGGCGTTCACCTGATACACCTGAAGGTGCCGTTCCCACCACCCATGGTGGAACGAACCTGCATTGGGTAGCCAAAGACCGCATTACGTTCCTTTCATACCATGACGGATGGCCACATTTGTACGCCATCCCCGCAAATGGTGGTGAGGCACTTTTGCTGACCCCGGGAGATTTCATGGTGGAACATGTTAAACCCTCACCTGATGGAAATTGGTTGTTGGCTAGCGCCAATACCGGTCCGGATACAGACGATATTGACCGTCGCCATTTGATCCGGGTTCCGGTAGATAAGCCCGATATGCAGGTGGTGACACCGGGAAATGGAATCGAAACATTCCCTTCTGTGACAGGTGATGGGAAACATTTGGTATTCCTGAGCGCTACTGTCACACGGCCTACATTGACCGCTGTGTTACCTTGGCCCGATGCCTCTGGAGACTTCCGATTGTTGGGTAAACAGCTTATCCCTAACGAGTTAACCAACGCTTCCTTAGTTACCCCAAAACGTGTAACGTTCAAGGCACCCGACGGAATGACCGTATATGGCCAGCTGTTTGAACCTGAAGGAGGCCCGGCTGAGAAACCCGCGATCGTGTTTATCCACGGCGGTCCGCAGCGGCAGATGCTATTGGGATGGCATTATGGAGATTATTATGCCAATACCTATGCGTTGAATCAGTACCTTGCAAGTCGTGGATTCGTTGTCCTCTCGGTAAATTTCCGATTGGGTATCGGTTATGGATTTGATTTTCATAAACCGCTTTTTGCCGGAAGATTTGGGGCCTCAGAATACCAGGATATCAAGGCTGCTGGCGAATGGCTTGCAGCACTGCCTCAGGTAGATGCCTCCCGAATCGGTGTCTACGGTGGATCATATGGTGGGTACCTCACTGCGCTTGCGTTGGGCAAAGATTCAGATTTATTTGCTGTGGGGGTGGATATTCATGGGGTGCACAATTATGTCGGACGAATCTCGCCTGTCAATGCAGAACCTGCTCCCGACGCGGAAAAAGCAATTGAGCTGGCAAAAGTGTCCTCACCGATATCCTATGTGGATACCTGGAAATCTCCGGTACTATTCATCCATGGTGACGATGATGCCAATGTGAATTTTGAACAGACAACCGACTTGCTAAACCGGATAAAAGCGAAAGGGATACCTTATGAAGCCATTATGATTCCCGATGAAACACATCATTGGATGCTGTACAAGCACCAAGTGAGGGTCGATCAGGCCGTAGCTGACTTTCTAGAGAAACACTTGATCAATCCTGAAAAGTAAATGGAGAAAGCGATCGTATTGACTGGCGGAATGCTGAGTGTCGGCGATGCCAAAACTGCCCATGGACTTATCCGTGAGAGTGGTAGATTTGAGATCATCGGTGTGGTAGACCCTGCACATGCCGGTCGGGATGCCGGAGAAGTATTGGATGGAAAACGACGAGGGATTCCCGTTGTAAAAGACATTAGCGAAGGGGTTGCATTGCAACCTGCCTATTGCATCGTGGGTGTCGCAACGATGGGGGGCTACTTTCCAGCATCGATGCTGGAAGATATCCGGTACGCGGTAAGCAGCGGGGTATCTATCGTCAATGGTTTGCATGACTACTTATCGGAGCATGAGGATATCGTGGCACTCGCCGCGGATAGCGGTGCCCAATTGATCGATATCCGTAAACCAAAAAAATTCAGCGACCTGAAGTTCTGGACGGGAGAGATCATGAAGCTCTCCATCCCGGTAGTTGCCGTAATGGGTACGGATTGTGCGCTGGGTAAGCGAACAACCGCCCGATTCATCATGCATGAAGGGAAGCGGGCCGGACTTCAGGTGTCGATGATTTACACGGGGCAGACCGGCTGGTTGCAAGGGGGTGATTACGGATTTATTTTTGACTCAACACTAAACGACTTTGTGTCCGGTGAACTCGAACAGGCCATCCTGCGTTGTGCGGCAGAGGCGCGTCCAGATGTCATCCTGCTCGAAGGGCAATCGGCGCTGCGAAACCCCAGCGGGCCGGGCGGTGCTGAGTTTTTGGTTTCCGGACAGGCCAAATACGTCATGCTGGTTCATGCCCCGAAACGGAAATATTACGAACATACACCCGAGTGGGGCGAGATTCCTTCATTGGCATCCGAGATCGATTTAGTTGCCCACTATGGCTCGAAGGTCATCGCCGTGGCGTTAAATACCGAAGACTGTACTGAGGAAGAAGCCTATACCTTCAAGGAGACATTGTCGACAGAGTTAGGTATTCCAGTTTTCCTGCCGCTACAGGAAGGTTGTGCGGGTGTGATCCCTTTGTTAAAAACGATTATTGCACAGAAAAACGATGAACATAACAGCCTCCAGATGCTATAAGCGGTACTTGCCGTTAAAGCGGCCATACACGATTGCCCGAAGTACCATTTCAGCCGTGGAAATCATCTTTTTTGAAGTGTATTTGGCCAATGGTGTGGTGGGTATCGGCTCGTCTAGCACGGATGTAGATGTCGTGGGCGAAAGCGCCGATGATACGCTTGCTAACTTGGAAAATGGTGTAGACGAATTGCTGGTCGGCAAGGATATCCGCATGTTTCTGGGTTTGATCGAGGAAGCACGTCGGATTTTTCCGATGCAGCCGGGTACGCAGGCTGCCATAGACCTGGCATTGCATGATGCTTTTTGCCAATGGATCGGTATTCCGGTGGTCGACTTTTACGGGAGACAACACCTGCGGTTGCCCACATCGGTTACGATTGGTATCAAAGGCGTGTCCGAAACACTGGAAGAAGCACAAGAATACCGCGAACGGGGTTTCCGGGTGCTCAAGGTGAAGACCGGGCTGGACATGTCCGAAGATGTGGAGCGGATGGTCAAGCTGCGTGAACGGTTTGGAGACCACTTCGCTATCCGCGTGGATGCCAATACGGGCTATGATCTGGAAAGCTTGGTCTCCTTTATAGATGCTACCCGCGCATTAAATCTCGAACTGGTGGAGCAACCCTTGCCGCCGGGCAATGAGGATGCAATACGTACGTTACCCCAATCGATAAGGATGCGTCTGGCAGCGGATGAATCGCTGAAAAATGCGTCTTCAGCGGTCACACTTTGCCATGGTGTCCCTTATGGGATCTTTAATATTAAATTAATGAAATGCGGGGGCATTCTGGGTGCCATAGAAATCGCCACTGTGGCCAAACAAGCAGGGATCTCGCTTTTTTGGGGATGCAATGACGAGAGCATTGCCAGTATAACAGCAGCCCTGCATGTAGCGTTTGCCTGCCGGCATACACGCTATATTGATTTGGACGGTAGTTTGGACCTCGCCGAAGACTTCGTGGGTGGAGGGTTTATCTTACAGAATGGATACATGAGCCTGCCGGAAGGAGCGGGCCTGGGCATACAAAAAATGAATGATGGAGACTAAAACCAATTTAAAACGTACCGTCAGTGGGTCTGCAGCGGTGCTATTAATGATCAGCGCCGTTATCGGTTCGGGCGTGTTTAAGAAAGTGGTGCCGATGGCAGACAGCTTGCACGACGGAACTTTGATCCTGCTATGTTGGCTAGTGGCCGGATTGCTGAGTATGATCGGTGCATTGTGCACGGCGGAGCTCGCTGCAATGATGCCCGGTTCAGGAGGGGAATACGTGTATTTCCGCAAGATTTACGGCCGTTTCTTTGCCTTTTTATATGGATGGGCAAATCTGGTGGTGATGCGCTCGGCGACTATCGCTGCATTATCATTTGTTTTTTCGCAGTCGCTCTATGCGTTACTGCCTGAGTCTTCCGTTGGCGCTTGGGGGGATGCGTCCATCGTCGTGAAAGTATTCGCCACACTATTGGTAGTGCTGCTGAGTTCCATCAATTTCCGGGGGGTGCAGTTCGGCGCATCCGTAAGCCGTGTTTTGATTATCGGTATTATCCTAGCGATGCTTGTCTTCATCGGTTACGCTTACTTGGGCTATGAACCACAGGTGGTCAATATTCCAGTGGTGCCTACTGATACGGTTCCTTCGCAAGGAGGGCTTCAGGGATTTGCCTGGGTAACCGCCTTTTTCGCAGCTTCGCTTGCCGCATTTTGGGGATATGAGGGATGGAACAACGTGGGTTATATCGGTGAGGAAGTGAAAAACCCGCAGAAGAATATTCCGTTAGCCCTTATTCTGGGTACGGGTATCATCATTCTGCTGTATATGGCGATGAATACGGCGTATCTGCGAATCATGCCCGTGGAGGCTTACGCCGCCATGATGGCCACGCCAGAGAAAATCGCAGCCGTTGAGGCCGCCTCGGTGATGTCCGGCCCGATCGGTGGTGCAATACTCTCCATACTGATTTTGTGCAGTACGTTTAACTGTACAAACAGTACCATCCTGCTCTCGTCGCGGATATTTTATGCGCTCAGTAAGGATAAGCTGTTCCTGCCATTTGCGTCAAAAGTCCATCCGCGTTTCCATACCCCGTCAAATGCCATCATCTTACAGGGCGTCTGGGCTTGCGTGATGATTTGGATGGGCTCGTTCGATCAGCTCACCGATCTGTTAATTTTTGCGGCATTTATTTTTTATGGCGCGACTGCACTGGGTGTGATACTGATGCGGCGTAATGCTCCAGATATGGAGCGGCCTTACCGGGCGTTAGGATATCCGGTGTTGCCCATCTTGTTTTTTGTTTTTTGCGCTACGCTGGTTGTCATCACGATCATCGGAAGGCCGGTACAATCGTTGATGGGTCTTGGCTTGATTGCCGCAGGAATCCCGTTATATTACTACTTCATACGTAAACAACAGGTTTAGCTTATACATTGATGAATACAAATACCATAAAGACCATGATGAAATATTGTTTAGGCTTTTGCCTACTATTGGGCGTTGCGAGTACCGTGCGGAGTCAGGACGTCACGGTGCCGCCGGGGTTAGATGACTATGTTAACCGTGTTTTGAGCGAATTTGAAGTGCCCGGGATCAGTGTGGGTATCGTAAAGGATGGGAAAGTTATCTTAGCTAAAGGATACGGTGTTAAACACCAAGCGAAACCGGACCCGGTAGATGAAAATACACTGTTTAACATTGCATCAAACAGTAAGGCGTTTACCGCTACAGCGCTGGCCATGCTAGTAGAAGAGGGTAAGTTAAAGTGGGAAGATCCGGTAATCAACTACCTGCCCTATTTGAAATTTTCAGATGACTATGTTACCTCGCATCTTACCGTGCGGGATTTGCTCGTGCATCACAGTGGGCTTCCGGCGTATGCAAATGACTTCTTGTTATTCCCTCCCTCTACGTTTAGCCGTAAGGAATTATTGATGAAATTGAAAGATGTTCCACTGAGGTATGATTTCAGGTCGGTTTACGCTTACGACAATATCCTATATGTGGCTGCTGGTGAAGTCGTGGAAGCTGTATCGGGCATTCCATGGGAGGATTTTGTCAAGACACGTATTTTCGACCGGGTCGGTATGAAAAATTCCATATCGAAATATAGTACACTAAAAGACCAACCCAATGTGGCGTATGCCCATGCAAAGCGCAATGGCCAGCTAGAAGTGCGGGAACGTTATTTTGAAACGAATATTGGTGACAATGGCAATCCGGCTGGCGGTATTGCCTCGTCGGCCGCGGATATGTCGCGTTGGTTGATTACCCAACTCGATTCCGGCCGTACGCCTGACGGTTTTCAGATCTTTAAACCGGCAGCGACAGAAGAGCTTTGGAAGGTCGTGCGGCAAATGCCGATCAGTAAGGAACCCGAGTGGTTAAAACCAAACCAAAAGAACTTCTATGGATATGCCCTGGGCTTCCGTACGTATGATTACCGCGGGGTGAAAGTCGTGGGGCATGGTGGACTGCTCACGGGCTTTGTGTCTCAGATCGCCATGGTGCCAGATGAGCGGCTTGGCATCGTTGTACTGACCAATCAGTTATCGTCTGGTGCGTATTGGGCGATCATTAACCATGTGTTAGACTACTACTTAGATAATGAATCTTTTGACTGGATAGCTGGGTATAAAAAGGAGCTTGATCGGTCATCAGCCAGGCAGGACTCGGCGCGGGCTAAAGAGAAGCCTGTCGAACCTGATCCGCAGTGGAAGCGTTCATTGCCGCTGTCTTCGTATGCAGGTGCCTACCGCGACCAGCTGCTGGGGCGGGGGGTGATCAGTCTCCGCGAAGATAGCACGTTACGGATCGATTTTACCAAATCACCACAATATAGCGGGCAGCTGCGGTATTTTCATGGCGATCAGTTCCGGTTGGTTTATGACAATGCCGATCGGGGCGAAGGACCATTCCTCACGTTCGTGTTCAATGCTGACAAGTCCATCCGTGAAGGTCGTTTTGTGGCCGAACGGGAAGGGGGGGGAGGCGATTGGACTGAAATCGTCCTAGCACCAGATAAAGCGGCTATCCTAGATACGGCCGACCTCCGGTCGCGTATAAATAAACTTTTCAAGAATCATCCGAAAGGCCGTTTCGCGTATGCGGTCATGGACCTGCAAAGCGGCGAACAACTGCTGTATAATGCTAGAGAAAAATTTCATGCCGCCAGCACGATGAAAACTCCGGTTATGGTCGAGGTATATAAACAAGCGGCCACAGGCAAATTTAACATCAACGATTCTCTTACTGTATACAACGAATTTAGTAGTATCGTAGATAGAAGTAAGTTTTCGTTGCCGGCAAACACCGATAGTGAAGGCGACCTCTATGCACGGGTTGGAACTAAGCTCACCTATCGCGATATTGTTTTCCGAATGATCACCGAAAGCAGCAATCTAGCAACCAATATCCTAATTGACCAAGTAGGCGCTAAAAATGTCATGAAGACCATGAAGGCTATGGGGGCGAACGATATACAGGTGCTTCGCGGTGTCGAAGATACGAAAGCCTACGAGCGTGGAATGAACAATACAACAACGGCCTATGATTTGATGGTAATTTTTGAGCAGTTAGCTAATAAATCAGTGGTCAGCCAAGCAGCGAGCGACGACATGTTGGCCATATTAAAGTCGCAGAAGTTTAAAAGTGCAATTCCTGGCCGTCTCCCCGCGGATGTTGTAGTTGCGCATAAAACGGGCTCTCTTCCTCAGGTACGTCACGACAGCGGTATTGTTTATCTACCAGACGGGAGATCGTATGTCATTGTATTGCTGTCTGATCAGATACTCGAAGGGACGTCCGGACCCATCTTGGCGCAGGTATCCAAATTGGTATACGACTATATCAGTGAAAAACAGTAAAAATTACGGATATAGGTGAATTCAAACACGATCGGAAAAAATTTACTTGCAGCACTTGTTGCACCTGGTTATTTGGTGCTATCGCTTTGTCTACTCGGCTGTGCGTCAAGAGCAGGAAAAACCGCTGGACTACTGCACGGAAAAGTCATTTGCATTGATCCCGGACATGGCGGTACGGCAGAGACTGATCAATACCGGGTAGGAATCGCGGGTGAGCGAGAAGAGTGGGTAAACCTGCGTGTAGGGCTATATTTGAGGGAATTATTGGAAAAAGCAGGCGCTACGGTGATCATGACTCGTGAGGAAGATGTGTTCGTGCCGTTGGCTGACCGCGCCTCCATGGCGTTGGAAAACGATGCGGACTTATTTCTTTCTATTCATCATAATGCCACAGCCGATACATCCGTCAGTTTTCCGGTCATGTATTTTCATGGCAACGCTTCTGAAAATCTTGCCGGTATTTCATTGGGGGGGTGTCTGGCGGAAGCGTTGTTGGATGGGATGTATCGTGACCGCCGACGCGATACACCGGTATCGCTGGTTTCCGACCATACCATATTTCCAAAAAGCGGCGCTGCCGTATTAAGGGAGACGTATGGTATTCCTGCGTTAATCGTAGAAGCATCGTTTTTTTCGAACCCCGCTGAAGAGCAACGCTTGAAGATACCGGCATACAACCGCGCCGAAGCTGAAGCTTATTTGGCAGGCATACGGTGTTTTTTTCAGCGGTCGGTACCACCTATCCATCCTAAAAATTCCTTGGTGCCCCCTTTCGAACCGCTTGCTGTGCTGGAGGAGGCCGACCGGATGAATGAAGCGGCATTGGCTTGGAAGACGAATTACGAAACCGCGAAACAGATAGTTGATACTGAGGTCACCTCCCGTTACGAAGAGGCCGGTAGCTTGCTGTTACAATCCATAACCGCTTTCCCTGATTCGCATTTGGCGGGGGAATGTTTGGAATTGTATATCCTGTTAATGCGTCGTATGGGTAACGAACAGGAAGCATTAGCGTTTGAAAAAAGACGTTTAGCGTTTTATCCTAAAGTGTTTTGATGGTATTTTAAATGAATGGAAGGATAAGAAATATGAATCATCCAATATATAAAGTTTGTGTCTGCTTATATTTGTACATGCTAAGTTTGGGTCATCCTGTAAATGGACAAAGCACGTATGCTGATCATTCGCTTAAAGCACATATCCCGTACATTGACAGCGCCTACCATGCCTTTGCTAAGCAACATCATTCGCCTGGATTGGCGTATGCAGTGGTTAGTCAAGGTAAGGTTATACACTCGGGAACCTATGGATATGCCAATGTCGAACAAGATATCCTGGTGTCGGAAAAAACGGTTTTCCGAATTGCGTCAATGACTAAAAGTTTTGTGGCTGCGGCTGTTTTGCAGTTGCGCGATCAAGGAAAACTCCGACTGGATGACCCGGTGTCAGCCTACCTGCCGTCATTCAGCAAACAAGCATTGCCTACTACCGATGCTCCCAACATTACCATCAGGCACCTACTAACCCATACAAGCGGGCTTCCGGAAGATGATCCTTGGGGTGACCGGTTGTTGGATATGTCCATAGACTCTTTTTATCAGGTATTGGATGCAGGATTATCATTTTCGAACACACCCGGGGTGACTTATGAGTACAGCAATACACCATTTGCCCTGCTAGGGGAAGTGATCCGAACGGTAACGGGGGAGCATTATGAAGCGTATATCAATGCTCATATATTGGCACCGTTAGGTATGGAGGATACCTATTGGGATTATCGGGAGGTTCCGAGTGAATACTTAGCGAATGGTTACCGTTGGCTTGATCATAAATGGGAGCGGGAAACGCTCTATGGCCCAGGGGTGTACGGTGCGATGGGAGGGATGTTGACCACCTTAGGGGATTTTGCGAAATACCTGTCCTTGCACCAACAGGCCTGGCCAGCGCGCGACGGTTCGGACGAGCAACCATTAAACCGATCATCGCTCCGCGAAATGCAATCGCCAATGGTATTTAATACCTTGGTGGAATACAGCAATGTCATGACGTCTTTTGCCTATGGTTACGGTTTGCGGTGGACCCGTGATGTCAATGGCGTGACGACAGTTGGGCACACCGGGGGGTTGCCGGGTTTCGGCTCTAATTGGCTTTTTCTTCCGGATTATGGCCTCGGATTGATTTGTTTCAGCAACGTCACATATGCTCCTGCCCCTGCAATCAATACCGAGGTCGCTTTGGAATTGATCAAACGTATAGGTTTACAACCTCATCGCCCGCAAGCATCAGCCATCCTCCAACAGCGACAGCAGGAATTGATGGCTTTTCTTCCCGATTGGGTAGGTGCGACTGAGTATACCACTACCTTTTCTTCCAATTTTTTTCCGGATTATCCACTTCGTGAATTACAAACTACCAGCAAGCGTACTTTTGAAAAGGCTGGAAAAATCCGGAACATCGGTGAAATCAAGCAGGAAAATAACCTAAGGGGAACATTTATAGTGGAATGTGAACACCAAAATATCGAAATATTCATTTCCCTGACTCCCGAATCCAGTCCTCGTATCCAACAATTTTCCATACGATTGGTTGATAAATAATAGTATTAAAAAAGAGGCTGCTATTTCTAGGCAGCCCCTTTTTTGATGCGATATTATCCTCTGCTTCTAGCGCACAGGGAAAGCCGCACGGTCAACGAGCTTAGGGAACTCCGCCTGCGTCGTTAATTCCAGTCTAAAGGTTAACGAAGTTCCAACAGCTTGTGTAACGGGATAATTCACAGTACGAATATGTTCGACGCCCGTACTTTGGTTGGACTCGTCAAACGTCTGGATAGTTGTGAAATCGCCGGTGCTTCCTTCACGTAGCTTTAATACAAGCGATTTTGCGGGGTCGCTCGCGACGTTTACGTACCTCAAGGTTATCGTTACGTCAGTACCGGTTGTCGGAGCAATATCTGACACGGGCGAAACCGTGATGAACGCATTGGTAGAAGTAGACGTGCCAATCTTCTCGTAAGAGGGGCCTACGGCGTTTTTTTCGCAGGCACTAACGGCCGCAAAAAAAACAAACAGTATAAATAATCTTATATAAGGTTTCATAGTCATCATGATTGTTATTAGTTTTGATCCCACCAGATTCTGTCTAACAAATTTACCCTTGGCACATTGTCTGAGTTAGTTGAGAACTCACTTGAAGGATACTGTAATCTTCTGCTGAACTGCCCGTTCAGGTCGGGATTTAATTGATCGGGTATAGTCATATCCGCGTAGTTGAAATCATGCCTTCGGGCATCGTTCCAGGTTTCGGGGCTAAGGTACAGGGCCACGTACTTTTCCTTCATGATCAAGGCAAGGGTTATGTTTGCATCGCCCACTGAAACTGCCGGGTTATTGATGTAGGCATCTCGGTCTTCGGCAGATACCGCTAACATATCCATGTGTGCCGCGATTCCGGCAAGATAGGCGGCATAAGCGGCGGGTTTATCATTAAGGGCCAATTGGGCTTCTGCCTCAATGAACTTTTGTTCGGCAAAGGTCATGACCAATACCGGAGAGGTCCTGTTGGCATAAAAAGATTCTTCCACCAGTGTGGAGGCATCCAGCCGGAGATCGACAACGTCAGGATCACGCCCAGCTCCGTTGCGAGTGCCCCGAAAATTGCCATGCTGCGTTTTGCTAAACAAGAATTCCATACGGGGGTCAACTACGCCAAAGGTAGTGCCGTCCATGGCTTCCACAATTTGTTGTGATATCCAGCCATCCAGGACCAATCCGGCCTGGTTAATAGCCACTGCGCCCCACGGATTCCGGACTTCATTCGAAAACGTTACTTTGGCATCATCGTCATTGCTCTCAAAACCATTGGCAATAGCGGCCAGTACGGCATTCGGATCATAAGACGAGGTCTTGCTTAGGTGATTCAAGTAACGTGCCCGCAGCGCATGGGCGGCTTTAATCCACTGTGAAAGGTTGCCACCAAACAAGAAATCATCTTCTCCCATCGTTAGCGTGGTAGTGGTTTGTTGCAGATTGGCAATGCCATCGGTTAGTAGTGTAAATATTTCTGAATAGAGCTGTTGACCATCATCATATGTAGGCTTGAGTGTCTGTACAAAAAAGGCATCTGAGTAAGGTACGTTGTTCCAAGCATCCACCAAAAGCGCCAGGTTAATGGCCTTCATGATTTTAGCAGCACCCACATAGTTAGGTGCTCCCTGCTCTCCAGCCATCAGCTCCATGTCGCTCAGGTTGCTGAGTACATTATAAATGTTCACCCATGTCGTGTTCGCATTGATTTCTTGATGGGTGTCGGTATTGCCTCCAGCATTAGGGCCAGCTAGGTATTGGACAAAATAGGAGGTGTGATAACCCATGTTCGCCGTGTTTGAGGCGGTTCGTACACTGCCAACCGACATCAACCCTTTAACGGGAACTTCTGTCGGGTTATTGGGGTCGGTATTAACGTCCAGGTAATTCTCGCAACTTGTGAAAACCCCTGTGATGATTAACAATATAAAGATGCTGCGTTTCATATTTTTAAACATTAGAGGGTTAGATTTAAAGAAAAGAACATGCTTCTGGCACCGGGATAGCCCATGCCTGTGAGGGCGGTAGCATTGCTGCCAGCACCCGTTGAGTAGGATTCCGGATCGAAATTTCGCCACGGTGTCCATAAAATCACATTGTTTACAGATGCGGAAACCGATAGACCTTTCAGGTGAAGCGGGGTAAGCCATTGCGTGGGTAGGTTATAGGCAAGTGTAGCGTTACGTAACTTGATGAAAGATGCATCGTACACGAAGTTTTCTGAGATAACCCGATGGATATTCCGGTAATAGCCGGCGGCATAATCCCTTTCGTCAGGACCAAGGCCCTGCCCCAGCCAAACCTGTTGCGTATTGGTTTGGCCGTCAGGTGTCACACCGTCAAATATAACCATATCATTTCTGTCGTTGGTATAGTCAGGCTTCAGGAATGCGGCTAGCCACACTCCGTACTGGTCAAACTGGTCAATTTTCCACCGGGTATCGATCAGGACAGAGAGAGACACTCCTTTATAGCTGAATGTATTCCGAACGCCAGCTAACCAACTGGGCATACCGTTTCCGAGTACCATCTGATCAGTCGTATTCATTAGTGGGAATCCAGCAAACCCTCCGGAATTGGCAATTACCTTAGGCCTGTCTTTGTCTAAATTAATGATGCCTTCCGGTTGTCCCCCCTCATAGTAACGTTGATACGAGGTTCCATATAGATCGCCATAAGGGCGGCCTTTTGCGATTCTCATGGTTACCGCAGAATTCACATAGCCGTTCTGGGTTAATAGTGCGATATCGGTAACCCCATCGGCGATGTCCACCACCATATTTCTATTGCGGGTGAAATTAACTGTAGCATCCCAGCGAAAATTGTCCGTTTTAACCGGCGTACCTCTAAGGATCAGTTCAATCCCTTTGTTTTCCATCTCCCCAGCATTAATCCACACCTGCGAATAGCCAGTGGTATTGGATACCGGCACAGCTAAGATTTGGTCTTTACTATTGGCCTTATACCAGGTAAAGTCCACACCTAAGCGGTTCTTAAAAAACTGTAGTTCGGTGCCAAATTCAAGCGTAGTGGTCATCTCTGGAACCAGTTGGTCGCTTCCTCGGCTGCTCGCCCGAACATAACCTACCTGGCCGTTTTGAGGAAACCCGGTTGCCGTAGTATAAGTGGCTGCCGTTCTGTAGGGGTCCGTATCTTTACCGACTTGTCCGTAGGCTGCACGTAGTTTTCCAAAATCTAGCGCATCGGGCAGGTTCAGTACCTCATTGAATACAAAACTCATGCTGGCTGAAGGATAAAAGAACGAGTTATTACCCTTTGGCAGGGTAGAGGTCCAGTCGTTCCGTGCGGTAAGGTTCAAGTATAAGAAGCCCTTATAATCCAATGAGGCATCTCCGTAAGCACCAATCAATCGCCTTCTATAAGTGTTTTCAGTGATCACTTGGCG
The DNA here is from genome assembly GCA_964498395.1 of uncultured Parapedobacter sp. Classification (GTDB taxonomy): domain Bacteria; phylum Bacteroidota; class Bacteroidia; order Sphingobacteriales; family Sphingobacteriaceae; genus Parapedobacter. The sequence continues at coordinate 77,605 of CAZCHE010000010.1, read as the reverse complement.
TGTCACGTTACTAAAGCTGTAAAAGCCTGGCGTGACGAATTCCTCTCCAAAATTGTAGCTGTAATTGAGGTCTGTTTCAAACAACTCATGCCCGGCGCGGATAGTCGCCCGTAGTTCGGGGGTTATTTCTTTATCAAAGGTTACCAAGAAGTTGGAGTTAATCACTCGGTTAATAAACCTGCGTTGCTCCATAAAGCCGAGGGCGCTAAGCCCACTTCGATTTTCTCCTTCTATTCCTAGCGGCCCGGGGGCAATTTCCTCACGCTTGTCCACGTAAAAATCATGGCCAAACCGGTAGGTAAACCGCAGCCAGTCGATTGGCTTGTAGTTAAAGCTCAAGTTACTGATGGTACGGTCTACGTTATCTACATAGGTCATGTACTTGGCGTTATACAGCGGGTTAGCAGAGAGGATTCCCGCTATCTGCGTGCCATCGGGATTCTCGTATTTAGTGATGTCCTGTGTATGCGACCAGTACATCAACCGTTCACCCATCGTGGTATGGGGTACCCTGTTGCCACCAGAATTGGAATAATTTACGCTGCCTTCCACGTCAAACTTCTCACTGAACTTCGCCGTTGCCCTCAGGCGTGCCGATGTCCTTCCCCAGTCGGAGAACGGAATAATCCCGTCCTGCTGCATATGGTTGATGGACGTATAAAAGGTAAATGCATCCCTTCCACCCGACATATTGGCGTAATAATCACGCATGCCGCCCGTCCGGTAGAAGTTCTTATAGTTGTCATAAAAGATATAAGTGGGATCTACTACCGACTGGGCCTCGATAAGCGCTCCTGACGCGGAATACACCCCGCCGTCATCAATACCATACCATCCCCGTCCGTAGTTTTTCTGGAATTGCGGAAGCTTATTAATCTCTTCAGTACTGTAGTTGGTGCCTGCGTTGATGGTAAGCCCGCTTCCTGATGCGCCACTTTTCGTCGTGATCACCACGGCTCCGTTTGCAGCCCGCACACCATAAAGACCGGTGGCCGCAGCGCCTTTAAGGATGCTGATGGTTTCGATATCATTCGGGTTAATATCTGCCGCCCGGTTACTCATACCCCGTGAATTCGACGAATTGTCATTGACACTATTGTCGATCGGAATACCGTCAATAATAAAGAGCGGCTGGTTATCGGCATTGGGATTTAATGAGGTTAGCCCCCTCACCACAATCCTTGCGCCCATACCTGGGGCACCACCGGTGTTCGTGATCTGCACACCGGCTACTTGCCCCTGCAAGGCCGATACGACATTGGGCTGCTTCACCTCGGTCAGTTCCTTGGCGCCTACCGATTGCACGGCAAAGCCCAGTGACTTCCTTGACCGTTCAATACCAAGCGAGGTAACCACCACTTCGGAGAGCTGGGTAGCATCGGGTGATAGCGAAATATCCACCGTGTTCTGTCCTCCGATAGGAACCTCATGGGTTTGGAAGCCGATAAAGGAAAACACTAGAATTCCTCCGGATTGGGGAACATCGGTGAGACGGTAATTGCCATTGGCATCCGTAGCCGCGCTGTTTGTGGTTCCTTTCAGTGTAACACTTGCACCGGTTAAGGCTGTACCATCTTCCGATGATGTCACTTTTCCCGTAATAACACGTACCTGCGCAAAAACGGCAGGAGGAATGGCCAGCGCCGTAATCAATGCAAAAAAAAGTAGTTTAGTAGAGTACTTTAACATAATAGATTGGGGGTTTTTAGTTTGACATGTCGTTAATTATGTTTTTGTTGAATGATAAGTTGTTGTTTGAAAACAAGTAAGTATATAATATTAATGCCCTTGAAGCTTAAGTCTCATCCTTATAGGATTCGATATCGATTCAAAAATCAACCAGTATAAAGCATGGGCATTATTAGTGCACAATACCTTAAACATACGCCTCAATCAATCGAACACAGGTTTTTATAAATGGCTCTACAATAATAGAAATTAATTTTCAATGATTTGCATGTTTGTGCGTGATTTTTTTTTAAAAAAGAATATACTTAATCAAGTTTGATTCAAAAAGGTCAATTTTTTGATGGTTTATGCATTTTTTGTGTGAACTCGCTTAAATTTTGTCAAAACAAGAGCGAAATCCAGACAACATCCGTTTAACCATCGTTGTCCAGCGGATCAAATCTGATAATTAGCGACCTGAATTTTTCGTCTCAAGCAAAGCACTACCTATTCTTTCACAAAGCGCTTCTCCCGCTAGGTTGATGTGTTAGCTCATCTTTATAGCCTTTCTATATGGGCAGTCAGCTATTGTAGGCGTGTCTAAACCTGGGTTTTGTGCATCCGTTAATGCACGCGCTCGTGTTTTTTTTGCGGGAAGGTGCATTTTATTAAGTGTTGTAAAAGGGATTAATCTGTAATTAACTGATAATTAATGTGTATTTGATGATGTTTTTATATTGATCAATAAAGCTGGTTAAAAACACGCAGAAACACGCAATAATTTGAAATATTGTTTTTATACTTGTATAACCAAGTAGAAATAGACCACCATCAGATTGAAGGACGGATAGTATTGCAATGATGAAACAGATGAAACAATTGATTCCTGTCAGCTTGATTTTGCTTTTAATAGGCGTTGTTGTCTCCTGCGGGCCAGCCACAGGAACAGACCAAGCCAGTCAGCAAGCAGCAACTGGAGAAAAAGCAGACTCGATACGCCCAGGTGCAGATCAACTGGAGCGTTATCTACCACTATTGAAGGGGAAGAAAGTTGGATTGATGGGCAACCAGACTTCGGTGGTCGGCGAGCAGCATTTGGTCGATGTGTTATTGGAAAAGGGGATTGACCTGCGATTTGCCTTCGCGCCGGAGCATGGTTTCCGTGGCGCGATCGAGCGCGGTGAAAAAGTATCGAATGAGGTGGATGAACAGACCGGTTTACGCCTCTATTCATTATACGGAAAAAATGATAGAGCTGATTCCATAGTTGCTTCCATTGACGTCATGATTTTTGATCTTCAGGATGTTGGTGCGCGCTTTTATACGTACATCACCTCGATGCATCAGGTGATGCAGCTTTGTGTGAACCACGGCAAAAAACTAATCGTGCTTGATCGCCCAAACCCCAACGGTGACCAAGTGGATGGCCCCGTACGGAAAGACGATAAGTTCAAATCCAATGTAAGCTACCATCAGATTGCCATGATTCATGGACTCACCGTAGGCGAGCTTGCCTATATGATTAACGGTGAGGGGTGGCTCGATGGTGGGGCGCAGTGTGATTTGGAAGTGGTCACTGTAGCAAACTATGATCATAGTATGCCTTACGAGTTGCCGGTCATTCCATCGCCGAGTTTACCTAACCACTTGTCCGTTCGCCTGTATATGTCGCTCTGCTTATTTGAGGGTACGGATATCAGTGTGGGTAGGGGTACCGATTGGCCGTTCCAAGTGATAGGCTACCCAGATCCCGTATATGGTAATTTCACGTTTACACCGGGCGAAAAGGCAGGTATGTCGAAGCATGTAGAGGGGAAAGGTACAGTGAATTATGGCGTGGATTTACGGAATTTGGATCCCCAAGCACAACAGTTTACCTTGAAATACCTGCTGGATTTTTATAACAAGACACCTATTAAGCAATCGTTTTTCGCCCGCCCTGAATTTTTCGACAAATTGGCTGGCACTGATGAGTTGCGTAAGCAAATTATTGCGGGGATGAGCGAGGAGGAGATAAGGGCTACTTGGGCGACAGAATTGGCAGCCTATAAAGCAATGCGTAAAAGGTACCTGTTATACCCGGATATAGAATAAGGGAAGACTTGTTGACGTAAAAGAGTTCCCCATGAATAAACAATCGGTTTGTTTAACACGGGTATCCGTAAATTAGATGCCCGATTTTCACGCCGTCTCATGAGTGGTATAACAGGCGTATTCTGGAGTGGACAGCGGAGCATGGTCTGCATTTGGTTAATTATACGCCGGGGTTGCGTATCGCAGCGGATTATAAGTGCCCTGAAAGGGAGTACGGTATATGAGTTCGGAAACCTTGTGTCATGGCGTATTGGATTATGAGACCAAAGAATTGAAGGGGCTAAGGGGTTTACGATATTGACACGAATTGGCAACGACCCAAGGGGGGCGGACAAGTTTTATTACAGATTACCCCGAACTGATAGCGGTTTTGCCCGCAAAAGGTTATGCGTTTGAACGGATAGATAAATTAGTTGAGTAGATTTTAACTGTTTTTTCTTTACTTTAACGCCATAATGGTAGTCGGCGATACGTGGCATAAGGACAGGTAAGGATTAAACGAAGTATTCAACAACGAGAGTGAGATGACAAACACTACAGAGAAAGAATCGAATTACCAAGACTTGGATAAAATGTCAGTCAACGAGATTTTGACTAACATCAACAAAGAAGACCAAACGGTTGCCCATGCAGTGCAAAAGGCAGTTCCACAGATAGAACGCTTGATAACCGCTGCGGTGGCTTCGATGAAAGATGGAGGGCGAATGTTTTATATCGGCGCGGGCACCAGTGGGCGATTGGGAATCTTGGATGCTTCGGAATGCCCGCCGACGTTCGGTGTTCCTTATGATTGGATTATCGGTCTGATCGCTGGGGGAGACGTGGCTATCCGTAAGGCGGTGGAATTTGCGGAAGACGATGAAAAGCAAGCTTGGATCGATTTGCAGGAATATGGGATCAACAGTAAGGATGTAGTGGTTGGCATCGCGGCGTCAGGGGGCACCCCTTATGTCGTGGGGGGCCTTAAGGCGGCGAATGCAGCCGGGCTGGTAACGGGCTGCATCGTATGCAATTCGGGGACTGTTATCGCGGCCGAATCCAAGTACCCGATTGAAGTAATTGTAGGACCGGAGTTCGTCACGGGCTCTACGCGCATGAAAGCGGGTACCGCACAGAAACTGGTGTTGAATATGATTAGCACTACGGTCATGATCCAGTTGGGACGTGTAAAAGGAAATAAAATGGTGGATATGCAACTCACCAACAATAAGCTGTTTAGCCGAGGTATCCGCATCATTATGGAAGAAACGGGTATCGACGCGCAAACCGCCTCCGATTTGCTCGAGAAATACGGGAGTGTACGCAAAGCTATTGAACATTCACATGTAGCGAATCATTGAACGCCGTAACGGTAGATAAACCCTAGATTGATCACATGACACCAGCGGTCCTCCTCCTCTTTTTGGTTGTATATTTCGGTATTCTACTGAGTATATCCTATTTCACCTCGCGCAAGTCAGCAGATAATTCGACGTTTTTCGTGGCTAATCGTAACGCGAAGTGGTATATGGTGGCCTTTGGTATGATTGGCGTAGCGCTGTCTGGCGTGACGTTCATATCCGTGCCGGGAGCCGTAGGTAAAAGCGATTTTGGTTATTTCCAGTTCATATTGGGCAATGCCGTTGGTTTTATCATTATTGCGTATGTGTTGTTGCCGTTGTATTACCGATTGAACTTGACCTCCATATATACCTATCTGGAAGATCGGCTGGGTCACCGAAGTTACAAGACGGGGGCCATGATTTTCCTTATATCGCGTACGATCGGGTCGGCGTTTCGACTCTATCTGGTAGCCATTATTTTGCAATGGTTTATCTTTGATGCATGGAATATCCCTTTTGCCGTCACCATCGCATTGTGCCTGCTGCTAATATGGCTATATACCAATAAGGGTGGATTGAAAACCATCATCATTACCGATATGATGCAGACCACTTGCTTGTTATTGGCGGTGGTGCTGTCCATTTATTTTATGGCAGACAGCCTGGGGTTTGGATTCTTCGAAACCATCGAGACCATCAAAGAGAGCAGCTACTCCAAGATATTTTTCTGGGATGACTTGTTGGGCAACCGTATCCATTTTTGGAAGCATTTCCTTGGGGGTGTCTTTGTCACCGTCGCCATGACGGGATTGGATCAGGATCTGATGCAGAAAAATCTCAGCATGAAAACCATTGGCGAGGCACAAAAAAATATGCTAACGTTTACGGGCATATTCGTGGTCATTAACCTATTTTTCCTTGCCGTGGGCGCATTGCTTTATATTTATGCCGAAAGGAATGGTATCGATGTGGCTGCCTTGCTTACTCCCGATTACCTTTACCCCGAGATCGCGCTGCACCATTTGGCCATTTTGCCGGGCGTCATCTTTATGATGGGGCTTACGGCAGCGACATTTGCCACGACCGATTCGGCATTGACGGCATTGACCACTTCGTTTTGCGTAGATTTCCTCAACTTCAATAAAAAAACCGATCCGAATGACCGTGCCTTGGTAAAGACACGCAATAAAGTGCATTTTGCCTTCTCGGTGTTGATGCTGCTGGTGATATTGGTGTTCCGTTTGATCAATGACGACTCCGTGGTCAATGCGATTTTCACGGCTGCCAGCTATACCTATGGCCCGCTCTTAGGGTTGTTTGCGTTCGGCATCCTGACCAAGCGACAGGTGACCGATAAGTTGGTTCCCTACATTTGTGTATTGTCGCCATTGTTATGCTACATGGCCAATACTTACGTAATCACGCCGTATACCAGCTATGTGGTCGGGTTTGAGCTAATTATCTACAACGGTGCGTTGACTTGGCTGATGCTGTGGTTTACTTCGGTAAAAGGTCGCGATAAGTTAGTGATTGGTTAGTCTTCTGCCTTGGATTTGTTAATCTGTCGATTTGCTGAATCGTACGGCCGAATACGCGAATAAACAAATCGACGAATATACGAACCAGCAAAAAAATCTATACTTTTGGATATGACAATACATGGCAGCCGGTCGTTATGCGGCGAAAATCCTTCATCTATGATGATCCACCTTGTGATCACCGCCTTGTTTTTTCTAGCAACCACTTCGTGGGGTTATTCCCAAACCTACCAAGATACGATCAATGCATCGCGACAAGCCAAAATCGAGGGTTTCATAAAAAATCCGACCACGCCGCTAACGGCAGACGAGGTGCCTTACCTGCATTTCTATGAACCAGATGCCACATACCGTGTGCAGGCCGCCGTCGAATTATTGTACCAGGAAGTTCCCTTTCGGATGCCTACATCCGACGGCACGAGCAAGGAATATATCCGATACGCCAAGGTGAGTTTCAATATTGATGGGGATTCGGTGGAGTTGACCCTTTATAAAAGTACGGATTTGACGTTCAATACCGCCCTCCGCAACCACCTATTCCTGCCATTTACAGACATGACCAATGGTGAGGAAACGTATGGCGCCGGGCGTTATCTCGACTTGTCTACCACGGATATCCACCATGGACGTATCGAAATTGACTTCAACAACGCGTATAACCCATACTGCGCCTATAGCAGCGGATACCGTTGCCCCGTACCGCCGAGAGAAAATGACCTGGCAATTGCTATCCGGGCCGGAGAAAAGAAGTATACCGGACCAATGAAGCAACGGCCACAACCGACCACGCCGCCACAACCCTTTGATGATCGCGAACGAGGTATCATCCTTGGAGGCGATACGACCCAACTATTGCGGGTCATTCAGGATACGGTGGCCGAAGAACGCCACATACTAAAGGCACTGTCCAATGATATTGATCCGAAAGAACCCCTACTGACGCTTTTGGCGAATCGGATGTTTTTGGCTGTGACCGATTCCTTGCATCCGGGAGTGGGCATCGCAGCCCCCCAAGTCGGAATCAACCGTAACTTGATATGGGTAAAGCGGTTTGACAAACCAGATGCGCCATTCGAGCTATATTTGAACCCTAAAATTACCTGGCGTTCCAAATTATTGCGCAAAAGCAGGGAAGGGTGCCTTTCCATACCCGACACCTTGGGTGATGTGCTGCGCAATTATGCCATTAAGCTAACTTATCAGGATATGCAAGGTAATGACCACGAAGAACTGATAGAAGGGTTTACCGCTGTCATCTTCCAACATGAAACAGACCACCTGTATGGTTTGCTCTTCACAGACAGGCAATCCGAGCAAGCGGAGAATACCTATTACCACCTGGGGAACAAGATGGATTTTTATACAACGGAGCCTATTCAGGGAAGGCTATAAGTCCGATCGGGCATCAAAATCTTAAAGGCGGATGGGATTTATGCATTATTTATGCATAATTATGCAGTATTTATGCCTATTAAAATCTACTAAACAAGTATACATTTGTAAAACCAGCTAATACTAGCGCATTGCAGTGGTAATTGGTCTTTCATTTATAAAAATTATGTATCGTCGTCAGCATTTCTTATTAGGAGGTTCACCGAAGTCATCGAACTTATTATTACCGTTTCTTCAATCCATGCAAATGGCCATGCCTACCGGCCATTGTATGCGAATGTCGCTTTCTTTTTAGAAACGAATACGCATTGTACGGGTGGATTGCTGCCACCTTCCTATAGTAATCAGCGAATTTCCCATTTTTTTCCGTCAGTCGTTTTGCGCTGTTGTACTTCGACAACAGGTTTTGCATGGCAGGCATTGGTTGCGAGATCAATGGAATGGCCGAACACCCTTTTTAAGTAAAGTTATTATGATTAAAATCAACTACATGAAATTTAGTAAATTATGGATAGGCAAAACAATCGTGACGTTGCTGTTCGTATTCCCGTTGTACGTATTAGCCCAAGAGACCAAACCATTGGTCAATTCCACGTTGGATGGGCAAGTATTGGACGCCATTACCCAAGAACCTTTGTCGGGAGCTACTTTGCAGTTGGCGGGGGTCACCCATGTGACCAAGACCGACAGGGCTGGTAAATTTCGGTTTGTAACGGGGCAGCGATTTCCCTATACCATTATTGTGTCATATATAGGTTATCAAACGAAAGAAGTCATTGCCAACGAAACGCCATTGGCCATCCTCTTGGAGCGCAGCGCTACTGGACTCGACGAGGTGGTGGTTACCTCTAGGCGGCGGCGGGAATTATTGCTTGAAGTTCCGATCCCGGTTTCGGTGGTCAGTGGAGCATTGGCTGAGGAATCCGGTGCTTTTAATGTCAATCGCTTAAAGGAATTGGTGCCAACTGTCCAGCTTTATTCCTCTAATCCGCGTAATACCGGCATCAGTATCCGTGGCTTAGGCACGACATTCGGCTTAACTAACGATGGTATTGACCCGGGTGTTGGTTTTTATGTAGATGGTGTTTTTTACGCTCGTCCAGCGGCAACGACACTGGATTTCATTGATGTGGAGCAAATTGAGGTGTTGCGTGGGCCACAGGGAACCCTTTTTGGCAAGAACACGGTTGCGGGTGCGTTTAATGTCACCACCAGAAAGCCAACATTTACTCCTGAGGGCCGAGCGGAGTTGAGTTACGGTAATTTTGGTTTTATCCAAGCAAAGGCTTCGGTGAGTGGGCCGTTGGCAAAGAATCTTGCGGCTCGATTGTCATTCAGTGGAACGCAACGGGATGGCCTCTTATATAACGTAGCCACCCAAAAGCATGTAAATGACCTGAATAATCTCGGACTGAGAGCGCAGCTCCTTTACCAGCCTTCGGATCAGGTGCAAGTGCTGCTCGCCGGCGATTTGACGCGTCAACGCCCGGATGGCTATGCACAAGTGTTTGTCGGGGTGGCGCCTACGCAACGGGCAGCCTATCGTCAATTTGAACAGATCATTTCAGATTTAAATTATGAGTTGCCTAGCCGTAATCCGTTCGATCGGTTAATTGACCATGATACCCCTTGGCGTTCTGGCCAGGATTTGGGGGGTGTATCTGCGAATGTCGATGTAAAAGTGGGGGCAGGTGTGTTGACCTCAACAACGGCTTGGCGCTTCTGGAACTGGGATCCTTCCAATGACCGTGATTTCACGGGGCTGCAGGGCTTGGCGCTTTCACAAGCACCGTCTCGGCACGATCAATGGTCGCAAGAGTTTCGATGGGCCGGTGAGTTTTCGGAAAAACTCAGCGCGGTAGTAGGGCTTTTTGCATTCGGGCAGTCGCTGAACGCCGATCCAGCACATACCGAAGAAGCTGGGCGTAACCAATGGCGTTTTTCACAAAATTCCGAAAGTGAACTATGGCAAACGCCTGGACTGCTGGAAGGGTATGGCATCAAAACGTATCCGAGCTTGAAAACATTCAGTGGCGCAATTTTCACCCAATTGGATTGGGCGATTACCCCTCGCTTACGTGTGTTGCCGGGTATCAGGGTCAACTATGACGACAAATCGGTTAATTTCAGAAGAGAGACGTATGGAGGTCTGCAAACGGATGACCCAGCGCTATTGGCGTTGAAGAATGCAGTGTATAGCAATCAAGCCTTTGAAGCGGAAATCGATGATACCAATGTCTCGGGCCAGTTGACAGTGGCGTTTAAGGCCAGTGAGAAGATCAACACATTTGCTACGTTTTCTACTGGATTTAGGCCTGTAGGGCTCAATTTGGGCGGATTGCCCAACCAGAATGGGCAACCTATGCTTGAGTTGGCCGTTATTAGGCCAGAAAGCGTTAGGCATTATGAAGTAGGGATTAAGGCGCAGCCCACGCGTAACTCAGCACTCGGCCTGACACTGTTTAATACGGATGTGAAGGATTACCAAGCACAGGTACAGGCTGCGGATTTGTCGGTTAACAGGGGCTATCTTGCTAATGCGGAGCAAATCCGGGTACGCGGCTTTGAATTGGATGGAAACATACGTTTCGATAACTTTTTTTCATTGTATGGTGCATTGGCGTATACCGACGGCACTTATGTGAAGTTTACTAATGCGCCACCACCATTGGAAGAAACAGGAGGTCCTACTTTCAAGGATATCTCAGGAGGGCAGCTGCCCGGTATCTCGAAATGGGCTGCTTCGTTTGGCGGTGAAGCGGCAACGAAGCCGACCACCTTCTTTGGGCAAGACGGAGCATTTGTTTTTGCCTTAGACGGCTTCTACCGATCTTCGTTTTCATCGAATCCATCGCCTTCGCAATATCTTGTCGTAGACGGCTATACACTGCTTAATGGAAGGGCCGGTTTTCGTGCCGATAGTGGTGTGTCTGTATTTTTATGGGTGAGGAATGCATTCGATACCAACTATTTCGAACAGTTACTTCCCGGCGCAGGTAATGCGGGTCACTATGCGGGAGTATTGGGAGACCAACGAACATACGGGGTAACCCTTCGGTACGCTTTCTAATAGTAAGCAGGTGAATGTATTCATCTGGACAGGTAGTCTTGTAAAAAAGAAAAATTTTTCCCTTCTCATATATAGGTTTATAATTGGTTAGCAAGTATGGAGTTCCTGCCCATCAGGAACTCCTACTTCATTTATGAAGGCAACTGATTTCGATGCGCCTCAGGAAAAGCGATCATGTAGGGTGCTGTGTGAACATCGTCATAGGGAACCACATCTTGCATTTCGGTCATCAAAACACTCAGGCGTGTATCCTTGCGTATTATTTATGCGGGTTTAGGTATAATTTATACCTTTTAAAGTCTACTGAACAAGTATACATTTGTGGTGCCAAAGCAAGGCATGCGCATTGCGTAGGTAATAGGTCTTTCATTTATAAAAACTATGTATTATCGTCAACATCTTTTATCGGGAAGTTCACTGAGGTCAGTGAACTTATTATTGCCACTCTTTCATCCCACGCAGTCTATGCAAATGGTCAAGCCCACCGGCCATTGTATGCGAATGTCGCTTTCTTTTTAGTTAAAAGCGAACACGCATTTTACAGGTGGATTGCTGCCACCTTCCTTTATTAATCAGCAAATTTTCAATTTTTTCTTTCGTCAATCGTTTCGCTCCGCTGTATTTCGACAGCAGGTTTGTGCACTGCTTGCAGTTGTTAGTGGGGTGGTCGACTGACTAAGTGCCCTTTTCGGGTAATGATTATTAAGTGTTATTATGATTAAACTTAACTACATGAAATTTAGTAAATTATGGATAGGCAAAACAGTGGGAATGTTGCTGTTTGTATTGCCATTATACCTATTGGCCCAAGAGACTAGGCCGCTGGTCAATTCTACATTGGATGGTGTCGTACTTGATGCGGTGACCAAAGAACCGCTTGCCGGGGCGACACTGCAACTGGAAGGTGTTACGCATAGTACGACGACAGACAACCAGGGTAAATTCAGGTTTGTCACTGGACAGCGGTTCCCCTATACCATTATCGTGTCTTATATCGGTTATCAAACCATCAACGTGGTGGCTGATGGTAGTCCGATCACGATTGAGTTGGAACAGGACGCCACGGGGCTGGACGAAGTGGTGGTTACGGGAGTTGCAGAAGGAACCAGCCGTAAACGATTATCGTTTGCCCTGACGAAAGTCGACAATGAACTGATCAGTACGGTGCCAGCGCTTGATGCTTCCACTTCACTAAGGGGAAAGGTTGCGGGATTGCGAATTGATCAATCAGGTGGAAACCAAGGGGCTTCGGTATATTTGCGGGGTTCGAAATCCGTTACAGGCAATGTCGAACCCTTGATCGTGGTCGATGGCTTTGTAACCGGCCTTCGCTTGTCCGACCTCAATCCCAATGACATCGAATCCATTGAAGTGGTGAAAGGGGCTGCCGCATCGGCATTGTATGGTACACGCGGTGAAGGCGGCATCATTCAGGTGCTGACAAAACAAGGCCGCAAAGGGAGAAAACTTGATATCGTTATTGACAATGAGGTTGGATTTTCCGATATCCTATTGCTTCCCCCCACGGCAAAACTTCATCATTTCAGGGTCAACCCCGATGGCTCGTTCCTGCTGGTTGACGGAGCCAGGGTGATTGATTACCAAGAGAACGGCTTTTCGGTCAATTTACATCCTTATAAGGATTTCTATGACAATACTAAAAATATACTTAGCCGGAATAGCTACTTTACAAATTCCGCATCCGTATCGGCCACCGATGATAAGTATACGGCTTATTTATCCGCTCAAAACCAATACCGGGGAGGTGCTTCAGATGCGGTAGCGGCCGATACTCGGCAAAATCTGCTATTCAACCTGGGATATAAGGTGTCTCCAAAGATCACAGCCGACCTCACGGCACAATATTCGCATTTTGACAGTCCGTCCGAAGCGGTTTCATCCCGTTCGGAAGGGTTACTGTATTCCACGCTTTTAGTCGAACCCCATATTAATTTGGCTGAAAAAGATGGAGAAGGGAGATATGTATTCTTTCCCGAGGGGAGTGAGCTGCCAGGTACACAGTGGAACAACCCCCTATACCGGCTTTCTAACCAAGAGTACAGCTACGTTACCGAAAATATCATGCTGGGAGGCAAGTTGAGGTATGCCATAACCGACCACCTCAGTGCCGAAGGTGCCGCTTCATTGCAGAACCGGTATTATAATTCAGAAGAGTATTATCCGATAGGGTATCAAACGATTACACCGAATATCGACTTGAATAATGGAAACTACGAGCTTACTACCCGACGTACCGATACCAAAAACGGGCAATTGCAACTCAACTATAATCGCCGAACGGGTAATTTTGATTGGGGGCTGACCGCCAAATTCGTGTATGAATCTTCCCGGCAAACGGGCTTCAGTGGCTCCGGACGAAACCTGACCGCTCCCGTAAAGAGCCTTAACGTAACGGAACCCAGTACCCGATCGCTTTCTTCGTCATGGGAGAAAACGGTCAACTACGGCTATTTCCTGAATGCTAAAATAGCGTGGGATGATAGATTATTTATTGACGGATTGGTTCGGTTGGATCAAAGCTCCCGTTTTGGTCGCGATGCGGGTACCGCGGTCTTCCCCCGTATCTCGGCGGCTTACCGTATCACGCAAGACCTTGATCTCCATGCATTGACCGAATTGAAATTCCGGGTGGCGTATGGTCAGGCGGGAAGTTTGCCGCCCTTTGGTGCAAAGGATAGTAGGGTATCGATCTCGAATTCCGGTGGGGTGAGCTATACTCAAAATGATAATACCGACTTGAAACGCGCGATTACGGAGGAAACGGAACTTGGGTTTGACGCCGTGGTCTGGGATCGATTGAACATCCAGTTCAACTATGCGTTTTCAAATAGTACCAATGACTTTATTTCGGTACCCGCGTTTGCACCGATTTCAGGGTCGGCAAATATCTATGACAACCTGGGTGCCGTGAAATCCAATTCACTTGAATTGGAGGTTAACGGCAGGGCAGTAAATAAAGGGCAATTCACCTGGACACCGGGCCTCACATTCAGCCGCGTGCGGAGCCGGATCACTTCACTGGGTAATGTGCCTGAATTTACAGCTAACGGATATCGTAAGGCAGTGGGTGCCAGTACTACCGCCATATACGGCTATAGCATCTTCTCCAGCTTGTCGCAGTTGGAAACCAATGATGCGGGATTTGTGACCAACACGGGCGATGATACGAAACGCGTGGAGGACTATGTCGTTAATGATTTCGGGGTTTTGGTAGAGAAAGCAGCGTTAGGTACAGCAGACGAGGCCCCTGTGTTTTATGTCAATGAAGCTACCGGCAACTCGAAAATCATTGGTGACGCGATGCCCGATTTCAATGTCGGGTTTACAAATGCCATTTCCTATGGCCGGTTCTCGCTGTATGCCGTATTCGACTGGCAGCAAGGGGGAGAGAAATTCAACGAGACCGCCCAATACCTCACCTACGTGTATCGTTCGAGGTTTTACGAACAAGCATCACAGGCTGGCAAACCGTTGAATTTTACTACCCGGGTGTTCAATGCGTCACAGGTAACGGATTATTGGATAGAGAATACCACCCATGTGGCTTTGCGGGAGCTCTCGTTATCTTATAAAATTCCAACGGAAAAACTCGGAATCAAAAACGTCATCCAACAGGCTAACTTCTCACTGATCGGACGTAACCTGTTTATATGGACCAATTACCAGGGGGTAAATGTAGACGGGATTGGCCAGGATGGATTCAATTATCCGTCTTATCGAATCATTTCAGGGAAACTTACCTTTAATTTTTAACACAAAAGGCATGAAACCTGCGTGAATTGCCATTCACAAAAAGACATGGATCATTCATGCAAGCTTCATCACCTTTAAAAAAATATTCAGATGAAAAAGTATATATATCAACTTGCAGTATCGTTCTTACTCATATCGTGCGATTCCATCGGTTTCGACGACCCTTCGACGCTGACCAACGCGGAGGCGATCCAAAAGATAAAAAGCCTTGGTTACGTATTGACAACAAGTAGTGTGCAGACGGCATTTAATAACACAACAAGCAATGCCGGTGGGTCGCATTTCAGTCTCTGGGCCGACCAATCTACCAACACAAACGGAAGCCAGTCGTGGTGGGACTTTGCCATCGAACCCCGACTTCGGTTAAACAATAACGCAGCTTACCGGGGTAACGCGGCGGTGAGGACAGTCTATTCAAATTTTTATCAAGCCAACCTAGATGCGACCAAGGTAATCGATATCATCGAGAACCAGCAGCTCCGTATCTATGACGATGCGGGAGCTGACCGTACGGCCGATTGTTTAGTAGGCGCTTACTATGCAAAAGGGATCGCACAGGGCTATTTAGGTGCGATTTTCGATCGGGGAATCATCGTTGACGATGTATCACTCGATGTTCGGGAATTCCCACATTCGTATCAAGAATTGATCGAGAATGGTGTTGCCCACCTGGATAAAACCCTGCAGCTGATAGAAGCTACCCCTAACCTGACGTTTGATTTCCTGACCGGTGTGATCATCTCTCGGGATAATTTGGTGAAACTCACCAATTCCATGGCTGCACGTATACTGTCATCGGTAGCCAGAGACAGGGCGGAGGCTCAGGCGTTGGGTGATGGTTACTGGAACAGGGTGCTGGATTACGCAAATCGGGGGTTTTCTGCTGATTTCCTCATCACTACTGTCGTAGGGGGGTACTACAATCAGTTGGTCGATGTGTTGGAGCGGCCTTATGGAGGGGCATCCTACGTACCCGTAGATATCAAGATTCCCTACCTTGCTGATAAAACCCATTCCACACCAAACGGCTATCCGTTAGACAATACCGTCTTGTTAGCACCTATCGAAACGGATGACAATCGGTTTTATGATTATTTCACCTATACGACCAATTTCGGTATCCTGCTGGAGGCACGCGGACGTAACCTGTTCAGTAACTACATCCGGACCCGCTGGATGTATCCGGCACTTTCAACACTGAATGTGGCGGGAGCGTCCAACCCATACTTTTTAGCTGAGGAAATACGGCTATTGCGGGCGGAAGCGAAATTATGGCTGAACGATCATGCAGGCGCTGCCTCAGAACTCAATGCAGCCGATGCGGCACGTAAGGCCAGGGGTGGGCTGCCCGATATTTCGGCTAATCCCGATGACCTGCGAGAAGCCTTGCACTACGAGTATGCCATTGAGATTGACGGTGCTGGAGGCACGTTTGTACCCTTTACGTTTATGCGTCGGCACGATTTGCTGCAAGGAGGTACGCCTACGCAGTTCCCCATACCGCAAGTCCAATTAGAACTTATTGGAGTGGAAACGTATACATTCGGTGGTGAGGATTATGCCGGGGAACGGGGTATATACGGCGAGCTTGGAACGGCCAACGACACTGGTTGGAAACGGTCGCTGTAACGATCTATCAGGCAACCCAAAATAGCATGGGCGAGGATCAACATCAGCCGTTGGAAGAAATTTCCCGTTGACGTTGGCCTCGCCCATGCTATAAACTAAACCAATCGGGTGCGTACCCCCAAAGGCAGTGGCTTATTGCCCACCTCGTCCTCCGGTCGAAACATGGCCCCCAAAGAAAATGCTGTTGGTTACCAAGCGATCCGTGCCGTACCAGTACTTGCGGTATGTGGGGTCATCTGAAAAGAGGATGACACTTCCCTGGCCAGCGGATGAAGCAAGGATATAAGCTTTATCGCTAAACCGATTCAAGTTCTGCTTTGAGATATAACCGTTTACCCACGGCTCACTATCAAATTGGGCGACCGTAGAAAATTTATTGACACTCGGTAATAAGATGGTATTGCCATCAATATTGACAAACAGTTTGCGCTCTTGCAGACCAAATGCCACAGGGTGTGTAATATCAATATCGGCTGAAAAGATATTGCCACTCAATCGGTCAGGGGCACTTGCTTCCGCGCGGGTGGCATAATCAAGTCGCTCGGTTTCCTGATCCTTTTTATTGGCGGTATCCTGGTACACTTTTTCACGGACGATACCATTGGAGATGGCCCATTCGGCAGCAGATTGGAAAGCGATGAGCGTACCTCCGCCGTTTACCCATGATTTAATGTTTTCAGTGGTTTCCTTATTCCATAAGCCATCATAACTACCACTCGTTAATATTAAGGTGGTGTACTTGCTGAGATTGGCTCTTGGGAAAACGGCCGGATCGATCTTTACAACGGGTAATTTGAGGTGTTCATTTAAGAGGTACCAAACCTGTCCAGCCTGGGCCGAATTCACCCCTTGGCCAAGTACCAGTGCAACGACAGGCTTTTTGACGGTTTGGATGTTATTGCTCCCTAAATCAATGCCGGCTACGCTAAATCCAGTGGAAACACCGTAAAATTTCAATCCCGTTTCATTGGCTACGTAACTGATGACTTGATGTAACGAATCCGCACTGATGGTCTGTCCGGCCACCGGGATGACCAGCGAACCATATCCAAAGTCAATAGGGCCTTCCACCGTGGTAGATGTAAAGGGTTTGAATGCTGCTTTGATAAAAACACCTTTTTCTAACAAGGCATATAGCGCGGTAGAAGCGTTATACTCCGTCCAGTGCAGCAGATACGCATAGCTTGCTTTACCGCCAACCACAGATCCCTGTAAATCCTTTGTCGTATTCACGGGATTTCCTTGGCCAATAGCATTGGCCGATTTTGCATACTTAAGGCCATAGGCATGGATAATGGAGTAGGAGGTGCTACCGTAAAACACGCTATCTTGTATGGGAGGGGTCTCTTCGAAGATGGAATGTATCAGTCGGAATTGGGGCTGTACCACAGGAACAACATAAGCTGAACCTTCCTTGAACGATTTACCATCAATGGTTTGGTCGCTTCCAAGTTCATAAACCGCGATGCGGTGGCGCAGGAGCAATTCCACCAACTTTTGGGTCAGGGATTCATCGTGTTCGTCGCCAAATACATACGATTTGGTTTTGTGTGCCCGTGCTTCATCCAATGCGGTACGGAAGAAATCTTTTTGCAGCCCGAATAGCCCTGCTTTTTCTGCAACCGCTCCCTTGATCGATGCCAGGCCGGTAAATAGCTGGTTCCGGACAGTAAATCGAAATTCCAATAACCCGTTGGCAGTTTCCTGTACTAGCCCGCGAGAGCTTCCTTGCTCCACGGTGACGCCAACGGCTCCGTGGAAGTCTGGATAGGTTGATCCATAAATAGGGGAAAAATTATCGAACACTTCTTTCGTGAAATACAGGGAGCCGAGACCATCCAGCGCTTCGGCGTGATACTTGGCCAGTACGGTGTTGAAATCATAAGAAGCCCTTGGGATTAGGGGGCTTTCCGTGCTTTTGGGAGTGGGTTCGAAATAGTACGTGCTCCCGCCGCCCATTTCATGGAAGTCAATGTGCACATTGGGATACCAACGGTGAAAGAAATCGATTTTTGGTTTGGTCTCGATTTGGGTCACACTGAGCCAGTCACGGTTTAGGTCAGTGAAGTAATGGTTTGTCCGTCCTCCGGGGAATTGCTCGAGATGCTCTTTATCCAATGGGTCGGCCACAGGAGGGGTAGATTTATAGGCATTGTGCCAATTGGCTGTGCGATCACGGCCATCCGGATTTTGGGCAATATCGATCAGCACGACTGCTTCGTCCAACCATTGGCGGGTTTCATCGCTTTGGCTGGCCACTAGATAATAAGCCGTTAACAGGGAAGCCTCACCGCTGGAGGTTTCAGCACCATGTACGCTATAATCGAGTAACACCACCACGGGCGATTGACTTGCATCAAGCTGGGGTGCACTTGGATCGGCCTGTTTAATATGCGCCTGTCGGATTTCCTCCAAACGCCCTTGGTTGGCAGCCGACGTAATCGTCGCAACCGCCAAAGGTCTACCCTCGTAGGAATACCCGATGATTTCAACGCTGATTTTATCAGACAAACGATCGAGCTCTTGGAAATAGGCGATTATCCGGTCATGGCGTGTGTAGTGGGTTCCGATAGGATACCCCAGGAATGCCTCCGGCGCGGGAATGGAAGGATCGAATTGTGCTTGCGGGAAATAATACGTGTGCTGGGCAACTGCATCCGTGGCGATCAGGCTCACGGCGAGTAATTGTAAAAGGATAGTTTTTAAGTGCTTCATCATGGTTGTTGTACAGTTTTAGGGTGGGTGTATGGCATGTTGTCAATCACTATTTGGGTATGAAAAAAAATCATTGGGATAAATATATCGACTTTGGCGTGTAGAAAACACAAATCAACCATCATTTTTCTTCTGCTAAGGCTTCGGCATGACCGAATCCGCCCCTGCCGCTGCCACTTTCGCCAAAGAAGATGGCATTGGTCAGTATCCTGCCTGGAGCAAGCCAATACCCCCGGAATGTGGGTGACTCGCCGAAGATAACAATAGATCCGCTACCACGACTTGCAGTGGCAATAATGTTTTTGTCTTTCACTTCTGACAAGGCTTCCGGAGTGGCGTAGCCGTTGACCAATTCGCCCGTTGTGGTTTTCAGTACCACGCTACTGTTATCGATTTGGCTTAGGCCCGACGTGCTGTTTTTCAGTGTATAGAAATCCGTTGAAGTGAACCCGTAAGCCAATGGATGCGACAGGTTTAATTCGGCGCGGACGATGATGCCGTTGAGCCGCGCGCCTGCTCCACCGCCGAACCGACCATCGCGCTGCGCTGCGGGAGGTGCCGTGTTAGCAGTAGCAGTATCGCCAGCGGATGTATCTCTTTGGCTACCGCCACGTTGATTGGTCTCCCGCTGATTGCCACGGGCCGCCTGCTCACCCGAAGACGAGGCAAGCGAGGATGCCCATTGTGCGGCTCCACTTAGGGCGATGAGCGTTCCACCATTCTCCACCCAGTCGGTCAGCCGTCTACTTAGCGTTGGAGACAACTGCCCACCACTCAGGATGATGGATGTATACTTAGATAGGTCTGCCCGTTCAGCGGATTGCGCGTTAATTTTCACCAGTGGTATGTTGTGCGTATTACCCAGCAATGCCCATACTTCACCGATGCTTGTCCAGTTGCCGCCGGTGATGGCGGCCACAACGGGTTTTTTCAGGACGCGAATGTTGTTGCTGCCGAGGTCTATACCTGCAACGCTAAAACCATCGCTGATGGCGTGCACGGTGATATTTGCCAGTTTGGCGGCTTCATTTAGTAATCGATAAAGCTCATCGGATGAAACGGTTTGGTAAGCCACTGGAATGACAATCGTTCCAACGGCAAAACTGGTGTTACCCGTACTCGTCTTACTGGTGAAAGCACGCTGTGCCACACGCGCCTTTATCCCATGGTCTTGTAAGTAGTACAATGCCTTAGGGGTTAAGTAATCCAGGTAGTTAAAGGCATAAGCCAGTTCGGAACGGCCAATAACTGACCCAGAAATGGGGGGCGCCTGCGTTACCTTATCACCTTCCCTGACAGTGGCTTTCGCCTTTACGAACGGGATGCCATATCCATGTACAGTACTCCATGCAGAGAGGTCGTAGAACGTGGTTGTGTCTGCGAAGCCATTGGTTTCATTTTCTTCAAATATGGATTGCAGTATGCGGAATTGTGATTGACGGAGCGGCACAACGTATGCGCTACCGGGCTCAAATGTTTTGCCGTCTTGAGAAAAGGAAACTGGCAGTTCATACACATCGATATGGTGTCGCAATAGGTGCTCAATAAAAAGACTATTGAGGCTTTTGTCCGTCTGACTGCCAAACACGATGGCCTTGGTGGCCAATTTGTCTGCTTGGGTCAGCGCGCTTCTGAAAAACTCCTGTTGGTGCTTCAAGAACGTCTCTTTTTCGTCTGTAGCCGCACGGACAGCGGCAATGCTGATGAGGAAATTATCGCGTAGGTTTTGGGCAAAGGTGCGTAATCCAGCAGCGGTTTCGATCAATACACCTGAAGTGGAGCCTACCTCCAATGTGGTGCCCACGCCACCTTGATAGTCCGGGTAAGTCGAACCATAAATAGGTGATAGGTTAGTGAAACTTTCTTTCGTGTAGTATAGGGAACCAATGCTGTTAAGTGCAGCCGAGAAATGTTTTGCCAAGATATCGTTCAGCACATTGTAGGTGCTTTGGGGCAGGATATTATTCCATGTGGTGAGCGGTGACGGTTCGAAGTAATAGGTGCTGCCGCTGCCCATTTCATGAAAGTCGAGGTATACGTTAGGATACCATTTGTGGTAAAACGCCACGCGGTTTTGGCTTTCTACCTGTGAAAGCGGAAGCCAATCTCTGTTCAGGTCATTCCAGAAATGGTTGCCCCGATGAGGCGTCAAACTGCCGCCGTGGCCAATATCGGATGGATCGGCAATGGGTGGCCCGTAATGGAAACCGTTGATGTAGTTGGTTGCGCGTTCCCGCCCATCAGGGTTTTGTGAGGGTTCAACCAGTACCACGGCATCGTCCAAGCGGCGAACGATATCGGGATCTTCGGAAGCCACCAAGTAATAAGCTGCCAGTACGGAAGCATCGGTGCCTGATATTTCGCCACCATGCACATTATAGGCAAGCTCCACGATGACTTTTTGATTATTGAAATCTACCGAAGCGTTTGGATCCACGAGCTTGAGGTGTTCTTGGCGGATGTTTTCCAGGTTGCGTTGGTTATCGGGAGAGGTGACAAATAATTTTACCTGTTCACGGTTTTGCCACGACTTACCAAATACCTCCAGTGAGGCACGGTCGGACTTGTCGGCAAGGAGCTTGAAATATTCCACTACCTTGTCGTAGCGTACCAGTTCGCTACCGATGCGGAAACCAAAAAACGATTCGGGCGTGGGGATCGCGGCATTCAGCGGGCCTCGACCACCGAAATAATACTCATCCTGTGAATGGCTGTGTGTAGCTGCCAACAGGAATGCCAAAAAAAGAATTAGTTTTTTCATTAGAATTAGTTGTTTTTGAATGATAAGAAGGCATGCGGGCCTACTATAGACACGCATGCCTCGTCTTTATAGTTAACGTGTTTGTGAATCATTGTGCAGTGTTTCGCTAATACCCGGGATTATTTTCTCCACCCAGGTCGGGGTCGGCGAGGACATCGGCCTGCGGGATGGGGAATAACCAGGAATTAGCGGGTACCCCGAGCTCGTTTTCAGCCTGCTCTGTACGCACGAGGTCATACCAACGGTCGGCCTCGAAGGCAAATTCCAGTCGCCGTTCATCCCATATCGCCTGCAGGATGGCCGCTTTGTCGGTGCTACTTTCGGGAAACAGCTCCGCGTCTGCACGGTCACGTACCGCATTCAGGTCGGTGATGGCCCCGGCATAGTCCGGATTGGCTTTGCTCACGCGCGCCTCGGCACGGATGAGGTATAACTCAGCGATGCGGATGGCGTAGGCGGGGTTGATGTTGGGCGACGTGGTGTGGTACAAATTCACATAAGTGTCCGATCCGCGGGTATCGATGAGTGCATTTCTGGTACCGCCCTTACTAGCATCGTTCAACAGGGTAATGATTTCGTTGGTGGGGCGGTATTCATACGATCCGCGGGGGGTGCCTGACGCAGGAAACCAAGGGCTGCCCGAAACGCCGGAATTATTGGCGGTAGCTGAGATTTCAAATACCGACTCCTTGCTCAGGAAAGGCGCTTGGAAAAACGTGTTGTAAGGCTTGACCAATTCGTATTTCGTATTTGTGATGACCGCAGTCGCTTCGGTTTCGGCCTGTTCAAACTGGTTGGCGTAAAGGGATACCTTGGCACGGAATGCCCTGACTATGGCACGTTGTACGCGGTTGCGGGTACTGGCATCGTCATCGGGCAATAGTTGCTCCGCAGTCGTGAGGTCGCTTAAAACCTGCTGGTACGTTTCGGCTTGGGTGCTGCGGGCGATGTTGCCCAGTGAGGAGAGATCCGTGGTTGGGTTAAGCTGCAACTGCACACCGCCCCAACTGCGCCCAAGGTTGAAATACGCATATGCCCGGATGAAGTGTGCTTCACCCACGAGCTTGTTTTGCTCGCCGGCTGCAAAGGTGTCATCCGTTACTTTGGGGATTTCCGATATTGCCCAGTTGGCGACATTAATCAGCGAATAGTTGGACCGGTAAGCACTGACGATGGCTGAGTTGGTCACGGTGAAGGCGTGGCCATCCAGTTCGATGTTTTGGCTTTGGCTGCCGCCGAAAAACACATTATCCGCTGGGATTACCCCCAGTACGATGGAGGGCCCAATGGAGTAGCTTTTCAGGCTGGAATAGGCTGAATTGACCAGTGCACGTGATGTCTTGGCGTCATAGACGGCATTATCAGCCAGCAGGGCATTGGTGGGCTTCAGATCCAGGAAGGATTCGCATCCACCCAGCCAGATCACCGATACCGCCAGCAATGGACGCATGATGTATTGTTTCAATGTTGCTTTCATGAGTGATTCTGATTTTACAAGGTGAGGTTAAGTATAAATTCAATCGTACGGGGTTGGGGCACGGTTGCCCAGTCGTATCCCGCGGTATTTTGGTTTGAGCTCTGTGCGCTGACCTCGGGGTCAAGCCCTTTGTATCGGGTCCATGTCCAGAGGTTGGTTCCGGAGACGGTCGCTTTGACCCGGTTGAGCCCTAACTTCGCCGAGTATTGTTGGGGCAGGCTGTAGCTCAATGCCACATTTCGCAGGCGGAGGAATGAGCCATCATCGAGGTAACGAGTACTAAGGCTGGCTACCTGTCCGCTATAGTTATTTGCCGCTGAGTTATTTTGTTCCGGATTAGCTGTATATCGTGTCGGCTTCGGGATGTCGGTCACGTCGCCAGGCTGCTGCCAGCGATCCAACTGGCGTGGGTCAAAACCGATGCCATTTTGTATACCACCATGGACCAGGAAGAAATCATGCATGTTCAGGATATCATTGCCTTTTGTAAAATAGAAAAAGACATTCAGGTCAAACCCTTTGTAAGATACGGTATTGGTGAGGCCCCCTACAAAGTCGGGTTGTACGTTGCCCACGATCTGGCGGTCTGCGTAGGTGATGATGCCATCTCCATCCACGTCATCATATACGGCATTTCCGGTCTGTGGGTCGACATAGAGCTGCTTGTAAAGGAAAAACGAATTGACCGGATAGCCTTCACGCAGGATGGAAGTACCCCGGTTGGTTGCACCCATGGTTTGTTCCTGTGGGATACGTTCGATCCGATTGCGGTTGGTCGAAATGTTGAAGTCGGTGGACCACCGGAAATCCGAATTTTGAATGTTCAGCGATTGGATGGTCAATTCTAACCCCTTGTTGCTGATTTCGGCGTAGTTGCGTAAAGCCGTTGAGTACCCGCTACGGGAGGGTACGGTGACATCCTGCAAGCCATTGGAGGTGTATTTATGGTAGCCTTCCAACGTGATGTTTAACCGGTTTTTCAGCACGGAAAAGTCCACGCCGATATTCGTCTGCCGTGTGGTTTCCCAGGTCAGGTCGGGATTGGCGAGCCTTCCGGGCGATAAGCTGGGCTGATCGAGGTAGGATTGAGCATTGGTCGACCAGACCGCCAATGCATCATAGTTGCCTATCCCGTTTTGGTTGCCCGATATCCCGTAAGAAGCGCGCAGTTTCAGGGCATCAAACACATTCAGGCTCTGGATGAAAGGCTCCTGCCCGGCATTCCAACTGATGCCGCCTGCGGGAAAATATCCCCAACGTACATTTTTACCAAAGCGGGAAGAACCATCGGCGCGGAAGTTGAATTCCAGGTTGTATTTGCCGTCATAGGAATAGCCGGCGCTGCCGAAAAAGGAAACCAACCTGTTTTCACTTCTGGATGAACCGCCGGTGGTGGTACCTCCCGATGAAACCTCGCGGAGCACGTCAAACACGTAATTGCTTCCATTTGCGTTTACGCCGCTGACCTGACGTGCATTGACGGTATTGCCCAGCAGGATGTTTACATCATGCGTTTCTGCAAATGTTTTTACATATGTCAATAGTTGCTCTGCGGTAAATACCTGGATGAGGTCATTCGACGCACTGGCACTCCCGTTATTGCTTAATGCAAAATCAGAAAAGCTACGCGAACCATTGTTGGTGTAGTCGAAGCTTCCACTGGTTCTGAATTTCAACTCGGGGAGGAACGCATACTCTCCGTAGAGGTTGACTGTGTTTCGCCAGGTGACGTAGTTGTTATCTACGTGTTCGATAAGCCGGAGGTGATTGTTGAACGTGGCGTGGTTGAGGTAGTTGCCGTTGGCATCATAAATCGGTAAGAACGACCGTGGGAAGATGGCCGAGTTGATGACACCTCCAGCGGCGTTGTCGTTGGTGTAAACCTTGCTTCGTCCGGTGCGTACAATGTTATAGCTGGTGCCCACTTTTAGGCGATTGGTGACGTTGTTGTCATAGTTAACGCGGCCGGAAAAGCGTTCAAATTCATTGGGTTTTACAATGGACTGCTGGTTGGCGTAACCGAGCGCAATATAATGATTGCTAGAGGTAGTACCCCCGGATAGGGATAGCTGGTAGTCTGCAGTGCCGGCAGTTTGGAACAAGTCACTTATCCGATCGTAGGTCGGCAAATTCGCAATATTATCCCGGTCGAAGTCGGGCGATCCATCCGCGTTAGTGAACGGAAAAACGATATCCCAGTTAGTAGGCCGTTCGCGGGCGAGGTATGCTGCCAAGCTTTCGCCGTTTTCGGCAGCCGTATTGGCCCAAGATTCGTAAAGCAATTGGCCCGTTTCCGGTCCGGTAGTCGCCCGAAACTTGTTGACCGCATCCGCCCATCCCTGTTTGGCTGACACGTTGATGCGTGACTGTGCGTTCCGATTACCCCGTTTGGTGGTAATTACGACGACCCCGTTGGAGCCTTGTGAGCCGTAAATAGCCGTGGCATTAGCGTCTTTCAAGAGCGTGATGCTTTCGATATCTGCAGGATTGATGTCTGCCAATGGGCTGGACTGTAAGTTGCCTCCCAAGCCACCTATAGGTAAGCTGGTATTCAGGAATACTCCATCCACCACGTATAGCGGTTCAACGCTCCCACCGATCGAGTTATTTCCCCTTATGACAAAGCTGACCCCGCCGCCCGGTGTGCCTGATGTAGCGGTGATTTGAACGCCTGGCGCATTTCCCTGTAGTAATTTAATCGGATCCTGATCCGCTTGGGCAGTATTGGACTCACTGAATGATACCGTGGTGATTGATCCGGTGATGTTTCTGCGCTGTTGGGTCGTGTATCCCGTGATGACGACTTCCTCAAGGAAGCTGAGGTCTTCAACGAGATTGATCGTGATGGGACCCGAGGTGCCCCGAATGGTTATTTCCTGGTGCTGGTAACCGATGAAAGAAACTTTTAATGTGGCGGGTAACCGCGATAAACTGATGGAAAATTGGCCCTCACCGTTGGTCACGGTAGCATTGGCTGTTCCTGCTTCGGTCACGGAAACACCGGCAAGTGGTTCATTCTTGCCTGCGTCTAATACGGTACCCGTGATGATGGTTTGGGAATAGAGCAGGGAATACGATCCAAGCAACAAACCAGCTATTAACCAAAGCGCTTTTCTATTGATTATGTGATGATACATATTACGAAATTGTTGGATGTGTTTTGTTTGTTAACGCAATAAAATAATTTGTTGACGCCATAAACCTACCCTCCGGAACTTTCCGGTGGATTGGTAAAGCGATAAAATTTGGTGATACAGCTAAACGGTCTGCTTAGCTAAGGAAAAGATAATATGAAAGGGGATATTATCAATGACCGCAACAACACATGCACATTCGTACAGCAGCGGCAGGAGATAGGTAGGCATTGGCTGAAAGAGAACGCGATGCTAACAAGGATTCCCTTGGTAGCCCGCTTGGCACGACATCGCCGTCCGTTTGTGGGCAAATCTGAAAAAAGTAATGTAATTGGCTCATAAAACTTGATATTTAAACAGTGTAATTATCGAATCATTTAGACAGCAGATCCATCATTCATTGCAGGCCCCCGTCAATCATGTGTATTGTATCAGATAAGTAACGGTTCCGGCAAGCACGTAAAAAGAACAGTGGATAGACCTTTAATACTATCTTTCAAAGATAACGGATTGCCCAATCCGTTTAAACCTATAAATACTGCTCATGTTAAGCAGTTTTCATTCCTATTGATGGAATTGGCTGAACTAATTTCATAATATTGCTGCTTTGCATAAGAAAAGATAACAGGCGCTCCATGCGCGGTGTGCCGATAATCAAACGAGGTCAAAGCACATTGTTGTTATCTTGCCACTGATCACCATTTTAAAAAATATGAACATGGAGGAAATGGAGCGGTTTGCGGAAGCCGTTATCTCGGCAAAGTAATTCCGGTTAATTCATGTAAGAAAGAGCCAAAAAAGGGGGGAAGACATTTTGTCTTCCCCCCTTTTTGCGTAATTATATTCCTATATTCCGCTGCCTACAGATCGTGCATGTTTCTCCTTTGGTACAATTCGTTCAATGCTTCATGGCACTTGCCATGCTATGCTACATTTTAATATTAGTTTTTGCCGCTTATTCTCCCAGTAATTCCCGAAGTTTTTCACGTAACTCTTCCCCACGTAAGTTGCGTGCTACGATGGTGCCGTCTGGCCCGATCAGGAAATTGCTGGGAATAGCCCGAACCCCATATAGGGCCGCTGCCTCACTGTTCCAAAAGGTAAGTTCTGATACTTGCGGCCACGTCAAGCCATCGACTTCGATGGCCTTTACCCAAGCCTCCTTGGTTTTATCCAAGGATACGCCAAAAACATTAAACCCCCTGTCTTTGTATTGTTGGTAAGCGGCTACCAAATTCGGATTCTCACGGCGGCAGGGGCCGCACCAAGCCGCCCAAAAATCGAGCAGTACATACCCCTCGCCCAGGAATTCCGAGAAACTGACGACGTCACCCTCGGGTGTAGTGGATGCAAAATCGGGGGCTTTGTTTCCCGGCAATACCTTCTCCAATTGGTCTGCCAAACCAAGTAATATGGTTGCATATTGCGTGTTTTGGAGCGACGGATCAAGCTGTCCGGTGTATGTCCTGATTTCCGATGGACTTAAACGGTAGGAGAAGTTGCGGTATAATACATAAGCGGTCGTAATGGAGGAGGGGTCTTCTTGGATAAAATCGGCAATTTGGACTTCCCGTTGCCGTTTGGAGTAATCCACGAAGCGGTCATGCGCTTTCGATCCGGTCACCGTGGTCTGGCGGTAATAGGCACTGGTGTCAAGCGCCACTGAAATAGGACCCTCCTCAAGGAAAACATAAAAAGGCGTTCCGTCCTTGTCCAAGGTCAATCCGTACAGCTCCGGTAATTGCACCGCAGTGTTGAATTGGAATGCCCCATTATCCAGGCGGGCTGAATCAATGGTGCGGAAGATTTTGTTGTCGAAGCGTTGCAGGTAAATTTGTCCGGATGGCACATCTTTTACGGTGCCTGAAAGATTCAATGGTTTGGTCTCCTGCGCGTATGTGCTGCCAAATAATAGCGTTGATAATATCGCGAGTGTTGTTTTCCTTTTCATCGTTATGTTGCGTTAATCGTTTGTGTCTGATACATCTGTTTCATTACATTAACTTGCTTGTCAATTGCATCTTATTCCTGCAACCGTGCTGCTTTCAATAGGCTTCCTTGCCTTGTTAATATCGAGATAGTTGGACGCCTAGAGATGAACAACATCTCTAAGCAGTTCACTTATCTTTGCCTAACTGGTCACACCAGCGGCAGGAGTTAGCACCTTAAACGTGGTTTCAGGTTGCTAAGACGTCATCGGGCCTTTCCCTCAGCCTTTCTTGATAAGCAATGCATATAAAAGAACCAAAACGATGCAAAGGTATAAATAAAATCTACTTATTTAGTAGATTTTACTGCAAATTTTTGTTGTAGCTTTTGAGGGCAATGGTATCGAAAGAAAAACGGCAAGTGTCTCCACTTACCGCTTTTACTAAACAACAAACAAACTTTTATGTCTAGCCTTTACGGGCTATATGGTATACCTAATACCTCCAATAATTACACAAATATAGTAGAAAAAATAAAATCTACTTAATAAGTAGTCTTTTTTCATAAAAAATAATACCTTTGCCTTCACAACAAAGATAAAGGGTTATTACAATGGAAAAAACGCATAAATCATACATAGTATCAGCATGATTTATGCCTAAACTAGCTAAAAATGGCACAACCTGACATTCTGGGAAAAATCAAACGGTTGAGGAAAGAACGTGGTTTATCGCAAGCAGATATGGCTGCGGCCTTACATATCGCGCTAAAGACCTATCAGAATATTGAGGGCGGCGCTACCCGTATTGATATCGACCGGCTTGAGCAGATTGCGGAGGTGTTAGCGGTGGGGCTGTACGATTTGCTGGGCAATGGTGAACAGGACGAGCACATCACACGATTTATCAACGAGGAGAAGGAATTGTATCATAAAATCATCCATGATAAAGAAGCATATATTACGCAGTTGGAAGATAGTATCCGGTTTTACCGGGAAATTCTTCGTGAAACCAGAGCGTTTTGAGCGGTAGTTTGCACCGAATTGCTTAATCTTGTATGTACGTTGCCGTAGTTGATGAATAGACTCACATCCAAGTTGCCGGATACCGGCATCTCTATTTTCACCCAAATGTCGCAGTTGGCCGTCCAACACCAAGCGATTAACCTTTCACAGGGTTTTCCCGATTTTGACTGTTCACCCCGGCTGGCCTCGTTGGTCGAATACCATATACGTGCGGGCCATAACCAATATGCGCCGATGGCGGGCGTGCAGCCACTCCGAGAACAAATTAGCATCAAGGTGGAGGCTAGTTATGGCGTGTCTTACCACCCGGAAACGGAAGTAACCGTGACGGCAGGTGCCACGCAAGCGCTTTTTACGGCGATAGCTACCCTGGTCTGCCCGGATGATGAGGTCATTATCTTCGAGCCGGCCTACGACGCGTATTCACCTGCGGTTCGTGTATTTGGCGGGGTACCCATACCCGTATCGCTTTCCGCACCCGATTTTACCATTGATTGGGGGGAGGTGGAGCGGCTGGTGACTCCGAGCACGAAATTGATCATCGTGAACACCCCGAACAATCCCACGGCCCGGGTATTCACGGATTGGGATTACCAACAGCTTATTCGCGTGGTTAAACGAGCGGATTGTTATTTGCTGAGTGATGAAGTCTATGAACACGTCGTTTACGATGGTATCCGGCATCGCAGTGCCGTGGAATACCCCGAGCTCCGCGATCGAGCGTTCGTCGTGGCGTCATTCGGGAAGCTTTACCACATCACCGGTTGGAAAGTGGGCTACTGCCTTGCCCCGGCTAAGTTGATGGCTGAATTCCGCAAGGTGCATCAATTCAATGTGTTTAGTGTCAATACGCCCACCCAATATGCATTGGCCGATTTCATGGCATATCCAGAGGAGTATCAGGAACTGGGTGTATTTTTCCAGCGAAAGCGTGATTTCATGTGCCAGGGGCTGTCCACCACGCGTTTTCAGGTATTGCCCTGCCAAGGCACATATTTTCTGCTGGCTAGTTATGCGGCTATTAGCGAGTTGCCCGAACAGGTGTTTTGCCAACAACTAACCGAACAACACGGGGTAGCGGTCATTCCCGTGTCGGCATTTTATAGCGAAGCGAGAGATCAACGGTTGATTCGCATTTGCTTTGCGAAAAAACAGGAAACCTTGGAAAAAGCAATGGAGCGTTTCATCGGGATTACCGAATGATGAAACGCTCCATCTACTAGTTAAGGCTAAAACTTATTTACCCTACTTTCCTTATACCGGTCGTGGCGCCGCCTTCCAACGTGAGGTTGACAGGGGCATTGGTTTGCCAGGCACCACGGGTGAAGTCGGGGATATCCAGCGACTGCGAACGGTTGCCGACGGATTGCACGCTGAGCGGCAGGATACAGCTCCAGGATACGCCATCATACACGTCTTGATCAAGGGGCAATCCATTGCGCAGGCAGTCGATCAGCCGCCAGTCCATGATGAAGTCCATCCCGCCGTGTCCACCGACCTGCTTAGCCGCTTCGCCCACGTGTTTGATCAGCGCAGGGGTGTATTTGTCATACAGCTCTTTTAACTCATCTTCTTTCACCCAATTGTGGCCAAAGGCGATCCGCTCTGGCGAAGGCCATTTAGAGGCAACGCCTTTGGTACCGCTGATGAGGTGTATGCGCGAATATGGGCGGGGCGATGTGACGTCGTGTTGGATCATCATTGTTTTGCCCTTTGCCGTGTGGATAAGCGTCGTATTCATATTGCCTCGGTATGACCGACCCGCAAATGGCTCGAAGAATGCGTCCTCCTTAGCTTTCTCGGCGGCTGTAGCCCCCATCATGAAGTCGTTGCTTGACATGGATACCAAATAATCCATCTTGTCGCCCCGATTGATGTTCAGGCACTGGGCTACTGGGCCAAGGCCATGGGTAGGGTACAGGCTACCATTTTTGGTGGCATTTTCCCGTAGCCTCCACATATCGGCATAACCCGTTTTGGAGAAATTCAGGTCCAGCAAGTCGTGGATGTAAGCCCCTTCGGCATGGACGAGTTCGCCAAACAGGCCATTCCGGGCCATGTTGAGGGTAAGCATCTCAAAGAAATCATAACAGCAGTTTTCGAGCATCATGCAATGCTTCTTGGTGCGCTCTGAGGTTTCCACGAGTGCCCAACATTCATCCAGGGTAAGGGCGATGGGAACCTCGCTGGCCGCGTGCTTCCCATGCTCCATGGCATAGATCGACATGGGCGCATGCAGGTGCCATGGCGTACAGATATACACGAGGTCAAGTTCCTCATTGGCCACCATATCTTTCCAGCCGTCTTCACCCGAATATTCCTTGGCTTTGGGGAGACCGCTTTTCTCGAGGATACCCTGTGCTTTTGCCGCCCTTTGGGGATCCTTGTCGCATAGCGCCTTGATCTCCACGCCCTCAATACGCGACATGCGGTTTACTGCACCCGGGCCTCGCATCCCCAAGCCGATAAAGCCTATGCGGACTTTGTCGATTTTCGGCGCGGCGTAACCCGACATATTGAATCGTTGCGGCATAGCCGGCATATTCCCGGTCGTCCGGGTATCGCCAATATCGCCTTTTTCGCGGGCTACGGATGGCAATACAGCCATGGCTCCTGAAATGAGTGTGGCGTTTCTCAGAAAATTTCTACGGTTGTACTTCATAAATCGGTAATTGGGGTAGTGAAACTACAAATATTTGTATTGTTAAGCAAGTATATGACAGATAAAGGAGTTATCAAAATAGTTGCGCAACGCAACCGTTTGCTTAATCGTTAAGGATCCCCGCATTCGCATCGCCGACATACTGTGCCTATTTTTTCCTAGCTATTTTTGGGAACCATTTTTCCGCGTTTTCGAAATAGATTTTGTCTACCACTGATTTAGGCAGCCGCAATCCACTGACTGTACTTTCGATAGCGGGAATTTCCATTTCTTCGTCCGTGACGAAAAATGCCCAGTCCTTCACCCACGTGTTGTGGAGGTTCTCATTGGCTGTGGCGAAGTTGCTCTTTTGGATGATTTTATCCGTTCCGTATATCAAGCGATCCTGATACTGCATGACGAAATCCCTCACTTTTTGCCAATCTGTCAGGCATTGGTGCTGCAGGTGGGAAATCCTGGCCGACATATCGACGACCAGATTGGGGAATCGGTCGAGGCGTTTAGCCAACTCGTCAACGCTCCATTCCAAACTGGCAAAGTGCGCACCGATGAATTTCAGGTCAGGGTGCTTTTCCAGCATTCGGTCTCTGGCATCGATTTGTTCCTGGTAATCCGGAAACTCGGGATGCAAAAACATGTGGTATTCAGGATTGTTGCTGAAATAGTTTTTATCTCCCTTTACCGTCATCTCCTCGACGGGAAGCCAGGCATTGCGGGGCTCACCGAGATGCCCGATCAACGGAATATCATTTGCTTTGATGAAGTCGATAATGGGGTCAAACCGGGGGTCGTCAATCATCACGAAATCTCCATTCGGGTCGCGTAGCACCATTCCGATGTTCTTCCATACTTTAACGGCTATGGCGCCTTTTTCAAAAGACTCTTTCAGGTAGGCGAGTGTTTTTTCCTGCCAATCCGGTGCGCCCCAATTCCGCACGGTAAATGTTGTACTGTACGACAAGATATCGGGGTATGCATGGCTAATCGTGATAGCGATGTCGCGTTGTTCTTCAAGCAGTACCGGCGAATTTGATTCCACATTGATGGTCAACAGCCTGAAGTTATCCTCTCTGGCCTGCGCAATAAATGTAGTATCCAGTACATTGATGTGGAAGTGTGCCTCGATCTTTGGCACGTCAGCAAAGTCTGCTACGGTATAATATTCTTCGATATCGGCGGATTGTTCTTTTTGAGTTCCCGTACAATTCGTTTGGCAGATCAAAACAACAAACAGACAGTAATTGATAAGGTATGTTTTCATTTCAAATGGTTTACCATTCACAAAAATTAAGTGCAAATCGGGTTTCTTGGTTTCTGGCTTCGATAAATAGCGCAAATAAATGTGTCGCTTTAATCATAGCCGTTGATGTGTTCATCTGTTAAAAAAGGTGGGAAGGAATCGCCCATTCTTTCCCACCTTTTTCAACTATCGCGATTTGTTATCGCGGGTTGGGTAATACCCCTTGATTGATAAGCATTTCGTCTCCGGAAATCTGGTGCGGTATCCGCGGGTCATTGGGTTCGATAACCTCCCATGGGTGTGTGCCGCCATAACGACGATCCATGGATTTGTTGTTACGATAGAGGTCTTTCCATCGGAAGCCTTCATATGCAAGCTCAAGACGGCGCTCGTCCAGGACCACATCGAGTACCTCGGCGTATCCGCGGGAAGCCATATTCTCCAGCGTCATCAGTTGGCTGCCTGTAAGGCCGGCCCGGCTACGGATGGCATTTACATCCGCTAATGCCGAAGCGGCGTCGTTTAACTTAGCATAAGCCTCAGCGCGGTTTAGGATGATTTCCCCCCAACGGATCATCGGATAAGAACACAGCATGGCGTTACCGTCCTGGTAGGAGAATTTTGTGTTGAAAATCTTCCGATAACTCAGGCGGTTATTAGTGGCGGGAGTTATCGTAACATCCACCCTTGATCCATTGTAGGTAAAGAAGTATTTGGGATAGGTATTTACGATTTCCTCTTCGATATAGATTTTTGTGCTTGTATTCGTGAAATAATCGTCCTCAATGGGATTATTCATGCCCGGGTTATTGCTGAAGATGATGTATTTGCCATCTGCATCCTCGGCAAGATAACGGTATTGAAGCCCATGGTACCAACTGGCCGGGTTGGGAATTGGCCAATGTGCCATCCATTTGACAGGTTCTTCATTAAAGGTTACACCCGGGGAGGGAATTGCTTGAAAAAGATGGAAATCTTTCCAACGGATATCGTCATCTGCGTAGCGGTTGAAAAGCGCGTACATGGGGTCGGACGGGTAAATCTCGCCCCAACCGGCGCCACTAACGGGGTCGGTAAGGTACATCGATGCAACAGAACTTGTACCTGGGCTCTCGTTTGGAAGATATCCGATGCACCAAAGGGTTTCTTCCGAAGTCTGTGTCCGGGTGAAATAAGTTGCCAGGTCTACATCAAGTACATCTGCCGGGGCCCTGCCGTTAAGCATTTCGTTCACGATATTCACCACATCTTGATTTCTACCCATATTTAGATACAGCCGGGATAAAAGCCCCTGTGCTGAACCTTTCCAGGCATAACTGGCATTGTCCGAGCGGCGGTAATCGCCCATTAATTGGATGGCCTTATTGAGGTCTTGCTCCACCTGTGCGTACACTTCACCAATGGTCGCCCTTTTGATATCACCCGTTAAAGGCGCCTCAGTACGCAGTATCACGGCGGGGTTGTCCGCTCCTTGGGAATATGGGCGCGCATAGATGTCACAGAGATTTAGGTACACCAGAGCACGCAAGAAATAATTCTCGCCGAGAATATGGTCGTCTTTTTGAGAGTTTCCCTCTACACCGGCCCCGATATTTGTGTTCAGGATGTTTAGTATGGAATACGAAACATACCAAAAGTAACGGACGGTTTCCTCGGTTTGGGTGTCTGAGTACTCATATGATCTCATAAACGGGTCAGAGGTGACTCCCGCGATAAAGATGTTATCACCGCGGAACTCGTTCATCTGAAACCAGTTTCTTGCATATACGCTTCTGCTTGATGACCCACCGGGCAACCCTGTGCGGTTTTGCCTAAACCACCGGTAAGCACCAATGGTGGTATATTCAATACCAGCCGGATCGGTGGCGAGCCGAGCGGACGTCACGGTATCTTTCGGGGTCAAATCCATGTCTACGCAGGCATTCATGAAACACATAGAAATCGCTGCCAGCACTATCAATAATATCTTCTTCATAACTATAAATCGTTAGTATGTTGCATTAAAATTTCAGTTCAACACCAAATGAGAACGTACGGTTTACAGGATATATCCAGTCAACGCTGCCCGCCACGCTGTTGATACCGCTTGAACTGAGACTGGTTTCCGGATCAGCTCCCGAAAATTTGCTCAGGGTCAGCAGGTTGTCACCGGATACGAATACACGGGCGTTACTGATACCAAAGTTGCGCAGTAACGTTCTTGATAAATCATACCCTATGTTTACGTTACGTAACCGCAAGAAGCTTCCATCTTCTAGAAAGCGAGAAGAGGCACTCGCGGAATTTTTGTTCCCTCCGTATACGGGTAGCGGGTGGGTAGCGGCATCTCCCGGTTTTTCCCATCGGCTCCATCCTAGGCCGTTATCCAATGACATCTGGTTGTACTGGGCTTGGCGGCCATCGTTATCCATGGAGCTGCGTGCGCCATTGTAAATGGTATTGCCATACAGAAAGAAGATGTTGGCACCTAGGGAGAACCCTTTGTATGACACCGTGTTTTGTAGACCCCCCGAAAATTTTGGATTGGGCGACGAACCCAGCCAGTCCACTTTGGCACTTGCATAGTCATTGGTCACTCCTCCATCTTCGGCTGTCCAGAGTGGATCCCCATTAGCGGGGTCTACTCCGCGCCACTCCTGCATGTACCAGCCATAGAGTTCCTTACCTTCTTCCATCCGTTGCCGGGCAGCATCTGCCGAGCCAACCATGATGGGCGTTCCGGGTTGTCCCGGTTCGTCGCTGGGCAATTTTTCGACGGTGTTTTTGTTGAACCCGATGTTGAACGAAGTCGTCCATCTCCAATTATTCTTATTGACGTTAACGGTGTTTAACGCGACTTCAACTCCTTTGTTGCTGACTTCCCCGATATTGCGTGTGTAACTGTAGAATCCTGTACTGGGGGCTACAGGGGCAGCGAAAAGGAGGTCTTTATTGATGTTTTTATAAATATCTACGCTTCCATCAAGCCAGGTAAACAGCCTGAAGTCGATACCCGCCGAAGCCATGACAGCCGATTCCCAACCAAGGTCTGGGTTAGCAAGGCGTGTAGGCTGGGCGCCCGGCACACCCAGATAAGTGACGCCTGAAAAGGAGAAAGCATCTAAAAACACAAAGTTCCCGATATTCGAATTACCGGTCAGACCGTAACTTCCACGTAGTTTCAGGAAGGTCAGCACATCGTTTCCAGCCAGGAAACTTTCGTTGGAGACCAACCACCCGACACTGGCGGCAGGGAAATATCCCACGCGTCTTCCTGGCGCAAAACGGCTGTTTGCATCCGCACGAAACGAAACAGTGGCTAGGTACCTGTCAGCAAACGAGTAATTCAACTGCGCAAACGTGGACCACCCTGCGCTTGGAGTAGCATAGCCGCCTGTTGCGCGCATGGTAGCGGCGGCACCCGCCGAAACAACATCTATACCGGTAGGTTGCTGCTCACCCGTTGCACCGAAGCTGTAGCTACCCTCGGATTCGCCAAATTCGTATCCCACAAGCCCGGCCAGGTGATGGGCACCTATTTGATGGTTGGTTTTCAGCAGCGTGGTGTTCCCGTAGCTCCCTAAAGGGTATGTGGCATAGTCTTCAACCCGACTGCCTTGCGTGATGCCATTCCAGGTCTGGCTGGCATCGCGCGTGTCGTAATAGACCTTAGACCAGCTTTGCGCTCTACCTAGACGGGTCGTGTTGGTCGCCGTCAACCACGATAAGATTTGCCAATTAAGCACGATATCGAGATTCATATCGGTGCCGCCCTCCCGATCATAATTATATTGCATACCGTGCCAGGGGTTCTGCCGATTCGCGTAATACCACGTTTTATCCGCAACAGGTGTTCCCGATATGTCGATGGGATTGCCATTTTGGTCGAATGGATTGTCCCACGGTATACCACGGTAAGCCATCTCGCTAAAGGTAAACGACCATAAATTATCGGTCTTATTTTCACGCATGTTCATACGCAGGCTGACGTCAAACTTTGGGGCCAACTGTACGTCGAAATTCATGCGGATATTGTTGCGTTTGTAATCCGTGCCCGGCATGGTTCCTTTCTGGTTGAAATGGTTCACGCTGGCCATGTAAGACGTATTTCGCGTGCCACCCCTGATGGATACATAGTACTGCTGGGCGTTACCTTGCTTGAATGTGTTGTTGAGCCAATCGTAGTTGTTTTCGCGAAGTGATTGCGGATAGTTGGATTCAAAATTAGGGATTCCCCATGTTGCCCATAAATCATATAACTCTGCTCCATCCATCGGCCTAAACCGTCCAAAAAGCGCGTTTGTAGCGGCAGCGTTGGCCCTGACGGTAATCTCGGGGGCCAGGTCCCGGCGCCCGCTCTTGGTGGTTATCACAATAACACCGTTTGCGCCGTCGGCACCGTAAATAGCCGTCGCACCCACGTCTTTTAGGATGGACACGTTCTCCACGTCGTTAGGGTCGTACGTGCCGCCCGGAATCCCGTCAACGACGATCAGCGGGCTTTGCCCGGCAGTGATGGTTCCGATGCCGCGGATACGCATCTGGGCCGATGATCCCGGGGCACCACTGCTGTTCGTGACCATTAACCCGGCTGCCTTGCCCTGGAGCATTGACCCGAGGTCATGGGTCACATTGTCCGTAATGGCTTCGCTTTGCAGCGTAACGACCGAACTTGTCAACGAAGCCCTCCTTACGGAAGTATACCCCACCACCACGACATCCTCAAGCGCGGTGGCCTCCTCTTCCATGATGACATTGACGAATGCGGAGGTGACATCGACCTCTACGGCCTTATAGCCTATCATGCTGAATGCAAGTGTCAATGGGCCGGACTGATTGACGGTAAGGGAGAATTCGCCTGCTTCGTTGCTCGTCGTTCCCAAATTCAGGCCCTTCACCGTTACGCTTACGCCGTCTAGCGGCTGGTTCTTGGTATCTGTTATTTTGCCGGAAATCGTTCGCTGCGTTGACTTAATGGCCTTCTCGGACAATGGATTGCCCATGGGGTTCCTTGCTCTCGTGATCGTGATGTTTTTTCCACGGATTTGGTAATCCAGTTGGTGCTGGTCTAACAGCATTTCCATTACTTTGTCGATTTCGGTATCGGTTACCTGCAAGTTGGTGATTTGGATGGTTTTTACCACTTCTTCGTTGTAAAAGAAGTGATATCCGCTTTGTTTTTTGATTTCTTTGAATACAGCTTTGAGCGAACTATCCTTCACATTCAGGGAGATCTCCTGCGCATTTCCTGATGCATGGGCCCCGAGAGCGAAAATCAGAATAAAAAAGCATGTAATTTTCATCGCCTTGGTTAAAAGAAGAATGGCATCGTGTGTCGTTCTGGACGGAAAAGACAAGACTTTGCCAATAGTAAAGTATTTCATAATTTTACAATTGTTAGGATTGACAATGAGGTTTTCAATTCGACCGTGGTGAGTGCCAGATGGGCGCTCCACCTTAGGCCGATGGTGGTGGTGCACCATCGGCTTTAATCAAGTTTCATGTTTTCATGTTTTCATTTGCTTAATGGGTTTATTTGTCTTTAACGTGGATGGTTCTACCGTTTATTTCAAAAGATAGCCCCGTGATTTCGTGGATCATTTCCAGGACTTGGGCCAGTTCCACGTCACGCGTGATACTCCCGCCAAACCTTTCGGATTTTTTCGGTGTTTGATACCGGATATCGACATCATACCATCTTGCTACCTGTTCGAGCACCTCAGTGATGGGATCTTCGTCGAAATAAAAATACCCGTCTTTCCATGCACTGGCTTTTTCCGTGTCGGCTTCCCGAAGCGTCGTGTTCGTGGCCATTGATTCGGCCGCCTGACCCGCGTTTACCGTGGTGTTCTGCGATTTCGTTTTGACGGTTACTTTTCCCGTTATCACGGTGGTGGTGACGGATGAGGTATCGTATGCTTTAACCGTAAAACTCGTACCCAAAACCTCGATGGTCTGCTGGTCGACGATGACGTAAAAAGGGGCATCGGGTTTTTTTGCGACATCGAAATAAGCCTCTCCTTGTAGGAGAACACGCCGTTCCGTTGACGAGAAGCGGGCTGGAAACTGGATTTCGGATTTTGCATTTAACCACACCACGGAACTGTCGGGCAGGACCAGGCGGTAGGTTCCTCCCTTTGGCACCTCCAGTTTATTCATGGTTTTTGTTTCTTCGGCCGAATAATTGCCGTTGGCAAAATAGTTGAGTTCGCCACTTTTTCCATATATCATCGATCCGGAAACCTCTTTGATGCCCACCGCTTCATTACCGAGCGCAATCTTGCGGCCATCGGAAAGGGTCAATGTAGCCGCATTGCCCCCCGGTGAAATAGCTGTTTGGTGGGTATCCGATGATGGTGTTAAGGTGCCCGTTTCGGCCAGTTTCCAATGGATGAGCTTTACACATACAAATAAAGTAGTGATGGCTGCCACATATTTGAAATAGCGGAAAAAAGGATTGGTTTTCCGGTTTCTTCTTTTCAACACATTGTTCCAGGCTTCCGTTTTGTCCAACGAAAGTAGATAAGCCAAACGTTCCTCTACCGCAGGCGTATTGTGGTATTCTTCCAGTATGGCCCTGTTTCGCTTGTCCGATTTCAAAAACTCCTGTAACCGGGCCAATTCGCTTGGCAG
The DNA here is from genome assembly GCA_964498395.1 of uncultured Parapedobacter sp. Lineage (GTDB taxonomy): Bacteria > Bacteroidota > Bacteroidia > Sphingobacteriales > Sphingobacteriaceae > Parapedobacter. The sequence goes on along the minus strand of CAZCHE010000010.1, from coordinate 37,564 downwards.
CAGTTCTTGTCCTTTGAGGTAACGAGCGATTAGCCCCGCGATGTCGACCGAGTGTCCTTCCATATCCAGGTGTTACGTTAAATAAGAAACTTGAAAATTAAAAACGGGTGGAACCCAAAACATATTTTTTGCAAACAGTTGGTTATCAGGTATAAAAAATGTTTGCAATGAACGGTGCGAACGATGTGAGCATCTCCGGGCTGATTACTTTTCGCAGCAGCAGTAATCCGCGCTGCTTTTGACTTTTGACGGTGTTAATCGAAATATTTAGTTGTTCAGCAATTTTTGTATTGCTGAGCCCTTCGAGGTAACCTTTTCTAAACACGGCGGCGCATCCCGGCGGTAGCGAACTGATGGCATGATGAATCTCACCAAGGATCTCCGCGTGTATGATGTGTTCGACCACGGATTTTTCTTCTTCCTCGGGGTCGATGCTGGATTTGTGTTGGTCCACGATTGACTGGTGCCTAAGTGAATTTAAGCAGGCGTTTTTTACACATGAGTAGAGGAAAGACCTGGTGCTGTTCAAGTCCTTGGGGAGCAGTTTGGGGTTTTCGCACAGGGTTACAAACACCTCCTGTACGATATCTTCGGCTAACTCCCCGTCTTTGAGCATACGAAAGGAAAATTCGCACAACCTCGCATAGTACGTATCGAAAAGAGACGCGACAGTAGCGTTGGATTTACTGGAATAGAAAATCATAGCTTTGTTTGCTTAGTTAAACTACAACGTCCCTCTCTCTTAATTTAACCCTTTAGGAATAATTGGTTTGGAACTGCGATAGCTAGTTTGTGTGACATACTATCGTCAATTCCTTTTTTCTCCACAGCCATAGCCGGTGGCTATCGTATTGCCAAACAGGCCGTGAGCCGCGACGTGGCACCCAAGTGGTTAGAGTTTAAAGAAAATCTTCCTTTTATAAAGCCAATAGCATAAGTACCACTGGCCAATCAATGCCGACAGTGCCACGGTGAGCCCGACTATATTTCCCGACAGTCCCATCAGGTCGAAGGCGCCCCCTACAAAGATGCCGACGAAGCCATTGAACCATTGTTTACCCACTGTTTCGAAAAACAGGTAGATAAAGATGGGATTCATACCCACGACGATAATGATCCAAGCATACTTGTTCCATTGCTTCATGTCGACCAGCCACGAAATGAATGCGATGATTAGCAATACATAACCACCGGAGGCAAATACAAATGAGCTGGTGGAGATGCGTTTGATGATCGGCGTTATGGACAGCCAATCCAATCCGTACCCGATAACGAGCCCGGCCAACCCCGCGTATACCAGGTATGCTAGCTTTGTTTTTAGGGTGTACGAGTTAATGAGCAGCTTACCGACCAGTACGCCCCAGATTGTATGAGCTGCTGTCGGGATGAAGTTGATAGCAGCCCATCCGCCGCCGTTGTGTTTCCCCATGATCAGCATATCGAAGTAGGCCCCGAAATTTTCCCCTTTTACGAAGGGCTGGTCGTATCCGGGCACCAATATCGTCCGGTAGAGCACCTCGGTGAGCACCAGCAACGACAGACTGAAAATAAACTGTTTGAGATACGACCACCTGATAATGGCGTAGGCTATCAAGGTGGTCAGTGCGAGCTGCGTCAAAACGTTCCAAAGTTCCCAAACCAGTTTCCCAGAGTAGACGCAATGCAACCCCACCCCACAGAGGAATAGTTTAAATGACCGCCAGGCGACGTGTTTGAAGTTGGCGGCGTAGGTAACCCCCTTGGCTTGTCTCCGCGACCATGAGATGTATAAGGACGACCCCGCGACGAGCATGAACGTCGGCTGCACGAGATCCCAAAATGTCAACCCGTTCCATTCGTGATGGAAAAATTGGGAGACGATTTCGCCCGTAAATCCATCCGGAAATAATTTCCGTAGTGCTATGTATACGGCGCAGGCTTCCGCTGCCAGTAAAATCATGATGAGCCCCCGCGTGACATCGAGGGAAACGATTCGGTTAATTGTTGGTTTTTGCTCCATATCATTGAAAAAAATAGATTTCCTTTCTAACCTCGTGCTTTAAAGGCGACGAATGTACCACTGTCGGAAACATGCCGACCCACCCTCAACTTTGATTATTTGTATAATTGGTCATTTGAGCGGTTAGCCGAAACCAGCAGCCTTGGCTCACTACAAACATCCATGATTCGTTAGAGAATTAAAAGCGATAAGTTCAATCAAACGATTGCGTAATTTGCGCAACCGTTTGTGTCTTCACGCTTGGTGATGGCAGTTTAGCGACGTGCGTAAGCTGATGCACCACCGAATCCACATTATTTTACAGTCGTCGAACCAATGAGATTTGCCCCAAGGGCAGCATCCCAGCCACCTCCATTGTTCGCAAACCGTATACAGCGCTTATTGGTGCTTTGCTCCTTGGGGTCATTGATCTTCAGGTAAATATCATAGTCACCAGCCGGCACGTTGCCGAATGTGCTCATATCGACCGAGAAACTCAAATCACGCCATGCAGCGGTATTGCCCGGCCTGCCATTGCCCCTTTCATCAGGCCGCCAATCCCTCGCGTCGAGATTCGTAGGGGCCGTATATAGGTTAGAACCGGATTTGGATTTCAGAATAACCGATACGTTTTTCTTGTTTACGATAAGACCAAAGCCGACGTTCTGGATTTTGCCGGCAAATGCAAGGACACCATGCTGAGCTACCCATTCACTAGCGTGAGCCTCACGTAGTACCAACCGGAAGCCTAATCGGTCACGCATAAATTCCATTCCGTTTTTACCGTCGTATACCGGGTCGAAGATTGCTGTCCGGGTCACGCCATCGTGCGGAGGGGTAAACGGTAGGGTAACGTTTGCTTCCGTATAGATAAAATCACCCCAAAGGCGATAAGCCGCTGAACTATAACTGGTGTTCAAATGCGTTGTTCGCGCATAAGCGGCTTCATAAGGAACGTTCGGGAATCTGGGATAGAGCTGGTAAAAATTGTCGGGTTCATTCCCGGACCTGACGGTTTCGCCACCATAGAAGTTGTTTTGGTTCCTTATCCAGGTCAGGGCAGCGTTACGCTCATAATCGCCCCCGACCAATCCATGGCCTTCGGAAAGCGAACCACCATCCGTGTATTCGTCACTCCCCCGCGAATAGCTATCGTTAAACATCCCGAAACGTTGCGCGGGTGTGCCACGCGCCGGGGCAGGCATTAAATTAGTGAAGCTATAATGGGTGCCGTATTCGACATTATGCCATGCCATGACCCCGCCCGCATGTACCAGGATTGAGCGCGAATCGGGAACATAGTCCAACAGGGCTTTCAATAGCCAGTGGTAGCCTTCCACAGTTCTGGTGTATGATGACGAGTGCATTTCACCCCATGGACCAAAAATACCGGCCTTGACACAGACGATGACGTCCTCAAATTCGCTAAAAATACTTCCAAGCTGCCAAAGATGGTATTGCACCCAGTTCTTGTCCTCATGGCCGGGGATACCACATAAATCAGATTCTTCCTCGATTCCGCCATTTCTCCCCCCTGATTCATACCAGGTCCGACCTTGCGGTGCCCCCGGTTCGCAGTCATGGATGAATTGGTCATATCCTCCGCGGTTATTATACGTAAGGCCCCGTCCGTCATAACTGAATTTGACGATGGCAACAGCTTCACTTTCTCTTATTTGCCGGAGCGCTGACCTGATGTAATCAAGTGCAGCAGGTGTTAGTGGCCGAGTTATCCCGTACTCCGGCTGAGTGCCCCCCCAAGGGCCTACGGGCATTCCGGTGAGTGGTGCATTTGACGAAAAGTTCCTCAGATCATATTCCATGTAGACGATGCGGACATCGACCGGAACCGTGGTGCCGGCGATGGTGGCCGATAAATCAGGAATGCTTGGCACTGGTTCGCTCTCGACTGGAACCACAAAAGATTGGGGCCTGTAAAATCCCCTGTCCGGATTCGGGATGTCACCGACAAACTCGGTGAAGTCAATATGCTGCCGCAAGAGATTCTCCTGAGCGCTGACGATACCGACAACCAGATAAAAAGCAAGAAATAAACTTACACCCTTCATTACGTTTGTTTTTATTTTATTGTTTACTTGACTGTCGTCGAACCGATGAGGTTCGCACCAAGGTCGGTGTCCCAGCTATTTCCATTGTTCGCGAATCGTATGCAGCGCTTGTTAGCACTTTGCTCCTTGGGGTCATTGATTTTCAGGTAAATATCGTAATCGTCGGCCGGAACGTTACCAAATACGTTCATATCAACCGAGAAATTCAAATCACGCCATGCGGCGGTATTGTCTGGCCTGCCATTTCCACTTTCATCAGTCAGCCAATCCCTCGCGTCAAGGTTCGTGAGCGTTTGGTAAACGTCAGTGCCGGATTTGGGCTTCAAGATGACCGACACGTTTTTCGGGTTGACGATATTGCCAAACCCGACATTTTGGATTTTCCCTTTGAACCTCAGGGTGCCACCCGATGTTACCCATTCACTGGCGTTAGCCTCACGCAGTACCAATCGGTAGCCCATTCTATCGCGGAAATATTCCAGCCCGGTTCTACCGTCATATACTGGGTCGAAGAAGGCTGTTTTGATTTCTCCGGTGAAAACACCCTCCACTTCCTCCTCGCTGGCCGGGAACTGAACCGGCTTCGTGACATTGGCTTCATTGTAAATAAAGTCATTCCATCGTGAATACCTGCCGTGTCTCATATTCAAGGCTGTTGTCCGGAGTTGCTGGGCTTCGATAATAGCACCCGGCATATTGCCAAAAACATTGTCACCGATGCCGCCCTCTCCCTGGAGGATTTGGTTTTGCTGATGAATCCATCCGGTCACTTTGTACCGGTCGTATGTACTACTGCCATAGCGGTTACTGATCATGGGATTCCCTTCGGAAAGCGAGCCATTGTCAGTCCAGCTTCCGGCGGCATAGCTATCGTTGAAAAACCCAAATCGTGCTTCGGGAGACCCTTTTGGCGGAGTCGACATGGCATCTATATTCGTAAAGGTATAGGAGGTTTGGTATGTTTCGTTATACCATGCCAGGAATCCGCCAGCATGTGTTAGCAGCGCACGTGAAGCGGGAACAGCGTCCAGGTATGCGTCCAAAAGCATCTTATAGGTATCTGTATTTTGAGCTTCGGGCGATGAATGCTGTTCGCCCCAAGGACCGAGCATCCCTGTTTTGACACACATGATGATGTCTTCGAACTCGTGGAAAATGGGTTTAAGCTGCCAGATATGGTATTGTATCCAATTTTTGTCCTCATGGCCGGCTACCGTGCAAATGGCCGATGGATTATTGTCGGTTATGAACGTTGGCTCGGGTCCATGGATGAGCCCTTCGGTAATATCCAACTCAGGGTACTTGTGGGGTTCGACATAGTTGAACCCGTTGCCATCATACGAGAATTTCACAAAAGCCACACCGTCTCCTTCTCTCACCTTTTGAAGTAGCCCCCTGATATAGTCGAGCGCAAACGGTGTCAAGGGGCCGGTTTTTCCAGTCCTCGCGGCTCCGGTGCCCGGGTCTTCAAACAATCCATCATCTTTGTATGCAAAAGCATCTTTCGCCGATAGGAATGCGTTTGACGAGAAGTTGCACAGGTCAAAACACATAAATGATATCGAAGGAAGGGCTGAGACCCCCGTGCCGCCGACGTAGGGGCCCGTATTTTGATTAACACCGTTATAAAATTCAGTCTCCTCGATGTCATCGCCTTCCACGGGCGGCACCTGCCTTCCATGGTATAGCACGGAATTTTCGTCAACTGGAACCCGGTGGTCCACTTCGGGTGTAATGCCGAAAGGCGAATTGGCCACATTGACCAACCCGGGTGATATATTCTGCCATCGACCCCGGTAAGCTCCCCTGTCAGGATTCGGGATATCAACGGGATTCTCCGTATAGTCGAGTGGCTGCAATACCAGCGGAGCTTGACAGCTTACAAAGCCGACAACCAAGCAACAGGCCGTAAATAAATTTTTGGTTCTCATCATTATTTCAAGTATATGTTCCGTGGTCTACCGCCTTGGTGTCCACCATGTCCACTTAATCCGGATAAGTTCAACAATCCTCAATTTTTTGATTTCAGTAATAATTGGTTATTAGGGTATTAGTTATGGCCAATGATCCGTTGGCTTATGACAAACATCTATGTTTAACCAGAGAAAAAAAAGAGTCGGAGACAATCAAACGGTTGCGTAATTTACGCAACCGTTTGCATCTTTATCCGGAGAATACGGAGCCCATATCGAAAAAAAGGGATCCGTAAAACAAGAGATGTAATAACATGAAGCATGGATAGGGTATTTGGCTTTTGCTACCGGAAGGAAAAGGTGCCCCTAACGCACACGATTGCATAGCGTTATTCAGGAAAAAGGATGAAATATTTCCGAAAACCTGTGCCATAAGTAGACATTTATCAGTAGTTTTGCGTCTCACCTTATACGTAATTCCTGACAATGGCAAGATTAAATTTACTGGAAGAGACACGCTTCGAGAAAGTACCCGTAAGTGTTTACTCCGACCCCACCACCGCCTCACTGGCCGTGGCCAAACGTATTGCCGACTTAATCCGCGGCAAGCAAGAAAAGGGTGAGCAGGCTATTCTTGGCCTCGCTACAGGTGCAACCCCTGTAAAAGTGTATGCAGAGCTGGTGCGCTTGCATCGGGAAGAAGGGCTCAGTTTCCAAAATGTGGTCACCTTCAATCTCGATGAGTATTATCCCATGCAACCCGATGCGGTGCAAAGCTACGTGACGTTTATGAACCAGCACCTCTTTGACCACGTGGATATCCCGCAGGCCAATGTGCATATTCCGGACGGCACCTTGCCCATGGAAGAAATACACGCCTATTGCCTCGCTTACGAACAGAAAATCACGGCATTTGGCGGGCTTGATCTGCAGCTATTGGGTATTGGTCGTACGGGCCACATTGGATTCAACGAGCCCGGCTCGGCACCGAATTCCGGTACACGGTTGGTGACCTTGGATGATTTGACTCGCCGTGACGCTTCCCGTGATTTTGGTGGTAAGGAGAATGTACCCACGAAAGCCATCACGATGGGTATCGGCACGATCTTCAAAGCCCGTGAAATTATCCTCATGGCTTGGAACGAAAAGAAGGCCGAAATTGTGAAGAAAGCGGTAGAAGGGGAGATTTCTGCTGAAGTACCCGCTACCTACCTCCAACTTTCCGACAGTGTAGAATTTGTGCTTGATGTGGACGCGGCTTCGCAGTTGACCCGCTTTGGCACCCCTTGGTTGGTCAAAGATTGTGAATGGGATCGTAGGACCATCAAGAAAGCGGTGGTATGGTTATCGCAAACTCTCAAAAAACCCATACTGAAACTGACCGAAGACGATTACAATACCAATGGCATGGCCCAACTGGCTACAGAAAAGGGCCCTGTTTATAACATCAATATCGATATTTTCAACCAGTTGCAACATACCATCACCGGCTGGCCGGGTGGTAAGCCCAACGCGGATGATAGCCAACGCCCCGAGCGCCGCGAACCTGCGCAAAAGCGCTCCATTATCTTCTCGCCGCACCCAGACGATGACGTGATCTCGATGGGTGGTACCTTTATCCGCTTAGCTGATCAGGGGCACGATGTGCATGTGGCATACCAAACGTCAGGCAACACGGCTGTGTGGGATGATGATGCCCTACGCTTCATTGAGTTTGCGACGGATTTTGCCAAATCGCAGGGCATCGATACGCAGAAATTGGAAACCCTCTACCAGGATGCGCGCCGATTTATCGCTGATAAGAAGCCTAACCAGATTGATACGGAGGAACTCCTGACGGTCAAGGGCCTTATCCGTAAAGGGGAAGCCATTGCCGGCGCCCGGTTTGCCGGATTGCCTGACGAGAATATCCATTTCCAAAACCTGCCCTTCTATGATCGGGGCAAGTACAGCAAAGAACTGGATTACGAAGATGACATCCAGCAGACGATGGAACTGTTGCAACGGATCAAACCTCACCAGATTTTCGCTGCCGGTGATTTTGCCGACCCACATGGCACCCATAAGGTATGCTTCGATATCATTCACCAAGCGCTATTGCGGCTTCGCAAAACGGAGGCTTGGACAAAAGATTGCTGGCTGTGGCTGTATCGTGGGGCCTGGCACGAGTTTGAAATTTACGAGATTGAAATGGCCGTACCGCTTTCACCACAGGAAGTGCTGCGTAAACGCCACGCCATCTTCAAGCATCAGTCGCAGAAAGACCTGCCGGTGTTCCCTGGCGACGACGCACGCGAATTTTGGGTGCGTGCCGAAGAACGTACCCGTGAAACCGCAAGATTGTACGATGAATTAGGCATGGCAGAATACGAAGCCATCGAGGCCTTTGTGCGGTGGAAATTCGAGGATGAATAAGGCGGATAAACTAAAATAACGTTTAAATTTCTTTAACTAAGCCACGTCAGGGATTTCTGGCGTGGCTTTTTTTTTCCATTCGTGCCTGCCTTTTGGTGCATGAAGCCCGTGTTTAGTCAGATTGAAAGTAGCCTGTCTGTTACATTCCGGTTAAAATTCCTAAAATCACTCCACCGATTGAACGCTGTCAAAAAACGAGTTTTTGGCCTCCGCAAACCTTAGTTATCCGGGATTATCATGTGGTTACGGTAAAGTTTACGCTATTTTTGAACCACAGGTTAGTGACCAAATTATAAACTTTTAAATAACCGAGTAACAGCACTGACAATACCTCCCCTTCGTAAAAAAGCGGGAATTAGGAAGCGTTAAAACGTGTTGCTTTTTTTGAGGTTGTTTATTGAACTGACCCGACCACCTGCCATTGCCAATTAAAACAAAAAAAGGAGGATAAATACATGATTAACTTTTACCAACGACGCTTTCGGCCAATCAGGGCCAAGCATTTCACGTTATCGATGACAGCGCTATTATCATTGTCTCCAATCCTGCTGTCGGCCCAGCAGGGTATATCGGTGCGGGGAAGGGTGTCAGAATCGGGCACAGATGTAAGCTTATCGGATGTGACGGTACAGGTCAAAGGTACGACCACAGCAACCAGCACCGACGGAAATGGGTTGTATACCTTGCAAAACGTAGATCCCAATAGCATCTTGATTTTTACATCGGTTGGTTATACGGCTGTTGAAGTTGCCGTTCAAAATCGGCCAACAATCGATGTAGCGTTGGTATTAGCAGTGTCTGATTTGGACGAGGTGGTTGTGGTGGGCTATGGCACCATGCGTAAACGGGACTTGACGGGTGCGGTATCTTCCCTCAGTGCCGCAAAAATCCAGAATGAGGCACCTACCCAACTTACCGATGCGCTACGAGGTAATATTGCGGGACTGAACGTTGGGTTTAGCGCACGGGCAAAAGGGGGCGGAAGCTTGCAAGTCCGTGGACGGACATCGTTTAATGCAAGTACTAGTCCGCTGATCGTGTTGGACGGGGCCATTTACTACGGAGCGTGGGAGGATATCAATCCATCGGACATCGAATCGGTGGACGTGCTAAAAGATGCCAGTTCCGCTGCGGTGTTTGGTGCGAAAGCGGCCTCCGGCGTGATTATTGTAACCACAAAAAAGGGTAAAGAAGGAAAGCCGGTTATCAACTACAACACCACATTGGGCCTTGCCGCCATGGCTGTGCACGAACGGCCTTATGAGGGCCAGGCATTCGTAGATTGGCGTTCCGATGTGTTTAAAAGCATCAATGCCAATGCCGAACCCTATCGCTTTGACGATCCTCGCAATCTCCCATCGGATATCAGTATCGACACATGGTTGGGGTATGACGGATCTACGGGCGACCCCGTGCGGGTATGGTTACGACGGCTGAACCTCCAACCGAACGAGGTGGATAATTATATGGAGGGCCGTAGTGTTAACTGGTACGACCAGGTTTTTCATAATGGCTTTCGCCAAGACCACAATTTGAGTGTATCGGGACGAAACAAAGACGTTGCCTATTATTTGGGTGCCGGTTATTTAGACAATGAGGGAATCATCGTTGGCGACCGTTTCAAAACATTGCGTGCGCGCGCCAACATTGAAGCCAATATAACTGATTTCCTGACTGCGGGTATGACCATGCAGGCCACCTCTCGAAATGAGAGTGCGATTGCCCACGGTTGGGGCAATATCACCAGTCTTTCACCCTGGGGTACACAGTATGACGAAAATGGCGATTTAATTTGGCGACCGAACTACGAAGTGTCCGGCGGTGTTAACCCGGGATATGATGCGTACCACACCGATCGGTTGCAGCGGGTTAATGCGTTGAACGCTACCATATTTGGACGGGTAAAGCTTCCTTTTGGTATTACGTTTACCACCAATTTCACGCCGCAGGTACAGCTGTATGAACGATATAACCATGAGAAATCCAGCCATGAATCATGGGCCGCATTCGGGGGAAGGGCCTCACGCCAGCAGCAGGAAACCTATTATTGGCAAATTGATAACATATTGAAGTGGGAGAAGGAATTTGCAGGCATGCACCGGTTTGATGTGACTTTATTGGCCAATGCGGAGAAATTCCGGCGTTGGGATAACACCATGACGAATGATAATTTCGATCCAGACGATAGCCGCGGGTACCATGGTATCGACGGGGGGATCAACCCGATCATTTCGAGCAACGATGAGTACAGCACCGGCGATGCGCTGATGGCGCGAATGGTTTATACGTTGGCTGACCGGTATATCTTTACCGGAACATTCCGCCGGGATGGTTATTCGGCGTTTGGCCAGCGTAATCCAAGAGCAAACTTCGGTTCCGTCGCGTTAGGTTGGGTATTTACAGAGGAAAAGTTTTTCAATAGTAACTGGTTCAATTATGGGAAGCTGCGGGCTTCGTGGGGGAGTAATGGCAATAGGGATATCGGGAGGTATGTGGCACTATCAGATTTGACCACGGGCAAGTACCTCTATGTGCTCCCCGATGGCACCGTTGTTCAGAGTAGCCAACTTTGGGTCAATCGGATGCAGAATGCCAACTTACGTTGGGAGCGCAATACTTCATACAATTTAGGATTGGACTTTGCGTTGTTTAACAACCGTTTGGATGGTAGCGTGGAGGTGTACCAGATGAATTCTACGGATCTGTTGGTTCAGCGGAGTTTGCCGAATGTGATGGGCTTTGATTGGGTGATGGACAATCTCGGTGAAGTACGTAACCGGGGTTTTGAGGTCACATTAAATTCTTTGAATATCGATCGGGAACGCTTTTCTTGGCGGAGTACCGCACTGTTTCAACTGAATCGAAACGCCATTCAGCATGTGTATCGTAACTATGGGCCGGATGGCAGGGAGTTGGACGATGTTCAAAACCGTTGGTTTATCGGAAAGGCATTGGATGTGATTTGGGATTGGAAGGCATTGGGTGTGTACCAATTGGGTCAGGAAGAGGAAGCTGCCCGCTATGGACTACGTCCTGGTGATTATAAGCTGGAAGATGTGAATGATGATGGGTTGTTTAGCAATGCGGATCGTCAATTCTTGGGGTACTCCGAGCCCCGATACCGGGTATCATTCCGAAACGATTTCCAGTTTCTCAGGAATTTCAGCGCATCGATATCGATGTACTCCCTGATCGGCCATCAAAGCAGTTTCAATTGGTTGAAAAACAGGAATGGATTTCCTGACCGGATGAATAACTATGTATTTCCTTATTGGACACCGGAAAACCCGTCGCATGAATGGGCAAGGATTAACTCCAATGAAGGAAGTGCTACGGGATTCAATGTGTATCGCAAGCGATCATTCGTCCGGGTGGATAACATATCGCTGGCGTATACCGTACCGTCCGATCTGTTGAGCAGGCACCGCATACAAGGGCTCCGATTATTTGTTAACGTCCGAAATGCGGCGATGTGGGCGCCCGATTGGATTTTCTGGGATCCGGAATGGGATCCGGACCAAGGCGCTGGCCCCACCCCCCGGTTTTTCAATTTCGGTTTGGATTTGACATTGTAATTTTTAAAGAAGAGAAGATCATGAAGTCTGCAAAAAAACTTATATACCTACCCATCCTGATGTTGCTAGCCAGCAATGGCTGTAAGCAGGAGTTTTTAACGCCCAAGGCACTTTCTTTTTTCACGCCGGAGGAGACATTTCAAACTTCTGATGCGCTGTGGGCGACCTTAGTGGCGTGCGAGCGAAACCTACGCCACGAATATATGGGAGATGCTTCGCCGATGGTTACCGAGATGATTTACTCGGATATCGCGGTAGAGGGTACGACCGACAAACCGGGCCCGGCACAAGATCTCATATTGGCCATCACGCCAGATGCGCAGCTTAACCATACAGATTACAATAAGATTGGGTGGTATTGGAACGAAGGATTTCGGGCAATTCGTTACGCAAATACTGCTATTCATTACATTGACGTGCCGCAGGACTATGCTGATGAAGCCGAGCGGAATCACTTGTTGGGGGCTGCCTATTTCCACCGGGCCGCCCGGTATTACCGACTGGTCCATCAGTTTGGCGATGTACCCGCGCCATTCTTTATGCCAACGGGGCCTAAGTTGGATTTTTACAGCACCCGCCGGGAGGTTATTCTACAGCAGATCAAGCAAGATCTTGAGTTTGCCCAGGAGTGGGTGCCGGATAATGTCAACAAGGGGCAAGTGACCAAGGGTGCGGCCAGCCATTTGTTGACCAAGGTGAATCTGGCGTTAGGTTTATTCGACGATGCCATCCAATCGGCTAGCCAGGTTATAAATGGTGGTCAATACCAGTTGATGACCGAACGATTCGGAGTGGATCAGGGCGATGCCAACCGTAATGTCGTATGGGATTTGCACCGGCCGGAGAATAAATCGTTGTCAGGCAACCGGGAGGCACTCATGCTCGTCATCGATCGAATAAATATAGAGGGTAATCACGACGGCGGTACCCAGTTGATGCGTAACGCATTGCCCTTTTGGAGCAATGCCGGTATCATCACCCCCACCGGAAACCGCGGTATGTCTGATCAGCCTAACGTGGGTATCCCGCTGGTGCTACAGTATGGTCGCGGTATTGGTCGTATACGTCCGACTTGGTTTAGCCAGCACGGACTTTGGACAGATGATACCGATCTCCGTCATGCCCCCGGAAATTGGATGAATATGGAGGATTTGGTTTATAACTTCCCAGACCTAGATGGATCGGATCCGTATTATGGGAAGCCGCTCCAATTTAGAAATGACCAGGGCACCGTTTTATCCAATGATACCATCAGGCAATGGTTTAGCTGGCCGCATTACAAGGTCTATATTGAAGACCCGCAACGGGTGCAGCCTGCAGGAGGCAATACAGATTGGTATGTATTCCGGTTGGCGGAAACCTACTTGCTTCGGGCCGAAGCGCATGTATGGAAAGGTGACCTGGCAAGTGCCGCTGCCGATCTCAATGTGGTTCGTGAACGGGCGAAAGCTGCTCCGCTGGATGCCTCCGGTGCCGGTATCACCATCGGAACCGTGTTAGACGAACGCGCGCGCGAATTGTACTACGAAGAGCCACGCAAAACCGAGTTGACACGGATAGCCTATATCTACGCACAAACTGGGATAGGTTCCGAATACGGAAAATCCTACAGTATGGCTAATTTTTCGGACGATAATTACTTCTACGACCGCATTATGGACAGGAGTGATTTTTATAACAAGAATGTCACCACCAATTTCGGGGTCACCTACCGTATGGGCCAATACCACGTGTTGTGGCCCATCCCCATCAGTGCGATTAACGGTAATCCCGAAGGGGTAATCAATCAGAATAAGGGTTATGCGGGTTTTGAAAACAATGTAGAGCCACTTAATCATGTATTGACCAGTCAGGAGTAATCAGTGGCGATGTTGGTTTAGCGACGAGATGCCCGGTAAGCCGGGCATCTTTTTTTAGTGCTGCGCTAAAAATCGCTTGACAGTCTCCTGATGACGTTCGTATTCCTCCTCCTGTTGGCGAATGAATGCGTTGCTTTCCAGTGTGCCTATCACGGCCTCCATTTCCTGTAGGTTTTCGTAGACGTTCAACCGGAACGGATTTTCGTAATCCTTAGCCCGTGTTTTGTAGATTTGCTGGCAGATCCACCGTTTGGTCGACACGCTCTCCTCGAGGACCTGGCGGATGTAAGCAATGGTCAACTGCTGTTTTTCTATTCCATGGATTTCCAATAGTGAAGCCAGTGCATGCTCGAATTTGTGTAGTGGATAACTATCGCTTAACCGATGGTATTCACGATGGATAGCATCCCAACCGTTGAGCTGACCTTCGCGTATGTCATGGAGTAAATTGTCAAGTAAATCCCTTCGGATTAACTGACCACCTACATTCTCAAATTCAGTACGTTTTAGGTGCAAATCGTTATGGAGGTAATCGGCTTCAAGTCGCGCGATGCCATACGTATCAATATAATGCTGGAGTTGGGTAGCCGCGTAATAGGCAATCATTTTCCGGTACATGCGGTAGGCTTCGCGGGGTTTGATGACGACCACCTTGCGTTTCGAGTTTTCCACATGGTCAAGCAGCACCTCCACCGTCGACAGGTCTACCGTATCGTCGTCTAGGATAGCTTTGCCCCGCTGCACGTGTTCATCGTGGGAGGTTAACTCAGGGCAACGGGCTTTACCCACGGCGGCGGCTAGCTCTTCGAGTGCTGAAAATGCCTCGTTGACCGTGTCCGGAGCCAGCACGTCATATTCGAAATACTGGTTTTTGAGCGAACGTTTATCACGGGTGATGAATTTTGTGTTGTTGCGCATCAGTGCATACATGTTATACAGCAACCAGTAGGCAGGCAGGATGACGAGCCTATCGTTGGCCATATCATTACTGACCATCGCAAAGGGTAGTCGAATGTCCAACTCGTATTGGAAATCGCCCTTCGCGATGAGGGTGTATGATGCAAAGCGGGAGTTATGTTTGAGGCTGACGCATAACCCCGGCCAAAATCCTCGGCCAGCGACGAGTTCTCCGTCAGCCGCGCGAGAGTTATGGTTGGAACCCACCGTAGCCCCCGCCGCCATGTTGCTTTGTCCCATGACCAATGCCGCACAGAGGAAAGAGTTGTTGTGGTGCTGTTCGTGTGCCGGGAAAATGAGCGAGTTGAGCACCTCGCAGCAGGATACGGTACTGTTGTCACCGAGGAACGAGTTGATGAGCCGCGCACCATATTTGAGTTGGGAGAATGCCGATAGGATAAATCTGACCGCCTTCACGCCATAGAAGATACGGCAACCATGGCCGATGATGCCATTGACCAGTTCGCAACCCTCACCAATTTGGGTATAGGCTTCCCGAATGGAGTTGACGGTGACATTTTTTAGTTTATTGACACCCTTGATATAAGCATCCGTACCAATTTTGACATCCTTGATGGTGTGCGAATTTTTGATGACCGTGCGGTGGCCGACCACGCTGTAGTAGCCGCGCGCGGTATCAAACCGCTTCAGTGCCATCTCCCGGAAGCGTTGCTGCAATTGCTGATCGTGGCGATGGCGCGTCCATAAGTATACATCTGAGGCTTGCATACCATCGAATGGCAGCACGGCGCGCCCGCCGTTTTCATTGCGGAGTTCCAACTGGATGAGGGCGTTTTCCGCATCGCCGTCTTTGCGGATACCATTACCGAATTTAGCGTTGTTGCTGGTCTCCATCTCATTGATATTGAAGAGCATGACCTCATCGCCAAGGATGAAATGTGCCAAGTAGCGTACATTATGGATGGCATTGAAACTACCGATGTCGCAACTGATTACCACACTGTTGTAGATGCCCAAGGGTAGTTTTAAGTCTCGGTAGTGAAGACAACTAGTCTCCATGTCGCCGATACGCACTCGCCCGTAAAACTTGGAGTGTTCGATCTGTTGGGGGAGAAAGCGGTCGGTGACCCATACGTCTGCCCAATTGGGCGAGTAATTCCCTTTGCCGGTGAGGATAGCTATTTCCCGTTCGGTAAGCGGACGGTAGGTGTGCACACTAAGTTGCTGCTGTTCACGTAGGTAATATTCATCTTTACCTTCAGGGAGGTAATTATCAGGGATGAATCCGTATCCCAACGTATCCAATGGTTTTCTGTCTATCATTGGTGTGATTGCCTAATTGCTGATTTGCTCTTTGCTGATTTGCTCTTTGCTGATTTGCTCTTTGCTGATTTGCTGATTTGCTGATTTGCTGATTCGCTCTTTGCTGATTTGCTGATTTGCTGATTCGCTCTTTGCTGATTCGCTGATTTGCTCTTTGCTGATTCGCTCTTTGCTGATTCGCTGATTTGCTGATTCGCTCTTTGCCGATTCGCTGATGCGTTTATTTGTACATGAAGTATTTCTTTTTAGTATCAAGCGCGGTAAAAGTACGGATTTCTGAGGATTCGGCTATTTACATTAATGGACAGATTGTATATTACAAATCAACTCGAAATCAGTAATGAAGTGGCGAGCGACTGGTGTGTCTAAGGCGTACGATGCGGATTTCATTTTCCATTATCCGATAAGAAATTCGGAAGAGATATTTTTAGAAGTCCCGCCAAGAACCATCATTGCTCCTTTTGTATTTATCAAGCGGATGTTTGAGGGGATTGTCAGGGAGATCCAAGGTTATATCCACAATGGTTTCGGCTACTTTCCGTGCATTTTTCGGAGATTCCAACGAGATGTATTCGAAAACCTTGTTCAGTTCATTTTTTGCCCGTTTGCTCCAAACGACTACCATTTTTTGATTCCCGCTTTCAGGTCGGTAGCTGTTATGTATTCACCCCGTTCGATTTCGGCGTCACCCTCTTCTAAATCTTGATGATATTCATCAAGGGTCTGTCGTTTCTCTATCGTTTGGAAGGTGAGACCCATCAACTTCAATGTACTCAAAAGCCATTTCTTCTTTTTGGCCGCTTTGATGTTGTCGATATCGATAACCAATTCCATTAATCCCGTTGTTTTATTTTCCTATTTCCAAAACTAGCTTTTTTAGGGCATAAATCCAAAGAAGGGATTTGCCTATTAGCGGATTTGGCCTTACTCCCCGTTAACAACAAATCAACACCTTAACGAATCACCAAATAAACATCCATCGACGTCAATTAACCTTTCCGTTATCCAAGTGTTCAAATACGGAATTCTGTGAAACGAATTCGGTAACGATTTCCTTGACGATGGCGACCAATTTCATGCGGTGTGAATAGGGGTGTGCGTCGTTGATTAATTCACAGAGTTCATCGATCTTGGCTTTCTTGGCCATCACGTCGTCCGTATTCACCGTGGCAATCATGATTTTTTCATGGTAGGTGCGCATGGTATCCTCGCCATTGGCCAGGAGTTCCTCACAAATCTTCTCACCCGGCCGCAACCCGACGATCTTAATGTCGATATCCTCGGGATAGGATAATCCTTTCAAGCGGATCATCTTCTTGGCCAGGTCCATAATTTTGACTGGTTTGCCCATATCAAAGACAAACACCTCCCCGCCACGGCCCATCACACCGGCTTCCTGCACCAGTTGGCAAGCCTCTGGGATGGTCATAAAATATCGGGTGATATCAGCATGCGTCAGCGTTACCGGTCCACCAGCCTTGATTTGCTTTTCAAACAACGGGATGACCGAGCCGTTTGAGCCCAACACATTGCCAAAGCGGGTAACCACATAAGCCGTTTTTGATGTTTGGTTCAACGCCGACACATATATTTCGGATATCCGCTTTGTTGCGCCCATCACGTTGGTGGGGTTTACCGCCTTATCTGTCGATATCATGACGAATTTTTCCACACCATACTGGTCAGCCAATTGTGCCACATGGCAAGAGCCCACCACATTGGTCAGGATGGCTTCATACGGATTGACCTCCATCAGCGGTACGTGTTTATATGCGGCAGCATGGAAAACCACTTGCGGGCGGTATCGCTGGAACACCGAATCCATAAAACCACGATTTCGCACATCCGCCACGATAAATTCGGCTTTGCTGGATAAGCCCTGCTGGTGAAGTTCCTGCTGGATATCATACAACGCCGATTCCGCCTGGTCCAATACGACCAACTTACTACAGCCTGTAAGGATAATTTGTCGCACGAGCTCCGAGCCAATGGATCCAGCACCTCCGGTGACCAATACCACCTTGCCCTGCAATGCCTCAAAGACCACCGGGTTATTCAGTTCGATGGCTTTGCGGCCTAGGAGGTCTTCGATCTTGAGTGTACGGATCTGCCGCGTAGCGACCGCCCCTTCCAACAGTTTTGTTGAATTTGGCATGATCTTCATTTTCAGGGGCAGTGTCTCCGCTTGATCTGAAATTCGTTGCAGGCGCTCCGGTTCGTGGTGGTCGATCGCGATAATAAGTTCCTGTGCGCCACCAACTTGTTTGAGCAACTCCAGGGTCAATTCGGACAGGGGGCGTACCTTGATCCCTTGGATGCGTTTGCCGATGCGGCTGAGGTTGTCATCTACGATGGCCACTACTCGATAGCGGTTACGGCTGCCAGCATGCAACAGGTTGAACGCGCTATTGCCCATATCGCCCGCACCGAATAAGACTACCTGTATTTGGTTTCCTTTCGTTGTCCAAAAGGTATTGTGGTACCAGGCCCTATAGACAAAGCGCGCGGCAAGCATTGCTGTGCCAGCCATCATGGCATGCAACAATAGTTGCGTTTGCGAAAAGCCAAGCAGGTGGTTCACCGGTTCGGGCATGTCATTATCCGCCGGAGCGGCAACCCCGGACACCTTGGTGATGATAAATAACGCAATAAAAGCGGTAGCGACGCATTTGGCGATGACAAACAGGTCGCGGAGATCCGTGCGTCTAATGATACTCCGATAGGGTTTAAACGCTAGGAAAACAATCCAATATACCGATAGTACAACTAATGATTGTAAACCGATCTCCCCTTGATTTATAGGTCCTTGGTGCCGGAAGATCAATACATAACTGATGATAAAGGTCGCCCATATCAATCCAAGATCAATCAGTAACACGACCCATCTTGGATACTCCCGGCGTA
Organism: uncultured Parapedobacter sp.; assembly: GCA_964498395.1. Taxonomy (GTDB): domain Bacteria; phylum Bacteroidota; class Bacteroidia; order Sphingobacteriales; family Sphingobacteriaceae; genus Parapedobacter. Next base: position 18,610 of record CAZCHE010000010.1, on the reverse strand, counting down.
GCTTGTCTTTCCACGGCATACGTATGCTTTTGGTTCGCTTGCAATTAATGGAATTAACTGCAAAAAAACAAAAGTAATATTTTTTTTGATATGAGGTGGATTTTCAAATGTTCCACTAGTAAATTAGCTGATACACGAAAAACACTATCTTTGCGCCCATGACTTACGGGTTGACTGCTATTCTACTTTTTATGGCCATGTTGGTTTATTTTCGCATTGCCGATCGATATCATATCATCGACAAGCCCAATGAGCGAAGTAGCCATACACAAGTCACCATCCGTGGAGGAGGTGTGGTGTTTTACATCGGTGCCTTAATATGGTTTATCTGGAGTGGGGGAGGCTATCCGTATTTTTTTATTGGTCTCACACTTATCATGCTCATCAGCTTTCTTGATGATGTGATGACACTGTCTAACCGGCTTCGTATCGGTGTGCACCTGGCGGCTGTTTTGCTGCTATTTTTACAGGTAGGGTTATTTGCCGAAGTATGGTATATCGTGCCAATCGCATTGATACTGGTTATCGGCACCATCAATGCCTACAACTTCATGGATGGCATCAATGGCATCACGGCGATGTATAGCTTTGCGGTGCTGCTGCTCCTGTGGTTGGCCAATCGTGACCTCCAGTTTGTCGACGAGCGATTGTTATACTGCGTTGGTATCGCCAATGGGGTGTTTGCCTTTTTCAACTTCCGCCAGCGTGCCCAGTGTTTTGCGGGAGATGTAGGCAGTGTAGGGATGAGCTTCATCCTGATTTTCGCTACGCTGAGCCTCATGTTGTTGACTGAAAACCTCATCTATATCCTCTTCTTTGCTGTGTATGGTGTGGATAGTGTCCTCACGATCATCCAGCGGTTGCTACGGCGCGAAAACATCTTCAAGGCACACCGCACGCACCTTTACCAGTATTTGGCCAATGAGGCTGGGGGTAATCGATTGATGATCGCATACTCGTATGGGTTACTGCAAGTAGGGGTGGGGCTGGTTGTTTTCAAAATGGCTATGTGTCCTGTGAAAGTGCAGTTATGGGGGAGTGCCGGTGTGCTGATGGTGCTGGGGATTATTTATCTTCTTCTCAAAAGGTATGTGCTGCGATACGCTAAAAATTCCTCCCCGTCTTAGTTCGTCTCGCTGCTGCTATGCTACAACGATCTTGGTGGTACAGTTTATGAATAAATAGAGTGATATTTCATCAATATATATATTGAAATATCATCAATTTATATCGTGTAATTTCATTAATATATGTTATGAAATTTCATCAATATATATTGTGTAATTTCATCAATAATATTATCTTTGCTTTTTAAGCAATAGCTCATGTTTATTGAAAGACGTATCACACAGCAAATCGCGTTACAGCGGGGTAAGTTTCCTATATTGGCTGTTACAGGTCCCCGGCAATCGGGAAAGACCACCCTTCTACGTAAACTATTTGAGAGGTATCGATATGTGACACTGGAGAATCCCGACAATCGGCAGTTTGCAGAACGGGATCCTGTGGGTTTTCTCGACCATTATAACCAATACGTCATCTTTGACGAAGTGCAGCGGGTGCCACACCTGTTCTCCTATATTCAAGAACGCGTAGATGAGAGCCGGCTTATGGGGCAATATATTCTCTCTGGCTCGCAAAACTTTCATCTATTGAAAAGTATTACGCAATCCCTTGCCGGAAGGGTGGCGCTGTTTAAACTGTTGCCTTTGGATTTTGCAGAACTTACTGCCAACCAACTTTTAGCCGATGAATACACGGTTGCGGCTGTCAGGGGAGCCTATCCAGCTATTTTCGACCGGGGCATACCACCTGCTATTTTTTACACCAACTACATTCAGACATACGTTGAGAAGGACGTTACCGAACTCCTAAACGTTCGTGACACTAGGCAGTTCCGGCAATTCCTCGGGCTTTGTGCCGCTCGTGCCGGTCAATTGTTGAACATCAGTGCTTTGGCTAACGAATGTGACATCGCTTTCAACACGGCGAAAGCTTGGTTATCGATCCTCGAAAGCAGTTATCTTGTTTTCCTGCTCCAGCCTTATCACCAGAATCGGAACAAAAGATTTGTCAAAACCCCCAAATTATACTTCTACGATACCGGATTACTATGCCATTTATTGGGCATAAAAGAAGCTGATCAGCTGGAAACGGATCGACTGAAGGGCAACCTATTTGAAAACATGATCATTTCGGAATACCAGAAACGGAACTATCACCTATATGAACACCATGAATTTTCCTTTTGGCAAGACGCGCGAGGCAATGAAATTGACCTGCTTTGGCGGGAGGGGCAACCTTTCCATGCCGTGGAGATCAAGGCTACGAAGACCATTACCAGTGAGTTGTTCAAGCAGTTGGATAAGTTTGAAACGCAGTTAGCACTTTCGACGCCCATACAGAAAACGTTGGTATACGGTGGCTTTGATTCCCAACATCGTACGCACTATGAGGTGAAAAGTTGGAGGATGGTTGCGGATTAGATAGGGAAAGGGGTTGCTTTGTGCTTGGAATACCACGCAAGTCGTCCGAAAGATGGCGAAGCAAATACCCCAAAAAGGATATTTGGCCACAGTTATCGAAATACGCAGGAGCCTGTAGAACGCTTTCAGGATAGTTTGGTGCCCGGATTTTTCTTACGTTCCTCGTGTTTACGTTTTTAGTATAACCCGCAATCACTCACCCTCAGACTGGTCATTTCTTTTTAAGCCCTGAGAAATAATCCAACGTATACGTGTAATCGTCCTCCTTGGCATGGTCAATGTCAACATCAGCAAATACCAATAGTTTGCTTTCGGGTTGCAATGCTCGGAACGCCGTACCGAAGCCGGCGGGTACATGGACTACTTGATTGTCTTTTGCCCACCAGGACAGTTCCCCTATTTCCAAATCACGCGACGGTTGCTCCCAATCATCAATCTGGACATAACTCATGGAAAAGCAGCACTTGCAGTTGCGCCGGGAATTTTATAAACGTTTCCGTTGATGAACGTTTTTTTGTAATTTTGTTCTTAGTTAAGAACATTTTAAGTTATGGACTCGCTACGGGAGAAATCGACCATTTTATTGAATCAATTGGATACGTCGTTTCAACGGGCACTTTTAAACGAAATCAATTGGGATAATAGACTTATCGGCGTGCTTGGTGCGCGGGGAGCTGGTAAAACAACCATGCTCCTCCAGCGGATGAAGCTTCTGGATGGCTTGGTAGATGAATGCCTATACATTACCTTGGATGATTTGTATTTTGCCACACATACGCTGACAGAGACCGCAGAGACTTTCCGTAAGTCCGGCGGGAAATACTTGTTTATCGACGAAGTACATAACTACGAGGGCTGGGCGCGCGAACTAAAAAACCTGTATGATTTTTACCGGGATATTCACCTGATATTTACAGGTTCATCCATTGTGGAAATGCTTTCATTGGAGGTGGATCTTAGCCGACGGGCGCACATATACCACCTGCCGGGCTTTTCATTTAGAGAGTTCATCGCTTTCGAATACCAAATAGACCAGCCACCGGTTTCATTAGAAGATGTATTAAGTAGCCACGTAGCTATCGCAAGCGACATGAATGCGCAGAAACCCCTTAGGTTATTCCACCAATATACATCTCATGGTTACTACCCATTTTACAGGGAAGACGTGGGGGGCTATGCCCATCAATTGGCCAATGTGATTAACCTCACCATTGCATACGATTTGGCCTTCATTGTGGATATCGATAAGCAGCAAGTACGAAAAATCAAGCAATTATTGGCCAGCTTGGCGACACAAGTACCTTTTAAGCCAAACGTCACCGAGTTGGCAAAAGCCATCGGTATGAGCCGGGCAACCCTTATTCAGTACCTTCATTATCTCGAAAAAGCTACGCTCATACAACAAGTCTACTTAGAAGGGAAGGGGCTCGGACCCCTTGAGAAACCAGGTAAGCTGCTGTTAGACAATCCCAACCTATTTCATGCAATTTCCACACAGCCGAAAAATGCCGGGAGCGTGCGGGAGAGTTTTTTTGTCAACCAGTTGCGCAATGCTCGCCACCAAGTAGATCTTGCTAAGCAAGGTGATTTTATTGTAGATCATCGATACACATTTGAAATAGGCGGAGCAAAAAAGAACTTTAGCCGGTTAGCCGGCGTGGACCGGGCCTATATTGCCGCAGACGATATCGAGATCGGTAACGGGCATCGAATTCCGTTGTGGCTTTTTGGGCTGCTATATTGATCTACAGCAGTGTATAATAAAATTCACAAAGTATTTTGGTGAACTTCTTACGGATAATTAAAAACTCCTCAATGTGGTCATTAGACCATCTCTTGCCGAAACGGGGAATCGATCTATTTTCAATGCTGTTTTGATTTTTTGGTTATTTACGACGTAGTTTTCGGTCAGTTTTTGTAGGCGCTCGGTATTGAGTGGTAGTTTGATTTTATCACCCAGACGGGCAACTCCCTTTATCAAGGCTGGCGATAATTTCCATAAGCGAGCATTTTTACCACGCGCCTCACCAATCAATTTGATGAGTTCGTTGGTCGAAAGCGCTTCATCGTCTGCCAGATGATAAGTGCCTCCCGGGATATCCGGGTTTTTCAGGATCCATTTAATGACAAACTGGAGGTTTGCAATGGATAGAAAGGAACGGCGGTTATCGAACGCTGCCAATGGATAGGGGATTCCTTTACTTACTACTTTATGGAGCAGATTAAGATTGCCTTTATTGCCGGGACCATGGATCATACAGGGACGGAGAATAAATAACCGTTTCCCTGCCGGTAGTTGCCGGCCAACGAGGTATTGCTCGGCCTGCCACTTGGATTGACCATAGGGTGTTTGAGGATTTGGTTCGGCATTTTCATCCAGTATCCCATCTACCGAATCGGCCGCAGCTTTCACACTGCTGAAATAGATAAAGTCACGGGCTTTACTCTGTATAAATCTGTCAAATAGTTGTTTGGTCAGCTCGGTATTGACTTGGAAATATTCTTCCGGACTACTGGTGTTTTTGGTGTCGTGGGCTTTGCCAGCGAGATGAATGATCGCATTGCAGTTAGTAGGTAGCCGATCTTTCCACGCTTCCCGTAGGGATAGTGGATAAACATCAATGCCTTTGTTCTCAAGATAGGGAAGGAGATTTTGGCCGACGAAGCCGGAGGAACCGGTGAGTAGCACTTTCATATTCATCTGTAAGTTCTTATATTTAATGGCTATTCAACATCGATTTATACAACAAATATTGGTCCTCCCAAATAATCTCATTTCTAAAATACTGATTAACGAACAGTACGCCATTAGCACCTTGCTTGATTGCCATAGCTTTATTCTCAATATATTGCTTCAATGAAGAGGTCAGCTCATCGATGCTCTTAGCCGAAACTAGTGTTCCCGTTACCCCATCGTGCACAGCATCTTGGCAGCCTGCACCCCTGGTCACGACAATTGGGACACCAGAGGCAGACGCTTCTATAGCGACATTTCCAAACCCTTCTCTAAAGTTATGAGATGGCAAACAGAACACATGCATCAATGGGTACAAGTACTCAACTGTACGTATTTTACCTGTAAAAATAACCCGAGGATTTTCTTTCATATCAGCCAACACTTCGGGGTCGATGGCATCGCTATGACTTTCCTCCGGTCCGACTACGAGTAGCCGCACATTAGGATAGCGGTTGGAAACCATACTAAACGCATGATATAGTTCTTCGATTCCTTTAGACTTTACAATTCTTCCGACGAAGCCCACAATAAAATCATCATCCCCAATGTTAAATTTTGTCTTGTAAGCCAAGGTATGCTCGTGCGCGCTCTTTTGCGGACTGAATCGCTGAACATCCACTCCATTACTACTGGCCCTCCCCAATATGACGGTCTTCCTTTTATCCAATATCTTTTGCCGATATGCATAATCTGCCATAGAAGGGCTGATGCAGATTACCTTCCTGGCTAACCGATGCGTCAATTTTTCCATGGCCTCTACGATACGTCGCTGTATCCCATGTTGCATGGCTGTTGATCGCAATCCCCTTAGTGTAAATATTCTATTGCGAATACCACAAACGACAGCGGCAAACATACAAATCAAACCCGCTTTAGGTGTTCCTGCATTAACTACGTCCGGCTTGACACGCATAAAGACACTAATCGTTTTAAACAAGCTCGCGATATCCTTGAACAATGAAATTTCCCTGCTATAAGCTACTCGTATTATCGTACAACCCTCTTCTTCCTCATAAGATACCAGTTCTGGGCCGTCCGGTGAGAGTAAGTAGACATCGAAGCCTTTCTTTCTCAAGTAACTGGCTTGGCCTCTTAAAAAAGCGACACAAAATGGGTCCGTTATTGCAAGCAAAACTTTCGGTTTTCTCTCAATCTTGTATTCCGATATCGGCATATTTTTGTTAATTGAATGGATGTATCATTTTCTAGCTTAATGAACATTCCTTAGCTTAAGCTAATCAAGACTGGCAAAGTTACAAAGAAAGTGTGCAAGAATAAATCACCAAGTACCTTTTTGTCGAGGTTTTGGAAGTGCAAGATAATTGCTGTATCTTGAGCAACAATTTTTGAGAATTAGAAAATGTTCAATCTAAAATCTACTTCTTTAATCATTTTAGTGCTTTTCATTCCTTTTTTGGTCAAACTTTTCTTCAAGAAGGAGTTTTACCCAGCTGTCATTTTACCAGCTGGTCATACGGTAGTGCACTTAAAGGAAAAGATTATTACAACTACTTCCACTTCTATATTTGCGATAGCGGATGACGGTCGTCAATATTCCGTGAGCATACCAAGACTTTTCGAACCTATTCCAAACCTTTATTCAAATTATATATATGATAATGATTTTGGGATTGGTAGAATTATACCCCCTAAAGGTGATGTGATTGACATATCAGGTATTGACACACAAAATGTAATAGAATTAAAAGACTGGCTAGCGAGAAAGTTCAAAGAGCAGCGAATTAAATCCACAATAAAAGAATTAAGATTGGTAACTTACGAGGTCACAGTGTCGATCGAAGATGGTTCGCAATCAAGAAAAGCGGTTAATGAAAAAACTATTAAGCTTCTTAAATAAGTTGAACGACAGATTTTGGGCTCGTATTGCTGCGAACACTGAGGTGTCCGTTTATTCGTTGGGAGCCTTTAGAATTATTGTTGGACTTTATATTCTAATTTTTTCATTTAAGACTTATACATGGATAGGAGATGCCCCGAATTTATTTTTTAATCCGCCGGCGCTTAGTATAGCTTCACTATTCAAGTCTTTTCCACCTGTTATTTTTTTTAAAATGGGTGATATTTTTCTTTTAGCATTCCTCGTGCTTATTGTCCTTGGTGTCAGAGCGAAAATTTTCGCTATTTTATACGTACTTTTCTCTATTATCCTTACAACTTTTAATTATTCGTTTGGCAAGATCGATCACGGTATCATTGCATACGTAGCCATTGGATGTATGGCTTTTTCAGGCTGGGGAAACAAGTTTGCGTTGGTTCCTGACAAATATGAAAAAAGGAATATGCAAAGAGCATTAGGTCTATTAGCCGTGGTTCTTGCTTTTGGTATGTTTACCGCGGGATTTCCGAAGGCATTCAATTGGATTAATCTCGATTTGGATTCCAATGGCTTCTTATCGTGGTACTATAAGGGGAAATTCTTTTATGGTCGAACTCATTTCTTGGCGCCATATGTGGAGCAATTCCCTATTTATTTGTTGAAAGGCTTTGACTTCATCGCAGTAGCCTTCGAACTATCTGCTTTCTTTATGCTCCTGTGGTCTGCTCGAACTTGGAAGCTTTGGCTAATTACCGCGATTTTGTTTCATCTAATGGTAGCACTGTTTCTCAACATCAATTTTACCGTTATGCTAATTGCATATATGGCTTTTGTGAATTTCGACAGAATTATTAATATAAGTTGGTTAGGCAAAAAGACTTTTAGGATAATTTTAATAATTCTACTGACCACGGTTATATCCGCCAGAGTTTGGTTATGGCTAAACAAGAACTATCAACAAGGGTTGTTTTCAGATGACACGCTATCTGTTGGAATAGGAATATGGATTGTAGCGCTAGTCATATTCATAAAAGACTTATTAAAGACCCCCAGTACGCCGAATATAAAAGATACTCAAATGGCTAAATGACTAGTAATGTAAGAAAAAAGACATGTGTGGAAATTAATCTTTAATGATAAGTTCGGTTGTTCTAATATAATCTGATGTAATCTTTGCCCAATTAAAACTTTGAGAAGCAATCAATGCGTTATTAGATATTTGGAGGTAATTAATTAACACTAGATTTATTTTCTTCTTTAAGTCTTCGATTGACGATTTGTCACAAGCATATCCAATATCTCCATCTTTAAAAAAACCATCCATTCCTTCATTTTGGCTATATAATATGGGAAGTCCTCTACTCATCGCTTCTATATAAACCACTCCGAAAGTCTCCGCATGAGACAATAATACAAATACATCGTTATTGTCATATGCCTCTTTTAATAAACCTTTATCTTTTATTTCTCCCTGATACATGACGCTATTCCCAGCCGGTAACTCTTTATTGATCGCATTGAAATCTACGCCACTGGTGTTCTTGCCAATTACCGTGAGTTTATAGCTTTTATCCGTATAAGTTCTTAGAAAATCGATTATAATGTCCAAATTTTTACGTGGTACCAATTCACCTACAAATAATAATTTCAATTTTGAATTAAGCTGCGTAGGGCGTTTTGTCTCGTTAACTATGGTAGACACCCAATAATCATCAAGTCCATTAGGCAACAAAAAAAACTTCGTCCTATCTATCTCTGGATAAATTTGCTCAATTTTTCGCTGCAAGGTCGGTGATATGAAAAAAACCCCTTTTGCCCGTTTTAAAATCATGGCACCAACCTTCCTGAACAGCCAGCTTCTTGTTACGAAAAGCGTCAAATCGGTATTTCTTATTGAAATAACCAGCTTTTTATTTTTAAGTACAGAAATAATATACGATGGTATACCATCACTCATCAGTGTATGACCGTGGACGTAGTCAAATGAAGGAAACTTTTTCTTGAAGAAAAGCCGTACAACCTTCCAGACTTTGGTTACGAAAATAGTCCTATCTAGTCGGTTAAACACAAAATCAATATCTAAAGAAGGAATGTCTGCCGACTTAAAATGCTTATGTACGGGAATTAAAAACTGATCCTCACGATATTTTATTAGTTCTTTGTAAAAATTATAGTGAATCTTATTAGATAGGAAATAACTATTAATGTGAAGTGTCTTCAGCACGATCTGTTGATTATGATATTTTTTATTTACTTTAATAGGGTTTGAATATTTAGCGATTCGAGTTCGACATCCGAATACCGCACATCAGCTTCTCGTGCAAGAATACGAAAAGCTTCCATGTTTTCGTCACGTATTTGTTGATACGTCCATTTCTTTCTTCCTTCTGCATAAGGAACCATCCAATCAAATGCTTTCCTAACACTTTTGCCGGATGGCGTGGAATAATTCCATAAATCAATGTTAACCTTATCTGCCAACATGCAAAGGTAAAACCACCCTTGAAGATTCTTTACTGCATAATTCCATCCTCTCGTTCGCCTAACCTCAAGAGGCTGTTCACCATCGATCTCAAATTGTTCATCTATGCGTTTTTTGACACTACTATTGATTGTCTTTTTTGCAATATCGTTGCGGCCAGCAAATAGTGCATAGGCAACTACTTGCATATCGTAAAATGTGCCGATATTGTTCTTCTGCTCGGCCGCTTCCTTTCCTTGGGGACTTGCAAGCATCCAACCTAAGAACTCCCCAAACCAAGACTTTAGGCTTACCATGTCTGTTTGAGACCACGAAGTCGAATTTTCGATGAGCTGAATCCCATCAATTAAATCAATAAAAAAATAAACATCAATTAAGCCGATGCCTCGTCCGTCAGTACGACCCGGAACATGTTGGGCAAATCTCAAATTCGGATTCATCTTAGTTTTTTCATCAAAAAACCAGGCCCGAGTTAGTTTGGCTGCCCGAACGGCATACTTTTCGTCATCAGTAACATTGTAAGCTATACCTAACGCCTGGACATCCCTACACAAATTAGCCAAGGCAGAATGACTTTTATATTTTGAAATCTCGGGATTCGTTTGTCCGTCCTTATGTATATAAGGTAGTCCGTCTGGTTTTTTGGGGTCAGGCCAATAATAAGGTGCCAATGTAAAAAAATCATGCGGGTCGCCACTTGGAGTTTTAACGTTTTTATTCACTACCGTATAATCTGTGGTACGCCTAACTGCAGCATTTGCAATTTGCATTACTCTTTTTAAATGTTGTATGCTGTCATCTTTCGACATCTCGCTTGTCGTACGCTGATTTTGATTAGCTACACTAGCAATTCTAGTATTTGACCGCGTCACCGTCGAACGGACAGACTGACCATTGTCTCGCAACAATGACCGTGTTTGATAGTCCATGATGTATGTACGGGGAGCTTGCTGCTGTGCGCATGACAGCAACAGCGAACAGATTAAACTGATTAAAAAGAATTTTGTTTTCATGATTTTGACAATTGGGTTGTCAGTGATGTATATCCAAAAAATGTGGTATTAATGCTTACAAAACTAACGAGAAAAATTAACCGTTTCAATGCGAATACATTAAATCTAACCAATATGATGCCATAATTTTAAATGAACTGCTTTAACTGATATAATGAGAAAATCGCTAAAAGAATGAATATGCCCCATAATGTCAGGGATTGTGTTCTCTTAGTCACTTTATAATATAATAATGGATAGGCTAAAACAAAGGGAGAGAAAATCCAGGCTAACATTCCAATACGATATCCGTAAAACAATGTTGAACTAAGGAAATAACAAGAAACCAACAATATAAATGTTTTTCCCCAAATTATATAGTCTTCCTCTTTAAACCTACATGCAAAGAATTCAAAATAACTTATAATTGATATTAAGGCGAGAAAAGTTGAGATAGGCAACCTAGCAGCTTCCAGATCTTGATCTATCAAATTCGCTAATCTGTCGACATCTTGGAGGATACCACCTACTATCGGCAAATCCCTAATTCCTATCCCAACGAGGCCAAGTCCTGCACAGATCAATAAGATTGCGTAAAGGAAGAAACGGAACTTAATTAATCTCGCCATAAAAAAAGCAATGAACACAATCAAGGTTGCAGCATGGAAAAGTACTGAGAAAATTGCTAGAACTATACCTTGTTTGCGTTTACCTTTATTTAGGGTGACGAAAGCTAGCAGGGCAAAAGCTAATGATATTCCACTCCGGATCACATTGATTCCAAGGTTAGGGATAATGAACAAACTTAAAACACCCAATAGCAACAATAACCTGTTCTTTTTAGTGAATATCTGGATTGTCAGGGTAATGGGGGTTATAAATAAAGCGGCAAGAACAAAAAAGTACGCGGTAATTCCTATGAATCGGCTTAATGCGTAACCCATTAAGTTAAAAAAGGGATCCCTACTTATATAAGGAGAAATGAGTGCTTCTTGAATAGACGTAGTATTAATCAAGTAGCCGTAACCTATGGCGTAGCGTTGGGTATCTGTACCTACATCATAATCCCTTGATCCAAAAAGTATTATTGTTGCAATAGAGACCAACCATAATAAACTGGTATCAACGATATAATGATATCTTCGGCTTGTATCAGCATGAATCACTAATGGGAATGCCAATAGGGCGCAGTTAGCGTAAAGCAAAAAATATGTAGGCAGAAACAATTCCATTACTTACATCTCAACTCTCACCTTCCAATTCTGGTTTTCGATATGAATTATCGCAGGCCCATAGGATTATATCCCGAAGCCTACCTATTCGTTTTGATTGTGTATAGTTTGCTAGTATGTGTTCTCTTGAAGCCTCTGACATATTTTTCTGTAGATCCGGGTTTTCAATTAGCGTTATCATTGCGTCGGACATTCCTTCTACATCACCCTCTTCTACTAACAAGCCGGTTATGCCATTTTTAACAATTTCTGGAATTGCTGCGTGTTTGGTAGATACTACTGGAATCCCACAAGCTGCTGCTTCAGTGATAGCCACAGGGGATCCTTCGCTATCTCCGTCTGGAGCTACAACAGAATGTTGAACAAAAACACTAGCATTGGTCATATATTGTTTAACTATCTCGTGATTTTGCGCGCCAAGGAACTTAACGGAGTCTTTTACTCCCAAACTATCCGCCAAATCTTTGCATTTATTTAATAGGGGGCCAGAACCGATCATAATCATGGTATTGTTTGGGTGTTTTTTTACAAGTTTTGCAAATGCCTCGATAGATAGATGTGGAGCTTTCTTCTCTACGAACCGACCGACCGCCAATAAATATTTAGAGTCTTGTTTCAGACTGAATTTTAGTGCGTCTATACCATATGGATTTAAAAAAATAGAATTTGGTGTCGCTCCTAATCCTATTACTGCCGATTGCATTGGCTTCGATACCACTACTATTCCTTTAGCATTCCTCAGCATGGCACGGTAGCGATCTTTATGCCGAGCGATTAGAGATCTCTGGTGGGCATCCGAACCATGAAAATGAACGATGTAAGGTATATTTAATTTTATACACGCTTCATACATTTTAATAGCGGTATTCCCGTAATGTATAAATACTAGATTTGGACGATTTTTTTTTAAAATATTATAAACAAGGTAATTATATAACTTGTCAGTAAACTTGGCAGCAAACTTAACACATACATCAAGACAGGTGTTCAAAAATAAAGAAGCAGAGGAATTTACTGTTCTAAAGAGGACAGGGAACGGCCTATGAATCAACACATTGTTCAAATTTAAATTGTTGGCTTGATCAATGATAAAGGTCTCACTAATGGCTATAGGATAATATTTAATCATTAATATTTTCATATACTATTATTTTGCTTTCAATAATATGTAATAGTATTCATTATTTCGTCGATCGCTTTTTTTTTGTTGAAAACCGTAATCTTTCAATATGTATTCTAACGAAATAATAAATTGCATGGAATGAAATTTTCAATTTCTTGACTAAAGCGTACTCAATTCCGAACCCCGCACGAATCTGTTTGATAACAAGCAGAAAAATATTTCTATTAATAAAATGTTTTATTGCTTTTTTTAAACTTTTGCTATTAGAAATCTGATAAGCATTCATTAGTGTTGGGTAAGCACAAAAATGACTTGTTGGATTATGACTATGGTCGGTGACCCTATTGACGGTGTCACGATAATAATGTGAAAGATATTTATCAAGGTATAAATTATATTTGCTAATCATTAATGCCCTGATCCAAGTATCCATATCTCCTCCCTTTTTACAATTAGGGCAAGTGGGAAAACCACCGCATTGTTCCAATAAATCTTTTCTCATGGTTACGGCACCCGTCCACATTAAATCGGGATTCATCAGAAAATCACGCATACTAAAGGGGGTAATTTCCCCCTTTTTAACAAAGCTGTTCTTGAATACATTCCTGTCTTGTTTTTTATCATTGTCCACCCAAGTCCAACCACAAGTGATGATTTGGGCCGCTGGATTACTACTAATCACCTCTTTTATTTCTTGAAGCAAAGAGGGCTCCCAACTATCATCAGCATCTAAGAAAGAAATCCAATCGTTACTTGCATTTTTTATGGCCATATTTCGGGCGAGGTAACCTCCTGGCCCCGGGTGGTTTCTTTTTAAAAGTTTTATCTGGTCACCGTAAGATAGCAGCTTTTCGTATGAACCATCTGTTGAGGCATCGTCTACTACCACCAATTCAAAATTCTTGTATTGCTGGTTAAGAACGGAGTTTACACAACGATCGATATGCGGGAATTTGTTGTGCACTGGAATTATAACGGAAAAGGAAATGTTGTTATCCATTGATTTGATATAATTCGATTATAATCACTCTATACTATATGATAAGTCCTAAGCAACAAGGATCCGTACTTCCTCAAAACAAATGTTGGCAACGCCTTCATCCGATATAGTTTATACAATATAGCAACTATTGGCATTTTCCAATTTATATGATGTAAAAACGTCACCTCATCCATGCTGCCTGGCTTTAGCAAATCTATTTGCCGTAGGGTAACCCCCACTATGATTATTGCCGTATTCATTCTTAAAAACCCATACTTGGATATGTTTTTTCCGATAGTATATGATATTATCTGTTCTAATTTGCGTTTATTGTTTCTAGTGACCCCATTGGAATAGTGAATTCTTTTGTAAAGAACCTCTTCAATATATGCTGCCTTCGAAATTTTAATCAAATCCAACTTAAGCATGGTGAATTGGCCATATTTAAAAAGGGCATTATAACCTCCGACTTGATAATAGAGTGATTTTCTATACATCACTTCACCTTGGGAAAAATTATAGTCTCCGTTTTTGGTCAGTGGAGTGTATAAATGGGTGTCACCATCGTAAATGTCTTCAATCAAACAACCAGCTATCCCAATAGTTGGATTAGACTCTAACAATTCAACTTGTTTCCTTATTCGAAGTGGAAAGGAAATATCTCCCGCACCATGGATTGCGATATACTTGCCTTTGGCAAAAGATATTGCTTGAATGATTCCTTTCGTAAACCCGATATTCTGCTCATGTTCTATCAAATAAAACCGCTCATCCTTTCCCTTGAAATGCTGTAAGAGTTCTTTCGTGCCATCAGTTGAACAGTCGTCAAACACAATGAATTCAAAATTCGGATAATCCTGATTTAATACACTTTGTATTGATTCCGCTAAATTCTCTTTACGGTTATAATATCCCGTAATAACACTTACCAGCGGATAAGATGATTTATTCATATAATACGTTGTTCAACTTCAAGAATAATATTGAACTTCTTGTAGACCTTTTCTTTGATAACTTCTATTAGACGAACAATATCTGCTCCTTTTGCATGATTAAAATTGACAATGAATCCCCCGTGTTTTTCAGAGACTTTTGCGCCGCCTACTGAAAGGCCCTTGAGTTCCAGTTCATCTATAATCGCGCCCACATAGTATCCTTTTGGTCGTTTAAAAACACTGCCTGCATTGGGATATTCTTTGGGTTGTTTTGCCCAGCGTGTCTCTTTAATAGACTCCATTCGTTCACGGATTTCGCGCCCTACCCCATTTTTTAATTTGAGCCATGCTTTCAATATAATCTTATCGTTTCTTTGTTGAAAGAAACTATTTCTGTATTCAAAGCCAATTTCCGCTCGATACCGTTCTTTAATTTTATTATCGGCTAAATCCAAGTACCTTACCTTTATTAGTAGATCTTTGATCTCTTCACCACCGGCTCCTGCATTCATCACAATCGCACCACCAATAGAACTTGGAATATCATAAAACATTTCAAGGCCCGATAAATTGTGCTTACAGGCCGTTTCACACAACTCTTTTGTAAATACGCCTGCCTCGACAATCACCGTTTCCCCTGATATTTCCACATGGTCAAAATTTCCATTGAATATAATGAAATCTTCATCATAATACTCTTTAGAAAGTATTACATTATGCCCGCTTCCCATTAATATATATTGATGGGGCCTCGATTCGAAATAGTTCTTAATTTCCTCTTCGGTATCAAAAAAAAGCCCGCGCTTACAATGCGCCTTAATTCTGTAAGAATTATAGTTGGTTAGGTCTAAATTCCGGACTATTTTCATTTCGATGTCTTTTTTTTGAGTAGCAGGGCGACAATTGGTTTAAAATCACTCCAATGAAAAGAAACCACTTCTTTGATTGTTATACCGGCAGCTTTCGAATAGAAATAAAGAAACAGTGAGGCGGCTATTGTGTAGCTAGTTGTGGAGGCCCAAGCAGCACCGGCGGCGCCTAGTTTAGGAATCAATATGTAATTTAAAACCACATTGATTATCAGCGATGGAATCATCGCTTTCATAGCTACCCAAGGTTTTCCTTTGCCTGCCAAATCCATGTTCATCACCTTAAAAATAGTTAAAATGACGACACCTGGCGCAAGTATCTGTAAAACCTGCACACTGTCGGAAAAAGCTATGCCATACATGCCAATTATGATATATTTTGAAAAAAACACCATTGTAGCGGCTGCGATTCCGATAATTAAAAACGAAAGTCTCAATAACTGCGCAGTTTTACGGGAGAATGCCAGTCCGTCTTTTGCGCTGGCACTTCTTGCGAAGACAATCGTACTTAACATCATCGGAATATTCCAAAGATATTGGATAATGTTGGCTCCCTTTGAGTAGATTCCTATTTCATATGGGGTACTTAATTGGTCTAAAATAATTACGTCAATTTTGTAATTAAGGTTGACTACCAATAGCGAAAGAGCATATATAAGACCGAGGCTTAGTAAATTCTTTATAAGGGACCACTCAAAAAAAAGGCTAAATGATTGTATAAATTGATTTTTAAACAGCATAATGATAGACATTGTGAGCGTGCCTATAAATGATGCAACCAAAAAACTTGAAACTCCCCAAGAGAAACCAATGAGAAATAGGACGGCAAATCCTAATGCAACCAAAGGGGGAATCCAATTTACGCGATTGAACGCGGCAATCTGATTCTTTCCCAAAAATATCCCGGAATTGTACGTGTTAAATAAGGTAAATGGTATTGGCAGCAATGAAAGAACTACCCATAATAGGTTTTCACCAGAATTACTATAATACCGCATCAAAATAAAACATACGATTACGCTAATAATACTTGCAAAAGACCAAATCTGCGTTATGGCGATTTTCAATTTGCTTTCAGGGTAAATGTTCTGACCTAGAAAATAGGTTACTGATTGTCGTACGCCCAACGCACCAAAGGTCATAAAAATAGAAGGATAGACATTCAGTGCTGCCACATATCCACTGTTTTCTGGGCCTAAGTATCTCGCCGTCAGTATGGAAGAAGTGATACCGATAATTATAATAAGTCCTTTAGAGAAAACTACTCTAAAAAGGTCATCAATAAAACTGTTTTTAGCCACAAATAAATCTTAAGCCCCTATTTTTATTGAGATGCCTAATGCGTCCAATTTTTCGGCAAGCCTATTATATCCACGTAACGCCATTTCAGCATTGTGGATTTCAGAGGTTCCGTCTGCTAACAACGCAGCGATCACCACAGCCATACTTCCTCTTAAATCCGTAGATCGCGCACTACTTTCCATCGCTTTCACAGAAGCCTTTCCATAAGTAGTGATCAACCCCTTTTCCCATTTCAATTGACTTGGATAGAATCGTGCAAGTTCTTCGCAATATTTTAATCTTTCAGGATAACGGTAGTCATAGATACGGCTAATTCCGTCGGCGTATAATCCTAACAAAACATAGAAGGGCTGCATATCCGAAATAATTCCTGGATGTGTTCCCGTTGCCAATTCAAATGGTTGAATGACACCATTGGTTAAGCAATCGGGGGAGATGTAGATGTTTTTTCTATTCGCGTAAAAATCTATGCCGGCTTCACGCAAATGTATCAATGGAATTTCCATCGCTGCAAACGGCACATCCTCGATAGTAATAGTTCCTTTAGACAGGATACCATAAACGATCCATGTCAGTGCCTCAATTCGATCCGGCATCACACGGAAAACTCCCCCTCTATGTTCTTTTTTCCCTTCTATCTGAATAAAACTATTTCCAACGACGGTAACTTTAACTCCTAAAGATTTGATAAAATCAATCAGCGCCTCTATCTCAGGTGATATATAGGCGTTCCGAATGGTGGTTATCCCACTTGCCATCGCACCACAGATTAATGCAGATTCGGTACCTCCAATTGTGCTAATAGGGAAATTAATGTCACCACCTTTAAATCCATTTGGAGCCGAAACCTCAATAAAATCGGGATATTCCTTAACATCGGCTCCCAAAATTTTCCAGACAAGTACATGTAAATCATAACCTCTGTCGCCAATTTTACATCCCCCGGGGTACGGAATTCTAGCTAATCCTGAGCGTTTCACCATTCCAGGAACTAGCAGATAAGTAGTTCTGATTGGGAAGTTATAATCATCGAGTAGGTTTGTTATCAGTCTAGAAGAGTCGATGGTTATAGTCTCGCTATTGTAGTCAATCTGAACATCTCCGTTATTCTTGCGAATAAAATCAATCTTGTAATTAGCGTCTACTAGCTCCGTAGGAAAATTCTCCAAGGTGACACTTTCATCCGCAAGTAATGTCGCCGCTAACAAACGGGTAGCAGCATTCTTTGCACCGCTGATTTTTATATGACCGCTTGGAACATGTCCGCCCCGAATATGGGCTGTTTGATCGCTTTGAAGTAAATTAGTCATTAGCTTTTCAAATTAATGATTTGATAACAAACGCTTAAAGATATATTCATAAGGTTTGCTGAATAACTTTTGATTAAAATAGTTGACACCAACCCCAGCAGCTATAAAAATAGTAGCTTGAAACTAAAAGGAGAATATTTTGAATTTTTAGCGACTTATTAAATACAAACCAATAAAGTATAAAAACTATTGGTAAGAAAATCAAAAAGTCTATAGAATTGAATAACATGTGTGTTATTAAATTTTACTCTCCGATCGCATAATATTTGAGTCCCAAGTCGGCCAGCTTGTTGCCGGCCAGCAATTTTCGCCCATCGAACACG
>CAZCHE010000009.1:0-125850 GCA_964498395.1 uncultured Parapedobacter sp. | reverse complement strand
CCCGCAACCTATAGCTTGGAAGGCTATCGCTCTACCAATTGAGCTACTTCCGCTTGTTGATTTCGGATTTTAGATCTACGATTCATGATTGGACAAATCTAAAATCGTCAATCTAAAATCTAAAATTCGTTTGTGGGGGTAAGTGGACTCGAACCACTGAACCCGAAGGAGCGGATTTACAGTCCGCCGCAATTGCCGCTATGCGATACCCCCAACGTGAGCCCCCTGCCGGGATCGAACCAGCGACCTACTGATTACAAGTCAGTTGCTCTACCAGCTGAGCTAAGGAGGCAAAATATCTTCAAAAAACGCTCGCCTTTCCAATCATTTCAAGGCTTTTCCCTAAATTCAACATCCCGTTGGTTGACGACGTAGGCAACTTTTTCACACACTCCCAACCGCCCAATTTACCGCTGCAACCAACCCCTTTCCTTTAGGGACTGCAAAGATATACAAACCTACATTAATTCAAAAATAATTTATAAAAATATAATTGCCCTTGACGATGCTACCTGAATGTTACCGACTCACTACCTAATGAATACCTTTTTGTTAGTCCTCCTGTACACTTGGTATACCTTTCGCTTACCAATTCCCTACCTATTCTTTACCTTTTGCTTACCATTTCCTTACCTTTTGTTTACCAACGCGGTAGCCAAACGGTATGAGTAATGTAGCGAAAGGCCCTCGTTGCATTAACATGAAGTTATTGCGATGGACGTCATCGTTTAAATATCTTATCCTTATCTTCGCCGGACAAAATCGAACAATGAAGATTACCATACGTTGTTTCATCTGCTTATGCTTAGGAATGTCTTACCAATTGGCATCGGCACAAGAGAAAAAAAGTTTATGGGATCATAAACTTATCCAACGGTTTATTTCTTCCGAGAAGGATAGTTCGCGGTCGGCAGGTTTCATGGTGGTTCCGGCATTGGGTTATGCCCAGGAAACCGGATTGGAGTTTGGCTTGGCAGGTGTCTATAACTTCTACCTCAATAAAGCTGACTCCGCTATTCGTACCTCTAATATCACGTTTATCGGCACATTCACCACCGAACGGCAAACCAACCTCAAACTGGAATCTGATATCTGGACCACCGACAATCGATACCATTATATCAGCGAACTGCGCTTCCGTAATTTCCCGTTTAATTTCTATGGAATAGGCAACCAGACATCCGCCCATGACGAGGACGTGATACTCATGCAATTGATCAGGGTTCGATTGGAAGGGGAGCGTCGGCTGGCTCCAAATTATTACGCCGGACTCAACTTCGCATTTGAGCATTTCGTCTTTTCCGACAAGGAAAGCGGGGGGATTTTTGAAAGTGCACCACCCTACGGCCAAAACGGCGGCAAGCATATCCTATTGGGGGTATCCCAATTATATGATACGCGTAACATCAACACCTATACTACAAAGGGGTATTATGCTCGGCTGAAATATGCCTACGCGCCCGGCTTCTGGGGAGGCAATAATTTTAAGGGAAGCCAATTGGATATCGACCTGCGGGCGTTCTTTCCGCTATCGCCACAACTCACCGTGGGCCTGCAAACCCATTATAAAACATCTTTTGGATCTAGGGTACCCTTTTACGTATACCGTGAATTGGGTGGTGACATGATGATGCGCGGCTACTACACCGGTCGTTACCGTGACCAGCACTTGCTGGCTGCACAGAGCGAACTCCGCTACCGGTTTCACCCGAGGGTGGGCGTGGCGGGCTTTGTCGGCACCGGCTCCACCTACCGCAATGGCTTGCAAAACGCTCGATTCGTGCCATCCTACGGTGGCGGTATCCGATATTTTTACGACTTGGAGCACAATAGCAGCATCCGATTAGAGTATGGCGTCGGCGAGCAACGCCCGGGCGAAAAGCGACAAGGCGGTTTCTATTTGTCGTTGAGTGAAGCATTCTGACCCTGCAGCTTACTCTTTTTTCGCTTATTGCGAATATAGACGGCAGACAACAGGAGGGTCGACACGATGCCGATAAACCAATATAACCACACGTGGTTTTCGTAAACCGACGCACTATCCCCTATTAATGCCAACCCGGCCCAATAATAAGGGTGGTTTAATTCTCCATCATTACTCCCCATGAAGTCAAGTTTGGCTCGGCGGAGCGCCTCGCTTTTATCCATTCCTTTTGACAGGTATTCGTAAAATCTCGATACGATGTCGGCATTTGTCTTTTCGTCTATTTTCCACAAGGTCATCACCACGCCCGAACACCCAGCGTGCAGGAAACTGTGGGCCAACGAAATCACACCCTCCCCATTACGTATCCCCCCTCCTCCCGTTTCGCAGGCTGTCAACACGGCGAGCTCCGCACGCAATTGCATGGCATATATCTCATAAGCATACAGGTAGCCGTCATCGGTATTCAACGTATCATCGGCCAACGCTTTTGCAAAGAAAAAACGCGATTGAAGCGGTGATTGGTTATTCACCTCTGCATGGGTGCCTAAATGCAGTATCCTATAATCAGGCGCTATTTGCTTAAATCTCCGTTCTTCAGCATCCTGTTCGGCCAACAGGTCATGGGAAATCAATTTGCCTATCTGCTTAGCCGCTTGAAGGGCAAAAGGTTGGCGGTATAAGTAAAAATAGTCTTCTTCTGCGATGGCTTGCGCTGGCAGGCTATTTCGATAGTCTGCTTTCATCTGGTCAGTAAAAACCGGAGAAAAAAGTAACGCCTTCTTTTGCTTCTGCGAATGATATGCTTTCTTAAATTGTATTGCACTGGCAGTGGATAACAGGTATGAGATGTTGTAGGTATGAATGAGGTAAGGCATTCGCGAAAATCGCTCTTCGTGTGGATGGGAGATCAACACTTCAAAATTAAGGTAATACAGATCTGCATCAGGGATGATCAATAACCGCTTGGATGCGAAATGAGGTTCCACCGGTTTGACAAGCAATTCATATAACCGATGTGCCGGATCTGCAAATGATGCTGCCTTCAGATCATGTAGGTGCTGAAGCGCCTTAATGTCTTGAAGCACTTCGTTGTCAAGACGGTGTACATGGAACGTCTGCGGCGAGACCACAAAAATGAATATGGAGCGCTCGGTAACCGCATATTCAATCAATGTCTCGCGATTATGGAGTAGCTTATTGCGGATTTCTTCAAGGCTATAATCTTTAAAATCGTACTTCACCGACAGCATTTCATTACCCGACTTCCTAAGACTATCCTGAAAAATCCGGTATTTTTCTATGGTTGTAGTCAATTGCGTCAGCAGGGAGTCATCCCGACTACTATTGAGGTATTGGAGATTCAACGTGTTGATTTGTCGACGGAAATCATGGTCGAGCTGCGCTACAGGGTCTTTTTCTTGATTTTGCGCATCCACCAACATATTATTAGCGGCCAACCGAAGCAATAACGCCTTGCTACGTTCAGCGTAGCCCAATGCGCGCTCCATATACGCCAGGTTATTGCCCGCATCGGATAACTTCCAGCAAACCTCCATCGCTATTGAATAAATCTCTTTATTGGTATCCGCCAAGTCAATCAATGTGGTCTGTGTACGAAAGGCATGCAAATTTTTGGAAATGAAATCACTGTAGTGGTCTACGAGCGAGAGCAATTCCTCCAAGTATGCACGATCTTGAGATGCCACATGTAATTGTTCCAAGATACGCAAGCGGTGACTGATATAGGTGGTAATGCGGTAGGCAAATGGCAATCGGGAAACCCATTCCGAAACGGCTTCGGGGAGTTGCGGTACCAGTAACAATTCCATAAAAACACTATCCGAATACGTATAAGCGTCATCGACTCGATGCGCTGCCAAAGCGGTTTCACTGATATCTTGGAGTTTGTCTGCAATGGCGACATTTCCTTTAGGATACATCTTTCGGAAACTCGCTAATACGGACTGCTGTATACTCATCGCCTCTTCGATCCGCCCCATTTCGGACCATGCAATGGAGAGGTTCCTATTGGTCAGCAAAGCCGGCTCCGTGGCAAGGGCCGACGCACATCGGTAGTGCGCCAACGCCTGCTGATATAACTCGACGGCTTCGAGGTTTGCTTTTTTATGCAGGTACAAATCGCCAAACCACCCCAACACATAAGCCATTCCCAATTCATCATCCGGTGCATGCCGTTGCTGCAATTCGTACGCTTGGTTAAATAATTCCTTTGATTCATCGTATCGGCCTATTTTGTATCTGTTGACCGCTAAATCGACCAATATCTTTACCATACCCAATCCATCCTCTTGATACGTTTCCATGAGCAACTTGCTTCCTTTGGCCAAGTATTCGTATGCCAGAAAATGCTCGTTGACGTAGCCGTACAGTTGGCCCAGATTCTGGTAAGCCGCTGCCAAAGAATATCCATTCTTAGTATTGACGTAGTTTTTAAATTGGATGTCTACCGCCCGTTGACGATGGTACAGTGCTTCTTCATAGCGCTGCAGCGCTTCATAGATAATGGCCAAGCTATTGTGCATAATACCAATATTCGGGTGGTTTGGAGGGTAATGTAGTTGGGTAACCCGTCGGAATTCCATCCCGTCGGCCAGCGCCTGCTCGAAATCTTCAGTATATCGGCTAATCAAATAACGTGTTTGCAGCAAGATGGGCATATCCTTCCCATCTTTTCCTTCTAGACTGACATTCAATTCATAAGCACGTTGGGCATATCGCCTTGCCGGCTCAAAATCCTCAGCCATTAGATACATTACGGCAATATGGTTGTAAAGCAGTACATGGTGCCTATTGGCTGGCTGGCTGGGGTCAATTGCCGCTTCAGCCTTGCTGAAATACTTTTTCGCCGTGTCGAAAGCGTATCGTTGGGTATACAACTGCCCCATACGGCTATGGGCAGCTACCCGGGCTACACTATGGTGGGGCAATTTATCAGCGACGAATAAGGCGGTATCCATCACTCGGAAAGCTTCTTCTAAACTTCTTTCCGTCCATGCCAATAGCGCCTTTTGCACATAGGCAAAAACCAAGCTGTCTGATTTGTCTTGCGTCCGATACTGGTTGATGGCCTGCTCGATATAATACCCTGCACTATCCGGCTTGTTTTCGCTGTACGCGCGGACGGACTTATCGTAGTCGTTTCCCTGCGACCACCCCAGAATGATTGGCAATGCAATGATACAAATCCATACAGCCAACGATCTCATGGTCACTCCAATTTCTTCAATAATTCCTGTGCGGCCTCGTCATGCTGGATGCGTTTGAGAAAAGCTACGGCGGTTTGCTCGTTGCCCCGCTTTAGGTAGCAAAGGGCCAGGTACCATACTGCCCGGTCGTGGAAGCCAGAACGGCCCAACTTTATCACCTCCATCAGGTTAGCGATGGCTTCCTCAACATGGCCGTTATTGAGTTGCGCCATGCCGATATAATACCTCAATGTGTCCGTATAGCCACTGTTGTCGGCTAATTGCGTCCACTTGGCCAGTGCATCCGCATAATCCCCTTCCTTGTAGCTGATCATCCCGTCGTATAGGATATAATGCGTGGTGTCCCTGCTGCTCATCTCCACTGGCAACCCCATGTCTATATCAAAATAGGCACGATATAACCGTTCGTTAAGGGGTGGTCTAAGCCATAGTTGCCATACCCCTAACAATACTACCACCGCTGCCGCGGCACCCCAACGCCACAACCGGATGGGGATGGTTTTGCGTGTCGTCTTTCCGTACCCGATGGAAAAGCCCCCGGACTTATGGATATCATCAAGTGATTCGGCTAGGTTCGCTTCCCGGATACCCAAGCGCAGCGCTTTCACTTCTGTTACCTGCTTGCGGAATACTTCATCGATTGCTAACCGTACTTCCGCCGCTTTCTGCGCTTCCTCGGTCAATTCACCGTCCAGGTATCGGCTGATGTAAGCCAATTCTTCCGCTGTAAGTCCATGTATCCTGTCCATTATTTACCCCCCTCCTTCGTTACTAAATCACGTAATTGTTTTAGGCATCTGTATTTATTGTTCTTGGCACTGGCCTCCGTCCAACCATACACCTTTGCAATATCACGGAGACTTTGCTTTTGGAAGTAAAACCTACCGAGCAATTCACGGCAGCGACTGCCCAGGCGCTTGTATTGCATTTTCACCCGATCGAGGTAGGTATCCACTTCACTGGCAGATTCGCCTCCTGTGTCTTCCGTATCGTACCGTTCGTCTAAGGAAACCACGTCATTGCGCTTGTTTTTTCGGAGCACGTCTATCCATTTGTTTTTCGCTACCCGAATCAGGTAAGCCCCAAACTCGCTTTCAATCTCTGGAACAAACCGATCCAGTTGCACGTTACGCCAAGTGACCAGAAAAGCCTCCTGGTAAATATCCTTCGCGTCTTCTTCCGATCCGTTGTTCTTTAGCACGAAGTGCATCGACACGTCGTAACTGGCTGCATATAGCACTTTCAAGGTTTGCTCATCATCTGATTTCAATCGTTCGATAAGCGATAAGCTATGTCGCCGGGAAACAGGTTGATCCATACGGTTTCCTAAAGTTTCCGGCTAATTTAATGGTTTAATCCATAACAGTGTAATCCCGTAAAAGAATATTGTACAATTATTTGAGTGTGACCGTAAGTACAGCGAGCCCTTCCGGAGTTCCGGGAGTACGTGTGCGACTCGGCTTGGTGGCATTTTCCAGCCAGGGATAATAATGGCCAACCGTAGAGCCGCCGAAGCTAGAGCCCCACGTGTAGGTTGTACCATCGAAGAACTTCGCCGCATCCCCAAATCCGATATCATTGTTGTACGGGGTTCCGACTTTCCACGATCCGGAATCAGTCTGTCCATTCACAAAAAACGTGATTCGGTAGTAATCGTCATCCGGCTGTTGCTTAAACTTCGTTCCCACATATTCGTAGCTATGGTAGTTATAATATTCCCTATTATACGTACCGATGAAAGGCCCGTCCAATTTTTCCCCGAACAAATATCGCACTGGCAGGTGAACAATTCTTGTCTTGGGGTCATTATTGATTCCTATCGCAACATTGAGCTCCGCAATGAGGAAAAATTCGGCAGACTCATCACCCTTCTCGCGCGAGTAAACTCTTGCTGTCACTGTTTCTGACCCTGCTCTTGTTTTGTCATCTGTGCATTCGTAAACCAGCGCATTTTCATTGTACACCGTTGCTGTTTTTAACACTCCTGGAGAAAAGCTGCCATGTTTGCCTGCGGTAGACCAAACAATTTTGTAGTCTCGCTTGGTATCCGACCCGATAGCGGGTATATCATTATTGACCGGCTCTAGATAGAG
Source organism: uncultured Parapedobacter sp. (assembly GCA_964498395.1). Lineage (GTDB taxonomy): Bacteria > Bacteroidota > Bacteroidia > Sphingobacteriales > Sphingobacteriaceae > Parapedobacter. The sequence continues at coordinate 118,603 of CAZCHE010000009.1, read as the reverse complement.
TTTAATGCTGGTCGGGCTGCTGAGTGCCTGTTTATCGTCCATTGCGTAATCTGCACTGTAGTTCTTTCCGGTAAGGGTAATTCCATTGGGCATGAGTCGGTAAGCGTGCTTCCGCACGTTGATGGTCGTGGAATCGCGACCCAACAACTGGCCGTCCAAATAGGCCTCTACAAAAACATCTTCAAAGTTATCATCACCGTTCAACGATGTAGTAGATACATTGCAATTATAGAAGATTTTTTTACTGGTGTTTTCAAATGAGTTGCCCCGGTTGCCTTCCCCATCTATCAGGTAACCGAACTTGCCCGCAATGCGCCATTTGAATTTCAATCCTTTGGCTTTGGATTCGTCAAGATTCTTAACTTCGGCGACTAGCTCCTGCTGCGAATAAGGCATAATCACCGGTTTTTTAGGTTGCAGGCTCACCGCGCTCGCGCGCACCGTCACTTCCCACTTTTCGAGCGGTTTAGACGCTTTGATGTGCGCGGTAATCCTGGACCAGTCGATGAATTGTAATGCAATGTCAAACCTCAAAAGTACTTTTGCTATTTTCTCCGCAGCCTCTTCCGCATGTTCAAGTGAAGTGCCATAGGCAGACACGATAAGCGATTTCAGTGCCTCATAACCCACCTCCGTTACAAATAACGAGAGCGTAGATATTATCGCACCATCAAAATCACCTTTTTTCAGGGAATCGTAAATATCTGGCGCATACTTAAGAAACTGATCCGTAGCGTCTATAAACCGGCCTTTTTGCTCGTCATTCATTCCTGCTATACCCATCCCGATGGCCGGAAAAAGGTAATCCAACGCAAACGTTTCGACGACCAACCGATCGCGTTTTTTTGCTTCGGCATCGGTCATCTCCCGGTTACCGTCGCTATCCGCCAAGCCTACCCCCACCACTCTAACTGCATATATCGCTTCTTCTTCATTATCCAGCAGTTCCAGGTTAACCGGGCCGTTATCTGTAACGGCAAACTCCATGGCTTTGCCTTGTATCTGTTTGCTAATCGTACCCGTAACGCCAGAAGCACCACTGGTGGCGTCAATAGGAATATCCATATTGGCAGCCGTCGAGCCTGATATGGAAGCCAGAATGGTTTCGAAACCTTTTCCTTTAAACGGCTTAAATTTCGTCTTATAGATAAAAGCGTGTGCCCTTCTTCGGTAGTTGTTTTTAATGGTGAGTTTGCTCAGTTCGGCTACATCAAGCTGGAGGCCGCTACGGATGTCTCCGTCGTCGACCAATAGGTCGGTCGCACGACCGGTTGAAGCGACCTTTTTGATATCCGTAGCTTCCAGCTTTGGAAACAACGCTCCTACAGAAGTAGATAGCGTAGATTTATACACTTCGGTCGACAATAATTTGGGGTTACTTTTCCATAGTTCCGTAAACTGCGTAATCCACTCGGCAGCACCTTCCAATTCGTGTACTCGATTGATAAAAACATCTTTGATCGTGTCTGGTTGGAATACGGTGCCCGATGCATAATAGAGCAAGACCTTCGCCGTGCTTTCGACCGACACAGTCGATGATGTATCCGTAATGAAGCCCGCCAGCACAGGGTCATTGTCTCGGTCGAACACATAGGCGATGTTGATGTTGCCCGGCACATCTGCAACTTTCGACCCACCATCTTTTCCTACCGGTTGTACTGCACCAAAAGCTAACAACTCGTGGCCTGCCAAATCATAGGATACCCCCGTGGGTAATGCAATCTGGGCGTCTTTCAATTGAACGTTTATTGGAGTAATAGGCTTGTCGTCGTCGCCGCCTTTAATCGGCCTATCCTTTTTACAGGAAAGAATCAGTAACAGCAATGGTAGCACCAAGGCGAACGGGAAGTACATGTTAGATTTCATCTCTTTTAGTCATTCGTTTTATTGATATCGTCAGAAGTCAAAAAGGTCATCAAAAAAAACCTTTCGAATAAACTCTCCCTATTCATCTTCGCCATCTCCCCATACAACGACGTCGTCACCCGGTACGACCCGATTGGCCATCATCCTCACAAAAGACCATCAACTCTTTTACCGCATTACTATCGCCACCACGTCCAGGCCGTCCGCTGTGCTTGTGGAAGCAGGTTTATTCCATAACCTGTGGGTGCTGTAGCATAATATCCTCGTCGTTATTTCAAAGTGACAATCAGTTCGATGGTCCCGCCAAAGTTTGAATAGTTCCAGCTACACGTCCTTCGTTCCTGATCTGGGTATAAGGGCCCAACACTCCAGGTCGCCCCCCATCCGATGGTGTACGTGCTCCCGTCGTATGTGTTTGCAAGATCCCCATAGTTGAAACCAAAAGAAAGACCCGGTTCTCCCGCCTTCCAACGGAACGTGTCTCTATAACGATCAATGACCCTCAACTCATACGACTCATCTTCCGGCTGTTGCGTATACCGAGTACCCCAACATTGAAAACACTGATGCGAATGGTAAGAATTCCCATAATTGTCAATGAAGGGCCCTACCGGCGTATCGCCCTCCAACACCTGTGCTTGCAACCTTATTATGCGCTTCTTCGGGTCATTGTCGATGTTTAAGGTGGCTTTCACCTCGTCAAATAAGCGGAACAGCTCGTTCATCGCACCCTTATCCCTAAAATAATATCGGGCGGCTACCGTTTCTGTACCTATTCAGTGTCTAATCATCGGTACATTCATACCATATTTCATAATCATCATAGCTGGTGGTGGTACGGGCAGGCGTTATACTTTCCTTTCCATACATCCTCCATGTTTACTTCCCGTTGTCTATACCAATTGGTATTCCCGCTGGTCATTTGGTACAATAGCGGTATATTGGCATGGTTGGATGGTGTTTTTCATGTTCATTGTCGGTTTTTGTGCCATGTGGGTAATTGGTGTTCTTTACGATATCGTGTAAATCATGAAGAATCATCAAAACGAGTCGATGTCCGATTGTCGGTTAATCATGACCAACGCTTATATCGATATCGATGGATGGCGTAAAAGATCATCAAGAAAATAAAAAAGCTGCACAACCACGTGGTCTACACGTCATTGTACAGCTTTCGCTTACGAAAAATTGGTTATCGGTTAACCTGCAATGTCAAGCACTATCCTTCCCTCGATTTCTCCAGCTTTCATTTTATCGAAAACGGTATTAATTTCTTCCAATGGCACAGCGGTGACGTTGGCTTTCACTTTGCCTTCGTTTGCAAATTCAATAGCTTCCTGCAAATCCTTTCGCGTGCCAACAATAGAGCCCCGTACCGTAATCCGCTTCAGGACAGTTTCAAAAATCGGAAGGTCGAAACTACCCGGAGGAAGGCCATTCAGCGCGATGGTACCTTTCCTCCGCAAGGTGCTCAGACCTTGACGAAACGCTATAGGCGATACCGCTGTAATCAACGCACCATGCACACCGCCCACTTCTTTCTGCAAATATTCACCAGGATCTTGTTGTTTCGCATTCACTACCAAATCGGCTCCCAACCGCTTAGCAAGCGCGAGTTTATCGTCGCCCACATCTATCGCAGCTACATGCATGCCCATGGCTTTCGCGTATTGTACGGCCACATGACCCAAACCACCAATACCCGATATCGCTACCCACTCACCTGGCTTGGTTTCTGTTTCTTTCAATCCCTTATAAACCGTCACTCCTGCACACAGAATGGGTGCCATTTCAATGAAATTCACGTTGCTTGGCAAGTGACCCACGTACCGTGCATCTGCCAAGACGTATTCGGCAAACCCGCCGTCTACACTGTAACCACCGTTTTGTTGAGACTCGCAAAGCGTTTCCCACCCTGTAATACAATGGTCGCAATGGCCGCAGGCACTATACAACCAGGGTACACCGACTGCGTCTCCTTCTTTTACGTTATCGACTCCCTCGCCCACCGTTACCACATATCCTACGCCTTCATGGCCAGGTATCAGTGGCATTTTAGGTTTCACAGGCCAGTCACCATCTACTGCATGCAGATCCGTATGGCACACACCACTAGCCATTACTTTCACCAATATTTGGTTCCTACCCGGCAGTTTCACTTCCACTTCTTCTATTTGCAGGGGAGCGCCAAACTGACGAACCACAGCTGCTTTCATGGTTTTTGGAATCATAATTTCCCTTTATCTTAGTTATCGTTTATAATAAATGATGCGCTTATTCCTAAATAATATCGCAAGATAATACCCTATTCCAAAAGATAAGGGGTACAAAGTCAACTAAAAAAATGATGGTGGTTACCTTCAATAAATTGAAGACGCAATCGCGAGGTTCATGCGTCAAAAGCGGATGCGGAAATCTTCTTTGGCTTGGCCGGGGTGAAAAAACACGATGCCAACGTGGAATAGGTCTATCGTGACCGTTACTTCAGGCGTTGTCTTGATACACCGCCAAAACCGCTTCGTATCATGACTATGGTAAATGCCGGTTACAACCATGACGCTACCTTGGTGAAGTTTGGAGAAAAGTTCATGAAAAAATTGCTCATTGGCCTTTGGATTACCATTAGCTTCAAGGATGACAACGTCTAACTGTCCAATAGGCCATGCTTCACTCATTCGATAGATCTGTCGTGGCTTGAATCGCTGGACAAGCCTTTCCGTCAGCCGCTCCACTTTGCCTCGCGGCTCCCCTACCCCTCGTTTCGCATAAATCACTTCATCCACCAACTGATAGACAAAAGGTGAGTGGGTGCCGTGCCTCGTGTTGGACGACAGGAAATGTAGAAGATAATCAAGATAAAAACGCCACGAATGCATATCGGCAAAGATAGGCAAACAAGCTTTTGTACACCACAGGTACTATCCCTTTTACTGCTACCCGTGTCTTTTTACTACAAGATTTTGAATCCCAAGGAAATGCTGAACACACCGGTTTTTTGCCCAAGCTGCTCATGGATTTCGGTTAAGCCGAGACCATACCGAGCATCAAACGTAACACGGCCAATATCTACCCCAATATTCGCCACACCCCCAATGCCAAAACGCTTGTATTCCGTGCCAGCAGACGCATCGGGTCTATTTAAATTCAGGTGGAGGTCAGGCCCTAGAGAGGCTCTTAAATTCATGTCGCCGTTATCGATGATTTTAAATCCGGCCATCAACGGCACATTCAATTGTCTGAATGCGGGTTCGTAGGTTTGTGCATCATAGGTATACACACCCTTGAATGTAGAGAAATTGATTTCGGGCTGGAAGAAAAAATCGTTGCCTGTACGTGCAAACAGCCCGACATGTAACCCGGTTTTTCCCGATACGCCGCTTACAGCCGCCGAGCCGATCCGCAATGTGCCGAAGTTAACCCCGGCTTTCACACCTAAATCTATCGGCTGAGCTGATACCACCGTACCCATCAGAATAGCTAATAGGGCTACGTAAAACTTCCTTAATCCTGTTTTTTTGATGTTTTTAATTGGTTTCATGATCTTGAATTTGTCTTTGATAAGAAGACAATTTCAACGGGCTTTGCCCTTACTCATTCCTGAACAATAATGGCATTTTAATGATTAGACTATTACCAGCGGTATAAGAGACCGCCGTAAATGCCCATGTGCAATGCGCGGCCGGTTTCTGTATTGTGGTACCACTTCCAGCCAATGGCGTTATTTGAGCCAACATTTCCTTCATTCGGAATGGTATAATTGATCGTTGGCCCCGCCATTACGCCGAAGTGTTTACCCAACGTTAATTGCGGGAGCAGCCTGAATGACAATTTTGACGCGTTGCCTGCCTTGAAGTCAGTACTCCATCTACTCACCATTTCTGCATCGACATCGAAGTTTTTTACTCGCAGGAGATGTGCACCCAACCCCGCTTCCGCGGCATATTTCATGGGATTATTGTTCAAGTAATGCCCACCAGCAATCATCCCGTACAGTACCCTTCCACCCGACCGAAATGCCACCTGAGCCAGTCCTGATTCATCCATCCCGGCTAAGACACTTTTTCGGCCTTTTTTTATGATGTTGATCAGACCAATCGGATAATCGCTGCTGTCGGCTATATTCAACAGCCCGGCTATTTGAGTACCCCAAACCTTATTGGCGATGTTTACCACACCCGCTACCTGCGCACCTTGGATGTCTTCGGCAACATTGAATAATCCCGATAATTGCACCCCTCTTGCTTCGCCACTCCGGTTGCTTATCCCAGCTGCTTGGACGCCTGAGACCCGTTGCACGACAATATTCGACGCCCCTGCTACCTGTACGCCTTGAACATGACGACCAACCAAATTGAACACCCCTGCCGCTTGGACATGCTGTACATCTTTTTGGTTAATATTGAATACCCCTCCGACTTCCACGCCATTCACCCCGGCTGTATTCCCCCCGATGATATTGACGGATACCTGATTGACCACTTGGCTATTGAACATTCCCTGAGAACTCAATCTCGGTGTAAGCGACACCTGATAGGGATTATAGGCAAAAAAGCCGCCAAGATTGATGCGCTGGATACGTTGTCTCGAGCTGGTGAAAAACCGTCCGAAGGCTGTACTTTCCAACCCTACGCCATCATCGTCATCCGGGTAAAACCAATACAATCTCCTTTTGTTTCGGGATTTCACCTGCACTGGGGGAATAAGTGCTAAAGTCGTATCCCGGTAATTTTCCTTGCTGATGGTCAGCCATATGGTTTCATCCGGTCGCTTGATGCTCAGTTTGAAATTCCCCATGGGGTCTGAAAGCGTCGATGTCAAGACATTCCGCTCGTAGATACTGGCGAGGTGGATTCCCTTGCCGGTTCCTGCATCCATGACCCTGCCAACAACGACCAATGGCGCTCCTCGGCCGCTCTCTACCTGAAACATCAACTGCATATAGGCTGGCGCATAACGGATGATCACATAGCCAGGGCTTTCTTTAAATTCGTAATCGCCACCTAACAGTTGTTTCAGAAAATCCTCCAGCGTACCGCGGAAACCCGGTAATGCAACGGTGCTGTCGGCAGGTACGGTACGGCTATTAAAGGCGAAATAAAACCCTTGATTTTGGCTGATTTCCTGCAGTATATCACCGATGCGCTGGTTGCCCGAACTGCCGACGGTGATTTCGCGTAGGAGTTGGTGCTGCGCATTACAGACCAATGCGGCCGCTGACAGCAAGCCGCACAGCAATATGCCGACCACACGCATGATGAAAAAACGACCAAACGCCATCTCTTATTTAAACAGGATTCGGTTTCCGTGTTGTTCTGCGATCACTCCTAATGCTTCACAAATAATATGCAAGATCCCTGCCAATTCTCCCTTGGGGAAGGTCGTCGTGAGCGGCAAATCGCGGATTTCATCCCGCTCGATTTCAATCTCAACACCATAGACGGTTTCCAGCACTTCCGCGATGCGCCAGAGGGGTGTCTCATCCAATACAAAGTGATTACTGACGTAGTAGTTATGCAATTGGTCTTCCACTTCCCCCTCATCAAACTGTTGGGTACGTGTATTGATACTCACCTTCTGCCCCGGCGTTAATTCCACCACCTTATTTAACCCTTCTACCCTTACCTGACCGCTTTCTACGATGACCTCTGTTTCTTCATCGGCTTTGCGCCTTACATGGAAAGAAGTGCCTAATACGGTCACGGTTACTTGTCCTGAACGGATCACAAATGGCTTATTGCGGTCGGAGGCCACCCTGAAAAACACCTCGCCTTTTTGCAACTCCACCTGTCTTTCCGGTCGAGTTCCCCCTTGCGAAAACCGCATGGTCGCATGGTTGTTGAGTGTGATGATGGAACCATCCATTAACGTATCCGTACGTACTTCATCACTTGTCTCATACACCGCGCTATGCAATTGGCTGCGGTTAGACACCACGGAGAAATAACCGATCAGCGCTGCAACGGATACCAGCATCAAGGAAGCCGCAACACCCATCCAACCCGTGCGTTTCAGGACACCTTTATGTGGGCCTGTGAGCGCTGCTTGCTGTTCATCACGCCGCTTCACAAAACGTTGCCATGCTTGGTCTTCATCCACATGGCTTTCTTCCACGAGGGTATAACTTGTTTCCCATAATTTCAGGAGATGTTGATAATGCCTGTTGTTTTCAGGACGCGCGGCAATCCATTGGCGAACGGCGGCTGTTTCCTCCTCGTTTGTCTCCTTAAGCAAATATTTTGTCAATAAAATATCATCCATGGCTTTAAAAAATAGGAAGTATAACAATCAGAAAAGGCAAAAAATCGGCTAGCTTTATACGCAGTAATTTCATGGCCTTACCGATATGGGCCTCTACTGTTTTCAGGGAGATGCCCAATTCGTCTGCAATCTCCTGGTATTTCAACCCTTCAAACCGACTGAGTTGAAATACGGTACGGCATTTCTCCGGTAATTGTTGGAGTGCATGCTTCAGGTGCAGCCGCAGCTCTTTGTCTGCCTCACTAAGTTCGGCATGTTGGTGTTTGTATTCAGCCATTGCTTCCTCCATGTACTTGCGTCTTACTTTTTTGTGCTTCAGGTAATTCAGGCTCTCATGATATACCGATTTATACAGGTACGCCTTTAATGATGTATGTATCGTCATACGCTCCTTGGCTTCCCATAGCTTCAGGAAAACCGTTTGCACTATTTCCTCTGCCATACTCTCATCCTGAATGATGGTATGCGCATAAGCATGCAAAGACTTGAAATGACTTTTGAATACCGTTTCAAAAGTATCTTCTATTCCAGAATTTATGTGCACTTTTTCTTTTATATCAACCTTTGGCAATTTATGATCAACGGCTACATGCATCGCTATTTCACTACCTTGGGCATATTTACCCTTGCTCTAGGTACTATGACTACTGAAACCGCTTTTACCCTTACTCCCAAATCGTACTTTTTGCAATTTTATTCCAACCCCAAAATCCTGTTTCCCTTAATTTCCAACATGAAAGTAAAGTAAATATTTTTTTATGTAAGTTTGTAGTGATGAATGACAAAGAACTAGATTCGCTAATCAAATTACTCGACGACCCGGATGCCGAGGTGTTCCAGCATGTGGAGCAAAAGCTCATCACCATGGGGCCTGAGGTAATTACGCATCTGGAATCGGTGTGGGAGCAATCATTCGATGTGCTATTGCAGACACGCATCGAAAACCTCATTCATAAGATTCAGTTTGAAGATGTCCTCCAAGAATTGGAACTCTGGAAACTGAGTGGTTCATTCGATTTGTTGCAGGGATTGATCATCGTCAATAAGTATCAATACCCTGACATGGATGAACAGAAAATCATCAATCAGGTAGAAGCCATCAAACGCGATGCTTGGTTAGAAATGATTTATAGCATGAGCGCAGTGGAAAAGGTACGCCTGCTGAATAACATCATTTATAACGTTTACGGCTTTTCCGGCAATACCAGCAACTACCACGACCCACAAAACTCCTATATCGGCAAGGTATTGGAAACCCGCAAGGGCAACCCGATTTTATTGGCATGTGTTTACAGCATTGTGGCCCAGAAACTGGATATCCCTATTTACGGCGTGAATTTGCCCAAGCATTTCATTTTGGCATACACGGAAGACCATACGCCTGTATCGGATCAACAGGGTGTTTTATTCTATATCAATGCCTTTAACCGTGGGCAAATATTTGGCAGGCACGATGTCACGGCTTTCCTCAAACAGCTTAACCTCTCCCCAAGCGAAAACTTCATTCTGCCCTGCAGTAACCTCGAAATCATTGTCAGGGTATTGCGTAATTTGGTAGCGTCCTATTCGCAGGCCAGCAATGCCACCAAAAATGATGAGATCAATAGGCTGTTAGAAACCCTCACGTAAGCTATTAGCTCCCTACTGATCCAATTCCGCTCCTCCCCTGACATCCAGGAAAATACCGAAAGGCGAACGAAAAGGTTCAAATGTGATGGTTGCCTCTGGAGCTACGTTTCCACTGCTGGAAAGCGGGAACCTGGACACCGTCCGGTTGGTACGGTCAGCCACGTAAATCATCCGTTTGCCTTCACGGGGGTCAATAGCAACGTCGATAGGCCCTAGCAAACCCGTGTTTGCACCACTGATGGTGCGAGTGGGGCTTACGGTTGTCGTGGTTTCATTGAAATGCGCTTTTACACCTTCAATGATGTATATCCTTCCATCACTATTTCCTTCGGTACCATAATCAGCCATGACCAATACATCCAATGAATCAACAAAAGCAATCCCCCGGATATTGGTTGCTCCCTGGACACGCAAGGACGAAATCGGTGCAAAAGCCGTTTCAACCGAATCCGCATCAGCGAGGTTTTCATATAATGAGACGCCTCCGTTTTGACTGGATGAATTAGCGACCAATAGGTTACCTCCCCATAGCACCATCCCCCACGGGCGCATGCTCTCTCCCAGTCGCAGTTCTTTTACCGGAACGGTAAACCCTCTCTTGTTCATCGGCTGGAAAAAACCATAAATTGCCGTTGGTGTAACGTTATTGGCTACATATAGTATCTGGGACGGCTGATGGTAAACGATTCCACGCATCTGTTGCAAGACACGATTACCGATATCCCCGGTAATGCCCAATTGCCCGAGGTTACCCACCGTCATCACCCGAATGGTCGTATCCGATCGCCCGGCTTGGAAAACCCGTCCGGCGAAAGGATTAAAGTGAATGCCCATTCCGCCCATGGCCCCCGAATTGAAATTATACGACACTTCCATTTCCGTGGTGTCTGCGGGATCAATAACGGCTACGTTCATGATGGGATCTTCCGAATCGTTTACTTCATAACTTTCAAAAGACACGTATAGCCGGGATATGGGTCGCTGGGGAAACGTGGGTTCATCATCATTGCGCATGCAGCCGCCAACCGTTAATAAACCGAACGCGATGATGGCTAACAAACCGAAAGTCTTCTTCATTCAACAGGATTTTGTGCAAACTTAGCTAAATTGCTCGATAAATACCATCACGGCTATTGGACACAAACATACGGATAAATGGTGGATCTCCTTACACCCACTGCCTGAATCTCGTACGGATGCGCCAATGCTGATATCCAGGCCAGCAATCATCAAGACTTGCAAAAACCCTACATTTTCACTAAAATTGCACGTTCAAAACAATTGATAATAACATGACTAGCGCAGGTATAAAACGGGAGAAGCTGGAGCTGCCCAATGGGGAAAACAAATTATTGTTGCATTCCTGCTGTGCGCCCTGCTCGGGTGAAGTGATGGAAGCGCTCATTGCCTCGGATATTGATTTTACGATTTACTTCTACAATCCCAATATCCACCCCCGCAAGGAATATGATCTCCGTAAGGAGGAGAACATCCGTTTTGCCGAGCAGCATAACATCCCGTTTGTGGATGCCGATTATGACGTAGATAATTGGTTTGCCCGTGCCAAGGGGATGGAACACGAACCTGAGCGCGGCATCCGCTGCACCATGTGCTTTGACATGCGTTTTGAACGTACGGCGCTATACGCCCACGAAAACGGTTTCCCGATCATCACCAGTTCATTGGGCATCTCGCGTTGGAAAAACTTCGAGCAAATCAACGATTGCGGTATCCGGGCTGCTGGGCATTACCCCGGCATTACGTACTGGACCTTCAATTGGCGCAAAAAGGGCGGATCCTCCCGCATGCTGGAAATCAGTAAACGGGAACGCTTTTACATGCAAGAGTATTGCGGCTGCGCCTATTCCCTGCGCGACACCAACCACTGGCGATTGCAAAATGGACGGGAACGGATTGAACTCGGGAAAAACTATTATGAAGAGTAGCACACGCAAGTGATGCCATTTTAGCCCGTCTCTTCTACCTTACCATGCATTTTCTAGCTTGATGACAAACAATTGGTCATTCAGCTCACCGGGGCGTATCCCGGAAAGATCAATATGGCAATCGCTTCCCATTTGCGTGACCGCCAACTCCTTACCGGTTCCCACCAAGGTCGCTTTGGCCGCTTCGGGCATCTCGACATCTCGCAACACGAATGTATCGCCCGCAATTCCCGGCACAATGCAATATAAATCACGGTCCTTTTTAGTAAAGAATGCTTCGATATGCGCATACTCACCGTCTTTCTTCACAAAATCGGCCACGTTATAGCCCGACATGTAATGCCCTTCCTGACGCTCGCGCGGCTTACCTGCGCTCCATTGGTAAGGGGTTTTGTAAGCCGTAGTACCATAGATGGCTTCGCCGTGGGTTTCCAGCCATGAGCCGATTTCCAATAAACATTGCTCCATATATACCGGTATCCGACCATCAGCCCGCGGGCCAATGTTCAGCAACAGGTTACCACCTCGTGCCACCACGTCGACCAACAATAACTTCAATTCCAATCCGGATTTGTAGTCGTCAATGGATTCATTACGATTGTACCCGTATGAGTTGCCAATTCCTTGACTTTCTTCCCAGATAATCGACGCATCCATGCCACTCCCGTATTCAGAAGTGGTATAGAGTGCGCCGTTATACTTACCTCGGGTATGCTTCCCCCAGCGATCATTGACCACCACCTCATCAGCTACCGGCGATTCGTTGAAAAGCCACGCCAATACTTCTTCGCTTCTCCAATCATCATGTTCCATATCCCATTCCCCGTCCGAAAAAATCAACGAGGGCTTATACCGTGTCACCAAGTCCTTCAATTGGGGAATCATGTGTTTATTGACAAACAATTGCCTATCGGTTTGCCATAGGGGATTGAACCATTCGTATAACGAATAATAGAAGCCCATACGTAACCCGGCACCCCTTACGGCATCGGTCAGTTCGCCCAGCAAATCGCGGCCCGGTGTTCCAGACACTGCATTCCACGGACGCCCCCAATGGCGGTCTGCCTCTTCGCTGGGCCACAGGCAATAGCCATCGTGGTGTTTGGAGGTAAGCACGACATACTTGGCACCGGAACGCTTAAAAATCGATGCCCAATGTTCTGGATTATACAATTCGGTCGTGAAATCCTTTTCAAAATCAGGATAGCTGTGATTCCGTCCATAGTGTTGGTCATGAAACGCCCTAAACCGTTCGTTGCCTTCGTGCAGGCGGTACCAATACCACTCCGAATAGCTCTCTCCACTATTTTTGATCGCTGGTGCGTACGCTGGCACCGCGTACATCCCCCAATGAATAAAAATCCCAAATTTGTCTTGGTGAAACCACTCCGGTATCCCTCGTTGTTCGAGCGACTCCCACTGAGGCTGGTAAGGCTGCGCGTTTACATGTGAACATCCCAGTGCGAGGATGAGCATCCATATTGGTTTAATCTTCATGGTCATATAATTGATGGGTTTGCTTATAAGCAAGCTACAAACTAACCTAAAAATCCGAACTATTTATTCAATTTTATTGACAAAATACTCAGAATAATTGGCAAAACGGTCATGCCACCGTGTGATTGTCACCACGATCCTTGCCAGCTGGTTTCGGGCAGCTAATTTTACTCTTTCATCTTTCGCATTTCTAATTTCATATTTCAAATAAAATATTTACCTTTGCAGGCTCAATTGTGGGACGGTGAATTATTTGAAGCAATATCGAATCCCCTTTTCGGGGTTGAGCGTGGGTACGCACGACTTTGAGTTTGACATCGACAAAGCGTTCTTTGACTGTTATGAATACTCCATCGTAAAAGATGGTACATTGAAGGCGTTGGTCAATTTGCGTAAGCAGGAAAACATGATGGTGCTCCAGTTTCACATTACTGGCTCTACCACCCTGACCTGCGACGTATGCCTGACAGCCTTTCCGGCTAAAACCGACATCCATGAAAGGCTTATCGTCAAATTCACGGATGAGGGTATCACCGAAAATACCGAGGAGATTGTCGTACTGGCCAAACATGAGCATGAGCTCGATATCGCCGGGCTACTATACGAATACATCAACGTATCGGTACCCCATTACATCAAATGTAGCGAGCAGGGCGACAACCTTACGTGTGACGAAACGGTGTTATCCAAATTAAGCAACACGGAGGCCGACGAAGAACAGCAGACAGATCCCCGTTGGGAAGCATTGAAGAATATAAAATACAATTGAAAGTGATTAGCTGATTCGCAAATTCGCCGATGCGCAAATAGGCAAATCCGCAAAAAAGCAAATAAACAATAATAAGAGATGGCACATCCAAAACGTAAAACCTCCAAATCACGGAGAGACAAAAGAAGAACACACTATAAAGCTGAACGGCCTACCTTGGCGACTTGCAAGGAAACAGGCGCTGTGCACTTGCCACACCGTGCATATTTGGTAGATGGCAACCTTTATTACAACGGCAAACTGATTATCGAAAACGCTGCCGCAGTCTAAATTGACCTTTCAAAAAATTAAACATCCCATTGCGTATAACTGATTTTTTATGCGTTAATTTGGGATGTTTTTGCGTATTATTGGATTGAAAAACAATAACGGATGAAGATTGGTTTAGACATATTGGGTGGTGATTTTGCGCCTGAAGCCGCAATAGATGGGGCGATTTTGGCATCAAAACAACTTTCGGAAAATCAGAAAATCGTCCTCATTGGCGACCAAGACATTGCTAAACAACACATTGAACAAGCAGGGGAAGACCCTGCTTTTTTTGAATACGTACACGCGCCAGACCACATCGGTATGGGCGAGCACCCGACCAAAGCCATTGCCCAAAAGCCGAACTCCAGCATTAGCAAGGGGTTCCAACTGCTGAAGGAAGGGGCGATCGACTCTTTTTCATCCGCTGGGAGTACAGGGGCCATGCTCGTCGGGGCAGTGTTAAGTGTAAAAAACATCCCCGGTGTTATTCGTCCGGCGATCGGCACGTATGTGCCGAAGCTAAAAAGCGACTATGGCATCCTGTTGGATGTAGGTGCCGTATCAGACTGCAAACCCGAGATGCTTTCGCAGTTCGGGGTTTTGGGAAGTCTGTTTGTCGAACACGTTTTCGGCATTGAAAAGCCAAGCGTAGCCTTATTGAATATCGGCGAGGAAGAAGAGAAAGGCAATGTGCTTACCCAAGCCACTTACCCATTGCTGAAGCAAAATCCTAGAATCAATTTCATTGGCAACATAGAAGGTCGCGACGTATTCAACGACGAAGTGGATGTCATCGTTACAGATGGCTTTACCGGCAACGTCGTATTGAAGATGGCCGAATCTTTCTACGTGATGACGAAGAAAAAAGGGTTTACCGATGAGTTTTTCGATCGCTTCAACTACGAGCGGTACGGAGGAAGCCCTATCCTAGGTGTAAATGCCCCCGTTATTATCGGCCACGGTATATCTAACCCCGAGGCCATCAAGAACATGATTTTGCTATCCAAAAACATGATTGAATCTCATATTATCGAAAAAATCAAATCTGCTTTCAACTAATCAACTACTATGTCAAAAATTCATGCTGCCATTACGGCCGTAAACGGTTACGTACCTGACTATATCCTCACCAACCAGGAACTCGAGACCATGGTTGATACAAACGACGAGTGGATCACGACACGTACTGGCATCAAGGAACGCAGGATTTTGAAGGGTGAAGGAAAAGCCACATCCGACATGGCAGTACCTGCTGTAAAAGGCTTGTTGGAAAAACGAGGGATTGGGGCGGAAGAAATCGACCTGATTATTTTCTGCACGGTATCGCCTGACATGCCCTTTCCCGCTACTGCCAATATCCTCGCTGATAAGATAGGAGCCGTTAACGCATGGGGATACGACTTGCAAGCGGCCTGCTCAGGCTTTCTCTTTGGCCTAACCACCGGTGCCCAATTCATCGAATCGGGCATGCATAAAAAGGTCTTGGTGGTGGGTGGGGACAAAATGTCCTCCATCATCAACTATAAAGACCGTACCACCTGTATCATCTTTGGCGATGGTTGCGGTGCCGTATTACTCGAACCTAATGATGAAGGTTTGGGTGTCATTGATTCCATTCTCAAAAGCGATG
This sequence comes from uncultured Parapedobacter sp., assembly GCA_964498395.1. GTDB lineage: Bacteria > Bacteroidota > Bacteroidia > Sphingobacteriales > Sphingobacteriaceae > Parapedobacter. The sequence goes on along the minus strand of CAZCHE010000009.1, from coordinate 102,756 downwards.
GGTCGGGCTGCCCCTACCTGAACATCAAAGCCGGGGGTTCACTTTATCCTGCTTCACACGAGACCGTGGATGCAGGCATGCATTATGCTTACCAAGAAGGCCGCACGGTATTCAAGTTTGCGGTGACCAATATGGCCAATGTCGCTGCCGATATCATGAACCGAAACAACCTGACAGCTGATGACGTCGCTTGGTTAGTTCCACACCAAGCGAATAAACGCATCATCGACGCCACCGCCGAACGCATGGGTGTGGGCGAGGAAAAGGTAATGGTCAATATCCAGCGCTATGGCAACACCACTGCGGGAACCATCCCCCTTTGCTTGTGGGAATGGGAGAGCCAACTGAAAAAAGGGGATAACCTGATACTGGCTGCATTCGGAGGTGGATTTACATGGGGTTCCGTCTATCTAAAATGGGCTTACGGAAGCTGATCATAGCGAGCAAGTGCTTTCCATCGCTGCGCAAACAATTGATCGTGATGGAAAATAAATGCCAATTTTAATTGTTAAATAATAGATTACATTATATTTTTGATTCTTATTATCAAACCTACTAAGCAATGAGCATGGATATCAAACAAATCCAAGATCTGATTAAGTTTGTCTCTAAATCAGGGGTCAATGAAGTATCTATCGAGGAGAAAGATTTCAAAATCACGATAAAAACAAACCAGGAGCCAACATATGTAACGGCGACGATTCCGACGGTTCCTGCACCCGCTCCTATACCACAAGTAGCCGCACCAGCTGCCGCACCGGTCGAAGCTGCCCCGTCGGTCGCTGCCGCCAAAGCCGACGATTCATCAAACTACGTGACGATAAAATCACCCATGATTGGCACATTCTATCGTTCGCCTAGTCCAGACAAACCGGTATTCGTGAATGTTGGCGATGACATCACAGCGGGCAAAGTGGTATGTATCGTAGAAGCGATGAAGCTGTTTAATGAAATCGAATCGGATGTATCCGGAAAGATTGTCAAAATATTGGTAGATGATGCCCAGCCAGTGGAGTACGACCAACCCTTGTTTTTGGTTGAGCCGAAATAACCCACTGCGCTAAACCCATTTTACATACATCAGTGGTCAATCAGCTAGCTGATTACCCATAGATTTATAGCAAATTCCATGTTCAAAAAAATACTGATAGCTAACCGAGGGGAAATTGCATTGCGCATCATCCGCACCTGCAAGGAGATGGGCATCAAAAGTGTGGCGGTGTATTCCACTGCCGACCGTGACAGCCTCCATGTACGTTTTGCTGACGAAGCCGTTTGCATAGGCCCCCCACCCAGTAAAGACTCTTACCTCAACATCCCGAATATCATATCCGCAGCGGAAGTGACCAATGCAGACGCCATTCACCCCGGATATGGATTTCTCTCTGAAAATGCACGGTTTTCATCGATATGCAGGCAATATGGCATCAAATTCATTGGAGCTACCGCCGAGCAGATCGAACAAATGGGCGACAAAGCCTCTGCAAAGGAAACCATGAAAAATGCCGGTGTTCCGACCATCCCCGGTTCCGAAGGCTTGGTTAAGGATGTTAAGGAAGGCATCCAGATCGCCAAAGAGATTGGCTATCCGGTCATCCTGAAGGCTACTGCCGGGGGCGGAGGGCGCGGGATGCGTATCGTCTGGAAAGACGAAGAGTTTGAACCGGCTTGGGATTCTGCCCGTCAGGAAGCAGGTGCAGCCTTCGGCAACGATGGTATTTACCTGGAGAAATTCGTGGAAGATCCCCGCCATATCGAAATACAAATCGTAGGCGACCAATACGGCACCGTATGCCACCTTTCCGAACGCGATTGCTCGATACAGCGTCGCCACCAAAAATTGATCGAGGAGGCGCCGTCCCCATTCATCACACCGGAACTACGCCGCGAAATGGGTGAGGCTGCCATCAAAGGTGCCAAAGCGGTTAACTATGAAGGTGCCGGTACGATTGAGTTTTTGGTCGACAAACACCGCAACTTCTACTTCATGGAGATGAATACCCGTATCCAGGTAGAGCATCCGGTTACCGAAGAGGTCATCAACTTCGACCTCATCAAGGAACAAATAAAAGTGGCTGCCGGCATCCCCATTTCGGGCAACAATTACGAGCCGACCATGCATGCCATTGAATGCCGAATCAATGCCGAGGATCCGTTTAACAACTTCAGGCCTTCGCCCGGTAAAATCACCAATTTCCATTCTCCGGGTGGACATGGTGTACGGGTGGACACACACGCGTATTCCGGCTATGTGATTCCAGCCAACTATGACTCGATGATCGCCAAACTGATTTGCGTGGCCCAAACACGCGAAGAAGCCATATCCACCATGGAGCGGGCCTTGAGCGAATTTGTCATCGAGGGTATCAAAACCACCATCCCATTACACCTTCGGCTGATGCGCGACCCTAATTTCAGGGCGGGCAACTTCACTACGAAGTTTATGGAAACATTTGATTTAAGCGAGTAAATGCAATATCCTTATCGTAAATACCATTCTTATCAAATAGAATGGTATTTTTGTTTTTTATAGTTACCATGAGCAAATTATCCGGAAAGAAACTGATTGAAACCATCAAGAATAAGGGCAAGAATCTAGAGGCCGAAATGTCATTTTTCGACCACCTTGAAGTACTTCGATGGCATTTGATCCGGTCGGCTATCGCTGTTGTCATCTTCATGATACTCGCTTTCGCGTTCTACGACTTCATTTTTGATGACATCATCATGGGGCCTAAAAGCCCGGATTTCTGGACCTATCGGATGATGTGCAAAATAGCTGACTGGGTGAACATCCCTGATTTCTGCGTCACAGAAGTGCCGGGAACTATCATCAATACCCAAATGGCCGGCCAGTTTATCATGCAGATCAACTCGTCCCTACTGATTGCGGTGATGCTTGGTTTTCCGTACCTACTGTATGAAGTGTGGCTGTTCGTGAAGCCGGCATTGACCGAACTTGAACGCAAATCGGCAAGTGGTTTTGTCTTTTATGCTACTTTACTGTTCATATTGGGGGTCATGTTTGGCTATTACATTGTGGTGCCCTTAGCGATGAATTTCCTTGCTAATTATTCCATTAGTGACGAAATATCGAATACCATCACGATCAGCAATTACCTCTCGTTCGTTGCGACACTGGCACTAGGATGCGGCATCGTGTTTGAATTGCCCATCGTTATTTTCGTCCTATCCAAGATAGGCATCATGACCCCACAATTCATGCGGTCGACACGTCGTTATGCGGTGGTGATCATCTTGCTCATTGCCGCCATCATCACCCCTACCCCAGATATCATCACCATGCTGACCGTGAGCTTCCCGATGTTCCTCTTGTACGAGCTGAGCATCGTCGTGGCGGCCCGGGTGCATAAGAAGCGGATGAAGGCTGAAGTAGATTTTTATCAAGGATAATATCAGTAACGTGAATAGTTTAACCATGACAACACCAAAGAAAATTGCCATAGGAGGTGACCATGCCGGTTTTGAATATAAATCTGCGCTGGTTCAATTTCTTGAAGAAGCCGGGTACACCGTCAACGATTTCGGCACCTATACCGCAGATTCCGTTGACTATCCCGATTTTGCGCATCCCGTAGCATCGGCAGTGGAGCTAGGTGAGGCTGACCAGGGCATCCTGGTGTGCGGTAGTGCCAATGGGGTAGCCATCACGGCGAATAAGCACCAAGGCATACGCGCTGCCATCTGTTGGCAAGAAGAATTAGCTGCCCTCGCCCGCCAACACAATGATGCCAATGTGGTGTGCATTCCCGCCAGATTCATTGATATTGAACTAGCCAAAACTATTGTCAACACCTTTTTAACTACCGACTTTGAGGGCGGGCGACACGCCAACAGGGTAGGAAAGATATCCTGCTGAAAACAAAAAACTAACTTATTAAAAAACGCATTATGAGACGTATATTATCCATGCTTTTCTTGATTCCGGCCTTTTGCAGTTGCATCATGGCCCAGAATCCGACGCAGTTAAAATATGCTGCAGAACTAACCCCCGAAAGCGCACATGCGCACCTTTCCATATTGGCCTCGGCTGAGTATGAAGGGCGTGGCACGGGTGAAGCCGGCGGTGAAAAAGCGGCGGCTTACATTGCTGAAGAATTCAAGAAGCTGGGATTAACCGGCCCCGTGGATGGTTCATATTACCAACCAGTGAAATTGGCTTATGTCAACTTCGGTGTTGGCAAATTCGTGGCCAATGGCAAGACGTTTACCAATGGTAAAGACTTCTACTTCATCGGGTCTGGCCCCGAGACCACCATCAATACCAAGGAAATTGTCTTCATTGGCTATGGCATCAGTGAAAGCAACTACGACGACCTTCAAGGGCTCGATATTTCGGGCAAAGTGGTGCTACTCATCAATGAAGGAGAACCCACCGATGCTAATGGCGTCTCACTGATCACAGGCAGTGAAACCCCATCAGAATGGACGGCTTCGCGTAATAAACGCCTACAGGCCATTACGGCAAAGAACCCGAGTCTCATCCTTGCCGCGTCAAGTGGGGTGAAAGAGACCCTCCAACGTTTTGGATCACGCCTAACTCGTCCACGCATTACGTTGGAAGATAATGTAGACGTCGCCGGTGCTTCCAGTCAAGTACCCGTTGCCAACATCTCTACCGAAATTGCCGATTTTATCCTGCAAAAGTCTAAAACCTCGGTTGAGCAATTCAAGAAAGCCGTTGCCGAAACCAAAAAAGCCCAAAGCAAAGCCATCAAAGCTACGCTCAATACCACTTTTGGTTCATCTGTCGTACCATTTACCTCAGATAACGTATTGGGTTACCTGGAAGGCTCGGATCTGAAAGACGAGTTGGTCGTCATCACCGGACACTATGACCACGACGGCAAAAGTGAAGACGGCACGATCTACTACGGCGCAGATGACAATGGGTCAGGTACGGTAGGGGTTTTGGAAGTAGCGCGCGCATTTGCGAAAGCCAAGGCGGATGGCAACGGTCCCCGTCGCAGCATGCTCTTCATCGCTTATACTGCGGAAGAGAAAGGGCTGCTTGGTTCTGACTACTACACCCGCTACCCGGTATTTCCACTCGCCAGCACGGTGGTAAACCTCAATATGGATATGATCGGCCGTATCGATGATAAACACCTCCGTGGCAACCATAACTATATCCATGTCATCGGTGCCGATAAACTCAGTTCGGAATTGTATACCATCAACGAAAACGCCAATGCCGATTATACGCACATGGAATTGGATTATATGTACGACGATCCCAATGACGAATTGCGTATTTATTATCGCTCCGACCAATATAATTTTGCCAAACATGGTATTCCGGTTATCTTTTATTTCAGTGGATTGCACCCGCATTACCACACCCCGGAAGATACCGTGGATAAAATCGATTTCGACATGATGGCTAAACGCACCCGGTTGGTATTCCACACAGCTTGGGAAATCGCCAATCGAGATCAGCGTTTGGTGGTGGATTCCAATAAACCGTAACGGAGACGGAGGGCCGAAGACGGGAGACGGGAGACGGAGGGCCGAAGACGGGAGACGGAAGACCGAAGTCCGAAGTCCGAAGGCGGAAGTCTGATAACTGATAGCTAATACACTGCGTAAAAATGACAGCATACACCGAAGATAGTATACGTTCACTTGATTGGAAAGAGCACATCCGGCTACGTCCGGGGATGTACATCGGCAAACTAGGTGATGGTTCTGCTTACGATGATGGGATATATGTGCTGCTCAAGGAAGTGGTTGACAACTCCATTGACGAATTTGTCATGGGCGCTGGAAAGACCATTGAAATCACGGTCAACGAACACAAAGTATCCGTGCGCGACTATGGTCGGGGCATTCCCATCGGATCGGTGGTGGATGTCGTGTCCAAGATTAACACCGGAGGTAAATACGATAGCAAAGCATTCCAAAAATCAGTAGGTCTTAACGGTGTGGGTACCAAGGCCGTCAATGCACTTTCCACATCGTTTACGGTACAATCGTACCGTGACGGAAAAACACGTATTGCCGAATTTAGCAAAGGGGATCTACTCCAGGACGAGGAAAAAACCACTACGCAGCGCAATGGTACGGCGGTGACATTTTATCCAGACGACAGTATTTTCAGGCATTACCACTACCGTCTGGAATTTGTGGAAAACATGATCTGGAACTATGTTTTCCTCAATTCGGGGCTAACCATCAATTTCAATGGGCAGAAATTCATCTCGGAGAACGGTCTAAAAGACTTGTTGGAACGCAATATCGATGCGGAGTCCATGCGTTACCCCATCATCCACCTCAAAGGGGATGATATCGAGATCGCTATCACCCATGGTCAGCAGTATGGGGAAGAATATTATTCGTTTGTCAACGGCCAGCACACCACACAGGGAGGCACACACCAAGCCGCTTTCCGAGAAGCCGTGGTGAAAACCATTCGTGAATTTTACAAAAAGGATTTCGACGCTTCCGATGTCCGGGCATCCATCATCGGGGCGATTGCTATTAAGGTACAGGAACCTGTCTTCGAATCCCAAACAAAAACGAAACTCGGGTCACAGAATATCGGCCCCGAAGGTCCTTCCGTACGTACATTTATCAATGATTTCGTTAAGAAAGCGCTTGATGACTACCTCCATAAATATTCGGACACCGCAGATGCGTTGTTGAAACGTATCCTGCAATCCGAACGCGAGCGGAAAGACATTGCCGGTATCAAGAAACTAGCCAACGAGCGGGCCAAAAAAGCCTCTCTGCATAACCGTAAATTGCGTGATTGCAAAATCCACTATGGCGACAAGCATGAACGTGCCCAAGAGACCACACTCTTTATCACGGAGGGTGACTCGGCCAGTGGCTCCATTACCAAATCGCGGGATGTGCAGACCCAAGGGGTATTTAGCCTGAAAGGGAAGCCGCTCAACGCATTCGGCCTCACCAAAAAAGTGGTCTATGAAAACGAAGAGTTTAACCTGCTGCAACATGCCCTCAACATCGAAGATGGACTGGACGGGTTGCGCTACAACAACATTGTCATCGCCACCGATGCCGACGTTGACGGGATGCACATCCGGTTATTGCTGATGACGTTCTTCCTGCAGTTTTTTCCCGATCTCGTCAAGGCCGGCCATGTATCCATCCTGCAAACACCCCTTTTCCGCGTACGCAATAAAAAGGAAACCATCTATTGCTATAGTGATGAAGAGCGCCAACGGGCGATACAAAAACTGGGCAGCAAACCCGAAATTACCCGTTTCAAAGGATTAGGGGAAATTTCCCCGGAAGAATTTGGGTTATTCATTGGCAAAGATATGCGCCTAGACCCCGTTATTCTATCCAAAGACCAAAAGATCATCCAACTGTTGGAATATTACATGGGTAAAAATACACCTGATCGACAAAAACATATCGTCAATAACTTACGGGTTGAGGTTGATATTGCCGAAAAGGACAAATCAACGGAAGAATTAGTTGCCTAATCATAAGCCATGACTAATCAAACCTTGATCCTCATCCAATGCCGCGATGCCGTGGGCTTGGTCGCGTTGATTTCCAACATTGTTGCACGACATTCACTCAATATCGTGACGATGCGCGAGTATGTCGATGAAGCTGCAAACCGCTTCTATGTCCGCATCGTGTGTGCCGGCAAGGCCAAGGACAGCGAGCAATTGACCTATGAATTGATTGACGAGCTCCCAGAAGGTGCCATCGTGCAGGTAAACCCACCTCAGGAGAAGCGGCTAGCTGTTTTAGTGACCAAAGAACACCATTGCCTCGGTGATATCATCGTTCGCCATTTCTTCAACACCTTGGGTGCCGAGGTTTGTTGCGTGGTGGGTAATTACGACCATTTGAGTGCTTTTACGGATCGCTTCGGCATCCCGTTCCATTTCGTAGACCATGAAGGCAAGTCCAAAGCAGACTTTGAAGCGGAGCTCATTCAAACGCTGGCCCCCTACCATCCGGATTACCTGGTGTTAGCTAAATTCATGCGTATTCTTTCGCCGGATTTCGTGGCACACTACCCCGCTAGGATTATCAATATCCACCATTCGTTCCTACCGGCATTCATCGGAGCCAACCCCTATAAGCAGGCCCATGCGAGGGGCGTGAAACTCATCGGGGCCACCGCACATTTCGTAACCAATGACCTAGATGAAGGCCCCATCATTGCACAGGATACCAGATCAGTAAACCACAGTTACACCGTGAAAGATATGATACGGGCTGGCAAAGAAGTGGAAAAAGCCGTGCTCAGCAAAGCGATTTCGCTGGTTATTGAAGACCGCGTGATTATTACGGGTAATAGGACAGTGGTGTTTGAATAGGTTTAAAAACTAGAACACGCCTGCCTGCCGGCAGGCAGGGATGACACAGATCGGGCGGATTGACACGGATTTACTGTTGCCTACTGCTCTCGCCTGTGGCAAGATTAAGCTTGAAAGAGCGTGGGATTACCCCTCAGATACTTACTTCACTCACTTAACCACTCCACTTACTCCCCTCTCAACTGGTTTTCCTGAATTTACCAAATACCCCCAACGGCAATTTGCTGCCCGCTGTAGCCTGTAGGTATAACTCACCGGTTTCTAGGTTTTGTGCTTGAGGGAAGGCCGCTTTCACCAAATTCTCCACGATGACCGAGGAGAAGCCCAAGGAATATGTATTGAGGATTAAAAAATGTTCTTGGGGATCTAGGAGTTGTACTACGTCGCGCATCATTTCTGCGATATGGTCTTCGAGTTTCCACTTCTCCCCTTTCGGGCCATGTCCATAAGCCGGTGGGTCAAGGATAATGCCGTTGTACTTGTTACCGCGTTTTACTTCCCGCTTGACAAATTTCAACGCATCTTCAACCACCCAGCGGATATTAGACAAGTCTGACAACTCTTGGTTTTCGTTAGCCCACGTCACGATCTGCTTGATGGAATCAACGTGCGTGGTATCCGCCCCGGCAGCTTTGGCAGCCAACGAAGCGCCTCCAGTATACGCAAAAAGGTTCAGCACTTTGGGGGTTGGGGTGTTGAACTGCTTGATGGTTTCCGAAATGTAATCCCAGTTTACCGCTTGCTCGGGGAATATCCCCACGTGCTTGAATGCGGTAAGCCCCAATCGGAATTTAATTGCCACCTGCCCATTGTCATAGCTAATGTGCCAGCGGTCGGGCGACCTCGGATTTTTCTTTATCCAATCACCACTCGTGGCTGAACGCCCCTTAAACCGGATATCATGTCGCTTCGTCCACTCCGTTTCCGGGAGGTTCTTAGGCCATACGGCTTGGGGTTCAGGGCGAATCAGCACCACGTTACCGAAGCGTTCAAGTTTTTCGAAATCACCGCAATCGATGAGTTCATAATCTTTCCAATATTGCGGGGTAAGAAGTTGGATACCGTTGTCTGCCAAAATGAGAATCTTTTGCTGCAAAGATAGGGATAAAATTGAACACTGATGACGCCAATTGGGAGGATCATCACTAGTAGATTGAACGCGGATGACACAGATTTTATGCGCCCCGCAGCCCCGTACGCTTGCCCGCATCGAAATAGTTGGGCAGATAGTCGCGGATTCCTTCGTTGCTGTTCATCCGATACAGCTAGTCTATAAATCAGCGATTATCCGTCCGATCCGCATCATCAGCGTTCCATTAAAACTGTTCTTTCGCCGCTTTCATAAACGGACTGGCAAATACGAAGTCATTCAGCTCTTTTACGTCGCTATGCGCAATTTCCTTATTGGATCCCTCCCACCATTTCTTTCCTTTGTACAGAAACAGGATATAATCCCCAATACCCATTACCGAGTTCATGTCATGCGTCACGACCACCGTCGTGCATTGGTACTCCTCGGTCAGTTCTGCAATCAACTCATCAATCACAATGGCCGTTTCCGGATCCAGTCCCGAGTTAGGTTCGTCAACGAAAAGGTATTTCGGGCTCATGCTGATGGCACGGGCTATACCGACACGCTTTTTCATTCCCCCGGAAAGTTCCGCTGGGTACAAGTGGTTGCGCCCGGCGAGGTTCACACGCTCCAAGCAAAAATTTGCCCGATCGATTTTCTCGCTCCTGCTCATTTCGGTAAACATCTCCAAGGGGAAAATGATGTTCTGCTCGACGGTCATCGAATCAAACAATGCCGAGTTTTGGAAAAGCATACCGATCTCCTTCCGAATGGGGATCCGGCTTTCAAAGTCCATTCGCGTAAAATCTTCCCCTTGATACAACACTTTCCCTTGATCAGGCGCATGCAATCCCACCATGCATTTCAACAAGGTACTTTTACCAGACCCGGAGCCTCCGATAATCAAGCTGATTTTACCGGCTTTGAATGTCGCATCTATGCCATTTAATACTTGGTTATCACCGAAAGACTTATGGATATTTTGGACTTCTATCATATGCTAAGAAACAAGAAAACAATCATCATGATCCGTTAAAACCATCAAAGCATCAGCGCCGTGACAATATAGTCGGCTACCAGTATCGTGATGCAACTGATCACCACCCCACGGGTACTGGCCTGCCCGACTTCCAGTGCCCCTCCCCGCACGTAAAACCCTTTGAACGCCGATACGGAAGTGATGATAAACCCGAAAACAAATGCCTTGACCAATGCCACGGCAACGGTATAACCGATAAAGCCATCGGTAATACCGTTAATGTAATCGGTGGGGGTAACCGCTCCCGAAAGTGCGCCGCCAGCAAGCCCCCCTACTAACGCGAGGAAAATAGACATGATCACCAACATCGGAATCATGGTGATGCCGGCCAATATTTTGGGGAGTATCAAGTATCCGGGGGCATTGATGCCCATGATTTCAAGGGCATCGATCTGCTCTGTCACCCGCATGGAGCCAATCTGCGAAGAAATGGAGGAACCTACCTTACCCGCCAATACCAAGGCGGTAATGGTAGGGCTCAGCTCCAAAATACTGGAATCTCGGTTTATCTGCCCGATAACAGAAGTTGGAATCAAGTCGGAGACCAACTGAAACGCAATCTGCATGGTCATTACCGCACCCACAAACGTGGATATGATGGCAATCAGGCCCAATGACCCTACACCGATCTCATTCATTTCATGTATGATTTCCTTCCAATAAATCTTCCATTTTTCCGGTCGCTTGAAGACCGACCTTAACAGGAGCAGGTATTTGCCAAAGTAGTTGAAAAACATATAATCTCCTTCTATCGTCGGATAAACTTAGATAAAATTGCTTATAAAAGCAATTTTATCGGTCTCTCATCTGCATCGGCCGTTGAAAAATAAATTATGCAGATGAAATATAAGGGTTTTAAGCTGAAGCAAAACAATATTGATGCCGAATCAGAGTTTTCCCTTTACCTATGCATATGGATAAACCCGAGATATGCTACCAATGTTTGCACCCACTGACTATAAACTTCGTATTTTTACGGTTTTGTAAACATGCCGATATGCTAAATCTTACTTCCAAAACAGCCTTGATCACCGGTGCCACCAAAGGGATGGGGCGTGCCGCCGCCGAACAGTTAGGTCAATTGGGTTGCCACTTGCTGCTCACGGCTCGTGATGCCAATGCGCTGGAGCGCTTGAAAAATCAACTCGAAACCACCAATCCTGGCATTAACGTACAATATATGGCCTGCGACTTTGCTGAGCGGGCCCAGTTGCAAGGACTCATCGAATGGGTGGAGCGCAACGTTGAGGCGTTAGATATCCTCATCAATAATGTAGGTATATTCCGCCCCGTCTCCATCCTCGACGAGACCGATGAGGATTTCGACATACAGATGCAGGTCAACTATTACACTCCCCACCTACTGTCTCGCGCCATTGGCCGCAATATGCGTAAGCACCGGAAAGGACACATGTTCAATATCAGTTCGATCGCCAGTCGTGAGCCTGTATCTGCTGCTGGCACCTACACTGTAACAAAATATGCGGTGATGGGTCTAACTCATGTGTTGCGGGATGAATTACGGCAGTACGGTGTAAAAGTCACCGAAATCGTACCCGGCTCCACACTGACTTCTTCTTGGGAAGGCACGGAAATTCCAGCGGATCAATTTGTGCTACCGGAAGATGTCGCTTCAGCGATCGTTGGCTGCCTACAGCTAAGCAGTGGGGCCAATGTGGAAGAATTGATAATAAAACCCAAGTATGGCAATATTTAATATGGAGGACAGTACGATGGAAAAGAAACTTCAGCGCATACCACATGAGGGGGCCGTAGCAGGCGTCTGTGCAGGGCTAGGCGCGTATTTTGGCATCGATAAAACCTGGGTACGGGTTGCATTTATTTTCAGTGTTTTCTTTGCGGGTTACGCCGGGATAGGTCTTTTCGGACCTGTGGTGTATGTCATCTTGTGGATCGTCCTACCGGTGAAATCATTTACATTACCCCAGGATCCATTTGACGTCGATTACCGAGCATCTGGCGCTGAACAACCAGATGGCTACAACTACAGTGGCCCTTATTCATCTGATCTTGGTAATTCGTTTGACCAACCGATTCCTCAAAAAAAATCAAAGGACCGGTATGTCGCCGGTGTTATCCTACTCGCCATCGGGTTGTTTTTCCTATTTCACCAGTTGAATATTTTATACTGGCGTGATTTTGCCAGATTTTGGCCGGTGCTGATCATCCTCATGGGCCTGGCTAGTATTTTCGGCGCTTTTGAAGGCAAGAAACGTACCGAATACCATTCTTTCGAAAAACAAGGGCCGTATACTGACCAGGCCGAGCAATCGACGGAAAGCGAGGATAACGGAGACGAACAACATTCATATACCAAATAACGAGGTCATGAACAAAGAAAAACTAAGCTGGGGACTTATCTTACTGTTTGTGGGAACCGCCCTGCTATTGGACAATTTGAACGTCATTAATTTCTATTGGCGATCCGTATTCAGCATGTGGCCCATCATTCTCATTGTCATCGGGGTCAATCTATTGGTACCCAAGCGAGGTATCGGTCCAGCCGTTTCCATCGTCGTCACCGTAGCCGCACTGGCCTTCCTCGCTTACCGGGGTACTTTTCCTCCCCGTAGCGACTGGTGGGTGTTTAGCAATAAAAGCTGGCGTACCGAAAAACGCGCACCGGATTCCAGAAAACATATCGAAGCATCGAAAGGAAATTTCATCCACGATTATGACAGCACCACGACCACTGCTAGCCTGACCATCCAAGGCGGTGCCGTGGAATACGAGATCGAAGGCACCACCGATAAATTGTTTAGTGCGGAAGCCAGTAGCACCATCGGGGGGCATGAGTTGCAGTCTACCACGAGTGGTACAAATACAGCGCTTACCTTTAAGATGAAAGGTAAAGAAAAAGGCAATTGGAAAGTCAATACGGACGAAAATTGGGCCAAAATCAGCCTGAATAGCCATCCGGTATGGAATATCAATTTGGATATGGGAGCTGGTGCGGCTGATTTTGACCTTTCCTCGTATAAAGTGGGTAACCTCACCTTCAAGGGTGGTGCAGCCTCTTTTGAGGCTAAACTGGGGATGCCTTTGGAAGAAACATCCATCAATGTTGAATCAGGGGTGGCCAGTATCGAAATCGAAATACCCCGCGCTGCGGCATGTAGGATCGTCGTTCGATCAGGCCTTTCATCAAAGGATTTTCCGGGCTTCACCAAGCAGGCTGACGGATCGTATACCACCGAAGGGTATCCTGATGCTTCCAACCGATTCACCATTAACTTACAGGGCGGATTGAGTTCCTTTGCTGTCAAACGCTATGGAGACTAATCCACAGGACGGAGACGCCACCCGGTATTACGTAGTCATCCAAGGGAAGCCCAAAGGACCTTTTACCTTGGATGAGTTGCGAAACATGAGGCTTCGCCCCACGGATTTTGTCAAACCTGTGGGGCAACCTGAATTTAAAGAGCTCCGAGAAATTGCCTCGCTGAGCAAGCGCTTAAACATCCAGCACCAGACCACCCCTCCTCAATATTTTGCATCACTGGACATGCGCCTGCTCTCTACCGCCATCGATTACTTCGTCGCTTTTTGCATGTATGCCGTATTAGCTGCGGTGTACCTGGCTGGTGTGGAAAACACCCAAGAAAGCATTCCGACACTGATATTGGGATTAGTCCTTGTACCCATTTTTAAGTTTATCTTCTGCGTATCCTTGGAGGGGTCCAAGAAACAAGCCTCTGTAGGCAAGTTATTGATTGGCGTGAAGGTAACGGACGAACAGGGGAAACCCATTGGCTATGGTAAAGCCATCTTGCGTAATCTAGCCAAGCTGGTGGGTGTTGTTACGCTTGGTATCGGCTTCTTTATCGGCTTCTTTGACCGAAGGCAGCAATGCCTGCACGATAAAATAGCAGGTACATTGGTGATTAAAGATCGGCTGATTTGACCAGATGCCCCGACCCCTATGGAGCTACCCACTGCATCAATATGCCACATAGGTATCCGGCATACGTACCAATGGCATAGCTGAACACCGAGATAAATACCCCTACCGGAACCAATGCCGTGTGGAAAGCCCCCGCGGTAACAGAGGCCGATGCCACCCCACCGATATTTCCCATACTGCCGATGGCAAAAAAGAAAAATGGCGCTTTGATCAGCTTGGCTACGATGAATAGCAACACGATGTGGAACAGTAACCAAACGATGCCGACCAAGAACAGGGCGGGATTGTCCATAATGGCAAAAACATCCATCTGCATACCGATGGTGGCGATCAAGATGTATAAGAAGACGGTAGCCAAGCGCGATGCTCCTACCTGTTCCAGCTTTCTGGCTCGGGTGAAGGACAGGCCCACTCCCATCAATGTGGCTAATAGGATGAGCCAGAAGAACTTGGACGTCAGGCTAAACTTATCGAGTTGCGGTGCATGGGCTGCGATATAATCTGCAATCACACCGGAAAGCAAATGCGCTATTCCGGTCACACCAAAAGCAATGCCTAGCATGATGATATAATCCTTGGTTTCGGCTGCTTTCGTTGTCTGTCCGCCGAAGTCCGCCATCCGCTGCGTCAATTCTGCCACTTGATTACCATCGGCTTTAAAATAACGATCGAGTTGTGCCTGTTTGCTAGCCCCATAAAGCAATATCGCCATCCAACCGTAGGCCACAAATACGTCTACCGCGACCGTCGCTGCAAAAATCTCTGCCGGGGGATCGAAAATACGGAACAGTGCGGCTTGGTTTGCCCCACCACCGATCCAAGAACCCGCCAGCGTGGCCAATCCCTTCCATACGTCACCACCGACTACTTCAGGGGCAAATAACGAAAATAACCAAACGGCAAACGGCCCACCCAATACAATGCCCACCATTCCCGTAAAGAACAGTATCCCGACATTCTTGCGCAATTTCCAGACTTCCCTGAAGTTGATATTCAACGTGAAGAGTACCAAACATGCTGGCAGCAAGTAATTGGAACTCATACTGTACAGGTTGGAATCGCTTCCCGATATCACGCCAAACGAATTGAACAAGCCTGGCACAAAGTAGCAAAGAAGCAACGGCGGGAGAATGGTGTAGAATTTCCTAAATCCGGAATATTGGCTATTAGACGTGTAAAAAACGATGGCTAGGATGACCATCAGCAATCCGAATACGGCAGCGTCATCGGTAATCCATGCCGCTACACTCGTGGTATTGTCCATATATGGGTTCTCGGGTCGTGAAAAACTAAATCAGTATGTAACCAAAGGTAATAAAATTGGTTAAATAAAAAATATCACGACTGGAGGTTCAACCGGATGGGCAAGGTGTAGGCTACCCGTACCGGTCGGCCGTTTTGTATACCGGGCGACCAATTGCCGCTGCTTTGCAATACACGGATAGCCGCTTCACCTGTGCCGTAATCCAAATCCCTGACTAGCCTAATGTCCGAGAGGCTGCCATCCTCCTCTACCACAAACGATATCTGCACTTGCCCATTGACCCCCGCTTCCAACGCTTTTTCCGGATATTCATAATTTTGGGAGACATATTCCATGAAAGATCTCATCCCTCCAGGAGGTTCTGGTGGTATTTCGACAGATTGGAATACCCGATCACGCCTGTCTTCCAAAACGCCATTTGAAGCCTCGCCATTTTTGGAAAAAACAACCGCTTCTGCCTCTGCAGTTGGGTCACCTTGTCGTTGCGGTGGCGTAGGCACGGTCTTCATCGTATCAAGCCTAGTAGGTACCGCAGTGGATTTGGCTGTCCTGGCCCGATCGGCCGATGGTGTGGGCTGTTCCGTTGACGGCGACGGTGATGGCTGGCTATCTTCAGCGATTGCGGTTTCACCTAATTGACCGTCATCACCCGTCATGCGAACAGTTGACGAGGAATCATCCATACCGCTTGCCATATCGTTTCCCATTTCGATATGCCGATCGCTTTCCCCCCTCAGGTTGCAAGCAATGGACAAAATCACCATTGTCGCCACCATAGGTACCAGCAGGGCATACCGCAAGAGCGTTCTCCGGGGCGATTTATCACGCAATAGCATGCTTACACGTGACTTCAATATCCTTTTATTGGCAAACGGATTAGCCAATACGGGGCCACTCATCCCGATGGCACGCGACACTAGCAGCTCCGCATATCCCACTTGATCTTGGGCGGCCGTTTTCACATCGGCAATGTACTCATGCTGTAATTTGATTGCCCGTTCGTACAGGTAGACCATTGGATTGAACCAATTGACGATCTTAACCACCTGCACCACCATGATATCCATACTATGCCACTCCCGCGCATGCACGCGTTCGTGTTCGCTAATCTGCTCATGTGCAGCTGAAATGTTGTCAATGCGGATAACGCCAAAAAACGAATAGGCTTCCCCGACCGCACGTTTACCCAACAGGCGTATCGTACCGACTAACCGAAAGACAAACAAGAGGAATGCCATCAGGCATCCAGCGGCATAGCCGTAAACCAAGAAAAGCCAAACGGTGCTAGGTGAAGTCGGCTTCGACACGTCAACTGTTGTTCCCTGCTCCACTGGTTCACCTATCTGTATAACGGGCAGGTATTGTTGATAATCGACTAGATAGTAGTTATCCAAATCTTTATACTCGGCAAGTGGCAAGGTAAACGCCAAAACTAACCCGCTGAGTAAATAAATGCGGTTCCATTGGAAAAATGTTTCCCTACGCAGGAAGAAATAGTAAAACGCATAGAATACGCATAGATACAGGTTCGCCAGCAATAAATACATCATGACTCAGGTTTTTAATCGTGAGCGATCGGGCTATGCCATCATTTCCCCTTCTTTTTGGCTTCTTCAAGCATTTTCAACAGTTCATCCGCATCATTCAAGTCGAGTTTCTGCTCTTCCAGGAAAAAAGAAAGCATATTCCGTGCGGAATTGTTGAAGTAACCGTGCAGCAGTTTGCCTGTCGCGAATGTCCGGTAATCCTCTTTAGACACGAGTGGATAATACCGGTGGCTTTTCCCGAACGCTTCATGCGACACAAACCCTTTGGTCTCCAAAATACGCACGATGGTAGATACGGTATTATATGCAGGTTTTGGAACCGGAAGGCGATCGATGATATCTTTGACAAATGCCCTTTCGAGTTCCCACAGTTCTTGCATAATTTGCTCTTCGGCACGGGTCAATTCTTTTAACTCTTTCATGTTCAATCGTTTGTTTTTTTGATGATTGGTTAATCGTGGGTTACATCTCCCTTTTAACAAAGTTAACATCGATTACCATAGTATCCTAACATTTTATGTTTTTGCTAATCTGACAACAAATTGAGCCGAATCGGCAATGTATATGAAGAACGGACAGGCTTTCCGTCTTGTATTGCCGGGCTCCACTTCGGACCGTTTTGCAACACCTGTACAGCCGCATCGCCGGTACCGTGCCCTAAATCCTCGATGACATTGATATCACTTAATTCACCACGTTCACTGATGATAAAGGAAACTTTAATCATTCCATTAACACCTGCTTCCAATGCTTCTTCAGAATATTCGTAATGCTTAGCGATATAGTCCATAAACGCCTTCATCCCTCCCGGAGGTTCCGCATTGATTTCCGGTTCCTTCATGGCCGAATCGTCCGCATCGCCTTTATCACCCGACGACGCCGTTTGCATCTCTTCTGTCTGCGTTTCCTCGATGGTCGATTGGTCATCTTTACTTGCTTGGTTACAAGCCATGGAGAAAAAGACCATCCCTACCAATACTGGAACTACCCATACCAGTCGAAGCAAAGACCACCTGGATGATGCATCGTTTAACAGCATCTTTACCCGTTGCTGAAGCGTAGACTTGTTGGCGAATTCATGGGCCAGTACCAACCCATTGGTATGCAGCGCCCGGCTAATCAATAATTCGGCGTATTCAATACGTTCCCCTTGGGCGGTTTCCATGTCTGCAATGTACTCGTGCTGTAATTTGATAGATCGTTCATACAGGTAAATTGCGGGGTTGAACCAGTTGAATATCTTGGCCACTTGGATGAGCATCACATCCAAGCTGTGCCATTGCCTAACATGGACTTGCTCATGCATCACGATCCGCTCATCTTCAACCACCCCGCGACCTATATGAATAAAACCAAAAAAGGAATATGCTTCTCCTCCTGTTTTATTCCGCAAGTGACGGAACGTTTGGACAAACCGCCAAACAACATATCCAGCAGTTACACAGCACCCCATGATATAGAGGGATAACAACCATAGGGATGAATTCAGCAATTCCTCGCCACCTAAGAAGCTGAGTTCCTGTTCGGCCGCGAAGGCCATTGGATTAATTATGAGTGCTTCCGGCAAAACCGTCCCAAAAGCAATATCCGTAACGCGGTTCCCGCCGTGGGTTACCAATGGCAACATGTAAGCCAACAAAAGGCTTATCGACAGGTAACCCCTATTCCAATGAAAAAAGGTCTGCTTCCGTAACAGGTAATGATAAAGCGTGTAAAAAATGCCTAAGTACACATTTGCCAACAATAAGTACGTCATCATAACTGGTATGTTTAATGGTTATCACTTATCTCGAGGTGGCATCCATCCACCTCTTGCCGTTCCGATACCGGGCAAACCATCGGAACAGCAAAACAAATATAAAACTAATAAATTAGTTTTTCAATTAATTTGTTAGTTTTTTTTTATTGACAGGCTTGAACGTCCTAGTTTTTTTACGTTCAGATGAGGTAGCCAACGGAAAAAATATCCGTATTTTGCAATATCACTAACTAGCGGGAACGATATGAAGATCGGTATTGTATGTTATCCTACTTTCGGCGGTAGCGGCGTTGTTGCAACGGAACTGGGCAAAGCACTGGCAGCCAATGGCCACCAGATCCATTTCATCACCTATAGCCAGCCGGCTCGACTCGATTTCTTTTCGGAGAATCTGTATTACCACGAGGTTAGTATTTCCAAGTATCCCTTATTTGATTTCCCCCCGTACGAATTGGCTTTGGCCAGCAAACTGGTGGATGTGGTGCGTTTTGAACAATTGGATGTCCTCCACGTACACTACGCCATACCCCATGCTTCTGCTGCGTTCATGGCCAAGCAAATTCTGGCTACCTACGGCATTCATATCCCGGTAGTCACTACCTTGCACGGTACAGACATCACCTTGGTGGGCAAAGATGCGAGTTACAGCCCCGTGGTGACATTTTCAATCAACCAATCGGATGGGGTGACTGCCGTATCGGAGAACCTGAAAGAGGAGACACTCGACCATTTTGACATCCAACGGGAGATCCGAGTGATTCCCAATTTCATCGATCTCAGCCGGTTCAGTCTAAAGCCCCGGCAGCATTTCAAGCAAGCCATTGCTCCAGGTGACGAACGGGTGCTGGTCCACACCTCTAACTTTAGGAAAGTGAAGCGCACCACGGATGTCATCCGCATATTTAAGAAAGTACAGGAAAAAATACCCAGCAAGTTACTCATGGTTGGCGATGGCCCCGAGCGTGTCAATGCGGAGCAATTATCGCGCGAATTGGGTGTCTCCAATGACATCCGTTTCCTAGGCAAACAAGACGCCATCGAAGAAATCCTATCGGTTTCCGACCTATTTTTAATTCCCTCTGGTTCGGAGAGCTTTGGTTTGGCTGCATTGGAAGCCATGGCGTGTAAAGTGCCGGTCATCTCCTCCAATACGGGCGGTCTGCCGGAATTAAACATCGACGGTGTCACTGGATTTCTCAGCGATATCGGGGATGTGGAGTCCATGGCGGCAAATGCCATCCATATTCTGGAAGACAATGAGCGCTTGGAACAATTCAAGGAAGCCGCGCTTCAGCGGGCAATGGATTTTCAGTTGGCTAACATCATGCCGCTGTATGAGCAATATTACCAAGAAGTCATTGCGGGAAATGAACACTAAGCCTTACCACCCTTAATTTCTTGCCTACGGCCAATAGCGGTACGAAAAATTCTCTTATCTTTGGCGCTTGGAAGCTCCTTTCCAAGACAATGATTTTATGAAATACAAACGTATCCTACTCAAACTCAGCGGAGAGGCCCTGATGGGCGAACAGCAATACGGCATTGACATTAACCGCGTATCACAATACGCTAAGGACATCAAGGAAATCCACGACAAGGGCATGGAGATTGCCATTGTCATTGGTGGAGGCAATATTTATCGGGGGCTCAGCGCTGAAAAAGCCGGAATGGATCGTGTGCAGGCAGACTACATGGGCATGCTGGCAACGGTCATCAACAGCATGGCATTACAAGACGCGTTGGAAAAGGTAGGTATCAAAACCCGCTTGCTCACCGCTATCAAAATGGAACAGATCTGTGAACCTTTCATTCGGCGCCGTGCCGTACGCCACCTGGAGAAAGGCCGGGTAGTCATCTTCGGCGCGGGCACGGGCAATCCCTATTTTACCACCGATACGGCTGCTTCCCTTAGGGCGATTGAAATCAATGCAGACGTGGTACTCAAAGGTACCCGCGTGGACGGCATCTACACAGCCGACCCGTTAAAGGATCCTTCGGCCACTCGCTTTGATGAGATTACCTTCCAAGACGTGTATAACCGTGGCCTCAATGTGATGGACATGACCGCATTTACGCTGTGCCAGGAAAACAAGTTGCCCATTATTGTCTTTGATATGAACAAACCGGGCAACCTACTCCGATTGTCAAATGGGGAGCCTGTTGGAACTTTAGTGCGAGAATAACTATCTTTGGCCAACCATAAAGAACGCATAACCATGGACGAACTGATATCCTTACAATTAGAAGATAGTGCCGAGCAGATGCAAAAAGCGTTGGCACACGCGGAATCCGAACTCACAAAAATCCGTGCAGGGAAAGCGATGCCCTCGATGCTTGATGGCATCTATGTGGATTATTATGGCACCGCTACCCCGCTTTCGCAGGTGAGCAATGTCAACACTCCCGACGCCCGCACACTGACGATTCAGCCTTGGGAAAAGAATTTACTTGCTACCATCGAGAAAGCGATCCTTGATGCCAATATCGGGCTCACCCCCCAGAATGACGGCTCGATTATCCGCCTCAACATCCCACCGCTGACGGAAGAGCGTCGCCGGGATCTGGTTCGCAAAGTCAAGGAAGAAGCCGAAAAAGGACGCGTGGCTGTCCGCAATATCCGTAAGGATGCGAACGATGTTATCAAAAAACTGAAAAACGACGGGGTATCGGAAGATGAAATCAAGGCCGGTGAGGCAGAAGTGCAGAAGCTGACCGATAAATATATCGCTGATGTCGACAAACTCGCAGAGGCGAAGGAAAGAGATATTATGACGGTGTAGATTAACACGGATATATTGGCAAAAAACCACTTCCCTTAACAGGAAGTGGTTTTTTTATTTTCGGACGAGACCTTCTTCTCCATCAGCATGCAAATTTGCCGTCTCCAAAAAGTCAACCATGCAACTTTGTCATTAAACCATCAATATCCCAAGACGGATTTGCAGGGCAGGCCCCTATTCATTATATTCGTAACGTACCAACACAGTCATATCGTCAGCGCAATATGCACGGTATGCTTTTTGTATCAAGTTACGCAGAGAACATTAACAATAACGACAACGACTAAAAGAAAGAATTATGATGGCAGGATATTGGATTATTTTTATAGGTATCATGGTGGTCAGCATGATCGTGCAGTGGCGTTTCAAGGGTAAATTCAAAAAGTACTCTGAAATGCCGCTGAGCAGTGGATTGACCGGAAGGGACATTGCTCAAAAGATGCTTAATGACAATGGTATCTACGATGTAGATATCATATCGGTAGAAGGGCAACTGACCGACCACTACAATCCGGCTAACCGGACGGTAAACTTAAGCCCCGAAGTCTATCATGGGCGAAGTGTCGCTGCTGCCGCGGTAGCGGCTCACGAGTGTGGTCACGCGGTGCAGCATGCAAAGGCTTACTCTTGGTTGCAATTCCGTTCGGCCATGGTGCCAGCAGTGAGTGTTGCATCTAAAATGGTTACTTGGGTATTATTGATCGGTGTGATGTTGGCGGCTTTCTCCGGCAATATCTGGGTATTAGCCATCGGTGTCGCTGCATTGGCCGTGACCACGTTGTTCAGCTTCGTAACGCTACCCGTAGAGTTTGATGCCTCCAAACGTGCATTGGCATGGCTTGATACGAAAGGCATCACCCATAGCAGCACCGAGCATGCGGGAGCCAAAGATGCCCTATGGTGGGCTGCAATGACCTACGTGGTGGCTGCATTGTCCTCATTGGTCACCTTGCTTTACTACGCCAGCATGTTGTTAGGAAGAAGGGACTAAAAAAAAGCACCTTACAACTTCTAAGGATTTTCAAACTGGCTCCCAATTGGGAGCCAGTTTTTTTTGATATTTACCAGTTGATTATTAACGCACCCACCTACTCAACCGCTCAACTTACACTACCTACCCTCACTTTTCCAACAGATTTCGTACTTTTGCACTTCGTTCATTTTTACAACAATAGCTGACGATGTTTCAGAACTTACAGGATAAATTAGACAGGGCCTTTAAGGTATTAAAAGGCCAGGGTAATATTACGGAAATCAACGTAGCGGAAACCATGAAGGAAATCCGCAAGGCATTGCTCGATGCCGACGTGAATTACAAGACGGCCAAAACATTCACCGATGAGGTAAAACAAAAAGCACTTGGCCAGAATGTACTCACCAGTATTTCCCCCGGGCAGTTGCTCACCAAGATCATGAACGACGAGCTGACCGAATTAATGGGCGGCACCGCTACGGAGCTTGATTTGTCTAAAAACCCTGCGGTTATCCTCATCGCCGGTCTCAACGGTGCAGGTAAAACCACGTTCTCCGGAAAGTTGGCTAACTACCTCAAGGAGAAAAAAGGCAAAAAGCCTTTGTTGGTAGCCGGGGATGTTTACCGCCCGGCGGCCATCGACCAATTGGAGGTACTCGGCGAGCAAATCGGTGTACCTGTATATGCAGATAGGGAATCAAACGATCCCATTGCCATTGCCGAGGCGGGCGTAGCGGAGGCCAGACACAAGGGATATAACGTCGTTATCGTGGATACCGCTGGGCGCCTGGCGATCGACGAAGCATTGATGACCGAAATCGCGGCCGTCAAAAACGCTACGCGACCCCACGAAATCCTGTTTGTGGTGGACGCCATGACCGGGCAAGATGCCGTGAATACCGCCAAAGCATTCAACGACAGGCTTGATTTTACGGGCGTGGTGCTCACCAAGCTAGACGGCGACACCCGCGGTGGTGCGGCCCTTTCGATCAAATCGGTGGTCAATAAGCCCATCAAATTCATCGGTACGGGCGAAAAGATGGAAGCCCTCGACGTATTCCATCCCGACCGGATGGCCTCCCGTATCCTCGGCATGGGTGACGTGGTATCGTTGGTAGAACGTGCGCAGCAGCAATTTGATGAGAAAGAAGCTGCCGAACTGCAACGCAAAATCCGCAAAAACAAATTTGACTTCAACGATTTCAAGAGCCAGATCCAGCAAATCAAGAAGATGGGGAATATGAAAGACTTGATGGGCATGATCCCCGGTATAGGCAAAGCCATCAAGGATGTAGATATCGACGACGATGCATTCAAACCCATCGAGGCCATCATCAACTCCATGACGCCCTACGAACGGGAAAACCCGGATGCCATCGACCAAAAACGCCGTGCGCGTATCGCCAAAGGTTCGGGCACCGATCTCACGGAGGTGAATAAGCTAATGAAGCAGTTTCACGACATGCGCAAGGTGATGAAGCAAATGTCAAATCCTGCTGCCATGGCCAAGATGATGCGCGGCATGCCGAAAATGCCGATGGGACGGTAGTCTGTAAAATCTGAAGACGGAAGTCCGAAGACTGGAGTCAGGAAACTGATCGCCGCCCGCCGATAGCTAAAAAAAATCATTATCTTTGAAGCATGGATGACCCGGCGCAACTCACCGAATTTGGCAAAATATTCCTCATTGGAATAGTAGGTGTGTTACTGGTGTTGTTCACCTTGCTAATCGGCAAAATCATATCTCCCAAAAACCCGAATCCCGAAAAGCTAAGCACATATGAGTGTGGCGAAGATGCCATCGGCAGTTCGTGGATACCGTTTAATTCCCGCTTTTACGTCATTGCGCTGGTATTCTTGCTGTTTGACGTCGAATTGATTTTCATCTTCCCTTGGGCGACCGTCTTCGGCCGACCGGAATTAATCGCGCTTGACCCGCGTTGGGGCTGGTTTACGCTGGTGGAGATGGGCATTTTTGTCGGGATATTGATTGTGGGCCTCGTATACCTGTGGCGAAAAGGTGACCTGGAATGGGTAAAACCGCATGCGGTCGTTCCTAACGTAGCGGTCAACATCCCCAAATCTGCCTATAGTCGGCTAAACCAGCAGCACTACTCCATTAGGCCTTTTGAAGCGGCACCCGTGGCTACGGCAGATGTGCCTAACGTGCAGGAAGCAGTTGCTAAAAAACCTGCTTTCAAACCCTCATTCAGAAAACCTAGAAATACACCATCATGAGTATAGATAAGCAACTGGAAAGCAATGGGGTGGTGATTGCCAAACTAGACGACTTGCTCAATTGGGCTCGACTATCGTCGATGTGGCCCATGAGTTTCGGCATTGCGTGTTGTGCGATAGAGATGATGGGTGCCATGGCGTCGACGTATGATTTGGATCGGTTCGGTGTATTTCCGCGCCCTTCACCGAGGCAATCAGACGTGATGATCATCGCGGGTACTGTCACGTTCAAAATGGCAGACCGTATACGGAGGTTATATGAGCAAATGCCCGAACCCCGCTATGTGATTTCCATGGGTTCTTGTTCCAATTGTGGGGGACCTTATTGGCAGCACGGTTACCATGTGGTGAAAGGGGTAGACCGGATTATCCCCGTGGATATCTACGTACAGGGATGCCCACCTAGGCCGGAAGCACTCATCGGTGCTTTCCTGGAATTACAGAAAAAAATAGAAACCGAACATATCGCGGCTGACAAACTGCAATCGACACACGCTTAACCTTAAAAAACATTCAATCCGATATATGGCAAAAGATTTTTATGGTGAATTACAATTAGGTGTTCTTGGCGGTGGCCAATTAGGCCGCATGCTTATCCAAGAAGCCATCAATTTCAACGTCAACATCCATATCCTCGATCCAGACAAAAACGCGCCATGCCGCAGCCTATGCAACCGTTTTGTCTGTGGCCCGCTTGATGATTTCGATACGGTATATGCCTTTGGCAAAGGTCTTGATATGCTGACCATCGAGATCGAGAAAGTGAATGTGGATGCATTGGAAAAGCTAGAAGAGGAAGGCGTATTGGTATATCCTCAATCACGCATCATCCGTTTGATACAAGATAAGGGGCTTCAAAAGCAGTTCTTCAAACAGAACGATATCCCCACGGCACCATTCCAGCTCATTTCCACCAAAGAAAGCCTTAAAAATGCTTCCCTCCCATTGCCTTATATCCAGAAGCTCCGCAAAGACGGTTATGATGGCCGTGGGGTAAAGAAAATCATCAACGAGTCTGACATCCAGACGGCATTTGAAGCACCCAGTCTCATCGAGCAATGGATCGATTTTGAAAAAGAGCTGGCCGTTATTGTGGCCCGCAATGATGATGGGGATATCACCGCTTTCCCCTGCGTAGAAATGGAGTTCAATCCGGAAGCCAACCTGGTGGAGTTTCTGATCTCTCCATCGACGTTAGCATTTGATATCCAGCAACGGGCAGAATTGCTCGCCAAAAAGATTGCAGAAGACCTGCAGATCGTGGGCCTGCTAGCCGTCGAATTGTTCCTGACGAAAGACGGGCAATTGCTGGTCAATGAACTAGCACCACGCCCGCATAATAGTGGGCACCAAAGCATTGAGGGCAACTTTACCTCACAGTTTGCTCAGCACCTACGAGCGATCTTCAACCTCCCGTTGGGCAATACCGCCACGCGCACCAATGCCGTGATGGTCAACCTGCTCGGCGAATCGGGGCACGAGGGATTGGCCCGTTATGAGGGGATAGCCGACATATTGGCGATGGAAGGTGTATATTTGCATCTGTATGGCAAGAAATACACCAAGCCTTTCCGGAAGATGGGCCATGTGTGCATTGTCCACGAAGACCGTGAGATGGCAATCGATACGGCTAGGAACGTACAACAGACGATTAAAGTGATTACTTGAGACGGGAGACCGAAGTCCGAAGACGGGAGTCCGAAGTCAAGATATAAGATACCATTATGGCAACACATAACCTTCCAGAAGTAGGCATCATCATGGGCAGCAAATCCGATTTACCGGTCATGCAGGATGCCGTAGAAGTATTGAAATTGCTGGGTGCACAGGTAGAGGTGACCATCGTCTCCGCACACCGGACACCTGACCGGATGTTTGACTACGCCAAAGGCGCTGCTGCACGTGGTTTGAAAGTAATCATTGCCGGTGCGGGCGGGGCTGCCCACCTACCCGGTATGGTCGCATCTATCACCCATTTGCCAGTCATCGGCGTACCGGTAAAATCATCGAACTCCATTGACGGATGGGATTCGGTGCTCTCTATATTGCAAATGCCCAATGGCATTCCCGTAGCCACCGTAGCACTCAATGCCGCCAAAAATGCGGGTATCCTTGCGGCTCAAATTCTGGCGGTATCCGATGAACAGATTAGCCAAAACTTACTGAATTTTAAAGCAGAATTGGCTAAGAAGGTCGAAGAAAGTGCCAAAGAAATAGAAGAACGAATAGATTGATGGGCCTCGCCTAAGCAATCATGTGAAAAGGCGGGCGGCTTTTAAACAAAAGCCGCCCGCCTTTCGGTGAAAAGCCGGCCGCCTTTTGAATGAAAGGCGGCCGGCTTTTCTAAGTATCGCCGAAGTCATTTCCGGATACCGCCCAATAGTTTTTCATATTCTTTCCTACTCATCTTGAAAACCGTGCCATGCCGGATGCCTTCAGGCATCATCAACTTTTCGGAAATGTCACGCCAGTTGATCAAATTTACTGACACCACGGCACCGTATCGGTGGTCAATGTATTTGTCAAAATAGACCACCCACTCACCTCCAATCTTCACGGCAGTGGGCCCTTCGGCCCAATAGTCACCGGTAATAGGGCTACTTGCAGCGCTGTATGGGCCCTCAAGCTTATCGGAATAAGCAATTTTTAGTTTTTTTTGTGGCGGTTCCCTAGTTTCGTCTTTCAAGAACATCACCCAGCGCTCACCATCGCGCACGATCGTGGCATCAATGACATTGAACCCGGGTTCATAAAATAGCTTCGTCTCACTAAATGTCATAAAATCCTTGGTCGTCACGTAATACATGCGATGATTATATCCGTCATCAGTGTCAACCTGCGTCTCAGGGAAACGGCCACGGATTGTTGTAGCCCAATAAATGAGGTAAAAATCGTTTTCTGGGTCGTAGGTGATTTCCGGTGCCCAACAGTTACGTGCGTCGGGTTCATGGGCCATGACGGGAATGTATTGCTGTTCCGACCAATTGATCAAATCATCAGACGATGCATACCCAATGCCTTGGTCTGTCCAGCTGACCGTCCATACCATGTGGAAACGGCCATCTCCACCACGGATGATACAGGGATCGCGCATCAACTTATCGTCACTCAGTTCGGGCGTTAAGAAAGACTGGTCATTCTTCAATGCCGTCCACTTGAAACCATCTTCGCTATACGCTAAGTGCAAGCCGTCTTCACCATTGCCTTTGAAATAGGAGAATGCGTAGACACTGTCTTGCGCAACAGCGTAAGGGGTGTCAATCAACACGAAAAAAAACAGCACAAAAACCGAATAAAAAACCTTAACCCTCATTGAAAAATAATTTGGCCAATCATACCATTTCTACCTCACCGTCATCGTAAGACTGCTTAGGGTTGCCCGACATCACAAAAGCGGAATCTGATAGCCGTTATGATATTCGGCGGCTAACAGTTTATTTGCGTCATCACTGGCAAACTGCTTTTTCTGGTCGTCCCAATATACTTTTTCTCCAGTACGATAGGCGATGTTGCCCATTTGGGAAAAAATAGCAATATGGGCTCCCGATTCGACCGGAGCATTTAACAAATCCGGGTTTTTTGCGCGTACTGCCGCTATAAAATTATCCGTATGCTTATCCAACCCATTATCTTGGCTTTTTTGGAATGGTACCGCTTCCATCCGGTCGCCTTCAGGGATAACTTCCCATCCTCCTCGATCAAGCACCAAGGTGCCGAAGTTGCCTATGAATGCTACGCCATGGTTACGCCCATAAGGGCCACCATCGATACCATTAGCATGCTCCCACTGTACGGTGAAGTCATCAAATTCATACACGGTAGTCAAGGTATCTGGCGTTTCGGCTGCATCATCGGGGTAGGCAAACTTACCTCCAGTGGCCATAATGGATTTTGGCGTAGTGGCTTTCATGCCAAGTAACGCGAAATCCAGCATGTGTACCCCCCAATCGGTCATCAAGCCGCCGGCATAATCCCAAAACCACCTGAATTCGAAATGGAAGCGGTTTGGGTTAAATGGCCGCTGCTTAGCTGGCCCCAGCCAACGGGTATAATCCACGCCCTCCGGCACCTGTCCATCGGGTTTTACCGGGATACTTTTCATCCAGCCTTGGTACGCCCAGGCTTTCACTAACCTGATCTTTCCTAACTTGCCCGAATGCACGAATTCCATGGCATCGCGAAAATGCTGTTGGCTACGCTGCCACTGTCCTACCTGTACCGTACGCCCGTATTTCTGCGCGGCAGCTACCATCGCATTGCATTCTACAATTGAGTTTCCAAGGGGTTTCTCTACATACACATCCTTTCCGGCAGCACAGGCATCTATCATATGCAGGCAATGCCAATGGTCGGGTGTACCGATGATCACGGCATCCACGTGAGGATCTGCCAATAGCTCCTCATGCTTGGTGTATAATTTAGGTTGGATATCGCGTGCTTTCAGTTCTTCCGCCCGTTTAGTGAGCACATTCGTATCCACGTCACACAATGCCGTACACTGTACACCCGCTACTTTCAATATGGAATTGAGGTTAGCCCATCCCATGCCATTCGCACCGATCAAGCCTACCCTCACGGTATCTTGCCGAGCGCCCGCGAACGGAAATGTTCGGGGAAATGCGGAAGCAACGCTCGCGGTTGCTGCCAACGTTGTCATTGTGCCCAAAAACTTACGCCTTGTCGTATTCATAATTTAATATTCAGTGGAAAATAAATTGATAATTGTCCGACTAAGATAAGAAAAATATGTGTGTAACCTATACCCATAGATCAAGTTAACACAACAAAAAAGGCCTATCCCCGCTTATACGGGGATAGGCCTTTTTTCAAAAGCTGTGTGTGTGAACTAGGTTAGTAACCCGGGTTCTGCTTCAATTGGCCATTCCGATTGATCTCATCACGATGGATAGACATAAAATACATCTTATCCAACCATTGCCTGTTTTCGATTCCCGGGTCAATGGTACCGACCGTGTATTGGTAGTCGTAGTGCTCAGGATCATAGCGATACACGGAGATTGAACTTCCTGCTTTTAGCCTTCCGAAAACCCGGATAAGGCCGACCTTCCGCCCCAATGTTTCCGCGGCAATCATCCAACGGCGTGCATCGTGGAATCGGTGCTCTTCGTAAGCAAGTTCGATGCGGCGTTCGGTTCGATAGACTTGTTGCAGTGCATCACCAGAAGCGGTAATGGCTGGCAGACCGGCCCTAAAGCGAATTCGATTAAGCCAAGTTCTTGCTTCTGCTTCTTCACCCAGCTCAATGCATGCTTCGATATAGTTAAAGACCACTTCGGTAAACCGAAACATCGGCCAAGGAATAAACTGACGGGTGTTTTGGTCAACCACCGCTGGATCGGGATCAATAAATTTACGCATATAATATCCCGTATACGATCCATTCCAATCTTCAACGCTGCTATTACGCGTATCCAAACCGTAGTGAATCACTTTGTTTCCGCCTTGCATGACTTCATACTGCCCGGTTTGTACCTGATTGTTTGGATCTCGCCCAGCGACATCGGCTGTACGGGGCTTCCAATCGGCGCCATCATAGAGGATCGTCGCGTAGAAGCGGGGGTCTCTGTTTTCATACGGTCTAGCCGCATGAATCGGGTTGCTCCAGTCAAATGGTGAACCATCGACCATGCCATAGTCATCAACCAACTGTTGAGTCGGGGTGTTTCCCGCCCAATTATGGTACCCATTCGGGCCGTTATTCCGGCCTACGTAATTGCCTCCTTCGTCCTTCAGGTCGGCAAAGAACCGCCCTAATATCAAATCCGCTTTACCATCAGCAGGAACAGCATTGCTCCCACCACCAAGCGATATGGATAGGTAATTTGCGGTTCCTTCCTCTGGTGTAACCGGCCCGGTCAAGTCCATTTGGTAGCCCGTACCGATTCCATCGAGGATATCTTTAGCTGCTTGCTTTGCCCGTTCCCAACGTGTTTGCTGGCTTCCGCTGGTATACCCCAGGTATTCGGGGTTATCGTACCCACTAATGGTTGGAGAGTTAGCCGATGCCGTAGGGATATCGTGCAAATCACTTGCCGCATAGGTGAGCATACGTGATTTAAGTGCCAATGCGGCGGCTTTCGAAGCTCGCCCGTCAACCGATGGCGCACCGTCAAGTAATTCGGCAGCTCGGTCGCAATCAGCCACGATAAAATCAACACACTCCTCATAAGTGTTCCTCGGGGCGGTATAATCTTCCTCTCCCAACTGGTAAACCCGATCGATAATGGGCACCGACCCATAATACCGAAGCAATTGATGATAATAGAAGGCCCTCAGGAAATAAGCCTCTCCCAACAGTCGATCAGCAATGCCACTCGAATTATCAAATTGGGGGTCAGCTAAGTTTTCGAGCACGATATTGGTGGCTCGGATGCGACGATATAAATTCGCCCAGCTATAAGTGCCATTGATCCACCCTTGGTCTGCATCGTTTGAACGGCTTTCTGTGATGGTATTGATACCACGTCCAG
Source organism: uncultured Parapedobacter sp. (assembly GCA_964498395.1). Lineage (GTDB taxonomy): Bacteria > Bacteroidota > Bacteroidia > Sphingobacteriales > Sphingobacteriaceae > Parapedobacter. The sequence goes on along the minus strand of CAZCHE010000009.1, from coordinate 71,341 downwards.
GGTGCGTAAACATCGATTCGTCTGTCAATGATGCCTGCATCTGCTCATTGAGCCCCCCTTGGTCAAATCCATTGTATATCTCCGTCACAAATGCTTCCGCTAACGCTGCGTCCCTCCAAGCATCAGCTTGTGATACTTCTCCCAATGGCTTGGTACTGACAAAATCGTCGTTACATCCAGCCATGAATACGATACTCATCAGTACACACGGCCATATTAAATATATTCTTTCTAGCGTTTTCATCTTTATATAATTTGTTTTAAAACGGTGATGAAGCTATCAGATTTTTTCACCTACACTTTTTGTTTTCAACGGTGTTCAAGCAGGCTTGAGCCGTTTATTCACCCCACTGCATGGTCATGAAAAAATCATGATGGTTTCATCATCTTAACACTTTAAAAAGTTACCGATATTCCCGTATTCAGTAATCGGGCCTGTGGATAATACTGGCCTGTCGAGTTCAACGACTCTGGATCATATACTTTGATCTTGCTCCATGTCAGCAGGTTGAAACCACTCATGTAAATACGCAGACTGCTCAAACCTAATCGCTCTCCGATCCGATTGGGTAATGTGTAACCAAATTCGAGGTTTTTAAGCCGCAAATAGTCAGTGCTTCTGAGCCAATAAGTATTACCATTCGAATAGTACTGGTCACTCCGGTCGGTGATCCGAGGGTGTTCACTACTGGGATTGTCCACTCTCCACCGGCTTTCATAGAAGTCCAGCAAGTAGTTGCCAATCGCACCGGACTCATCCGTGCCTACACGTAACTCCCCGCCTGTAGCACCCTGGAATAAAACGGTGAGGTCGAAATTTTTGTATTGCAAGCCGACATTCAATCCCCCTTGGAAGCGTGGATCCGTATTGCGATCCCGTCTAACCCGATCATCTGGCGTAATGGCGCCATCTCCGTCATAGTCCACATACTTCATATCACCCGGCCGCAATGATCCGGTAATCGCACTGTAGTCCAACGTATTGCTGGCGATGTCTTGCTCATCCCGGAATACACCATCGTAGATATAGTATAGTCCGGCATTGATGACGCTACCCGTGCTTTGCTGCCATGTAGGGGCTCCTGGCGCCTCATCCCAAAAGACAATGTTGTTCTTGGAGTAACCACCATTTATGGAGATATTGTACGTTAACTCCCCGGCCTGTCCATTGTAACCGACGTTAAACTCCCAACCGGCATTGTCTACAATACCGATGTTCTCCGCAGGCAATGTCATCCCCGTACTTTGCGGTATGGAAGCATTCCTCCTCCACAAGATACTGTTTCGCCTATTTTTAAACACATCGAATGCGAAGTTGATCTTTCCGTCAAGCAATTGTCCATCTAATCCGAGGTTGTAGTTATTGGCCACCTCCCAGGTGATGAATTCATTCGGTACGCGGCTTTCGTATAGCGTCTTCACCATGTCACCTCCGACGATATAGCTTCCAAACCCATACGTAGAGAAATACTGGTACTCTTGCAGTACATCATCGTAATAGATGTTATCATTACCCATCTGCCCATACGAACCACGCAGTTTCAAGTAATTGACAACAGGCACATTGTCACGCCAGAAGTTTTCTTCAGAAATCATCCAGCCGGCCATCACGCCGGGGAAAAACCCGTAGCGGCTGCTTTCGGGGAACATATAGGAGCCATCATACCGCCAGAGGAACTCGGCGATATATTTATTGCGGAAATTGTATCCGACACGGCCGAAATAATTGAGCCTGGCCCGCTCCCATGCTCCTCCATTGTTATCTTTCTCACGATCACCACCCGCAAACATATAGTCGATGGCTGTAGAAATGAAGTACCTACGATACGCACTGAAATTGTCATTCCGGATGGTTTCTCGATTTACACCCGCCAATAAATTGAGCGTGTGGTCGCCAAATGTGCGATCATAGGTAAAGATACCGCCTAGTAACACGTTCATCTGGTCTTCGTCGCCTTGGCTCAACCGAGGGTCAGCGGGGCCGCGCATGCCACGAACCAGCAATGGGGTTGTTCCATCGTCTTCATAATCACCTTGCCATGTGTAGAGATACCATGGGATCTCCCAACGTTTTGTCTTACGCACGTATTTATCGATAGAGGCGGTACCACTGAATTTCAGCCCTTCTACGCCCGGTATGATGACATCGATTTGCCCGTTCGTTTGAAAATAGTACCGCTTATCACGGTCGTAACCTGTTTGGTCTGTCGTGATCACCACCGGGTTTTCTCCATATTCAATATCAGGACCTGGCATTCCATTGGGCCAGAATGCAGGCTCTGTAGGTATACCCCGCATCAGCATCCGGAAAATCGTTCCGGCCGACTTCGTCGGGAATTGCCTGTCTTCCTGCCTACCCAGAATGCCTATTTTAGTGGATACATATTTATTGATTTTTGCGTCGAGGTTAATACGGATATCATACTGTGAATACCCTGTAGCCGAGTTTTTATAATAGGCATCTTGATTTTGATAACCCATCGAGGTCAGGTACTTCACATCCTCCGTTCCCCCGGCGATCTGCAAGTTATGTTGGGATTGGGGCGACCATGTTTTCAATGTCGCACCATACCAGTCGGTATTCGGATGCCCCCAAGGATCGGAACCATCCGCAAATAGCCGGAAATCCTCTGGCGAAAAGGGTGCCGTTAACACCGTATTATCAGGTCTTGTATAAGAGCCAGATTCCTGAAAGGCATTTTGGGCATTGCCCCATTCCGAAACCGGCAATTTAAATATTTCTAACTCATTACGCATCTCCGCGTATTGAACGGCATCGGCTAACTTCGGAATGACCGTCGGCTGGGAAAACGCTTGGTTAAAACTATACGACAACGACGGCTTTCCCGACTGCCCGCGCTTGGTGGTGATCAAAATGACACCATTGGCCGCACGCGCGCCGTAGATGGCTGCCGAAGCGTCTTTCAACACGGATATATTGTCTATATCGGCTGGCTGAAGACGTTCGAAACCTCCCGCCCGTGCCGGGATCCCATCGATAACGATCAGTGGACCGCTATCCCCAAGTGTATTGGTACCCCGGATTCGTATCCGAGCGTTATCGTAACCGGGTTCGGCACTTGACTGGGTGGCAACGACGCCCGGAAGCCGGCCCGCCAAGGCGTTTGAAACATTCACGGTAGGGGATTTCATCAATTCACTACTTTTAACAGAGGTGACAGACCCGGTGATGGTCTCCCTCCGCTGCGTTCCGTATCCCACCACAACGACCTCATCCAAATCTGACATGATGGCCTCCATCAAGACATCGATGGATGTTCGGCCATTCACCTGTTCTTCATACGTTGAAAAGCCCACCATGGTGAATACCAGTGTTGCATCGGCAGGTACATTTTCCAGTATGTACCTTCCTTCTTCATCCGTACCGGTGCCACGGGATGTTCCTTTGATGGAAACGCTCACCCCGGTCAATCCCGCTGGATCAGTAACTGAAGTAACCCTCCCCTGTACCGTTAATTGTTGTTGCCCGACGACGGAATATGCGTTCCCCGCATTTCCATCTGTTGCGTGGTAGGGTATTCCTTCGGCAAAGGCGTACATGCACGCCCCCACCAAAGTCCATCCGCTGACCACTGTCTTGAATGTGTGTTTGAGATTCATATAAATTGGTTTTATTTTAATGATGGATATAAACTAGCATATAATTTGGTATTAACCGCGTCCACTCATGGCGACCCAGCCTAGTTAATGTTAAGCAGACACTTATACCGTCGCTTACCAGACGATATAGCATTGATCACCTACAGAAAAAACTGTTAACTTGTCAATAAATCGACGTACTAAATCCTTTAACCAAAGGAAAAGATTAGTTTATCATTAGTGGACTGTGTGTTTTCTAAAATAGCAAATTGTGGTTTACAACATTCTTGATACAAGGATAATCAATTAATGTTATATTGACAAGTCATATTTTAACATAATCGTTTGCGTAAACCGTTGGAATCGGTTGTCTCGATGGTTACGAACCGATTTAATGGTGATGAATAAATAGCTGTTACCGTGCTTGAAAATCAATACGGAGTGCTTGGGAATTCCAAAACACTCCGTATTTTATAATGACAGCCACGGCTAAAACGTCACCTTCTGGGGAATCGTATATAAATATTCCGCCACCCCCGAAGCCTTTACGCCGATCCGGGCAAAGAGGTAGCCTTTATCGGCCAGCGACGCCGGTATACTGACCGTTAAGCTAAGCGACTGACTCAAATCGGTGATGTCGCCGGATACCACTTCGGCACGTGCGGTATAATTATTCTGGTCAACGATCAGTGTTTGCCCCAGGTAAATCGCTACTCGTTCCAACGGCTGGGAGGTGTTCACCTGTTGGATGTCGAATGTGCCTACGATATCATCTCCATTTCGTTGAAAAGACTCATTGGTAACGATAAAATAGGGATCTACCGGCACATCCACAACGGCCGACCCTCGCAAATTCACATCGATGGAATCGATATTGTCAGCCCATGGACCATTACCGCGTAGCAGCACGAGTTTGTAATCGCCATCAAACAACCTGGCCGAAAAAGAGCCGTCCTGATCGACGTGGACCGGAATCTTGGAAAACAATTGATAACCATGTTGCCAAAGCTCCAGCTCTACCCCTCCGGAACGTAACCCAATGGGCTGGCCTTGATAGACCACCCGCCCGGTAAGCATCGAGGTGGGTGCATCGTAATTGTCCTTTTCGCATCCCAATAATATCAAACATGCGATAAAGAATACATATCTATAAATACTTGCTTTCATGACAATAAAATTAATGGAATGGATTTCTAACGATCTTCGGATTATTGTTGATCACGCTTTGGTCGATGGATGAATAGTAGTTGCCCATCTGGAAAAAACGAGGCGCCCTGAAGCGGGGTGCAACCAGCTTCACAAATACATATTTACCATCCCTGGCGGCATCTCCGGGACGAACCACACGATATGGATACAAAGCGTAAACAACGGCATGGGGACTATTCGCACTCCCATTCCACACTTCATGGGCAATCCGCCAGCGTTTTAAGTCCCAAAGGCGATGATCCTCAAATGCTAGTTCAACGCGCCGCTCGTTCCTTATCCGATCAATGGTCACCGTGCTGGCGGTTAAACTATTGGGGCCGAATCCGGCGCGTTCCCGGATCGCATTTGCATAACTGGCTGCCTCTTCGGCCAGTCCCAGTTCAAACGCAGCCTCGGCGGCGTTCAGGTAAATTTCGCCTAAACGGAACCATACCCACCAAACATCGCTCCGTATGCCACGTGTACTGGTTCCGGGGCCTGAATCCACATATTTACGCAAGTAAAACCCTGTATTCGAAACCTCTTGAATAGAACGATGCGGCCCACCGGCGGCTGTCAACGATCTGCCGTCACCATTCGGGTAATTAGATCCACCCCACACGGAACCCAGATCAGATCCTTCGATGGTCTGATACGAATTTGAGGATGCATTCCAAACCATAACACCAGCTTGCATTTCTACTGTCAAGCCCTTAAACGATGCCCCGGGATAAATGATCGTTCCGTACAGGCGCGCATCTTTGTTTGCAAAAATATCGGTCACCTGGTCATAATAAATGAAGTCACTATTATCAGGTGTACGGGTTCTCAATGCACCGTCTGAGCCATCGAGGTACTCATAACTCTCCACCAAATTCAATGACGGGGTCACATTGGAAGAACTGAGGTTGTCTTCCCGGATACTTCTGGGGATGTTATCGTACGCAAACCAATGTCGCTTATCTTTTGACGACAGGAAATCCCAAGCGAATATCACCTCTTGGTTTCCGGTTTTCCTCACCACTGCTTCATAGAAATTCTCCCCAGCATCGGGATTGTTTTGATACAGCGAATAACCTCCGGTATTGATGAGTTCTGCAGATGCCGATAGCGCCAGTTGGAAATACTCATTTGCACGGTCTGCTGGGATGCCCACTTCTCCACCAGGGGTAGTGATCGGAACGCCTAATTGGTTGTTATATTTGGCGATCGAGCCGGCATATAGCATTGCTCGACTTTTCAAGGCCAGTGCTGTATACTTATTGGCACGTGTATTACTTCCGTCATTGCCCAGGTTATCCTTGATGGCGTCTAACTCGCTAGCGATAAAGTCATACACCTCCGCTTCTTTCGCCCGAGCTGTCTGCAAATAAGACGGATCGCCACTGTAGTCGTAAATCAACTGTGTCGTGATCAAGGGCACGCCGCCCATACGCTTCACCAACTCAAAATAATTGTACGCCCTTAAAAACCGTAGTTCTGCACTGAATTGGGCCTTTTGGGCCGCATCCAAGCTCGTTCCATAGACCTCGATGTTTTCCAATGCAAGGTTGATGTCGCGGACCAAGCTATAATTCCAAACGCGCCAGCGGTTAAACGGGTAGTTAACAATGTTATTGCGACCTTCTTCATTGGAAAATCCGGACCACATGGCATCGTCGTAGTCCGCCATCCGACGCCATTGCGCCTGCCGTTCTTGGTTGACATCTATCGCATTATTTGCCGGATCGTTCAACCCCATGTCTGTGGGCAACCGGTCGTAAAAGTTGGCCAATAATCCCAAGATTTGCGAAGGGTCATTCCAGACCTGCTCTTCCAGGATAATGTTCTTTGGCGTCCGTTCCAGCCAGTCTTTCTCGCAAGAGAAAAACGTCAAAGGCAGGATACCGAGTAGTAAGATTAACTTATATATTCGTTTCATGACTATCAAGTTTAAAGCGACAAATTAATTCCAAACGTATACAGCTGCTGTTGGGGGTAAACCAATCCGTTTGTGCTGGCTATTTCGGGGTCGACCTCGAAACCTTTCACATTATCAAATGAAAACAAATTGGTACCGCTTGCAAAAACCCTCAGCCCGGTGAGTCCGGCCCGTTCAATCCATCTCCGCGGAATACTATACCCCAGTTCCAGGTTTCTAAGCCTCAGGTACCGCACATTGGTTACCCAAAAGTCGCTCCTGCGGTAATTGACATGGGTATTGAGGTCTTTGCGAAGCGCCGGGTAGGTCCCTGATATCCATCGGCTATCCGGATCGTACGGGTCTTCCCTACGCCAGTGGTCGTCAGCAAAAAAACGCAACAAGTTGCCATTATTCTGAAAGGGATACTTCAATTCCCAATCCCTGAAAAAGGTTTGCATACCGGCACCTACAAAGTCAAATGCCAAGGTAATCCCTTTCCAACCCACACTGCCGTTAATCCCATAGTTGAAATAAGGCAATGCATTTTCGGCATATCCGATGGGTTCGAGGTCCATATCGTTGATGATCCCGTCGCCGTTGACGTCTTTAAAAATAAGGTCACCCGGCAGTAGGCTGCGATTACCTTGCCCGTCATTGTTGATGGGATGATTATCAATCTCTTCCTGCGACTGGAACTGACCAACGACCTGATAGCCCCAATTGACACTTGCCCAACGGTCGATGGCTGAGTTGCGGTATTCGTCATACGAATTACCAAAACGAGGTTTATAGGTACTCAAGCTCCTTAACCGGGCCAATGTACCATTTACCCCAATGGAATACTGCACGTTACCCACCTGATCTCGCCAAGTGACCATGCCGTCTACCCCCCTCGTGGCATCAGCATTCAAATTCTCGTTAGGCAAGGTATACCCCACTTCACTCGGCAGCAATACGTCATAACGCGCGGCCGGCAGCCCCGTACGCCTGCGCTCAAACAGGTCAAATTGCCCGCTCAGTTTCTCAAAAAACGTAAAATCAAACCCGATATTCTGCGTACGATTGGTCACCCATGACAGGTTAGTGATAGGCAAACCCCGTGGCCGTAACCCGCTGACAAAATTCCCATCCAATACAGCGTTTCTACCATCATTCACGCCTGTACCACCAAAGGTGTAGCCGGGTAAATAGTCGAACGCCCCAATACCGATTTCACTTCCCGTTTCTCCATAGGATAAGCGTAGCTTGAAGTCATTGAGCCATGTTCCTAGCCTATTTTTAACGAATGATTCTTCGCTAAGCCGCCAACCCACAGACACCCCCGGGAAAAAACCCCAGCGATGCTCCGGCGCATAAAGGAAAGACCCATCGTACCTGCCCAGCAACTCAATGAGGTATTTTTGTTCGAAGTTATAATTGATCCTTCCGATATAACCGGCCCGAGCTTCGATACTCCATTCGTCTGCCAAATAATCCTGGTCGGCAAAGTACATCAAAGGGATGTAGTTATTCGGTGGAACCGTGTGGATGACATTTCGGGAATTTTCCATATCCGATCGCTCATACGCGGCTACCACCGAAAGCGCATGTGCTCCAAACTGCTTGTCATACGTGAGTTGGAATTGGGAAAAACGGGACACGATGTTTCGCTTATGTTTCTCCCTCCATGGGTTTTGATTGCCAAACCCTGGCTGTGTAAAATAGGTATCCGTAGCTTCGTCATATAGGTATGCATCGTAAGTGTATTCAAACCCGTCGAAATCCTCATTGGTGAAATTATAGGAGTATAATCCCTTGGCACTCAATCCAAAATTAAAGTCATATTGCGCCGTCATATTGACGTTCATGGCACGCCACCACTGGTCTACCCATCCGGTCACGTCATCTTTGTACGTGGCGGGATTCACATTCACATTATGCGTCTGGTGGATGTACTGTGGGTTATCATTGGCATAGGGGCTTTCTGTGGGCCACATACTGAATACACTCAGTAATGGATTAAAATAATCGTCCAATCCCGGTACACCCACATTGTGGCGCTTCTCTACCCGGGCACTGATTTGGGTACCTACTTGTAACCCCTTCGCGATCTTCCCGTTTATATTGGCCTGCAGGTTTGTACGATTGAAATTAAAATCCCTGATGATGGCGTCTTGATTGATGTGGCTGGCCGAGATGTAATAATTTGACCGCTCAGACCCCCCAGATGCATTGGCACTGAGATAATATTGAGGTACATTGGGGCGCATCACGATATCAAAATAATCGTAGCTCTTATAGCCCCGCTCGGTGCCTTCCTCCCATTTGGCCAGTTGGTCTGGGCTGTACAATAATGAAGGGTCGCTTCCAAAGTTTTGTGCAGATTCCAATAATCCCCTAATGTATTGCGCGGCGTTGGCGGGCTTGGGAAAGCGCGTGAAATTCTGCATCCCATAGTAGCTGGTCACGTTGATCGAGGTGGTCTCGTTTTGCCTACCTTTCTTGGTCGTGATCAGCACGACCCCATTCGATGCCCGTAGTCCGTATACCGAGGCCGATGCGTCTTTCAGCACCGTAATGCTCTCGATATCCTCCAGACCAAGGTTATTGAAGATATTCTGTCCAGAGATACCGGTATTAAATCCGAATGCGGTATTATCATTACTAGTACTATACGGTACACCGTCGATCACATATAACGGGTTACCCAGGTTCCGTACTTGGATATTGGCGCCATTTCCAGGCCTTGAATCGGTGGTACGGGCTGTGACGCCGGGCAATTTCCCCACTAGTGCGCTTGTAGCCGCCACTGCAGGTGTTCGCACCAGGTCTTCTGATTTTATGGTGCTGACAGCACCGGTAACCGACCCCTTGGTCTGCGTACCGTATCCGACTACGATGACTTCGTCTAACGCTTCTTGGCTGGTCTCGAGCTGCACATCGATGGTCGTTCGATTTTCGATGGCCACCTCCTGCGCAAGAAAACCAATGTAGGTAAATACCAATGTGCCACGGCCATCAGGCACCTGAAGTGAATACGCGCCTGCTTCGTTGGTGGTGGCGCCTTGCTCACTTCCTTTTAATAGCACGCTCACACCCGCTACGGGTTTCCCTTCGCTGTCTGTTACGGTGCCCCGTACGGTAATTTGCTGTGAATGGGCGAAGCTATGTCGATACCCGCCCGTTATCACGAATGCTACAGCACCGATATACATCAGGTGCCAAAATAGCAGCTTTCTTAACCTATGCTTTTTCATAATTAAAATTAATTTGGTCAGTAAATAAATGGTCTATTAGGATCCGCAGATACGGAACAGCCATTAAGGAGGTGGATAAAAAAATATCATTTTCATCGTCGTTTGGTTAATCATGAATCGGGATAGATGCTCAGTTCACCAATCTTGGCCATCCATACGCATCCCACTCCAACTGCTCCACCCGCAACTTGGAAATACCCTTATCATCTCCATCGTACCCATGAAAAACCAAGTAGTCTATCCCATCGAACGTGTATACAGCATTATGGCCCACTCCCTGCCACCGGTCATCTCCCGCGAGCAGCAACCTACCACCGCCTTCGGCCAGATCCTTCCCCTCGTCGTCTACGTATGGCCCTGTCACTTGCGTGGAACGCCCAACAATCATCTTATACGTACTTTCCTCGCCCCTACAGCAGTAGTCAATGGAGGCAAACAGGTAGTAATGGCCCGCTTTTTTAAATACAAATGGTGCTTCGATGGCATTTCCGCCTGCATCTATGGGTTGATCTTCGGTCGTTAGGCGATTCGGGTTGTTTGCATCGCTTAGACGACTAGCGATCGTAGGTAATTGCAAGGTGTCCTGTGCTACAGCCATCCGATCGGGCGTCAGCTGAGCAATCTTCAACCCATCCCAAAACGAGCCGAAAGCCATGTAAGCAATCCCTTGTTCATCTTCCACGATGTTGGGGTCAATCGCATTCCAATTGGTTCTTCCGGGATAGGATTGGATAACCTTTCCTCGATCCCGCCATTCAAAGCTGGGATCTTCGGGATCCAGCGTGACGTTCGTAGCCACCCCGATGGCAGAGGTATTTTTACCAAACGCCGATACCGAATAGTAGAGGTAATATTGACTGTCATGGTAACTGATGTCGGGCGCCCAAAAGTGTCCCTTGAATGTCGGCACCGCCGCTATCGTCCAAGCGGGAGGTTCTTTAAATACGGAGGGTTGGCGTTCCCAGGTCTGTAGGTCTTTGGATGCCCATACGGCAATACCTCGGCCCGTGGCAAACAGGTAATAGGTATCCCCATGCTTTGCCATCACCGGATCATGTACACGGATAGCCTCCGACTGCGCTTGCACACAGGTCACGCCATAGCAACACAGGATGATCACGCACGATATCCCAATCCGCTTCATGTCCTATTGATTTTAAACACGTTAAACAAAAAGGGTGTAAAGGTTACCGCTGGGTTCCGCGGATTGACGATAGCTTCCTTTTCCACTATTATGCCCTCCATTTTAATGACTTCCTTACCATAACACAGCACGTTATATTACTCCAATACGATGACAAAGCCTCCATTGGGCTTAAGCGTAATCGCCTGTCCATCCGATATCGCGACCTCCGTATACTCGAATTCCCCAAATTCAAGCCCATCTGTTAATAGGGTTGCAGATTGCATCCCATCAAATTGCGATAGATTGATCACCAGCTCTTTTTCGAGCTGTTCACCATTGATACCCGCCACATACCAACGGTTGCCTGCCTGACGGGCAATAACCGCCTCTTTACCGGGAAATCCGCTGATAAAGCGCACATCATCCCAGTGGTTAGGCAGCCTGCGAAGGAAATCCACAATGCTTTCCGGCACTTGGGCCATTCCTTCGGGTGACTCAGCGTAATGTTGGATCCCGGAAAGAAACAGCACACTGGTTGCCAATTCAAAACCCGGTGTGGTACGGCGCTGCACGTGGGTCGGTATCCGATGCAGGTTCATCGGGGTAAAATCCATGGGGTCAAACGCATTTCGTGTAAATGGAAGGATCGTCGAAAGCATCGCTTGTTTATCGGCGTCCTCCTGCCCGAAGGTCACCATTTCAAAACCGCGCACGGCCTCTACGGTCATCAAGTGCGGATAGGTTCGCGACCATCCCCGAGGCAATGTAGCGCCATGGAAATTAACCAATAGGCCATGGTTAGCCGCATCGTTTAGGATATCGATATAATATTGGATGACAGATTGCCCATCACCCCCGAAGAAGTCGATTTTCACTCCTTTGATACCCATATCTTTGATGCGCTTGAATTCCGTATGACGGCTTTCGGAGGTCAGCAATTTATCCTTAGGAGTATATTTCACTGTATTCCAGTCACCCGCTGAATTGTACCATAGGAGTAGGCCTACTCCCTTTGTGGCTGCATAGTCGGCTAGTTCAGCTATTTTATCATAACCAATCTTCTGATCCCAGTTGACATCGATGAGGCAGTATGGCCAGTCCATATCGGCCGCGAAATCGATGTACTTGCGCTGTTCATCGTAGGTGATAAAGTCATCCTTCGAGTTGATCCAGCTCCAGGATGATTTCCCCGGTTTGATAACATGCTGGTCTATGTCAATGGCCTTTTGCGCGACATCGAGCCCTAACGTGGATTCCACGATAGTCGCTAACGAACCGATGGCAATGACCCGCCAAGGCGAGTAAAATGGAGCTTCGAATAGTGGTAGCAGGCCACCAGACGGCATGACCTCCCTCGGATCCGGAAAGCCTATTCGGTATTCGCCATTAGGCGACTCAGGTTGAAGCCTAGTGGCACAATATCGGCCATCTAACCCGGCCTCCGTAATCAACACCCACGTGCTATCCAATTGGAAAAGTGCTGGATAAACCCATCCCGTACCTGTCGGTTCGGGGGTACCTACCGGTATGCTCTGTTCGTAATGCTCCTCATAGGAGGGATTCGTTTGCTCCCAGCCCGATTTGGCAGTCGCTACCGGTTGAAGCCAAGCTTTCGCGTGCGATGGAAAACGGAAAGACGTCAACTCCTGCTCGACGACAGTAGCTTTTTCAGCTTCCCATGGAAACTCGTACCGGAACGCAACCCCGTCGTCTGACACCTGAAATCGAATATTTATCTTGTTACCCGCACCGTTTTTGAACGTGTATACACGTGAATGAGCGGTATAGGTATTGTGTTTCCGTTTTGCATTTAGCATTTCATACACATCGTGTATCCGTTCTACCGCGCCGACATTAACCAGTGAAAGTGAATCAAAAAAGCCATCCTCATTCGTCATCAGCCCCAGCGCTGAGGAACCTAGCACCTCCGCGCCCGCGAGGCCCACGATGTAGCTGACATGGCCATTTTCATCTAATGACACTTGAACATGCAACCGTCCATCCGGACTGACCACAACCATGTCATTGGTATCGTCACCGCAGGAAAAGAAGAGTCCTGCTATCAGCAGCATAAAGCACGAGCGTATCATAAGAAATTAAGTTTTCAGCTACTTAATTCGGTTATTTATTGGCAAATGACTGGCGTATAAAACCATTCATACATTTGTTCATCTAATCGGTCATTACAAATTAAGGGCATTGACCAATAAACGTCAAGAAAACAGTTAAATAAAAGTGTTTTTCATACAGTTAATGAAACCACAATGTATTTATATACAATCAGTTAAAAGAAAAAAATAGCTGGGGTTTTTCGCCTATCTTATCGTCACTATGACAAAATAATAGTATTACAGGATAATTTACAGGTAGAAAATCCGGTAAAATATGGTGCTAAATAGTCAATTTCAGGCAATTAATCATGCCCTTCCCATTTTCTCGCCCTACCAGCCCTCTCCTATTCCACGCCTCATCTGCCGTCAAATGACGACCCATTTTAAGTGTGATGTGTGTTCATTTTAGGTGTTATTTTTCACAATATAATTGTATGATATACTTTTATCCATTATCATTGCATATAGAACTATGACAAGATACGCCAAACAGAACCGCCTCCTGGTTGCAGTTGACTGCATCATCTTTGGATTTGACGGTTACGACCTCAAACTGCTGCTCATCAAAAGGGGATTTGAGCCCGAGAAAAACAAGTGGAGCTTGATGGGCGGATTTGTGCAATCCGACGAGAAACCAGAGGCTGCTGCATCCCGCGTGCTGAAAGAACTCACGGGTTTGAAAGACGTCTATATGGAGCAACTGTTGGTATTCGGCGAACCCGAGCGGGATCCCATCGAACGTACCATCAGCATTACGTATTTTGCACTGATTGATATCAGACAATACGAAAAACAGCTCAGTGATGACTATCGAGCCGAATGGTTTCCGTTGAAACGGATTCCGAAGCTGATTTTTGACCACAATGAAATGGTAGCGCACGCCCGGCAAAAGCTACGCTATAAGGCAGCCCTACATCCGATTTTGTTTGAATTGCTACCTGAAAAATTCACCATTCCCCAAATCATGACCCTCTACGAACAGGTCTATGATGTAGAATTGGATAAACGTAATTTTACAAGAAAACTGCGCTCCACGGGACTATTGGTCAAACAGCTCGACAAAGACAAAGAAAATTCCAAGAAGGGGGCCTTTTATTACAAATTGGATAAGGCTACCTATAAAGAGAAGTTTACCAAGTTCCTGAATTTCGTATCCAACCCTGACGGTATGGCATAACCGCCAAATCATGTACACCCGCAGCAATTAACCAAGCAAACGCTTCGTGATAAATGGGAAATTATTCAAATTCCATTTGGTTTTCGAAAATAAATGTATATTTGACACCAATAACCAGATAGACCATGGACAAAAACTATGTCATCGGGGTTGATTTCGGAACAGATTCGGTACGTTCTGTATTGGTGGATACCGCTAACGGAGAAGAAATCGCCACAGCAATATTTAACTACCCACGCTGGGAAAAGGGATTGTATTGCCATCCGGCAATCGCACAATTCAGGCAACATCCATCAGATTATATAGAAGGGTTAGCATATACCATTCGTTCGTGCGTTGACCAAGCGGGGCCAGTTATCGCCCGCCAAGTGGTGGGTATCGCCGTGGATACCACAGGGTCGACACCCGTAGCCGTCGACGAACGGGGCGTTCCGCTTGCCTTATCACCTGAATTCGCGGACAACCCAAACGCCATGTTTGTGCTTTGGAAAGACCATACATCGGTGAGTGAGGCGGCCGCGATCAATGATCATGCGAAACGATTTGATATCGATTACCTCAACGATGTGGGTGGCATCTATTCCTCTGAATGGTTCTGGGCCAAGCTCCTCCATGTTTTCAGACAAGATGAGCAGGTACGAAACGCCACACATTCGTGGGTGGAACACTGCGACTGGATTCCATTTTTACTTACTGGTGGTGACCGGGCAATTGACATCAAACGAGGTGTTTGCTCGGCTGGCCATAAGTCACTTTGGTCAGCTGCATTTGGGGGTTTCCCTCCAAACGAGTTTTTCGCCTCATTAGACCCACTCCTTGACGGATTTACGGCAAAATTACCATCAGAGACCTATACCGCTGATCAGGCAGCGGGTCAATTGAGTGCCGAATGGGCCGATAAACTCGGCTTAACCACCGATGTCATCGTCGGCATCGGTGCCTTTGACTGCCATATGGGGGCTGTAGGCGGACAAATTGAACCGTATTACCTCAGTAAAATCATCGGCACCTCTACTTGCGATATCCTAGTCGCTCCACGCGATGAAATGGAGGGCAAATTGGTGAAAGGGATCTGCGGGCAGGTAGACGGTTCGGTTATTCCTGGCATGATCGGCTTGGAGGCCGGACAATCGGCTTTCGGGGATGTCTACGCTTGGTTCAAAAACCTGCTGGCTTGGCCATCAAAAACACTGCTGGATAGCGCTCCTGGCCTGCTTCATGAAGAGCGTGATGCACTGCGACTGCACCTAGAAAACCACCTATTACGTGAACTGAGCAAACAAGCATCAGAAATCCCCGTAACGGAAGACAGTGAATTGGCCATCGACTGGCTGAACGGTCGCCGTACGCCCGATGCCAACCAATTGCTCAAAGGTGCGATTACCGGCCTTCATCTGGGTTCAGATGCGCCACGGTTATTCCGGGCGTTAGCAGAATCCACTGCATTTGGCGCAAAAAAAATAGTTGACCGGTTCCGCGATGAGGGCATTCCCGTGAAAGGGATTATCGCCCTGGGTGGAATCCCCCGAAAATCGCCATATATCATGCAACTCATGGCTGACGTCATTGGTATGCCCATCAGGGTTCACAAATCCGAACAGACTTGTGCCATCGGGGCGGCCATGTTTGCTGCCACGGCTGCCGGTGTGTTTGACCGCGTAGAGGATGCCATGCGCCAAATGGGCCAGGGATTTGACATGGAGTATATCCCCGATCCACAACGGGTTGCTCTATACGCCCAACGATACGAACGGTATACACATCTTGGAGATTTCATAGCACAACACACGAAACAACTTATCAATCACCATGGGTAAATATGATGAAATCCGGCAAGCTGCATTCGCGTGCAACATGCAGTTGCCCAAATTGGGCTTGGTGCTGTTCACCTTTGGGAACGCCAGTGTAGCTGACCGCACGGCGGGGGTGTTTGCCATCAAACCGAGTGGGGTACCCTACGAGACCCTCCACCCAGAGCAGATGGTCATCGTCGATTTCGATGGCCATACGGTCGAAGGGGAACTTCGCCCTTCGTCGGATACCAAAACGCACGCCGTACTGTATAAGCATTGGCCCAATATTGGCGGCATCGTGCATACCCATTCGACGTATGCTACTGCATGGGCGCAAAGCCAACGAGCGATTCCGATATTCGGTACCACGCATGCAGATCACCTGACCATCGATATCCCCTGTGCTCCACCCATGGCTGACGACCGCATCGCGGGCAATTATGAATACGAGACCGGGTTTCAAATCCTCGATCTTTTTGCGCAACAAAGATTAAGTTATGAGGAGGTCGAGATGGTATTGGTCGGTAACCATGCTCCCTTTACTTGGGGGAAAACAGGTGAAAAAGCGGTGTACAATAGTGCCGTATTGGAATACGTGGCCCAAATGGCAACATTAACGGAACAGATCAACCCCAATGCCCCGCGCCTGAAAGATGCATTGGTGAAAAAACATTACGAGCGTAAACACGGGCCAGATTCCTACTATGGGCAATCGTAGTTGAAGACGGGAGACCGGAGATGGAAGACCGGAGACGGAAGACCGGAGAGCAAAAAACGAATACGCAAATTCGCTAATGCGCATAATCGCGAATAGGTGAATCAGCGAATAGGCAAATAAGCAGATAAGCGAATCAGCTGAATAGACAAGTCAGCAAATAAACGAATAAGCGAATAAGCGAATAAACAAATCAGCGAATAAACAAATCAGCGAATCAGCAAAAAACATGATCAATCTTAAAAATTTGGAAATATGGTTCCTTGTCGGAAGCCAGCACCTTTATGGAGAAGAAACACTGAGACAAGTAGCCTCCCATGCTTCAGAGATCGCGGCATTTCTTGACCAATCCCCCCAAATCCCGGTGGGCATCGTGGTCAAACCTATCGTGAAGACACCGGAGGAAATCTACAGCACCATCGCAGATGCCAACCATTCGCCTAACTGTATCGGTATCATGACGTGGATGCATACATTCTCTCCCGCTAAGATGTGGATACGTGGACTCAACATACTGAACAAACCATTGCTTCACCTCCATACGCAATATAACCGAGACATTCCATGGAATAGCATTGACATGGATTTCATGAACCTCAACCAAAGTGCACATGGCGACCGTGAATTCGGCCATATCGTTTCGAAATTGGGCATCAACCGCAAAGTGGTGACCGGCCATTGGCAGGACGATGATGTATTGGATCAGCTAAACGTCTGGGCACGCGCTGCGGCGGCTTGGCAAGACTGGCAAGGAGCCCGCTTCGCCCGCTTTGGTGACAATATGCGTTACGTAGCCGTTACCGATGGCGACAAAACCGATGCGGAGGCCAAATTTGGATTTTCGGTGAATACGTATGCAGTGGGCGACTTGGCAGCAGTGGTCAATAGCGTCACAGCATCGCAAATCGATGCACTGATTGACGAATATGAGCAGGCATACACACTCGCTCCAGACGTCCAAGTGACCGGCGATAAGCACCAGCAACTCCGTGACGCTGCGCAAATCGAAATCGGCCTCCGCAAATTCCTTGTCGATGGTGGATTTAAGGGCTTCTCAAATACATTTGAAGATCTCCACGGGCTAAAGCAGCTGCCCGGCATCGCTACCCAACGGTTGATGCAGGATGGTTTTGGGTATGCCGGTGAAGGTGACTGGAAAACGGCTGCATTGGTACGCGCCGCAAAAGTCATGGGCGCTGGATTGTCGGGGGGTAGCGCGTTTATGGAAGATTATACTTATCATTTTGATCCGGCTAATCCCTTGGTACTGGGTGCACATATGCTCGAAGTAGACCCTGCGCTAGCAAAGGGAAGGCCCATAGTGGAGGTACATCCATTGGGTATCGGTGGCAAAGACGATCCCGCCCGTTTGGTCTTTGATGCGCCGGCGGGCGCTGCGCTCAATGCCAGTCTCGTGGATATGGGAACCCGCTTCAGGTTAGTGGTCAATGACGTAGAGGCAAAAGCCCCCACACACCAATTGCCTCATTTACCCGTGGCCCGCGTATTATGGACACCGCTGCCTGACATGAAAACCGCTTGCACGGCTTGGATTTATGCTGGTGGTGCGCACCATACCTGCTTTAGCCAAAATCTTTCCCTTGCACATTTCCGCGATTTCGCCGACATGGCCAATATCGAATTGCTCCATATCGGGCGCGATACCCGCTTGGAAGAATTCCGCAAAGAGCTACGCTGGAATGATGTGTATTACCACAGCAAACGATAGTTAGTACTAACCCATTAATTATAAACCATTATGCAACTTCTTGAAACACTCGATTGGCTGGTCATTGGTTTTTATTTCCTAATCATAGCCGGCATTGCGGCGTGGACCATGCGAAAAAAGAAAGATTCGGCCCAGGAGTATTTCCTAGCGGGAAAATCATTGGGGTGGTTTGTCATCGGTGCTTCCATCTTCGCTTCCAACATCGGGTCAGAACACCTCGTAGGCCTCGCGGGTTCGGGTGCAACCGATGGGGTAGCTATGGCACATTATGAGCTCCATGCCTGGTGCTTATTGGTACTGGCGTGGGTACTGGTTCCATTCTACATGCGCTCGAGGGTTTTTACCATGCCTGAATTTCTGGAAAAACGGTTTTCTCCCACTGCGCGGACGGTGCTTTCGGCCATTTCCCTGGTAGCTTACGTGCTCACCAAGCTCGCCGTCGGCGTATATGCCGGAGGCATGGTATTTTCGGTATTGATCCCCGAACTCAGTTTCATGGGACTCGATAGTTTCTGGGTGGGTTCGATACTGACCATCGTCCTCACGGGTATCTATACCGCATTAGGCGGCATGAAAGCGGTGGCCTATACCGAAGCTTTCCAAACCATCATCCTCATCATCGGCCCTGCCTTGGTCGCTATCCTGGGGATTCAAGCCCTCGGTGGATGGTCTGAACTACGGGGGATTGTCGGCGATGACATGTTCAACCTATGGAAACCACTGGTACCAGAGGGAGTGGAAAGCACGTGGAGCCCAGTCAAGGAACAAGGCAAAATGGCTTGGTACTTCAATGACAATTACCCATGGGTGGGGATGCTGTTTTGCGCACCCATCATCGGGCTGTGGTATTGGACAACGGACCAATATATTGTACAGCGCATATTGGGCGCACCCAACGAAACCGAAGCAAGGCGTGGGGCGATTGCTGCAGCATTCTTTAAACTATTCCCCGTATTCATCTTCATCATTCCAGGCATCGTATGCTATGCGTTGGCGGTAAGTGGTAAGCTACCCGCATTGACCGAAACGCTCATCGGCCCGGATGGCGAGGTGATCCGTGACAGCGCCCAACAGGCCTTCCCGTTATTGGTAGCCCATATCCTTCCCGTGGGTATTCGTGGTCTGGTAGTTGCGGCGCTACTGGCAGCGCTGATGAGTTCATTGGCCAGTGCCTTTAATGCTTCCTCTACATTATTTACGATTGATTTCTATGCTAAAATCCGCCCAAACGTACCACAAGAGCGATTAGTCTGGGTTGGCCGCGTGGCCACCGTCGTCATGATCATCATCGGTTTATTATGGATTCCGGTGATTCGCGGAGGCAGGGGGTTATATGATTACCTTCAGGGTGTACAAGCGTACCTCGCTCCTCCGATAGCAGTCGTGTTTTTTGCCGGTATCTTCCACAAGCGATTGAATGCCAAAGGATGCTTAGCCGCACTTTATACCGGATTTTTTCTCGGCATCCTACGGTTGGTCATCGATACGCCGGTCAAGTTATCAGACGGATTTGCCTATACAGAAGGCTCTTTCCTATGGATCCTGAACAATACCTTCTTCCAATATTACAGCTTGGTTATTTTTCTGATCAGCCTTGTGGTTATGTTTGTCGTGAGCTACGCCACGGCGGCACCTTCGTATGAAAAAATAGCGGGATTGACCTTTGGCACCGTCACGGATGAACACCGCAAGGACAGCCGCGCAAGCTGGAATAAATGGGATGTGGTCACGTCTGTCGCCATCATTATACTGATACTGGCTGCCTACGTGTATTTCAGTGGATAGTCCGAAAAAGTTGCATTATTAACTTCGAACACTTACATTAGCTAGCTAAAACCAACTTATGAACATCAATCGACGTAAATTCTTAAAACATACGGGAATGGGGTTGGCAACAGCATACCTTGCGCCGTCTTTCCTCTCCTGTACCTCAACACCTGCTACATCTTCTTCATCGCTCCGAGAGATCGGCATCCAGCTTTTTACATTGCGCGACCAATTGGCTGATGATGCGGCTGGTACGATCGCCCGTGTAGCGGAAATTGGTTATGACCATGTCGAAACATTCGGACCCCAGGTCGATCCCGATGGAAAGGTTTCGTTTTGGGGAATGGATCTCGAAGCATTATCAGGCTTGCTTCAGCAACATGGATTGAAAACCTATAGCGGGCATTACGTTGATTTTGATTTCCTTACCCCGGGCAATGGGAGCGAAGAAATGCTAAAGGCCTATATTGACACGGCAGCCACATTGGGGCAGCGATACCTGATTTTCCCTGTGCCTCCGATGATGATGATCGATGCGCTGACCGCAGATGATTACCGCTTCATGGCCGACCAGCTCAACAAGGGTGGCCAACTCGCTTCCCAATCGGGCATCCAAATCGGCTACCATAACCACTTCTGGGAGTTCCGGACGTTTGACGATGGCAGCAAAGGGTTGGACATCCTGATTGAAAATACCGATAAAGACCTGGTTGTATTCGAATTGGACTTGTTTTGGACCGAAAAATCGGGCATCAATAGCGCCACGTATTTCCAAAAATACCCTGGCCGGTTCCCGCTTTGGCACATCAAGGACATGGATAAAAACAATACTGCCTCGGTGACCGGTCCGGATTATGACAGCAAGCCCGCGATGGAAATTGCCACGAGCATCACCTATGCTGAAGTCGGCTCGGGCGCCATCGACTTCAAGCATATCATGGCCGAAGAGCAAACGGCCGGACTAAAATATGCGTTTGTAGAGCAGGATATCATTACGATTGACCCTTTTGAGAGTGTGGCCAAGAGCTATGGCTATGTGAAAGAGGAGCTGCTGAACCTGTAGTCTGCGCGAACGTGGTGTCGATCGCGTACACCCGTTTCTAGCCCTTATAGGAACTGGTGCGGATACTCCTATAGCATATCCGCACCAGCCCATGTTAATTCCTGAACTTATAAATCGTCCTTGTCCGGTACTCCGAACCAGATTCTAATACGGTAGAAGGGAAATTCGACCGGTTAGGTGCATCGGGAAAATGTTGTGTTTCCAAGCAAAATGCCGAGCGGTATCCATAAACTTTATCCCCTTTACCTCCCTGCACTTGATCCATGAAATTACCACTGTAAAACTGTAGGCCGGGTTCTTCCGTAAAGATATCCATGATGATGCCTGTTTTTGGGCTTTCCACCGTAGCTACCAACTGCAGACCGGCATCTTTTTTCAATACAAAGTTATGGTCATATCCCTTGCCGATCACTAATTGAGCATCATCCACGTCGATACGTTCGCCGATTGGGGTAGCCTGCCTAAAATCGAACGGGGTATTCTCCACCGGAGCGATTTCACCGGTCGGGATCAATGTTTCATCGACGGGTGTGTACCCATCGGCCCGGATGGTCAGTAGATGGTCGAGGATAGTATCATCCCCCTCCCCATTCAAATTGAAATAAGCGTGGTTGGTCAAATTAACCACCGTTGTTTTGTCTGTTGTGGCCCGATAGGTGATATCCAAGCCATGATCATGGGTCAATGTATATACGACCGTAGCCGTTAATTCACCGGGGTAGCCTGCATCGCCATCCGGAGACACATACTGCAATTCCAAGCTGCTGTCGGTCACATGTTTTACTTCCCAAACCTTGCCAAAGAAACCATTGGTACCGCCATGTAAGGTATTCGGCCCGTCATTCAATTCCAACTGGTATGGCTCCCCATCCAGTTCAAACTGCCCTTTGGCAATACGGTTTCCGTAGCGGCCTACCACCGCTCCATAAAAACCCTCGCCCGCTTGCTGGTACAGTGCCAGATCTCGGTATCCCAATACCACGTCTACCAGATTATTCTCCTTATCCGGAACGTGGAGACTCACCACACGCGCTCCATAATTCGTGATGGCTGCCACGGCATGTCCGTTCGTGAGCGTATATAATTTCACGGAATCTCCATTTATATCGGCTTCAAAATCAGTTGGTGATACGGTCAGTCGTACGTCAGATCCCGTAGTGGATTGTTCTTGGGGGCCATTGCACGCCTGGATGCCAATCACCATGGCAACGATTGTTAATAATTGGGTTGTTTTATTCGTCATCATCTTAAAAATTAGGATTACTTATGGGCTAAATCGTTATTTGTAGTCGCCACTAATCGGTGCGACCAAGCAAAGATAGTAGTTAAATCAATATATAAAACAGCCGTTTTACCAATTTCTGCTTGATATCAAGATATGGGTAATATTGGGCAATATTGAATGTTTTAGTTAAAATGTCTTTTGTACATTTGTTTGATAAGAAATTCGATAGCATGATGATACGTTTGATAAAACCCTCACGATTCCTTTGCCGGATAATTTGTTTGCTAGGGCTTACCACGGGATGGGCGTTCATGGGTGTTGCGCAGTCGCCTTGGGAACGCATTGCCCAACGTCCTTCGACATTGGGCCTGGAACAGGGTATTGATGAGCACATTATCTCCCCGTTCAAGCTTCGGCTGGTCAACGCCTCGCAAACGGTAGCGGGTCTTCTACCGCTAGCCGACACGGCATTTGACTATACGCCTAGTGAGCGTTTGGAAACACGGTCAAAGGATGGGCTGTATCACCTAGGCGACATCAATTTCCGGTTAAAGGCCCAGCGTGATACTTCGTGGACAGCCTACTCCTCTGCCATAAAGCGTACCCCAGTCAGGGCCCTACCGGCAACGGGAAAGGTATTGGCCGCTGCCGACCTCGCTCCAGCGCTACCGCCAGATGTGCCGGTTGATGTAAAGCGATATTGGGAATCGATCGATGGCCAGTTGGTGTTACGTTTTGAACTGACCAACAGGGCCCCTCATGACATCGAAATCGGTTCATTAGGCATCCCGCTTATCTTCAACAACATTCTTGAAGGAAAACACCTAGATGAAGCGCATGCAGACAATGTTTTTTTCGATCCCTACATCGGTCAGGACGCAGGGTATTTGCAAATAAACCGCCTACATGGCGAAGGGCCCGTACTGTTGGTATTACCCGATGAAAATGCGCCTTTCGAAGCCTATAACCCCTTAAATGACGACCCAACACCGCGCAGCATCGTATTTGAAGGCTTTCATGAGTGGATGGTACATAGTAAAGCCCATGCCGAAACCGATTGGAAAGGCGTGGAGCAGTGGAATGAACCTACTTCGTCCATCCTCAAACCGGGGGAGGTGAAAAACTTCGCCATCCGATTCGTACTCGCCCCAGGTATCCGACAAATAGAAGATGAACTGATTGCCCAACAACGGCCCGTAGCCATCGGTGTACCGGGGTATGTGGTACCGCTGCATGTTCCGGCTAAGCTCTTCCTCCAATATACCCGTGATGTGAAAAACGTAGCGGTTTATCCGACAAATGCATTGGACATCCAACCAGGTAAACAAACACCAAACGGATGGGAAGCCTATGAAATCACCGGGAAGCAATGGGGAAGGGCACGGCTGACCATCACCTACACCGATGGACTGAAACAAACCGTTAGCTACAAGGTCATCAAGCCCGAAAGTGAAGCTGTAGCCGACCTCGGCCATTTCCTCGCCACCGAACAATGGTATGAAGACGATAGCGATCTGTTCAATCGTTCGCCCTCGATTATCAACTATGACTACGATGTAAAGAAGCACTTGACCCAAGAATCCCGGGCATGGTATGCCGGCCTTAGCGATGAAGCAGGTGCGGGTAGTTGGCTGGCCGCTATGATGAAACAGGTCATCCAGCCCAATAAACAAGAGGTGGAGAAACTGAAACGCTTCGTGAACGAAACCCTTTGGGGCGATATACAGTACACTGAAGGCCAATGGCAATACGGTGTGAAGAAAAGCTTGTTTTACTATGAGCCGGATTCGATGCCTCCGGGCACGTATAGCGACACCATCAATTATACGGGGTGGTCCGCATGGCCGAAAAAAGAAGCGAACAGCCCCGGCCGCTCGTATAATTACCCGCACGTCACCGCCGCCCACTGGGTGATGTATCGACTGGCCCGATACCACTCGGGGCTAGTCACCGAAACGACTTGGCAAACTTCCCTCGAACGGGCGTACCAGACCGCGATGGCCATGGTGCAGCATGCCCCACATTATGCTCAATTCGGCCAAATGGAGGGATCAATATTTCTGTTAGTGCTCAATGACTTGAAAAACGAAGGCTACACGGAAATGGCCGGCCAATTGGAAGCGGCCATGCGAAAACGGGCCGAACATTGGCATACGCTGGCTTATCCCTTCGGCAGCGAAATGCCATGGGATTCCACCGGACAAGAAGAAGTGTACCTTTGGTCGCGATACTTCGGCTTTGACGAAAAGGCTTTGGTGACACTCCATGCGATCCTCGCCTATATGCCCACCGTACCCCATTGGGGATACAATGGCAGCGCCCGCCGGTACTGGGATTTTGTATACGGCGGCAAACTTTCCCGTATCGAACGGCAATTGCACCATTACGGGTCGGCCCTCAATTCCATACCCGTGCTCACGCATTATCGGGATAACCCCGACGATTTCTACCTGCTACGTGTGGGGCATGCGGGAGCAATGGGTGCGCTGGCCAACATCACTGAAGATGGATTTGGCCCAGCGGCTTTCCATTCCTATCCCTCCACACTGGCCATTGATGGCTATGCGGGCGACTACGGCTCCGGGTTTTATGGTTACGCTGTCAATTCGGGCACCTACATCGCCAAACATCCCGAATTTGGCTGGTTGGCTTTCAGTGGTATACTCTCCCAAGAGGATGAATGGGTAACCACACAGGTGACCAGTGCATCTCAATCGAGGGTTTTTATCGCGCCGATCGGTTTATGGATTTGCCTGGAAGCAGGAAAATTGGAAGCAATAGCCTACCACGAAAAAACGGGCGAAGTCCGGATCACATTAGCGGAGGCCGATGTGCATACGCCGGATGCCTACCTACGCCTCGAACAGACTACACCCGATGGCGCCGCCCATCGATTAGCCGAATACGAAAAAAATGAGCGCGGTCAGTATGCCATCCCGTTGGGAGCGGGAAAAACGGTTGTTAAGGCATCGAAATAAGATAGATTTGTCGTAAGCTGAAAAATCAGAACCTTTACTCACATCATTCCAAAAAAAGAGGGCACTCATCTTATCGATGAGCTGCCCTCTCGCATATACAACCAATATTAAAAACAGCCAATGACAATCACCTTCGATTAATTGGTCACCTTCATCACCCCATGCATGATGCGCCAATGCCCGGGGAACGTACACACAAACGGATAATCACCCGGTGTGGATGGTACGGTGAGCGTTAATTCGAATCGTTCCTCGGGGTTGACGAGCGGCGTACTGAAGAGCACATCCGATGTAGTGGGAATATATTGCAATTCCACTCCGTTCGGCTGCTTGGCCAATTCGTCGGCCGCGAGGCCAACCTTTTCCAATGTGCCCGGTTTCAAGATCAGCAGGTTATGCTGCATATGGTCGGGATTCTCGAAGATGATTTTTAACGTCTTTCCTGCTTTGGCATTGAAATTTGTGATATCATACTTCATTTCGCCGACAATGGCCTTGATGACGATTTCCTCATCGGCAGCGACAGCTTCAGCGGCCCCTTCCTCTTCCAACGTGACAACTACCAGTCGTCCATTTTCGAGTCTTCCCGTAAAGTGGAAGTCTTCAGGATAATCCCCTACATTCGGAATAGCAGGTGCATCGGTTTCCCACCATTGGCGCTTGCGATTATGCCCGATCCGGATAACACCTTTGGGCAATTCAGCAAACAGATTTGCGCTTTTCCCTTCTGCTGCCTGCGTACCATTTATGGATAAGGTCATCCGACCACCGGTCAGCAAAGATGCCTTCACCGTAAATTCTTCCGGCAACGAATCAGTGGTATGAATAACCGATTTACGCCCTTGCTGGTTTACCTGAAAATACACGTGACCACCTTTGAGGAATACGGCATATCCGTCGCGGTTATCGCCATGTGATACCAATACACCCTCAGGCAATACACGCCTCATTTCCGGACGCTTGACGTCAAACACCAAGCTAACTTCTCGGTTGATGAATTCGGGCAGCTGCCGTCCACCTACCGTTCCCCCACGTTCCGTACTCAAGGGCAGTACGGTCATCCGGTTGCCGGCGACAATGCGTTCGACGAGTGAGCCATCGGTCGTTGACAAGTCAGGATGCCCGAAATGTTGGTGGTATTCACCCAAAAACGCCTGACGGTGTACCGCACCTGCAATCAACAGCCCATGAGAAACCCATTTATCGGCGATATTATCCGCTTGCTGCACCGCTTCAAAAAGAGCCTTCCCGATTTCGACCGTTGGAGCAGCCTCGGAAAGCGCTAACAACGCCGCTAGACGAACCCGCAAGTCTTCATCGTTGAGTACATCAGCTTCAAGCAACGCCACGGCCACTTCGGGTTTCCCCACGGGCAATGTTTGGATGGCTGCACGCCGTACTCCGGGCGCAGGGTGTTTCAGCGCGTCGATCACCACCGCAATGCTGGTTTCATCCGAACCATCAAGTAATCCTAAACCGTGTAATGTCCAGGTGGCGTGTAACGCCGCACCATTGGTATTCACCTCATCGACCGAACGGTTGCGAACGAGCTTATGGAGATCCTTTGCTACGCGTGTATCACCCGCCTCGACCAGGAGGCGCTGTGCAGTCGATCGCCAGAACATATTGTCGCTTTTCAATGCGTCAACCAATGACCCCGGTTTACTCGGGTTCAATTTATAGGATTTGGAAGCCTTGGCGTCTTCGTGCACCAAGCGGTATATCCGCCCGCGGGTATTGTCACGCAGCGGGTCGATATACGCATTGCCTTCGCCGTTGTCAAATCCGTCTGGTGTCGGATTGTGCTGGATAATGAAATTGTACCAGTCGAGCACCCATAAAGCACCGTCCGGACCTACTTTGGCCTCCACAGGACCAAACCAGTTATCCGAACTGGCCACGATGTTCCTGCCATCGCCTTTTTCGACAAAACCCGCACCGACTTGCTCCAAATGATGTCGGTGCACCAATCGTCCGGTAGGTTCGGAGATAAATGCCACCCGGTTCCAATATTCTTTCGGAAACGCGCGTGCGGTATACAGGCTATGGCCGGCAGCAGCGGTAAAACCGCCATGCACATCCACCTGGCGCAATTCCTTGGTCAATACATGCATCCCATAGTGTGCATCGATCTTCTCAATGCCACGCTCCCTTAAGTTTGCCTTCTCATAATAATGGATGGGGATGGCCATGAAATTACTGTGCTCATTATTGGCTGTGGAGGCAAACACGTCGAACTCTTCGGAAAAGCCCAGCCCCCATGTATTGTTTGTCGTATTGGCCAAGAACTCCATGTGTTTGGCCTCGCTATCGAAACGATAAATCCCCGAGCCGAACTTCATGGGGCTGCCACCAATGGTTCCTTCAAAACTGGAATAACCAACGGTTCCCCAAATCTTATTATCAAGTCCATAACGCAGGTTAGAAGGCCCTGCGTGTGTGTCATATGTTCCCCAGCCATCGATCAGTACCTCGCGTACATCGGCCCGATCATCTCCATCGGTATCTTTGAGGAATAGGAAATGTGGTGCCTGGGCGACGATAATCCCACCATTGGCAAACGTGAAAGCCGTTGGGATATTTAACCCTTCTGCAAAGACGGTAAACTTATCTGCCTTTCCATCTCCATCGGTATCCTCGCAGATGATAATGCGGTCATCGCCTTCCCCCTTGTCATCCCTCACCGTATTCGGATAGTCTACGGTCTCGACAATCCACAGCCTGCCTTTTTCATCCCATTCCATGGCAATGGGTTTTTTGATGTCCGGTTCGGAGGCGAAAAGCTCAAGTTTAAAGCCAACGGGAACTTGTATAAGTGTCTGCGATTCTTCCGGTGACAGCGGGTGTTGGTAACGTGGAGCCGGATCCCGGCGTTCGTAATTGGGCATCCTGGCTTCTTCATACGTGGGTTCAGCGATCTTAAACTCCCGCATTTTAGCCACGGCGTCTTCACCTACCGCCCATAAAATACCGCTTTTAACCAACTGGATAAAACCTTCATTACTAAACGTCCGTTCGTCATGTCCGAATGCGGTGTAAAAAACACGCCCTTTACCATACTCTTTGACCCAGGTATAGGGTTCGCGATGCGTACTGTCTACACGCTCCATCAATACCACGATATCATCCGCAAGCTGTTCGTGTACATACGTTTCATCCCACTCAGTGGTAAACGGCTGCACACCTTCCATGGCCGGATGCTCGGGCTTGATAATTTCCGCGGAAAACGCCCCACCACCGTGACTCTTAAACAATCCTCCGATCAGGGCCACCACTTCCGGCGAATTGCGAAAGCAATACGAACCTGAATGCAGCGGTATAAATCCCTTGCCCGAGGCCACGTAATCCAACAAGCCTTTTGCCTGCGCATCACTGATGGTATCGTGATTCGCATATAGGATAAGTCCGTCATAGCGATGAAGGTCGGTACGCGTCAAATCTTCGGGGTCTGTCGAGTACGTGATGTTAATCCCTTCTGGAAAAAACTCCTGTGCAAAAATCCCGACAAGTTTTTCCGAATCATGGTGTTTGCTCTCGTGACCGAGGAAAAATAACTCCAGCCTCCTGGGGCCATCGTCCTGTTTCTTTCCATTGCAGTTAAACAACAGCAACGACACCACCACTGCGGTTAGCAATCCAAATAATCTATTCATTTTAATGTTGTTTTGACATTTATATACGACATAAAAAAGGTGGCCATCTTTTAAATCCACCCCTTACGTAGCTATTTTGACCATGTAAATGCTGGCAGTTTAACAATCTCCCCTCCTTTTAGTGCCGATTCGTGGGCTAAAATGCCAACGCACGTGATATTGGCCGATTGCTGCGCATTTGGAAAAGGCTGACGGCCTTCGACCAACGCACTGATAAATTCGTGCACCAAATGCGGATGGGATCCCCCGTGGCCGGCACCTTGTGTAAAGGAAAGGTGTTGATTATCGTCCTCATCGTAAACCCCTCCTGTGGTAAACCGCTGGATTTCTTGGGGTAATAGGTGTGCATAATCAGGACATTCCACCTCCTCGGGGATTTCCGGTTCCGGTTTCTTGGCGGTATGCACCACTAGCGGTTCTCCTTCAATCAACGGCCATTCCACGGCCTTTTTCGAGCCATACACCTCGAAACTTTCCCGGTATTGACGCGCCGTATCAAACAGCGACCGATATACATGCGCACTAAGGTCGGAATCCTTAAATTTAATATGGGCGGTTTCCACGGCAAACGGAGAATGGTAATGCGCATGGAGTTCTTCCCTGATCGTACCTGATCCGAAACAAGATACGTATTCTGCTTCGCTACGTGTCAATCCCAATACCGGGCCGACGCAATGTGTAGCATAATGCATGGGTGGCAACCCCGGCCAATAGTTCGGCCATCCGTCCATATCCTGCTGGTGGCTGGCTTTGAGGAACTGGATCTTACCCAACTCTCCTTTTTCGTACAACTCCTTCATGAATAGGAATTCGCGGGCATATACCACGGTCTCCATCATCATATAGGTCAGTCCGGTCTCTTGCACCGCCTCTACGATCTGCCTACACTCTTCCACCGTTGTTGCCATCGGAACGGTACAAGCCACGTGCTTGCCTGCCCGCAAGGCCTTCAACGATTGTTCGGCATGGTTTGGAATCGGCGTATTGATATGCACGGCATCGATCTGTTCATCCTTCAGCAGTTCGTCGTAATCCCGATAGCGCTTTTCAATACCGAATTCATCGCCAATCTTATTCAAACTTTCTTCATTCCGTTGACAAATGGCGTACATGTTGGCATGGGGATGCCGTTGATAGATGGGTATAAACTCGGCCCCAAAACCCAACCCAATGATTGCTACGTTAATTTGTTTCTTGCTCATAATTTATTATTTATCCATTGAACGCGGATGACACGGATGTTGCGGATGGCCGCGGATCGTTGACGGAGCCCTTGTGTCGGCGACACGAAGACTATGACAAACCGGTGTAAATCTGTCTAATCCGCGTCATCAGCGTTCAATGGTGTCATCCCTGCCTACCGGCAGGCAGGCGTGTGCTATCAATTACCTGTTATCCATTTTCTTAAAAAAATATTTCCGTCCTGCGCGAACGCATCTTGGCTTTCTGCTAGGTTTCGCCAGATGCATACCGCTCCGGCTAATTCTTGGTTCTCAGGGGTAAAACTTTCGATGGAGACCGTTCCCCGGTAGCCGATAGCGGTCAGCCCTTTGTAATAGGCATCCCAACTTGCATTGCCTGTGCCGGGTGTACCTCGATAATTTTCAGACACCTGTACGTGGATGAGCTTATCGCCTGCCCTGCGGATGGCTTGCTCGGGATCCGGCTCTTCGATGTTCATGTGGAACATATCCAAGCAAATTTTTGCAGCAGGATGATTGATGTCATCGATCAAGCGGAGCAGGTCATCGACATTGTTGATGAGGTCTGACTCAAAACGATTCAATGGTTCTAAGGCGATCTCCAATCCCTTGGCCGCTGCCATGTCACATACCAAGCGAAGGTTCCGTACCGCCCGCCGCCACTCGATCGCTTTTTGCTCTGGGCTAACCATGCGTGCTTTTCCCACTGCCGAGTACATCGGCCCTGCAAAGAATTTTGCCCCAAGCGCCTCCGTGATGTCTAGGCACTGCTCGATGTATTCCAATGCATTGGTTTGTAACCGTTCGTCATCACTCGTCAAATCCCGCGTACTGCCAAAAGCACCACAGACGATTACATCCAACTGGTTTTTCGCCAATTCTTCCCTGATGGCCCGTACATCTAACAGCCCCGGCTCTTCTACCGCTATTTCTACTGCGTCATACCCCAAGGCCGAAACCTTTTGGAATAGCGATGCAGCCTCATCCGTTTGAAACGGAGATGTCCACAGCCAGGTGCTCACACCTAGTTTTACATTTAATGACATAAATTAATTAGTTACCTGATTTAAACCGCTGATGTGGTATAGTCCAATACCTTTGCTTTATACCCTCCCTTTCGCTTGAAGTATAACACCAATAACAAATACGAGATAAGCATGATGATCGGAAAGACCACAATATCCCGCAATGCGACCTTTTTGGATTCCTCCTGAATACCATGGATGGTATCCTTGTCTTCTTGGGGAGCATTTTCAAATTTTTCGAAATCGAGCGCCTGGTATTCCCCGAATAAACTGGTTTTTTCTTCCGTCAAATACGTGTTATATAACGTGGTGTTATGCTCCATGTCATATTTGGCGATACCACCATCGGCCCGTTTATCCTGCAAGAATCCCAAAACGCCAGCACCGATCACACCCGCACTGATCATCCCGAGTCCGGCGATGACATTCAATGTAAGCGCCCCTCCCTTGGGGAATTGCTCGGAAACAACCCCTAACATCAACGGCCACAAATAAGATTTACCGAAGGCATAGATCGTTGCCGCGATCAATATCGAAATGCCTACCGCGTACGACAAATAATATAAACCGATTGCCGCCACAAACGAACTCACCGCCAATAAGCCCAACGGCGAAATACGGTGGATGATGGAACCGGAAAACAAACGCATCATCAGCATAATAGCCGACGTATACACCAATACCCATCCGCCCTGCAACCCGAGTTTCTCCATTTCGGAAGCCATCAGGCTACTGATCCAGCTGTCTGTTCCCAATTCGGTGATGGCCAGCGGTATCATAATGAGCAATAGAACAATGAATAACGGACGACCCCAGCTCTTGACATACAGCCCGTATCCTACTGCGATGACCAACGTAACGATCACACTGACGATCGTACCCCAGCCAAAGACTTCACCTAATTGGAAGACTACCAAAGCCGTTATCAATAACGCACCTACGCCCCCCATTTCCTTTAACATATCCAAATAGGACACCCCGGCCTGTACCCGTTCATTGGCCGCAAATCGACGCGTGACCATCATCCCTCCGTATAAGAGTGTCGGGATGAAAATCAATCCGATTTTCATTTCCCAGGCCGTTTCGGGCCCCCAGGCCAAGGCCAATAACCCGCCCAGTACCAGCCCTCCGGGCCACCCCGCATGCAGGATGCTTAACCATTTTGTTTTCTGCTTGGGAAACATGGTCGCCACTACCGGATTCACCACGGCCTCGACGATACCATTGCCCAAGGCCATCATAAATGTACCGATGTACAGCATCCAATACCCAGTAGCAAAAATGGTCAGTATCGCGGAAGCCACATGAAACAAGAAAGCGAAGACCATGGAGGTCTTATAGCCCACTTTATCAACGATAAGGCTGAACAATACGATACTGATGGCAAACGGCCATAGCCCGACACCGGATATTTCCCCCAGTTGTGTTTGCGTTAATTGGAACTCCGCTCCCCAATCACTGAGTACGAATGCCCGTAGCACAAATCCAAAAGAAGTAGCTACCAACGAAATAACGCATGCGTAAAATAACAGCATGTCCGGTTTACCTCCGGATGCATTTGCTGTATTAGGATTTACTTCTGACATAATTTTGATACGTGTTTATTGTTAATTGGTTGTTTTGCTTGGCTAAGATAGTTCTTTTAATCGTCCACATCACACCTATTAATTAACAAATACTGACTGTATGTTATCCTATTTATCAGATTTTACCTATATTATTGGAATAATAATCCAATTTTTCACCTACAATGGGTTTGTACATCAGCTGTTTTATGTAATTTTGAAGTGCCTCAGGCGCTTAACAACCAAGTATAAACAGTAATGAAAGCTGCACTTAAAAAAACGGCCATCCGTAAAACCAAAATCCCCGAGTCAAATGCCTTCTTTGTCAGGGAACTCCATGACAAGCATTTTGATCCTACCTGGCATGCCCACATGGAATACCAGCTTTTCCTGGTGGTCGAAGGCACCGGCACCAAGTTTATCGGCAACATTGTCAAACCATTTGATAAAGGCGACCTCACGTTTCTAGGGCCTAACATCCCCCACCTTTGGCGAAGTGATGAAAGCTATTTCGACCAACATGCTGACCAAACAAGCCTTGGCCTAGTCATTTACTTCAACGGATCCATCCTGGGGCAGCTCATCGACAAGGAAGAACTCGCCCAAATCAAAGTACTCTTGGAAAAAGCACGCCATGGAATGGAAATATATGGTGCCAGTGCAAAAAAAGCCGGCAAGTTGATGCAAGAACTCCGGCATATCCACGGTACCGAACGCATCATCTATTTCTTCAAGATCCTTGATCTGCTTTCCATCTGCAAAGAGTACCGTCTCCTACATGATGACATCGTCTATTACCAACCCAAAGATGTCGAGACAAACCGAATCAACATCGTATACAACTATATGGCGCGCCATTTCAAAAATAAGATCTCATTGGAAGAGGTAGCTGCCTTACTCAATATGACCCCGACTTCATTCAGCAGGTATTTCACGATGAAAACCAGTAAGTCCTTTTCCTATTTTTTGACCGAGCTACGGATCCGAAATGCCTGCAAGCTACTTTCTACCGAAGAGGGAAAAAATGTCACCCAGATTTGCTACGAATCGGGATTTAACACCTTGTCCAACTTTAACAAACAGTTCAAAACATTTATCGGGTTAACGCCGACGGAGTATCGCCATAAATTCCAAACACTCTAATCGTTGGATGGATAAAAAGGGGAGGCTATTTTCAAGCCTTCCCCCTACATAACCAACCATATTATTCATTTAATACCCCGGATTCTGCGTTAGATTCGGGTTTCTCGTCAACTCCCCGAAAGGGATCGGGAAGATGGTGCGCGCCTGTGCTTGTGCATGCGGCCGATGGTTGAACCAGGTCTTCGTCTGGAATACCCCGAAGCGAATCAAGTCCTGGCGACGGTGTGCCTCAGCTGCAAATTCCCAACCCAATTCATCCAAAAACCGACCATACTGGATATCGGCTCCCCCATTCACGGCATCTATGGATCCATCAACACGTTGCCAACCGTATTGGTAAACACTGCCTTGCAACAATTGCTGCCCGGTAACGGTTGCCTTTGCAGGATTGTCTTTAAAGGCCCGCTGCCTGACTTGTGTAACCAGTGCGGCAGCTCCGTCTGCATCACCCGTGCGTAGTAGCGCTTCCGCTTTCATCATCAGGATATCGGCATAACGGAACATGGGATAATCATTATCCAGGTTGCCGGTAGCACCTTGCTTAATAGCATACTTTCCAATGCGATAGCCCGAATTGCTGGGTGCGACCGTACCGTCTCCACCGATACCGGGCACATGTTTCACATAGTCGATCACCTCTTCCCCTGTAGAAGCGTGGTATTGCGGCCCCTGTATCCAGGTATCTTGCAATCGGGTATCATCGGCATCATACGTATCGATGAATTGGGGCACGGCGCAATTCCCACCCCATGGGCCTGCAGACATGTTATACACCAGCCGGCTCAGCGGGTCAAGGGTTTTCATGTGGATCTGGCTGCCTTGCCCGTAAATTTCATCGTAGGGCACACCAAAAATGATCTCTCCGGAATTGTGGTTGGTCCAGCTAAACACATCTGCATAATTGGCATCCAATGTATACGCTTGGCTATTGATAATATCATCTGCTTCCTGGATAACCATGTTCCACTGAGGTGTTCCGGTATACACTTCGGCATTTAAATAGATTTTGGTAAGCAATGCTTTCGCGGCCCAACGGTTCATCCGACCATACATCGGCGAAACATCCTCAGAAAGCAACGGTAGGCTCTCGTTTAATTCGCTGATCACGAAATCATACACCTCTTGCCGGGTGCTTTGCTGCGGCAGCTCCACGTCGCGGTAATCGGTTACTATCGGCACATTGCCGTGGTTATCCAGCAAGAGATAATAGGCCAAGGCACGCACCGCACGTAATTCAGCGACGGCACCCCTTCCAATTTCTTCCGGCAGGGGCAATGTTCCGTCTTCGATCTGCATGATCACCATATTGGTACGGGTAATGGCCGAATAGGCCTGGTTCCACGTATTGGTAGGTTGCCATTGTTCCGATGTCCATACGTGCTGGTGCATCCGGCGATAAGTTCCTCCATCGTCCCAACCATTGGGGCGTACCGGCGTGACAATCACGTCTGCGGGTTCTTCCTGTAAATCGAAATACCCCTGCCAACCGAACATCAACGCACGGAATGGGGCATAAACGGGAGCTACGATATAGGGCAGATCACGTTCCGTTGGCTGGAATGAACTGGCCAAAACCTCTGAGTAAACCTCTTCATCCAGGTTAGTACATGAACTGATACTGGTGGCGAAAGCAAATGCCAACGTCGCACCATATATTGCTATTTTCTTCTTCATCTTCATGATATAAATTAATCGTCCAACCATCGGTTAAAAACTAACATTCAAACCCACTGTATAGGTACGGGTGGTGGGGTATTTGTCGCGGTGATCCATCCCGGGGGCAAACGTGAAGTCACCGGTATAGCTCACCCCTTCGGGATCAATTCCTTTGTAGCCGGTGAAGGTCACCAAATTCAACCCGGAGACATAAATCCTCAGGTTTTTAACCCCTTTGATGGCACCGGGTTTCAAGGTGTATCCCAAGGTCACATTGTCAATTTTCACGTAGTCAGCATCTTCAATGTAATGTGATACATACACCAAGTCGTTGTTCAACTGGCGACCATACACCGGGTCATACGCGGTCTTCAATACATTGTACGCTTTGTTTACCGGGTTTTCGTAATACAGACGCTGCATATTCAACAGCTGATGGCCGAACGCACCACGAATATTGACGGCCGCATCAAAGCGCTGGAATTTAATGGAGTTATTCCATCCCCCAATGAATTTGGGAATACCGTTGCCATAGAATTGACGGTCTTCAGGCGTGGCGTCGGCAATCGGTATCACATCCCCATCCCGGCCTTCCACTAGCCACCGTCCGTCTTCATCAACCCCAACACTTTTGAAAACAAAAAACTGGCCAATGGGCCTTCCCACTTGTACCCGGTGTGTGGATACCTGTATGGGTTCACCGGTATGGCCGGCATCAAAAAACTCGGTGGTCACATTGAATTGCTCATTCGACAAGTTAACCAATGTGTTTTTATTGGTTGAAAAGGTGAAGTTGGTATTCCACTGCACTTTTGGTGATTCGATCACCTTCACGTTAACCAAGGCCTCAAACCCGGCATTTTGCATTTCCCCAGCATTCAACATCATGCTTCCAAACAGGTAGGGGGGCGTTGGTACAGCAAAGTTATAAAGCAGGTCTTTCACGTTACGGGTATAGTAATCAAGGGCCCCGCTCAGCCTATTATTAAACAGGCCAAACTCCAACCCCACATTCCACTCTTCTTTCTTTTCCCAACGCAGGTCTGGATTGAAGTTTCGTGCAGGTACAAAGCCCGGCACCCATTCGCCGTTGATGAATGCCCCCTGCCCTGTTGTAAAATTATAACTGGTTTGCGACATATAAGGCGATGAAGCAATCGTACCGGTCACACCGAATCCTCCGCGGAGCTTGAGCTCCGACACAGCGCCGACAGGGGCCATGAACTCCTCGTTTGCCAAATTCCAAGCCACGGAAACTGCGGGAAACGTACCCCATTGGTAGTTTTCGCCAAAACGAGATGATCCCTCACGCCGTACACTGGCGGTCAGGATGTAACGGTCGTTCCACGCATAATTCAACCGGCCAAAGAAACCCGCCAACTGCCATTTGTTTTTCGTACTGCCCATGGTCGCTAAGCCACGTTGCAAAGCGGTACCTGCCTCCAAGCGATTATACGAATACTCGTCTGTAGGGAAATCGAAATTATATACGTTAAACGCCTCATAGGTATTGTCTTGCCAGCTATATCCGCCCAATAAGGTGAAATGGTGATTTCCAATAGCCTTGGCATAGTTAGCCGTCAACTCCAATAGGTTTTCCACATTGGAATACGTTGATCGATTAGCCGTACCATTCAAATTGTTCTTCGTCGTATTGACATGGTTAAATGTGGTATGGCTACCCGTGAGGTTATTGTTCTGCACTCGAGACGCCAACATTTTCAGGCTCAACTCGCTAATGGGTCGGTAATCCACCGTTCCGCTGAAACGGGTTTCCCGGAATACTTGATCATTGATGGTCTCATGGATAATGCCCAGGGGATTATCATACATGTAAGCCGTACCTTCTTTCCAGGTTCCGTCCTCGTTTTTGATTTGGTCCGTAGGGTTTCGGATCATCGCCTGCCGCCAGGCCCATCCGCCCCCGCCTCCCTGACTTGACGATAAGGTCTGATTGATCAGCTGTATGTTGGTACTCAGTTTATCGTCAAACATATTGTGGTTAAGGTCAGCTCGCATAGTCAATCGTTCCTGGCCGGACTTCAGGAAAATCCCTTCCCAGTTCCGGTAATTCAATGAGCCCGTGAAATTCGTACGGGAGCTTCCCCCAAAGAATGTGAGGTTATGGTTGTGGCTCACCGGATTCTGGAGTACCTCATCCAGCCAGTCGGTGCTCCCTCCTAAATCTTCATAGGCATGGCCTTCCGCAATCAGCCGTCGGTAATCGTTGGCATCCATCATCTCCGGCTTCCCGAAAATCGTTTGGACGTTTGCATAGCTGTTGTACTCGATCGTAGTCCGCGGTTCAGCACTCCGGTTTTTACGGGTGGTGATCAGCACCACACCTGCAGTAGCCCGCGTACCATAGATGGCCGCCGCGGATCCATCTTTCAATACGTCAATGGATTCGATATCTTCCGGGGCTACGGTGGCAATATTGCCCGGAACACCATCAATCAATACCAATGGGTTCTGCGAGCCATTGATGGAGTTGAGTCCACGAAGATTGATCTGTGTGTTGGCATTGGGGTCACCACTGGGTGTCGTGATCCGCAGGCCAGCAACCTTGCCCTGCACGAGCTGTGCGGCGTCACGTACGGTGCCCTGCACAAAATCCTCCGATCTGACACTGGCTATCGAACTGGTCACCAGCCCGCGCCGCTGTGTACCATACCCCACGACCACCACCTCATCCAATGCTTCTTCGCTAGGTGCCAAGCGGATGGTCAATGTCGTTTGGCTAGTCAAACTGAATTCCTGTGCGATAAAGCCCAATGCACTGACCTGCAAAATTGCGGGCGAGGAATACGCAATAATAAAATCTCCAGACTCATCGGTAGAGGTGGCCGTAGGCGTGTCCTTGATGATGACGGAAACCCCGGTCAATGGGATGCCTGTCTCATCCAACACTCTGCCACGCAATGTTGTGCTTTGCTGTGCCATACCTAAATGGGCACATAACATGCATAACAGGAAGCAATAGATTGGTAACTTTTTCATACATATAACTGTTTTGGTTTACAATTCAATTCACAATTTATTGTAGTTATGACACTTAATTAGCGATCGATAATGTGGATTAAAGACCGATAATCTGTACTTCGGAATCGGTACCGTTTTATTCAGTAATTAACCCCTGCCCTCCCTCAACTTTAACTAATGCAATTGTTTACAACTGGTTATTAATTGTCAATATGACAACATTAATACAAATGTAACGGAAGATAACTTATGAAAGTAACCGAATATTTGCAGAAGCAAACCATAATTTAACCAACCAGTCGAGCTGACCTCAAGCCTCCTGACTCACCCCACTTTCTATATATCAAATCGTTCGGTTACATTCCTTGGTAGTCTACCCAAAATGAAGCCTTTGGAGCCTAATCGATCTGGGCATGCCCCCGATGGTTGGAGATCAAGGGCGCGTTTGGGAACATCAATGCTACAGCAACCGGCTTTCCGTGGGGTAATCGGAGAACGCCCTATTTTAACGTAACATCCAAGTAAACCGAATGACGCCCGTACGTATCATAGAATGGTTTAAAGACCACGTCATCAATAGTGAACGCTAACTCCCCAGGATTTCCCTTGATGGATTTGCTGATGTCTACTGCATCCAAGGTGACCTGTCGCCACGTTTTCCTTGCATCAGACTCTTGGGCGGCCAGCAATATCGGGCCGTAAAACAGACTGGCGACATGCTGCTGATCCATCACTGGATCCAAGCGAAACCCGAAGGGCATTTTCAATTCAATCACATCCCCATCTTTCCACCTGCGGCTGAGTTTCAGATAACTTCCCGGCGTAGCGTTGGTTTTCTGCGCCTTGCCATTGATGGTTACGAAGAATCCCTTGGTAGCCCAGCCCGGTACGCGTACGTGGATATCAAACTTCCCTCCACCCTTAATCGTAAGACGGGTGTGGTCTTCCTTTGGAAAGCTGGTGGTCTGCACGACGGTGACATGGCGTTCCTTCCACTCCAATGTCGAGGGAATGTACAGGTTGACATAAAGTGCCCGGTCATCCCTACTTTTGAAATAAATGCTATTTTGCAATTTGGTGCTACTCTCTATAGCAGTTCCGTTGCAACAGGTGAAGCCTGTCATATTCGGGTTACCGAATTGTTTGACAGACCCCGGCCTAAGCGGCACATGGTAGGTATTGGCAGGCGTCTCTTCGGCCACCGAAGCCAAAATATGATTGTACAATCCACGTTCGTAGTAGTCCATTAGTTCTGTCCGCTGATCAAAAAGGAACAGCTTACTGGTCAGTTTCAGCATGTTGTAGGTGGCACAGGTCTCATTCTGTCCGCTGGCGGAGAATCCGTTTTCGTATAGTGTCGCCGGCTCGGCCGTGAAGACCTCCGCATTGGCAGGATTACGTGCACCGGCGACCCCTCCGATACTGTACATATAGTCATTGACGACTTTGTACCAAAAGTTGTCTGCTACTTTGAAATATTCCGGCTTATCGGAAACACGATAGGTCTCGATGCTCCCTACAATCTGCGGAATATGTTGGTTAGCATGCAATCCCCTGAAACTGTCCACATTTTTGGCCAGCCCATGCGAATGCTCCGCATCGCCAAAAAACACCTCAATATTATCAAACAACTGTGCGGCTTCCAGGTACCTAGGCTCGTTAGTAATACGGTATAGATGGGCCATGGTCTCGTTCATCCCCCCATACTCACCGGCGATATAGGTATTCCACATCTTTATCCGTGTTTCCTTGGGCAACCGGCTCAAGCGGGCATATACCCAATCACTCATGCCAATGGCTACGTCAAGTGCTTTTTTATTACCGCTCACCTCGTATACATCGATTAAGCCCGCCAAGATCTTATGCAAGGTGTAATACGGTGCCCATATTTGAGTGGTCTGGCTTCCGTACGTGGCTCCATGTTCCAGCATGATGAACTGATCGGGAGGATAGGCGCTGATGTAACCCGCTCCCCAATTTGAATAATCGGTACGGATGCCTGCCTCGCTAAGGTCTGAATCATAGTCCGATTTTCCCGACCCGTGGGGAACTGCCGTGGGATCGGACACATACATTTCCCCGGCCTCTTTTGGCTTCCCTGAGAGTTGCGCCAATTCGTACAAGGTATTGACCATGTATTCCATTTTCCCAAAGAAATCGGCCTGAAGCACTTTATCGTACCCTGTACTGGCATAGGCTTGTGCAATGGCTGTCAAGTAATGCCCTGTAGCGTGCCCCCGCAATTTGGTGTCCTGACTATCCCAAACGCCCAAGGGTTTTGTGCCTTCAGGCTGTGGCTGGCCAAAGGCATCACGGAACATATAGAGAAAAGTGTTGGGGTCGGTCTTCGCCAATGTAGTGATGAACTTATCACGGTTCTCGATGAACTTGGTTTCCCTGCCATCTGCATCGGTATCCAACGAAACCTGCCCCAATTCAAACGTCGCTAGTGCCAGGCTTGGTGCGGTCGATTTTCCGCCACCTTTTACCGTGACAAAAGCTTTGGGTTGCAAATCGGTTCCCGGAACACGACCCGTAATGGTATAGCGCCCGGCGTCAAGCACTTCACTATTGTCGATAGG
The DNA here is from genome assembly GCA_964498395.1 of uncultured Parapedobacter sp. Classification (GTDB taxonomy): domain Bacteria; phylum Bacteroidota; class Bacteroidia; order Sphingobacteriales; family Sphingobacteriaceae; genus Parapedobacter. The sequence continues at coordinate 29,922 of CAZCHE010000009.1, read as the reverse complement.
AGAAGGCCAAAGCACCCGTACTTTGGGCCCCTCCATCCCATCCTTATACGTTCCTTGCACAAAACTCGGCAGTCGCGGCAATTCTCCTATCATCGTTTCCACTGCTACATCGGAGACCGATAACAAGTATACATTATAAAGCTGTGCCCGAGTCAGTGGAAAGCTCGGAAGCTCATCTGTCGCATTTGTTACATTGACCGAACGCTGACCTGCGCCCCTGCGCCCATTATTGTAAATGCCTCCAACTTGACCACTGCTCAGCGGAATACGATAGATACGAAAGTCGCGCACGAGTGCATTCAGATTAGGATCCCCTGGCACCAAGGATTTCCCGACATATAATAGGTTGTTTTCACCTGATGGCTGGCCGAATACTTCAGCCAGTTCCTGCGGAATGTCCTTGGATTCTCCCACGGAACGACCATCCACGTAGGTAACCAACGATTTCGACGGGATATCGACCACGATCGCCAGATGCACCCATTTATTCAGTGCTATTGCCGGAGACACGGCACCCGCTTTGTCGGTTTTTCCGGAGGTGATCGACGCTTGGTAACCTTTTTGATCATTTGTACCGACAGGTGCGGCGAAAAAATGATTGCTCGCGTCCTTTCCAAAATCAAAAAAGCGCTGGCCGCTTTGCTCCGACCGTAAGTATATCCATCCCGATATGCTGAGCGACTCCAAATCTGTCAACGCGCTACTTGGGATGGTTATGAAATCGTCGTTCCCGCCTGAAAGTGATAAAACTTTTCCAAACCTATTATCCGTTACAAATGATGCTTCCCCGCTATGAATGGCGTGCAGATTATTCCGTGACCAATCTCGGGTATGCCCGTCAAACAGATAGCGTGCGATCATTCCCGTTTCACCAATCCCATCCAGTATTTGGTCTCCATTTTGTGCCCGGGCCGTGTTAGCCGATACACTTGCAAACAGGAAGATACCCAAAAAAAAGCTACTTGACTTCATATTTTTAACCCTTTAAACAATAATACACCGTATATTATAACTCCGACCACGACGGAGGATCGACCCCCAACAAGTGTTTTACGAAGAAGTCACGGCGTTTCCGCTCGCCATACTCCCCTCCCGAGGAATGCCCCATTCCCGGCACGACAATCAATTCATGGTCTTTATTTGCCTTGATCAAGGCGTCAACCACCTGAAAGGTGGAGGCGGGGTCGACGTTATCGTCCACTTCACCCACGATCAGCATCAACCGGCCTTCCAATTTGTGGGCATTGACCACATTGGAACATTCAGCATAGTGCGGGCCAATGGGATAGCCCATCCATTGCTCGTTCCACCAAATCTTGTCCATGCGATTATCATGGCAACCACAGGACGATACCGCAACCTTGTAAAACTCGGGATGGAAAAGCAATGCCCCCGCCGAACTCTGTCCGCCGGCGGACGTGCCATAGATCCCCACACGGTCCAAATCCATGTAGGGGTATGTTGCTGCCGCAGCCTTCATCCATGCGATGCGGTCAGGGAAACCGGCATCCTTAAGGTTTTTCCAACAGATATCATGGAATGCTTTGGAACGATTGGATGTGCCCATGCCATCCATTTGCACCACGATAAAACCCAATTCGGCCAAGGCCGCCATCCCTGATGGGTTAGGCACAAAGCTTTTGGGAACAAACGAACTGTGGGGACCAGCGTAAATATACTCGATAACAGGATAGGATTTACTGGGGTCAAAATGAGTAGGTCGTATGATAATGCCCCAGATGTCAGTAGCCCCGTCACGACCCTTGGCTTGGAATACCTCAGCCTGCTTCCAACCAGTGGCTTCCAATGGACTAATATCCGCTTTTTCTAATTCCATCAAGATGTTGCCGTCGGTTGCACTGCGCAATACCGTGGTCTGTGGTGCATCTATACGCGAATAAGCATCCACGAAATAGGTGTAGTCTGACGAAAATGTGGCCCGGTGATTCCCGTTTTCCCGGGTTAGCGGCGTAAGCCCGCTACCATCGAAATTCACCCGGTAATACTGGATGAGGTAAGGGTCTTGCCCTGGTTCGCGGCCACTTCCGGCAAAAATGATCGACCGTTGCTCCTCGTCTACATGGATCACTTCTCGCACGACCCATTCGCCTTTGGTCACTTGGTTTTTAACCCTACCCGTTTCACCATCATACAGGTACAGGTGGTTCCAGCCATCGCGCTCCGACGCCCAAATAATTTCCCTGCCATCGTTGACATCCTTGCGGTATTTCTTACCACTATAGTCAATAAAGGTCTTGCTGGTTTCTGTAATCAATGGCTTGACTTCGCCCGAACCTGCATCCATGGAGAGCACTTCATACCGCTGGTGCCCACGCTGGTTGTATTCAAATGTGATGGCACGGCTATCGGCACGCCATTCCAAACGCGACAGGCTATATTGGTTATCGATCAACGCCGGGTCAACCGTAAACGAAGTACCCGTTTCTACGACAAACACCGTGGGTTGGTATTGCGGTAGCGCATCACCGGGCTTTAGGTAATCGCGCTGCTGCAACTTGGGTTGCAATTGGTCAGCGGGTGACGACTCTACGAAGTAGATGGTGCGTGGGGTGTTGGGCCTCACCTTGTTCACCGCAAGTTTCTTGGCGTCTGGTGACCAAGCAATATTTGCTGAATAATAGTGGCCGGGAGCACCGTCCACGCTGAGCTGCCTTTCTTCCTTAGGTTTATCTTTAGGGTGCACATATACATTGCTGTTCTTAATGTAAGCCACCCATAGGCTATCCGGCGAAGTGACGGGATCACCAGCGCGATCATCGCGCCGAGCACCCCAATATCCCCCACCACGACCAGCGTCCGCAGCGTTACCGCGATCTTCTACCCGGTAGTCTGATAGCCCAATACACCACGTTTTTCCAAACGCGTTTACCTCGAGCTGGTCATCATCGACATAACGGATGGTGTTAAAGGGCAATTGATGGGAAGCTACCGGTTCTGCACTGGCAGCTTCCAACGCTGCCGCTAGGCGTTCGTGATCAAAAGCATGAACCTTGCTACCAGTCGACGCGTCCACGACCATAAATTCTTTACCCCGAGGGGTTTGGTGGACATACCAAAACCGGGGCTGTTTTTCTATCCATGAAAATGTACTTGGCGAATAGTATACCTTATCCCGAATGGTTTCCGGATACGCATTGGCACGCTTATAGTCCTCGATAGTACCTTGGGCCATGGCGGCCACTACAATTGTCAATAAAACATTTGTTATTAGATACCGGATGCAAAATTGTTTGTTCATCATATTCCTAAATTTAGTCGTGGGGATCCGACATTATTTTTTTCGGATCAGATAATATACCGGAATACCCAGCAATGTAATGATAATCCCTGGCCAAGTATAATTGGGCTTGTAGATGACCATCAATACAATGAATGTTATCCCCATGATAATATATACCATCGGTAAGATAGGATATCCAAAAGCCTTGTAAGGTCTCGGAATGTCCGGTCTTAATCTCCGTAACCTGAAGATTCCAATAATGGCCAGCACGTAAAAGATAACCACCACACTGGAGATCATATCCAGCAAGTCGCCATACTTCCCACTAAGGCACCATAGCGATGCAATGATGCACTGTAACCAGAGTGCAAAACCCGGAACGGAAAATTTATTGAGCAGCCCCACTTTTTTGAAGAACAACCCATCTTGTGCCATCGAATAGTAAACCCTGGCACCAGCCATGATCAAACCATTATTACAACCAAAGGTGGAAACCATGATCATTACCGCGATAATGGTGATCCCAACCGGGCCGAATATTTCTTGGGCTGCGGTCATGGCCACACGATCTTTATCTGCAGCGGCCATCTGCTCCAGGGTAAGCACCCCCGTGTACATCAAGTTTGTCAGTAAGTAAACGACGGTGACGATAATGGTGCCCAACGCTAGGCTTAACCCGACATTTCGGCTGGGATTTTTGATCTCCCCAGCGACCGAAGAAGAACTATGCCACGAATCACTGCTAAAGATAGCGCCCACCATGCCCGCTGCAATGGCACCCAAAGCGGCAAATGTGGTGTAATCTGACAACGTTCCATCGGCACCCAGCCGCCTCAGGTTCCACGCATCACCAGATAGCCAATTCGCCTGCCAAACTTCCGTCTTGAAAGCCATCAAACCAAAAAGCACCAATCCCAATAGGCTCACAATCTTTACGACAGTAATGGACGTCTGTACAGCCTTTCCGCTGTTTACCCCGCGCGTATTGATCACGGTGAGCAATAGGATCACGACAATGGAAACGAGCTGGGCGGATGAAACCTGTATAAATCCCAGATCCATGAGGATGACGTCTTCATCCAACTGCGGAAGGAGGTAAGCGGTGAACTTAGCAAAAGCCACGCCTACCGCCGCAATGGTGGCGGTTTGTATAACCGTGAAGAATGTCCATCCGAACACAAAACTGACCAGCGGATTATACGCTTCTTTTAGGTATACATATTGCCCACCGGCCTTTGGAAACATGGCGCTAAGCTCGCCATAGCTCAATGCCGCCGTAAGGGTCATAAAACCGGTAATCAACCATACGGCCATCAGCCAACCCGCACTACCCGTATTGCGGGCAATATCCGCGCTCACGATAAAGATACCGGAGCCGATCATGCTCCCTGCCACCAGCATCGTGGCATCCATCAGACTCAATGAAGATCTAAATCCTTTTTCTGTGGTTGAACTCATGGCCTATCCGGTGGATTAATTGAAATCATAAAATTTCCAGCTGCTTTTAAAGTTTCTATCTAACTGCTGGTCTGTCAATATCGCCCGCAGCATTTCAATAGGTAGGTAGTTTTCCTTGATCATCCGGTCATGGAATTCTTTGTATGTCATCTTGCCACTATCTACCAGCTCCTTCTTGAGGCTCCACACCTGAAGCCCCCCAGTGAGGTAAGCCAACTGATACAATGGCCCATAATTCCCTTCAAACGATCGCTTTACCTCCCCGTGGGCGGTCGAGGGCTCGTGTCCAACCCGGTCAACCAAGTAATCGATGCATTGCTGGGGTGTCCACTCACCCAGGTGGTATTTGATGGAAAATGTGATGCGTGCGCAACGGTGCATCCGCCAAAACAGCATCCCGATACGCTCTTCGGGGGTTTTGGGGAATCCCAAATCGTAGAGCAAGAGTTCCCAATAGAGCGTCCATCCTTCGGTCCAGAATGGCGTACGGAACGATTCTGCCCGATAGGGCTTGTATCGGCTGTTCATGAAATACTGCAAATGGTGGCCGGGTACCAATTCGTGCTGTACGGTACCGCGCGAAAAGTAAGGGTTGTTGCCCCGCATACTCATCAGCTTGCGGTCGTGGCTCATCGTATTGGTCGGATAGGAGACCATGATATTTCGCCCACCGAGGAAGAATGGGCTGACCAATTGCTGTTCGGGGCTCATCATCAGCATCCCCCAGGTCTCTTCCGAAAGGGGCGGCATGGTGACGAGCTCATGTGCATTGATGAATTTGTTGGCATCATCGTAGAGCTTGATGATCAGCTCGGATTGCCTGCCCGGTGCCACATAACTGTTTTTGACCTTTTCCTGAGCAGCTTTCCAATCGTTCCCGAAGCCCATTTCCTGCGATGCTTTCAATAATTCCGCTTCACACCAGGCAAACTCCTGATCCGCCAATTTCAATAATTCTTCGGGTGTATAAGGAATCATTTCATCGCGCAGTGCCTTCGCGAAGGCCTCCCGACCAATCGGCTTTCCACCGATATTGCTTCCATCATCAAAAGGTTCGGCATCGCTCTTGGAATGGATAAGTTTGGCATATTCTTCCAATGCGCCATCCATTGCCTTATAGGGCTCGGGCACCCACCAGGTGAATAGCGGATCGTACCCGTTGTAGAAATCAAATGCATTTTTAAGGCGTGCCTTCAAATCCTGCACGACCTGAGTCGCGTAATCGGCCAATGCCGCATCCATGGCAGGTTCTTTGTCCAATGCCTGCCTGATGTCTTCGAGCTGTAGCCATGCCCCGTGCAACAAACCAGCTATCGCCTCCCCATCGACCGTAGTACCCCGTCGTCTCAATCGCTCAAAGGCATAAACGGAGTCGGCAAAAGGTATCCATCGAGCTATTTTTTGGTAATTGCTTTTTTCAGCAGCCAGGGCCTCATCACTGCGCTCGATTTTACGGTGCAGTAAGATATAATCCACTTGGCCATGGATACTAAACTGATTAAAATCCAATGCCTGTAATTTGCCAAGATATTCCTGATTTAACGCTAACAACCGATCCGCCTGCTCCGGCGAATGAATGGCTACACTGCCCCTCCCCGGTGAGGGAGCCATGGGGCCATAAAAATACTCGACAGCCCGCACATCATGTCCGTATTGGATCACTAATCCAGACACTTCACTCGCTTGTTCATAGAGGCTAGCTAATGGGGCGTTTTGTTGGGCGAATACAGCACCGGTCATAAATACGCCAACCAGTGACGCAACACATGCATTTCGTAAATTATTCATCATCATGATTAATTAAAAGATAACCGCTCCGAATCAATTGAAACAGGTTTTAAATGGGTTAGCAAATGGAGGGCATACCCTATGGGCATTTCGCACCACCTCCGCTTCGAACAAAGATAGGATAAGATGGGCATAAGGCAATGCCCACATATTAACCTATATTACCCTGATTTGAGCAGGGTGTGTAACATCGTTATGGTGTAATGCACGCAGCGCAGTGATTCACTGGGTATGCCGAGGGATCAATCTTTCAAGACTTCTCTGGAGATGACCATTTTCTGAATCTCGGATGTTCCCTCGTAAATCTGGGTGATTTTGGCATCGCGCATCAGGCGCTCCACATGGTATTCTTTCACATAACCGTATCCACCATGGATCTGCACGGCCTCTACGGTGGTTCGCATAGCCACTTCAGACGCGTAGAGCTTGGCCATGGAAGATGCTTGCGCGTATGGTTGGCCGTTGTCTTTCAGCCATGCGGCCTTGAGGCACAAGAGCCGTGCGGCCTCGATTTGGGTGGCCATGTCGGCCAGTTTGAATTGGATGGCCTGGTGTTGGGCAATGGGCTTGCCAAAGGTTTGGCGTTCCTTGGCGTAATTCAAGGCAAGTTCATAGGCTCCTGAAGCAATGCCAAGGGCTTGTGACGCAATGCCGATACGCCCCCCCTCCAATGTCTTCATCGCAAACTTGAACCCAAATCCATCCTCACCAATACGGTTTTCCTTGGGAACCTTCACGTCGCTAAACATCAAGGAGTGGGTATCTGACCCCCTAATGCCTAATTTATTTTCTTTTGGCCCTACCGTAAAACCCTCCATACCCTTTTCCACAATGAGGGCATTGATGCCCCGGTGGCCTTTCTCTGGATCCGTTTGGGCAATAACCAAATAGGTGGTGGCCGTGCTACCATTGGTAATCCAGTTTTTCGTACCATTTAGGAGGTAATAATCCCCTTTATCCTCGGCCGTGGTACGTTGTGAAGTCGCGTCAGATCCCGCTTCGGGCTCTGAAAGGCAAAATGCACCAATCTGTTCACCAGCAGCCAGCGGCTTGAGGTATTTCTCCTTTTGATATTCGGTGCCGTATTGTTCAAGGCCATAGCACACCAACGAGTTGTTGACCGACACCACAACCGATGCAGATGCATCTATTTTAGACAATTCTTCCATCACCAGCACATACGACACAGCATCCAATCCGGCTCCATTATATTGGGGGCTGACCATCATGCCCAGAAAACCCAATTCTCCTAATTTCTTGACCTGTTCGGTGGGGAACTGCTGTTTTTCATCACGCTCGATGACACCCGGTTTCAATTCATGTTGTGCGAAATCACGGGCTGCATCCCGTATCATCTGTTGTTCTTCGGTGAGTTCGAATATCATAATAAGGATTTTTATTTGGTAACGTGTGCATGGAATCAGCATGCCTGATGAGGCAAATATAAACAAAAATACTATGCACGCATAGTTATTTTCAGATTTAGCGGACCGTCTATTTGACACAAAAATAACAAAAAACACAGCGCGGTGACGGTATACGCTGACTGGTGTAATTCAAAATGTACTATATTTCCTCTATAAATGTTGTTCCTCAATGGCAGAGGAGAGATCGATAAATTCCCTTTTGTACGCAACACGATAAATTGCATTTAAAAGGGAATTTATCTAAGTTTGTACTGTTAAAATATTCTTGAAGCGTCTTGCTTTGAGTCCGGCACTGAAAGCTTAGGAAACTTCTATAACAGCAGGACAACAAGTGAATAACGCTCATGCTACGGCGTGGGTGCACTTATTGTTGTTGGGTTCCTAAGGCCTCAGTGCTGTAAGTTGTTGCCTACGCCTATTTTATGGCGCAGCACCAACAATCTAAATTGATCTTCTGGTTAATTTGCAGCATATATGAATAATACCCAATATTACCCCGGGTTTGAACACCCGGCTAGTCAATTACGCAAATACATCCGAGCAGGCGATTATTTCACCATCATGCTAAAAAACGGCATCATCATACACCATGACGCCGAGCATCCGGATGCATTTGCGGAATGGTTAAGCGCACACCATATCGAGGACATCCGTAAGCAGGATCGGAAGTCACTGGACAAGGCACCAAAATAATTTTCGGTTCGTCTACCTATTGACACAAATCGAACCCATCAGTCCGGTAGTCCTATTTGATTGTTGTCACTGTAAATCAAACGTATATTAATCGGCAATTTATTACCCATCAAACTCGGCTGAGTCCATACCGGTAGTTGACAGGGAGAACAGGCGCTTGAAATCGGCAACGTACGTTCTACTTAGTCGTACGGTTTCGTCATTTTGTAATATTAAATCGTAGTCACCGTTTAATCGGGACTTATAGGAAACCAAATGGTCAATATTAACAATGATAGATTTATGTACCCTTACGAATTTACGACCATCCAATTTATTACCAATGGATTTTAATGTTTCGGCATGTAAGTGCTTTTTATCCCCGATATGAAGGGCTATGTAAGGTGTGGCTGCCGTAATGAGTGCAATATCGCTTGCGTTTACGATCGTATGCAGGTTGCCATTGCTGACCACGATATGCTGAAGCGGATAGACCTGTGTCGTTGATTGATTTGTTTTAAGATAGGAAGCCGAAATATAACTGTAAACAAAAACAAACGTGCCATACACCGACACCAACTTGTAAAGGTCATTGGCTAATGTATAACCAAACGTTTTTTCAAATCCATACCGACCACCAAAGAAAACAGCCGAAAACAGCCAAACGACAATCAATATGGAGACAAGGTGAGCAGCGATGGATACGCCTACTGAAAGCCCCATTTGAGAGATGCTGTATGTCTCCCTTTTTTTAAGGTACTGATACAGTAAGGTCAAAATCGGGATAAACAGAAACCATACGGTCTTAAACAACAGCGACTCATTAAAATAAAACGGATATCCTCTTCGGCCTGACTCTAGAAAATCCTGAAAAATAGTAATGGCTACAATCAATACAAATACAGATGAAAGTATCCACATCAATTTTCTATCCCCACTGAAGTTATATTCCTGTAGACGTTGCTTTACCATTTACTAAGCCAATAACATCGTTTTATGCAAAAATAGCAAAAAACGATGTTCATATTAATCTTTCCCTCCTTATTTGGCAACCAGTTCATGAAGCGAATAATACGAGAAGCACCGGCATTGTTGCACGCCTATTCATAGTCTGGAATATTCATCCCCAAGACAATATCCCGGCGTATGGTAACCATTCCATTTTCCAATACCGGTATTGTAACTCCGGAGCCACCCCTATTCCTAAAACGTCGCCTTACTTCAGTCGTCAACAACGGGTCATCATCGAATACATAATCATCCAGATAATACTCATTTTTATCGGGTTCTTTGACGGTCAAGTGAATATGCTCATGTTCCGTTCCGTCGGGGTATGCGGCAGGCCGGAACGTATAAAAGGCATATTGGCCATTATCATCCGTCTTGATCCGTCCGCGAATATGACCATGCCTTCTCGCCCACCCTTTCTCACCACCTTTCGTCTCGTATATTCCCTTCCTATTCGTATGGTAGATGTACAGTATCACATCCCCGACCGGGATCTTTCCGTCTTTTTCAAAGATGGTTCCAGCTATCTTTAACTTCGGCTCGTTTTCCTCGAAAAGTGGAAGTGTATCGACTGGATTTAGCCGCTTATTGCCATATTCAAAAATTCCTTCACAACCCTCACATCCCCCACCAACAGGCCGGGTTGCATGAGGCGTGGATTGGGTAGTTCGAGGACTATTTCCTACCTGCCCCTGGCAGGAAATCGAAAGCACCGAAAAGACTAAAAGCATTACGGCACAATATGCTTGTTTTTTCATGAGAATATATTGGATGAATATTGGATATACCTTTCATGCAAATATTGCTGCAAAGCATTGTCTTTCAAAATCCAATAGGGTATCCCGATGAAATGATGGGTTAAGACGAGGACGTTAGCTTAATTCGGCTAACAAATCACCGAGGTCCAGTGCCCTGGTATACATCACCAATGAACCATCGGGTTCGGATGGCCAAAGTGCCTGGGGTCGATCCCAATAGAGCTCCACACCATTATTGTCCGGGTCATTCAGGTATAAGGCTTCTGATACGCCATGGTCGCTTGCTCCGGTCAGGGGGTAATCCGCCCGTCGCAAACGGTCGTAAATAACGGCCAAGTCTTTTCTAGTCGGGTAAACAATGGCGGTATGGAATAAACCCACTCCCATTTCAGGTGCTGGGGGTGCACCTTTACTATACCAAGTGTTCAGCCCGATATGATGGTGATACCCTCCTGCAGAAATGAAAACAGCTTGATGGCCATATCTCGTGGTGATCTCGAAGCCCAATAGGTCACAATAGAATTCAAGTGAGCGTTCGATGTTGGATACTTTCAAATGTACATGCCCAATGCGGGTTTGGGCTGGAATCGTATAGTTTTCATTCATTGTACCTAAATTTTAGCAACAGTCCATTTAGCCTGGGTTTCTGGTTCAAACTTAGATAAAGTTGCTTCGATACGCAAACTATAATCACATTAATCAAACCATTATGAATCAAGCATTCGCATCCGATAGCAGTTCATGGCCGTAGCACCCAGTTGCTGCAGCAGCCGATAGTTGACCACCGCGCCGACGGCTGCACCGATCACCGGGATCAACTGGGCCATTTTAGCTAGGTCGATGTAATCCCGATATTCCAGCTGGAATGTACGCCAATCAAAGCGATCGACATCGTCAGGTAACCCGGCTGCATATTCCTCCCAGTGGAGTAAGCGATGGTATACTTCCCCCCGGTGCTTGTGGCTGGAAAATGCCAACTGGAATACCGTCAACAAAAAAAGCCGCTCTTTATACGACTGCACATCATAGCCGTAAGTGACCGCGATATCAAACAGCATTTTTACCTTGATGGCCAGCAATGCTGGGAAGTCGGCGATACCCATGAGTATCCCCCCGGCACCGGTTACCGCTCCCTCTACGGAGGCCGTTTTCTTATACGTCTCGATGAGTCGTTTTACATAAGCCTCTCTTAACTGGAAACTACGGTGTTCCTTGGGTGGGGTCGTGGTGTACCGGGCTCCAAATAGTACCCCTTTTACCATTTTTTCCATCGCGAACGTGATGGCTTGATGGATTTTCTCGGGTATCAAATCATTGAGCTTAGTTTGGATATTTTTTGCCCATACACTGCCCAAAGGCTGTTTCTTGGTCATTTTATGTTGCCAAAAGGCCAATTCGATCATTACCTTTTTACGGTAAAGCGGTGTCATCTCGGGAGTGGGCTCTTGTTCCATGGGCATTCAGGTGATTAGATGGGCCATAGTGATGATTTGTTACACGTGCCCAATCGGCCTAGCTATTGACATACCGATTTAACATGGGGTAGGTTCGCATTTTTTTAATTCGCAAAATCTATTAACTTTGTAGATTAAATAAATCAACAAAAGGAGGAATAACCATGAGTTTACGATTGGGTGATACCGCGCCAAATTTCAAAGCGGTAACAACAATAGGAGAAATAGACTTCTACGATTACACGGACGGCAGTTGGGTGGTGTTGTTTTCGCACCCCGCCGATTATACCCCTGTATGCACAACGGAATTGGGTGCTACTGCCAAATTGAAAGATGAATTTGACAAACGCAACGTGAAAGTACTGGCTGTCAGTGTCGACCCAATAGACCAGCATACCGGATGGGTAAATGACATCAATGAAACACAAAACACGGAGGTCAATTTTCCGTTGATCGCCGACCCCAATCGCGAGGTTTCCGAACTGTATGACATGATTCACCCCAACGCATCCCTGACGGCTACCGTGCGTTCGGTATTTATCATTGGGCCTGATAAGACCATCAAACTGACGCTTACCTACCCCGCGTCAACGGGGCGTAATTTTCAGGAAATTCTTCGGGTTATCGATTCATTGCAACTTACGGCCAATTACAGCGTGGCCACTCCGGCGGATTGGAAACATGGCGAAGACGTCATTGTTGTACCGGCTGTTCCAACGGAAGATATCCCAGCCAAATTCCCGAAAGGGCATACCATTATCAAGCCCTATCTGCGCACTACACCGCAACCGAATATTTAAGGAAACAAAAAAAGGGGCTGATATCAGCCCCTTTTTTTGTTTCGCAAAGCCCTTAGAAGACTTTTACCATATATACATATTCCTGCAAGCGCTTCACCTGCTCGGTACGCCCCAGCCCGTTCAATGTATTCTTTTTATTGATGGTCAGCTTGGTATCCAGAGAGTCCATGGGAATAGCTGAAATGGACTTCAGTAGTGCTTCGGTCTTGATGGCAAATGAAGCCCCATCTGCACCCGTTTGCTTGCCACTAATCATACCGATGACCTGCCCCTTGCTATCCAATACCGGTCCGCCACTGTTTCCCGGATTGACCGGAATGGAAATCTGGTAAGCGGTGGTATCCCCAGCATAACCGGTACGCGAACTGAGATACCCTTGTCCGTACACCACCTCATCCCGTGGGAACCCGATGGTATAGACATCTTCCCCGAGATCCGAGTCGATATCCTTGAATGTATAAGGTGTATTTTTTGATGTGGTAAATGTCGTATCGTTAATATAAAGCATCGCCAAATCGTTTGTAGGATCGATATAAATCACATTGGCCCGAAACGACTCGCCCTTCGTGTTTTGCAGGTGAACGGAATCGGCTCCCCTCACTACGTGGTAATTGGTGACGACATAACCGTTTGCCGAAACGATAAACCCGGTTGCTCCGTAATGACCATCGGTGCCACTGCCTTTCTGATGCTCATTGTTGATATTGCGGATAACCGCATTCTGCGCATTTACATTTTTCTTTACCGTGTTCATATCCCTTCTCAGGGCACTGTAGTTAGACGTTGTGGTTTCAATGGTCTTGTAGTAACCCGATAGCCAGAGTGTCGAAAACACCGCAACGACCGCCACACTCGCCGCTACCAGCGAATTGATCTTGAATTTATTCCACAGTGTCACCACGATCGGTTCCTTCGGCTGTTTCTCAACCGGCTGTCTTGACGCATGATAGGTAGTAGCGACCGTGTTCAATGCTTTCTTGAACGCCGATCTATCGGCATGCTCCTTTAGCTGCTGTAAAAAAAGCCGGTGAGTCACCAATTTTTCTTCGGCATCCGGATGGTCTTTACAGTAGCTTTCAAATGCCTCCCGCTGTACACCATCCAATTCATTTCGCAGGTACATATCCGCAAGTGTCATGAATTCCTGCTCACTCATCCTATTCATCTCTCGATACGTTGTTTGTCGTAAAAAATATTTTCTTTAGCCGTTGCAGGCATTTATATTTCTGTGTCTTGGCATTATCCGTATTGGTATATCCAAGCTTATTGCAAATCTCCTGCATAGACAGGTTCGACATGTAAAAGTCATGGATGATGGTTCGACAGGGCTCCCCTAATTTATCCAATGCCGCTTCCATCATCGACAGTTGCAGATCCTTTTCCTGATGCATCGTCAGGTCCTCCTCTACCGGGATGGACGCTGCATAGTTGTTTACATCTTGGAAAGCACGGCCTTGATGCCCCAATTGCTTCAGCCACAACCGCCTACACACTGCGTAAATATATGTTTTCAGTTTGCTGCTCAATTCAAAATCACCCTGCTTAACCTTATCATACAGCACGATGACCGCTTCCTGAAAAATATCCTTGGCTTCGTCTTCCGTACCATTATTCTGGACCACCATGTTCAACACCATCGGGAAGTAATCCTGGTATAACCCTTCCAACACAGCAGTGTCTCCAAGCGCAATCCCATCGACGATATGCTGGTCTTCTTGCGGTACGGTAGATTTCCTCAATTTACTCACTAATTAATACCTTTATGATCAAATAGTAACCCATTCAATCCACCAAACCTACCATATTTTTTTCGATTTTGAAACGAGCCCGCCCAACTCCGGCCTTCCTCATCACATGCGTACCCGTTCCACTTAATAATATTCCCTATCTTAGCCCCAAAAATTAGCTCATCAATAGCCATGCTCGATACCGCTATATTGCAACAAAAGATTTCCGAAAGATTGTCTGACATTGGCATTCCGGCACAACCGGAAAACCTATATGATCCCATCCGGTATATGTTGCAAATCGGAGGTAAGCGTATCCGCCCGTTGCTCACCTTGATGGCGGCAGACCTCTTTGCGATACGCGATATCGAGACGGCGCTGCCCGCGTCGCTAGCCGTCGAATTGTTCCACAATTTCTCCCTGGTGCACGATGACATCATGGATAATGCTCCGCTTAGGAGGGGGCAACCGACTGTACACCAGCGGTGGAATGACAATATTGCCATCCTATCCGGCGATAACCTGCTGATCATGGCCTACCAGCAATTGGCCTTATGCAATAACGATAAGCTCCCATCGCTTTTAAAAACATTCAACACCATGGCATCCGAGGTTTGCGAAGGGCAGCAAATCGACATGGATTTCGAAAAAATACCCGCCGTCGGCATCGATGCGTACATCCACATGATCCGATTGAAAACATCGGTCTTGTTAGGGGCAGCATTGAAAATGGGTGCTATCCTGAGTGATGCCAGCGAAGCTGATGCCCAGTTGATTTACGAATTTGGGGTAAACGTCGGCCTTGCCTTCCAACTGCAAGACGATATCTTGGATGTATACGGCGACCCCTCGCACTTCGGCAAACAAAAAGGAGGCGATATCCTGGCGAATAAAAAGACATACTTGCTGGTCAAAGCCCTGGAAACCGCCGATTCGGCTACCAAAGCCGAATTACTGAGCTGGTTGTCGAACCACGACAGCCCCACCGAAAAGATCGAACGGGTCACGGCCATCTATGACCAATTAGGCGTAAAAGACGCCGTCGAAATGGTCAAACAACAGTACATTGAACAAGCATTCCGTGCACTTGATGGGATCGCTGTACCAGATGCGCGTAAACTCCCCCTGCAAACGCTGGCCCAAGGGTTGCTGAACAGAACGCATTAAGCGCTGCTCGAACTGGCAAAATAATTGCTCTAACACCTCCATTTGGCAACAAGCGTGTCAAAAAAGCGTTATGCTAATGTTTTTTAGCTGCGTTTTTGCACATTTATTACTAACTTGTACCTTTTCGCTCGTATTTATACGAGAAAAGTGGATACCATCGTTTTCACTAGTATATGGATGCATTAAAAATCACTACCTTCCAAGCATATCTGTTTTGGGAAAATATCGAGAAAAACTTGAGCAACCTATCGCTTAAGTTATCTGCCATCCGTGAAAAGACCGATCTGATCGTACTGCCCGAGATGTTCAATACGGGCTTCACGATGGATGTGGAGAAATGCGCCGAAAAGCCGGACGGCAAGACCATGCATTGGATGCTGGAAACCGCCCAGCAATACGATTGTGTAGTGGCAGGCAGCCTCATTATTGAAGAAGATGGCCATTATTACAACCGTTTCGTATGGATGACCAAAGATGGTAACTATGTGAAATATGACAAACGCCACCTCTTTGGGATGGCCAAGGAAGACACCGTTTTCACACCCGGAAACCAACGGGTCATCGTGGAGCTGAACGGTTGGAAGATCTGCCCTATGATTTGCTACGACCTCCGTTTTCCCGTATGGTCACGTAACCTCAACGGCGCCTATGACATTTTGCTATATGTGGCCAACTGGCCCGACAAACGCTCGGCGCATTGGCGGAGCCTCATTCCGGCGCGCGCCATCGAAAATCAGTCGTTTGTCATCGGCGTAAACCGCGTGGGACACGATGGCAACGAAATCTACTATTCTGGCGGATCG
Organism: uncultured Parapedobacter sp.; assembly: GCA_964498395.1. GTDB lineage: Bacteria > Bacteroidota > Bacteroidia > Sphingobacteriales > Sphingobacteriaceae > Parapedobacter. Next base: position 13,619 of record CAZCHE010000009.1, on the reverse strand, counting down.
ATGTGCATTTCCCCTGTTGGGGATGTAGTGTATTACAAGCCGGAATATGAAGACCTCTACACATTTACGATATACCGCAAGGACATTGACGACACACGGGAAAGCTTGCCGTTCTTGAAAGACATGGATGGGTTCGATTTGATCGTCAATCGTCCATCTAAAATCTAAAATCTTTATTGGTATGGTCGCTCGAGAATGGCTGATTTAATCACTGCGTCACGCAAGTCAAATCCGGCCTCGTTATTCCATGCAGCGTCTTCATCATCTTCTTCCTGTACGATCAAACGTTGCGGGATCAACTGCTTTTTTCGAGCCTTGGTACGTTTCAAGCGCTGCATCTCTTCTTCATCCACTACGCCTGAATAGTCATCGAACAAAGGTTGCGTAGGCGCATGCCGCTGGCTTACTGGGGCTGGGGCCTTGGTTTGCCGGGCATCCGGGTAAACCTCCTCCCAATCGACGGGAATCGAGGGCTGCGAATCTACAGACGGATACTCCTCCACCGGATGTTCGACAGGTCGATTTGCGTTACGTGGCTGCCCGGGATTGCGCTTCCGGGCTTTCTCTTGTTCCTTTTGGTAATTGGAATAAGCCTGAAAAGCAAAGATAATGATGGCGACGATAATCGGGAAAATGGTTTCCATTGCATAAAGTTAGGGAAATATTTTGATAAACGCATTAAAACTTACATGGATGGTAATGCAGACGTGTTTACTCTTGATTATGATATGTGAAGGTTATTTTTGCTCAATCGCCGCAAGGGCTCGTTACTTTGGCTTGGCCCAAAGTAACCAAAACCCAAGGCTGGTGTATCTTTGTCGCTCCGGTTGCGCGATGGTGCATGGCGCAGCACCTAGGCCGCCACCGCATCAGCCCATCCCAATGGCTTGGTTCTGCTTGGTGGTGTGCTATTCCTTGCTTTCAGCTACGCCCCATCACTACCTACGCTTCCAAACCTACACAGGCCGTTCATGCTACGGCTAAATAATCGTATAGAAGTGAAGCTTTTGTCCTTATGATATAGCAAACCATGCATGGCACGGCCTATCGCCCAACAACCGTGTTTTTTGCTTGCAAAGGGTATTCCATTGGAATGACACTGGCCTTGAAGGGTATGGAAGCAGGGAGCAGCAAAGCATGAGCAGTACCATTCGCACTGGCAGCCCACCAAGCGTATTGGGGAAGCGAAGCGGCTGCAATACGTGCCGTGGATGCTTTGCAATCGCCCTGCGAGATAGCCTTCACAGCCTTGATTTTTGGTAGCTTTTGATCAAGCAAAAGCTACGGGTCCGCCCGGCGGTGAGGGCAAAAGGGATGAAAATGGAAAGAACAAAAAACTGTTTAATAAAATCCTTCATTTTTTAAATGCAGTTGCCCCGTCATGGCAAATGACCAAAATAACCCACGGCACTTTTTACCCAAGTTTAGATTGAATATTGGCCGATGTTTATTATTTTTATTGCCAAACCACCAGTCGGAAGTCACAGGAATATGCGTGAGGCGTTATTTGTCAAACAAAATGCAAAAAAATGGGAACAGTATGAGCAGTTGCAGCTCCACGCTCCCGATGAGCTGGCCGATCGCTTCATCACCATCACCGATGACCTGGCTTACGCCAAGACATTCTACCCCAAGTCCAAGACCACGGCTTACCTGAATGGGTTGGCCGCTAGGCTGCACCAGTCCATCTACCGCAACAAACGGGAGAAAAGCGGGCGGTTTGTTTCGTTTTGGAAGTACGAACTGCCATTGCTCTTCAAGCAATATGAACGGCAATTGCTTTACGCCTTTCTCTTTTTCATCGTTTTCTGCTTGATGGGTGCCCTATCGGCCAAATACGACGATACCTTCGTGCGGCTGATCATGGGTGACGGCTACGTGAACATGACCAACGAGCATATCGAAAATGGCGACCCGTTTGGGGTGTACAAGAAAATGGATCCCTTCGAAATGTTTTTTTACATCGCCATCAATAACATCTGGGTATCGTTTGTCGCGTTTGTCCTAGGTGTCGTATTTTCCGTGGGAACGGTATATATACTCATCCGTAATGGCATCATGCTGGGTTCATTCCAGTATTACTTTTTCAGCAAGGGCCTCGGTTGGGATTCGGTGTTGGTCATTTGGATACACGGCACGCTGGAGATATCGGCCATCGTCATTGCCGGCGCTGCCGGTCTGGTATTGGGCAACAGCATCCTATTCCCCAAAACATATAGTCGCATGGCTTCTTTCAAGCAGGGAGCCAAAGACGGGCTCAAAATCGTCATCGGTTTGGTGCCTGTCTTTATCGCGGCGGCATGGCTGGAGGGTTACGTCACCCGGCATACCGGCATGCCCGTTTGGGCGAGTTGCTCGATTCTGGCCGCTTCGCTCGGGTTTATCATCTGGTATGTAATTATCTACCCCAATCGATTATATCGTCATTCATCTTTCACGAAATGGAAAAAAAAGTAGTATTAGGCCGTACCCGCGATTTCAGTGAACTCATCAACGACAGCATCGGCTTTGTCAAGCAAAACTTCAAGGCACTGTTCACGCCGCTGCTGTATATCTGTCTCTTTTTCATCCTCGCCTCCATCATGACCGGCATCTACATGCAAATACGCATTGTCAATACCTTTGGCCTGACGCGATCTACCCTATTCGGCGGAGCCTCAGAAGACCTGTTGATGGGCAATGTCTTTGGGGTCGATTACCTATTGAACATCCTTTTCTACTTCCTCACCTATACGGTGATGCAACTGGTCACCCTGTGCTACATCTCCCTGTATAAAACAAATGGTGACATCGCCCCCTCGAAAGAGGAGGTTTGGGCGCTATTTAAAGTACACTTCCCCCGATTTACGTTCATTTCATTCGTACTGCTCATCCTCCAGGGGATTGCCTTTGTACTGTGCATCGTGCCGGGCATCTATTTCTTTCCCATCGCCAGCCTTATCTATGTGATCGTCATCATGGATGATGCTGGTTTTGGCCAAGCGTTTGACCGGGCATTTACCCTCATCAAGGACAATTGGTGGAAAACATTTGGTGCCTTGTTTATTGTATTCCTCATCAGCTACTTCTGCGTCAGCATATTCGCCCTGCCGGGCACCATCATGACCATGGGTGGGATGTTTTTCGGCGATTCCCCCTCGCTGACGCTGGCCGGTGCCATACTCAATGTCATTGTCCAGTCGTTTGGGATGCTGCTTTATACGGTGCCGACCATCACCGCCGCCTTATGCTATTTTGACCTCACCGAGGAAAAAGAAGGAACTAGCCTCATGGAACGGATCAACTCATTGGGAACCACATCGGCAACAGACACCAACCATCCTGACGAAGAATATTAATATGTGGTGGATACCCTCCTTACGCTATTTATGCCTGTTATGCACCCTCCTTTGCTGTGCATACGGGCCATCCTATGCGCTTGAGGAAATGCAAGATAGCGTGCCCGCGGTCGTGAAGTATGACTCCACCGCGATCACTATCCGCCACTTTGATTCGGCTTCGATGGATGCCACCCGACTAAACCCAGATTTCCAGTACGAAGAGCAGTTGCTGAATCTATCGTGGTGGGCTAGGTTCAAGCAATGGGTGGTTTATAAAATCGCGGAGCTGATGACCCGCGAGGGTTCGACGTCGCTGCTGAAAAATGTCATCATCGTACTCGGCGTTGCCGCGCTGCTATACCTGATTATCAAGCTGCTGGGCATGGAGGTATCCACCCTGTTTTCGCGCAAAGCCAAAACCGCAAACTTGGACTACCAAACCTATACCGACAATATCCATGGCATCGATTTTAACGAGGAGTTGCAAAAGGCCATCCACACCGGAAATTATCGCCTGGCCGTGCGGTTGCTGTACCTCGATTGCCTGAAAAAACTAAGCGACTACCAACTCATCGATTGGCAACCCGCCAAGACCAATACGGCCTACATCAGCGAGTTGGGCCATGGGCGGATTCAGGACGAGTTCAGGCAACTTACCCGCCAATTCGAATATGTTTGGTATGGCGATTTCCACATCGGCCAACAGCACTTCGCCCACTTACATGATGCTTTCCAACAATTTGACAAGGAATTGAAATGAGAGATCTGAAGCTATATATTGTGGTGGGTCTGGTGGTATTCGGCATCTTCCTGTATGTCCAATATAACAAACCGTCTCCGGTCAATTGGAGCAAAACGTACGTCAAATCCGACAAAATCCCTTATGGCACCTTTATCCTGTACCAGCAATTGCCAACCCTATTCGATGGCGTACCCATCAAGCCCCACCAAAAACGGCTATACAATACGCTCGATGAGCTGGGTAGCACTTCAGACGCTTACCTCCTCATTGCGCCCGCAGTCGATGTCGATGAACTCGATTATACCAAGCTAGTCGACTATGTCGCCGCGGGCAACGATGTGCTGATTGCCGCTCACCGCTATGGCTCCATACTCGCTGACAGCTTGGAATTACGCACCAGTACGCTTTTTTCCCCGGCCGATAGCGTCACATCCGTCCATTTTACCAATCCCCACCTCAATCCCAGCAAAACCTATCGATACGATCGGCAGATCGGCGCCGATTACTTCGTGGAGTTTGATACCACGAGGGCTACGGTATTGGCCAATAACGAAAAAGGAAATGCCATGTTCCTCCGTTACCCCATGGGGCAGGGGAACCTCTACCTGCTGCCATCGCCCGACTATTTTATCAACTATGCGTTGCTCCGCGAGGATGGGGAGGCGTTTGCCGCAAGGGCACTCTCCTACCTCACCCCTAAACGCCAACTGATCTGGGATGATTTCCAAACCTTGGGCGATTCGAGCCAACAATCGCCCATGCGGGTGTTTCTCAGCCACGAATACCTGCGTCAGGCATACCTCATTGCCTTGTTTAGCCTCTTGATATTCGTACTCTACGGCATCAAGCGCCGCCAACGGATGATCCCGATCATCACCCCACTGGCAAATACGAGTATCGAGTTTGCCAACGTGGTCAGCACCGTGTATTATCAGCAACGCGACAATCGGGATATCCTTTCCAAACAATACACGTACCTTCTGGAATACGTGCGCACCGCCTATCGCTTAACCCCCGGTGGCGATGAAGCCGATTTTGTGGCCCAGCTGGCTGCCCGTTCGGGTGTGGACGAACGGACGGTATTGCATATCATGCAAGGCATGCATGAGGTACGGGGCGGATGGCCTATTGACGACAGCACCTTGATTGCACACCACCGACATATCGAAGAATTTTATCAACAGACATTATGGAAGAGCAACCTTTCGAACAACGTACAGACTTAAGCCGTCTCCAAGAGGCCGTGCAGCAAATCAGGCAAACCTTGGCCACGGCAGTGGTCGGGCAGCAGGAGATGGTCGATTTGCTGATTGCTGGTATCCTTGCAGACGGGCATATCCTCATCGAAGGCGTACCCGGCGTCGCCAAGACCCTCAGTGCGAAGATGATCGCCAAATGTATCGATGCCTCGTTTTCACGCATCCAGTTTACGCCTGATCTGATGCCCTCCGATGTATTGGGCACCTCGGTATTCAACCCCAAGGAAAACGAATTCAACTTCAAGCAGGGGCCGATCTTTGGCAACATCATCCTAGTGGATGAAATCAACCGTTCGCCGGCAAAAACGCAGGCCGCATTATTCGAAGTGATGGAAGAGCGGCAGGTGACGATGGACGGCAAAACCTACCAGATGGCGGAACCTTTCGTGGTATTGGCGACACAAAATCCCATCGAGCAGGAAGGCACTTATCGGCTACCCGAAGCACAGTTGGACCGTTTCCTGTTCAAGATCGAGGTGGGATATCCCACATTGGAAGAAGAAGCCTTGATACTGGCCAACCACCATACGCAAAAACTTGCCGAACGGATTGCCGACATCAAACCCGTACTGACCACGGCTGATATCGAGACTTACCGCAAAACGGTGAAAGGGCTCCATGTGGAAGACAAGCTGTTGGAGTTCATCGCCCGCATCGTCCATGAAACACGCAACCATAAGTCGCTATACCTGGGTGCCTCGCCACGCGCCTCATTGGCGATTGTCAATAGTGCCAAAGCGATCGCAGTCATGGACAGCCGGGATTTTATCACCCCAGACGATATCATTCGGGTGGCCCCAGTGGTACTGCGCCACCGCATTATCCTGACACCTGAGCGGGAGATGGAGGGTGTCACCCCGGATAGTGTAGTGACACAGATCATCAAGGGAATTGCGATTCCAAGATAAATAGACAGCCATGGACAAACATGCATTTAGTAACGTCGACGAATACATCGCCAGTTTCCCCAGCGAAATAGCGTTGTTATTGGAGCAAATCCGCGAAACCATCCGACAAGAAGCCCCGGAGGCTGCTGAATCCATCAGCTACGGCATGCCTGCCTACAAACTGAAGAGGAAGCCGTTGGTCTATTTCGCGGCGTTCAAGAAGCACATCGGATTTTACGCCACCCCAAGCGGGCACTCCGAATTTGCAGCAGAGCTAGCGCATTACAAGCAGGGAAAAGGGTCGGTACAGTTTCCATTGGACCACCCCATGCCCTTGGATTTAATCAAGCGCATGGTTGCTTTCCGCGCAAAAGAAAATTTAACCTCCTCAAAAACACGTCAATGATCCATATCCAGCGAACAGATTCCCACCATCCCGATTTCATCGCGTTAGTAAGGCGCTTAGATGCCGACCTCGCGGTAATCGATGGCGACGATCATGCCTTTTATGATCAATTCAATAAGATCGACCACATCAAGCACGTGGTCGTCGCGTATGAAAACGACCGCCCCGTGGCCTGTGGCGCGATGAAAGCATACGACTCGGATGCGGTAGAAATTAAGCGGATGTATACCGCGCCCGACCTCAGGGGCAAAGGCATAGCAAGCGCGGTGTTGAAAGCACTAGAAGCCTGGGCCACCGAACAAGCCTATCAACGATGCGTGTTGGAAACGGGCAAACGGCAACCCGATGCGATCAGGCTTTACCAGAAGAATGGATACCAGTCCACCCCTAATTACGGGCAGTACATCGGCGTGGAGAATAGTGTATGCTTTGAAAGGGTACTGAAAGAGGGCTGATTGAATTTGAGGGGCAATTATCTTTTTTTATAGCTACGCATTTGCTTTGGCAGTGGTTCACACTTCTTCACCTACCAATAACAGGGTTTCAGAGACTCGGTTTTTGCGACGATACAATTTAAGCATGGTTCATAGGTTTGGCACCATTGCCAAGCGGGAAACCCCGGCAACAATCTTCACAGGCACCACAGGAATAAGGGCAGGCAGTCATTTTCCAACTCCATTGTTGCGACCGTCAGGCGCACGGTGGATGTTAAAAAAAACTGTTACTATGCGAATATACGCAAATTAGCGCAATGATTGGTTAAACCATGCGTCAAAGCCTTTGGCTTCGGCCCTGCTCGTCCGGCACTCCTCCTCCCCGAAAGGCGGCTTTAGCCTGATCTCGTAGACCCGGCCATCCTTCACCACGGCTTCGATCGCTTCTCGGTTGACCACCAGCCCACGCTTCACACGGCAAAACTGCTTGCCATCCAACGTTTCCATCAACTCCCGTATGGACAACGGTTCCACCTCACGGGAGCCGTCAAGCCAATAGATGAAATTAATCTTGCCTTCCGACCGGTAGAACGCCACGGCATCATTAGCCGTAGGGTTGGCTTCGGGCACGGTAGCCGGCAAATGCCCAGCCTCCCGTAGAGGTGCAGCAGCTCCGGTCTTCTTGAAATAGTAGCGGATATAAAACGTATTCAATCCCAAGAGCAGCAGCATCACAAAGGGGAAATCTTCATAGAAATACCGCAGGATGTGAAATGGCTGCCCTTTGTACTGGAAAAACAGGAATGTCCACGCCAGGCTGACCAGTGCCGGCACGATAAAACAATCGATGAGCTGGCGCAATGCACGCATCCACGTTTGGGTACGCCACGCATACTGCTTATCCAGCATCTTGACATTGCGCGATACGATCAGCATCACGAAAAACGTACACAAGATACTCGAGATAGCCCCTTCGTAGAAACTTTTCAATTGCAGCAATTTGCCAAACGGTATGCGGTGTCCGTACACCACCATGAACAGTCCGACGAAGGCTGCTAACGGGGGGATGATCCATTTGTCATGGTAATTTACTTGAGGGTTATTCATAGGCAGACCACCCTCTTTTTCGGTTTGGCGTTTTGTCATCATGTGTGCTTAACCTTGTTTAGGGTGCCCTAATATACGAAAATCACGGTGGGGAAGCAAATTTCGCGGTTTGCCAGCACGTTCCTGACACGCTATCGAGCATGTAAAAAAAGACCTATTTCTGCTTCTCTCCTCATTCCCTCGGTCAGTTTTAAGCAAGATAAATCAGTAATATTGTCAACATTTTAATGAATTTTTAAATAATTCTGTCAACACGATGACGATTTTAACGAAATCCACATGAACTGCCATCTCTCCCTTACTCCTTCACCGGTACCTGTGCTTTAAACCAACGGAGGTACCCATCCAACTGAGAAAGCAGAAAGTAAGGTAGATTGAGCAATTGATAAGTCTTCCCTTCCTCAGTAGTGATGGGGTGGATGGATAGCGGGCCGGCATATACACGTACCGCATAGGGATGAGGAGCAATATTCATATAGGCATGCAACGATTTCAGCACGCCTGCTTTTCCAGACTTCACCTCAATGGGTATCAATTGGCCTTCAAAGAGATAGATATAGTCGAGTTCGGCCGTGGAAGTCTTCTTTTCGCGCACCCAGAAATGGAGCGCGCTCATCACATTATATTTAGACGCCAATAATTCCTGACCTACGAGGTGTTCGACCACCCGTCCCTGGTAAACGTCGCTTAAATCTTCCGTGCCTAGCAACTGAGCTTGCACACCCGCAAAATAGTTCATCATGCCGGTATCCATTACGTGAAGTTTGGGCGATCGTTTCAGGTCGGGTAATTGCGGCAACGTGGCTTCCACCGAAGGGTAAACCAAGGAAATGATAAACGTTTTTTCCAGGGTACGGAGCGCTTCACCGACTTCTCGGGAGCCGTAGTTAGACCGGCCGAATTGCTGGAATTTGATCCGTTGCCCTGCTTCGATAAAACTGGCGCGGATACAATGGCGGATTACCTGCTGCAGATGGTTATTGCCCGCATACTTCTCTACGTCTTCGAGGTAGGAAACAATGAGCGACTCGTAGATCGGCGACAACGCGGTTACATCCGCGGTTGCAGCAAACGAATTGACTACCTCCGGCATACCCCCGATCAGCGCATATTGGTGAAAAAGCTCCAATAGCCTCTGGTGGGCGAATTCGCGTATTGGTATATGCAGAAGTTGTTCAAGCGCCTCATCTTCACCCAAGGCACCTAGAAATTCCGGGAATGAGGCGGGCCTGATGACCAAGAATTCCACCCGGCCCACGGGGAAACTCGCCCCCCGGTTAAAAATGGTTTCCAACAGCGAGCCCGCCGCAATTACACGCAGCTCCGGGAATTCCTCATAGAAATAACGTAGCATATTGAACGCCCCAGCAGCCTCCTGAATTTCATCGATAAACAGCAAGGTATCAGCACGGTCCGCAAATTTCATCCCCCGAAGCAGAAAAAGTGCCTGCAACAAGGTCTCGGCATCCTTAAGGGTTTCAAACGGCCGGCGATTATTCGGCAATTCCAGATTGATGTAAATGTATTGTTTGAAACGCTTGCCAAACTCGTTGATCACCGTCGTCTTTCCCACTTGGCGGGCACCCCTCAAAACCAATGGTTTGCGCCCTTCCTTATCAGACCATCGTTTGAGTTCTTCCAATATACTTCGCTTGAACATTACACAAAGTTAGGGTAATTTTTCAATAAAATATACACAAAGTTAGGGTTATTTTAATCTCATTGTGACACAAAGTTAGGGTTAGGTTTCATCAACCTCCTCCTCTTTACTCCTTCACCAGCACCTGTATCGCCTCCCCATTGGCCATACCACATACGTTGCCCGCATGATATTGGATGGTATAGGTGCGGGGGCGTCGATGCGATATCCCTTTTGAAGTCGATCCGCACGGTATCGGAGCCGAGTGATAGCCAGCCCGTTTATCCGTGCTAATGTACCATTTATCCGCGGTTGTACCGTTCATCCAGAAAAAACGGCCACTTCATCCAAAGAGTATCGGTATCAGTCGGTTAGCTGCGTTATCTCCCGTTAATTTTACGGCGAGATCATGCACGGTGCATGGTCATGATGTTTCATCTATTTAATTCATACTACTTTATGAACAGCTATCCATTTTCATCAGCAGGTGTGCAGCAATGGCAAGACGACCTCTATGCACAGCCCGACAGCGCGTTGCAAGCGGAGGCCCGGTCGGTATCCGAAGGATTGGTCGGTTGGCTGCCGCAGCGCTTTGCATTGACGGCAGACCAAGTAGCTTTTTTGAACAGTGGCCACCCCGCTTTGCTTCACGTGTGGAGCGTAGAGGTGGCGTATGCCATCACCCAGCGTATCCCGATCGTGCTCAACAAGCCGGATACCCCTCCCCCCATGGGCGTGCGGAATACGAAACTCGTGCTCACCGAAGAGGAGCTCGAGTGGCTGGAGCAAAACACCAAACAACGGGGAGGCAAGGGCAAGCTGGTGTTTAACATTACTTATTAAACGCCATAGGCAGCTTATTTCCAACGTAAGGCAGGCACCACGCCACTAGCCATTACCGGCAAGGCTCGGCCGATGGAACCCCCGGTCGCGCTTGCCGGTTGGCTTATTACCTTACCCTTGTTTGTACACCATGAACCGCTTTGCCCACTATTTCCACCAGCGCATCCCGCTATCCGACCCTGCCCGGGCATTCCTCCAGCAGCATGGGCGGGTATTGGTGTATGACCGCCTGGCCCATTTCATGCAGCCCGACGAGCGTATGCCCTATTGGTGTGTGGTGCTGGAGGGCTTAGCTTACGGATACACGCTGGATGAGCAAGGCGGGCGGTGCATCCATTGGTTTGCTACGGAAATGCAGGGCTTTGCCGGGGTGAGGCACCTATACACTCCCAAACGTGCCGGGCATTACATCCAGTTTGCCGAGGTCAGTGCCGTGCTGCGCATCCCGGCACTACGCATGCGCGAGGCCAAGGAGCGCTTCCCCGAGGTGAGCGAACTGCTGCACGTGATGAAGCAGCAGCATATCGACCAGCAGGATCGGCTGGTGCAGGTGTTGCAACGGCCCACCGCCTACGGGCGCTTCGCGGCATTTATGGCCATGTTTGCCAAGCTGGCCGCACGTACCACGCCCGAGCAGCAGATGGATTTCATCAATGTTAGCCGCCCGACGTATTACCGGGTGTTGAAACGGTGGCTGCGCGCAAAAAGTTAATGAAATAGATTAGATTTCGCCTGTTTGGAAAGCCGGGGGCTATCATCATGAAGCCAAAACAACGCATGCGTATCCAAGAGGAATTGCCCCATGCCTTTCCTATTCCCCCCACACCAGTTCGGCCTTCCCATCTGTGCAGACCACATAGCTGGGCGGCATCAGGTACATGCAGTCTGATGCGATGTTCCACTCCCTGTTATAGGCTTCGTTGGTTTTGGTATAGTGTTCTACCTTTTTCAGGAAAGCGGCCGTATCTAGCCGGGTTGAATAAGCGATGTAATCGGTGGGGCCACCGCAAGCTTTGGCGCCAATGGGCGTAAACCGCCATTCGCGGGCGTCTTCGCATGGGTATAGCCCAGTGAGGGAGTCGATCTCCCGCCGCAACTGTTGCAGTCTTTCGATATCGCCATCCCGGCTGCCAGTGAGCAACTGCCTTTTTTCGCAGGCACTGGTGATGGCCATCAGGAGCAATCCCATCATGCCCATGCGTACCGTCCATTTTCTCGTCATACCGTAAGTTTTATCTAAAAACGTGCCATCCCCCCTAAATGCTACAGCAGCATCCTTGATTTCCAGCATTTTTCATTTTGTCTCACATGAGATTGTAGGGGGCGACTCCATGCCCGTCTTTTGTTTTGATGCTGCTCAAGTTAAAAACATACACGGTTTGGTCGGTTCGGTTGGCTTTCCTTGCGCTGTGGGTGCCGGTAGCGGTGGATAAGCTGTGGGATCTGCAGGGGGTTCCGCAGCACGCTGCTGCGGCAACCTTTCCCCGACCGGTGGGCGGATGTGCTGTTCTGGTTGCTGCCGCTATTGGAACTGCTGGCGGCCGTGCTCATCGCCTGGCCGGGAAGCCCGAAGCGGGTACGGCAGGGCCTATGGTTTTCGGCCGGACTCATGCTGGGCTTCACGCTGTTCATCCTATTCGGCGTACTGGGGTAGTATGAAAAGCGGCCCTGTGGATGCGGGTCGGTGATCGGTGGCCTCACGTGGGAGCAGCATTTGTGGTTCAATCTCGGTTTCCTGCTGCTTTCCTTTCTGAGTATTTGGCTTACTTGGCCACGGAATACATCGTCATCGGGTGGACATCCCCTGCGGTTATCTAGGGGCGGACGATGGGGTGGCATCAGTTGGAGCAATTTTGTCTCTAGGCATGATGGTAATAAAATACGTTTTCCAAAGAAATTCGCTGTATTCCGGCGCGGGCCGTGGGTACCAGCAAAAAGACGGTGGAAGCCTGAAGCAGGCCTCCCCCCATCGATGACGGATCCCTGCAGGCATGCCGCAGGTAAAATGGGTATGCCATTAAAAATCAACTATTATGACTTTTTTACAAAAATCGGTGAAGGTAGTCAAGGACTATTTCTTCATCCTGGCCTTAGTGGTCACATTTATTGGATTTTCGGCGTTTAAAACAATCGAGATAAAACATCAGTCTCCCGATTGGTATGAAGTTCAGTTAAAAAACCCGAGCCAACCAGATAGCGATTTAAACCGCGAAGTCATTAGCGAGGGTAATTCCGATCAAGATTGTGACCAGGATAATGGCGATATCTGTGCCGTTGGTTTAAACGTAAGCGGAATCCCGTCTGGGACATTGACGGCACTCCACAACCGTATTGCGGATGAGGACGAAGAAAATCCGACAATAGCGGAGTTCATCGCAGCGGGAGCTTCTGTTATGGATGAAGCTTTTAAAACACCATAACACCTCCTCAACTAGCAATTGATTCGATTCAGGAAAGGGGGGCAGACCGCGAGACGGTCTCCCCTTTTTCTTAATTTCCAAAGCAAATAAATGACTGTGTTAACGGTCATTTTGTGGATATCCACCAAATTGAATGGCATCCGCCGGGAGTGGCCAAACCCAACGTGTGTCACCTACCGGCAATTCGAATACCTCTTCACCTATTACTCTTTTCAGTCCTTTTGCGAAACGGTCTTCTCTATTAAGCCGCCTGAGGTCTTCCCAGCGGATACCCCGCATCACTAGCTCTATCCTTCGTTCTTTCAACACCCAATCTAGCACTTGCGCAATGTTGTCTGAATATAAAGGTTCGAAATACCCCTCCGCAAATCGGTATCTTCTAAGGTGATTAAGATCCCGTAGCGCTTCTTCTATCCGCCCTAACCGTACCAGGCATTCAGCACGAATTAAATAAACTTCGTCGATAGCCAAGCCACAAAACAACAGCCTACTTCCATAATAACTTCCGTGTATGTCGTCAAACTAACTTGGACAAAAGCTTAGCGAGGGTTTCCGTTCATAA
>CAZCHE010000008.1:175320-217099 GCA_964498395.1 uncultured Parapedobacter sp. | reverse complement strand
ATGAAGCAAAAAGATGATTACCTATGGAAAGGGATTTTGGAAGATGTTTTTGACGACTTCCTCCGCTTCCTGCATCCCGATGCGGACAGGGTTTTTGACCTAAGCAGAGGCATCACGTTCCTCGACAAAGAACTGGAGCAGTTATTCCCTCCAGAAGATGATGAGTTTGCTCCCAAAGTGGTTGACAAGCTGGCACAGGTGTACACCCATGACGGCAAGGAGGAATGGGTTTTAATCCATGTTGAGGTACAGGGTGCTTATCGCAGGGATTTTTCCTTGCGGATGTTCACGTATTACTATCGGATACTCGACAAATACCACAAACGCATCGCCGCCTATGCCATCCTGACAGAAGCCAGTAAAAAGCCAAGGCCGAATGTCTACGAGCAGGAATTTATGGGCACACATATCCAATACAAGTTTAACACATACAAAATTGCTGAACAGGACTATGATAGTCTTTTGGCATCCGACAATCCTTTTGCTTTGGTAGTCCTAACAGCCAAAGCGGCCTTTGTCGGCAAAAACCTGAATGACAAAGACGAAAGCGATAGGGCATTGTTGCAGACAAAAGTCCAGTTGGCGCGTGAATTGCTTAACAGGAGTATCAGCAAAGAAAAAATCAGGGGGCTGATGAATTTCCTGCGCTACTACGTGCGTTTTGATAATTCGGAAGTAAACACTATATTTGAACAAGAAGTCGAAAAATTGACAGAAAGGAGTGACACAATGGGTATTGAACAGTTACTATTGGATAGAGAAAAGAAGAAAGGCAAGCGCGAAAGTTTAATCGCTGTTGCCCGTGAAATGAAAAAGGACGGCATTCCCGTTGAACAGATTGCCAAATTTACCAAGCTATCTGTGAAGGAAATCGAAAAGCTTTAACAGAACTCTCATTATATAGACCAAGCCATCCCCGAAACGGATGGCTTTTTTTGTTTCCCCCCCATTGTACGCACCAAGGCATTTTCACCGCTTAGGCCACCGAACGCAAGGCGGGGGAATCGGGTCAAGGGCGCCGGAGGGCAAAGGCCTGCGGGCGGGGGCGTTTATATACCCTTGACCTTTCCCACGCCGTGGGTAATTTTGGCCGAGCGGTGCAAAGGCCGGATGCCCTGAACCACCCGTAAACTCAACGCCTAATCCCTTGTGACTGCGCTTTCTTTTTCCGTTTTCGCCGCTTTTCATCTTCCTCGATGGGGTTTTGCTGCTCACCCGCTCCCTCCACCGGAGCCATCAGTAATCCCAATAGGTCGGCAGCCATGCTGCCCGTGGTGGCCAGCATATCGCCCACGCTTTCGAACATGCCTTGGGTAACATCATGCGCCAGTTCCATTGCCAACGGCTGACCCTGCGGATGCCGCTCCGTCAATTCCGTGAGCGTGTGCATCTGCGCCTTTTGCTGTGCGGTACCGTTCTTCATCGTATTGGCAAATTGCAGGCTGTCTTTCAGGTTGCGCTCGAAATCGAACAGTTCATCGAACAGGGTTTCGCCCGACTGCTTGAACGCCGTGCGGTCGAACTGCCCCAGCTTCTGCGAATGGGCTTTGTTTTTGCCACGTGACGTATTCTGCGGGCTTAGCTTGATTTTATTGGTAATGTCCTTGCGGCTCACGATGATCTGGACGTGTGTCTGCTGCCCCTCCTTGCGTTCGCCTTTCCGCTTTTGTCCGCTCTTTACCTCCCTGTCGTTGTGGCTGTAATAGCGGTAATTTTCCAGCTTGCCGAACCAAAGCAAATCCCGGTGGCTGTCTACTCCGGGGCGTTTGAAGTTCCGGGCGTATTCGTCCATTACCCTCATGGCAAATTCCTTTAGCTTTTCCCGTGCCCCGTCCTCGCCGTATTTGGACACGAGGTGCGCCAGTTCCTTTTGGCTGGGGCTGATGTTGATGAGGAAAAACTTACTGTCTTCCCTGCCCAGCTTCGCCACGTTGCGGTCGATGCCCATTCGCACCTCGTGGGGTTTGATGTCGCTGTCCGTTCCGTTGAACCAACGCTCCGGTTTGTTTTCCATCCCTTTTTCCGGCTGCGTCCGGTTTTCCTTTTCGAGGTAATGTACCAGCCCACCGCTGCTGCCCTTGTTGTCTCCCGTTTCCGATTTGGTGATGTTGATATACATAATCCTATGTTATAGATTATCCAGTGATTGCCTTGCGTGCTTGGCCAGTTCCTCCTTTTTGGCCGCCGATACAGGCCACCCGAGGGCCTCTCTTTGGGTAATGTAGTAATCCAGTACCTGCCGGAACCTGGACTTCAATGTTTCCCTTTCCCGCATGTTGCCAAGTATCTTTTTCAATGTGCTATCCACCAGTTTCAGGTAACCGATGGTTTCCCTGCCCATGATGGTCGCCTCCGACTGCCCTTTACCGATATTCTTCAAAAGCGGGCTTTGTGCTTTGGCGATGGCCATCAGTTCCTCCATTGCCGAATACATCGGCACCAGCATATCACCCTCCTGTTTGCGGATGAACGAGAGGATACGGCTGATACCGCTTGACAGTTCCTTTTTCAGCACCTCGTCGTTCAGGTCGGCGGGGTCTTTCTTGCTCTTGTAGAAATAATCCACCATCTGCATGACCACTTCCCGCTTGGTGCGGCCAAGTTTCCGCGCAAGCAGGGTGAGCCGTTCGTCCACCGCCTCGGGGAAACGGACGGATTTCGTGTTTTCGTCCTGCCTAACCATTTCCCCTACCCTCCCCGTGGATGATGAACCTGAACCTGCTGCCCTTGGCCGGATGCCATGAGGGACGGTACTCCACGTAGCCGTAGGCCACCAGCTCCGACAGGCACTTGTGGTAGGTGGCGATGGAACGTATCCGCGAGAAGCGCATCAGTTTCCTGCGGCTGGCATGGAAATGGCCATGCGAGTTGCCGCAATCGTGGTGGTAGAACAATGCCGCCACTAACCCGATGTGCGTGGGCAGTAAACGCCCGTCATCGCCAATCCGCTCGAAGAACGCGCTGAACGCGTGTTTGGGCAATTTCATCCGTTCACCCATTGCCGTTGATACGGAGGTTCTGCAACGTTCCGGGCGATATGCCCAGCAGCCTGCGTACCTCGGCACTTTTCAGCCATTCCCTGCCAAGATTGTCTTTTTCCCTGTTTCCGATGATTTGTTTAAACTCCTCCAGCATTTCCCGTTTGAACTGCCGGAGGTCTTCCCGTGTGACGATGTCTATTTCCATATCCTTATCATTATATTCCCATATCCGTATATCCCGATAGCGGGATATTGATTTACGCCCTTTACGGGGCGCACGGTATACGGCCAAGTATACCGGAACCTTACGCTGGTACTATCCCAGCGCATTGCGGTATCCCCGGAGGATACCCGAAACTCCCATGGCGATAGCGTGGGGGCAAGCAAGTAGGGCTATGCCCAACTTCCGCTTGCTCCATTCCCATCGGGGAATGGCAACTTGGCGGAACGTGCGGACAGCACGGTTTGGCTCTGCGACTAAACAGGGTGATATCCGGTGTTTCCATCGGGCGGCACCCGCTCCGTTGGGGCAAAGTTGGGGGATATAACAGGGATATGGATGACCAACCGGAGCGGCATGGTCATGTTCGGGGATTGAACGGGTCGGGGTCAGGCTTGGTCTGCGGGGACGATGCGGAATAACTTCCTGTCTTCGGGAACCTGCGAGCCTTTTATCGGGGCTTCGCCCTTGCCCACGAAATAGTTGCGAGCGGTATCCAGCGGGATTTCCTTGCCGCCGTGGTTGAAGTATTTCGCTATTAGCTTGTAATACGGGCTGTGGTGGTCGCTTTTGAGCAGCGACCTCCCATTGGGCAGTTCCACTTCGCGAAGTTGCTGGATGAGGTCGATGAGCGTGGGCAGGTACCCGTCCTCAACATACACTTTCTGTGAAATCCCATATTTCGTATGCGCTTTCAACTGTTCTTCCAAATCCTGTATATGGGCTTCGAGTTCGGCTATCTTTCCGTCCTTTTCTTTCAGCAGCACATCGTTAGGCCGAATGTCCCATTTATCGCGCGTGGCAAGATATTGCTGGAATTCGGTAAGTTTCTCGATGTTTGACTGATGCCGGGGATGCTCGGATGAGAACGGGTCTTTCCGCTCGAAATGTTCAATCCGTTTCTGCACAATGTACCATACATGGGAAAGGAAATCTTTTTCGGCACCCTGCCCCGTGGACAGGAAATAATTCAGGTGGTAGGTGTAATAGTTCTCAAATTCGGTTTTGTCCAACCCATATATTTTGAGAATAAAATGGTTGTTGCCATACCCCCTCTTCAAACCAAGTATGTTGCCTACATCAAACGGATGTGGGGAAAAATCGAAGCGCTTTCTGCTTTTGAAATATTTAACCATGCTTCCTTATTTTTCCAATAAAGATAAGGAATAGTGCGGGCGAAAGAAAAATAGGGGTGATGGGAACATTAAGTACGCTTTGGTATTACTTGTAATTTGCATATGTCAAACCGTTACTGTATTCAATGCAGCCCCGAACGCTTCAAGCATATCACCGCAAGCCTCCTCTACCAATTCCTGGATGGTCTGTGACTTGTCTACCAAGTAGAGCAATTGCCTTTCGGTTATATAATAACCGTTCTCATACCGTACGGACAAGTAGGCGCTATCCAGCAACTCCATAATTGTCATGTCGATTTCGTCATTCCTGTCGAAAACCAATTTTAGCTGCGGCAGGTATGCCAACGCAATCTGATGGTGGTTGCGGATGGAATGTGACAGCTTCTCCTTTCCAAAAATCACGATTTCCACCATACGGTAACACAACTCAAACACCTGATGCAACATAAATGCGCAAAGCTGGTAATTGCCTTTATCCAAATAAAACTGCGCTCCATCGCTGAAAGCCTTTATTTTCTGCTTTTCCATTTCGAGGGCTTCATTTGCCCGTTTGAATACCCTTTCGGGCGATAGCTTGCTACTTAGAGCCACGTAATTTGCTTTGGAATTTATGTAGAGCAGGTTGTCGGGCTGGCAACGGAAAAAGAATGCTATCCCGCCCTTTCGTATGCTATGCCGTACTTCATTGGCATAATAAAGTTTATGCCTGAAATGCGAATACATGCTCATTACCGTACCGACCAAAGGCTTGGCCTCGGTAATGAATTGTTTGTTTGTGTGAGGGAGAAGAATGATAAATTCCTCATGGCAGATACCCTGAAATTCATACCGCGAAAAATAGATTTGGTCTACGAGAATGGTATTGACCAGCCGCTCGGTAATCACGGTTAACTGCTGGAATGTTTTCATGTCGGGGCAAAGCATCTGAATCTAAATTGATGTGGTATAATGGATACTACCATTTATCGTTTTTATTTGAAGACATTTTTCCGCTATTAGCCGGTATAGGACTTCTTTCAGGTATCGGGGGCGTAAAATAGGGCTATGGTGGGTGAGCCTTATGCGTTCATAGATTTGCAGTGGCGATTGCGGGTACTGGAAAAAAGAAATCCGCAATAACCAATTGACAGCCTCATCGAACAAAGCTAACGCTTCCTGTTCCTGCTGGGTTTCCAGCCGGAATGGTAATTCCCTGTATGTAATCGGGAAATTCTTTTTTATCACATTATCCCCTTTCTCAATACGTATCAACCACGGATGATGAAGCGTGCAATGATAAGCACCCTGTTTTTCTTCACGTTCGCCTTTTATGATACGTTTGTAATCATAGCCGAATTCATCGCGCTCGAAATTGATTGGACTGCTTAGCTGCGTTTTGAAAACCGAACAGAGCAGCGTTTTCTCGGATTCGGCTAACTTGGTTCCGTCACGCATCTCTTCATATTCGCCATAGAAGTAGGGATGCTTGCCCATCAGGAAAGATGCTTCCTCCTGTGTATATCCGATGGCTATCCTCGATTGGCAGAACCCGAAGCGCACGTTAAAGTCGTCCTGTGTGACCAAGCCTTTATAAGTGTATTTTTCCATTGCTATATATCCCTACATTGCTGGTTTTTCTTCCGCTGATTCCTGTAACGCCTCGACCCGGCTGCCCTCGTCCACACTAAGCCAAGAAAACCTCGGTGTACCGCGATACGAAAACCTGCTCCTCCCCAATATCCTTGCTTCCATTCCCTCATCTATCCAAACGGATGCTCGGGCATTATTGGTGAGATATACCATCCCGGTTGACGCTTGGAGCGATGCGCCGTCATACCGGCCATCGTGGTATACATTCAGGAATGTTTCAAAGGTTTCCCCTGCAACTTTTATGTGGCTGCGTTTGAGTATGGTGCAATCCATACGCAATGCATCCACATTCAGCTCCACCGTTCCACCCTGCCGGATAATGACACCAAGTTTTTCCATCCGAAGTCTTTCCGGCGAAGTGATATTTGCCCTGTCAAAAAGCTGGATACCGTTTAGGTGGGTACATGTGAGCTGTATTTTGGGATAGCTGTCGTGCAGTAACAGGAAACCATAGTGCATGGGCTTGGTTTGGATGATTAATTCGCCGTTCTCCACGTGGTAATCAATCCATTCGGCAACGTCATCCGGTTCATCCACATGGATGGCACACGAACTATCCTGATGTAAAGAGACCTCGCACCGGGTAAGGATGCGGATGATGTGAAAAGGGGTTAAGCTGTTCATGGTTTTATGGGTTAGTATTTTTCAAGTACGGATATATCGTCCTGCCGCCTGTTCTTTTCAAACCAGCGTTTGAACCAGTATTCTGTATACATGTGATTATTTTTCCAAAACAGTTCTTTGTCATCCCAATCCATATTTTCGGTACTGTTGTAGGTCGTCCTCATTGCTTTCAGCTCTTTGAACATCGTGTTTATGTCTTTTTCCGAATATGTCGGTTGCCCGAATCGGCAGGTAAGGAAAAACTTCTTGGCAGCCTTTCGCTGTTCTTCTGTTGCCCGGTCTGATGGTGCATAGCACACCATTCGCATAAAATCGCAAAGAATATCTTTCGGCATGACACCGAGGATGGCGCATAGCATTCTGAAATTGCTTGGGATTAACAGGTCGACCTTTTTCCATTTGGACGAATACATTTCGCCGATTTCGGCATACTTCTCATACTTGTCCACCGTCCTGACCTTGGTTTTTTGCTTTTTCATGTCTTGCAGTGTTTGGTTATACTATCAAAGTTCCCTAAGTGGAAAAGCATATACAAACCTATGGGCGGCATAAATTATCCCGCCATCGGAATATGTTATCCGTGAAATATTCCGTATTTTCGTCATCGGTAGCGGCTTGCGATGCTACCTTTGTCGCATCATTTTATTATTATGGAAAGAACACAACAAATACACGAGGGGCGCAACATTAAACGATTCAGGGAAATGCTCGGCATGAAGCAGGAAACCCTTGCCTATGAATTGGGTGAGGACTGGACACAAAAGAAAATATCCCAACTGGAAGCCAAGGAAAAAATCGAAGCGGATATATTGGAACAGGTGGCCAAGATTTTAAAGGTAAGCCCGGAGGCTATCCAAAGGTTTGATGAAGAGAATGCTTTAAATATTATTTCCAATACATTTACCAGCCACGACACGTCAACTCTTAACGCCATTAATCATAACTGCACATTCAATCCCCTCGACAAGCTTGTCGAAGCTTACGAGGAAAATAAAAAGCTGTACGAGCGATTGATTGAGGCGGAAAAAGAAAAGGTTGCTTATTTGGAGCGGCTTGCAAATGACGGGGAGAATTAACAAACCCTAAGACTAATATTGTCCATATAGCGGGTTTTGTGTTAACCCATCAATGCTTAACTAATAAACCTATACATAGTATTCAACCGACCAAAAGTTCAGTAAATCTTATAATGACCTATAACTGATGGATCAATCATTTTCAGCTGACAACTTTAAAAAAATACTAACCTATGAGAATAGGAGAGGAAGAAACCTTGAAAAAGAGTTCTTTCCTTCCGTATTTGAAATAACCAAGGAAATCACTGATATAAATAAAAAGATTCATTCAAGAAAGCGTTTTAAAACCGAAAATGACCAGGTGCTTGCGAAACTAAACGAGGAAAAAGTCAACAAAAAAAATGTTAAACAGGAACTTATAGAAAAGGAGCTAAATGCTATAAGTGAAAAACTTTTAGACCCAAATTTTAAGATTACCATTACAAAAGTAGAAACCGATAATAAACCAGTTTACACAATCACAAATACCCCGGAAAATTATTTTGCAATTAAACAACTGCAATACAATGTAAAGAAGTCTTTCAAGGTAAAACAAGCAAACAGATTTGCAATTGTAAATCAAATTAAGTCATTATTGACAGATAATTTTCCCAAAATTATCTTAAGGACTGATGTAAAGAGCTTTTACGAATCTATACCCCATGATAAGCTACTGGCAAAACTTAACGACAATCCAGCGTTAAGTTTTTTGAGTAAAAAACTGATTTGGAAAATCTTGAAAGATTTTCTTGTTGAATCCGAAGCAACGGATAAAACTGGAATACCAAGGGGAATAGGGGTCAGTGCTTATTTAGCGGAACTGTATATGAGAGACATTGACAAACAAATTTCCACTCTGAAAGATGTTACCTATTATGCAAGATATGTTGACGACATCATTATAGTTTTTACACCAACAACAAAACAAAAAACTCCCACTTACATTGACCAAGTCAAAAACCTCATAGAATCAGACACGGGTTTAGAAATCCACCCAATCAAGACAAAAGAAAAGAATCTTGTAAAAAGCAATTCAGCGGTAGAGCTTGACTTTTTGGGTTACCAATTTCGATTTAAGAACTTGAAGTTTACCCAAATTAAACTAACAAATGACAAGTTCGATAGATACAAAAGAAGGATTGAAAAGGCCATTCAAGAGTATAATACTCAAAGTAAATTTGATTCAAGAGGAGCAAGAAGAATATTGATTCACCGCTTAAACTTTCTCACAAGCAATACTCGTTTAGAAAATAACAAGTCAAATGTTTTAGTGGGAATTTATTATACTAACAGTTTGCTTACTGAGCCGTTAGACGATTTAATTGCATTGGATAAATTCTTAGCTAACGAAGTTGATGCTAATATTGCGAACGCTGACCTAAAGAATAGATTGAAAACATTTAGTTTTAAGAAAGGTTTTGAAGAGAGAACGTATGTAAACTTTAATTCTAAAACCAAACGAGTTACGCTCAAGGAAATCTTAAACAATTTGTAAATTCTAAGCATGAAACGAAAAAGGATACCTATAAAATATTCAAAGGAACGAGTTATTCTTTCAGATGTTCTACCGTTTGAAATCCCAATAACTTATTCAAATAGGCATTTTTATAATTTTCTTGTTAAGAACAAAATTAGAGTAGCAACCAATCCTGATGGTTCAAAAAAAGTTACATGGCAAGATTCAAATCCCTACATTGGAGAAATTCTTAAACTTTTATTTGGTTTCCGGAAGGACAAAGTGATTTTGAATAATACAATTGAAATTTGCAGCAAAACAGACTTGAAGAAAATTCCTTTCAACTTTAAGGTTTCTCATAAGGAAAGTGATTTTAGAGACCTCACAATAATTCACCCGAAGAACCAGTTGGATATTATTGACTTTTACGATAATTACAAGGACACAATTCTATACTATTCAAACATTAGTCAATTCTCAATAAGGAAGCCGAACAAAGTCGCAAAATACATTTATCAGAAACCGAAAAAGTCAAAAAAGGAATTTGGAAAAGAAATTGATGAAACAGGTAATGAAGAATCAAAGACAAAATATGAAAACCTCAAGCATTATTTCCATATAAAGAAGTACAGTAATATTCATAGATTCTACGAATCTTATCAATATCATCAATGTGAAAAAAAATACAACAACCTTTACAAGTTTGATATTTCTAAATGTTTTGATAGCATCTACACTCACTCCATCGCTTGGGCATTGCTTAATAAGGAAATTGTCAAGGAGACTCTTCCCGATTGTAATTCCACCTTTGCAGGTTTGTTTGACGGATTAATGCAAAACCTCAATTATGGCGAAACCAATGGAATTATAATCGGATCAGAGTTTTCAAGAATATTTGCAGAATTGATTTTGCAACAAATAGACAAAACTATCTATCAGGAATTAAGGAAGCAAGGAAAAATTCACAAAAGGGATTATGAAGTATTTCGTTATGTAGATGACTACTTTGTTTTTTACAATGATGAAATAACTAAGGAGACGATACATGCGCTCTATAAACTTGAATTGAGGAAATATAAATTATACCTGAATGATTCAAAAGCAAAACAGTACGGTAAACCGATTATAACTGAGCTAAGTATTGCAAAACTAAAAATTAGTGACCTCTTGAATAAATATTTGGCATTTAAAGTAAATGAAAAAGATAAAACAGTTGAATTCAGTGAGGCGGATAACGAAGAAGCGGAGGCAGACACGGACAGCGAAATTGGAGAAAGCAAAGAAGCCAAATATAAAATCTATGTAAGTTCAAATAAACTAATCACAAGGTTCAAGACCATCATTAAAGAAACAAAGGTTGAATACAAAGACATTCTCAATTATATTTTAGCTTCTATTGATAAAAAGGTTGAGAAGCTAATTTCAACTTACGATGAATCCGAAAACAACCTCAAAAAGGAAAAGACATATACAGAAGCATTTTTGCAAATTCTCGATGTTACATTCTTTCTTTATTCGGTTTCTCCAAGAGTGAATTCTACTATTAAGTTGTGTATGGTAATTGATAAAATCACATCATTTATCAATCGAAACAACAAAGACAAATCCAAAACCTTTACATTTGATAATAAGCACAGAGTTTTCAAAAAGATTTCAGATGAGGTAAGCCAGGTATTGAATAAAAACAGGTCGTCCGAACATATTCAAGTTGAAACGCTTTATTTGTTAGTTGCTTTGAGAGAGCTTGGCAGAGAATACAGATTAGATATAAAATTACTTTGCAAATACTTCAACATTGAAGCGGATGAATCTGACGAAAAGAAATTTAAAATCGGTTCTTTGAATTACTTTTCAATCACTGTTTTGTTCTTTTACATAAAGGATGCAGACCGCTATAAGTTTTTACGATATGAGTTGATGAAGTACGTTACGACCCATTTCAGAACAGAAGGCGAGGATAACATCAGAAAGAAAGCGGAGCTTGTATTCTTACTCATGGATATGTTGACTTGTCCGTATATTGACGACCAAACGAAAACTACTAAGGATGATAAATACCGTTTCAAAAAGAAGCTGCTATCTTTGTCGGGTATTGATTCAGCAAACCACATTGGTATTATTGAGAAAGAGAACTTTTGGTTTACGAAGTGGACTGACTTTAAATTTGGAAGCGAATTGGAATCAAAACGAAGTCAAGAAGTTTATGCTTGATTAAAGAAATTGAAACTGCACCGTCTAAAGTTTTTTCACACACAAGCGGTTTCTTCACTCTGACAAAAGGAGTAAATTTAAAGCAGCGAGGACGGGCTGCTTTTTTTAAATTAAAAAAAGGCATAAAGAATAATATTTTCAACTGAAATGCACGCTCTCTCAAAATCAACTTTTGTCCGTGGCTGCCAGTGCGGAAAATCTTTGTATTTGAATAACTATCATAAGGAATTGCAAAGTCCAATTTCTACAAATCAAGAAGCAATTTTTGAGCAAGGAAAAGGTATTGGCCTTTTAGCGAGGGAGTTGTTCCCGAATGGAATTGACGTAAGCCCTAAAAATTATTTCA
Organism: uncultured Parapedobacter sp.; assembly: GCA_964498395.1. Lineage (GTDB taxonomy): Bacteria > Bacteroidota > Bacteroidia > Sphingobacteriales > Sphingobacteriaceae > Parapedobacter. Next base: position 205,441 of record CAZCHE010000008.1, on the reverse strand, counting down.
GCTACGAAGAATCATTAAAGAAAACAGATGATGCTATTAAGAAAAGAACAGCAACTATTTACGAAGCAACATTTCAATTTGATGATGTTTTGGCAGCCCTCGATATTTTAGTTAAGGAGAGTGATGGTTGGAGAGCATTTGAAGTGAAGAGTTCAACAGAAGTAAAGGAAACTCACATTATAGATGCTGCCTTGCAATATTACCTAATTAAAAACAAAGGAATCAATCTACAAGACATTTTAATAATTTACATCAACAACCAATATGTAAGAGGTGCTGAATTGGAGATTGAAAAACTCTTTATTAAGAAGTCAATTCTAAAGGAAGTAGAGGAACTTCAATCATTTATTCCTCAAAAAATTAAGGAGCTGAAATCAGTCTTGGAGCAAAAGGAAATTCCTGACATTGAAATTGGACTTCAATGTAATGACCCTTATCCGTGCGACTTCATTGATTATTGCTGGAAAAAAATTCCATCTTATTCTGTTTTTGACATTGCCAATTTAAGGTTAGCTAAAAAATTTGAATTGTATAACCAAGGGATTGTTGAGCTGAAAGACATCCCTAAAAACTTTAAATTAATTGAAAGGCAATGGCAACAAGTAAATTGTGAACTTGAAAAGAAGTCAATGCTTGATAAGCAAAAAATCAATGACTTTCTTAGTGGTTTGACATATCCACTTTATTTTTTAGATTTTGAGACTTTTCAATTAGCAATTCCCAAATTTGCTAATAGCAGACCATACCAACAATTGGTATTTCAGTATTCTTTACATAGACTCAATGTAGAAAATGATGAGTTACTTCATTTTGAGTTTATAGCTGAAGTAAATTCGAACGACCCCAGAATTTCTTTCATTCAAAAGTTAATTGACGATTGTGGCAAGGAAGGAGACATTATAGTTTACAACATTGCTTTTGAGAAAACGCGGCTTCAAGAATTGGCAAATGATTTCCCTGAGTTTTCAGACTCTATTTCAAATATTCTTAATCGGTTAAAAGATTTGATGATTCCGTTTAGAGAACGCTGGTTTTATACTCCCGAGATGAGAGGCTCATATTCCATAAAGGTAATTTTGCCTGCATTGCTTCCTGAATTCACATATAGCAATTTGGAAATTAAGGACGGTAATACAGCCAGTTCAATCTACGCATCAATGGTGCAGGGAAACTTTTCGGGGAATGTAAGCAAGAGTTTGGAAGCTCTTTTAGAATACTGCAAACTTGATACACTTGCAATGGTGAAAATATTAGAGAGGTTAAGTTCTCTATAAAATGTAAACTAACGAGTAATGATAGAGCCTGAAGAAATAATGAACTTATACAAAAAATTGGTTTCTTCTACTTCAATTCAAATTCCATCAAGTGGGAAAATTGATGTAAGTAATGAGCATGGTGTTTACATTATTTATAATGCTAAAAAAGAAGTGTTGCATGTAGGGAAAACGGATAGAGGCGTCGAAGGATTAAATCAACGCTTGAATAATCATTTGAAAAACCAATCTTCATTTTCAAAGAAATACTTGAGGCCAAACAAGATTGAATTGAGAAACGGACATCAATTCAAATACCTTGAAGTCAGTAAGCCAAGAACAAGAACATTACTTGAAAACTTAGCAACCGGTCTACTTTGTCCTGCACATATAGGCACAAGAGAAAAGAAAGAAACGGAATGACTGATTCAGAAAAGTATCTCCAACCATACGGTTTATTTGAGAATGAAACCTTTGAGAAGTTTTACCCAAACAAAGACTACAAAAGCAACAACAGAATCATCCGTCGTCATTTTCCAAAATCGACCTTAAACAGGCACCGTGCCACCGTCGAAATAGTTAATATTTCTTTCTTACACAAGAATTTCCTATCTTAGCTACATAGCAATTGCAGCTAAAACGTATGTCAAATCAGTGAGCGATTCGGTGAGTTGGAAAAAGGGAAGTTTGTAAAATACTGATAAATAGATTGATATCCAATAGGTTCGATTCCCCTACGGGCTACTGACCCGCTTTACGATAAGTAGAGCGGGTTTTTTTATCTATTTTGACTAAAAAACTTAAATAAAAAATATGCTATTTAAGATAATTGGTATTAATGTTAAAAAAGCCTGCTTTTTATTTAATAGGGGTTTAGCATCAGTATGTTGAATAATCCTTGCTATCTTTATGCAATAAAACCCATACGACATGAAATTAGGAGCATTTTCAATCAGCCTGAGTGTCAAAGACCTCAGTGTATCCAAAGCATTTTATGAAAAACTGGGATTTGAGGTGTTCGGAGGGTCAATGGAACAGCATTATCTGATCATGAAGAATGGTAACGCCCTCATTGGGTTATTCCAGGGCATGTTTGAAGGCAACATCCTCACCTTCAACCCAGGCTGGAATGAACGGGCTGAAAAGCTAGCTGCCTATGATGATGTGCGGGATATACAGCAACAACTAAAAGCATCGGAAACTGTTTTTCTATCTGAAGCCGATGAAGCTACTACGGGCCCTGCAAGCTTCATGGTTACCGATCCAGATGGAAACGTCATTCTTGTCGACCAGCATGTTTAATCCATGGACAGTTTTGTCCAGTTAGAACATCCTTCACATCTCGAAACATTACACCTAAATATACATAACGATTTGAAGCATGAGCCTTGATCGTGCCTAGAAATAGCCTCTTGCGGCTGCAAATTGAAAGAAAACATTACCTTTGGCCGATGAACGCATAATTCCCTATCTGCCTGCAACGGCATAGGGTTTCTCTGACTATGGACAGTGGCCGCAGACACATCATCGACCGCCTGAACCGGTGGCGGATCCAACGGATTTCCAACCGGAACTTCCTGGTCATCCTCGCCGTGCTGGTGGGCATCATCGGTGGTCTGGCGGCCGCCGCGCTCAAAGGACTTACCCATTCGATAGCGGCATTCCTGCAGGACGACGTACAATGGCAATACAAATATTACCTCTACCTTATCTTTCCGCTGGCGGGGATATTGCTGAGTGTTTTATATGTACGCCGCTTCGTGCGAAAAGGCAAGTTCGACCATGGCATGACTCCCATCATATACGCCATCTCACGGAAATCCAGCCGTATAGAACCGCACAACATCCACTCCCAAATCATCACCAGTGCCCTTACGGTCGGTTTTGGAGGATCGGCAGGTTTGGAGGCACCCATTGCCTACAGTGGGGCGGCCATCGGCTCGACTGCCGGCCGATTCTTTGGCCTCAATTACCGCGAGGTGACCATGCTGTTGGCCTGTGGGGCGGCGGCGGGCATCGCGGGCGCGTTTAACAGTCCGGTTGCTGGGATGATTTTTGCCATCGAGATCCTGTTGCCCGAATTTTCTATCCCGGCATTCATCCCGCTCCTAATGGCCGCGGCTACCGCCTCGGTGGTGTCGAGGTTGCTGTACAACGAGCCTCTTTTTCACCTGGTCACCGATGACTGGGAGTTTCAGGCATTATTTTTCTATATCCTTTTGGCATTGGCCATCGGCGGATTTTCCATTTATTTCGCCAAAGTGAGCTCGTGGGTTAAGGCCGCGTTTGCCAACATAAAAAACCCTTACAGTAAGGTGGTGTTGAGCGGTGCAGGACTTGGCCTACTGATTTTCCTGTTCCCCGCACTGTATGGCGAAGGATATTTGGCCATACAGCAGATACTTGATGGCAACAATCAATCATTGCTGGCCAATAGCATCTTCTCCGACTACCAACATGTAGGGATATTGGTGGTCGTATATGCTGTAATCACCGTGTTCGCCAAGTCACTTGCCTCACTGATCACGCTCAACAGTGGGGGCAATGGCGGTGTGTTCGGCCCGAGCCTGGTCATGGGCGGCCTATTGGGTTTTGCCTTTGCGTACGGTATCAACCTCACGGGATTGATCGAATTGAACGTGGCAAACTTCGTCGTGGCAGGGATGGCGGCCGCGCTAAGCGGCATCATGCATGCACCGCTGACAGCGATTTTTCTGATAGCCGAGATTACCGGGGGGTATACGCTCATGGTACCTCTGATGCTCGTGACAGCCATTTCCTACCTCATCAACCGCGCAGCCATGAAGCATTCCATCTATACCAAGGTGCTGGCCGAACAGGGGGATTTGCTTACCCACGAAGACAAAGACCGCACCGTGCTGAGCATGATGAAGCTGCGTTATGTGCTGGAGCGTAACTTCACCGTATTGCGCCCCGACGAGCGCCCTAGCGACCGCAGGCACGACATCATCCATACGAAACGCAACATCTTTCCCGTGGTGGGCGACGACGGCACGCTGCTCGGTATCATCTACAGCGAGCGGCTGTTTGAGATCTTGCTCGGAGAAAACCCGGAAAAGACAGGTAAGACCATGCGCGAACTCGCGGAAAAACCGGTGGACATCATCCGTGCTGATGCCCACATGGAGTCGGTCATGCAAACGATGAACAGGGAGGACATCTGGATTTTGCCTGTAGTGGACAAACAGGGCAGATACCTAGGCTTCGTTTCCAAATCATCGGTTTTCAACAAATACCGGGCACTGCTGATGCGGCAAGGAGCCTATCTGGAATAGGACAACCATCATGTAAACAGGCGCATACGGATGATATTGGATTGGATATCTATTTAATCATCGATTCCTTTTCCGTCCAGAATTTGCTGGTAGTATTTTTCGATTCTCGCTTCCCGTGTTTTGGATTGTTTGGCTTGGTTGAAATAAAATAAATATCCTTTTTGCCGCCCCGGTGTCAACGAACGGAAAGCGTTAGCCAGCGCTTGATCTTCGGCTAACGCCCGCTCGAATTCTTCGGGAATGGGATAGTCGGCAACTCTTTTCATTTCCACTTCTTTCCCGGATTTTTCAATTTCAATCGCTTCGTTGATGTAATCCTGGATAACGGGTTTCAGCTTTATGATTTGCTCGACATCAGTAAACCTGATTTGCCGCGCCGACTGCACATTTTCTGTTTGCTGGATCAGAATACCTTCCGTGTCTTTAATTAAAGCACCTTTATGAAACAGCAGCGCACAGTATTCCTTAAATCCGTGAATAAGTACAATGTTTTTCCCCCGATAAGTATAACAGGGATGCATCCATTTATAGTCTTCTTCGAGCGATTTGTTTTCACGAACGATTTCTCGTAGTAACTGAAATTCTTCTTTCCATTTTTTGGCTTTCTCGAAAAAGCGTTCTGCATGTTCGTTCATGGGTAGCTTTAGTTTTTGTCCAAAATAATCCTTCTGTCTGTAGACCTGAAATACCAGGATACGACGATCAGTATTAGTAACAATGTCGGTCCAAACAATTCACTTGCCCCATCGCCAACGACTAAATGAGAAATAATTGCACCCGAAATAACGAAGAAAAACCCGGCGTAAGCCCACTCTTTTAGCAAGGGAAATTTTGGGATAAGTATGGCTACCACCCCCAACAATTTCCACGTACCAAGGATGGTCAAAAAAAAGGCTGGATAGCCTAACTCCAGTGATGTTTTATCAACTTCTTCCTTCATTTTTATAAGTTGAACAATTCCGGTTGAGACCATTCCCAATGCTAACCAAACGGTAGCAATCCAATAGATTATTTTATTCCGCTTTGTCATCGTTCATTATTTTAATTGGTTTACGATTTCCTGTAGCCTGTCGTGCGCCATATTCAGACCGTATGCAAAAGGTAGTTTCAGTTGCTCCGCCCGATGTCGCTCCGACTTATAGATGATTTGTATGGTCAGTTTGCTGGTGTTATCGGTAAGTTTTTCAAACGTTAAAAATTCAAGCCCGACACCAATGGACATATTGTCCATTTCAAAAGTTCGTATGATTTCTTGGTTCGGCACAACTTTGTGAATGGTTCCATTTGCCCTAAACACGACATTTCCATTGTATGAAGTCTCAAACTGATAGCTTCCATGATTTTTATTTTCAAGCTTGATCACGTTTGTTCCCATCCATTGTGCTACCATTTCAGCTTCCGTGTACGCTTTGAAAAGTAACTCCAGGGGTAAATCAAATTCCCTTGTAATCGTAAGCTCCTGTTTGCCGTCTTCGGCATTGATTTTTGTTTTTTGTTCCATATTTAGTTGTCTTTATACGTTTTCATGACCGCCTCCAATTTGTTGAACCTGTCTTCCCACATACTACGGAAGGGTTCGATGAAATCAGCGATTTCTTTCATTTTTCGGGGATTGAGGTGGTAATAAATTTCCCGTCCATGCTGTTCAGATTTTAACAGCTCACACTCCGTCAGAATTTGTAGGTGTTTGGAAACCGTTGGCCGTGCCGTGTCAAAGTTTGAAGCGATTGCCCCTGCGGTCATGGATTGCGAAGTGACCAACAGCAGTATAGCTCTCCTAGTCGGGTCTGCAATGGCTTGGAAAACATCTCGTCTTAAATTCATCGGTTATATTCTTGTTTTTAATGGTCTGATAGTTTGTTCCGAACTTACTTCGATAGCACCCACATGGCTCCATTTCATCATGAAGTCATTTGACTACAAATATAAACGTAGTTATTTGACTACGCGAATTATTTTTGAAAGTTTTTGATTTTTTTTCGGATATATTCTTTTTCCGTTTCCGCTCTGGCAAGTAGAGCCGCCTGCTGAAAACTTGCCCAGGCCTTTAATGGATCGATATTTCACGGTTTCCCTCCTTACCCAGAGAACCACACTAAATCCAATACTCCCTTTTTGTCAATACCCATACTGAAAAACAGAAATAAAATGAATAAATTAGTGACACTTTTGATTTTGCCAATCTTGGCTTTGACATCGTATAATAACACCGACAACGCAAAAGACTTTATATCAGCAGAACTTGGACTTTAATGGACGTAGTTAAATCAATACCAATCTTCATACTTGCAGGACTTTGTGAAATCGGTGGCGGTTACCTGGTTTGGCTTTGGATTAAAGAAGACAGGCCTTGGTGGTATGGCCTTTTAGGCGGTTTGACACTTGCATTTTACGGAGTTGTTGCGACTTGGCAGACATCAAACTTTGCAAGGGTTTACGCAACTTATGGCGGAATTTTCATTATTATGTCGATTCTTTGGGCAATGAAGTTTGACAACTACTCGCCTGACAAATACGACATCGTTGGAGCATTGATTGCCTTATTAGGTGTTTGCATCATCTATTACGCGCCACGGCAATAATAAAAAGGGATGAAGACAACATCGTGTTGACAACAGACCACACACCGACATTAACCATTTTGAACAGGATGACACTAACGCAATTAAAATACCCGATTGGAACATTTGAGAAACCTACGGTAATTACGAGGGCCATTTTAACCCAATGGATTTCAGAAATATCTTCTTTTCCGGCGAGGTTAATAAACGAAGTTACCCATTTGACTGACGACCAGCTTAACACGCCATACAGACCTGACGGCTGGACCATCAGGCAAGTCGTTCATCACTGCGCTGACAGCCACATGAATGCCCTAATACGCTTGAAACTTACCCTGACCGAAGACCGACCGACGATAAAACCCTACTTTGAAGAGCGATGGGCGGAACTTGCCGACACTAAAAATATGCCCATCGAACCGGCTCTAAAAATGATAGAGGGCTTACACGAACGGTGGGTAGCGTTGTTAAATACGCTGGCCGAGGAACAATATGGACGAATATTTATTCATCCAGAACATGGAAGGGAATTTAGCGTGGACGAAAATATAGGCATTTATGCTTGGCACTGTAATCATCATCTTGCCCACATCACCGAAACAAAGAAGCGAAACAATTGGGATTAACGTTACAAGGTGATGTATGAAAAAACGCAGCTACCCTCACCCGATCATGCGATCATCCGGCAACTTCTCGGAACGTCTATTTTCTTTTGCGGGCAGGCCTCGCACAGACTACGCTAAAGCCTCAAAATCCATCAACGATAACAATTATTTTACATAAAACAACCGAAAAACCACCAAAATGAACGACAATCATTAAAAAAAACACATTTATCCGGGATAAATACGTCAAATTTTTATATTTGCAGCCGTTACATGTCAATAAATTGGAAATATCAAACTTCCATCATTAAAAAATGGCGTCAATCCTAAGAATACTTGTCTGCCTTTTATTTTTTACTTCCATTTTTCACCCCATAGCGGAATCATGGGAAGCTGACACACAGACAACCAGCGATTATGGTGCGCAGCGGTTGGAAAATGCTTTCGGTGGCCATTTCCTACGGATCAAGAAGCAAACATCCTCGCACAAAGCGACGGAGATCCTGGGAGTAGAGGAGTCGAAGCATGAATTGTTCGATTCGTTGACCAAACATTTCCCGTGCACTATTCTCCTTTTTATGCGTGTTCCGCAACTCCATTGGAACACCGATCAACATGTTGAAAGGCATATCCCGAAGACTTTCTCCGCCTTATTCATTGCCTTGCACAATCTCCGTATTTGATTTAGTTCCCATCCTTTTTATTTCGACGGCAGTCTGTCTGATATACGACCAATAGGCCGGTTGGTGCTGCATTTGTACGCATGCTGTTTCATGGGCGTCAATACAGCAGCTTCTTCGTCGGGATAAAAATCATCCGAACCCCCAGGTTTAGTTCATTTTATTGTTTCCCCATAACTTATTCATTTTGGAATGAATACAGGCGTTTTATTATTTGATGAGCAGGAAATGCTTCATCAGCTTACACATTATTTGCCTTCACAGACCCCATTGAAGGATTTTGTACACCACAATACGCTGCATGCGTTTCAACACCTGAATTTCCATGAAGGGTTGCACCAGGCCGCTACCACCTTTGGATATCGTGTTTTCCTTGAACTGGAAGAATATCGTAAACGGTACAATGCCGGCGATATCAGCGAAGCAGTATTGCGGCGCATCATCGCCGAAAAAAAGGGGCCACAGCGCGTAGAAGAATGGATGAAGCGCTTGCTCAGCAAAACTTATGATACCAAGCAGGCGCCACGAATCGGACAGTTCCGCAACAAATGGAAAGAGGTGCTCCACGTAGATCTCAATGCCTTGGTACATCCCATCCTCTTTCGGGTGCTGGGCAATTACCTCGATCAGGGAATTGCTATCTGGAGTTTCCCGGTGAAATGCGATGGCTTTCTAGACGCTTTGCGTAAATTAGAGCGGCATAGCGCAAGCAGCTTATTCCGTACTTCCAAAGTCAAACAACTCTTTCGCTCCGCTTCCTGTACCATCACCCAATTACTTGGCCAATTGGTGGGAAACCCGTTGTATTATGATCGATATGTTTTTGACCAGCAGTTCGCGCATCCAGGGTGGTCGGGGATGGTGGCCGCCATTTCCCAACAGCCGGAAACATTGCAGGCCAAAAGGCCCGTATCCCTGCATGATCTCATTGTTTTCGAACTGCTACTGGAAATCGACGCACTGGAATCTCAAACCAAGGGCAAATGGCACCCCCTAGCTTCGCTATGTACTGCTCCCCCCCAAGGGCTTTTCGATCCTAGCGACGTGTCAGAACTGGATGAAGCCTATCGCTTATGGCAGGATGCTCTTGAGTGGAGCTATTATGACCAAGTGCTTTGCGCCCTTCAGGTCACCTCCCGACGCCCCGAAGCGAACTACCAAAATGCACAATTCCAGAAAACCCCTAAATTCCAGGCATTGTTTTGCATCGATGACCGTGAGTGTTCCATCAGACGCCACGTAGAGCAATGCCATCCGGGGGCGGAAACATTCGGCACTCCGGGTTTTTTTGGCGTACCGTTCTATTTTCAACCAAAGGGGAGCCAAGCCTACACCAAGCTGGCCCCCGGCCCCGTGCGGCCGAGGCACCTTATCAAGGAACGCAACCCTTCTCTTAAGCCACATAAACCCCAAAAGGACATCCATTTCAATAAGCATTCCCATAATTTTCACAGCGGGTGGATCTGGTCGCAGACCGTCGGGTTCTGGTCGGCCGTGCGGCTGGTCGATAACATCATCAGGCCATCCATGGCGCCGATGGCTTCCTCTTCGCTAGACCACATGGACGAATTTGCATCGTTGACCATCGAAAATGAGCATCCCGATGAAATGGAAAATGGCTTGCGCATCGGGTTTACCATCCCCGAGATGGCCAATTGCGTGGCCAATGTGCTGCTCAGCATTGGTCTCACCTACAATTTTGCCTCGCTGGTGTATGTAATGGGCCATGGTGCGAGCAGCATCAATAACCCCCACTACGCTGCATACGACTGCGGCGCCTGCTGCGGACGTGCAGGTTCGGTCAATGCGCGCGTGTTCAGCTACATGGCAAATAAGCCCGAAGTACGGCACCAATTGGCACAAAAGGGCATCTACATCCCAGACGATACGCAATTCATCGGAGGGCTGCACGATACCACACGAGACGACATGGTATTTTTTGATGCGGAATCGCTCAGCGTCGAAAACAGGGAATCCCACCGCCTTTATGTGGACACATTCAAAAAAGCATTGGACTTGAATGCAAAGGAACGGTCACGGAAATTCGAATCCATCAATACGAAAAGGTCACCTGAAAAGATACACCGGGCCGTCAGGAAACGTTCGGTTTCACTGTTTGAACCTCGACCGGAGTTGAACCACGCCACCAACGCGTTGACCGTAGTCGGCGGGCGGTACCTGACCAAAGACCTCTTCTTGGATAGGCGCTCCTTCCTTAATTCTTATGATTACCGCATCGACCCAGACGGCAGCCTCCTACTGGCCATCCTCCGGGCGGCAACGCCTGTATGCGGCGGCATAAACCTCGAATACTATTTTTCGCGGGTGGATAACGATAAGCTTGGGGCCAGTTCAAAACTGCCCCATAATGTGATGGGGCTTATCGGCGTGGCCAACGGGGCGGACGGCGACCTCCGACCGGGATTGCCCAGCCAGATGATCGAGGTGCACGATCCCATCCGAATGTTTTTCGTGGTGGAGCAGGCACCCGAAATCATACAGAACGCCATCAAAACAGACAAAAACCTGTATGAATGGTACCGCAATGAATGGGTACACCTCGTCGCACTGGAACCCCACACCCACCGGTTTTATGTGTTTAGCGGAGAGGAGTTTGTGCCATATGAACCCATCGAACAACCCATCGGCACCGCAACGGATTTGTCTCGGTTATTTGAAGAGCATGCAGATGCTTTGCCCGTGATGTTACTTCAAAACCCTCGTTAACATTCGCTTTATGGATCATATACTTTTCATCTTATTCATCGCTCCGTTAGCAGGCTTCATAAGCAGTCTGCTGATACCACCGACCCACGAAAAAGCTTTATCGTGGGTGGCATTTTCCGCAGTAGCACTCCAATTACTGGCCGCAGGGTATATCCTTTGGGTATGGATACAGGGTGGCTTTGTGCCCTTGGCCGAAAACGACTGGGTACTCTACCGCATACCGGGCTACCATTTCACGATTACCCTGTATTTTGACCGGATTACTGCCGTTTTCCTATTTCTCGGCACGTTCCTCACGTTTATGGTCACGATCTTCAGTCGCTACTACCTGCATCGAGAAGACGGGTACAAACGGTTTTTCAACACCATCCTGTTCTTTTTCCTGGGGTATACCGTTACGGTGCTGGCAGGCAACTTTGAAACGCTTTTCATCGGCTGGGAAATGCTGGGCATCTCCTCATTTTTGCTAATCGCCTTCTACCGTAGACGTTATTTACCGGTAAAAAATGCGGTCAAAGTTTTTTCTGTATATCGCATGGGAGATGTCGGGCTGCTGCTGGCCATGTGGATGAGCCACCATTTATGGCATGACAACATCGCTTTTTCGAAACTGGTAGACTATGAGTGGGTAGACCACTACATCCAGCATCATGGCGCGGTATCGCTCTTCGTGTCGCTCATGATTTTATTGGCAGCAGCCGTCAAATCCGCCCAGATCCCGTTCTCTTCTTGGTTGCCAAGGGCCATGGAAGGGCCTACTCCCTCCAGCGCCATTTTCTACGGTTCGCTATCGGTGCACATGGGTGCTTTCTTACTCATGCGCACTTCCAATATGTGGGAGCACCAGTTGATCGTGCGCATACTTATCGGCCTTGTGGGGGCAGCCAGTGCCGTTATCGCCACGGGCATTGCCCGTGTGCAATCGGGGGTGAAAAACCAGATCGCTTATGCTTCCATTGCACAGATCGGGCTGATCTTCATCGAAATCGCGCTGGGATGGCAAGCACTGGCTTTGGCCCATTTCGTGGGCAATGCCTGCTTGCGTACCTATCAGTTGCTTACCTCTCCTTCGGTGGTTACTTACCTCATCCGCGAGCAGCAGTACACTGATGTGACACACCAGCACACGGTAGAGCGCTTCTTGCCGCGCCGATTGGCCTATACGTTCTACACGCTGTGCCTAAAGGAGTGGAACCTCGATTCCTACCTCTACCGCTTGCTGTGGAATCCCTTGAAGTGGGCCGGGAAGAAACTCGATTTTTTCAATTTCAACCGAGCGGTATGGGGGTTTGCACTCACGTATTCCGTCGGGCTTTTTCTCCTGTATAACCGGGATTATATGCCCAGTGATACCCTTGCATGGTTCATCCCCGAGTGGTGCGCATTACTGGGGTTGATCTTGACCTTGAAAGCATTCACCGAACGCAACAAAGCCCACATGAGTTGGGTGATGGTCATGATGAGCCATTTTTGGGTGGCACTGGCTATTGCCTACAATGAGCCCTTCGACTTTGCCCAAGTGCACTATTACCTCAGCGGGGTGGTGGTATCTGGCTGTATTGGTTTCCTGTGTTTGCACTGGCTGAAACGGCATACTAACAGTGTGGACTTAGCGAAGTTCCATGGATATTCCACGGCATATCCCAAAACTGCGCTGCTGTTCCTGCTGTCTTGCCTAGGGTTGTCGGGCTTCCCCATCACACCTACCTTTATCGGGGAGGATGTGATTTTCACTCATATCCATGCCAACCAACTGGCGCTGACCTCGCTTATTGCCCTCACTTTTATTGTTAATGGCTTAGCGATTATCCGCATGTATGCGCGGATTTTCCTGGGGTCGGCCGACCCCACCTATGTCAATTATTAGATCAAAAAAACAACACATTAATTTCAAAAAAGTAAACGATATGAAAACAACGAATCAAAGCAACCTACCGAAGGACGGACTTGCAGGATTACGTGAAAACTGGCAGGCTGACGCTACTTCGGGATTGCTTGTCTTTCTCCTCGCATTGCCGTTGAGCCTTGGCATCGCAAAGGCATCCGAGTTTCCCGCAGTCATGGGATTGATCACCGCCATCGTTGGCGGTATTGTCGTCAGTTTCTTTGCAGGCTCTCGACTCACGATCAAAGGTCCTGCGGCGGGCCTCATTGTCATCGCCGCCGGAGCCGTTACCGAATTCGGTGGCGGCGAGGTGGGATGGAAACTCGCACTGGGTGCTATCGTGGTCGCCTCGGTCATCCAAATCGGGTTTGGCCTGCTTAAATTCGGGAAGTACACGGATTTCTTTCCACTGGCCGCCGTACACGGCATGCTCGCCGCCATAGGCATTATCATTATCGGCAAGCAAATCCCCGTACTGCTTAACAACGCACCTGAACTGGCAGCGGGAAAGAGCGTCATCGGGCTATACGCCGCCATCCCTAATTTCATCATGCACATGGATCCCAAAGCGGGGATCATTGGCTTGGTTTCATTGGCACTAATGCTGTTTTGGCCACTTGTAAAACACCCCGTATTGAAGAAGATTCCAGCCCCACTTATCGTCTTGCTGATTGCCATCCCCGCCGAAATTCTTGAAAATTTCAAGGAAACGGAACCCGAATATGCCTTGGTGCACATCGGGAATTTTGTCGGCAACCTTTCCTTGAATGCTAGTTTTGATGGCATGGCACAAACCGGATTGTTTATCAAATACGTGATCATGTTTGTGCTGGTCGGTAGCCTGGAATCCCTCCTCACCGTAAAAGCGCTAGACATGCTCGACCCCTGGCACCGCAAAAGCGACTATAACAAAGACCTCATCGCGGTAGGCATCGGCAACATCTTCGCTGGCTTATTAGGTGGGCTTCCGATGATTTCTGAGGTGGCCCGTAGCTCAGCCAACGTCAACTACGGAGCGAAGACCCGCTGGGCAAATTTCTTCCATGGTTTTTTCCTGCTGGTCTTTGTGTTGTTGGCCACGCCGTTTATCGAACTCATCCCTAACTGTGCCCTGGCCGCCATGCTGATTTCCGTGGGCATCAAGTTAGCACACCCAAAGGAATTTGTACACATGCTGCGCATCGGCCGGGAACAGCTTATCGTTTTTATGGTGACCATCATTTTCACCATCGCTGAAGACCTCCTTGTCGGTATTGCCGCAGGTATGCTCTGCGAAATCATCGTCAATGCCATCAATGGGAAACCGCTGGCGGCTATCTTCAAAGCGCCCACGGACGTGATCGTCACGGAAAACCGATATACCGTAACCATCAGCAAAGCGGCGGTATTCACTAATTTTCTGGGCATCAAACGCAAGCTGGAGTCCATCCCTCCGGGTGGCACCGTCGTCATCGATCTCGAAGATACCAAACTCATCGACCACAGTGTCATGGAAAATTTCCATCATTTCAAGCGCGATTACGAACTGCGGGGCGGCCAGGTTGAGCTCGCCGGGCTGCATCAACATAAATCGTTGTCATCCCATCACCTTGCGGCGCGGAAAAAAGTCGAGCTCGTGTAACAGAAATTCGTGAATTAAACAAAAACACAATGAATGCATACGTTCAGCAGGCCAAACGGCTGCTGGTGGTGTTGATATTATTGGTCAACACCGCTGCTTCCCATGGTCAAACTTATAAAGACGGTAAATGGTGGCTCAATGGCGATGGTAGCCATTACTTCAAATTGACGTTGTTATCGCAGGTATGGCTACGTAGCAGTGACCTCAATCCGGGCAGTACCATCAGCGGATATCCCAAAGACCACTATACCGATATCGGTATCCGGCGGGCACGTATCCAAGCATACGGGCAGCTTACCGACCGCGTATTTATCTACACCCAGGTAGGTATGAACAATTTCAATTTTCTGTCTGACCGCAAGGCAGGGTTTTTCATCCACGACGTTCTCGGAGAATACGCGGTGTCTAAGCAATACCTATCATTGGGGATGGGGCTATCTGCGTGGAATGGGCTAATCCGCTTCGCTGCCCCCTCCGTGGCCACCATCCTTGGTGTGGATGCACCGCTATTCGAGCAGACCACCAATGACGTGAGCGACCAGTTCCTCCGCAAGCTCAGCGTCTATGCCAAAGGCAAATTGGGCCGGCTGGATTATCGCTTGGTGATGAGCAGCCCAATGGATGTTCATAAAGCTGCCGGGTACAGCGATGCGATCAGCTTGCAGTCCAACTTCTCCCCCCAGCCCGCCAAGATGCAATGGCAAGGGTATTTCAAATGGGATTTTCTGGACAAGGAAGATAATACCACACCTTATGCCAGCGGCTCCTATTACGGCACGAAAAAGGTGTTAAACATCGGTGCGGGCTTCCAGTTCCAGCCCGAAGCCATGTGGCATGCCGATGCAGCGGGCGATACGGTATTGACCGACATGAAGCATGTGGCAGTAGATGTATTTTACGACACCCCATTGCGTGGTGCAGATGGCCCTTCCATCAGCGCCTATGCCACGTACATCCATTTTGACCACGGTCCTGGCTATATCCGTCAACAGGCGGTGATGAATCCGGCCAATGGAACCACGATGCCGGGCAACGCCTTCAGCGGAGGGGGCAATGGATACCCCTCCTTCGGCACGGGCGACCTCGTATACGCACAGGTGGGCTATAAATTCAAGGAAAACCTCATCGGCCATACCACGTTGATGCCTTATGCCAGTGCACAGTTTGCCGATTACGACCGGCTGCATGACCACATGCTCTTCTGGGATGCCGGCGTCAACTGGTTACTGAAAGGCACAACCTCCAAACTGACACTGGCCTACCAAAACCGGCCGGTATTTGATACCGCCGCCGACGGAAAGGGTGAACTCAGTAGCCGCAAAAGTACGGCCATCCTTCAATACCAGGTATTTTTCTAACCCCTTGTTATTGGTGTTCTATTAAAATGAGGAGGGGTGGGGCGTCCGGTGCGGGGCGCCCCTTATATTTCAGGCAACTAATGTCCGTGCTACCGTGAGTTTACAAACCGAAATACCCTTTGGCATTGTAATAGCCAATATCCTGAATGATTTTGCCCGTCCAAGGGAGGTCATGGGGAAGCAGCCCCCTATCGATATCTTCGGCAAAGAGGTTGCAGAGCAAACGTCTGAAGTATTCATGCCGCGAATACGACAGAAAACTCCGCGAATCGGTGAGCATGCCGATGAAGCAACTAATCAATCCGATATTGGACAGCGCGTTCATCTGCTGGGTCATCCCATCCAATTGGTCCAAAAACCACCAACCGGATCCGAATTGCATTTTTCCTTTTATCCCTTCCGCCTGGAAATTGCCGGTCATGGCAGCGAAAACCGCATTATCCGAAGGATTGAGGTTATAGATGATGGTTTTGGCCAAACAGTCTTCCTCCTCTAGCGCATTGAAAAACCGCGACATATTTTCTGCTTGCTGAAAATCGCCGATGGAATCGTATCCCGTATCCGCACCCAGTTCCCGTAGCTTGCGACTGTTATTATTGCGCAACGGCCCAAGGTGGAATTGCTGCACCCACTCTTTATCATGGTAAAGTTTGCATAACTCGAACAGCACCGCATAGGTGAATGACTCTTCAAACTCCGCCGCCAAATGGTCGTTCCCGGCCAGTACCTGTTTGAAAACCTCATCCAATTTCGAGGGGCTAGCCGTCGACTTGGGCAAGTAGTTTAATCCATGGTCCGCTATCCGGCATCCGTGGCTGTGGAAGTAGTATAACCTATTCCACAATGCATCTAACAACGTGTCCATGTCTACGATGGCTACCCCACTGCTGGATTGCAATTGCTCGATATAACGGCGGTAGTCGTCTCCTTTGCTCAATTGGAAGACCTTGTCAGGCCGGAATGAGGGGAGGATCTTCGTCTCAAATCCCGATTGGGCGATAGACTGGTGGTGCCGCAAATCATCTGTCGGGTCATCTGTAGTGCCCACCATTTGCACGTTGAAATGCTGTAACAACCCTCTCGGTGAAAATTCGGGCGCTTGCAATTGCCGTAATGTGCTATCGAAAATCGCATCCGCATTGTCCGCGGTCAATACATCCGTGACACCAAATGGGTTTTTCAGCTCCATGTGGGTCCAGTGGTATAATGGATTGCGCAGGGTAAAGGGAACCGCAGCAGCCCATTTCCTGAATTTCTCCCGATCATCCGCCTCGCCTGTAATGTATTGTTCAGGAACACCCAGTGCGCGCATGGCCCGCCATTTATAATGATCACCCGCCAACCAGATATGGGTGATGTTTCGAAAATGCTCGTTGGAAGCCACCGCATCCGGCGGAAGGTGCGAGTGATAATCAATAATGGGCAATCCCTTCGCATAATCATGGTACAACTTTTCAGCGGTAGCCGATTGCAGCAAGAAATTGTCGTCTAGGAAATGAGCCATATCACGTGTGCTTTTTATATTGTCAAATCTTGTCGGTTACTGGCCAACAATACCCAGTTCCAAACCCCTTAATTCGGCGAGGCCTCGTAAGCGGCCAATGGCCGAATATCCCGGATTGGTCGTCTTATGCAGGTCATCCAACATCTGGTGGCCGTGGTCCGGCCGAAACGGGATGGGGGTGGACCTCCGTTGGTTTTCGGCGACCAATGCCTTCATCACCGCATACATATTGACATCGCCAGCCAAGTGGTCGGCCTCGAAGAAGTTGCCCTCCGCATCTTTCTTCACATTCCGTAGGTGCGCGAAATATACCCGCTCTTTGACCGCATCAAAGATATCGACCGGATTATTCTGGACACCCGCCCCTAGCGATCCCGTGCAAAAGCAGATCCCATTGAAGGCTTGATCCACGGCCTGGATGATGAATTGCAAGTCTTCTTTGGAAGAAGCGATACGCGGCAGCCCCAAGATGGGGTACGGTGGGTCGTCCGGATGAATGGTCAGTTTGATTCCCGTTTCGTTGCACACATCGGCGATGGCTGATAGGAAATACACGAGATTTTGGCGCAGGCCATCCCGACCGATGGTTTGATATTCGTCGATACTTGCCCGGAGATCCGCTACCGTCACCCCCTTTTCCGTAGGAATACCCATCAATATGATTTCACTGAGGTGGTCGATGGCCGCGGAGTCCATCCCCGCAAACCGTTCGTTAGCCCGATTAACGATGGCTTCCGGATAATCCTTTTCCGCTCCTTGCCTTTTCAAGATATGCAGGTCAAACACCGCGAGGTCTGTCCAATCAAAGTACAAGGCTTTGGCTCCGTTGGGCATTTCCAAGTCCAATTGGGTACGTGTCCAGTCGAGCACAGGCATGAAATTATAGCAAACGGTTTTGATTCCGCAGTCGGCGAGGTGCCGCAAACTTTGCCGATAATTTTCGATATAGCGATCGGCATCGGCCCTACGTGTCTTGATCGCTTCGTGTACCGGCACGCTTTCCACCACCGACCACGTCAAGCCGGCATCCTCGATGACACGTTTCCGTTCGCGAACATCTTCAATTGGCCATACGTCGCCATGCGGCACATGGTGCAGCGCCGACACGATCCCCGAAGCACCCGCTTGTTTCACGTCCTGCAGCGATACGGAATCCGAAGGCCCGTACCAACGCCAGGTTTGTTCTAGTTTTTTATTCATCCTTTTTGTTTTGTTGATGCGCTTATTCGCGGATTTGCCTATTTGCGAATCTGCCCATTTGCGAATCCGCATCCAATTAAACCCCGCTCCACGCATTAAACCCGCCATCCACGAGTATGGTCTCGCCGGAAACAAATGACGATGCATCGCTCAGCAAATAAACCAACGTACCTGTCAGTTCCACAGGGTCACCTAGCCGGCCATAGGCGGTATTGTTGACAAAGCGTTGGGCGCGGTCGGTATAAGACCCGTCGGGGTTCGTCAATAACGTGCGGTTTTGCTCCGTCAGAAAGACGCCCGGGGCAATTGCATTGACGCGCACCTTACCACCGTAACGCTGGGCGAGCTCTACCGCCATCCATTTCGTGTATCCCTCGATGGCACATTTGGCCATGTTATATCCCATCACGCGGGTGATGGCTTGTTGCGCAGCCAATGACGAGATATTTACAATCGACCCCTTGCCTTTCTCTGCGATGACCCTCCCAAAAACATGCGTAGGGATGACCGTGCCAAAGAGGTTGAGTTCTACCGCTTTCTTGGTATCCTCCATTTTGGCGTCAAAGAGGTTCTGCTCCGGCCCGATAACCGCACCGGGAATATTGCCCCCCGCCGCATTGACCAATCCGTCTATCGTGCCCCATGCACCGAGGATGGTATCTTTGGCCTGGTGCACGGCACCTTCATCCAGCACATCTGTGATTACTGCCATAGCCTCTCCTCCTTTTGCCCTGATGGCCGCTACTCGCTCCGCCGCTTTTTCTTCATTGCGGCCCAGTATGGCCACCTTAGCCCCTGCTGCCGCAGTAGCCAGGGCAAACGATTCGCCCAAAACGCCGGTAGCCCCGGTAATGACCACTACCCTGCCCGCTAGCGAAAACTGTTGTATTCCTTCCATATCCGATTTCACTTATTTATGAGGTTTATATGGAGTTTGTTTAACCTTTATTTTTGAAGGCGAAATTGATGCATCTTTTGTCCAATCGAAACTCGCTTTTGGGTGCGTAGCTGGTTGCTACGGGCCCAAAAATAGCTGAAGAGTGGGCGGAAGAGGCGCAATTGCAGACCAAAGGATAACGTTTAAACAAACTCATTGTATCAAACTCCAATATTAATCAAAAAAGACCTGAATAAATGTACCTTATGAATAATTATCTACGAAAACGTTATCGCGTAACATGTTCGGTGTACGACAGCCCACTATTTCGTCTATGCACGTCGAGATGATGCCCGCCATGACCCAAGGGTGAAATCACACCCGTAACAGACGAAACGACTCATTTACAAAAATTTAACAATTTTATTTTAAGATGTCGTTTTAAAGCGATACTTTTGCATCCCCAACATTGAAAGGGCTTACGTGTTGAAAAATAATTAATTACAAAAAATATAGATATGACTAAAGCAGAAATTATCGCGGAAATCTCTAACAAGACTGGGTTAGAGAAGGTAGATGTTCAAGAAACTGTTGAGGCTTTTTTCAAAGTGGTGAAGAACGCTATGATTTCGGGAGAGAATGTTTACGTAAGAGGATTCGGTAGTTTTGTGGTAAAGAAAAGAGCTGAGAAAACCGCACGTAACATTTCAAAGAATACGGCCATCATTATCCCTGCGCATTACGTGCCTACATTCAAACCGGCCAAAACATTTGTCGAAAAAGTAAAAAACGGCAATAAATAATCTTGCCCTAGCGGGCAATACCAGTATCCGTCATGCAAAAGACCAAACAGATCGCTATCATCACATCCATCGTCGTACTGATGGGTTTTTTGTTAGCACAACCGATCAAAGGTTTGGTCAATGAAAATAAAGACGGCGGCGCAGCATCCGACGCGGCTTCTTCCATAACGCTTGAGTTCGTATCACAGCAAGCGAAGCAAGGGCTTAACGCCAGCATTATCAAGGAAATCACGGATATTGAAGCGCAGCTACAACGTGTTCCCGATGCTGAAAAAGCAGCCTTACTGAAGGAGTTGGCCACAAAATGGGATGACGTGAACAGGGCGGCTCCACTTGGATTCATCTATGAAGAGCTGGCCACGCTTGATTCGGCACCTACCTACTGGTTAAAAGCGGGAGACGCCTACCGACAAGCATACACCAATCTCCAAGACACGCTGATGGCGCGTGCGCTTAACACAAACGCCATCCATGCCTACCAGCAGGCATTGGAATACGATGCGGATAATCTGGATGCGAAAACGGGCTTGGGAAGTGCGTATGTGAGTGGCACGAATGCCCCGATGGCCGGTATAACGTTACTACAGGAAGTGGTGGCGGCCGATCCGTCGCACATAGAAGCCAATAAAACCTTGGGCCTATTCTCCATGCAATCGCGGCAGTTTGACCGTGCGATAGATCGGTTCAAGACGGTGGTGTCATTGCAGCCTGATGCAGAATCCTATTTTTATCTGGCAACGAGTTACGAAAACATTGGGTTGAAAAGCGAGGCGATCGCCGCTTTTGAAAAAAGCAGGGATCTCGCCGCAGATCCAACCCTCACTCAGTTTATCAATCGTAAAATCGATGAATTGAGCAAATAATCATTAATTTATTCATTTAAAAAATTAAGCTATGCCAAGCGGAAAGAAAAGAAAAAGACACAAAATGGCTACCCACAAACGTAAAAAACGTTTAAGAAAAAACAGGCACAAGAAAAAATAAGTATTGCTTGCCTGGCATAGGCCAACTACCGGAGTGGGGTATATAAATGAGCGTGATTAGTACACAATTGAACTCTGCCCCACATGATACCGGAAGGGATTGGCCTATCAAATGCGCTATGGTGACTGAGCTTGGGTCTAAAACCCGAGTTGTCAGCGCCATACAGTGCTTTTTAAACGTATTTTATTGTTTTATCCAAAGCAATGGTAAATTGGATGGCCATGTGAAGTCATCGCTTGTTACGGTATTGTCAGGGATGTGTTTTATGATCAGCTCCACAAGGGAGGGATGAACACTGGCAACTACTGCAATAGCAGATCAGAAAATTAGCCGATTATGGTGAATGACATTCGTTTTTGAATGATGACCCGTACACCGCGTATCGTAAGCGGTGGATGACGTTATGAGTCTAATCCCGGCGTCACATAGCGACCATGCTATCCCCATCCATACCTGCTTTGTAATCAGGAGTAGCTGTTGGTAAAGGAATTAATCATCGATTCGACCCTAGACAAAGGGGTCACTATTGCTTTACTTCAGGATAAACAGCTTGTAGAGCTCAGCAAAGAGCAGGCAAATAATAATTATGCCGTAGGCGACATCTACTTGGGCAGGATCAAAAAAATCATGCCCGGCCTCAATGCCGCATTCGTAGATGTCGGCTATTCAAAAGATGCCTTTTTGCACTACCTGGATTTGGGACCCCAAGTCCAGTCACTCATCAAGCTGACCAAGATAGTAAAGAATGGCAGTTACAAAGAGAAACTGCTCAATAGCTTAAAATTAGAAAAAGACATCAACAAGGCCGGCAAGATATCTGAGGTATTGAGCCGTAACATGTTGTTGCCTGTACAGATAGCCAAGGAACCCATTTCTACCAAGGGCCCTCGGTTAAGTTCAGATTTGTCCATCGCAGGACGGTACGTGGTACTGGTACCCTTTTCAAGTGCAGTCTCCATTTCCAAGCGTATCAAGGGTAATGCCGAACGCACCCGGCTCAAAAAGATTGTGGAGAGTATCAAACCCCCTAATTTCGGGGTGATCATCCGTACAGTTTCTGAAGGAAAGGGTGTAGCCGAATTGCAAAAAGACCTGCTCGATCTCATCTCCAAATGGGAGCTTTTCACCAGTCGCCTGCGTGCCGCCGAACCTTCGCAGAAGGTGCTTGGCGAAATGGATCGGACGTCTACCATCTTGCGGGATATCCTCACCGACGAGTTTTCGCACATCTACGTCAATGACCAGATGATCTATGACGAAACGCGTTCGTATGTACAGGAAATCTCGCCAGACCTTGAAAAGATCGTTAAGCTCTACAAGCACAAAGAGCCCATATTCGAGCACTTCGGCATCGAGAGGCAGATCAAGGCTGCATTCGGCAAAACGGTAAACCTACACGGTGGTGCGTACCTAGTGATCGAACACACCGAGGCCCTGCACGTCATTGACGTGAACAGTGGCAACCGGACCGCTAATAAGGAAAACCAAGAGGAAAACGCACTTCAGGTCAATATGGAAGCGGCCAAGGAGATTGCCCGCCAACTCCGGCTGCGCGATATGGGAGGCATCGTGGTCATCGATTTCATCGACATGCACAAGCCCGCCAATCGCAAGGAACTACATGCCCACCTCAAGCAGTGCATGGCAGCCGACCGCGCACGGCATACCATCTTGCCGCCAAGCAAATTCGGCTTGGTACAAATTACGCGGCAGCGCGTACGGCCGGAAATGT
This sequence comes from uncultured Parapedobacter sp., assembly GCA_964498395.1. GTDB lineage: Bacteria > Bacteroidota > Bacteroidia > Sphingobacteriales > Sphingobacteriaceae > Parapedobacter. The sequence continues at coordinate 182,355 of CAZCHE010000008.1, read as the reverse complement.
CTATCGTAACGAATGAAAAATGCCCGGCTTGCGATGGTACCGGCGAGATACGCTCGAGTATCGTGCTGATGGACGATATCGAAAACAACCTGAATTTCATCCTCCACGAACAGAATGAAAAAGACATCACGCTTTGTGTGCATCCCTATATCTATGCCTACATCAAAGCAGGTCTTATCTCGCGCCGCATGAAGTGGTATTTCAAGTTCGGTCGATGGATAAAGGTCAAGGCCGTCGCCTCATATCACCTCACAGAGTTCCATTTCTTCAATGGCAAAGAGGTAGAGATCAAGTTATAAAACAAGAACGGGAGGCTAAGCCTCCCGTTCTTGTTTTAGTTCAGGGGTTTCCCCTGATTACTTCTTTTTACCGATGCTCATCACTTCTTCGGCCATCTCCGCTACCGTTCCATGGTGTAACCAATGAATCGCCAACCCATCTTTCTCCATCTTCCGGAAGTAGGTCATCTGCCGTTTAGCAAAGCGGTGGATCTCGGTATTCAGGCGGGCAAAAAAAGTGGGGTACTCCCATTCACCCAATAGGTATTGGGTAACATACTTATATTCTAATCCATAATACATCAGCTGCTCGGGAGAGACCCCGCCTTGCAGCAGTTGTTTGACTTCTTCGATCAAGCCCTGTTCGAGCCGCAGTGTTAACCGCTCCGTGATGCGTTGCCTACGGATTTCCACCGGAGGGTCAATGCCAAAAAGAATGGCCGGCACAAGTGGGTAGGGAGATGGCGGCAACGGATGGTACTGGCACCATTGGCATATCTCGATGGCCCGGATAAGTCGCTTCTTGGTACTCGTATCGGGCGTGAAATCCGCCGGAATAGGCAACTCCAATAGCTTTTTGCTAAGCGATTCCATACCGATGGCTTCCAGCTCCTTGCGCAAAGCGATATCCACAGGTACCACACTGTAATCAAATCCCTGCAATACCGATTGGATATACAGCCCTGTACCACCACATAAAATGGGTTGCTTTCCCGTCTGCCGGATATGCTCCAACGACCGGTGGAAATCCGCACGGTATTGCGAGATATCGTATGTATTCCCTGCCGCTCGGATATCAATCAGGTAATAGGGGATATCACCGTACTCCTCCAGGTCTTTGCCGGTACCGAGGTCCATCCCCCGATAGATTTGCCTGGAATCCGCACTGATGATCGCTCCGTTTATGCGCTTAGCCACCTCCACTGCTAGCCGGGTTTTGCCCGACGCTGTGGGGCCAAGGATGACGATGAGTGGATTGTAGATTTCTCCTTCCATCGGAAAAAAGCCTCACAGGATCCATAGGCGCTGGGCACGCCTTACGCAAACCCGTGAGGCAATAGCATAGTCTATGTGGTTAAACGACGAACTTCGTCCATTTCTCCGTACTTTGGTTGCTGGCCACGACATTGTCAATGAAGGCCATGCCCCGTACGCCTTCGGCCACTTGCGGGAAATCCAACATTTCCGGTGTCGGTGTTTCGCCATTCAACTTGGCGGATACCGTAAGGGCAAAGTTGCGGTAGATATTGGCAAACGCTTCCAACAGCCCTTCCGGATGCCCAGATGGGATACGCGTATTGTGCGTAGCAAAACTGCTGAGCGTATAGGGAGCTTCGTAACCATTGCCGGTGCGGATGTACTGCCTGGGCTGATCCAGTAGTTTGATGATCAGGTTATTCGGGTCTTCCTGCGCCCACTCTAGGCCGCCTTTCTCTCCATATACACGGATGCGAAGTGCATTCTCCTCCCCGGCCGATATCTGGGAAGCGACGAGTACCCCGCGTGCACCATTGTCAAAATGGAGCAGTACATTGCCATCATCATCTAATAGCCGGCCCTCCACAAGGGTGGACAGGTCTGCACAAAGCTCGGTGATCTGCAGGCCGGTCACATACTCTGCCAAATGTGCGGCATGCGTACCGATGTCTCCCATCGAGCCGCTTTTGCCAGATTTCTTGGGGTCTGTACGCCAGGCGGCCTGCGCATTTCCTTCCCGCTCAGACAGGCGGCTCAACCATCCCTGCGGGTATTCGACCACCACCTTCCGGATTTTGCCCAGCACGCCGTCCTTGATCATGGCCTTTGCTTGCTTCACCATGGGATAACCGCTATAGGTATGGGTGAGACAAAGTACTTTACCCGTGCGCTCCACAATTTCCTGCAGTTCTTTGGCCTCTTCGAGGGTAAACGTCATCGGCTTCTCAATTACCACATGAAAGCCGCGCTCCAATGCCAGCTTTGCCGGGGCAAAGTGAATAAAGTTTGGGGTCACGATGGTCACAAAATCCATACGGACACCTTCCGGCAACTGGCTTTCCTTTTCAATCATCTCCTCGTAGGTGAGGTATACACGGTCTTCGGGGATGAACAGCGCTTTGCCCGATTCTTTAGCAATATCCGGGTTGATACTGAAAGCACCGCAAACGAGTTCTACCAATCCGTCCATATTTGCAGCGATCCGATGTACCGCGCCGATGAATGCGTCTTTTCCCCCGCCAACCATTCCCATACGAAGTTTCCTTTTCATATTGTTCTTGCTGTTTTAATTAAATAGGTTACTAAAAATCTGCCGAATATACTAAAAATCTACCAGTTGAATGGGTAATAGTCATGGTATTTCTCAGGCAAATGTAGCAAGTGTTATTGCTTTTTGTTCGGTTTTTTGATTGAATAAGGCAGTTTTTATTAATCAATTTGTCTATTCACTTTTTAGCCTTTACACATAGGATCTAGCCATGGCGTAAACGGCCTTGTGTAGGTTTGGACGTGGAGGCAGTGGAGGTGCGTAGCAGGAGCTTTCGCACAGCACCTGACCAAGCAGGGCCAAGCCATCGGGTGAGGTTGGTGAGGTGGCGGCCTAGGCCATGTGCATAGCACTGGAGCGTCGCCGGAACAACAAACCTGCACCAGCCTTGACTTCTGTCCAGCTTTGTGTCAAGACAAAGCCGGTCGCCTCCGAGGCGAAAGAGCGGGAAAAACTGTTTGAGTTAATCCTCCATTTATCTCATTACCAAATTATTCTCGATGCGAGATGAGTGCAGGGAGATGCACCAAACAGCGATACGTTTGCCCTAGTATTTCACCCTTGCAGCACAAACACCGCTAAAGCGTTTTCACCAATTTAATACTGCCACTATTATAAATCGGCACATACCCTAATCCTTGTAGTTCTTGTGGCGTTTTTTCCATTAGTTCCGTGGGTAGCGAACTGTTATGGTATCGTTTCATGGTAGACCGGTCAATCCAGAAAAGCTGAGGTGCCGTTTCATTCACAATGGCAAAGCCGACCTTTCGATAGGTACTTCCATCTGACCAATCTTTATCGGCATACGTCATGATATCCCCCGGATTGAATTCCTGCTGGAAGGCATCAAGCAGCTTGCTGAAGCCCCCTACTACCTGAACGCCCTGCTTATGGCAGAAGCGGAGCAATTCGTAAGAACGGTACGCTTCGGGCTTACCGTCCATCTTCCGCCCGCCACTGAATACGGCGACAGCCACCAACTCCCCTTCATGGAACAAGCCGTACCGGTACTTACCCGGCAGGGCTACCTGCAGGTGATGGTCATGCTGGAAGGCCATGGCCACAGGTTTATCGATTCGGGCCACCACGGTCTCCCGGGCATGGATGCGTGCCGCTCGCCCAGCGAGAGACGCGATACGTTGGAGCAATAGCTCCGGCTTAGTGATCCAGACATCTTCATCCACATGGATATAGCGGACATCGTCAGAAACAACCAGGTGTTTACCGGGGGCACATAGATAGTAGACAATCCGCAAGGGCACCTCTTCCGCCGATAAAAGACAGGCTTGGTCAGACAATGCCTTCAAATCAAACTCCGCCTGTAGCTTGTCTTGCAAGGCTGTTATAAACCCGTAAAAAGTACTCGTGACGTTAAACATGGAATCCAGGTAAATGACTTGCAAAAAAAGCATTTTTTTTAACACATCCATATTTTTTGTATAAATATTTAACGATATTCGTCATGTATGAGACAGATCTATACATGCGTACGCATATTGTGCTTATTTCTATTGTATTCTTCCATTTGCCCTTCGGTATACGCTTCAGATCCGGCACCAGTAACTAACTATTCGGTATTATTAAATAACCAAAACCGGGTCATCCCGCTACGCGCATTGGAGAACCGGCAGATTGCCCACATCTCCTGGTTGCCCGAAGGCATGGGAACTGTTTTCGGTGATGTTTTGGCGCGTTATTCTCCCGTCGAGGGGTTTGCCGCACCCGGCCAGCCTGATGGCTATCGCCTATTGGATGAGCACCTGAAATTCTATAATACGCTTATCTTCGCTATTCAATCCGCGGATTTGGGCGACAACCGCCTATTGCAATTTATCAATACACAAGCCATCGGCAAGCAGGTCGTTTTGGTCGTTTTCGGAGATGGAAGCCGCCTCGGTACCTTGGATTTCGTCCGCTTTCCGATCATATGGAACCCCCAGTTGACCGAATTGTCGGCCAAACAGGCGGCGATGTCTTTGTTTGGTGGCATCGCCTGTACATCCACACTGCCCCAATCATTTTCCGCAAGGTATTCCGCCGGCGCGGGCTTTACCACCGAACAAACCCGCTTGGAATATGCAGATCCCTCGGCTTTGGGCATCAATACCCAGCAGTTGACTGCGCGGATCGATGCCATTGCCCAAGAAGCGATCCGTGAAAAAGCAACCCCCGGAGCGGTGGTCATGGTGGCAAAAAATGGCAAGGTAATTTTTGAAAAGGCATATGGCTACCACACCTATGAACGCCAAACGCCCACATTGGCCTCCGATATTTTCGATATGGCCTCCATCACCAAAATCGCCGCGACCACGCCCGTGGTGATGCGCCTGACCGAAAGGGGTGTCGTCCATCTCGATAGCACCATGGGCTACTACCTCCTGCAAGCCCAGAACACCAACAAGCGCAATACCCTACTACGGGATGTGATGCTCCATGAGGCTGGGTTTATTCCCTTTATCCCTTTTTACCAAAACCTAGACCCAAAGGATCTCAGCACCGATTCCTCCGCCAATTATGCCGTGAAGGTGGCCGATGGTTGTTATATCCGCACAGGATATTACGAAGACGTGATGTGGCCCACCATGCTCCAATCGACATTGAAAGCCACGGGGTCTTATGTATACAGCGATATCAGCATGTATGTGATGAAAGAGGTTGCCGAACATCAGACAGGCATCCCCATCCAAGACTATATCCAACAGGAGTTCTATCGCCCACTGGGCATGCAAACGGCCGGATACTTGCCCCGCGAGCGCTTCGACAAATCGCGCATCATCCCGACCGAACATGACAAAACGTTTAGAAAAACGCTCTTGCAAGGGTATGTGCACGACCAAGGAGCAGCGATGGCCGGGGGGATTGCTGGCCATGCAGGCCTATTCGCGACGGCCAATGACCTGGCCATTTACGCACAACTGCTGCTCAACCGAGGGGAATACGGCGGTGAACGCTACTTCTTGCCTGAGACGGTCGATTTGTTCACTTCCAAGCAATCGCTTACCAGCCGCAGGGGGCTAGGGTTTGATCGCGCAGATCCAGATACCTCCAAAGAATACCCCTCCAAGCTAGCCTCTGACGCCACTTACGGACACACCGGGTATACCGGCACCTGTATCTGGATTGATCCCAAAGAGCAATTGGTTTATATCTTTCTTTCCAACAGGGTACATCCAGATGTCAGTGCAGTACTGGGGAATCTCAATATCCGAGGCCGGATACAGGATGCGGTATATGAGGCGATCCGTGCCGCAAGCAAGAACGAACAATAGTTGCATGAGTCCATCGATATGAAAGCAGCCATCACATTTATCACCGTCTGCTGCGCATCCATGCTTGGAGTCGAGCAAAGCTGCGCACAGGATGCCGACAGGATCCACCGAGAAGCTATTGTCGTCGATGCGCACAACGACGTCCTGTACCAATCCGTCATGCGGGGAAAAGATATCGGCAAGCGGATCAAGACCGGGCATACCGATTTACCACGCATCAAGGAGGGGGGCATCGACGTACAGGTGTTTGCCGTGTGGTGTAGCGAGAAATACGGCAAAGGCACCGCATTTGCCCATGCCAACAAACAGATAGACGGTTTGATGAACGTCATTGACGGTTATCCCGATGACATAGCGCTGGCTACCGACACCGAAAGTATCCGGCAGATCGTCGCACAAGGAAAGATCGCGGCCATCATCGGCATTGAAGGGGGGCACATGATCGAAGATCGCATGGATTACCTGGATAGCCTGTACCGTAGGGGTGCGCGTTACCTCACCTTGACCTGGAACAACAGTGTCGATTGGGCTACTTCCGCCACCGATGAAACCCGCAACCCGTCAAAACTAAAGCACAAGGGCCTGAATGACTTCGGTCGCCAGGTCATTCGCAGGATGAATGAATTGGGTATGATGGTAGACCTCTCGCATGTGGGTCGACAGACCTTTTTTGACGTGATGGAGGTAACCACCAAGCCGGTGCTCGTGTCGCATAGCAATGCCTACGCCCTGATGGCCCATCCGCGTAACCTCCATGACGACCAAATCCGGGCAGTAAGCGAGAACGGCGGGGTCATCTGCCTTAATTTTTACTCCGGATTCCTCGACCCCATGCATTACACCAAAATCAACCGTCTATATGAAAAGTATGTGTCTGCGCAGGATTCCATAAAGCGTTCCAGTGATACCAAATTCACGCGGTTGCCTGCGTCGGCAAAAGAACAATTACGTCCGCCGCTTTCCCTGCTATTAGACCACATTGACTACATGGTTAAGCTGGCCGGGATAGACCATGTGGGTATTGGCAGTGATTTTGATGGCATTACTTCCTCCCCAAAAGGGTTGGATGATTGCAGTGATTTCCCGAATATTACGGCGGGGTTGCTTGCGCGGGGATACAGTGAAGTGGATATTCGTAAAATACTGGGTGAAAACGTACTACGGGTGATGGGGGAGAATTAGAAGACGGGAGACCGAAGACGGAGGACTGAAGACGGGAGACGGGAGACCGAGGACGGGAGAC
>CAZCHE010000008.1:171205-175220 GCA_964498395.1 uncultured Parapedobacter sp. | reverse complement strand
GGAGACCGAAGACGGAGGACTGAAGACGGGAGACGGGAGACCGAGGACGGGAGACCGAGGACGGGAGACTGAAGACGGGAGACCGAAGACGGAGGACTGAAGACGGGAGACGGGAGACCGAGGACGGGAGACTGAAGACGGAGGACCGAGGACGGGAGACGGGAGACGGGAGACCGAAGACGGAGGACCGAGGACGGGAGACGGGAGACCGAAGACGGAGGACTGAAGACGGAGGACCGAGGACGGGAGACGGGAGACGGAGGACGGGAGACCGAAGACGGGAGACGGAGGACGGAGGACGGGAGACGGAAGACACTAATCTACTGAATATGGAACATAAATTCAAATTTGAAAAACTGATTATTTGGCAGAAAGCAATGGGCTTCGGGGAAGACATCAACACACTTGCCGAACATTTTCCAAAGAAAGAGCTATTCAATTTGGCTTCTCAAATCTGTAGGGCTTCTGATTCTATTGCACTTAACATTTCGGAAGGGAGTATCGGTCAATCTGTTGCTGAGCAAAAAAAATTTACCGGATATGCCATTCGATCGCATGCTGAAGTGGTCACATGTCTGCATAAAGCAAAAAGAAGAAGATACATTGATATCAGTTTGTTTGACGAAAAATATACCGAATCTTTTCACTTGATGAATATGCTTATCGGGTTTAGAAATAGTTTAAGATATAAGACGGAAGTCCGGAGATAGAAGACCGGAGACGGTAGACCGAGGTACAGGGGCGGTCAACTTCGGGCTTCGGTCTTCAGACTTCAAACTCAACATGGCAAAAACAAAAACAACATATTTCTGCCAGAACTGCGGGTATGAATCCGCAAAATGGCTGGGCAAATGCCCATCATGCAATGAATGGAACACCTTTGTAGAAGAGGTGGTGGAGAAGGCGAGTGCCCGGGCACCGGATTGGCGCACATCGGCCGGCCTGGCAAAAAAAGCCAGTAAAGCCGCCGCCATCCATGAAATTGCCCACACCACAGAAATCCGGCAGCTTACGCCAGACAAGGAATTGAACAGGGTGCTAGGTGGAGGCATCGTACCGGGATCGCTGGTACTGATCGGTGGGGAACCCGGTATCGGCAAATCGACGTTGATGCTGCAATTGGCCCTCAATATGCCGAAGGTAAAAACCCTATACATCTCCGGGGAGGAAAGCGAGCAACAGCTTAAAATGCGGGCCGAACGGCTGTCGCAATCGTCTGCGGCCGACTGCTACATCCTCACGGAAACATCCACCCAAAACATCTTCAAGCAAATCGAAGTCATCACCCCCCAGTTGATCATCATCGACTCGATACAGACGCTCCATTCCGCCCATGTCGATTCGGCACCGGGCAGCGTATCACAGGTGCGGGAGTGCACGGCCGAACTGCTTCGGTTTGCCAAGGAAACCGCTACGCCCGTGTTCATTATCGGCCATATCACCAAGGATGGTACGATCGCAGGCCCCAAGGTGCTCGAGCATATGGTCGATACGGTATTGCAGTTTGAAGGTGATCGCCATCACGTATACCGTATTTTACGGGCCGTGAAAAACCGCTTTGGCTCGGCTTCCGAGCTCGGCATTTACGAAATGCAGGGAACCGGCCTGCGCGAAGTGAGCAATCCCTCCGAAATACTCCTTTCACAACGTGAAGATACGATGAGTGGTATTTCCATCGCCGCGATGTTAGAAGGCATGCGGCCGATGCTCATCGAGGTACAGGCGCTGGTGAGCAACTCCGCGTATGGAACGCCACAACGGTCCTCCACCGGGTTTGATACCCGCCGAATGAACATGCTGCTTGCGGTACTGGAGAAGCGCTTCGGGTTTCGGCTAAGTGCACAGGATGTGTTCCTCAATATTGCCGGCGGGTTACGCGTGGAAGACCCCGCCATCGATTTGGCCGTCATTGTGGCCATCATTTCTTCCCAACAGGATATCCCCGTACCCGCCACGGCCGCTTTCGCGGGCGAAGTGGGGCTATCCGGAGAGATCCGGGCCGTCAACCGCATCGAACAACGCATTGCCGAGGCCGAAAAACTCGGTTTTGATACCATCTACATCTCCAAATACAACACCAAAGGACTGGATACCGGCAACTATCAGATCGCGGTAAAACCCGTGGGTAAAGTGGAAGAGGTCTTTCAGGCTATTTTTGGGTAGTCGATTAATTAACCGATTTCCCAAACGGCGTAAACGCCAATGCCATGAGCTTGAAATGCTGGCGGCCAAAAGGAATGCCGATGATCGTAATGCATAGCAATAGCCCGAAGAAGAAATGGGTAAGCGCTACCCATACCCCTCCGAAAACAATCCACAGGATGTTCATCAGCGTGTACAGGCACCCGGTACTGGATGGGGTGTTGGTCACCACCGTACCAAATGGCACCAATGAGGCGAAGGCGATTTTGAACAGCTGTATCCCAAATGGGATACCGATGATGGTGAGGCAAAGCACAATCCCTCCAAAAAGGTATTCGAGGAAAATGAAAAAGCCTCCAAATATCAGCCAGATGAGATTACCGATCAAGTTCATGCGTTATGCTATTAGTACGGATAGGATATCCGTTTCATTCAGTTTCTGTTGCTCACCCGTTTGCATATCCTTTAACGATAGCAAGCCGCTTTTCATCTCTTCTTCACCGATAAGAATCACATAAGGGATATTTTTCGCGTCCGCGTAAGATAGTTGTTTTTTGAGTTTTGCCGCCGTGGGATAAAGCTCTGCCGCAATTCCCTCACCACGCAACTTTTGCAACAACGGCAATGCATACAGCTCGGCCATTTTATCAAAATTACTGATGAGCACCTTGGTAGATTGAACGGCGCTTTCGGGAAACAACCCCAATTCCTCCAACACGTCGTATATCCGATCAGCCCCGAAGGAAACACCTACACCCGTCAAGCCCTTCAGTCCAAACATCCCCGTCAAGTCATCATAGCGGCCGCCGCCACCGATACTGCCCATGGCCACCTCATTGGTCTTCACCTCAAAAATGCACCCCGTATAATAGTTAAGGCCCCTTGCCAAGGTAATGTCCAATTCCACAAAACGCTCCAAAAGCGAAGGATCCGCCGTTAATTTCTCGACATAACCCAGCACGATTTCAAGCTCCTCGATACCTTTCAGCCCAATTTCGGACGATTCGAGCACTTGCTTCAGGCTGCCTATTTTTTCGGCAGTGCTGCCTTGCAGTTGGATAATCGGTTGCAATTTTCCAAGGTCTTCGGCGGTAAATCCCCGATCGATCAATTCCGTATTGACCCCATCCAAGCCGATCTTGTCCAACTTGTCAATAGCCACGGTCATGTCTACGATCAGCTCCGGCTTGCCCAGTACCTCCGCAATGCCCGTCAGTATCTTGCGGTTGTTGAGCTTGATCGTGAAATCCCGAAGGCCGAGCAGGCTTAGCGCCTCGTGGTAGATCAATACAAATTCGGCTTCATTGAGCAGGCTTTCCGAGCCCACCACGTCCACGTCACATTGGTAAAACTCCCGATAACGTCCTCGCTGGGGCCGGTCGGCACGCCAAACGGGCTGGATTTGGAACCGCTTGAATGGCAATGTGATCTCATGCTGGTGCATCACTACATAGCGCGCAAAGGGAACGGTCAGGTCGTAGCGCAGGGCTTTCTCCGAAATGTGCGGAATCAATCGGTTAGAAGCCTTTTCTCCCAAAAGATCTTCCGGTGCCTTGGCGAGGTAATCGCCCGAGTTGAGTATCTTGAATATCAGCTTATCTCCTTCATCCCCGTATTTCCCGGTGAGGGTTTGCAGGTTTTCGAACGAAGGGGTTTGTATCTCGCGGTACCCGTACTTCGTGAATACGGATTTGATGGTGTCGAAAATATAATTGCGCTTTTCCATTTCCATGGGGGAAAAATCGCGCGTACCTTTTGCCAATGAGGGCTTAACTGCTGCCATGGAGCAAAGATAATGATACGAAATTAGAAGTACGAAATTAGAAGTACGAAGTTAGAAGACGGGAGACCGAAGACCGAAGACGGGAGACCG
>CAZCHE010000008.1:0-171105 GCA_964498395.1 uncultured Parapedobacter sp. | reverse complement strand
CCGAAGACGGGAGACCGAAGACCGAAGACGGGAGACCGAAGACCGAAGACGGGAGACCGAAGACCGAAGACGGGAGGCCGAAGACCGAAGACGGGAGACCGGAGACCGAAGACTAGCAGCTAACCACCGTTACAACACATTCAGCACTTCACAGGCTTTTTCGGCGGCTATCTTTTCGGCGCTTTTCTTATTGTAATCACGGCCGGTGCCGCAAACCTCCCCATCGACCACCGCATCAATGGTGAAAATCTTGGCGTTATCACCCTCGGCATTTTCGGCCAGCACAAAGCTGATTTCTTTGCCGAGCTGCTGGCACCATTCGATGAGCCGGCTTTTGAAATTGGTCTCGGTTTGTTCCAGCGTTTGGATATCCACGTGGGGCTTGATGATGCGGTTGATCAGGAAATTACGGGTAAACACATACCCTTTATCCAAGTAAATCGCGCCGATGAGGGCCTCAAACGCGTCCCCGAGTAGTGACCCTTGCTTATTCGGGTAGTTAATCATGCGGGAATCGTACTGGATCAGCTCGTTGAGCCCCAATTTCTTGGACAGTTGGTTGAGGTGGGCCCTGCTGACGATTTTCGATCGCATTTCCGTGAGGAAACCCTCGCCTTTGTAGGGGTATTTCTTGAAAAGCAATTCAGCCACCACCGAACCCAACACCGCATCCCCTAGAAATTCGAGCCGTTCATTGCTGTTTTTCGTGCCATCCTTTACCGGTACGGCGACCGACTTATGGCGGAACGCCAATTGGTAAAGACGGAGGTTGCCCGGAACAAAGCCCAACATGTTTTTCAACGCCTTCACATACTGGCGGTCAGACGAGAAATGCAGTTTGTAAATCTTTGAAATAGGCATCCTTTATTAACCGAATAAGAAACGAACGAAAAAGACGGGGAGCGGTGTACTCCCTCTTTCGTCGTATATGCCTTTGGGGCTACTCTTCAAATTTCTTGAAAATGACGGAAGCATTATGTCCACCAAAACCAAACGTATTACTCATGGCCGCATTGATTTTACGTGCTTGCGCTTTGTTAAACGTGAAATTCAACTTCGGATCAAGGCCGGGATCATCCGTAAAATGATTGATTGTCGGAGGAACGAGATCATTTTGCACCGCCAAGATCGAAGCTATGGACTCCACGGCACCCGCCGCACCCAATAAGTGGCCTGTCATCGATTTGGTCGAGCTGATATTAAGCGCATAGGCATGGTCGCCATACAAATCGAGGATGGCTTTTGACTCACTGATATCTCCCAGCGGAGTCGATGTACCGTGCACATTGATGTAATCAATATCACCTACGGTGAGCCTTGCGTCATGCAGGGCATTGCTCATCACCAATTTCGCGCCCAATCCCTCGGGGTGTGGGGCAGTGATGTGATTGGCATCCGCACTCATCCCTCCGCCCACGATTTCCGCATAGATTTTTGCGCCACGGGCTTTGGCATGTTCAAGGCTTTCCAGAATGATCGTTCCGGCTCCCTCACCCGCTACAAATCCGTCACGGTCTTTATCGAAGGGTCTCGATGCCGTTTTGGGGTCGTCATTGCGGGTCGACAAGGCATGCATGGCGTTGAATCCGCCGATGCCCGCTTCGTTGATGATGGCTTCGGAACCACCGGAAATGATGATGTCAGCGACACCGGTGCGGATATAATTCAACGAATCAATCAGCGCATTGGTCGATGACGCACATGCCGATACGGTCGAGAAGTTAGGCCCTCGCAACCCATACCGCATGGAAATATGTCCTGGAGCGATGTCCAGAATCATTTTTGGAATAAAAAACGGATTGAAACGAGGGGTACCATCGCCATTGGCAAAGTTAGCCACCTCGTCCAAAAAAGTTTTCAGGCCACCGATTCCCGAGCCCCATATCACGCCGATACGGTTGGTATTCAATGTGCCGAAATCAAGCGACGCGTCTGCCACCGCTTCCGCTGTCGCCGCCAATGCGTAGTGTACAAATGGATCAACTTTCCGGGCTTCCTTGCGCTCCAGGAAATCTTCGACATTAAATTCCTTTACCTCACAGGCAAAACGGGTTTTGAACTTCGAAGCATCAAACCTGGTGATAGGAGCAGCGCCGCTTACCCCCTTGATTAGATTGTCCCAAAATGCCGGAACAGTATTCCCAATAGGAGTAAGCGCACCTAACCCTGTTACTACTACTCTTTTAAGCTCCATTTAGTACGATTGGCCTAATGAAATTAAGTTAGTTAACGTTTTTTTCTAAATAAGCGATCGCCTGTCCTACAGTGCTGATGGTTTCAGCTTGGTCATCGGGAATAGCTACGTTGAACTCCTTTTCAAATTCCATAATCAGCTCTACAGTGTCGAGTGAATCAGCACCCAAATCATTGGTGAATGAAGCTTCCGGGGTAACCTCGTTTTCGTCTACACCTAGTTTTTCAACGATAATTGCTTTAACTCTTGATGCGATATCAGACATGATTTTATAGTTTAATTGTTTAATAAATCTGTGCAAAGAAAAATAAATTTCGGCAAATAGTAAAACGTTTTTGATTTTTAGAACATTATTCAGGTCATCTGTACGAAAACAATCGAATGTTCTACGTCCACTAATTTAGCTTAAATTTTTGTGATGTGTTTAAAATTGGTCAGTTTTTTTGGTGGCGCCCACTCGGTTCCTTTTTCTTGTTTGTCTGCTAATTAAATACTGCTCCTGTCTTTTGGTTTTTGTAAATTTGCGATGAATATAGAAAATTACTTTGAATAAAGTCATATTAAAATACGAAATAGACCTAGATTTTACCCTGATTGCCATTACCTCGTCACTCAAGGACTATCGGCTATGTTATTTTATCAATAAATTTACGGAACTAAATCTAGCCAAAATCGACGATCACGAAGTCTGGATGCCCGCCAATAAACAGCAAGTGCCCTTCAGCAGGTATGCCGATTTTGCTGACGAATCGGAAACCGAATACTACCTATTAGCCAATAGGGGGGTCGATGGCGGGTTTCTGATCCCGGAAATGCGCCATTCCGACTACTTTCTGATCATCCGAAATTTCATTGACGAGGAAGACCTCACCCTGCTGCAAGACCGCATTTCGGATATACCAGAGGTGGTGGTGGCCAGCGAAATCTCCCCACAAAAATTGAAATCCAAAGAAAATCTGATATTTTAGCGCGATATTTGTCACCAAAGTGTATCAATCACACTCAAACAAAATAGTTAACACAGCCCCTAACAGCAATGCAGCCTAAACGGGCACAATAAACGTTTACGTAAACAAAACACATTATATAAATGGAAAAGGTTCAAAAAAGAACTAAGATCGTGGCCACATTGGGCCCGGCATCAGCCAAAAAAGAAACATTGACCAATATGATTGCCCTTGGGGTGGATGTATGCCGCCTCAATTTTTCTCACGGCAGCCAAGAAGACCACCTGAAAACCATCAAAACCATACGGGAGATCAACGAGGAGCACCAGGCAAATATTGCCATCCTGGCCGACTTGCAAGGCCCTAAAATCCGCATCGGCAAGATGAAAGAAGGTGGTGCGGTGCTGCTCAATGGCTCACAGGTCGAAATCACCACCCAAGAGCTTATCGGAGATGAAAACCGGATTTATATCACTTACGAAAATTTCCCCAAAGACGTCAAAGAACAGGAAATCATCCTGCTTGACGACGGGAAAATCCAATTGCGCGTACTCCGCACGAACTTGGAAGATACCGTATGGTGCGAGGTGGTACACGGCGGGGTACTGACCTCCCGCAAAGGCGTTAACCTCCCCAATACCAAAGTTTCCATCCCCAGCTTGACCGAAGAGGACCTAGATAACCTGCTCTTTGTGCTCGACTATGACGTGGAGTGGATCGGGATGTCATTCGTGCGTACCGCTGACGACATAGTAAAACTGAAAGAAATCATCCAATCGAAAGGCAAAACCGCGCGGGTCGTCGCCAAGGTCGAGAAGCCGGAAGCCATCGATAACATTGATGCCATTATCGCGGCCACAGACGCCGTGATGGTCGCGCGGGGTGACCTCGGTGTGGAAATGCCGATGGAAGACGTGCCCGTACTGCAAAAAATGATCGTGCAAAAATGCCGCAACGCTTCCAAACCGGTTATCATCGCCACCCAAATGCTGGAAAGCATGATCACCACCCCCCGGCCTACACGTGCCGAAGTCAATGACGTAGCCAATTCGGTACTTGATGGTGCTGACGCCGTGATGCTGAGCGGGGAAACCTCCGTGGGTGAATTCCCAGAGATCGTGATCGAAACCATGAGCAAAATCATTGTCCATGTAGAGAAAACATCATATCCGTATTATAGCGCTAAAAAAGATGAATATACCGATGAAACCATGATCCCCGACGCGATATGCGGTTCATCCATCTACTTGGCTGAAAAAACAGCAGCCTCGGCGATTGTGGCCATGACCTATTCGGGTTATACGGCTTTCGAAATATCAAGCTACCGGCCCAATACGGATATTTACATCTTTACCGGCAATCCAGCACTGCTTAACACGCTCAGCCTCGTTTGGGGGGTCAAATCATTCTTTTACGACAAATTTGAGAGCACGGATGGCAGTATAAATGACGTCAATGCGCTATTGAAAGACAAAAAGATGGTCGCGGCAGGGCAGACCGTCATCAACACGGCTTCTACGCCATTGCACAAAAAAGGGAAGACCAACACCATTAAAGTGACCGTGGTGGAATAATAAAAACAAGTATGCTCAGCTATTGGGAACGGCGGAGTTTCCTGCATTATGACCACCTTATCGTGGGTGCAGGAATCACGGGACTATCCGTTGCCCTCGAGCTGAGGACACAATACCCAACCCAACGCATTCTCGTCGTGGAGCAGGGAGTTTTCCCCAATGGAGCCAGTACGAAGAATGCGGGGTTTGCTTGCATCGGAAGTGCCGCCGAACTGCTGCACGATTTAGACGATACACCCGAAACCGACGTGCTCCAGCTTTGCCTCCAGCGGCAAGAAGGGCTCCGTATCCTCCGCCATCGCGTGGGTGACCAAGCGATGGACTTCCGAACCAATGGCAGCCACGAACTGATTGCCCCCCATGAACAGGAGGTATTGGCGCATATCGACCGATTGAACGAACTGCTTAGGCCCCTTGCTGCTCCCCATGAACCGGTCTTTCGGCTAGCCACGGAAAAAATCAAGCCTTTCGGATTCAACGCCGATGGCGTCATCGCATTGATTGAAAACACGCAGGAGGGCGAGCTCCATACGGGCAAGATGATGCGCCGGTTAGTAGACTTATCCTTGGCCAGCGGCATCGAAATCAAAACCGGGGTAAGTGTATCCGCTTTTGAGGAGCATTCGGGCTACGTAGCCGTACACCTCCGTACCGGCCCTGAGCCCGCTGATTCCGTGCCGCTCACCTGCCAACAGCTTTTCATCTGCACCAATGCCTTTACGCCTACGCTGCTGCCGGATATCCCGGTCCGACCGGGCCGTGGGCAAATCTTGGTTACCGCCCCGTTGCCAGACATCCCATTCAAGGGTATCTTCCACTTCGATGGCGGGTATTATTATTTCCGGGAAATCGACGGGCGGGTGCTCATCGGCGGTGGCCGCAACCTCGACTTCACGGGTGAAACGACCACGGAAATGGCCGTCACCGAACGCATCCAAGCCGACCTGGAGCACAAACTCCGTACCCTTGTCCTGCCCGGCCGACACACCGATATCCAATACCGATGGGCAGGCATCATGGCGTTCGGCCAGCACAAACAACCCGTCGTACAGGCCTTCGGCCAGCGGGTTTATGGCGCTTTCCGCTTTGGCGGAATGGGTGTGGCGTTGGCGTCCTTTGCAGCCAAACAGGTCGTTGCCTTGGCTGCTGACCGCCGATGAACCGCATTACCCCGGCGCAAAACATTTCGGTGTAAATCGCGTTATATATATTATGACGTAAGCGTATATCATCACCGCTTCTAACCATCCGAAAATGATAGCCAAACAATTCGTCCTAAAAGCCCAGACCCTATTATATACGTATACCGATCAAGAGAAAGCCGAACTCCTCCGGATAAAAGCAGATCACCTCACCTACTTGACCAGCAAAGACCTGTTCAACCTCTATCGTGCGGCAAAGGAGGTGGGCGAAGCTGGTATCGAGGGCCTCTTTATCGAAGCCGGATGTGCCTTGGGCGGCTCGGCCATTGCCATTGCCAAAGCCAAACCGAAAAACCGTGCGTTTCGGATATATGACGCATTCGGGATGATTCCGCCGCCTTCGGATAATGACGATGCCGACGTGCACGCCCGCTATGCCGAGATCAAGAGCGGCCAGTCCAAGGGTATTGACAATGACCTATACTATGGATATACGCCCCATCTACAGCAGGTGGTTGCGGATAACCTGGCAAGGCATGGTGTCTCCACCGCGGCAAACAACATCCAATTAATCAAAGGATATTTCGAAGACACGCTGGTGATCACCGAGCCTGTCGCTTTTGCCCATATCGATTGCGACTGGTATGACTCGGTGATGGTTTGCCTCCACCAGATCATGCCCCATTTGGCCATGGGGGGTAAAGTGGTGTTTGACGATTACTATGAATGGTCTGGTTGCCGCCGCGCCGTAGACCACTATTTTGCCGACAAACAAGGAGCATATGCCTTCGTAAAGCGCCGGCGAAAGCTGCACGTGACAAAAATCGGGTGATGGTATTGTAGGTGGTAGCCTAGACCTACAACTTGTGCATGACGATCGTTTTTTATATATTTGTGCTATGCGAGAGGCAGTTCAAAGCAAGCAGGCCATCATATCATTGCTTCGTTCCAATAGAGGCACGTTGAAAAATTATGGGGTTTCAAGACTGAGCCTATTCGGTTCCTTTCTCACGGGCCGTTTCGGACCGGAAAGTGACATTGATTTATTGGTCGAATTTGATCCCAAAAAGAAAACATACGATAATTTTATGGATTTATCGTTTTTCCTCGAAGACCTATTAGGTCGTCGGGTCGAACTGGTTACCCCCCAGTCATTAAGCCGTTATATCGGACCCCATATCCTAAATCAAGCTGAATATGTCGCCCTCTAATATTGAGCTATTAAGGCATATATTGATTACTTTACTATCTTTTCCACCTCTTTCACTTCCAATCCCCGTATCATCTGCCATTTGTAAACCAATTTAAATTTGTCTATATTTGCTATTATTAGACATAAATAACGGATTCAAGTTATGAATATTAGCTTCACCGAACGGCAACAAAAGTATATCGCAAACCAATTGGCATCAGGCGACTATCAGAATGCCAGCGAGGTAGTACGTGATGCATTACGGTTGCACGAATACTATAGAAACCGGATGCTCGAGGAGCTTCGCAAGGAAATTTCCTTAGGTTGGGATAGTCCTGAGAGCAACGAAACCATCCAGGATATCATAGCATCGCGTCAAGGCGCCAAGGAATGAATGATCACGAGAAATCCTACAGGCTTTCGATTGCGGCAGCGAATGACACCCGTGATATTTATGACTACACGTTGTTCAGATTTGGTGAACAGCAAAGTGTCGTCTACTTAAATGGACTTGATGAACGCCTTCAATTTCTGGCTGAAAATCCTGCGTCGGGACGTTCTCGCGATGAAGTTAGAAACGGCCTGATGAGTTTTACATACAAGAAGCATGTAGTTTTTTACCAGGTGACAAGCTATGGCATCAAAGTCGTTCGGATTTTACATGGCAGCATGGATATCCCAAAGCAATTTGGCAGCCGCAGAAGCTAACACGCACCACCTCACCCACCTCCTCTACTTCCAACCCCATATCATCTGAAAATTCGCGTACGCCGTAGCGCTCAATGATCAGCTTTAAAATGGGCGGAAATGCGGCCGGCTTACCAATGGCGAGAACGCCCACGGAATGGATGATAGAATGAGTAGCAACCCGATGGTAAACCAAATGGCCATCGTTTTGTATTTATCGCGGTCGGTCTGCATCCGCTTCGCCTTTGCCGAGCCGGTGGAGATGACGGCAATGGCGATAAACATCATGGTACTGTGCTCCATGCCAAAGAACCGGGGTATGCGCTGGTGTACGGCCTCGCCAAAGTGGCTTAGGAAATGGTCAACGATGGGGCTGATGAAATACAAGCCAAGCCCGATAAGGAACTGGATATGCGCGATGGTGGCCGTCCAATGGCGCACCGAATCGTCACCTTTGGAAAATGCCCGTTTGCCAAACCAACCGCGGTACGCCACGAACAGAGCGAGCAGCAGGCTCACCAACACCAGCCAGCGAACCCATGAATGCAGGGATAATAATATACTATACATGATATCATAAAAACTGATCGATATTACTTGATACGCGCCACAAAGAAACAGAAATATCCACGCTACCACAAGTATACCTCATCGCCACACGCTGTGCCACCGTGCGCCCTGAAAAAACGAAAGGTTTCCAAACGGGGAGAATGGAAACCTTTACTAACCAATTATAAACCTAAATTATGATGGCACAAAGATAGTGTATTCTATACACTATGCAAAATTATTTTTTATTTTTTTTATGCTCGGTCTTACCGTCGTCGCTGCCAGCGCTGCAACAGCAGTGTCACGACAAAGCTCACCACCGCTCCGATGGCCGCTAACACCATCGTTTTCAACACATCATGCGGCCCTAGTTTGTCGACGATACCCAGCAGGGTACCTCCCGTGGTACCGATGCCGAGTTGCTGGCTAGCTTTCATCCGCACCTCCCTCCCTTTCCGGCTTCCCGGAATTTTCCACCGCCTCCATGACACCCAGCATTAGCGCGACATATTTGGCACCTGCCACCACCTTGGGTGGCAATTTCAGCGGTGAGGCGATGATGAGTTGGCTGGCCACGGCCAGCGTTTCCTTGATCCGTTCGTATAGTGTTTTCCTTTCCATGTTTTTTCTATTTTGCTGATTTGCTGATTTGCTGATTTGTTGATTCGTTGATTCGCTTATTCGTTTATTCGCTGATTTGCTGATTTACTGATTTGTTGATTTGCTGATTTGTTGATTTGCTTATTCGTTGATTCGTTGATTCGCTGATTTGCTGATTCGTTGATTCGTTGATTCGCTGATTTGCTGATTCGCTGATTTGCTTATTCGTTGATTCGCTGATTTGCTGATTTGCTGATTCGCTGATTCGTTGATTCGCTGATTTGTTGATTTGCTTATTCGTTGATTCGCTGATTCGTTGATTTGCTTATTCGTTGATTCGCTGATTTGCTGATTCGCTGATTCGCTGATTTGCTGATTCGCTGATTCGCTGATTCGTTGATTTGCTTATTCGTTGATTCGTTGATTCGCTGATTCGCTGATTTGCTGATTTGCGGATCGGCCCACTCACGACCTCCAGCCACACCGTTTCCCCTGCCTCCAGCACGGGCGTGACCACGCCTTCCAGGCGCTCGAGTGCGATGCGGCTGTATATCCCCTTGCCGGGCCCAGTGAGTTTGGTTACCGGAGCGATACATCCTTGTAGCTCTGTGGCCGCATCGTTTGCAGCGTGGATGAGGATGCCGCTACGGCCGGGCACAGCCAGTACCTTCAGGCGCAGGCCATGGCGGTTAGATTTCGTAAACGCCAGTCGATAGCGCCCTTCAGGGATACAGCTGATGTTGCGTCGGTTATCCCGCCATGGGAGTTCGATGGTATGGCAAAGCGGCTGACCATGGAGCAGGAGGGTGCCATTGGCACCTCCCGGAAGGTACTCACGCTCCAATACGAGCGTGAGGTACCCTTTTGTTGGTTTCCCGTTATTCATCGCATCGGATTTAGCGGACGATGAGGGATACCGGTTCACTCCAGTCGGACTTACCGTAGCCGCTGGCTGCACGCACCTGTACGTAGTAGCGTTTGGCCGCCTCTACCGGAGCAATCACATTATCACGCGAGGAGGTGGTGGTGAGCGGTTCGCTCCATTGGTGCTCTCCGAGCGCTTCGTCCATCACGCCATAGCGGTATTCGTAAAACAACGAACCGGGCACTTTATTAAACGCCAGCACCAGCTGGCCGGATTGCCGCCCATCGCGGAGCCGGATGGTAATCGGCCGCTCCGGTATGCGACCGCTCTTGGGATAAGCCGTTGTGCGAAAGCCGGAGCTGAGCAGCATGGCTAGGTTGCCATCGGCTGTAGTACTCACATAGAAAGCCAAGCGTTTGAGCAAGTCTCCCAATACCAATCGCGCATCGTTCTTGAGCGCCGTTTCTTCCGGTCCGCTGCGTTTACGGGCCACCGCCAGTTTGGCGGCGAAGTCATCGCGGGCGGTGGCCACGTCGGCCAGATCGGGCGTGGGGTCTGGGAAATTAGCATTGCCGGTCATGGCTTGGATGACCGTTTCAGCCTGTACTAACAATTCATCGTCGGGGAAATTCCTGAAGCCGCCCCGGGCTTGGTGCTTGATGTTCATAAGCATTTGTGTTTAAAAATTTAACCATACCGGCCGGGACCGCCCCGGCCATTAAGATCAAATTAGTACGCCGATGTGCCCGGCAACGAATAATGGCAGTGATTGGCAGGAATTGGCAGCGATTGGCGTCATTTTGCGCCAACTGCCTTTACAGGATGTCTATTTTCTCATAGGAGATCGCCACGGAAAGGTAGGAGATCGCCACGAACACGTAGGAGTTAGCGACAGAAAGGGACGTGATCGTTGCAAACAGGGACGTGTTTGCGATGGAAAGAGACGTGTTTGTCGTGGAAAGGCATGTGTTTGTCATAAAAAGGGACGTGGCAGCTGCAAAAAGGTACGTGTCTGCCACGGAAAGGCAGGAGAAAGTCCAAAACGCATAGGAGGTAATGGCGGAAAGGTACGTGTCTGCCACGGAAAGGTACGTGGCCGCTGTAAACAGGTACGTGTTTACTGCGGAAAGGCACGAGAAAACTCAAAACACCTAGGAGGTAGCGGTGGAAAGGTATGTGTTTGCAACGGAAAGGTACGTGGTAGCTGTAAACAGGTACGTGTTTGCCCCTATCACTCACAGTCTTCCTCTTCGCTTGCTCTCTTCGATCGCTTCCTCCAGGTCCTCGGGGTAGAAGAAATCCTGGCTGCCATACCGGCGGGGTTTCAGTAGACCATTTGCCTTGTGGCGGTCGTAGGTGCGGGGGCTGATTTTTAACAGCTCGATGGCCTCTTCCTTAAAAATACGGCGATTGGTAAGTAGCTGATGAGCCACCAGTGGTTTGGTGTTGTTAGCTATTTCAGCCAGTAGCTGTTTGATTTCGACAAGCCGGTTTTCCGTGTTGCGTTCGATGTGCTGTAGTCGTTCAAGTAATGTAGGTTTCCAATCCATAGGCAGTGTTTCGAAAACATAAATAATTGATTATCCGTCATTGCTTTTAATGGTCGTGAGCCATTTTCGATAGGCTTTTTTCCTGTCGCGGCTTACCCGTACCCAATGCTTTTTTGTGGTGCCCGCCTGCATCTCGATGGCCATTACCCCATTCCCTTCCTCGCGTTCGCAGGGCTTGATGCTGCCCCGGTTAACGATGAAGGATACATGGGTCCGGAAAAACCAATAATCATCCAGCAAATTTGCCAAATGGTTAAGGGTATACCTCGTGACATATTTCTTTCCATTCCTCATAAAGATCTCCACCAAGTTTCCCTCTTTCTTGAAGTAAGCAACCTTCACGAAGGGTACTGTTATCCGTTCGTCCTTGAAGTCGACTTTGATGGAACCCTTGGGTGGATCGGCCGGTTCGTGTTGCTTCTGCAGCATCGTCTTCAATTCGCCAAGCCTGGCCGCCTGCTCGCGGCGGTGCATCATCAGCAGGTGGTTATACTGCAGCTGGGTTTGCAGTGCCCGCTTATCACGGTTGATCCGCTCTCCGAGTTCATCCACTTGCTTCTTCAATCGGCGGGCATGGTATTTCGAGGAGCGCTCGCGATAGTTGAGGTGTACCGCAAACAGCATGGTCACGATCAGCGGAAACTCCTTGCTCAGGTAGTCGCTTTGCACGAAGTCGCGCCCCATGGCGGTGATCAGCCCATAAGCCAGTGCTGCAGCCATAGCCGATGTGAAGAGCGGTCCTACCAATAGGTGCATCGCCATCCGCCGTTCGTATTGGTTTTCCCAAGAATAACGGCGGTCTACTAACAGCGAATACCGATGGCTGACCTCGATGAGCACCAGCGCGATGGTGAAGCTGAACGCTACGGAAATATAAAAACCAGGGTTAGCGAGCACCACCCGGATATCGGTCTTCAATCGATTGAGCACCACCCAGCATGCACCGACCAGTGCAGCCAATATCCGGTACCAACGAGAATAATAAGGCAGGCTTTTTACGCCATGTTCATGTGTCGCATTTTTACTCATAGTGCATTAGACGATGGTAGACTTGGTCTAGTTTGCTTACCCTAATATCGCTCATTAGGCCGTTAATTCCAAACACAGCTTACCCATTTTTCAGGTTTGGCCCTACGAAACACTTACAAATTTATGCGAAACACAGCGAGATGTTCAGCCCGCCTTGCATGACAAAACCCTGGCTTATACTTTTGGAAGCATCGCCCTAGCAGGGGCAGCTATTTCATTTATTTTTTAACCCTTATTTATTCATTATGACAAAATTACCTTTCACTTCCAGTGGTGTCGAGACGCTCCAAGAGCGGCTTTACGTACTTCCAGACACGGCACTCCGACAAGAAGCCCATCAAATCCGTACCGCCTTTATCACCTGGGTCCAGCAGACCTTTGCCCTCACCCCCGAGCAGGAAGCCTATCTGCTACGGGTAAACGGAGACTACCTCGACACGATTGCGCTATACGTGAGCCATTTCGTCGGGCATCGCCTTCCTATCGTCATGAGGCCGGCGGGGCCACCGGTAGCGGCGACCAGTGGCAACGGCGACGATGACGACGATGATGACAGCAGCAAGTTATTCCTATTCAATGTGGTGGAGCATGGTACTAGCAGCCCCGAAGCCGAGGATGGCGACACCTATCACGGCCAACTGACCATTACGTTCCAGTATCCCGATTAGCCGTGACCAGGGCCATCGCCTTTTTTACGTGCAAGCATAACAGGGGGCCATCTGCCCCCTTTGCACATTCGCTATAAACCTGACATGCACACCTTCATCCATTTCTGGACCACCCATGTGGCCAATGTGTCCGCTGTGGCCGTGGCCTACCTCGAGCGGTACGGCAAGGTACTGGATTACCCTGCCAGCACGCTTCTGCTACGCGCTGGCGACTGGTGGCCCTATTGGAATTTCGTCATGGAGGGCACGGTGATCGCCCGGCAATACGCTGTGGACGGCACGGTAGAAGTGCCTTGGATGGCCACTCGCCACGGGTACTTCACGGGCACCGTGCATGCCTTTACCGAGCGGCGCGAAGATGTCTATATCGAGACCGTGGAGGCCACCCGTTTGCTGCAACTGCCCATCCACCGGCTGCAAGAAGCCCAGCAGCTGTACCATTCGGTGAGCGAACTGATCAACATCCTCAAGCAGCGCAAGATCGACCATGACGCGCGGCTGCAGGCGGTGTTGCGGCTGCGTGATGGGGAATCCCGCTTCGCGGCATTTTTCGATGCATTTGGCGAGCTAGCTCCTAGGCTGGGCATGCTGGAAGTATGCACTATCCTGCAGATCAGCACGTCGACCTACCAGCGGGCCAAGCAGCAGTATTACCGCAAGCGGTAGGTGAGCTTATTGCTCGGTTTTAATCGCAGCGAATTGAAGAACTATGGCGTTACTAGGTTGCGTTTATCCGGTTCTTTCCTTATCAGCTATAGCAGAATTTACAGGATAATAATCGATTTTGTTTATTGAGATAAACAATATATGCATACATTTGTATATCTTGATAAACAAAATGGACAGATTAATCGAAAAATATCGGCAGAAAATCGGTCGTACATCGTTGCATTTTATGCGAAGCAAGGTGGTCCGCTCCGTTTATCCCTAATGTAAGCAAAATCAGTGAAAAAATAGGCATCAACCGATCCACTTTACTTTCCTACCTGCATTATCTACAAGAGAGCGGGCTTACTCAAAACCTATTCAGGTCTGCCAAAGGTATCAGCCGACTACAGAAGCCGGATAAAATCTTTCTGGAAAACACCAATCTAGCTTATATCATTGGTAATGCCAATATTGGCAACGTCAGGGAGACCTTTTTTGCCAACCAGCTCTCCTACCATCATCAGTTGGAATTTCCCGAGAAGGGCGACTTTTTGATTGATAGCCGGCATGTATTTGAGGTAGGCGGAAAGGATAAAACCGCAAGCCAGCTCAAGGGGGTTGCCGATGGATACGTTGCCGCGGATGGTATCGAATATGGTACAGCTAGGAAAATCCCCCTTTGGCTCTTCGGTTTTCTGTACTGAGCAGCGGTATTACCGCAGGCGGTGAGCGGATTTGCCTGTCGTGGCCCCAGGTTCGGTACCACTAGCCCCCTACCGATCCACTTTTGGCTATTTATGCTTGTTAAGAAGTGCAATTATTTGTTATATTTGCACTTTATAATGTGCATTTATGGAGAGATTACTCGAACGATCGGAAGTGTTGGTCAATCGCGTGCAAGGAGAGAAGCACCGATACCTTTACCACACGCTGCCTTGGCATAACAGGCTTATTGGCATAAAAGGATCACGCGGCACGGGCAAAACCACCATGATGTTGCAGCGGTTGAAAGCCCTTGGCCTGCCTACTACCCAAGCAGCCTATCTATCACTGGATGACCTTTATTTCTCCACCCATTCATTGGTGGATATGGCGGAAGCCTATTACCAGCGAGGGGGCAAATACCTGTTTTTGGATGAGGTGCACAAATATCCGGGGTGGTCCCAGCACATCAAGAACCTATATGACTATTATCCGGATCTGCACCTCGTGTTTTCCGGTTCTTCCATTATCGATATCTCTAGGGAACAAGCCGATCTCAGCAGGCGAGCGGTTATCTATGAGCTGTTCGGGTTATCCTATCGGGAGTACCTAGCATTCATGGATCTAGCGGCATTTGCCCCGCTGGATTTGGAAACGATTGTTTCTCCAGACCGGGAATGGCGGAGCCTGTTTCCCACGGAATTCAGGCCCTTACAACATTTTCAAGACTACCTACAATACGGCTACTACCCATTCTCCATGGAGGATAGACCGACCTTTGGCACCCGGATGCAGCAGTTGATCCGTACGATCGTGGAATATGACATGGCCGAACTGTCCGACTTTGATATACGCAATGCGAAGAAGATGCTGCAACTGCTGTACGTGCTTGCCGCCAACGTACCCTTTAAACCCAACATCAAGCAGCTAGCCGAAAAAAGTGGCATACATCGCAACACCATTGTCAATTATCTCCGCTTTTTAGAAGAAGCCCGGTTAATCGGCCAATTACATGCAGGCGGTATCAGCACATCTTCACTCCAAAAACCCGAAAAACTATACCTCAACAATACGAGTTTAGCCTACGCACTGTCACCATCACAACCCGATCGGGGCAACCTCCGGGAAACGTTTTTCCATTCTCAACTCCGTCCTTCGTATGGACTGACCTACCCCACTAAAGGTGATTTTCTCGTCAATGGCCGTTATACGTTCGAGATTGGGGGCAAGCGCAAGGGGGGACAGCAGGTGAGTGCTGTCAAAGACAGTTTTGTCGTGGTTGACGAGGTAGAACACCCGGTTTGGCAGCTCCCCCTTTGGCTCTTCGGTTTTCTGTACTGAGCAGCGGTATTACCGCAACGTGGTGACGGTTGTAACGAGATCCATTCGGCTTATCGACAAGCTGCGCTCACCAACATCACCCTTCACCAGCGATTTGGACGGCATCAGCCTTAGCCAGGTACTCATACCCCCGGTAAAGGATGAGTATCTCGATCACCACGGCGGGAATCATAATCACATAGCTGACGAAGAAGAGCACCACGGTCACCAGCAGGCTGCCCACGATGATCTCGAGTATGCCCGCCACGCGGGAAAGCTCGCCCATGCCATCCTGTAGGCGGATCAGCGCGATGCCAAACGCGATGCTCAAGGCGCCGAATAGCACCGAGGCTACGGCATAGGGGAGCAGGTAGGTGTCTTTATCGGCGGCCGATAGAGATACCACGTCTAGCACGGCCACTGCCGCCGTGGCTACGATGAGTAGGTAGGCCACGGTTTTCAGCAGCTTGTTTTCAAATAGGTTGCCCAAGGCGATAAACCCGCGTGCAAACAGCGCGTAGGAGCCGACCATCAACACCGTCAGGACGGTATAGCCGGTATTTTCATTGAACCCCCAGTTTCTGTCGTTGGTAAACCAGGCAATGTCCATCGCACCGAGGATGGTTTCGGAGACGAGGAATACCGCCCCGGCCAATGCGGCGATGATCAATGAAGACTTGTTCGTGGTGTTGTGTTGTTGCTTTTCCATCTGTTGTGGTGTTTGGTTAGTAAATGATTCGTAGGTTTCGCCCAGTGCCGCCAATAGAATTTTTACGGTATACACGCGCGGCTGCACTTCGCCTGCCTCGATGCGCTGGATGGTGCGCACGCTCACGCGGCTTTTTTCCACCAGTTCTTCCTGGGTCAGGTTTTTCGCCTTGCGCAGGGCGGTGAGTCTTTGTCCTAATGTTGGTTGTTGCATATCAAAAACGATTTATGGTGCAATATTACAGGTTTACGGAATAGCAATGTAAAAAACGCACCCGCCATTTGCCCGTCATTTGGCTGACGGCATGCATTGTCCACCTGACTTCCAGACGTAATGAGGTGGCCAGGGCAAACCTGAAATCCGTACCTTTGCATCATGGCACCCGTACAGGAAGTCGATCTGCACCTCAGCGCCTTCATGCGCAACACCGCTGGCCTCAGCCATGAAGACATGGTGCAACTCAGCATCGAGCGCATGCGCACGGCCTTGGACCGTGCCATCGCCGCAGGGCAGCAAGACATCCGCTTCATCCATGGCCAGGGCACGGGCGCCCTACGCGAGCGGGTATACCACGAACTGCGGGTATACCGGCAAAAGGGCCTCATCGAATCTTTCGAACCTTCCTTTTTCAACCCCGGGGTGGTCAATGTGATCATCCATTTCTAGCATTTACCTCCCTTTCCGTACGAAAAATAATTGACATAAAACTGCCCACCGTGGGCAATTTTTCGGCATCGCCCTACCCTATTTTTGCCCATACCCGGACACGATAGGTAGTAGCGCCGCTCGATAGGCATGGGTTTCGGGGCAAGCCGGCCGGGATGGCATCGGTAGGGGTCATCCCGCCCGCTTGTAAATGCGACGTGCGACTGCGGGCTTAAGGTGCTGATGGAAAATAGGGGTGTATTCGCTTAATACAATTTGCTTGCGGACTATCGTAGAAAACAAAAGTTCTTCCTGAGAGGCGGAAAAAACTTGTATCGAAGGCGGCCGATAATGAACGAAAACAAACCATAAGAATCCACTACACAAATGATGAAAACGATCAAACGCCATACCGAAAACGCAAAGCAATGGCTCGCATATACCATGCAAACCTCAATTGCCCATCGAGTCATACTTTTCCTTATAGCACTTTTGGGATTGGTATTGCTTGCCAAAGGTATCCACACAGCCTGGTTTTGGAGCTCAAGTGTATCCAAAATGGAAGAGCAATTTATCCCAACAGAATGGGCAAAAGAACTCACAGGAATTAATGTCGTATTGCAGCTGGTCATCGGCTTAAGTTTGGTCGTCAGTCCATGGTTCAGCAAGGCTAGGGGTGGGGCTTTAGCTGCGGTCTGTTCACTTTTATTTGTGTATGCGGCTTATTCGCGAATCGTACAAGTTAAGTGGGTATTAAGCCACCCGCCCTGTGCGTGTATCGGTTGGCTAGAAGGTATGTCGTGGTCCGACGTGCTCCGTACCAATATCATCCTACTAGTGCTCGCTACCGTGATTTGGTTTGTATATCCCAAAGAAGAAAGGAGGAGTATTCCCACAGCCTGAATGTTTACTGCCATGGCGTTAGCTAGGCTGACGCCTATGGAACGGAAGATCGTGCGCCGACGACGGCACGGAAAACCTTTTTTTAACATATAATCCTTTTAGTTATGTCTAAGTATTTTAAGCTTTCTTTTGCGGTGTTGACCGCTTGTTTGACCATCGGGTCACTGTCTTCATTCAAGTCTTTCGATGGTCCTTGGTATTACCATGGCCCAAACGATGAGACGGAATTCAATAACCCAGATCATTGGCTACCCAGTGAGCCAACTGGCGTCTCTTGCGGAGGTTCGATCAATATCCCTTGTATGCTTACTCAACCCGTGTCGGAAAATGATCTTCCCGCTTTGCTGGCAGGTCATCCGGAAGACGATATCTTTGATATCGCCAATAAGCGTCAGTAGGTAGATTTTTTGACTACTTGGTTTGTTGATAAATCAGTGATCAAGGAGGCTATCTCGATAGCCTCCTTTTTATTTATCGGGGGTTTTGTTGCATCCCGCTCATTTCGATCACATGCTCCGGGATTGGAAGCGCGTACCGGAGATCGTCGGGAGGGAGCGCGTAAAGCTGCTCATCAACCTCTCTTTCCAATTGGATTTGCCGGCCTTCTTTGTTTAGTCGTTTTAAGTCCATCCATCGCAAACCACGCAGAATCAATTCTCGTTTGCGTTCATCTAAAATGGTATCTAGCAGGTTATCTCCCTCGATTTGTTCGATTGGCGAAAAGGAATCGGTCTGCCACCTGTACTTCCTCAATAAATTCAAATCTGCCAGAGCGGCTGATGTACGGTTGGCCCTTACGGCACATTCAGCCCTGGTTAGTAGCATTTCGCTTGTCGTGGGCCCGTTTACAAAGGCGAATGCACCATCGTAGAAGCCTTTGAATATCGTTGGAGCGTCTTCGTTTTGTTTATCGAAGAATATCGTACGCCTGAGATCACCTACCGAGTATAACCGATATCGTTCGTTTGGGATAAGGATATCGGTGTAATAAAGGTTACTGAAGGTAGATGTAGCGAAGAAGATAACTTCTTTGTTCAGCCTTTCGATGGGGAACCTTGCGGTCTCATCCAAATCGTTGAAATCAATCAGCCCATTGACATACATCAGGCTAGTATCGGCAAAGGCACCGGCTTCGTCGTAGTTGCGCATACTCAAATGTGTACGCGCTAACAGGGCGTAGGCCATTGGTTTTGTAACCCGGAATGCATTGATACTCCGGTCGGGCAACAAAGGTATAGACGCTTCCAAATCTGTCAATATCTGACTATACGTCTCTTCAAGCGTAGCCCGCTCTGATGGCACGTTAAAGTCCGGGTCTAGCCGGAGCGGTAGCCCTAGGTCTGTCGAAGCTGTCGCCACGTCATAAGCGTTACACCAAACCCAACTAGCATCCAAAAAGCGGAACGCGCGCAATGCAAGCGCTTGCCCTTTTATAAAGTCATGTTCGGTTGCATTTTCTGCTGTATATGGGATGTTCTCAAGCCCTTGCAAGACCGCATTGGAGGCATAGATGGCTTTGTATGTATAATGCCAATCCGTAGAAGAGGCAGCGAAGACATGGTCTGGCTCCCAGCGATAGAGCCTTTGCACATGCTCCGGTAGCGTCTTGTAGAAATCTGACGACAAGTAATATTCATCTGCGCTTGCCTCTCCTCCAGAGGTGAATGACATGTTGATGTCCTGTGTGTGGTCCAACAAGGCTTGCATTGCGGGCAATGTGGTAGCGGTTACCAACTGCCGGTCTGATTTTTCGTCGAGGAACTCGTTGCATCCAGAAAGCAGCAACCCACAAATCGATACGGTTACATATAGTTTGATGTCCATGATATATCTTGTTTATTTGTTAAAACTTGCTCGAACACCGATCGTCCAGTTTGAAACTTCGGGAACTGCGAAATCGCTCACCGCATCCGGGTCCAACCCAGCCTTGTTCGCTTTCCATAATAACCCCAGGTTTGTCCCTTGACCATATATTTGGAAGGTTTGCCATTGATAAGAAAGCCTTAAATATTGAAGCCGTATATGGTCTGCTTTCTCTATGAGCACTTCCGATCCTTTGAAAAAGTTATCTCTGGCAGAAACGGCCGGATAAACCATCGAGGGAATGTTGGTGTTGATCTCATCACCGGGCTGCTGCCATCTTTTTGCATAATCGGAATGGCTGACCTTGTTATTATATAGGCTCCAATAGTCTATGGTACTGCGGCGGAAATAGTAGCCAAACTTATACAATATGCTCACACCTAGGCTTAACCTCTTAAATGAGAACGTATTTCCCAACGCTCCGAATACGGTGGGCAATGCGGAACCGGCAAACACGAGCTCTTCCGGCTTTGTCTCCGCACTAAACCTACTATAATTCTTGCTGACTTCACCATTTAAAAAACCCAATGGATCTCCTGTGTTTGCATCCAATCCTTCCCAACGGTAGGCATATAGTCCATTGACCGGCCGACCTACCAGCGCCAGGTTTCCAGGTGTTCCACCCGGGGTATTGACATACGAACCGGCGCTGTTAGTCAAAGGGTGATTAGCCGTTACCTTGTCTCGGTTTTGGCTGAGGTTAAGCTGGGTCTGCCATGCAAATTTGCCGACAAGATTCTGGCTGTTTAATTGGACATCCCATCCCGTGCTTTTCATATTTCCAGAATTGCGGGTAATGGTTCTACCCACACCCATTGTCTCTTCGACCGGTACCTGCCCGAAAAGGCCATGCCCTTTCTTCCGGTAAAACTCAATGCTGCCAGATAGGCGATTTGCCGAAGTGCTGAAATCCACGCCGACGTTGAGCATCCGGCTTGTTTCCCACCGGAGGTCTGGGTTATAATAATTAGAAAAATTCGCATAGGGCGTTCCTGTATTTGGGTTAACGCCGCTGAGGTAGCGAACGGTAGTAACCGCTACCATCGAAGGGTCTACATTCCCTGTGGCCCCATAGGTAGCGCGAATCTTAAGTGATGGAAGCGGGGCGAAGTTAAAGAACGACTCGTTTGAGACATGCCAAGCCGTACCTAATGACCAGAATAGATTCCACTGGTCATTTGTATGGAGGCCAAACAAGTTGGATGCGTCCCGTCGTCCGCTGATTGACAACGTATACCGTCGATCATAGACATAAGCTGCGTTGGCATATCCGGACGCAAAGCGTGTAGTGACGTCTCCCAAAGATGCACCCGAAGGGATGTAAGACCTACTACCCGTCACATAGTTTGGATAGTTTGCGGTCAGATCGGGGAACGAAAACGTTAAGAACTCATCTTCGTAGCCATAAAGGCGGTTCCCTTGGCTGCGGATACGTCTATGGCGAGCTTCCGTACCCAAGATAGCTGTAAAGCCATGCCGAAACCAAGATTTTTCGAAATCCAGTTGTACCCTGCCCTGATGAGACAGGAGATTATTTGACGACGTGTTTAGAATATCTCCTACCGGCACGTGCCTTTTGACGACACCATCGGGCATTACTTCGGTGTAGCCGTTGATGATGTTTCTTGTGTAGTAGCTACCCAGCCCCTGCAGTTCTCTCGCGCCTTGATGCTGCTGCTCAAACTGATATTGCACCTGCAGATGCAGGCCGTCAAGTATCCTGTAGTTTGCTCCGGTATTCAATAGCAAGTCGCTGGCGCTTCCATTGGTGTTTTGATATTGGTGGTCTATCAGCGGGTAATAGTTCCAGTCCAATAATCTGCCTTCGCTTGCTACATTCTCTACGAAAGCCTGGCGATATTGGCGATAGAGAGGGCGCGGATCTCCGTTTTCATCTGCAAATTCGGCGTACGGATATATGATTCCATTAAAAGACCGATACGCCGGCCGGCCGCTCCGGCTCGGTGAATTGGAATACCGCAACGATGCGTGCAGCTCTACTGTTTTGATAGGCCGATAGACCTGTTGAAGGCGTAGGTTGAAACGTTGTTGGTTTACCCCAAGCTCGTCGATATTCCTGTCATATCCGGCCATCGCGCTCCATGCCATCGATGTTCCCCCTCCAGACATGTTTACGGCATACTGTTGTGCCGCTGAATAGCTGTAAAAGTATTTGTTAAAATCTCTGCGTACATCCAAATGCCGCCATCTGTCTAGCTCCATGCTTATTGCTTGCCGTTCGGCTTCCGTAGCGTTTTCCATTTTTATGAATAGTTCCACTGCCGGAGGGATGGCAGGTTGGCTAGACGACGTGAGGCGACTGTTGTAGAATCCATTGTCATAAAGCATTTTTTCAACACCAATAAAGTCCTCAGACGACATTATGGGGAGGTAGTATAAGTCGGGCTTGCCGCCCATGCTAAAGTTTGCATTGAATTCAAGTCGAAAGGGCTGGCCCAGACTACCGCTTTTTGTGCGAATCACGATCACACCATTCGCAGCCCTCGCACCCCAGACGCTTGCTGCCGCGGCATCTTTCAATATGGTGATGCTGGCAACGTCGTTCGGATTAAGCTGATCGATATCCCCTTCGTAGGGAAAGTTATCCAATACAATGAGCGGATGAGTTGGGCCGTTGATGGTGCCTAACCCCCGCACCAGCGGTCCATTGGCCAATCCGCCAGGGCGGCGGTCAAACTGGTATCCACTTGCTGTCGACTCTAGGCGGCTAATGATGTCCCGGCCTATTTGTTCTTCAAGTTTTTTCTGGTTTATAAAGCTGAATGATCCGGTTGCACGTTCTTTATAAAGGTGTTGGAACCCTGTGGATACCATCACTTCTTCTAGCATATGAGTGGTATCGATATCTGTTGGCTCCTCTATTTGTGCATAGACCGGTCTATAGGATATTGCGGCTATCGCACACCCTATGACGATAGATAGGTATTTCATGGTTTTTCGGTTAGGATAAAGTGAAGGATTGGCCGTTCGGTCTGCTCTACGGCCAGCCCGTACATCCCCAAGGTTTTGATGATGTAATCAGTGTCGGTGTCTAGCGAAGCAAAAGCTATTTTCCCGCCGTAGCCGCTTTCGTCAATGATTATCGGTATTTCGGAATCCTTCCTGGCATTGAGTAAGCCGACTAAACGGGGGATACTGTAGCCATGGTCACTTCTGGGGAGCTGGGATTGCCCGTATTGCGAAATAACAAGACATGGTGATTCCCTATACTCCAGTCGCCCTGTATATGGAAGGGCATTGTTGAGAAAATGCAGCATCTCCGTGTAGAGGTTGTCGGAATTTCGGGTCGGAACTATAAAGTCAAATGAATACAATTGGTCGGGGTCCAAATTAGGATGATAGAAAAGCCCTGTCGTGTCCGATACCTCGATGACACAAAGTTTTCGACTGAATAGCTGGCCTTCACTTTTAAATAGGGGGATTAGTGCAGTCAGGTACAAGTCGAATAGCGCTTGGTTCGTCTTTGCCCGCCCCCTCAGCACGCCATTGCTCATTCTGAGAAAGGTTTCGCTAGCGTATCCGTCTAACTTGCCTCGTGTCAGGAACGAGTATTGGACGACCGACTCGATCGGCACATTTGGCGATAGGGGCAAACTACCATCTTTATCGACTTTGGGGCTCATGTCTGCCGTTTCTAGGCGCAGTGCCTTTTTGATATTTAATACATCTAGTGCGTCAGCGTCCGTGGTTGCAATCAATGTACCGTCATGGCTGATCCATGCGTAATGTGGTATCAGGCGATGAGGGAACAGCTCCCTAAGGACGCTATCCTCTACGATTGATGCTATAGAAGGTTTGATCTTTGTTAAGGATTCGTATGTAACCTTTAGAATAGCGACATCATCGGGGAAGGTGGTTTGGAGGCTGTCTATTTTAGGGAAGGCGCTTAAGCAACTCCCACACCACGTAGCCCAAAAATCCAGTATAATCAGCTTGCCCCGGTAATCACTAAGTGTAATGGTATCCCTCCCTTCCGGATGGTTGACCACTTGCAGGGGCATATGCCAGAGGTATTCGGGTATGGTATCGCCGATCTGGAGGGGTTTGATGCTATCGCTTGAAGCGCCCATTAGCACAGGCCCCGAGGGCTCGGGGCGCTGTGCGTGGGCTTCTGCACACATGAAACCTGCGCACAGGGCCGACAATAAGAGGGCCTTGCGTAGGTACCGTGTGGCCGCGTAGCGCATGCGGTACTGGTGTCGTGCCAGCGCAGCCGGTAGGCTGCAATATCTATCGATTATGTCAAGAAGACATATAAGTTTCTTGTTGGTGGGTGTATACCCAATAATTAGACGAAGTAAATATATAAAAATTTGCATGTTTCCGTGGATTTTTTTAAATTTTTTTCAAAAAACCACCCACATGCCTAAAAAAATGGCAAATGAAAAAGAGAGTACTTGCAGGAGAGCGAAAAAGATTCTACTTTTATAGGTAATTGCAGTAACCGATTGAGCTGAACCTACGCCTACCTGTAGCGAACATTTTGCGTTTCCTTAGGGCATGGGGCGGGGTCAGACCGGGATCGGGGCATTCGTGTAAGCAATGCCCATGCCTTAGGGAGATGCCTTGTGGCTACCTACCCTTTTGCATGCCCAATCTGTCTATCTTCGGCACAGCGCTATTCGGGTGATGTGATGATGTTCTTTAAATGGTCTTGTAGGGATTGGGATTGCTGCCTTATGGTTTGGTACAATCGAGCGACTCCGGCAACGGGGTCGCGGGGTGGGTAAACGGGTGGTTTGGTAGATATCGTTTCCATAATTCATTGTTTATGAAACGAAATCTCTGAAAGCAGTTCTATTGGCATATAACCAATAGAGCGGACTAGCTGCTTTCGCCAAGAGGTACCGCCAGGAACCCATTCCAATCCGAAGATTGGTTACCCGCAAAAGACTTACGCTAGCCCGCTCTACTGGATAGTATCTGCAAAGATACTGAAAATCCAGTATGCGGAAACTAACGGTCTTCTCGTGGGTAAAAACTGGCGGTTTTCTTGGACGAGAAACTTCGTTCGAATTGGGGCATAATCCCCAATCTCTAGTGTCGCTATTAATACTAAGCAAATATAAATACAATAATAGAATTACGCAAATAAAAGTTATTCGATTTTAAATTTTCATTTTCATTGGCTAGCGAGAATCAAAGATTTAGAAACCTAATTAAGAAGTACCGAAAGCATTTTAAGCTCTCGCAAGAAGATGTTGCGGAGTTCATGGGCATCAAACAAAATGCGTATAGCGCAATTGAAACTGGACGAGGTGATATCGATTTGGACAAAGCCGACAACGTAGCGAGCGTTTATGGCTTACGTCACTTTCAAATGCTTGATCCCAAGCAAAAGACACCTAGAATTGACGATTTACCAGCGAGAACAAAAAAAAGAGTATTAGAGAGAAAAGCAGAAGGGAAAAAGCTAAGGAATGATGAGTTAGAACTTCCTAAGCATATCGTAGATGTATTCAAATCCGGTAAACTACTAGAAGAATTTACATCCTCCGATGTTTGGGGATTACTGCCCGAAGATATAAAAGAGCAAATCAAGTCCATAAGGATTACAGATTTATTCAAGAAAGGAGAGCTTAAGGACAAAGTGGAGGATACGGATAGGAAAAGGGGTAGGGAGAAGTTGTATAGGTTGAAATAGATGAACGGCAAGCGTATAAATGGAGATTGTATTAATAATTAGACAGGAAGTATATTGAGGGGGTTTTACTAATCAATTTAAAATCGAAGAGAATAGATAAGACTTGTAAATCTTGAGGTTACAATTTGTGATTTCAAGATTAAGGTAACAAAAAACCTAAAATAAACCGACGTCAAGTTGGGGTCAAAAAGAATTGATTCAAGATATATGAATATGAAGTTTCAGAAATAGTGCTTCAAGGGCTTTACGCAGAAAACATCAAATTGGGGCCAAATTAAAAGCTTCTCCGTGACATTAAGAACCGAATGATTGTCTAATTGGTAATGAAATGGCTTATATAACGCTTGCTAATACAAGAAAAATAATCTCAAATACAGGTCTTGATAATCCTACAATTAAGGGGGAGATATATAAGATTCCTATTTATTTTTTTAGCAAATATGAAGAAAATGAATTGCTTGCCATCCAGGAGTTATTAAAGAATCCTGAAAACTTCTTCAAAACTTTTTATAAAAAGCAGAAGGCCATTGACACATACAAATATATTTATGAAGGAAAATCTCCTGCATATCATGATGACAGAGATTGTCCACGGTTAAATTCACGCTTTTTAAACTACGAAATCCCCGTTCAAATACGAGAGCAGAGCCAAGAAAAAGTAATAGAGTTTCGTAAATGGTTTAATGAGGTAAAACACCTGTTAAATAAGCCGGACATTTTCGTAGAAAGGTTAAGGTTAAGATGGGGTATAGTTACTAATCCCAAGTCGATTGATTATGACAATTCTGGAATAGATGAAATTGAAAACAAATCAATTGGCGATATGGAAAATGAAATAAATGTTCTAATAAAAGAAGCGGGAAGGTTTTATTATAGAGAAGAAAAGAACACAACGATTTTAAAAAAATTCTCAAAATATACATATCTGGCGTATAAAGCTCAACCCATTAATAACAACGACACTGGTTTTTCTGACCTCGAACTTAAGGAATTATTAAAGGAGTACGATTCAAAATTTAAAAAACCATTGAAAAAACTGTTAATAGAATATTATAAACTAAAATTAAATCCCGAGATAGTTATGGATAAGACAATCTTACAGGCAATTGGTTTCATACCATGTGGCCACTGTGTGGATTCTCAGAATACAGATAGAACAAATACTGCTAAAAATCAAGCCGATTATTATCCAAAATCTATTCTTTTTGACTATGATGACGATGATTTACCATTTTGAGATTTTAAATATCATTCATTTGGAGTATTGGATTAACCAATTTCTCCGTGCCTAATCCTCTTTATACCAGAGCAAAAAGGATGGCAGTAAATACGAATTGGTTTTTTGACAATGTAATATAACACCCCAATCCTAAGTCGATTATGAGCACCACACTAGAACAGTTTTTTGAAGAGGTAAAGAAATCCAAGAAGCCTCGGAAAACCTCCCCAAAATATATTACCAATAAATTCGGTGTTCGGAAACGGGGCTGGAGAGTTGTAGAAGCAGTAAATGCATTATTAGATAAACACGAGTTAACCACTAATCCTGACTTTGGCAATGCATACTTCTACGGAGATATAGAGATTATCCCGAAACCGAAACTCGGAGCTAATGGCGATGTGAAAAACCCTCGTTACTCAGACCCAATTCCCCGTTTAAGCTTACTTAAGGCATCGAATATTGAAAACCTTAAGGGGGATGGCGACGGTGATATTGGGTTAGTAAGTGTTAATAGAGAAACGTCATTGACTGAAGCAACTACATTGATGCTGCGGCACGACTTTTCTCAACTTCCTGTGCTGTCAAGCCCGAGGGATGTGATAGGTCTCATTAGCTGGAAGTCAATTGGAACAGCTTTATCATTAGGAAAGTCATGCACAACCGTAATGGATTGTGTAGAGGCGGTCGATGTCCTTGCTATAAATGAACCTATTTTCAATGCGGTTAGCATCATTCATGAAAAAGAAGTGGTTTTGGTTAGGGATAATACCAAAGTAATATCAGGAATCGTAACTGCTACTGATATCGGGCTGCTCTTCCATAAGCTGGCTGAACCATTTTTAATCATCGAACAAATAGAAAACTTAGTGCGCAGATTATTAGACGACAAGTTGACATTTGACGACATCAAAAAGGTATTAGATACCACAAGCTTCGATAAAGAAATAAAATCCTTGTCTGATCTAACCTTTGGCCACTATGTAAGGATTATTGAGAATAAGATATTATATGAAAAATTAGGCTTGAAAGTCGATCGTATAATTCTTCAAAAAATGCTGGATGATGTGCGTAAAGTACGGAATGATGTGATGCATTTTAACCCCGAAGAGCTTGAAAATAAAGATTTGGAGACCCTTCGGCAAGTGCTTAGCTTCTTAAGCACTGTGACAAAGACGATTGGCATTTGATTGATAGCAATTCACAAACGAGACAAAATGGATCCAATATTAAAAAGTTTACTTGATAATATTTCGAATGGTGTAACAAGGAAACTTATTGGCCAAAATATTTGTGACGCGATAATCAGCTATGCTTTTAACAGCGACAACGTAAAGATTGATTATTCGGAAGTGCTATATAGTAAATATGGCAATCATATCTTATTAGATAGCAGTGTTTTTAGAAGCCTCATTCTTTTTCTTCCAGCCACTACGATATACAAAATTGCTGATGAAGCCCGCTTGGCATATCAAAACGATGAGGACGCAAGACACCTAATTATTGAGCGAGGCTTTGGGCTGCACAATTATAATTGGTCAACATTAGTACTGTCCACATTGGGGCTAAGCGTTGATGACTATTTGCCGGAAACCGAAGTCCAAGATGAAACCTACCAAAATATCATAGAGCCATCGTATGGATTACACAAGTACCAAAAGAATATAAAAGACAAAGCTGTACAATATCTACTTTCTGTAGAACATTCAAATCGTCTGCTCATCCACATGCCTACCGGTGCCGGAAAGACAAAAACGGCTATGGAAATACTATGTGATTATCTGCGTTCTCGGGGCATATTGGGAGGATTTGATAAATCGGCTTTTGTGGTTTGGCTAGCACACTCTAAAGAACTATGCGACCAAGCTTTTGACACGTTTTCCTACACATGGAAATTAAGAGGCGATGTAGAAATCAATGCTTTTAAGCTGTATGGAGATTATGGATTCGATGATAAAATTATTGAATCTAACAACGCGGTTTTATTCATAGGGTTTCAAAAGTTTAATGCGCTTCTTAATTCGAAAAATCCCAAAAATCGGGCTCTTAGAAAGGCTATTGTTGATAATGTGAAATTGGTTGTGGTGGACGAAGCCCATAAATCTTTGGCAACCACTTATGAGAAGACCATAAATACGTTGACCGAAAGCTATGCAGGTGTCCAACTTGTAGGCCTTACAGCAACACCTGGGAGGACTGCGTCACATCAGGATTTCGAAAATGATATGTTGGCTCACTTCTATAATTCTACTAAAATAGGCCTGATTGACGAATACGGAATAGAGATTAAAGATCCAATTAGATATTTACAAAACCTTGGGGTTCTTGCAGAGATTGAACGGGAGGAATTGATGACGGACATCCAAGTTCAACTTGCGGAACAGGAACTTAAAGATCTACGAATTTTCGGGGACGACAAACTTGAAAAAATACTTAATGATCTTTCTGTGCATCCAGGCAGGAATAAACTTATAATTGAGAAAGTTAAGGGTCTTTTTGAGCAAGGGGATTCAATATTAATATTTGCTTGTGGTGTAGAGCATTGCGTGATTCTGCAATCTCTACTTACTTATAATGGTGTTGAATCGCAAATTATCTTGGGGTCTTCTTCAAAAAGAGAACGTGAGAACAATATAAGAAGATTTAAAGCAGGTGACTTAAAAATTCTTATTAATTATGGCGTTCTCTCAACCGGATTTGATGCCCCTAATCTGAATGCATTAATTATTACACGACCTACTACGTCTTTGGTTTTATATAGCCAAATGGTGGGAAGAGCCCTAAGGGGGCCGCTAAATGGTGGAAATAAAAAAAATAAACTCATTGATTTAAAAGATAATTGGAATTTAGGTTCTGAGAGTATAATGTTTGATTTTTACAATAATCTGTGGATATAATATAAAAGCATGGCTGTACATTACTTTGATCCAAACGGCGTAGAATCGCTAAGAGATAATGGTTATAGGGATACCGCAATGGCGTTAGCGGAACTTATTGATAATTCGATACAAGCTGAGGCCACCAAAGTAGAGGTTTTACTTTTTGAAAAACTATCAGCAACCCAAAGGAAAGAATTTCTCATTTACGAGGTCGTTGTCGCTGATAATGGGCATGGAATGGATGGCCACACTTTGGAGACAAGTCTCCGGTTTGGGGGAGGTACACGACATGCGGCTAAAAAGGGGTTGGGTAAATTTGGTATGGGATTGCCAAATTCTTCAGCCTCTCAATGCCCAAGATTTGAGGTTTATACTTGGAAGAGCAAAGAAACAATATTGTTTAACTACTTTGATTTCAAAGAAATAAAGAAAAATCAGTCGGAGTATTTACCTGATGTCATTTCCTCTGAAATCCCCAAACCAATTCTTGATTTGATTAAGCCCCTGTCAAATTCTGGCACTATCGTGAGGTGGATGCATTGTGACAGATTGAATTACCGAAGATCTAAAAAGTTAGTACAAAATTTAGAGTGGCAATTAGGTAGAATTTTTAGATATTTTATTCACAACAACAACCTTGAAATTAATATACGAGTAATTCAATCTAATGGGTATAATTACTCGGAGAATAAAAGTCTACTGAAGAAGGTATCGCCTGTTGACCCGTTGTTTTTAATGACTGGAACACAATTGCCGCCCCCATATATTGAAACGCCTGCAAGTCAACCTTGGGAAAATGGAGAATTTTTGTTTCCAGACCCAAATGGAGATAAACGGCATAAAGAACTCTATTCAATTATTAAGGATTCAATTAAGGTTAAAATCTCCATTGCAAAACCGGAAACCAAAAGATCTCAAGGTGGTATACACACTGAAAAAGGTTTAGGTAAGATATATAGGGAATTTCAAGGTTTATCTATCGTAAGGGCAAATAGAGAAATAAAATTGGGAGAATTCGGATTTATTACGGATATATCTGATCCAAGAAATAGGTGGTGGAAGATAGAGATTAATTTCGAACCCTTTTTTGACTCGTTCTTTGGGTTGGACAATACGAAGCAAAATGTCCACTCTTTTAGACGAATTGACAGCTTTGATGCTATCGATGCAGAGGATGAAGATATTACTTTTAAATTTATTTCAGGCCTTTCTGAATTCATTGAAAACCAAATATCTGAATTGAAAAAGGCTGTTGATAACATCGATAAGGGCTCGAGGGGAGGGGGGACTAATCCAACCCCTACACCTGACAATCCAACCGATGACGAGGATCCGGGGCCTTTTCCAGGAGATACTGTCGTAGTTCCTTCAACGGAAAGTGAGCCGGAAGAAGAAGAACCAGAAACCGATGCGGAAAGAGAAGAATTGAGGAAATGGTTGTTGGATAGATACCCTGAATATTCGAAAGATGAGATCAAACTGTCATTAGCTATTGAATGGTTTTTTTCTACCAACTATAAACAAATATTTGTGTTTCTTCAGTTGGGGCCTACAGATATTTACGACTTCGATGTTATCGGCTCCAGAACATTAATCGAGATTAATATAGAACATGAATTTTACAGAGAGTTCATCAAGCCCATATTTGATGAAGGTGACATTGATAAAATACACCAAATTCTTCTACTTTTTGGCTCAATGGTTGAGTCTGAAAAGCGATTGACAGGATACAAAAATTACATTCAGATTTACAGAGGTCAGTTCGGTTTAAATTTAGGTCAATTCATCCTAGATTGGAAAGAGAATAGATAAATATGCTATTACGCAATGGGGATAATTTTTTTGTTGAATTAGATAGGTATCTTCGTTCATCAGAAAGCACAATAATATATTGCCCATATATTAAGATAGATACTATAAAGTATTTTACTGAACAGAGTTTTCCTGAAATAGAAAAAGTAATAGTACGATGGGAATTGTTCGATTTAGTATCGGGGGCATCTGATTTAGATTTATATCTCTATCTCAAGGAAAAAGGGATACCCTTGTTCCGAAACCGACGACTCCATTTAAAGGCTTTCGTTGATAACTACAAGCGTGCCTTTATAGGGAGCGCAAATATCTCACAACGAGCGCTAAATTATCCAGAAACTCCTAATTACAATTATGAATTGGGTGCAGTTGTTGAGAATTTATCTTTTGCTGACCGCCTGTACTTTAACTCAATTGAAACAGAGAGCACGCTAATCACCGACGAAGTTTATGAACAATTAAAGCAACAAATAGCCAAAAAAAGACAAGAGTTTCCTAAGGAATCCGATTCTAAAATTGAGTTGAGCACCCCAGATAAGAGCTTCTTGATATCATCTTTGCCAATGTCATATGATGTGGAAACGTTAATTAACGTATATGAACAAGGAGGGAGTGATGATGGCGTTGAATTAAATTGTGCGCTGCATGATCTAGCGATGTATAGTATTCCACTAGGTTTGGACAGGACACAATTTCTTGACCAGCTTAAGGCCTCCTTTTTCAATCATCCATTTGTAAGGGCCTTTTTAGAAAACATAGATACTGAGGGCGAGATTTATTTTGGACGTGCAAAAGACTGGATCCAAAAAAACTGTTCTGACGTCCCCATCCCAAGAAAATGG
The DNA here is from genome assembly GCA_964498395.1 of uncultured Parapedobacter sp. GTDB lineage: Bacteria > Bacteroidota > Bacteroidia > Sphingobacteriales > Sphingobacteriaceae > Parapedobacter. Next base: position 138,901 of record CAZCHE010000008.1, on the reverse strand, counting down.
GAGATTACTACAAATATTCAAATACTATATAGGTGGATTGTAAGTTTGGGTGATGGAATTTATGAGATGGATCGGCCGAATTATTCAGAGAGGATTTTTAAAACTGTTGAGAGAAATGATTAGAAGTCGATATTGATTAATATACCAAACCCTCACTAGGAAGGTAATAACCTTACGAACAACATTTATGGAAAAGTTACTGACTGTCACGGAGGCCGCGATTAGATTGGGTATTACAAAAGAGCTTCTTTTTGCATATGTAAGAAATGCTCCTAAAAAACACCTCGGTGAAGACAGAAAACTTAAAAGTGTTATCAAAGACGGACAAAATCTTTTCTTAGAAAGCGACTTAGATGAGTTTGATAACTATTTACGAGAACCATGGTCTAAGCCTGGAGAACGAAGGCCACCGATACCAAACTATATCCAGGAATACCTAAAAGTTGAAATAGGAGGTAAATGTCCTATAACCGATAAGGGGTATCCGTTGGACAATGCACATATTACTCCTTATAGTGAATCCTTAAATCACCATCACCACAATTTGATTCGGATTGCAAAAGACGAACATACTAAAGCTGATAATGGAGTTATTCCAAGACAGATATTAGATGAGACAAAACGTAATCTTGTAGAGATACTTCGAAATAAATTACGTTTGGAGAGCAGTTATAATCTATCCTTTACCCCCCCTAATCCACATCCGTTGTTTATTGGCCGAACCCAAAAACTATTAGAGTTAATCAGCCTAATGGAAGTTGAGCGTGTAATAGTCGTTCAAGGGCTGGGGGGAATAGGCAAAACACAGCTGCTTTTGAACGCTTTAGACAATGTGCGTTATCATAGCCCTGTCGTTTGGATAGATGTTGAAACGGTGGGATCGTTTGACGATTTTCTTTTTGTACTAAATAATGCCGTATCGAGTTACGTTAAAAACGAGGGTTTGACACTATTTGATGGTCTACGAGAAATACGCGTTACAATTATACTCGATAGCTTAGAAAAATTATTAATCTCTGATAGGGACAAAACAGAAGATTTTTTACAGCATTTGTTACTACAAACTAACCAAACACAAATTATAATTACCAGCCAAATTGACCTATCAATTTTCGATTACCCAAAAGAGGTTATTCATTTAGAAGGATTGGACATGGCAGAAGGAGTCATGCTAATAGAAGAGATGGTTGAAAATCAAATAATTATCTCAAACGAACACCTCTCGAAGCTTATGGGCTTTTGCAATGGTCATCCGCTAGCAATCAAAATAGTATCTTCTCTTATAAAATTTCATAAAGCGTCAGAAAGCGTTATAGAACTGCTACATAAAACTGAGAATGTAAAAATTCCTACGAGAAAAGAGCAAAATAAGTCAACGGCATTAAATAATTGTTTATTGACTGCATACAACTGCCTTAGTGTCGAACAGGAGGAGATAATTCAATTTATTAAATTCTTTCCGGGAGGGATGAAGTTAAAATGGGCTGAGGCAAAATTCGAACAAGATTCTTTCTCACAAAATATTGCGGTACTCCGCCAGTTCTTTTTCATTGAAACAAAAGTAGATAGACTTGATTTTGAGAGATTATATATCCCTAATCCTATACGTCCCTTCTTAGCCGAAAAAGCCCTCTTAAAAAACGATAATGAGGATCGGCAAATGAAAAAAGAAGCAATAATGCACATAATGATGGAAGCGGCGGTAGTAGACTTATATTATATAGAATCTGGAATACATGGAGACCCTTCATACGGAATTGCAAGAATTGAGGATGAGTTTATAAACTTATTAGACGCATTTACCTATTCAGAGAAAAATGCCACTCATTATGCGCTTATTGGAGACGAACAAAAAGAAGAATACTTAAATATTGTTGCAAATATTGCACGAGCATTGGGGAAATTTTGTTTTACTAGAGGTTATTTTGACTATGGCATTATGTTTTCAAATGCTGGTATTAAAGCTAATCTTCAACTTAAGAATATTGAAGAAGTCGCCACCCAATATATGTATCTTGGACAAATTCAATGTCGGCAATTTGATTATGAGTCTTTCTCAATCACCGTTAAAGAGTTGATAAATTTAGCAATTAGTACAGATAATGTTTATGCTAAAATATTCTCAAAATGGGCCGAGGCATCTTTGGAGTTTTACAAAGGAAACTATTCGCAGTCACTGTCGTTATTAAAGCAGACTGTAAAGTTCATATTGGAAGTGCTGGAACTTCAAAGCAATGAAGATTACTTTGAAGATATAGATAATGAAACAATAAAAGAATATGCCAAATACCACATGTTCGGAAATTTATCTCTAGTGATTGCAGAAATCGCTAAATCTTACGAGTTTTCCGGAAGCTATAAAGAAGCATATCACTATTATAAAAAAGCAATAAAAATTCAGGAGCAGTTTAAGGACGATACTAATCTTATGAGTTCTTATCATCATTTTGCTTATTGCTTAGTGTCTTTAAATCAAATTGAAGAAGGGCACGAGTTCTATTTTAAATCAATTAAGGGCTTCAGACGCAATGGTCAATTTGAGTATCTTGCAAATTCAATATCTCGACTCGGAGTTAATATTGAAGATTACCCTGAACTCGCAAAACATAAATTACTAGACAAAGAAACCCTTTATTTGGCCCTAAATAGCCACTTTAATCAACTAAAGGAATTTATTTTAAGAACATCTGAAAATATAGGCATTCAAAATGCAATTGAGAAAATACCTTATGCCTTGTTAAGTAAAACCATGTTGCTATCAAAAATTATGGGTTTTAGCCGGTACTGTCTTCTTTTAACGGAATGCATAGAAGATTTTGCTAAAGAAATCAATGTTCAGACCTTACAACCCTCTCTTTTTACTGCTATGTTAAATGTTAGTCATGCCATCGGAGGCATAAATGAATGGAAAAATGTACCCGAAACTCGCCCTATAATGATAAAAACTATTTTGCAGTGTTGTATAGTTATAAACGGAGGTCCAGATTTAGAAAGTAAAACAAGGATATTTTATTGGCTTGCCACATGGATGCAATTTACGGGCCTCGATAACGAAGCTGTAGCGGAAAAACTTTGGCGGCAAGCCTGGGATAGTTTTGATAAATAAGATGGTCAATGCGAACGGCGTTCATGTTGATGAAATTTTCCACCCGCATTTTTTTAACTCTCTTAGAGCCGTATACTAACGGAACTCAATATTATTGAGGATTAGACACCATATTTTAACATAATTGGGGCGAAACGATTATCAATGATATTAATTGTTGGGCGAGAGTCTTTTTTATAGCAAAGCATGGAAAACAAAATTCTATATAAGTCTCCGTCATCAATTAAGAAGTCATCATTAGTAATTTGGCCTATAGGTAAATTGCCTTGAAAAATGTACCAGAATAATTTGCCTAACTGAAATATATCCGATTTATCGTCAATATCGCAGTCAAATCTCCAGTCAAATTTGTGTCCTTTCGTCAACATCTTATTTGTGGCTTCAGGGGATAACCAGCCTACGGGGCCAATTTTTTCATTTGGGTAGTCAATACTGGAATCTTGTTCCCTAAACTCAACTAAGCCTAAATCAGATATCTTAAAAACACCATTTACTAAAAGTATATTATCATGTTTAATATCTCTATGATATATTCCAACACCATGAAGTTGTTCGATGCCACGCAGTATATTTACACAAAATAGCAATTTTTGATTAATAGTGAATTGAAAAGCATTCCGTACCATGTAGGATTTAAGACTCTCACTGCCTTTTTCCATAATGACGTATGAGAACGGTCGGTCGGAAACACTTATTTCACCCGACTTAAAAAATTCAACTACATTAGGAAGATTACTCTTCTTCGCAATTCTAAATGCTTTAATTTCACGACGGAAGCGAGCAAGAGAACGATTCTTAGCATGTTTAAAGGCTGGTACTTTGCATATTTTTATTACTCTGTCCTCAATCTCTTCATTATAGTCTTTAAGTATGAAAACATTTGAATTAGCCCCATCAGTTTTCTTCTCCCCTTTAACTAGGGGTTGAAGGTAATAGTCATCATTATCAATGGAAATATAATTGTCCTCAAAGTGAGAATTATAATTGACTAAAGTTATATTTCCGTCTGTGAACGTAATTTCACTCATTTGAAGCTGATTCCTTTTTCTTTTTCTAAGGGTATAATATCAAGGACGAGAAACGAATCCATTGTAACTCCATTACTTCCCAATACTTCATAAAAATCTACTATCGCTTTTTGGGTTTTATTAAGTACACGGTTTTTATTTATAAATAACTCTTCAAAAAAAGCTAAGCGAGCTTGGCGGGCCTTTTTTGAATTTGATTGCGTGATACAATTTCTTGCATACTCTTTCAGCGGTTCGCATTCATCTTGAGTCGGCTTTATATCAACTCCAATAAGCACTAATGTTTTATAAAAATAAGACAAGGTGTTTTCCGACAAAACGCCATACTTTATGAGAAAATCAAATAGGGTGTAAAAGTCGTTTCTTTGCTTGTAGCGAGTTTTTGAAATGTTAAAGGTTTCATTGAATTTTACAATTTGCTTTAGGACTTTTAAAAATTGTTTTTCTATGTCATCACATTCACTCTTTGTTAAATCTTTCTTGAAATAATCATCTAAGATTTTCTTTTTATCAACATGGCCTTGCTTAATGAGGACGACTAGCTCTGCAATAAATTCTGTGTCATTCATTCTCTTTTCTGTTTTTTCTGAAAAGAGCTTTAGTTTCTTAATCTCAGGAAGTTTGCTTAGCCTCTCAATAAGAGCGAGAATATTGGTACTGTAAAAATCAGCCTTTCTTACCTCAGCTTTATTTAAGTGAATGCCTGTTTTATTAACTGTTGCATAAAACTTCTCAATATCTTCATTTTCTATATCAGTGATTATTGTGACAGGAAATTCATACACTAAGAAATCGGGGTGATCTTTTTCAGAAAATAGCCTTCCTTGAAAATCTTTAAATTGGCCGTCTAGAAAGCTTAAAATAGTTCTGCTCCTTTGCTGTCCATCCACCATTTCGTAAGTTCCATTATCCCTTTTTAGTAAAAAGAAATTTGGAATAGGGTTTTTACGATTAATAGAGTCTATAAGAGACTGTTGATCTGGAATCGTCCAAATAAAGTTTCTTTGGTAAGGAGGAGATAAATCTATTTTGTTTCTTTTGTAGTTGTCTCTAAGTTTTTTTATAGTCCATTTTGTAACTTGGAATTTCATAATCAATTTTTAAACAAAACAAGCAATACACCCATCACTCTCTTTCATCAGAGAGTCTATAAGATAAGGCGAATTATCAGATTTAGCTTTCTTGGTCCGCTCCAGCCGCTTCAGGTAATCCCGTTTGATTTCGGCTACACGCTCTGGCTTAGCTAATCCTTCAAGCGGCTCATCCATCCATGTATAGCCATCTTTTTCATAAGCGACGGCCTTGGCAAAGCGATCGGGATATTGCTCCAAGAGCCATACCCATTCAATCTTTTGCTGGAAGAAGCAAAAGAAACAGCCTGAACGACTGCGAGAATATGTACCTTTCTTACCATCCACCTCAAACTCGATGTCTTCATAATAAGCAGGCACACCCACACCGCTCTCCCGCAGGATGCGGAAAATATCATCTTTGACCAATACCTCATCGTTATCTACCAAAGGGAAGTCCGGCACGTGGGCCATAGGCTTGTCCGTCAGTTGCAAAAAGCGATGTATTACCCGGTTGAATAACATAGTGTCAATATCCAAAAGTAATCTTACCTTTTCTTCCAATAGGAAATTGCGCGACACGGGCATGCCAAGTACCTGCAACAGCCGCTGGATATCTGCACCCGTATCTACTAACGCCTCTTCGGCATAGTACTGCTCTACCACTGCGGCATTGGCATTGTCAAACACTTGCTTGGTGACATCGATGCTCCAGATGTTTTGCCGGAACGGGAAAATGGATTGGATATTTGATTTTTTTGAAATATACCCCTCCCGATCTTCATCACCCCGAATACCTACATAGGAGATAACAAGGTCATCGCCCACGTATTCTTCAAAAGGCTCTAACTTGAGCTTCTTGGTACACCACCTGGCTTGCGATGACGGGAGATATCCCCCGAACACGTCATAGAAATGATCGAATGGGTTTTGATGGCTGGTATCTGCAGCAACAAGCCGATGGATCTTCTTGCCTAAATAAATTTCAAGGTTATCGATCAGTTGATAGGTTTCTTCAAGCTCCTTACCTGTATCAGACGTATAATACTCAATATCCAGATGAGGATAATGATCTTTCATATAGATGGCTAAGGCTGCACTGTCCTTACCACCAGATATACCTAATACATGCCTGACCTTTTTATTTCCCATAGCTATTTCAATAGCTCATTGAGCATCTTCGATAGGATAAAGATATTCAAATTTTTATCATCCGTCAATGAATTGCCTACCTTTTTCTCTACTGCACTAATCTGCTTAGCCTTGCCTTTGGGTACTTTCACCACCTTCATCTGCTTGCCGCCTTGTAGGTTGGTAACCTCCACGCGCAGGGCTTCTTCGATATCAGTACCCCGAGTGGCCTGCTCGATATCGGTATAATTATCCAACTCATGTACCCAATCGGCAAACTTGGTGTATAAGATTTCTTCTTCGTCATCCTGAATCTGCTCAATAGACTTGCCCAATACCACCTGCGCCACGGCTGCCAACCAAGAGCGCTTGTCATCTAACGGTGCATTGATGCGCTGTAAAAATGTCTTGAGGTACGGGGCAATGACGTATGCCTTTACCGAACCGAACCGACGCTGCAATTGGCTGCGCCATGTTTCAAAGTCGTTTTCCGCCACGCCCATGATTTCCTGTAAGATGAACCGTTCGTACCGATCGAGCAGGGCATCATAGCTAAATTGAATTTCCTTGATGGAGCTACGCAATAACTCAAAGTAAGCTTGTAGCTTGTTTTCGTCGTCATGTAGCTCGGTCAGCGAATAACCTAACGCTTGCGGGAAATCTTCAAAAAAGGATTTTTCGGGATCGGTGGCTTTTACGATAGCCTCGCGCAATCGCTGGGCTTCTTTGGTGATTTTCTTGGTGCGCTTGGCGTATTCGGGCAAGTTGCGATAGAACGATAGGAACGGCACGATGGTATCTACAAAGCCTTGGGTGGATAGCTTTTCGGCCTCGGCTTGGGCTAGCAACTCGCGGTATTGGTTAAATACGCTCAGGCGTATGCCCTCGACACTAAATGTTTTGATACTGTAATCAGCTGGTTTACGCACCACCAAGTCTAACGTATCTGCACTAAGGTCGGGGATGAAACGATCATTTTGCTGGTGATATAAAGATAGTTCATCTTTCTTGATAAGCAGGAATATGGGTAGTAGGATATCTACTAGCCCTCGCTTTAATTTAAACGGCTGGGTTAGCAACTGCTCCACCAAATCCTGCAATGTTCGCTTAGACTGCCTTGCACTAACGAGAAATTGCTCATAGCACTGCCACAACGCTTCAAATGATGGGTCAGTCGGTGCACTCAATACCCACTGCCCTTCTTCCTCTCGATGGAACTCCTTATCCTTTAAGAGTGATAGGTAAATCATCTTGTCTGGCGGAAAGAGATGCGTTGGGTAGCCGATATCTTCTTGATCACCGTATTCGATGAGGTTCTTGACCAAGTTTTTCCGCGCTGTAGAGATGGCCGCAGATAGCTTGGTTTTATTGACCATCTCATTGAGATATCGTGGTGTACTCGGGTAGGCCTCTTCGGCGATAGCGCTCAGAAAATTATTCAGTGTACGGCGGTTGCGAATTTCATCAACCACACGGCCATTGAAGATGAATGTGACGTCCTCTGCACTAGCGGTATTGAATTTGTCCAAGACGAAATACCGAAGCAGGTTCTGATAATGCGTGATGATGTTGTCAAACTCCCGAATGGCAATACGGTCGCCAACGTGTTCCTGTTTGGCTCGTTTTACTTTCTCAATGCTCAACACCTGCTCACGAATGGCCTGTAGGTGTTTGAAATATACGTAAAGAATAGGGCGTTGTTGCGCTGAGGCAAACTCCAGCAGTACATTTTCAGTATGTTTGGATGAAAACACCAAATTGATGTATCCATCGATCTCTCCTGTTGGCGCTTCGGCAATCGGTTCGTCGCTGATCCGAACGGCAAAGTACCGTGGTGTACCCACTTCAATTTGGTATCGCTTAGCCGGAATAACCGGAAACGTAAAATAGCTATTCAGGTATTGGCTAATGTCAGTGACCTGTTCGACCAACCTGCCTGCTTCGTCAATGGCCAGATCAATATCGACATCGGTGCCCTCAAAAAGCACATACCGGTCACTATGCGACCTGAAGCGAATCAGCTTGTATGACGCGAGTGTCTTAAGCACGCCTTGGGTGGTCTTCTCGGAAATGCCGCCAGCCAAATTCAAATAACCCACCAAAAAGGTGTCGTCTATACTAGCACCGGTATTGCCTAGTAGGTTTAGCAATCCAATCGTTTTGACAACGACCAAAGCTTCTTCCAAATGGACATCAAAAATGCTCTCTGCTTTTTCGATGCTGTCTCTCATCAACCGCCAAGCACGGTAATCGGGATTGTATTGAGACGTAAGCTGGTTATAGTAGTGGTAAATAAAATAATCGTATACATGGGGTAGGTAATATAGCGGCGCATCAGGCGCGTCAATGAATGCCTGTAACCCGTGATAGTCCTGCGCCTCAATGAATGAGAAGAATGATCGCTCGTTTTGACCATATCGCTGCAATCCGATGGTCAATGCGCTACCGGCAAGCAATTCAACGGGTGCCAACTGAACGGCAATTTCTGGCGTGAAATAATCTTTCAGTGGGAAAGCCTTTGCCCTATTGATGGTTTGAAGCAGCTTCTTTAATAGCTGCGGCTTAACTTCGTACTCAACAGATCCTAAGCGATTGGCGGCAATAAGCAACAGTTGCTCAGCAGGTTCGTTAAAGGTGATTTCCTTAAAACGGCCTTTTACCTTGATCCACTCCTTGCGTTGCTGCTCGGACAAACCAAATGCATAGGCACCGAAATCTTGGTGCAAGGTTGTAATGAGCAACACGTTGCGCGAAGCATCATTAATAAACTCGGCCAACTGCTGCAGGAAGTAGATTTCTTCCTGGGGATTATTCTTGGCAGCGTATTCTAAAAATTTACCGTATTCATCGATTCGAATAATAAGTGCTGTCTGTTTCTTTTTTAACTTATCAGCATAAGCTGTCAACTTCTCAAGCACCTTATCATCACCGCATCCAAGTTCGCCGGCTAACGCGGTGCGCAGTGAGGAGAACTGACCTACCAAATCCAGTAATTGATTTTTTGCGTAGCCCTTGAGTAGGTAATCAAACCGATCAAAGAAAGTCTTTCGTCCTGCGGCGGTCTCTGCTAACGCCCAAAGGAATGTGGACTTGCCCGATCCGTACGCGCCAATAATCGTAAAGGTACGTACCCCTGATGCTGCAGATTCAACGATCTGCTCGAATGCCCGCTGTCCATTATAGGTCTGTATGTACCGGAGGGCCTTGCCAACATCACGTATGATATTGACCGACGGCGAATAGTCGTATGTACTGTTAGTGATTGCCATAATAAGCCGCTAAGATGGTTTGTTGATCAAGGCCTGCTACCAGCTGCAATACCGGAGTGCCTGCCGTTTCTGTAAATACACCATATGCTGAAGGCATCGCTTTAAGCTTATCTGCTAATCCAATCTCGTTTAACAGGAATACATTTCCTAATGAAGTAGGGTCGTTTGCCAACGACGAGAGACTAAGACTCTGCTGGCCGGGATACTGATCTAGCAGAACGTAAAGAATGGCCTCAAAAGGTAAATCGGCCTTAGGTCTTACATTAAACCGATAAGAATCTAAGAGCCGACCCTGATCATCCACTCCAGAAAAATGAGAAATAAGATTGAGCTCTTGCAGCACGTTTGTATACCCCTCTTCTATATCGTTTGGATTAGTGCTTAGATAATTATTTAAAAACACCTTGATATCGCTCTCTAAAGTCTTGTTGCTAAATTTTTCTCCGTGCTCCTCGATCTTACGATTGAGAAAACGAGCTAATTGATTCTTAGTGAAATCTTGCCGCTCGCGACGGAATTGATTGAACACCAAACTGTAGATAGTAGATTTCTCTTCCTTGATGAGGTGGTAATGTAATAGCCATAGGGTAAGCGTATCTTCAAGATAAATGTCGGCACCGTTTTCGCCGAACAGGAATTCGGCGAAAGGAGCTGGGTTGTCTTGCTCGTCTAGCAACCCGAAAGCCTTAATCCAATGCCGGATTGAGGTGACCATGTTTTTACCTACGCCAAAGTGCACCACGGCAGCTTCATCACCGAAGGATTTGCCTGTTTGTGTATAATCAAAGCCCTTCTTAAGCCAATGCTGTTTGCAAGCAAAGGTTTCGTGGCCTGAGAATGAGTACTTCATTTGAACCCCTTAATTTATAAGATCCACAATAGTGGCTAATAAAATTCATATGAAAAATATGAATTTTCATATATGATTTTTCACAAATAATGCGCAAATCACTGTATATCAAATTATTATGAAAAATATAAATCATATGAAGAATATTAAGATTCATATGATTTATATATATAACAAAAGTATAATGATTTGCTATATATTATAACGTGATAGCGCTATATTTTTATTTAGCAGACAAAATAGGGGATTATTTGCCGGATTCTTTGGTATTCTACTTTCACATTTACTAGGCACTCAATAACTTAAGGCGTTGTATCGTATCATTCACCATTTTAATGGCGGCATTTATTTCATCTATCGTATTAAATCGTCCCACACTAAACCGAATGGACGAATTAGCTTCCTCTCTACTCAGCCCCATAGCCAACAACACATGAGAAGGTTCCATAGTGAAAGAGTGGCATGCTGAGCCGTTTGATACACAAATGTTCTTAAGGTTGAGCATCAAGGCTTCGTTGTCTACGCCGTGGAAGCAAATATTCGTGGTGGTAGGAAGCCTTAATTTCCCCCCATTGACGGATGTGTCTTCGATTTGCAACAATTCGTTTTCCAACCTGTCACGAAGCCATTCTGATTCAACAATGTTCTCCACGCGTTCCTTGTTGGCGTATTCGGCAGCGACCCCCATACCGATGATACCCGGCACATTTAGGGTGCCGCTCCGCAACTCACGCTCATGCCCACCACCAAAAATAAGCGGCTGAAGCCGTAGTCTGGGATTGATATACAGCCCGCCGACACCCTTAGGGCCATAGAATTTATGGGCTGAAAAGGCCATCAAATCTATTCCATCTGCCCATATTCCATACTTGCCCAACGCCTGCGTAGCATCGGTCATGAAAAGTGCCCCATGAACATGGGTAATTTCCTTAATCCTGCCGATGTCTTGGATAACGCCTGTCTCGTTATTGACCGCCATGACGCATACCAACAGGGTATTTTCTTGAAAGGCATCTTCCAACTCTTGTAGATCGATATATCCTTCGCGGTTGACGCCCAAATAGGTAACCTGCACACCTGTGGTTTCCAAGTACCTACAGGTATCGAGTACGGCAGGGTGCTCAGTAGCGACTGTGATGATGTGCGTGGGTTCGGATCCTGATTGGCGTACAACCCCACGGATAGCCAAATTAATGGCTTCGGTGGCTCCTGCGGTAAAAACGATATCTTCTGGATTGGCATCGATGAGGTCGCCCACCTGTCCACGGGCTTTGTCGACCGCCTGTTTGACGCGTTTACCCATGAGATGGCTACTGGATGCGTTGCCATACAAATCTGTCAAATACGGCATCATCACCTCCAGCACCCGCGGATCGAGCGGTGTGGTGGCATTGTTGTCGAGATAGATGTATTTATTAGTCATGATAGCAACTAGCCTCCTTAGTTACTGGAATCACCATATTGATATGGTAATATAAAATATTCAGATATGAATACAAATGTACATAACATCGGGATACTTGTTGGTATCATTCAGTAGATATAGTTGCTAACAAATCAAATGCTGTTCACATTCCACCGGATTACTAAAAACGACTACAGCCTTCGGAGAGCTCGTGGTATTTTGGTATAATCCGGCTGTTAGCGATGAAAGCCAATATGCGGAAAACTAAATCAACCATAAGCAGGAAACCAAACAAACCCTTCGCAAAACAAAAGATCAAGGTTTCCAGCGCATCTGTTTTATAAAACCTTATTATAACGCATCACAAGTATACCATGTGATTGGCCGTCATTAATTTTTGTTTCCCCTCGTATGGAAATGGAGAGCGGCCATCCGCTAGCGTGGTCCATGTGGTACTCGGCGAATGTATCAATGGAGAGTATCGACTGGCTGCCAAGTTCGGCCTCCATGTCTGCGATACGCTTGCGCTTCTCTCTTTCACTCAAATTGGTGCTTAAAATGGTATTCCTAAAAAACGCTTTGGTAGCGCTGGATAACGCCTCGGGATCAGGAACAACGCGGTGCTTAATGATACAGGTGTTATCAATGTGGTCGATGTGATCAATCCATAAGGAACCTTGCATAGCGACGGTAGCACCAAACTGTGGAATGAAGGCTTCGTCTTCGTAGTACAACGTATCGCCCATGATATATGTGAACCCGTAGGGAAAATGGAAACGCTCGATCTCAGGGAGGAATAACCCTGAAAACCCGCCTCCGGCATTCTCTTTCATCAGGGCGAGTATACCCGACGCAAACCCCGCCGTGTCTGTTTCAAACAGGTCCTTATGCACATTGGAAAACAGGCTGTCCACGAATGCGTCTATTTCGTCGGCGTTATCAAGCCACAAAAATGAACCGGATCCGTCTGTGGTATATCGACAGGTTATTTTTCCAAATTGTTCAAGGAGTGCCTGTATAGCAGGGTCTAACCCACTGGGATCATGATCAAGTAACTTGCCATTTATGTTAAGACAGGAGATTTCAAACATGTCTTCCAGGGAATCTAACACGGTGAAATCCAAGAGGACATATCGCATCGTATCCATGCGCACTAGGCTATCTCCAGTATAGGAAAATCGCTCTTGAACCATAGTGTACCGTTGGGTATCACCCAGCTTCCAGTTGGCCGCCAATGCAATCGTATCTTGCTGGGCTCGGATACCGCTCATAAAGCAATGGATAAGGATTAGGATTGATAACAGCTTATTCATATTAATTGGATGTCAATAATCAAAGATAACCGTTTCACCTCAAAAAAAGGCGAAAGTGCGTTTGCCTCCGGTGAAAGCGACGTTTGGGCAGGTGAAATGCCTCAAGAGGCATGGTTTAAGAAATGGGTAACCATCCCCACTTTCCATCGCTTTTCTTTGCCGTATTACTAGAAACTTGGAAGTCTCATAATATTTTGGTATAATTCGGCTGGATAGTGATGAAATTCGATAGGTATAAACTTCAATCAACCATGAGCAGAAAACCAAACAACCCCATTCCTAACACAAAAGACCAAGGTTTCCAGCGCATAGCAGATAGTTATATGGTACCTACATATTTGGTGTCGGACTACTTAGGAGAAACCCAGCCACCAGCTCCCGAAAAACCGACGAAAGAAGATTTGCAAAGGCTAATCGAACAGTGCAGGGCAAATATGGATCCTGATGGAGAAAAAGATAGGAGACGTCTATATACGTGTAGAGATCTTCTTTTGAAATAATAGCTAAGATGCCCAACTTCGTTGGAGCAATCGCCGTAAGTAATGGAATACACAAAGCGCTATCCGCAACGTTACATCTACTTTCAGGGAAGTACCATTGAACGGACTCGCCTGTATCGAATGGCCATTAGCCTGAATTATGCCGAACTTGCTGAGACATTCAATATCTACTCGCAAACCACCGATGGTACGCAGTTTGTCATGTTTGATAAAAAGCTGGTAGCTAAGGGGTTTCTCATTAAAAGGAAAAAATCGTAATTTTGTATATCATGAAGAAGGCAATGAAGATTGAAGATGTTGTCCTTGGCAACAAGGTGACAATTACCATTGACGAACAACTGAATAAGCTGAAGGGCAAAGTTTTGGCCCCTAGAAAACTGGCCCAAGCTAACAAAAGCCTCAGGAAAATCAAGAAGTTGCCTGAGTAATTATGGCTTTAACGATAAGGAGGACAGATTTATGATCGCATCTGAATTGAAGCTTATCAATGTATTGCCGGTTACACTGGATTCCCGCGAGGCCGCTGCGCGGTTTGCGGATATCGTGAGAGAATATAGTGGAGACAAGCAAATAGAATTAGACTTCTCGGGTGTGGAATTTATGTCACGATCGTTTGCTGACCAATTCCACAAGGAGCTTTATCTCCATGAGGAAGATTCGGTTGAGATTGTTATCAAAAATGCGGATGCTACCATCATCCGTATGCTGGATGCTGTATCCAAAACACAGACCAAACGCAAAGCCGTTAAGAAAACCCACCAAGTGGCTTCATATAATGATTTGAAGCAGATGGAAAGCTTTGTGATGAGTTGGTAAGTTAGATAGGCCAAACCTACTGCTTGAACACATGGTCTCGATGCCATTCAAAATTATCCCGACGCGGAAGATACCTTACGGATTGTGGCGCATTGATTCGCCTACCCTGCAATCTCCTTAGGCTATAATCATGTTCCTCATCCTCCGTGAAATGCGGTGACACCATAATCCGGTAATCATCATCCACACTAAGTAACCCACGATCAACTTGGTGGGAGCTTGATTAAAAATTCTTAAATAGTGAATGACGTTTTGGACGCCCTCGTTATGGAATTGTCACCTATCCTTCATCTATCAAGATATGACCGATTAGAAAAACTTGGCCCATGAAGATTACAGGTATGCTAACTACATTACTTTTTAGTACGCAATTGGTGGTCGCACAGCCGGACAGCATACTGAACAAGATTATGCTCGAAGTAACCACAGGCCTTAAAGGAAGTCTACTTCGCGGAACGCAGGAGACAATCAGTGTGTCGGTACAAGGCGGAAATATAAAAATGTCTGAAGATGGCGAAGAGATCGTGCGCCAAGTATTGGATGACGTGCTAAACTCATACAGCGGTGGTCTGCTCTCCGATGGGCACTACAACTGTCAAGTCTACTTCGATGCACATTCAGACAATGTCTACACGTCATTTTACATGCCGCCTGCGATAGATAGTGGCGTGTTTGTGGATTATACTGAGTGGCTCCCCGAAACAGCAGGCGGAATGGCACACCTGCTAGAAACCATATACAGCGATCTCTACCGACGAAAGGAAGAAGTGGAATCGATACACATCGATCATTGGCTTAGCGGATTTACTTGGCTCATCGACACCACGGGAAAGATAGAATTACTGGGCAACAACCCGCTCCACCAATACCTGGATAGTGCGATACGCATACCTTGGGCGCCACTTATCTAACATGGAAGTCCGACGAATGCGATTATCGAAATCCGCATTGACCGTGCGTCTGCATTGGTTGGCAAACGGCAGAAAAATCCGTGGAAAGGCGACGGCATGCAATATTATATGAAAACTTTGCCTGAAAAGTATATCGGAGATTGGGTGCCATTTACCGAATACCAGCACGATGCCCAAGGGAAAACCGTGGTATCTTTTCTGTTCGACCCCCGCATACAGCGCCTAGAAAACCCCTTGATTCACCTTGGGTCGCCGATGGTCGGTAAACCCTTTATCGAATGGCTCCAACACCAGGAATGGCCGCCTAATCTATTCTATTGGAGCGAACACCCACAAGCCAGACGCTGGTATTTTAGCTTGTATAAGTAAGCTGTGTTTTTTCGTGACCTTCACAGGGAAACCCATAGCTGTCACACCCAGCTGGCTATCCATCACAAAACTCGTCGCTATTTATGGCCCCTAAACAAACCGATTAAAGGAATGCATATAACAAAACTGTACTGCAGGATGCGCGGCAAATGATTTGACCAAGTGGCTTCATATGATGATTTGAAGCAGACGGAAAGCTTTGTGATGAGTTGGTAAAGTTGGGTTGGCCAAACCTACCGCCTAAACGCGTGCGCTCGATGCCTTGGTGGGAGATGGTGGGTAAAAGGATTGTTGAAGAAGATATGCAGAGTCAAGATCGGGCCGAATATGGAAAGTCTATTATAAAAAGACTTTCGGAAGCGTTAACGGCGAAATTTGGAGTGGGTTATTCTCTTTCTGCATTATATGACTTCAAAAAATTTTACGTCACTTTTTCGGACGAAAAGATTTTCCACACGGCGTGTGGAAAATTGAATTGGAGCCATAATCGATTGATCATGAGCGTTTCTGAACAAAGGCCAAAGCATACTATTTGGCAGAGGCAGCACAACACAATTGGAGTGTAAAAACGCTGGAACGCAACATCAACACGCTATATTATCAACGCCTGTTATCTTCAAAAGACCGAAGTGGGAGAAAGTGGTTAAGAAACCATACCATTTACTCTTGCTTGAACGACAAAATGGGCAATCATCCCCACTTTCCATCGCTTTTCCCCGCCTTGGTGGGAATTGGTGGAGAAAACATCAGGGTTTCGCTACTGGCCTACCATGGAAAAGACTACCTTTATAATATAATCGGAACACGCACTAACCAATAGGCCAACGCCGTTTGAAGATGTACAAACTGGAAATGGGAAAATGGAAACCCTTAACTATTAAAACCAATCTGTATGATGACCAACATGAATCTCTCTGTGCTGCTATTAGCCGCGATCACGCTGATCAGTTGTGAAACGGGCCAACCGGAGCGTTCCCCCACCCTAGAAGCTGGAATGTATAAGGTAGCGATTCTCTACCCGAACGGTGAAGATGTGACCTTTGACATGAACTATTATGAAGCTAAACACATGCCGATG
This sequence comes from uncultured Parapedobacter sp., assembly GCA_964498395.1. Taxonomy (GTDB): domain Bacteria; phylum Bacteroidota; class Bacteroidia; order Sphingobacteriales; family Sphingobacteriaceae; genus Parapedobacter. The sequence goes on along the minus strand of CAZCHE010000008.1, from coordinate 122,055 downwards.
GTCGCTGGATTTCTAGGCAAAAACCTGAGATACTATGAGATTGACCAGGGCATATCCGGCAGGACCCCGAATGATGAAGCGCCTTTCGTGGCTATCGGTTATTTCTACATCGACGACGTGGCCGAATATGGTCAGGCGATCGCCCAGAATAGGGAGGCGGTGGTCAGTGATTTTCAAAATTATACGAACATCCAGCCGGTCGTACAGATCAGTGAAATCAAGCGGGTGGAGTACCTGAAAACCGAGTAGACGCGATCCAAGAAATAGTAACCGCTTTCACGGAAAGTCCATGCCATCGGCAAACATTTTGCCGAGCAGGGCGTTACCAATGACAAACAATCATCATCACCATGTCAGTAGCCACATTCGAGAAATTACACCAATCGGACCGCCCATTGCTATTGGGCAACGTATGGGACGCACATTCAGCACAGTTAGCCGAACAGGCCGGGTTTTCCGCATTGGGGTCATCCAGCCACGCCATTGCCAACCTATTGGGCTATGAAGATGGCGAAAACATCAGTTTTGACGAACTGTTCTTTATCGTGCAGCGCATCGTAAAAGCGGTATCGATCCCGGTATCGGTCGATTTCGAAGCGGGTTACTCCACCGACCCCGAGGAAGTGGCCAGCCATGCCAAACGACTGGCCGATGCCGGGGTGGTGGGCATCAATATCGAAGACGGCATCGTGAAGGATGGCAAGCGGGTACTAGGCCCCGAAGAAGACCTCGTGGCCAAGATCAAGGCCATCAAGAAGCATACAGGGCTGTTTATCAATGCCCGGACAGACACCTATACCACCAAGCAAGATGATGCATTGCACGTGTCCATTGCCCGCGCACGGGCGTACCAAGAGGCCGGTGCCAATGGCATCTTCGTGCCACTCATCGAAAAACCGGAAGAAATCAAGTCGTTTACCAGTAGCGTAACCCTGCCGCTAAACGTCTTCCTCACCCCTGATCTGCCGGCATACGACCAACTGGCCGCTCTGGGTGTGAAACGCCTGAGCCATGGGGCCAAGTTATACGAATGGTTGGCGAAGCAAACGGAAGAGGCATTGCAATCCTATCACAAAGACAAGGTATTGCCTAGTATGCGTTAAAGCCAATACCCCCATGCGCAGTCGGCACGGGGGTATTGAGCCATTCGGTATTGTACCGATCAATACGCCAAGCGTACCGTGGCCACTACCGGGAGGTGGTCTGACGGGTAACGCTGGTCTTTCGCATCGGTCAGCACGGCATATTTCTGCACCTCGAAGTGCTTACTCACGAAGACGTAATCGATGCGGTTTTTCAACGGTGCGGTAAAGCGAAATCCATTGCTGGTGCCTACCGGACCATAGGGCGGCATCTGGCTTACCGTATAGGCATCATTGACCACGACGGCCATGCCCTTGATCTGCTCGGTATCTGGCGTGGAGTTGAAATCGCCCGTGCAAATCACCGGCGAGTCCTTGGCAATTTCGGCGATCTTGGCCACCATCAGCTTGCCGGACTCTTGCCGTGCGACGACGCCTTGGTGGTCGAAATGCACATTGAACACGAAGAAATCCTTGCCCGTGTGGCGGTCATTGAATTTTACCCAGGAGCAAATCCGGTTACAGCAGGTGGCATCCCAGCCCAAGCCGGGTGTCTCGGGGGTTTCACGCAGCCAGAAGTTGCCCGAATCCACCACTTGGAAACGGTCTTTCTTGTACACAATGGCCGAATGCTCACCGGCTTGTTCGCCATCATCCCGCCCGGCGCCGAAATAGGCGTAACCGGGCATCTCCAACAGGCCCTTTACCTGGTGGATAAACCCTTCCTGGGTACCCACGATGTCAAAATCGTGGTACTGGATCAGGGCCTTCACGTTTTCCTTGCGGTGTGGCCAAGCATTCAGGCTGTCACGCGGGGTGTCCATGCGCAGGTTATAACTCGCCACGCGGATGATATCGCTGTTGCTTTCTTGTGCGTGGACCCCACCTAGCAGGGTCAACGACAACAATATGATAAGGGTCGTTTTCATCGTTACCATCCTGGGTTTTGCCCTAGCGCTGGGTTAAGCTCCCGATCGGCCTGGGGTATGGGGTATAAATACTTGCGGTCTTGCCATTCGCGCGGACCGGGGTTATGGATCACCTCGCCGGAGGTGCCATTGGAAAGCTGTATTCGTCCGGCAGCTGTCGATGGCGATACGTCTACAAACGCAACGGACGGATTGGACGGCGCGGGGCGATCTCCTTGGTAAAACATCACATCCATCACGCCATCGCCATTGAGGTCATACTCACCCAATGCCGGCACGTAAATGCCATTCATCGGCGCGTCTTGGAACAGCTCACCCAATTTCCAACGCCGCAGGTCATCAGGCCGCAAGCCTTCGAATATCAGTTCTACGGTACGCTCGCGGATGACTTCCAATAGGACGGGGTCGGTAAACCTGCCTTTGTAGTAATTTACCAAATACGGGTCTGCGGCAGTGGGCAGCGTATTCAATGTGGTGCCGGTGATGCCTGCACGTGCACGGAGGGCACCGATGGTGGTCGTCCAGTCGGCAGCGGTCAGCTGCCCAAGTTCGGCAAGTGCTTCGGCCTTGTTAAGCAACACCTCTGCCCAGCGCATGATGATATGGGCATTGTCATTGCGGCTTTCGTCGTCATAAGGGAAACGCTCATCGTAGCACCACTTGATGGGTTGGTAGCCGGTAAACGTTTGGTTGAAATTGGGCGGCGCAATGACCGGAACGCCATTTTCCGTACGGTGGTAATCGCCTGACCGGATGGTCTGCTGTAGCCGCAGGTCGCGGTTCTGCACTTCTTCGGCAAACGGGGTAGCCTGATAATTCGGGCCGTCTGTAAAACGTGTGCCATCCAAGTTGAGATACATGTTCACGAAATTGCGGGTGAGGCTGGGGCGGTTGCCGTAGGTAGGGCTGATAAACCGCCGGTTGGCCGAGCTGAACACCTGCAAGCCGGCATCTAACGCCACCGCGAGGATGGTTTCGCTCGCATAGGGCGTAGGCGTGATGAAAAGCTCACGGTAAGACCGCTCCGCAGCCCCCGATTGGTGCAAGGTGAAGCCACTGATACCATTGGCAGCATCGACCACATGCTGGAACCACGCATTGGCCGAGGCCTGCATGTTATAATCCGTATGGTACTTCCGGAAAGATGCTTCAAACAGGCAAATCCGCGTCTTATATGCGCGAGCCACGTTTTTGGTAATCTGTGTGCTGGTGGGATCAGACGTACGGCTGATGTGTTCGATGGCGAAATCCAGGTCAGCCAGTACATGCTCCATGACCGTAAACCGATCCGTACGCGAGGCATACAGCGTCGATTCGTCGTTGACGTCGATAGTCTTGTCGATCCAGGGCACATCACCGAAACGCTTGACCTTATCGAAGTAAAACAATGCTCGGAAAAAGCGGGCCATACCCACAAAGTGATCTTTTTCAGGAACGGTGCTTTCGGCGGCGTTTTCGATGAAATAGTTGAGGTTACGCAATGCGGTCCACTGCCAGCCCGAGCTGGTGATGGGGCTCAATGCGCCGGGTGCTAGCAGGTTATCCACGCCATTGCGGGCCACGATATCCGAAACATCGTCACCGGTAAAAACGCCGACGTCCGTGCCGGGGAGGATGTCGTAGAAAGAATTGCTGTAGAGCTCCATGCCGCTGGCCGAGCCGAAAATCGCACCGCCGGTAGCGGTATCTACGGGAATTTCATCCAGGTTACAGGAAGCCAATGACAAACCCGTCATGGCGATCAGTATATATTGGAAAATCTTCATGAGTATGTTCATTAAAAATTAAGGGTTAATCCTGCCGAAATGGAGCGCATCATCGGATAGTTATAGCCGTCACCACTGGTACCGCCACTCAAATCACGGTCTGAGCCATAGATGCTCGTCACGTCCGTATCGCGTGTCCATTTGTACATGGGCGAGTAGGTCCACAGGTTTTCTGCAGAGAGGTACACGGTGAGCCCTTTGGCATACAGCTTGGAAAGCACACGTGCCGGGATGGAATAGCCCACCTGTAGGTTGCGGAGGCGGATGTATGATGCATCTTGCAGATACCGGTCATTGGCTACTTGCAATGCCCGACCTGATCCCTGCGCGATATAGCCGACCAACCTGGGCAAGTAGGCATCGAAGTTACCCAGCTCCTCGCGATACATATTGTTTTCATGCCAGCTCGGGTATTGGTTATACGGCCGGTTATACTGCCCCCAGAAACGGGCCTCGGACGATGGATACCAGTCTTGCTTGAGCACCCCTTGGAAAAATGCAGAAACGAAGAATCCACTCCAGTCGGCCGAGAGGTTAATGCCATAGCCATACCTTGGTTCAGAATTGCCGATAATGGTCTTATCGCCGGAATTGCCCACGCGGTTTTCACCATGGAAAATGACATCGTCGCCATCAAGGTTCTTGAACTTCAAGTCGCCTGGATAATTCTTACGGGTGTTCGTATTGGGGATATTATGCTGGGAGGGCGAATTGGCGATCTCTTCTTCCGAACGGAACAGGCCTTCCACGCGGTAACCCCAGATCTCGCCGATCCTTTTGCCCGTATAGTGCGGCAGTGCCAAACTCAAATCCCGATTGTTATACTTGGTAATAATAGACCACGAATCGGCCATAAATACCTTCACGCCATAGGAGAACGGTTTGTTGTTCATCTCGAAGCGGTCTTGCCAATTGACAGACACCTCCCATCCGGTGGTTTCCAGGTCGGCATAGTTGCCTTTCGGCACCCCGGTACCGAACACTGCTGGCAACGTGGGGCCATCGGTAAACATATCTGTGGTCCACCGGCGGTAGAGATCGCCCACAAACTGCAAGCGATTATTCAAACTCGCGAATTCGAGGCCGATATTGCCGCTGGTCACGGTTTCCCAAGTCAACCCTGCAGGTACCACGGCGGGCTGGCCGGTACGCTGCGGGCGGATGCCATTGATGATGCGGCCCGACTGTGATATCGCGAAGTTTTCGGTGAAGGAATAGGGTGAAATATTACCATTGCCCAAGGAGCCGTATGATGCCCGGACCTTGATGTTTGAAAGTGCCTTGGGGCTGACCTTCCAGAACGCCTCTTCCGACAGCCGCCAACCCACGGAAGCGGATGGAAAAAACGCCCACTGCTGGTCTGTCGGGAATTTAGAAGAGCCGTCATACCGACCGTTGAATTCAAACAGGTAACGCTCCCGGAAATTATAGTTTACCCGGAAAAATCCACCGGCGATGGCCCACTTTTGGTACCCACCGGCGGTGACGATACCTTGCCCGAGTGCGAGGTTAATGTCATCGGCGTCTTCGTAAACGATACCGTTTCGGCGTGCGGTGAGGTTTCGGTACAAGGACTGCTCGTAGTTAAACCCGGCCAGCAACGTGAAATGATGTGCATCGGCAATGCTTTTGACATAATCTGCATAGATGTTAGTGGCGAGGTATTCGGTGGTGCGCCGACGTTCTTCGAGGTCGTTGGTATTGGTTCCGGTGTAACCGGTAACGCCCTCAAAACGGCTATAAGGCACTTGGACACGGTTTTGATTGGATCCGATATCGTTATTCTGGAACGTGAAGTCGCCGCGTATGGTCAGGCTTTTATCAAAAAAATCAGCCGTGAGCGCGGTGCGGTTACGCAGGAAACGCTGTTCGGTATCGATGCTATTCCGACCGATGTAATAATCGCCTACGGTATATGCCGCAGAGAATGATAGGGATCCGTCTGGATTCAGCAGCGGCGCGAGCGGATGGCCTTCGTCTGCCATGTTACGCCAGATGCCGCTACCCTCACCGACGTTTAACGGCTGGTGGTAACGCATCTTGGAAAATTCGGCATTGTTTTCGACTTGCAACCAAGGGGTTAATTGGATGATGCCCTTAGCACGGATATTATGCATATCATATTCGTCCGAATTGTAGCGATATAATCCGCCCTGTCCGTTAAACCGGCCGCTGACGTAAAACGAAGCCTTGTCATTGCCCCCTGAAAGCGAAAGGTTATGATCTTGTGCGTAGAAACGATCTTTCATCAGCTCCCGGTACCAGTCTGTGCTATAGTAATACTGGTATTCGCCCGTGGCGGGGTCGACTTCTACCCGAGGCAAGGAAGGGTCTTCCCAACGGCGTTTGATTTCGGCCAGGTAAGCAGGGGAGAACGCGAGGGTTTTATTGACCGCCGTAGGGGTATTGCCATTGTCGTTCCATCTTGACCATGCATCGCTAAACCCCTGCGCCCAAGGGTAAGATTCGGTAATATTGTCTGGCACGGCTGTGGGCGCGCGCGAAGAAAAGTTGGTCGAATAGGTAATCGAGGTGAGACCTTCGGCGGCTTTTTTGGTGGTAATCAATACCACGCCAAAGGCCGCCCGTGCACCGTAAATGGACGCAGATGCCGCATCTTTCAAGATGGATATGTTTTCAATATCGTTGGGATTCAACATGCGTGGATCTCCCTCGACACCATCGATCAGCACCAATGCACTTCCTCCTGAACCAATGGAGGTCATCCCCCGTACATTGAACGCCGGAGATTGGGTGGGCTTCCCGTCTAATAGTTGGATATTTAAGTTGGGAACGACACCGACCAATCCCTGGGCGAGATTCGGGATAGGCCTTTTTTCCAAGACTTCGGAGCCAACTTGGTCAACCGCCCCGGTAAGATTGGCCTTGCGCTGCGTGCCGTAGCCTACGACGATCACCTCATCCAGCCCGCTGATTTGCTCTTGCAGGATCACATCTAGTGTATTGCCCGCTGGTATGGCCAATTCCTGGGGCGCAAAACCGATGATGGAAAACACCAACGGCTGGCGCTGACCGGGTATGGTGATGCGATAGTACCCATTGGCATCGGTGTTAACGATCACTGCATTGTTTTTGGTGCGTACGGTGACGCCCTCCAACGGTTGGCCCTGCTCGTCTACAACCCTGCCGGTCACGACGATCTCCTGTAAACGGGGTAATGTTGCCGCTAGCGATGTTTGCGCCCCACGGGTGATAATGATGTTTTTATCCACGATTTTATAACCCAGGGCCTGCCCCTGCAAGCTCCTGTCAAGCGCTTCTTCGAGCGTAGCGTTTTGTAGGCTGAAGGTCACCGGCTTCGCATTGCGTAGCATACGTGTGTCGTAGAATACATGGTAGCCGGTCTGCTTTTTGATACTTCTGAATACATCAACCAATGCGGTTTGCTTTGTTTCCAGCGTAACGCGCTGGGCATAGGTGAATGCGCTCACTTGCAGACTGCAAAGCAGCGATAGGAAACAGCACAATTTCATAGCCAAAATATAGTGGGGCTGCACACATTTACGCCTTCGTTGGTAATGTGCGGTAAAATTTTCGTACATTTGAAATGGGTTTTTTATAAAAAGTGTTCCAACTTATTTCATTAAGAATCCAGATGGCCGCGGCCATTATCGCATTTCAGGGGCGGTCGCAACGCTCCTGAATGCTTTTTAGCCCTCGGCAGTGTGATAACCTAGGTGCTATTTCATGACCAATACCCTCCTTCCTTTTATTTCAAATTCGACCGACCCGGTCAGCGCGATGGTCTGCAACAGGGTCTGGAAATCTTCAAACCGGGAAATCGTTCCGCCGAAATAGCGGTCGGACAAATCGTCTTTGTATTCGAAATCAATATCATACCAACGGCCTATGGCGTTTAATGCTTGATGGATATGCACATCGGGAAACGCGAAATAGCCGTCTTTCCATGCGGTAAACAGACTCACATCAACCTCCGAAATGGTCAGTCTGTCGCCAATGACCGTACTTTGCTGTCCGGGCGTCAGGATGCGTGACTGCTGCGAGCTGGTATTGGTCACCTGTACCTTGCCTTCCACCAAGGTGGTCTGTACGACGCCCTCCTCGGCATAGGCCGATAGGTTGAATTGGGTGCCGACGACCTCCACCGTCTGCCCCTCGGTGATGACCCGAAATGGCTGCGCTTGCTTAGCGACGTCAAAAAAGGCTTCGCCCTCCAGATAGACCTCGCGTGCCCCCGCGCCAAAATGTATTGGATAGCGCAATTGGCTAGCAGAATTTAGCCAAACGGCCGTTCCGTCTGAAAGGGTAATCTGATAGGTACCGCCTTTGGGTGCCGAAAACAGGGCATATTCGTCATGCTGCGCTCCCGTCGATAGCGTGTTATTGTCTAATAACACGGAACCGTCTTGATACGTGATGCCATCGGAACCGACGACAATCCCGGCCTGTGCCTCACTCAGGTCAACCGTCCGACCGTCGGCCAATGTCAAGGTCGCTTTATTGCCCCCGGGCACGATGGGTTGTTCTACCGAGGCTTGGGCCGATGCCGCAGGCTCGGAGCGGTATAGGTGTTCATGGAAAAGCAATAGCCCCACGCAAAGTAGTGCTGCCGCTCCGCCGAGCCACCACATCGCCAAACGGAACTTCCCGCGATGTGGCCGCTGGCCTAAGTGCTGGGCTAGCTCCGGATGGCGCAAGATTCGGCTGTACATACGGTCGCTGGGAACCTCCAACGTGGGCGATAGGTCTTCCTGCACATCAGCAGCGTCAAGCAACTCGCCCAGTAGCTGGGTGATCAGCTCCTTGTCATAGGTGCGCAATTCAGCCATTTCTTCCTGATTGAGCCCTTCTGCAAGATGCTTCCTCAACAATTCGTATAACTTTTGGTTGTTTCTGGCCATCGCTTACTGGCGGGATTGCCCGCTTTTATAAGTATAAACGGATGGCCGCGCAAAGCGGACTAGTCACCGTTGAAATTTTTTTATGCAAAGAGGAGGAGGGCCATGGCGAGGGAGACGAGTCCGGCTTTGTTGAAGCGGAGCTTGATGGACTTCAATGCGGAGACCATATGGTTCCTCACCGTGTTTGGCGAGATCTGCAACCGGTCTGCAATCTCATCGTAGCTAAGGCCCTGCACGCGGCTCATCATATAGACGGCTTGTTGCTGTGTAGGCAATCGCTTGATGGTCTCGTCGGTAAAGTGGCTGAGTTCGCCGTAGGCGATGGTTTCTTCCGTATTGCGGGTTTGCTGGTCGGCCGTATGGCACCAGTGGTCCAGCGCCTTGTTTTCCAAGACATGCCGACGGAAATGGTCTATCGCTAACCGCTTGGCGGTTTGGTAAACATAGGGATATAGGGAGCGCTGGGGGTCGAGCCGATCCCGGTGCAGCCACAGTGCGATAAAGGTATCCTGGACGATTTCTTCGGTTCTGGCCGGATCCTTGACGAGCGATTGCACCAAGCGGAATATCCGTGCGTGCAAGCCATCGTAAATGGCCCTGAATGCAGATTCGTCGCCTTGCTGTAGGCGGACAATCAATTCGGAAGCGACTTCGATACGTATAGACATGGCGACAAGGACAACAATTTGTCTTTTTGATTTGTAGATCTATATCTTGGCAATGTAAAGACAAACATAAGTTTTTTTCCCGACAATGACCAAAGACCTTTTGACAAACAAAAGTAACCACGCACCCTGAAGTCAATATGGCGTGAGTGTTAAGTTTCGGTTAAGTCGTCAATTCCTCACCGCATTTGCCACTTAACGCATTTTTGGCTAAGTTTGTGCTGCTTCGACACACCAAACGAAACACTATGGCAACGATACTCCGGCTAACCAAAGCAAAATCGGGTGAACCCATCCGGGTCAATTTTGACAATGTGGCTTACTACCATACCAACAAAGCGGGGAATACCGTAGTTGAATTCCTGACTCCCAAGTACTATGAAAATTCGCTAACCGTGCAAGAGACGTTAGCACAGGTAGACCGGTTGCTGGGAATCTGATGCGTTAATAAACAAATCAAAAATCAATACACACATGGTTAAGAAAAAACTGCCTGCCCCTGAGCAGGAGGCCCTCATCAACACATTGAAAACCCGCTTCGAGAAACATGCGAACCGCCACGAAGGGATCGAATGGGCCAAGGTGCTGGCAAAACTGGAAGCCAATGCCGAGAAATGCTGGTCGCTCCAGCAAATGGAAGAAACGGGAGGTGAACCGGATGTGGTGGGCTACGACGACAAGGCGGATGAATACCTCTTCTACGATTGCTCGGCCGAGAGCCCCAAGGGCCGCAGGAGCATCTGCTATGATCTGGCAGCGCTAGAATCGAGGAAAGAACATAAGCCTTGGCACAGTGCCATCGGTATGGCCAAGGAAATGGGTATCGACATCTTGACGGCCGACGAATATCGGGCATTGCAGCAATTGGGGAAGTTTGACGCCAAGACATCGAGCTGGGTAAAGACACCGGCGGACATCCGGTCGCACGGCGGCGCAATATTCGGCGACTGGCGCTATGGAACGGTATTCATCTACCACAACGGTGCCGAATCGTACTATGCGGCGCGGGGCTTTCGCGGCTCGCTAAGGGTATAGGTGCCTGTTTAAATTCCTATTCGTCTGTATCGGCATTTTCCTTGCCGGTACCACGGATAGTCTGTGATAAATCATACCTTTGACCAACGATGAGAATAGCGACTTACAATGTAAACAGCATCAACGCGCGACTGCCTATTGTGCTGCGCTGGCTGGAGGAAACACAGCCCGATGTGGCCTGCTTCCAAGAACTAAAAGCCATCCAAGAGAATTTCCCTGCCGAGGCGCTTCGCGCGGTCGGCTACGAGGCCATCTGGCACGGCCAAAAAAGCTGGAACGGCGTGGCCATGCTGTCGCGCATCGGGCTGCCACATGAGATTTGCAGGGTACTGCCCGGCGATCCCGAGGATGTGCAAAGCCGCTATATCGAGGCACAAGTGGGTGACGTGACCATCGGGTGCCTTTACCTGCCAAACGGAAACCCTGCCCCAGGCCCTAAATTTGACTATAAGTTGAGTTGGCTTGATCGCTTGCTTGGGCATGCGCAGGCACTGCTCGACAAGGGTACGCCTACCGTCCTGACCGGTGATTTTAACATCATCCCCACCGAGCGCGATGTGTACCGCCCGGAGCGCTGGGTGGACGATGCGCTCTTCCGGCCCGAATCGCGCCAGGCATTCCATGCCCTTACGGCACAGGGATGGACGGATGCTATCCGGAAGCTGTATCCCGATGATACCGTCTATACGTATTGGGATTATTTCAGGAACGCCTTTGGCCGGGATGCGGGATTGCGCATAGACCATTTCTTGCTCAGTCCCGATGTGGCCACACGCCTACAGGCGGCCGGGGTGGATCGGCACGTGCGGGGATGGGAAAAAACCAGCGACCATGCGCCGGTATGGATCGAACTGGCCGATTGATTCCCCTTATAGCTAAGGGCGATCGCTACAAAAAAAACCGCCGCCGATATCACATCAGCGGCGGTGAACCACAAATTTATATGCCCAAACACACTAAGGCATACTGATACGGCTTTTTTCCTCACTCTGGGTGTCGGTACGGCGGGCGCCGTTTTTCATGTTCCCAAAGTTGTAGGTGAAGGTAAGCCGTGCAACCCTTGTTTCGTTCTTCTGGTTGACCACCACATTCAGGTTCGCATAGTTAGTACGTACGTCCTGGATGCGGGTATCAAATATATCGCTCACTGAAAGTTTCAGATTGGCTTTCTTGTTATAGAAAGATTTATTCAGCCCCGCATCGATGGACCACTGGGTGCCGATCCGGTATATGCTGTATACCAACGGCGACTGGTAATTCAATGATGCCTCTGCCGTAAAGGTAGGGGTGATGGTGAATGTCTGGTTGCTCCTGATTTGCAAGGCGTATTGCCCTTGCTTAAGGTGCTCGGAAGCTAACTGCCCGTCAAAGCCCATGTAAAACCCATTGAGGTTGGTATTGGTATTCCAAAACTTGGTTAGCTTGACCGGCACATTGAGGTTAACAAACCAAATGTTTTGTTTGGCCAAGTTATCCCGGGTCACCCACGTGCTCTTGGTCTCGTCATCCTGCTGCATCGACTCTGCGATGACATCATTGGTACGGTTATACCCGGCACTTAGGTGGTATTTTTGCAGCAAGGTGTACGAAAAATCAAAGGCATGGGTGTATTCGGGCCGCAGGTAGGGATTGCCCTGCTCCGAGGTGTATTGATCGAGGAAATAAGCAAATGGATTGAGATTGCCATAGTTGGGCCTGTTGATGCGCTTGCTATACGACAGGCCGGTCTGGTGATTATCCGAAATGGCGTAATTCAGGAAAACACTTGGGAAAAAGTCGATGTAATCACGCTTGATACGGTTTTGCATCGTGAGGGAGTTGCCATCAGATAGGGTATACTCACTCCTTAACCCGGCCTGTACGCCCCACTTGCCGAGTTGCGTACTGTAATTCAGATAGGCGGCAGCGACCTGCTCTTCGTAAACGAAGTGGTTGGTCCGGCCGGCATCATTCTGCCAGTTGCCATTCACCTGGTTCTCAAACCGCATATCGTTATCGGAGGTCACGCTGCTGTATTTCAGGCCCGTTTCAAACTTATTACCTTTGCCGAAAGGGTGGGTATAGTCAACCTTTGCCACCCGGATGTCAATGATGGTGGGCATGTCGCTTCGGGATAGCAAGGGTTCGCCCTTGACTGCCCCCGAAGGCAGGAAAAAGGTATTGTTGTAATCGGCCATATTGCGATTGGAAAACCGCGAGATATCCACGTCTGCCGCCAGCTTGCGCCCATTACTGTCAATGGTAAACTGGTTATTTACATTGACCGCAAAGCTGCTGTAGTTACCGTCAAACAGTGACGTGGTGGCCAAGGTGGAGTCTGGGGAGGCGATATTGGTACCGATCAAGGTACTGCTCACGTTATTGTTATCATTGCCCGATGCGTTGCCACTCAGCAATACGCCCAATACGTTGCGATCCGAAGTATTGTAATCCACGCCAGCCCGATAGGAGTGGTTTCGGTTTTTGCGGGAAAACTCCGTCAACTGGTTAAAGCTGGTGACGGATTGCGGTTGCGTGACGGTACGGAAAATATCGATGTCCTGCCCCCCGGCATTATTCATATAGCTGTAGGTGCCGAATAGGTTCACCCGATTGACCTTATGGTTGAGGTTAAGCGACGTGTTAGCCTTGTGGCCCACGCCGTAGCCGGTGCCCAGTGTCAACGTGCCATTCGTGCCCGCCATCCGGTTCTTTTTAAGCACAATGTTAATCATGCCCGCAGTACCGGAAGCATCGTATTTAGATGAAGGGTTCGTGATCAGCTCAATGGATTTGATCGTATTGCCATCCGTATTCCGCAGCAGGTTAGCCAACTGTTCGGAAGACAAAAAGGTTTGCTTGCCATCGATCATGACAATGACGCCCTGCTTCCCCATGAGGCTGATGTTATCATCCTTATCTACGGTCACGCCGGGTGAGCGCTCAAGGATATCGAGGGCCGTATTGCCTGCAGCCAATGTGGAGTTCTCCACGTTGACCACTAACATGTCGGGCTTACGCTCGACCAATGGGCGCTGCGGTGCACTGACGGCCACTTCGGCCAGCACGGTGTTTGCGCCGATGAGCACCAAGGGTGCCAAGGTCTTTGTCGTTTCGGCATCGGTGATGGCAATGGGGTCGCTGGTGGCTTTTTCGTAGCCAACCAATACGGCTTCTACCAAGTAATCGCCCTGAGGGATACCCAGGAAGGTGAAGTGGCCTTGCTCATCGGGGAATATGGTTTTTATGGCAGCAGAATCTTTGGCGTTCAATAGATTGACCGTCGCCAGATCAAGGGGCGTATTTTGCTCATCGATCACCCGCCCGGTTATGGTGGCCTGCTGGGCATAGCCACTGGGCATGAATAAGCTCGTGAATACTAGTGTTACAAGGGTATAAATTATCGTTTTCATGTTTGTTTTTGCACAAAGATTCCCTTATTTAAAAAACATGTCGTTTTTTAATTAGCTGAAAATCTATAGTTTATGTTTTAGTTTTTTTTTTGTGGGGCGCGGAATCGTTATCCGCTTCATCATTTAAACCATTCGTTTGATGTGGTAGTTCTTTATCGTATCCTGTGTTATATTTTAATCTGTTATATGACGCAATCGCGTATCAAAAAGTTGCACCGTACTCCAACTATTTTTATCGTATTGCCTTACTCGTGCTGACAAAGAACTCGTTAATATAGCCGACTGCCAAAAATAGTTGACGAAACCCGTGATTGCTGTTACCAAATGAACACATCACCCTCAATTCGTCGATACGGTATCGGTAATTTCGGGTGCTTCTACTACCGGCGGGGCGGCTATCGCGCATCGCAACCCCGATTCGGTCATGATCCATTCCGTTTTGTCTGGCCGTGCACCGTCTGGGTAGTCGTAGTTGTCTTCGCACTGGTGGAAAGGCAATGAATCCCAAATATGGCGCTGCAAATCCCGATCGATGAGGAGCCTTGCCCCTACGGGGATGTTCAACTTGACGTATAGCTGTTGGTCTCGCATCAAGTCTTCCCCATCGAGGCCAAAGTGGCTATCGAATACCAACCGCTCTCCCAACTGCTCGAGGTGGTAGTTGATGCGGCCCGCACGTTCGGCAGCCCGCTCGTAGGTGGCACCCCTCGCGGAATATTCATACATGACGGAGGGCCCCTGCGTGGAGTCTACCTTAGCGATACGCAGGTGTACGCGGCTCTGCCTTTCGATCAAGCTGCTGGTGCGGATGACCGCGCGCTGCCTGATGCGTGACGACCGATCGGTGCTGTCATTTAGCAGACGAATGACGCTTACGTCGTTTCTAGACAAGTGGTACACGGGCTGTTGCTCCAAGCTATGCTCCTCGACCACGGTACTTTCTTCACGAAAGTCATTCAACGTACGGGTGCCGTATACGGTGGTAAAACCCACTGCGATCAGCCATGCCACTAACAAGGTGAAGCCGGTATATTGTCCCATCGCGCTCTTGTTAAACAGGATGCGTATAATCAGGGCAACCAATGCGACAAACGGGATAATGGCCACAAACAGCGCACTGACCAACATCGGCGTACGGTATGCCGGTTCGACCACATTAAGCGGGAACATAGCGATTTCGGCATCTGCTCCCAGCAAGCCAAAGCTAGCCACGATGCTGATGACCAATACGATCAGCCCACCGCATAATCCCACGATGAAAAACACGCCGATCACTTTGGCCAAGATAATGAATGCTTTTACCAAGAAATTCCCAGCCGAGTTCAAGCCTTTCCTAAGACCTTCCTCGGCTCCGGTAAAATTTGTACGGAGGCCCTCCATCTCCTCCTGGAAACTGCGTTTGAAATTTTGCAGGTTGGGGGCTTCCCCGCGCATGGCCATGCGGTCGGCGCGGGTCTTAGCCAGTGGCATCACGATCCACAGGATGATGTAGAGCAGGAAGCCTGTGCCGCCAAAGACGAACAGCAAGACGAGGATCAGCCGTATCCAGCGAGACTCGATACCGAAGTAGTGGCCTAAACCGCTACATACGCCGCCGAACACCTTGTCGTCTGGGTCACGCATCAGCTTGCGATCGCCGCTCATCGGGGGCACTTCATAAAATGTTCCGGTGTTGGCCTCTTCAGCGTCTTCCGTTTCAAAATCGTTTACACTTCCCATTTGGGCGATCACTTCGTTGACATCCTGCATGGCGATGACTTCTTTCTTGCCCTGCACGATACGGTCATTGAACATCTCAGCAATCCGATTTTCGATGTCGCCCACGATTTCGTGGCTGTCTGCCGTATGGCCAAAATGCTTCTTCACGTCTATCATATACGAGCGGAGCACTTCATAGGCATCTTCCTCGATGTGGAAGACGATGCCGTTTATATTGATGATGATGGTCCTGTTCATTTCTTTTCGTTTTTTGTGTTTCTGTATTTTTGGTTTTTTGTGTTTCTAGCAAAGGCTCTAAATTTATTTAGTCGTAAGTCCTTGCCCGTTCTATCCCTTATTCCTTTTCTAACTCCCGGCTTCCGGACTCCCGGCTTCCGGCTTCTCTCGCCCTTCCATGGATGTCTGTACAGCGAAGACCAACTCTTCCCAGGTGGCATCCAGCTTGTTCAGCACTTCCAGCCCTGCGGGGGTAATCTGGTAATACTTACGTGGCGGGCCGGAAGTCGACTCTTTCCAGCTATAACTCAGCAAGCTATTGTTCTTCAGTCGGGTGAGTAAAGGATATAAGGTACCCTCTACGACCAACAGCCGGGCTTTCTTTAGCTCGCCGATGATGTCTGAGGCATATATCTCGCCCCGCGAGATAATGGAGAGGATACAGTATTCGAGTATCCCTTTCCTCATTTGGGTTTGCGTGTTATCTACTATCATAATACAAAGATATATGTTTTGGTTTGTACTATGCAATACATAGTAGTATATAAATTTATAATTTGCTGATTATTAGGAAGAAAAATTTTATTTAGGTTTGTTGAAACTCGATGGTGAGCGGAAAAACCTCAAAAACGCGTTAGGTTTCTTTTACGGTAAGATGCTTCCTCGCCTCAGGCGGGATCAGCATGAACGGCAACAAGATTCATGCGGTGCAAAAAAAAGAGGCTGCATTGATGCAGCCTCTTTCTAGCATGGATTAGTCCACAATTAATACCCTGGATTCTGATCCAAATTCGGGTTAACAGCCAATTGCTGGCTAGGTATGGGATATAATAACCGATAAGGTTCGGAAGCGGTCGTTCTGATCTGCCCTGCATCCAAGAATTTGCCAAAGCGGATCAAATCCTGCCTTCTCCATCCTTCCCAATACAGTTCGCGACCACGCTCGTCGATCAACTCATCCAAAGTCAATGTGGCGATGGCCGCTGCACCACGGTTGGTCCGTATCGAATTGACCAATGCGGTCGCCTCAGCTGCAGTACCTGTACCACCGCGCAAGATGGCCTCGGCTTTCATCAACAAGACGTCAGCATACCGGTATACCACCCAGTCGTTATTACGCTGGCCAGACAGCACGCTATAATCGAATGCGTATTTCATGACCCGGATACCGGCGATTTCCAAAGTATTGCCCGATGTCCGGATACCTACTTCCCGCGTGAATGCCAGCGGCTGGCTCGATGGGTTACGGGCGTTTAAGGCCGCACCAGTGGTCAAGTTATACTGCTGTCCGATAAAGAATCCCACATTCCGCCGTTTATCTGGGTTTGTCATCGTATCCGCGGGGTACTCGTAGTAGATGCCTAACCGCTCATCTCCCTCCTCATACAGGTCGTAAAAGTCGGAAAGGGTACACCAGCCATTCCATCCACCGGGTACCATGTTATAGTGCGCTACGGTATTCCAGGTCCGATCGACGCTTCCTCCCCGCACACCATTCTCATTGTAGAGCGTAAAGATGTTCTCTGTAGATGCGGCGTCGTTATGCGGCGCAAAATTATCGAAGTACTTGCCAGGGGCGGAGATGGAATACCGGTTAGTGGCGGTAATCTCATTGGCCAACGCAATCACTTGGTTCATATCAGCCTGCTCAAACGTTGGGTTTTGCCTATTGAGAAAGGCCCCCTTATTCAGGTACAGCTTCATCAACAGCGTGCGTGCTGCATTCTGATTAGCGACATACGCCGGCCCGGTGCTGGGCAGGTCATTGATAATCGCATTGAGTTCACTAGCGATGAAATCAATCGCTTCCGGCGCCTGGAGCGTAATCGGGTCTAACCGGAAATCCTCGAGGTCTTCCCGATAGGGTACCACGCCCCAGATGTTCAACACGTCATACATGCTGAGGGCACGGATAAACCGCGCTTCGGCAGCTTGCTGTGCCGAAGGGTTGTTTCGAAGCACATTGGAGGCTTGGAACTGCGCGGTCAACAGGTTATTGAATGTACCATTCATGTAGTTATTATCCGCATTCCACGTATGGAGGTGGATGGCGCGGTGTACACCATTGTCATCCCAGTCGCCACCACGGGTAGGCGCCACGGCCGCATCCGTAGAGATTTCTTCCAATACCCACCGTTGTTCCTGTTGGTACGGCGTATTCAGTGCCGTGTAGGCTCCGATCAACAAATCAGCCGTATTAACGCTCGCAACCCCTTGCTCCAGTTCACTTCGAAGCTGTTCGTCTAAGTCCGTACAGGAGATCGCCATTCCTGTAGTGACCAAGCATACGATACTATATAATTTAAAAGTCTTCATGATTCCTCTTTATTTACTACAGTGAAAAATTAATGCCTAAAAGAAACGTCCGCGCAGGTGGGAAAGGGATGTATTCAATACCCAATGAGGGCACCCCGTTTAATCCACCATCGGTATTCACCTCCGGATCAAACCCGGTATAGCCGGTAAAGACCAGCAGGTTCTGCCCGGTGAGGGATACATTCAGGTTCTTGATGCCGCTGCCGATATTGCCCACGTTATAGCTCAACGTCGCGTTAGATAGCTTCAAGAAATCGCCTTTTTCGAGGTACCGATTGGATGGTGCTGCCGAATTAGATGTGGATTCATTCGCTTGCGTATCAAAGAAACTCTTTCCGATATTCCTGTTTGACAGGTTATTCACACCAAGCACCGTGGCTGCCGTGTTGTTAAACAGGTAGTGGCCGAATGCCCCGTGCATGTTGATGGTAGCAGTTAACCGCTTGTAGCTCACATCGGTGGAGATACCCAACAATTGTTTGGGGTTCGGGCTCCCCAGGTAAAATTTGTTTTGAGCCGGATCCACATCGGTACCGATCGTGCCATCCAATGCCTGATACCGACTCATACCTGTTGTCGGATCGATGCCCTCAAACCGGGCAAGATACCAAACGTTGAGCGGTTGGTCGCTCACCATTCGCTGGCCGACAACGCCCGAAAATCCCTGACCCCGGAGCTGAGCGGTTTCGTAAAAGCCGGGAAGACCGGTTACATTGTTTTCGAGAAAAGTAGTGTTGACACCCAAGTTCCAGTTCCAATCGTCATTCCGGATGATATTGCCCTGTAATGCCAGTTCCACCCCTTCGTTGACGATTTCACCATCTAGGTTGACCCATATCCGGCCGCTGGGGGCGGGCTGTGCGAGGGTGCGCTCAAACAAGGCATCCGTGGTCACTTTGCGGAAGTAGTCAATGGAACCAGTGAGTCGATTCTGGAACAATCCGAAATCGAGCCCAGCATTGATGGTGGTCGAGCTTTCCCACCTCAAGTCAGGGTTACCGTAATTGGTCTGTACGATGGCTTGTGGGCTAAATACATAGCGATCTTTTGATGCCCCTGAGGGGAATTCCTGATTACCCGTTTGCCCCCATCCCAAGCGCAGCTTCAGGTTAGTGATCTGCTCACTGCCTTGCATAAAGGACTCATTATAAATATTCCATGCGAAAGCGAAAGCGGGGAAATTAGCGTACTTGTTGTTTTCACCAAATTTGGTGGAACCGTCTCTACGGATGGTACCGGTAAACAAATATCGATCCAAGTAGTTCAGGGTTGCCCGGGCAAAGAACGACTGGAGTTCGTTTGTAGGGGTTCTGAATGAGCTGATATTTCTGTTGTTGGCGATGGAGTATTGCAGGTAATCCCAGTAGTCGATGTCCGACTCCATATTCGAAAAGCCCGATCCACTTGCCCAATTCGATCGGCTGTCATAACTCAGGTATTCATAACCCACCACGGCATTCAGGTTTAGCGCTGCGCTTACCTGCTTGTTATAGGACAAGGTATGCGTAAGCTGATGGTTGGTCTCGGTATTATTGCCAATGAATGCGGAGCCGTTGTTGACATCGGTCGGGTTGATCATACCAGCGATATACCGACCCGTCCGCCGACCTGCCTGATGGGTCAAGCTATACATCAGCTTGTACTCTAAATCATCAGTTATCTTAAAAGAGGGGGCAAAGCTCGCCAAAATCGTATTGATAATCTGATTGTCCTTATAAGCGGCCAACGACGTAAGCGGGTTCCTCAAATCCGGCGATTGAAAAGTGAGTTCTCCGTTTTCGTCCCGCAAGGGGAGTGTGGGGTTCCACTGCAAGGCTTGTGAAATCACGTTACCTTGAAAGCCTACGCCCACGTCAATGGGGGCCATATCTCGATCGGTCTGTGTAGCCAATACGTTAACGTCTAGCCCTAACCGCTTGCTTTCCAAGAAGCGGAAGTTACTGCTGATATTGGCGGTATACTTTTTGAGTTGCTCGGTTTCGACAATCCCGTTTTGATCCAAATAGCCTGCCGAAATCCGGTACCGACCATCTTGGTTACCACCCGAAACGTCCATGTTGTAGTTTTGTGTCAAGGCCGTGCGGGTAATGGCATCAAATGCATACACGCTTCCACCGAAGTCCGAGTTATTATCCGGGGTGTAGAATTGCAACGCCTGCCTGAATTCGTCTGCACTTAATACTTCGGGTTTTTTCAGCAGATTAGAGAAGCCTGTCGATGCCATGACATTCAGCGTCGGTGCGCCCGATTGGCCACGTTTGGTGGTGATCAGCACCACGCCGTTAGCACCACGGGAACCGTAGATGGCCGTGGCGGAAGCATCCTTCAAGATGTCCATGCTCGCAATATCATTTGGGTTGAGGTAGTTGAGTGGATTACCACCATCAGAGGCATATCCTCCAGCACCACCTGGACTAGCCGCCGTGCCCGATAGTGGAATACCATCCACCACAAACAGCGGGTTGTTACCGGCACGGATGGATGAGTTACCCCGAATCCGTACAGTCGTCGATCCACCGGGCTGGCCGGTATTGTTAATGACCATCACGCCTGCGGTACGCCCCTGCATCAATTGGTCGGGCGCGACGATGACCCCTTGGTTAAAATCCTTGGGCTGCAAAGAGGCTACCGAACCGGTGACGTCTCTTTTCCGCGCAGTTCCGTAACCGATGACCACTACTTCATCAAGGCTCTCGCCATCGGGCTGCAGGGTAAAGTCAACCACTTGCTGGCTACCCGAAACGGTGACCGTTCGTTCCGTTGCCACATACCCAATAAACGATACCGCGATCGTGTACCGACCATCAGGGAGATTAGAGAACGAGTAAAGGCCCTCGTCATTGGTGCCGGCCTGCCTGTTCAGTTCCTTGATCAGCACCGACGCACCTGCAAGCGGCTCGTTGCGTTCATCGAGCACCCTTCCTTGCACTCCTCCCGTTTGGGCGTGTCCGCTTACTGACCACAGCAAAAGCGGAAGCAGCAATACGGCCGTGTTATAGCCGAATCGCTTCATTTGTCGTGTAATTGTTTTCATCATTGCTTGTTTTAATTGTTAGTTATCGACTGCTTGTTCATAAATTTATGGTATTACTGATTACTGTTTATGCGTTGTTTCGTCCAAGAGAAAGCGCAAATACACGCCGTTTGTCCAGCCAAACCCATCTTGATTAGGGTATTCTCCGGCTTGC
The DNA here is from genome assembly GCA_964498395.1 of uncultured Parapedobacter sp. Lineage (GTDB taxonomy): Bacteria > Bacteroidota > Bacteroidia > Sphingobacteriales > Sphingobacteriaceae > Parapedobacter. Next base: position 100,864 of record CAZCHE010000008.1, on the reverse strand, counting down.
GCATGGCTGTCTGGACATACCACATTGTATTTTTCCATCATCTTTCCTGACATGGTGTAGCCTTTGTCAACCGTATGCAACCAACGCTGCCTGATTTCGCGGGCAAGACGCTCATCACCATACTGTTTTGCAGCGATATAACCGACCCACTGCAATGGTGCCCAACCGTTTGGCGCGTCCCACTGCTGCCCACTGTCGACCGTGGTGGTCACTAACCCACCGGTTTTCAGCAGATGTTGAGATATGTACTGCAGCACCCTGGTCGCCTGTTTTTTTGGTGCGATATTCAGGAAAAGCGGAAAGGCCATCGCCATAGACAACGCCTCGGTTCTCACTTGTGACACATGATTGAAATCCCGGTAGGTTCCGCTTTCCTCATCCCAAAGGTATTGCTGGATTGCCTGCTTACGCCGTTTAGCCAAATACCTGTATCGGGCCGCCTGCTTGGGGTTACCTGCCATACCGTGTCCTTTGGCAATGCATTTTTCAAGGTGGCACAACAATACATTCAGGTCGATGGGTAGGATATCTGCAGTACGGATGTCTGATAACCTCGTGCCACCCACTAACCAGCGGCTGGAAAAATCCCACCCCGACTCACACGCCGCCCGCAGGTGTGTGAACAGCTGGCTGGATGGGATGCTTGCTTCTTTGGCCACCTGCACGTCTTCAAAATAGCTCTCCGGCCGTGGGGTATCCTGCCCATCCCAGTAACGATTCAGCACCCCTCCTGCTGGTAGCCTTACCACACGCTTGGCGACGCGCGGGGATTTGCCCAACGTTTCAACCCCATCCATCCAAAAGGCATATTCCCGCTCAAGCTGTGGCAGGAAACGTAAATAGGCATTCTCCCCGAATATGGAGCCCAGCAACCCTACCATCAGGACAAAGAAGGGTGGCTGCGAACGGCTTAGGAAATAGGAACGGGTTCCATTGGGTATGAAACCAAAGATATCGATCAGGTAGGCGAAATTAGCGACCATATCGGAAACCAAATCTATCCGGCCGGAGGCTTCCAAGCCTAACATCGTGAAGTACGAATCCCAATAAAACAATTCCTGAAAACGCCCGCCGGGCACCACGTACCGATGGGGAAGTGGAATCAATGTGCCGGTACCGTCGAGCTCCGTTCGCACAAGGCTATCCCACAAACATTCGACATAGGCCGCCGGAGAATTGGCATCATGGCACTCGGTTTTTTGATCAGGAGTAGGTAAAGCGAAATGCTTACGGACGAACCGCTCCAAGTCAAACCCGTTTACACCTTTTTCTTTGCTATACGCACCTAAAATATCGGGTAGCGGCCGCTTCGGTATGCTGTCTACAAACGTCTTCTGGTCTGCAAAAACCCGTTGCAACTGGACATCAACCAGCAGCTTGCCGAATTCGGCGATCGATATGCCCTGTTGGTTAAGCATTTTGCAAAACGTTTACGTGCGAACGACTCCTAAAATGATTGAACAACAATAAGCCCCCAGCCAACAGCAGGATGGGCAACAACGAAAAATAAAATGCAGATAACCCTCCGTAGTGCTGGAAGATAAATCCGGTGATCAGCGAGCCTAACGAACCGCCCAACGCCGAAAATACCACGATAAGCCCTGACATCGTGCCGTGCTGACTTTTAGGTAATGTGGCTAAAATTACCGAATTGATGGCCGGGTATATGGGTGCTAAAAACAAACCGATCAGCGGAAATGCATACGCAGCAAAGGGAAGATCGCGCCACGATTCGATGGATACGCCTTGTTGCCGATTGGCCAGGGGCAACACCAACAGCACCAAAATGGCGGCAGCCAGCAGACACCCCTGCAAACTATAGATCCAATGTACCTTGCGGGCGACAAACCCAAATAAAAAACGCCCCAATGCCGTGGAAAAGGCCAGTATCCCGGCCATCAACACACTTAATGACGATGGGATTTGTAACACTTTGTTATTGAACGTGGGCAACCAACTCATGATGCTCTGCTCGATCAGCACATATAAGAACGCACACACCACAAAGGAAACCACCACCGGCAGCAGCAATAACCGCAACATGGAAAAGAAAGAAGCCCGATTAATTCCGTCTTTTTCGGGTTTTGCCGCTGACTCGTCCAATGAGGCCGTTGACAATAGGAACAGGGCGAATAGATACAAAACACCCAATATATAATAGGTATTGAACCATGCTGGTGAAGCGCTATTGTGATCGTCTATAAACAGGCTAAAAACCAAATATCCCGATAGGATGCCCACCATAAACACGCTCTCGACAAAATTCATCAGGCTGATGTGCGCTTTTTCATTCGTGGTGACCAACCCGATCGTACCGAAAACCGAGATTTTCGTCAATGCAAAAGCGGCCCCCGTAATGGCAAACAATACCTTGATGGCCATGAACGAGGGGAACAATGGTACCGAGAAGCACGCCAAACTGACGGCGGCTAAACCAATGAGCATGGCCTTTCTGTAACCAATGGTCGTGATGTATGACGCGATCAAGAATGAAACAATAGCGATCGGGAGGTCTTTAAACGCTTCCAAAACAGCAGCTTCCGTCTGCGACACACCAAAGTAGCGCTGTGTCTGGAGCACCACCGTACCCACGCTATTCAGCATGATACCAAACAGGAAATAATTCAGGAAAACAGCTATTTTTATCCTCAATTGCGGCATTTTTGGCGTTTATAAATTGGTTTCCCCGGTTTACTGGGGAATGTTTATTATTGGTTTCTGTTACAAAGTTGATTCTTATTTCGCCAACAACCTTTAGCTACATTCATTTATTATTGAACTATATTAATGAAAAGTGTACTTTAGCGTAGTCGCTATTGTTAATAAAATGAAATTATTTTTCCGATGAAGATAGAATATGAACTAGTGAAACGTGACGAGGGGAGCTCGTTTAAACTCATCCACCAAAAGGTATCGGCGAAAGACTTCATGTGGCAATACCACTACCATACAGAATACGAAATTACCTGCGTGCTCAGCGGGTCGGGCACGAGGCATGTGGGCAACCACCTCAGTACCTACCACGATGGCGACTTGGTGTTCATCGGCTCTAACTTGCCGCATGCCGGATTCGGACTGAACGCAAGCAACCCACATGAAGAGGTGGTCGTGCTCATCAATCCGCAAATCTTGGACACATGGGCCAGCTTTGAAGAAATGAAAAATATCGAAGGCTTGATGAAGCGATCCATGCAGGGCATTTGCTTCTTGGGCAATACCAAAAGAAGCATTACGGATAAGTTAAAAACATTGCGCCATCAGGCGCCTTTTCAGCGATTCGTACGGATCATGGATATTTTACAGGAGATGGCAAGCTCCACGAAATACAAATTATTGAATGATCACATGGTACCTAACAGCGCCCCTGATAAGTACCGCCACCGGTTACAGAAGGTATTTACTTATGTCGAAAACCACTACTATACGGATATCGAGCTAAAGTGGGTCGCCGAACTGGTGAATCTATCCGTTCCTTCATTCTGTACGTACTTCAAGAAGGCGACGAATATCACCTTCTCCGAGTTTGTGAATAACTACCGGATCCATAAGGCATGTTTACTGCTATTGCAGGAGGATATGTCTGTAGCTGAGGTCTGCTACGCTTGCGGCTTCAACAATGTCACTTACTTTAACAAGGTATTCAAGCAAATCCAGCAACAGACACCGACGGACTACCGGCAAACGCGACAAGAGGCATCTGCTGCTACTTCTTAAGCAGGTGCTTGCGGTAGCGGTGCAATCCAAACATCACGATCCCCGCGATCACCGCGCAAATAACGACGGGATCTCCCTGGGGCAAGGTCAACAAGCTGATGATGCAGAACACGACCACAAAGACGTATGCGTAGCTGAAATAGGGGTGAATGATGATTTGCTTCAATTTATTCATGACGATTTCGGCCAATTTACGGCTATGGTTCAACAGGTGCTACTCGAATGCCTACATCGGCCACGCCCTCTAGTGGATTCTCGCGCATATTCTGCTCTAAGGTGAATACGTATTCACCCGTATCGGGAAAACGGAAGCTGTCCTTGATCAACTGTTGATGGGCATACACACTTCCGTTACCCCGGCCCAGCCATCGCCCATCCGGCTCCGCCAAGCGCAATTCCACCCGTTCGGTGGTATCCTGGCCATCGGGTTGCCGCTGGTGTATCAAGACAAAGATGTTGGAATATTTATAATCTGGTGTATGCCGCAAGTTAAGGTAAACCCGATAGGGTTTATCAGCGTCCTTCACATGGACGGCCAACCTCGGCTGATCGTCATAGTGCCATTGATGGTCGGCTATCGAGACATTCTCGTCTAACAAGGCGGTATCTGTACAGGATGCCATCAATAAGGCCAACCCTAAAACCCACCGGTATGTTGTAGAACAAGCGACCATCGACTACGAAGCTGCTGGCCCATTTGACTGGCCACCGTTTTTTCCTTTCCGATTGTTGTTTCCCCGAAACCGCTTTTTCGACCGCTGGGGTTTCCCTTCATTGCTTACGTTTTCGGCGTTAGCGGGCTTGGCAGGTTTAGCGTTTGCTGCTTTCGCGTGCTCGGGTTTATTGGTCGCCTCTTTCTGGGGGGTGCCTTTCCCTTCTGGAGCGGCTTTTTTGCCCTCGGGTCTACGTTTGCCCTTTGCCGGCCGGCGTTTCTTCTTATTGCGATCGTCTAAACGGGTGAGGCTATCTTGGCCGACCACATTTTCGTAGTCGTAAACCACGGGCTTCTCCTCCACACTTTCTATCACCACGGCCCCGATTTCTTCTGGTTTTACGCCTTCTTTGTTCAGCTGGTTAATTTCCTTCACCCGATCGGTCGTAAGGGGAATCCAATTTTCCTCACCGGGGTAGCTAAACCACATCAATTTCTTGAAGATATCCGTTTTTTGGAGCCAAGCCGTTCCGCGTTGGGTCTCTATCCGCTCGATATTACTGGGGATGTCCTTCAGGGCATCCATGTAACTATCTAACTCATAGTTCAGGCAACATTTGAGTTTACCGCATTGCCCGGCCAGTTTCAGGGTATTCAGCGAGAGGTTTTGGTAGCGGGCTGCTGAGGTGGATACCGTTTTGAAGTCGGTAAGCCAGGTAGAACAACACAGTTCGCGCCCGCAGGAACCGATCCCCCCCAAGCGGCTGGCTTCTTGTCGCATACCGATTTGCCGCATCTCTATCCGGATACGGAACGCCTCGGCCATGCGCTTGATGAGCTCCCGGAAGTCCACCCTTCCCTCGGCGGTGTAGTAAAATGTGGCTTTGGATTTGTCTCCCTGATAGTCTACGTCACTGATTTTCATGGACAGACCAAGGTCAAGCGCCAATTTACGAGCTCGATGCATGGTTTCCCACTCCAGGTCTTTGGCTGCCTGCCATTTCTTGATATCGGCATCCGTTACCTTCCGGTAGACCTTTTTGGTTACGCTGGCGGCATCCACATTGTTTTTCTTCAACTGCAACCGCACTAACTCACCGGTCATGGATACATGCCCGATGTCGTAGCCGCCCGTACTGGGCTCCACGGCAACCATCTCACCCATCTCCAGGTATAGGTTATCGTGGTTTACATAGAAATCCTTGCGAGATCCCTTGAATCGAACCTCTACGATGTCGAAAGGTTTATAGTTTGTTGGCATGTCCATATGAGACAGCCAATCGTAAACATCTAATTTATTACATCCGCTCGTCATACAGGAGCCATTATTCTGGCAACCTGCAGGTGTAGTACCACACCCTCCGCCGGATGAGCAACTGCTGCATCCCATAGTTGTCTATCTATATGCTTGAGTCCACCAAATGGTGGAACGTTTGATATTTATATATTAAAACCAATTGCAAAGATAAATCTAAAAATAATATTTTCGGATTTGCATTGCGTTCAATATGATAATGTGCCTTCTCGAACAAGCCGATGGCCGATTCGATCTGGTCTAAACTGTAGTGGTTGCTGAACTTTTGCGCGAAATCCATCTCGGCATTCGGAAGATGGACCAAATTGGTCATTTCTTCCTTGAGCAGCAATACCTGCCTCATCATATTAATGGCGTAAAGTAAAAAACTTTTTTGGTTTTCACGTCCTAATTTTGACAATTCCTCATCACATATCTTCGTCAGTTCCAGACCAACATCCCGAACGCACGCACGCAGCCAACGGATCAATAAATCAAAATGCCCCTTGGTATCCTCTCCCAATAAGTTGATGGCCTGCTGGATATTACCATCACTGATGAACGCGAGTTCCTGCGCCCGATGGTCGCTCACTTGCTGGGTCGCCATCAGGTACTTGGCCACACTGGGCTGGTCTAGCCGGTTGACCTTGATCAGCTGTGTCCGTGAGATGATGGTGTTCAGTATCTTATCCTGGTTTTCGGCGACCAGCAAGAAAAGCGTTTTTGCCGGGGGCTCCTCGATCAATTTCAATAGGGCATTGCCCTGCGTGTCCAAATACTCCGGAAGCCACATGATCAGCACCTTGTATTCGGCTTCAAAAGCTTTCAGGCTCAACTTCTTGATGATATGGTGGGCCTCAGCGATGTTGATGTTCGCTTGTTTGTTCTCGGCATCTAACTGGTTGCGCCAATATTCCAATCCCAGATAAGGGTTTTGCAAGAAGGCTTTCCGCCATTCCTCCATAAACGTGGCGGCGGTATCTTCCTTATGCTTGGCAAAGAATGGATAGGAGAAATGCAGGTCAGGGTGGATCAACTTACCGTATTTCCGGCACGAGGCACATTCCCCACAACTATCATCTTCCTGCTTGTTTTCGCAGTTAATGTACTGCGCATACGCGGTGGCTAACGCCAGGCTACCGCTGCCCTCCGGCCCCAAAAAAAGCTGCGCATGGCTTACGCGGTTTTCCTTAACGGTATTGAGGAGGTGCTGCTTGATACCTTGCTGTCCGACAATCTCTCTAAATAACATACGATGAATATCCGATTCTTAGGGTGTCGATTAATCCCAAATTCCGTTCATTTCGGTCAGTATAATGGGTTTCCCATCCGTGATCACCAGGGTGTGCTCATGCTGTGCCACGAAACCGCCCTTGTTACCGACCAATGTCCATCCATCGTTTAACATATTTGCGACGGTGGAGCGGGTGGAAATAAATGTTTCGACCGCTACAACGGCGTTTTTCCTAAACCGGCTATGATTAAACCGATCATAGTAATTGGCAATTTCACCCGGTGCCTCGTGTAATTTCCTGCCAATACCATGCCCCGTCAAATTCTTGATAACGGTATATCCTGATTTTTTTGCTTCATTTTCGATGAGGCGGCCGATTTCGGCAATGCGCACCCCCCCTTTTATCTTGTCTATGGCCCGTCGTAAAATTTGCTTGGAGGTATCCACAAGGTGCTGATGGTGATGAATATCCTCGCCGACAACGAATGATCCGCCATTGTCGGACCAATAACCGTCAAGCTCCGCTGAAACATCGATATTGATCAGATCTCCCTCGTGAATCACGCGACCGGCCGAGGGAATGCCATGGGCTATTTCACCATTCAGGCTGATACATGTGCATCCCGGAAAGCCGTACGTCAACGTAGGTGCTGGTCTTGCTCCTTGCGCCTCAAGAAGCCGCCGCCCATATCGATCGAGCTGGGCGGTGGTCATCCCGGGTTTGGTGTATTCGCGCATTTCCCGCAGTGTAGTCGCAACGACTTCACTCACTTTTTTCATTCCAATCAGTTCGGATTCGCTTGTAATGGACATCTTTGATCGATTAAGTATTGCCTGCCTTTAAAAAACGTATAGTATCACGACCCCACACCGTTCCTCCAAAAGCGCACCGGCTCCTTTTCGCGATTAGCAGCATACCATACGTTCCAAAGGTACGAAAAGAGATTTATATGGGGGTTTACTCGATTATACAAAGACCAGCGGAATCATTATCGCTCCGCATTTCAACAGAAAATATCATAGAATCGGGCCCATAGCCGATTATATCCGGATAAAACCGTTTAAAAACGGAAGTATCCGTTTAATATACGGCTTTTTCTTTCGGTTCGCCCCACCTTTGCTGCTGTCGATGGTTGAGGAATACCATCGGTCGTTAATCACCAGTTTCACATTTTTAATTTTACGTATCATGAACACATTAAAGAACAGCGTCCGACTCATTGGATTTTTAGGCAGCTCTCCCGAAGCGAAAGTAGTAAACAACAATCGGAACCTGGCACGTGTATCCATCGCCACAAACGAACGGTATCGCAATAACCAGGGCGAATGGGTGACCAATACCCAATGGCATAACCTGATCTTTTGGGGAAAGCAGGCCCTTTTCGCAGAAAAGAGCCTCACCAAGGGGTCGGAGATCGCCATCGAGGGCAAATTGGTTAACCGCCAATATGTGGACAACGAAGGAGCGACACGTCATGTCACGGAGGTGAATGTCAGCCAGGTATTGCAGATTAACCGGAAACCTGAATAAATGGCCAAGGGGGATAGGTTTGACCGGTTAGGGACCAAGGCATTATTTTAATGCTGCATACCAACCTATCTCCCCTTTTTTCATTAGCTTTGCCCCAAAATTAAAACCCCTGTATTATGGCAAAGAACACTGCCCTTACCGATGTACATATTGCTTTGGGAGCCAAAATGGTTCCATTCGCTGGTTTCAATATGCCCGTGCAATATTCGGGTATCAACGACGAACATGACACCGTCCGCAATGGAGTAGGCGTGTTTGATGTGAGCCACATGGGCGAATTTATCCTAAAGGGGGATCGTGCATTGGATCTGGTGCAGCAGATTAGCTCCAACGATGCCTCAAAATTATACGATGGCAAAGTGCAATATGCCTATATCCCGAATGAAGATGGCGGGGTGGTAGACGATTTCTTAGTCTACCGCATTGATGAAAAGACCTATTTCCTCGTCGTCAATGCCTCCAATATCGAAAAGGATTGGGATTGGATCGCTAAATACAATACATATGGGGTGGAGATGAAAAACATCTCGGATGAAACCTCGCTATTTGCCGTACAAGGCCCTAAAGCGGCAGACGCATTAGCGTCTTTAACAGACATCGATTTGTCTACCATGGAGTATTATACGTTCAAAAAGGGTGTCTTCGCGGGTGTGGATAACGTATTGGTTTCGGCTACCGGATATACCGGCGCGGGTGGTTTTGAAGTGTATGTGGCCAATAAGGATGCAAAAAAGGTGTGGGAAGCTATCTTTGAGGCCGGGGCCGCCTACGGCATCAAGCCCATCGGACTCGGGGCCCGTGATACGCTACGGCTCGAAATGGGATTTTGCCTATATGGCAACGACATCGATGATACCACGTCGCCGTTGGAGGCCGGCCTAGGTTGGGTCACCAAGTTTACCAAGGAGTTCGTCAACGCTGAAAACCTCAAGAAACAAAAAGAAGCCGGTTTACAAAACAAACTCGTCGGATTTGAAATGATCGATCGTGGTATTCCGCGGCATGACTATAGCATCGTGGATGCTGATGGCAAAGCGATTGGGCGGGTTACTTCTGGCACGCAATCGCCGACGCTCAAAAAATCGATTGGACTGGGATACGTCACCATCGACCATGCTAAAGAAGGTTCCGAAATTTACATCGATATCCGAAACAATAAGGTGAAAGCCGTAGTGGCCAAACCCCCATTTGTCAAGTAGCATATGCCCATCAGCCCGAAGAAAGTCAGTGTTTGCCTAAGCCCAGCATTGTTGCCCTTCTATGACCTAGAAGACACGATTGCCGTCGTCATTGATATTTTCCGTGCTACGTCTTCGATTTGCTACGGCCTGGACAATGGCGCCAGTTCCATTATCCCCGTGGCAGAGCTGGACGAATGCCGTACTTATCGGGGGAGCGGCTATTTGCTCGCCGCAGAACGCAACGGGGAAGTGGTAGAAGGGTTTGATTTCGGCAATTCGCCTTTCTCTTACACCAGGGAAAAGGTTGCGGGCAAAACCATTGTCCTCACGACGACCAATGGCACTCGGGCCATCCAGCAATGCACGGGCGCAAAGGCGGTGGTTATCGGTTCGTTCCTGAACATCTCGGTCCTTTCCAATTGGTTGAAAAGCCAAGACTGTCATGTTTTGCTTGTCTGCGCAGGGTGGAAAAACCATTTCAACCTGGAAGACACCGTGTTTGCCGGTGCTGTGGTGAGCCGTATCAAAACCAGTGAAAGTGAGTTGGATGATGCTGCCCTTGCTGCCGAAAGTCTTTATCATACTACCCGGCACGATTTGGCAGCGTCCCTTAGTAAGGCTTCACACGGCAAACGCATGCAACGCCTTAACGTCTCCCGGGATATCGATTTCTGTTTGCAGGAAGACCTGGTAACGACCATACCGATTATGAAAGGAAAGGAACTGGTGCGCCTGACCGATGCGATGACAATACCGCAGTACCGCCATCCCGCCTGAATCTAACCGTGGGGTAGGCATAATTGGTGTCCAGCCCCACTACACACTATTTCCCCTTGGTCATCTGCCTGACCTGCTTAAACAAGCGGTATTTCAGGTAAATCAATATGGCAATAATGGCTACGGAAATCGCCAAAACAATGTACTGCTGGCTATTAAAGGCTGCGACACTGCTCAGTATCATTAAAATCAGCCCAATATTCAATAGCGTATTATATAAGATATGTTTTTTCATGATCAGCACATGCTTGGTGGCGTTGAACTAGGCCAAACTTACATAAAAAGCGCGTCAATCTATAATCAGCTCTCATATGCAGGCGGAACAGATCAAAATTTTTAAACCAATTCGCACTTTGTATATTTCCTCTACAAATAAAGCTTTTCAATGGCAGAGGAGAGAGCGATTAATTTCTATATGCATTGTATATAGAAATTTATCTAAGTTTGCTGTATGGTTATTTCCCCTGCTATTTGCCAACGACTGGTTGTCATGGTTGTCGCCGTCAGTGGCGCCCTCTCTTGCGATGTAAAAAATCAGGCGTTTCAGCGTACCGGCACAACGATCGAACAACTGGCCTCACCTACTGGCCCATCGAGTGCAGAGCCTTATCTATTTTCGCTTGGCGGAGATCGTGCATACCTCAGCTGGGTGGAAGCAGTGAACGATGGACATGTGCTGAAGGTTTCGTTATTTGAGGATGGTGGTTGGCACAATCCGAAGCTGATAGCCGCGGGAAATAACTGGTTTGTCAATTGGGCAGATTACCCCCTATTAGCAGTGAATGACAATGCTACGTTCGTTGCATTTTTCATGCAAAAAAGCGCGCCTGATACGTATGCGTATGACATCCGCCAAACCGTATCTTCGGATGGCGGAGACACATGGTCAGTACCACAGGTGCTCCATGATGATGGTGTGCAAGGTGAACACGGCTTTGTTTCGGTGGTGCCTTTCCATGCTGGCTTTTTCGTCAGTTGGCTAGACGGACGGCATACGGTGCCGACTTCCCATGATGTACATGGTAGCCATGACGGGCATGGACATGGCGGGGGTGGTGCGATGACGCTCCGTGCAGCCATTTTGGGGCCGGAAGGGCATAAGTTGTCCGAATGGGAACTTGATGGTCGGGTGTGCGACTGTTGCCAGACCGGGGCAGCGGTCACCGCGAATGGACCGATTGTCGTATATCGGGATCGTTCTGATGATGAAATCAGGGATATCTACATCGTCCGTTTGGTCAATGGTGAGTGGACACAGCCAAAACCCGTCTTCTCAGATGGATGGCATATCGAGGGTTGTCCAGTAAATGGGCCGCGAGTGGCGGCGATGGATGATGCCGTCGCTGTAGCTTGGTATACAGCTCCCGATGGAAACAGCCAAGTAAATGTGGCTTTTTCGACCGATGGAGGAGACACCTTTGGGGCGCTAACACGCTTAGCTAGTGGAAGCCCCCTCGGACGCTTGGGATTGGTGTTGCTTGATGACACAAGTGCGGCGGTAAGCTGGCTGGAGGATGGGCAAATACGAGTCGTGCGGGTAAGCGCTGACGGTGCCATGAACGTACCGATCGCCATCGCAGAGACGTCCAATGAGCGAGCCAGCGGATTCCCTCAAATGGTGCGTGTGGCTAACCGGTTGCTATTTGCCTGGACAGATGCCGCTGAAAAGGTCGTCAAGACCGCCTTCGTTGACATCGATTCGCTATAGTCAATCTTCCTCAATAAACGGTATTCGGAAAAGAGTTAGCAAATAAGGGGTAAGTCTGCAAGCTACCCTCAAACAAACCGCCTTTTGACACACCGAGATCCCGACAGGCAATCGCTTGGGTCAATCCCTCAGGCAAACTTAAATTAATAGACTTGCATATCGGGGTCAAAGGCATCCCGCCAAGCCAGTATCCCCCCCTTAAGGTTGGCGAGGTTATCAAACCCTTCCCGTTCAAGTAGTAAGATCGCCTGCGCGCTGCGTTTGCCGCTACGACAATGGATCACCACAGGTTTGTCCTTAGCAATTTTGTCTTGTTCCAGGATTACCTCAGCCAATGGGATGTTCTCGCCATCGATATTCGATGTTTCATACTCAAATGTCTCGCGCACGTCGATCAATTGGAAATCCTCTTTATTGTCAATCTTGGCTTTGAGCTCCTCAACTGTAATCTCTTTCATGGTCAATTGTTTTTAAGCAGTCAAATATAGCGGTTATGGTGCAAAGGCACACAACATAATCCGGGAAAGTTGTAACGATATTGGCGAATGCCGTGCATTTTAGCTAAGTTTGGTCTTTTATAATCGATAACATTATGCTAAAGAGACTAAGCCTGTATATCGTAGCCATGTGCCTGTTGGCGGGGTGCGTTGTTCGCCAACCTGCAACCCAAGTGGTTGATGCAAAAGAAGTAGCGCGGCTACTGAATACATTAGCGGCCGATGACATGGAAGGAAGAGCATCATTTACACCGGGCATCGAGCGGGCCGCTGATTTTATTTCTACCGAATTCAAAAAAATCGGCCTACAGCCATATGCAGCGGATGATTATCGACAGACATTCCATGTGACACGCATCAGCCCCGCCACATGGGAGGTTGCGCTTGATGGTGATGAAATCCCGGAAGACCGCATCATCGTATCCAGCAATGGCCCCGGGGTAAACTGGAACTCAGATCCCGGCGTATCCATCGTTCATATTAAAGAAGGAGATGACTTTGCCCAACGTTTCAGGGAAGTTTCCACAGGGGGCAAGGATGCCTTGGTTATTGTCGACAATAGTTTCGCCTCCTTGTTTAACAGATACAAGGGATTCTTAATGCAAGGTCGAATCAGCCAGCAAAACGACAGCGCTTCTCCCACTCCCGCAGTGGTCTATGTATTGGCAGACGGTGTTCCTCAATCATTCCGCGTGAGCTTTACGAACACCATCGAAGAGTTGCCGCTGTTCAACGTCGTGGGCATGCTTCCGGGCAAATCGAAACCCAATGAATACGTCATTTTTTCTGCCCATTATGACCACATCGGCATCATTGAGCCTATAGGGCAAGATTCGATTGCAAATGGGGCTGATGACGATGCCTCGGGTGTGTCGGCGGTAATCAGCCTGGCCAACTATTATAAGAAACAAGGTGACAACGAGCGCACGCTGTTATTTGTGGCGTTCACCGCTGAAGAGATTGGTTTAGTGGGCTCGAAATATTTTTCACAGCAGGTCGATGCGGATGAGGTGGTCGCCATGATCAACATCGAAATGATTGGCAAGGATGCGCCATTCGGCCCAAATTCGTTATATGTTACGGGGTATAGCCAATCCAACTTGGCCGAAATCATGCAACGGAATGTGGAGGGTACGAGTTTTACCTTCCATCCGGATCCATATCCTACACAAAACCTTTTCTACCGCAGTGATAACGCCTCGTTAGCCGCGGTAGGTGTTCCGGCACATACGGTCTCTACGGTACAAATAGACAAAGACCAGTATTACCATACGGTTAAAGATGAGGTGCAAACCCTGAATGTAGACAATATCGTTGCATCCATTAAAGCGATCGCAATAGGAGCAAGGAGCATCGTGTCTGGAAAAGATACCCCAACGCGTGTACCCAAGCTCGAACGCTAAAGGGGTTTTTGCATAATATAGTCATTCAGCACATAACCGTGGTAGGGGATATCTACCTCCTCTACCACCACAAAACCTTGTTTGGTGTAGAATGCTTTGGCCGGATTGCTTCGGTTTACGTTGAGTTCCAAGAGCATTTTCCCCTGCGCCCGTGCCGCGGTTGAGACATGGTCGATCAACAAGACACCCGTACCTTTTCCCTGCTCAGACGGATGAATATAGATCTTCTCGATCCGCATGATACGGGCATCATCGGGCTTTGACCGGAAGCCAACAAACCCAACAGGTTGCTCCGACCTTACCGCTATCGAGAAGTACTGCCCCGCATCTAGCTGTGCCAGCAGCGCCCGCTCGTCATAGATCAGTTCTAGCATCAATCTAATCTGGTCGTGTGGAATATAATCTTGGTAGGTGGGCCACCAGATGTCATGGGCTAACCGGTGGATGGTCTGCACATCCCCGGCCGTTGCTTGTCTAATGTTGATCGTATCCATCATTCATAAAAGTTCACCAACCAAACCATACTTTTTCTCAAACCAGATGGTATAAAAACCATCACCTTCGGTGAGGTAGTGATCGGAGCTTTCTGGTATCAAACCATCCGTTTCTACAACTGGGGCATCTCCGTATACATATATCGATTCTCCTTTAGGCTTCCATTTGCTGAATCCCGACTTGGCCACGAAAATACGCTTACCGCTACCCAATAACGTAACGTTGATATCGGTAGCATACTCCAGTAACCATATCGGGTCAATGGTTCTGGACACCACGCTGGCTGCCGGATAGTTCTTGCTAATCAAATAGGACAATGCGTCGTGTAAGAATACACTCGATAAAGGAAGGATAAGGGTATGGTCTTGGAAGGATGTCAAGGGTTGATCTGAAAACAAGACATCGACCTTCATGCCCTGTGCCGCGATGGCGTCGCCATTGTCACGATGTGCGATAACCGTGGGGCTCCATTCCAGCAATTGCCCCAATTGGTCTGCGGAAACACCGTCGAGATCCTCGATGATCAGGGCTGGTTCTTGGTCTTCTTTGACAATATGGTGTGAAGACATGTACGAACGATTAATTCCCTAATTTACGTAGGGCAATATAGGCCATCAGACCCGTACTCAACGCCAAGGCGCTTTCATCGATATCAAAAGTGGGGGTATGCACTGCTGATGTGATACCTCGGGCTTCATTGCCGGTGCCTAACCGATAGAAGCAGGCGTCGGCCACCTGGGAATAATAGGCGAAGTCCTCGGCCGCAAGCCAAAGGTCGAGGTCGACCACATTCTCCTTGCCCAGGTATTCTTCCGCATACCCTCGGGCTTCCGCCGTCAATTTCTCTTCATTCACCAAAAACGGATACCCTACACGAACCTCAAAATCGCACATCCCTCCCATGCTTTCGGCAATCCCTTCAGCCATTTTCTTCATCCTGACGTGGGCCTCTTTACGCCATTGTTCGTCGAACGTACGGAAAGTACCCTCTAGGTACACTTCGTCGGGGATGACATTGGTGGCACCATTGGCGATGACCTTTCCGAAAGACAGCACGCTGGGCATTTTTGGATCCGCTATGCGGCTTACGATCTGCTGCAGGGCCGTAATGATGTGTGCCGTAATGACTACGGGATCTATATTTTGTTGGGGTTGCGCACCATGCCCACCTTTGCCTTTTACCCGCACATACAATTCGTCTGTAGATGCCATGTATTTCCCCGCACGGAAACCTACTTTTCCCGCCGGTATCAAAGGCATCACGTGCTGCCCAACCACCGCTTGTGGTACGGGGTTTTGCAATACCCCTTCCTTGATCATCAGGCTGGCCCCTCCGGGTAGCCGTTCCTCACCGGGTTGGAAAATCAGCTTAACGGTTCCCCCGAATTCGGTTTTCAACGCTTGGAGGATATGGGCCGTGCCCAATAACGAGGCGGTATGCACGTCATGCCCACAGGCATGCATCACTCCCTCATTTTTCGAGCCGTATTCACGTCCGGGAACCTCAGTGATGGGAAGCGCATCCATATCAGCGCGTAGGGCGATTACCTGATCCGAGGGTCGATCGCCCTTGATCTCAGCCACCATTCCCGTATTTGCCATCGGGATATATGAGATGCCTAGTGCATCCAATTCTGCTTTGACAAAAGCTGCCGTCTGGTATTCTTCGAATGATAGTTCAGGATGTTGGTGCAGGTGCCGCCGTAACGCCACCGTGTTACCATGAATCTGGGATGCAATCGTTAGAACCTTGTCTTTCATCATGCGCTTGCTCCCTTATTGGTAAACATATATCTCCTCGGTAAAGATGAATACATTGTTGAATTGTTTGCGCAATCCTTGCATCAGGTTCTGGGCTTCCCCTCGGCTCCTGAAATCACCTACTTTTACCCTATAATTGGGTTCTTCGTAGCTAACATACGTATCAATATCCCGATACAATCGTTTAAACCGCGCCTGCTCAGCATAGGCTTCTGTTCGGTTGGCACCAGCGTATATCTGAACCCGAAAGCCCATGGTAGTCGTGCGGGTTGCGTTCTTCTTGTCAACGACAGGTTTGCTTGTGGTAGAGGTTGCCGTGATATTCGTTCCCATCCGATGCCGTTGCATTAAGCTAATCAAGGGGTCGGCCACGATTTCCACTTCGCCTTTCTTTTGGGCATAACCGGAAAAACAACCGAAACCCGCTAATAAACCGACCAGTATGAACACTTTCTTAACCATGGAGCCAAATACTAAAGATAAAGCAATTTTATGCAATCATAACCAACAAAAAACTTGCCTCATTGCTATACGCCGTGGCAGTTTTTATATTTCTTGCCGCTTCCGCAAGGACAAGGATCATTACGACCTACTTTCTGCTCGTTGCGCACGGGTTGCGTCCGTTGAACCTCGCGTGTATCCTCTACGGGGGCACCACCGCCCGAAGCGACCAGTTCGGGTTTTGATGTTTTTACACGGGCTTCCTGACGGGGCAGCGGCCGGGCTTCACGAACATCCTGCGGCTGTTGGTTCGGTATTTCACCTTTGAAAAGGAAACTTACCACCTCCTTGTTCATGTTTACCAACATTTGCTTGAACAGGTTAAATGCCTCCATCTTGTAGATGATGATCGGGTCTTTCTGCTCATACACCGCATTCTGTACCGACTGCTTCAATTCGTCCATATCGCGTAGGTGTTCTTTCCATGCTTCATCGATCAATGCCAGCACTACGCCTTTCTCGAAGGACTTGAACACCTCTTTTCCCCCCGATTCTACGGCTTTCTTCAGGTTAGCAGACACCTGTATGCCGCGGAGTCCATCAGAAAACGGCACAACGATGTTCTCAATCTGTCCACCTCTATTGGCAAACACGTCCGTCAGCACAGGGAGTGTTTGATTCGCAATCTTCGCCGCTTTTTCGCGGTAATAGCTGATAATCTCCGCAAACAGTCTGTCTGTCAGCCTGACGATATTTTCATTTGCGAAATCCTCTTCGCTAATGCTAGGATCCACCGCGAAGACACGGATCACTTCCAGTTGGAAATCCTCGTAGGTACCCGTCTCTTTATACTCGGTGACGATTTCCTCCACAACATCAAAAATGGTATTGTTCAGATCCACATCCAGCCGTTCGCCAAACAAGGCATTTTTGCGCTTGGCATAGATCACTGTCCGTTGTGAGTTCATCACATCGTCATATTCCAACAACCGCTTCCGGATGCCAAAGTTATTTTCTTCGACTTTGCGCTGTGCCCGCTCGATGGACTTGGTGAGCATGCTGTGCTGCATCACTTCGCCTTCTTGAACGCCCATACGTACCATGATATTGGAAATCCGTTCGGATGCAAATAGGCGCATCAAGGGGTCTTCCAATGACACGAAGAACTGGGAAGAACCAGGGTCACCTTGCCGACCGGCACGACCCCGTAGCTGCCGGTCTACGCGGCGTGATTCGTGGCGTTCGGTACCAATGATGGCCAATCCTCCCGCATCTTTAACGCCGGGGCCTAGCTTGATGTCTGTACCACGGCCAGCCATGTTAGTGGCGATGGTCACCGTGCCTGCTTGTCCAGCTTCGGCCACGATATCGGCCTCACGCTGGTGCAATTTCGCATTCAGCACATTATGTTTCACACCGCGAAGTTTCAACATGCGGCTCAGTAATTCGGATATCTCCACCGATGTAGTACCCACTAATACCGGGCGGCCTTCTTGGGTGAGCCGGTGTATCTCCTCAGCTACCGCATTATATTTCTCGCGTGCCGTCCGATAGATGAGGTCATGGCGGTCATCCCGTTGGATGGAAATATTGGTGGGGATTTCCACCACATCCAGTTTGTATATTTGCCAAAACTCGCCTGCTTCCGTGATGGCCGTACCGGTCATACCGGCTAGCTTATGGTACATCCGGAAATAATTTTGCAGGGTGATCGTGGCATAGGTTTGCGTCGCATCTTCTACCTTTACGTTCTCTTTGGCCTCAATGGCTTGGTGCAAGCCATCTGAATAACGGCGTCCTTCCATAATCCGGCCCGTTTGCTCATCCACGATCTTGACTTTTCCATCATCAATGATGTATTCGTCATCGCGCTCAAACAACGTATAGGCTTTCAGCAATTGGTTAACAGAGTGGATCCGCTCGGACTTGACCGAAAAATCGCGCATCAACTCTTCTTTCTTGGCGAGTTTTTCTTCGGGGCTTAAGCTAGACTTTTCAATTTCTGCCACCTCTGTACCCACGTCAGGCATGATGAAGAAGTTGGGGTCTTCGCCTGATGCCGTAATAAGTTCGATGCCTTTTTCGGTCAACTCTACCTGATTATTCTTCTCGTCAATGACAAAGTAAAGCTCCGCATCTACCTTAGGCATGTTCTTACTCTGCTCCTGCATGTAGTAATTCTCGGTTTTGGCCAGTACCTGCCGGTTACTGCCTTCACTGAGGAATTTGATCAGGGCTTTGTTCTTAGGCAACCCCCTATGGGCACGCAACAGCGCCAGCCCTCCGTCTTCTACACCGATATTGCCTGCCGCAACTGCCTTTTTCGCTTCATTCAACACCCCATTGATGAACGCCTTTTGGGTATTGACAAGACGTTCGATCCGCGGCTTGAGTTCATAAAACTCATGCTGATCTCCTCGCGGTATCGGCCCGGAGATGATCAATGGCGTACGCGCATCATCGACCAATACCGAGTCAACCTCATCCACCATGGCAAAGTGAAGTTTACGCTGCACCAGTGCCTCAGGCGATTGCGCCATATTGTCACGCAAATAGTCAAACCCAAATTCATTGTTGGTGCCGAATACGATATCAGCAGCATAAGCGTTGCGTCTGGCCGGTGAGTTGGGCTGGTGTTTGTCAATGCAATCTACGCGTAAACCATGGAATTCGAACAATGGTCCATTCCATTCGGAGTCGCGTCGGGCTAGGTAGTCATTCACCGTCACGATGTGCACACCCTGTCCGGATAATGCATTCAGGTAAGCGGGAAGCGTACCGACTAACGTTTTCCCCTCACCCGTGGCCATTTCGGCTATTTTACCTTCATGTAGCACGATACCACCGATAAGCTGCACATCGTAGTGCACCATGTTCCAGGTCACCTCCGTGCCAGCGGCTAGCCAAGTGTTTTTCCAAATGGCCTTATCGTCTACGATCGTCACATTCGGCTTAAGCGCTGCGATATCGCGGTCAAAATCCGAAGCAGTAACCTCAATTTCCGCGTTTTCAGTAAAACGACGTGCCGTCTCCTTAACCACGGCAAATGCTTCAGGAAGGATTTTCAACAAAACCTCTTCCAGCTTTTGATCACGGTCTTTGCCCAGCTTATCGACTTTCTCGTAAATGGCCGTTTTCTCCGACATATCCATTCCTTCCTGCTCGGCTTCTGCCTTCAGGTCGGCAATTTCTTTATCGATTTCCGCTAAATAATCTGCTATGCGTTGTTTGAAGTCGGCCGTCTTGGCCCTCAGTTCATCATTCGTCAGGGAATCAAGTTTTGCGTATTCCTCCTTGATCTTTTCTACCAATGGCTGAATATGTTTGATATCTCGGTCTGATTTGCTTCCGAATATTTTGCTTAAGAATGTTAACATTATTTCTTGTTTACTAAATCACTTACCATGACTGTCAATAATAGCACCAAAACCGCATGACGGACAATATGGCATTGGCAAAGTTAGTTATTAGATTTTAAATTTGGGATATGGGAAGTCTCCGTCAAACGAAAAACAAGTTTACATCGCTTTTGGGCACCAAACCCAATTGCCATGCACGGTCAAAAAGGGTTTGTACCGCGCTCCGTCCTTCTTCTCCCAGCGATATTGAAAAGCGGTTGACGTATAATTCAATGTGTTTGTACATGACCTCCTCGCTCATTTCCTGGGCATGTGACCGGATGAAATCAATACCAGACTTAGGGTTGTCAAAAGCAAACTCCACACTTTTGCGGATCACCCGTTCGATGGTAGCTTTGATGTCCTCGGGCAAATGCCGTTTTGCAACGATACCGCCCAAAGGGATGGGTGAATTGGTCGTACGCTCCCAATAATCACCAAGATCAATGACCTTATGCAGCCCCTTATCTTGGTAAGTGAACCGATTTTCATGGATAATCAAACCCAGGTCTATCGTACCGTCAAGCAAAGCTCCTTCAATATCCGAAAAAAGTATTTCTCGCTTGTTATTCAATTCAGGAAATGCTAACCCGAGCAGGAAATTCGCGGTCGTATAATTACCCGGAATCCCTACTTTTAGGTTAGGAGTACGAGGTACGAAGTTAGAAGTTTCTTCGTACTTCGTATTTCTGACTTCAATTAAGTCGGGATTCTTGCAAATAAGTAGCGGCCCCACACCAAACCCCAATGCACTCCCAGCGTCCAATAGTACATATCGCTCCACCGCGTACGCATAGGCATGGTAGCTAAGTTTGGTAATATCCAACTCACCCTTAAATGCCCGTTGATTGAGTGTTTCCACATCTTCGTAATGCACCTCAAAATCCAATCCTTCGGTATCGACCTTATGGTGAATCAAGGCATCGAAGATGAATGTATCATTTGGGCAGGGCGAAAATCCGAGGGAAAGTTTCATACCGATAGATTTTTCGTAAAAATCAACACGATGGCTGCTACAAAGGTAACCAAAATCACGCCGCGAGCACTCTTTTCGAGGGCATTACGGTAGAAAAAACGGACAAATAACAAATTAATCAATGCCGCGACGACATATAGGCTCAACGGCTTATTGCCCAATGCCACATTCCAGGAAGTAAATAAGGTCAATAGATGGGCAGCGACAGGTGCAGCTATCCCAATCGCACAACCGACTATAAAAGAATTCTTTTTCACGTCTGTTTCCGATTGGTATTATTTGATCTCAAAACTCCACGAATTGAGTTCCGGTATGGCGTGGTGAGCGGTCATATCGAACTGCACCGGCACAACAGATGCGTATCCGTTTTGCAATGCCCATACATCGGTATCCTCACCGCGGTCGCGCAGTTTAAACACCCCTGTCAACCAGTAATAGCTCCGATTATACGGATCTGTCCGCTCATCAAATTCCTCCGCCCATTTGGCATCTGCCTGCCTGCAGATCTTGATTCCTTTGATCTGATCTACATTCGGGAAATTTACGTTAAGCAAGGTGCCTTTGGATAACCCATTGGCCAATACCTGTTTGGTAATGCCTCGCACATACGGCCTACACTTGGAAAAATCAGCATCGTAATCAAAGTCGTCATAAGAGAAGCCAATGGATGGGATGCCCTCAATGGCTCCCTCTACCGCAGCAGACATGGTGCCGGAATACAATACGTTGATCGAATTGTTCAACCCATGATTGATACCTGACACACAGATATCGGGTTTACTACCTTTGAATACTTTGTTTACGGCAAGCTTGACGCAATCGACCGGTGTTCCTGAACATTTATACATTTCCACATCGGGGTAAATGTGTATCCGGTCTATACGTAAGGGCTTGCCGATAGTGATGGCATGCCCCGTACCCGATTGAGGGCCCTCTGGTGCCACCACTGTCACTTTTCCCAATTGCTGCATTTCTTCGATCAGTACCTTGATGCCGGGAGCGGTAATCCCGTCATCATTGACGACCAATATCGATGGTTGTTTCTTTGCCATGGGGCTAAGTTAACAAGAAAAGCGTTACAGGCAATCCCCTGTAACGCTTCCCTCACTATAATTTTAGTGTCGATTACAAACTGTTGAGCCAATCGACCACTTCATCTCGGGCTTTACCTGTCTTTTTCTGAAGACGTCCAATCAACTCGTCTTCTTTCCCCTCTTCGTAAAGCAAATCATCATCCGTGAGGTCTGCATACTTTTGCTTCACCTTACCTTTCAATTCGTTCCACGCCCCTTTTAATTTCAAATTACTCATAACTTAATCCTTTACTTAATGTTCAACTATTCAATAAACAGTTAAGTGGCGGAAAAGTTTCCGAGATTGGCTGATAGATCAATCGGGGGGGGGAAAACAAAACGACCCCGAATATCTCGGGGTCGTTTTGTTTTTTACAATTCCTGCTAGTTAATCAGGATATTGAGAGAAACTTATTTTTTGATCTCAACACGACGGTTGATCACGCGGCCTTCTTCAGTTGCATTAGATGCAATTGGAGCTGACTCACCGAACGCTTGAACGTTAACTTTAGCAGCGTCAACACCTGAATTAACCAAGTATTGTTTTACTGAGTTAGCACGGTCACGAGACAAGTTCAAGTTGTAAGCCTCAGAACCTTCAGAAGAAGCGTGGCCATCCAATGTAACGGTAGCACCGCTCTCACGCAAATCAGAAGACAAACGATCCAAGATAGAGTAAGACTCTGTTTTCAATACTGAGCTATCAAACTCGAATTGAATGTTTGGATAAGAAGCAGCAACTTCTCTTACTTCTGGCTCAGGGAATTTGATGGGGCAACCAGCACCGTCAACTTGAACACCTGCAGGAGTACCTGGGCATTTGTCGAATTTGTCAGATACACCGTCACCGTCAGAGTCACGGCTCAACTCGTCAACAAGACCTTCCAAAGTAGATACACGTTGTTTCAACGCTTCAAGCTCATTACGCAATGAAGGATCTTTCAACTCATCATACAAGGTAGATACAGGGTTGTGCCAAGTCAAATCTGGTTTCGAAGAAGAGCCCAAAGAGAATTCTAAACCAGCGTAAGTGTATGAGTACTTGTCATTCGCGCCTTTAGCTACTGAAGTAGTAGGAACAGAACCGTTTGTTGCTGATGGACCGAACAATGATTTCGAATCAACAAAGTTCATGGTGTAACCCAAGTTCAACGCTACGCGGTCAGACAGTTTGAATTTCACACCCACGCCTACAGGAACGTATGCTTCACGACGGTAATCGCGATCTGCATTCAAATCCCGATCACCCCAAGTTCCTTCGCCATAGTTTGAAGAAGCGTCCCATTCACCTGCGCTTCCAGCAGCATCAGTGTACAGCACAGGGTTGAAAGCCAACACACCGTAACCTACACTTGCGTAGAAGTTAACCGCATTTTCACGACGCAAAAAGTCGATAGTAGCCAATTGGAACACACCGTTCAAGCTCAACGCATATTGTACAGATGTTTCTGCTGACTCGTATCCACCTGCATTTACATTAGCCCAAGTAGGGTCAATGTAAGTTTTCAAGCCTTGCTCGTTGTGAGCAAAGATACGACCGCGATTAGCAGCAGCTTCAATGCCAAACCAGCTAGATAATTGTTTACGCACAGTAAGTCCGTAGTACTCGCGCAATTTATATTGGCCAAAACCTACTTTTTGTCCAAACGCATTAGATCCGCCAACGAGAACTGAAGGAGTTGTAAAACCACCATTCACTCCGATAGACCAAGTCCTGTATTGGGATCTTCCTCCAAATACAGTCGGCTCTTGCGCCTGCGCTGTTTCAGCCAATCCTAAGGCCGCTACGAGCGAGCAAGCAACTGCCGTTTTGATTGTAGAATAATTCATACTCTTGTTTTTTTTAAGGTTAAAAATTTTTAATTGTCTAATTTTTCGCAAAAATAACCAATAGTTTGATTCTTGCAACATTTGCAAATACTATTCCAGTTTTTTGCTTTCAAGTGTTTTTTTATAAAAAACAACCGAAAAATATCGTTTAATCTAATTGAAAAAGAACCTATTTAGCTGTTTAACAATGTTTTGCATAGACAAAATATTGTGCTTTTCTAAGCCTAAAACGCTATCAAAAACGATTTTATCTTGCCAAAACAGCTTTTGAAGCATTCCATCACCCCACCCCAACTGATTTTTCTGAATGTCTACTTTAGTAGTCAGTTTAGCGATAAACCGCGTAAATGTAGTTATTAATCGTATGCTTTCCTAAAAAAATTTAAGATTTATTGTTGTTGCGGCTTGTTGCTTTATTCACCCCTGTGCAACCATCAAAAAACGTAATGTATAATAGCATAAGTAATCCCCGCCAATACCGCAGATACCGGAATGGTTAGCACCCAAGCCCACAGCAGGCTGATGGTTACCCCCCATCTAACGGCAGAGACCCGCTTGACGACACCCACACCGATAATGGAACCCGTAATGGTATGCGTCGTAGATACCGGAATACCGAAATGCTCGGTTATGCCTAAGGTGATTGCTCCCGCCGTTTCCGCGCCTACGCCTTCCAATGCATTTACCTTGGTAATCTTGGTACCCATGGTCTTCACGATTTTCCAGCCGCCACTCATGGTTCCCAAGGCAATGGCCGAATAACAGGCTAAGGGTATCCACTCCGGCATGTGGTCATCGGACTGCAAATACCCGCCGGCTACCATTGCCACGAAGATGATACCCATGACTTTCTGCGCATCGTTTCCGCCGTGCGCGAAGCTCAGGGCCGCTGAAGATACCAATTGCAGCTTCTTAAACCACCATTCGGCCACCGATGGTTTGGCCCGCTTGGATATATTGATGATGATGAGTGTAATAATGATGGCGATGATCATACCGATTAGTGGAGCAAACACGATGAACGATATGATTTTGAGGGTTGCATTCAGGTTGATGGCGCCGATGACACTGTCGCCGAGAATAAACGCATGCGTCATCCCCGCTCCGGCAAATCCGCCAATCAGCGTATGCGACGAACTGGAGGGCACACCGTAATACCATGTAAATAGGTTCCAACCAATGGCGGCCATCAGCCCCGCAAAAATAACTTCAAGGGTGATGTATTCCTCGAGTACCGTTTTGGCTATTGTATTCGCCACTTTATGGTCGGTGAAGTAGAAATACGCTGCGAAGTTAAAAGCGGCAGCCCACAATACCGCCTGAAAGGGCGACAATACTTTGGTGGAAACGATAGTGGCAATGGAATTGGCTGCATCGTGAAACCCGTTGATGTAATCAAAAGCGATGGCTAGGATGACAACAATTACCAATAATGTGGTGATCATATCTGCTATGTGTGTTAATTATGCCCTTCGGCCATTGGTAACCTTCGGCTCGTTAATTTGATTAGGCATTTTTCACTAAAATACTCTCCAATACATTAGCTACGTCCTCACATTTGTCGGTAGCCGTTTCCATCGCAGACAACACTTCCTTATATTTGATTAGTGCTATGGCATCCTTTTCGAACTCAAACAATTCGGCAACCGCTTTGTCAAAAATATAATCTGCTTTATTTTCGATGCTATTGATGCGTACGCACGAATCGGTAATGTTCCGTATATTCTTTAGGTTACGCAATTCATGGACAGCTTTGGCCACATCTTCCGCTGCTTCCAGGATCAAGTCTGCCATTTCAATAATCGGATCGGTGATCTTATCTACTTTATACAAGTCCATCCGATTAGACGCTCCGTGAATGAAATCGGCCACATCGTCTAACGAGCTGGTCAGTGTGTGGATGTCTTCACGGTCAAAAGGGGTGATGAAATTTTTGCCCAACTCCAAGTGGATTTGATGTGATATATCATCGCCCTTGTGTTCCAGATCCTCAATTTTCCGGCAATATTCCCGGCGACTTTCCGGATTGGGTGTATTAACCATTTCTTTCAATAGCCTAGCCATATCAATCAGGTTATTGCTGGCTTCTTCAAAAAGGGGGAAGAATTTTTTGTCCTTTGGAACAAAGTATTGGAATATACTATTAAGCGACATAGCTGAAAAGTTTCTGCAAAAATATAACGATAATGTTAAGTTAATGTTAACTAACGAGTCACTTAATGTTAATATTTCAGGTGTCCGTTTGGCTCCAAGGCAGGAGCAACATCAAAAAATCGGCTTACATGGACGCTTTTACTTTATCTAGCGTAAAGGCAAACGTGGTCCCGACGCCTTCCGTACTCCGCACATTGATGGTTTGCTCGTGCGCTTCGATAATGTGCTTGACGATGGCAAGCCCAAGCCCGGACCCTCCGATCTTGCGTGACCGGCTCCTGTCCGTTCTGTAAAAGCGCTCAAATACCCGAGAAAGGTTTTTTTCTTCGATACCGATACCATCATCCGTCACCTCCAACAATACAGCTTCAAACAGTTCGTAGACGCGGATATCGGTATGGCCCCCAGCCTTTCCGTATTTGAATGAGTTATCGATGAGATTGACCAGCACCTGCCTGACTTTCTCCTTATCCGCATTGACCAACATGGGGTATTGGTATTTGTCCTTAAATCTCAAGGAAATCCCATGTGTATTGGCCTTGTCCTCCATTGATTCCTTAACCTCCTTTATCAAGGGTACCAAGTCGAACTTTTGATAATTGATGGGTATCTGCCCACTTTCCAGTTTCGATATCTCATCGAGATCTTTAATCAGGAATGTCAACCGATCGAGGTTACTGGCCGCTTTTGTCAGGAACTGCTCTGCCATCTCCGGATCTTCTTGCATCATGCCATCTTGCAGTGCATCGACATACCCTTGGATGGCAAACAGGGGTGTTTTGAATTCGTGGGAGATATTTGCGAGAAATTCGCGGCGGAACAGTTCTTGGTTTTTCAACGTATCGATTTCCTTCTTTTTCTCCTTAGCCCAATCCCGCACATGCTGCTCCACATCATTGATCGGGTCGTCGCTCATCTTTTCACCCAACGCGTCTTTCAAATCTTTTCCCAGCTTCAGGTTACGGATGAGCTTGTAGATGAGCTTGATCTTGCTATAGATGTATCGTTGAAATAGGTAGTAGAATACCAGAAAGCTAATGGTAAATGAGATAACGAACGTGATGAGGAAGTATTGCCAATTGTGCTGGAAATAGAAATTGACAAACGCGATGGACAGACCCACCGCGCAGGCATTGATAAAGACAAACAATATAAACCTCATGGCCTGCTGAATCCGCTAATTATGCAAACTTCCCTAAAACGGTAAGTCCACCGGAAACCTTGTCCCCGACGCTTACCTGCACGTTGGTACCCAATGGAAGGAATACATCCACCCGTGAGCCGAACTTGATAAACCCAAATTCTTCCCCTTGTTTCACACTTTCACCCTCCTTTACATACCAAACGATACGCCGGGCCAATGCCCCTGCAATTTGGCGAAATAATACCTCCTTGCCCGCAGCAGTTTCCACAGCTATCGTGGTCCGCTCATTGAGTGTCGACGATTTCGGATGCCACGCCACAAGGTATTTACCGGGGTGATACCGGAAAAATTTGACAATTCCACTCACCGGGTTCCGATTGATGTGCACATTGACCGGCGACATGAAAATAGATACTTGAATACGGCGGTCATGAAAATATTCCGTTTCTTCGGTCTCTTCGATAACGACCACCTTTCCATCCGCCGGACATAAAATCATGTTCTCATCGATGATGATATTCCGCTTAGGGCTCCTGAAAAATTGCAAGATGGTAATCAATAACAGGAAAGAAAGCACGTACACCGACCAAACGACAAGTGTATTGCCGGGAATGAAATAGTGAACCAAAGCATTGGCTACAGCGATCACCAACACCGTGATGGCGATACTCGTATATCCTTCTTTATGGATAGTCATGTGTAGAAATTATGGAGCAAACTTAGGCAAAATGTGCGGCATTCACCAACGCTTGCTGAATAAAAACGGATGTGTACCGGCTGATCAAATACCCTTCTCTCGCTGGATGTGGATGTCAAAAAACCGCAACTTCCCCTCCGTGGCGTCAAGGAACACATCAGCGGTAACTGTCAACACATCATCAATGTATTCGTCATCTGCGTAAGAGGGAAACCAAAACCTGATCCAACGGAATGCATCTAATAAGGATGAAGCCATCGCTTTGTCCTCGAATGAGGTGACCGCTTCGACTTTCCTGGGTTCGCCGTTCTTGTTCACTGTTACCTGAAATGCTATCTGCTGGGGTCCTAGGGCTTCAGGGGTTTCATCTACAGCTTCCGCAAACCATTTTTCCAAATGTTCTCCTAAAAAACCCGTGAATCCGGAATAGTCATCAATATTGCAGGGCTTGCTCACCAAAAATTCCGCACGGATAAAAACATCGAAAGGCACTAATCCGTAGCGAGGTTTATCATCAAAAAACTCGTCTTGGAACGCATCGTAACCGTTCACAAATCGGCCATTCTGGTAGTACTCATGCCCAGCATTGGTTTTCTTATTGTTATCGAATATATATTCGACCGCCCAAAAGCCGTGGGGTCGCCCTTCTACCACCCTACCCTTTCGGTTATAACGTACGTAACCAGATTCATTGTAACCATCGGCTTTCACAGCAAGCTCATACCGTCCGCTTCCCCGTTCTACTCGCTGCCGCCCTCGGTTATCCCAAAAGTTATATATCAGCATCTCGCCGGTATCATAGGCCAGTTCAAGTACGGGCTTGCCGTCAGGGTAGTAGAACTTCCATCTTCCTTGCGGATAATCTTGGGCAAACGTCACCTCCCACTTCAAGTGACCATTAGGATGGTATGCCTTGAACTCGCCCTCCTTCTTGCCATCCCGATAATTCCCCTGCAGCATCACGCGCCCCCAGTTGTCAAAATCAGTGAACTCCCCTGTGAAAACCCGTTTCGAAAAGTCATACTGGCCTACCCGTTCGATCTCCTTGAA
The DNA here is from genome assembly GCA_964498395.1 of uncultured Parapedobacter sp. Classification (GTDB taxonomy): domain Bacteria; phylum Bacteroidota; class Bacteroidia; order Sphingobacteriales; family Sphingobacteriaceae; genus Parapedobacter. The sequence goes on along the minus strand of CAZCHE010000008.1, from coordinate 71,854 downwards.
CTGGCAGTACTTGTCGGCAAGGTAATAGTTGTCATCATAGAAAAATCGGATCATCCCATTCGGTATACGTTCGAAATATACCGGTGCTTGGTCGATGGTATCCTGACCCCCAGCTAAAGCGACCGCAGGGATTATCCACCATATATAAAGGAGCAACCGTAACCTCATCCCTCTTTTTCTTCTTTGTTTCAGCGCAGGGCTTCTTCCCTCATTAGTGTGCCTCCAACCAATTTTGCCCTTCCCCGATCTCTACGATAATGGGTACAGACATCGTAAGGGCATTTTTCATATGCTTCTCCACCAATTCCCTGAAAGCGGGAACCTCTGCTTTGGGCACATCAAAAACCAGCTCGTCATGCACTTGCATGGTCATTTTTCCCTGTAGTCCTTGCTTTTCAATGTCCGCTTGGATGACTATCATTGCTACTTTAATCATATCGGCAGCAGAACCTTGGATAGGGGCGTTGATGGCATTTCGTTCGGCAAATCCCCGTACCGTTTGATTCGCCGAATTGATATCCCGCAGGTACCGTCGCCGTTTTAATAACGTTTCTACATACCCGTTTTCTTTGGCGAAATTAATGGTATCATTCATGTACTGCTTGATGCCCGGATATTGGATGAAATACTGCTCAATGATTTGCGCTGCTTCGGTGCGCGGAATCCCCAGGTTTTGGGAAAGCCCGAATGCAGATTGGCCATAAATGATTCCAAAGTTAACTGCTTTGGCATTCCGCCGTTGCTCAGGCGTTACATCCTCCAAGGCAACGCCATATACCTTAGCGGCTGTGGCTCGGTGGATATCTAACCCCTGCGCGAAAGCCTCCAGCATCCCTTTATCACCGCTGATGTGGGCCACCAGCCGCAGCTCAATCTGGGAGTAGTCAGCCGAAAGGATCACATGGTTTTCATCCCTCGGAATAAACGCTTTGCGCACTTCGCGCCCGCGTTCCGTCCGGATGGGAATATTTTGCAGGTTGGGATTGGTAGAGCTTAGCCTTCCCGTGGCTGCCACCGCTTGATTGTAAGAGGTGTGAACCCGTCCTGTGGCCGGATTAATCAACTCCGGCAGTGCATCCACATAGGTTGATTTCAGTTTTTGCAGTTGCCTAAATTCCAAAATATCCTTGACGATATCGCTTTTGGAGGCCAATGCCAACAGCACGTCTTCTCCGGTTTTATATTGGCCGGTCTTCGTTTTCTTGGCCTTGGGGTCGAGCTTCAACTTATCAAACAGCACCTCGCCCAACTGCTTGGGGGAGGCGATGTTAAAACGCACCCCTGCCTTTTCATAGATGATCTTCTCGATCTCGACGACGTCTTTTTGCAAATTTTCCGACAATTGCCGCAATACCGGCACATCGATATTCACGCCACTCCGCTCCATTTCAGCCAGTACCCGAATCAAGGGGAACTCCACTTTTCTCGCCAAATCGATTGCCTCCGCTTTCTCCAATAGCGGTTCGAAAACTGTCTTTAGTTGTAGAGTGATGTCTGCGTCCTCCCCGGCATACTCTTTGATGGATTCGACATCCACATCCTGCATGTTTCCCTGCTTTTTGCCTTTCGGCCCAATGAGGTCAGTGATGGGCACTGGAGTATAACCCAAGTAGTTTTCCGCCAGTACATCCATGCCGTGACGTGTGTCGGGGTCAATGAGGTAATGCGCCAGCATGGTATCAAAGAGCGGCCCTTTTACAGCAATGCCATAACGGGCGAGCAACAGGATATCATATTTGATATTTTGCCCTACTTTTTCGATGCTTTCGTCTTCGAAGACGGGCCTAAACTGTTCCAACAGGCGCAGGCTACCTGCCATATCGGCCGGAGCAGGGACATACCAAGCCTTACCGGATTCCGTGGCAAAAGATAGCCCCACGATATCGGCAGTGATAGCATCTGTACCGGTGGTTTCCGTGTCAAAGCAAAAACTTCGCTGCTTTAATAATAACGCAATTAATTCCGTCTGCTTTTCCAGCGTATCGGCGAGGAGGTATTCATGCAGCGTGTTAGCAATATTCTTGCTCGCTGTTGGAGGGGTGTATTCGTTTGCACTCGCAATGGTTTGAGCAGTGGTGTTTGTGGCGGCACCAAATAAATCCATCTGTGTGCCAGTGGTTGATTTGGCATCCAGCACACTAAATTCCTCGCCAAATACCCGTTTACCCAAGGTACGGAATTCCAATTCGGCAAACAGCGGTTCCAGCGCTTCCCTATCTGGTTCGCGTAATTTCAGTTGCTCTTCATCCAATTCGATGGGCACATCGAGTTGGATGGTGGCCAGTTTCTTGGAAATCAATCCTTGCTCGGCAAAGGTTTCTACATTTTCACGTTGCTTCCCTTTCAATTTGTCGACATTGGCAATCAACCCTTCCACTGAGCCGTAATCCTGCACCAGTTTCTTAGCTGTTTTTTCACCGATGCCGGGGATACCGGGGATATTGTCGACCGCATCTCCCCAAAGGCCAAGAATGTCGATAACCTGACTTACATCCGATATTTCCCATTTCTCCAATATTTCCTTTACACCCAATATCTCAGCACCATTTCCTAATCGGGCGGGTTTGTAGATGAAAATATGGTCAGACACCAATTGGCCGAAATCCTTATCGGGCGTCATGCAGTACACGGTATATCCACGTTGCTCGGCCTGTTTGGCCAGCGTGCCGATGATATCGTCAGCTTCGTATCCGTCTAGCGTAATGATGGGGATGTTGAACCCCTCTACCAATTGATAGACATAGGGGATGGCTGCGGCCAAATCTTCGGGAATGGCCTGACGGTTTGCCTTGTAGTTTTCAAACTCCGTATGGCGCAATGTAGGCGCCATGGTATCAAACACCACGGCGACATGGGTGGGTTGCTGGCTTTTCAAAACCTCGAGTAGGGTGTTGGCAAACCCCATAATGGCCGATGTATTAAACCCCGTGGAGGTGAGTCTCGGGGTCTTACTCAACGCAAAATAGGCCCTGTAAATCAAGGCCATGCCATCTAACAAGAATAGTTTATTCACGTAAATCCGTATATTGGTGCTGATACAAAGATAGGGATTTTTATGGTTTCGTTTTTTAGCTGTTATAATGAACGTAGCGTGAATTAGCGAAAAGCAAAAAACCGGATTACAAATAATTTTCCGACTTTTGTCGCAATGGCAATACGGGCAGGGGCATATCATGATAACGCGATGACTGAATGAAGGGTCTTGTAACCAAATCGACAGGAAGCTGGTACGAGGTACTTGCAGATGACGGCATCCAATACCGATGCCGCATCAAGGGAAAATTCAGAACCAAGGATATCAAAACGACCAACCCTATTGCGGTAGGTGATTGGGTAGACATCGCCCTCGAAGCGGAGCAACAGACCGCGGTAATTACCCACCTGCATGAACGGAAAAATTACATTATCCGTAAATCGGTCAACCTATCGAAACAGGCACAAATCATCGCGGCCAATCTCGACCAAGCCTTTTTAGTCGTCACACTCGCATCGCCTTTTACTTCGTTGGGATTCATTGACCGGTTTCTGGTGACTGCAGAGGCCTATGATGTCCCTGCAGGATTGATATTCAATAAATTGGACTTGTTCAGTACCGAAGGATTAGACATCCTACGCGAATACGAATCAATTTACAAAAGCATTGGGTATCCTTGCTACGAGGTGTCCGCCCTACAAGGCACGAATATAGACGCTGTCAAAGATATCTTCCGCGACAAGACCACGCTAGTATCTGGGCATTCGGGTGTAGGGAAGTCTACCTTTATCAATGCACTCCATCCCAATGCAGCCTTACGCACGGCAACAATTTCTGATTGGTCTGACAAGGGCAAGCATACCACCACCTTTGCCGAGATGATTACCCTGCCGTTCGGTGGGCGGCTCATTGATACACCGGGCATCCGCGAACTGGGGATCATTGATATCGAGCAACAGGAACTGGGCCATTTTTTTCCTGAGATGCGGGCGTTGATGAATGATTGCCGTTTCAATGATTGCCGCCATACCAACGAACCCGGCTGTGCGGTGCTGGCTGCATTGGAAGACGGAAAAATCGAGCCCAGTCGCTATGAAAGCTACCTCAGCATCTACCATGGGAATGATACACGGGCGTAGATCGGTTTTTGATGGTTGGAAAAAATCCGCTATGTTTGGCATTAAAGTCGCAAGAGTATGTATCATTTGATTGAAGAGACCGCCGCATTTATCAAACAACGCATCGGTGATTTTACCCCTGAGTTTGGCATCATCCTCGGCACCGGACTGGGCAAACTGGTAGACGAGGTAGCAGTCACCCACCAGTTGATGTATGCCAATATCCCTAATTTTCCGATTTCCACGGTAGAATTTCATTCAGGCAAACTGATATTCGGCACACTCAATGGACGGCATGTCGTAGCCATGCAAGGACGCTTGCACTATTACGAAGGGTACAACATGCAGCAGATTACCTTCCCGATACGCGTAATGAAAGCGCTGGGTATCCAGAAACTGTTCGTATCCAATGCATCCGGCTCACTCAATCCGAACATCCGAAAAGGTGATTTGGCCGTTATCGAAGACCATATCAACCTATTGCCGGACAATCCGCTACGCGGTGCCAACAACAACCGCTATGGGCCACGCTTTCCGGACATGAGCCAGCCGTACGACGCCACCATGATCAAGGAAAGCATCGAAATTGCCCAAAAACAAGAGATCACCATCCACCGAGCAGTATACATATCCACTCCCGGCCCCAACTTGGAAACAAAGGCCGAATATCGCTACATGCGATTAATCGGGGGCGATATCGTGGGGATGAGTACAGTGCCTGAAGTGATCGTGGCGAACCACGCCGGATTGCCGGTTTTTGCCCTTTCGGTGGTCACAGATGAAGGGTTTCATGAGGATTTGCAACCGGTATCACTAGCGGAAATCGTGGAAGTGGCTTCCACTGCCGAGCCAAAGATGACTTTAATATTGAAAGAATTGGTAGCTTTGCAACGATGAATGTGCATCTGCGCTTTTTGCTGCTTCTATTATGCGCTATTTCGTTCCTCCCGGCATTGCAAGCGCAGGAAGAGGAATGGAGCAGCGCATTGGACTCCGCAAGGGCTGCAGAAGACAATAAGGAAGATACGGTCATCTATACTGCTCGCTATGTGCGGTACACCACCTTGGCCATGATGAAGCAAGGCACCTTTACTTACCAGATTGACACGCTCCACAAGAACTTCCAGTATTACAATATGCAAAACCAACCCCGCAACCCCAGCATCCACCTGGGCAGCTATGGGTTGGCTACCCGTGATTTACTGTTCGTTCCCAACAAAACCATTGGGTTTCAAACGGGTTTCCATAGCCTGGAACGGTTTGTTTACCAACCCGATTCTATCAAGTATTATCGGGCGAGGGCACCTTTTTCCGAGCTCTACAATGTTGGGTTTTTCTTTGATGACCAGATCATTCGAGCCAAGGTTACTCAAAACATCAATCCGCACCTCAACATCGGCGGCGAATTTCATGCGGCAAAAGCAGACGGCTACTATCAAAACCAACAGTATAACGATCTAAAATCGGCGTTATTTGCGTGGTATGAATCACCAAATCATCGATATAATCTCCTGTCAAATGCCGTATTCAATCGGGTCGTCTCGACTGAAAATGGCTCTATAGTAAATGATACTGTATTCCGAGATGAGGAGAATCGTTCCAGTCAGGATGAACCTACCCGCTTGAAAGGCACACGCGATGGGCGCCCACGGCAGACCTGGCGTGACCATAGCGTTTTTCTCCGTCAAAGCCTCTTTGTGGGTCGGTTGGATACGATCAATGCCGGATTGCCGGAACAGCAAATATTACCTACCAATCGGATATCCCACAGTGTCAGCCTGCGTGCACGCGACTTTCAGTTCTATAAAAATGAAGAGGATGTCTACAATGCTTTCCCTTTTGGCGAAAGCGTGTTGACGCAGGATACCACCCGGCTGACCACCATCACCAATGACTTTGGTTATAGCTTCTACCTACGGGGGAAGTCGCTGTCATTCATCAAAAATGAGGTGAAGCTAGACTTGGGGTATCAACACGACATGCATTGGTACCGTGACCGAGGGTACAGCACATTCCTGCAAAACAACACACTGAAAGCCGGCATTGGTTACCGCTTCAGTGATCGGGTAAGCATCACCGGGGATTTCAACCAAATCGCACAGGGTAACAACTTCGGCGATTACCTATATGAAGCGAAAGCGGATATCCTGCTGAGCAATACAATCGGCCGTATCGTGCTAGGGGCTTATACCCAAAACAAATCGCCCGAACAACTCTTCCAACGGGTCAATTATACCTATCACCAATGGGAACATGGTTTTGATAAAACCAAAACCACCAACTTTTCATTTGCCTATGAAAATGCCAAACTGGGTTTCTCAGGCAAAGCGGAGTACTTCTTGATCGCCAACCACCTCTACTTCCGCGAAGTTGAAAATGATGCGCTCAACCCTCGGCTATCCCGTGTCATCGAGCCCGCCCAATTGGGGAACAATATCAACTTGCTGAAAGTTTCCGTGGGCCAAAACTTTACGCTTGGGAAATTCCACTTGGATAATTACGCGGTATATCAGCGATCGGACTACAATGCCGTATTGGCCATCCCCGAGTTGTATACCTGGCACAGCTTCTATTATGGTGGGAAACTTTACAAGGTAGTTGATTTCAACCTTGGTTTCGATGTCCGCTTCAACACACCGTTTCGCACCCCCTCTTATGCCATCAACGTCGGCCAGTTTTACAACGACAATACGGGCATTGAGTTTTCGACCTACCCTATTGCAGATGTATGGGTAACGGCGACCATCAGTCGAGCTAACTTATTCCTCAGCTACAATTTTGTGAACCAGCATGTGTGGCCCACAGGTTACTACACCGTCCGTCGATACCCGATGAACAATGCTAACCTACGCATCGGCATGGCGTGGAAGTTTTACGACTAATGGCGTTAGGATTGTCTTTTAAGTGGTCAATAATCTACCGGATAAGGTACCCTGCCTTCTCCGGCCGTTTCGATGTACAACTGGATTTGGTTGATGCATTTGTGTAGGTTCTTGCGCAGATCTTCTCCCCAAAACCGAAATACGGTGTACCCCATGGCGATCAGCGCCGCATTGTTTTCCTTGTCGCGCTGGATATTCCGCTCGATTTTAGGGATCCAAAAATCCCGGTTGCTACGAATGCGGCCCTTGGTTTTCTCCCATTGGTGGCCATGCCAGAACTCCCCATCCACAAAAATGGCGAGCCGATACTTGCGAATCACGATATCTGGCCTGCCCGGCAAATCCTTGGCATGGATCCGATAACGGATACCTTTAGCCCATAGTGCCTTGCGCAGCAGCAATTCGGGCTTGGTATTCTTGGCCCGAATACGGCTCATGATATAGGACCGCTGCGGCGATGTGGGGAGGTGTGGCATGTGGTAAAAATACGAAAGAGGGGTAACGTGACGAAATATCATCGGGAAACGCAAGAAATTGGGCGTTGATGTTTTTGCATATACCGCAAAACCCATACCTTTACCTCTTTGCGAAACCCAACGAATACAGCCATGGATATTAAGGAAGTGACCAGCTATACCCCCCAGCTTAAACGCACCATTGATCGGTTTTTGGAATTGCTCAAAGGGAAAGAACTGACCGTCACTGAAGAGGCTTTGAGCGCATTAATCGATTCACAAAATAGTCATTTATTTGTTGCCCTTGATGACAATGGGGCCTATATGGGAATGATTACGGTAGGGATATACGAGGCCCCTACTGGGCGGAAAGCTTGGATTGAAGACGTGGTAGTGGACGACACCTACCGGGGAAAAGGGGTTGGGAAACGCCTCACCGAATTCGCCATCGTTTTTGCCGAAAAGCAACAGGTAGATCTGCTGTCTTTGACTTCAAACCCCGCACGCATTGCAGCCAATAACCTGTATCCCCGTGTCGGTTTCGCACGCAAGGAAACCAATGTCTACGTGATGCCCTTTAAGGCCACGTAAACACATTTTCCACGAAAAACACCATTTTTCACCTATTAAATACCGTTATTTTTGACCTGTCTATTGGTACCTTTGTAAACCAATGGGCAGACACATACCGATACTGGACACGCATTCCTTTTCCGATTACCGAAAAGAAGGTATTTTAATCGGCCGTTTTGCTGAGTATGTAGCGAAACACAAAAACCTCGTTTTCCCCCATCGACACAATTTTTATCAATTGGTCATCTTCACCAAGGCCTCCGGTTCTTTCTCCGTCGATTTCTCCCATTTCGAGACGCAGGAATGGCGGGCATATTTCATGATCCCCGTACAGGTGCACACGTGGGATTTCGGTGATGGGGTGGATGGCTATGTGATTAACTTCAGTGCTGACTTCTTCCAATCGTTCTTGCTCAGGCCGGATTACCTAGAGGGCTTCTCTTTTTGCAGTGGCCATGCACCAGATAGTGTAATCGATATTCCCGCCGAATATCAACCTTCGGTATTCGCTACATGCGAAGAACTTATCAAGCTGAATGAATCAACCGATAAGATTAACTTGGATTCCATCAGAGTGCTATTGCTTTACCTGTTGCTGCAATTGGATAAATATGCACAACCGAAACAGTATGGGAATATGCCCGCCTATAGCTACACCATCCTGCGCAACTTCCAGCAATTGGTGGAGAAACACTATGCAGCGGTTAGGTTGCCTAAGCACTATGCTGACATGCTATTCATCACACCGAATCACCTCAATTCCCTGTGCAAGGAGTACTTGGGCGTACAGGCAGGCGAAGTAATCCGCAATCGGGTTTTATTGGAAGCAAAACGACTGCTCTCCATTCCGGCATTTTCCGTCAATGAAATCGCCGAGGAATTGAATTTTAATGACAACTCCTATTTTACCAAATTTTTTAAGAAATCTGCCGGTGTGACACCAGAAGAGTTCAGGAAACGTACAAAACAATAAATTTATGCAAGCGAAGAAAGACGAACCTAGTGTGTGGAGAGCGGCATTGGACGCAAAATGCCCTCGATGCCGGACGGGAGCCATGTTTGTCGGGGATACGTACGGATTAAAACCGCAGAAAATGAATGAATACTGCCCGCATTGTTTGCTGAAGTTTGAGCAGCGGCCCGGCCATTTCTATGTATCGATGTTCATCAGTTATGCCATGAGTGTCGCTGAGACGATCGCCGCCTGTTTAGCTACGTTTATCATCGTAGGCGATAGCGGATCTGTCTGGCTATACCTGACGGTGGTCTTCATCGCGATATTTGCGTTGGCGCCTTTTAACTATAGGTACTCACGGGTTATCCTATTATTTTGGTTAACCCCGGGCATCCGATACAATCCCGAACTGGCAGAAAATCGCCCGATCGACAAAACCATCGACGCCTGATGCCGACCTAACCGCAACGCATCGCTCCCATGCATTTATCCATGGGGAGTTCTTTGTAGTCAACGGCTGCTATCAACGATCTTCGCACGGTGCTGTCTTCCCCAACGCTCCATGGCATCCAACACCTCAGAAAGTGTCTCGCTATAATCCGTAAGCTCATATTCAACGGTTATCGGCTTGGTATTACAAACGGTACGACTCACCAATCCATTCATTTCCAATTCTTGCAATTCCTTGGATAGTATACGGGGCGAGATACCTGCTTCCCTTGACAATTCCCTAAACCGCCGCTTCCCGTGTCGCAATACGGAAATCAACACCAACTTCCATTTACCCCCAACCACATCGAGGGTGTCGCGCACGGCTAACCTAGCCTTAGCACATGCTTCTTCTGTATGCATAGTATTCTTTTTGTAACCGGTATTCTTTTTGTAACAGATTACAAATATATATCATTCTTCGGTAACTTTGCAACATCATTTAAAATTATTGTCTTATGTCAAAAAAAGTAGTAAAGATTACCGGTTGGGTATTGACTTCCATTCTAGTTGTTTTGTTGGCTATGAGTGCCTTTATGAAAATAAGCCTAAATGAATCCGCCATTGCGCAAGCAGCATCAATTGGAATAGACGCGGGCACTTATCGGCTGATTGGCGTCATCGAAATCATTTCCCTCGTATTATTTATCGTACCCCGTACGGGCGTCCTCGGAGCCTTGTTGCTAATTGCCTACTTTGGCGGAGCCATTGTGACACATCTCCAGCATCAGCAACCTATCGCCGTTGCCGTTGCTGTTCAAATTATTCTGTGGATAACTGCCGCGCTGCGATTTCCTGAATTATCGCAACGCCTCTTTTCGGGAAGCCCCGCGCAATATACCGTCAGCAATACTTCAAATTCTTAATCATCATGGAAAATAGAAAAATAGCGCGTATAACAAGCAGCCCTGCACACCAAGGATTCCTTGGTCAGGGGCACTTGGCCGCTGCCGTCATCGATGGCAGCAATTTCATGAAAACTGATCCGTTTATCCTGTTGATGGATGACCGCTTGGATCTGCCGGGTGGGCCACCCGTCGGCGGACCTCACCCACACGCAGGTTTCGAAACCGTTACGTTGGTGCTTAAGGGAGACGAAAAAACCTTCAAAACGGGGAGCCTTGAGGTGATGACCGCAGGAAAAGGCATCATACACACCGAGGAGTTGACGGCTAAAACCCAAATGCGAATCTTGCAGCTTTGGTTGGTTTTACCCCCCGATAAGCGATGGGCGGAACCATTCTGGCAACTCATCCCGCTGGAAAGCGTGCCCACCGTTAAAACTGACAGTAGCGAAATCAGGGTGTATAGTGGTCACAGCCAAGGGTTAACCTCCCCTATGCAAAACAATGTGCCGTTTACGCTGGTCGACTTCCGTCTGGACGGGGATAGTGAAGCCGTCCAAGAAATCCCAGCGTCGTATACCGGATTTGTCTATCTATTGGAAGGAGATATATCGATTGAAGGCACAAAGGTAGAAATGGGAAAAGCGGCTTGGTTTGAACCGCTTGATACTGCGAAAGGCAATAGCGCCATTACCTTTACCGCAGGGAAGGAGGGAGCCCGACTTGTTCTCTACGCTGGGGAACCTCAACATGCTCCAATCGTCAGCCATGGCCCTTTTATTGGCGATACGAGAGATGATATCAATAGGCTCTATCGGGAATATCGTGAAGGGGAAATGCCTCATCTCAACGAGTTACCCGACAACCGAAAGATGGTTTACCAATAAAATGGTTTTTAGGCGCGGGCCTACCCATTATGTTGATGGCGTATCGCTGGAAATCGGTGCTGGTTGGGCAGGAGCTTCGAAGATGGCCTCAGTGGGAGGTTGTTTGTTCGGCTTTTTCTGAATCAAGTATACTCCAAGTAGGATGAGCACTCCACCAGCCGCATGCACCCAAGTCAACCGCTCTCCATCCATAAGGCCCCACATCACCGCCACCAACGGCATGAGGTAGGTAACCATGGAAGCGAAAATCGCCGATGTCAGTTGCAAAAGCCGATAAAACAAGATCATGGCCAGCGCCGTACCTACCAAACCCAGGATGGACACATAGCCCAATCCTTTCCACTGCTCAGCTGTGCCTTCAAATGCGCCGAAAAATCCAGTAAACCCTAAAATCAACAACGCAGGGCCAAACCAAATGGTGAATACGACGGATGACAACTTAAAGGAAGGAATTCCCGATAGGTATTTCGTGATGATCAGCCCATTCATGGCGTACAACATGGTAGCGAATACGATCAGCGAGGAATGGAACAGATCGCTTTTGCCACCATTACCATCATCACCCATGAGTATGGCGGCTCCGACAAACCCAATGACCGCCCCAATGATTTGCACGAACCTGCTCTTGACACCGAAGAACAGATAGCCAAATAACAAGATAAAAATCGGCACCAAGGAATCCAGTATCCCTGCCATGGAGCTGCTCACCTTTTCCTGTGCAAGCGGAAACAGAAACATGGGAATGAAATTTCCCATCGCCCCACCGGCAATCACCCATGGCATGAGTTTTTTGGGAATATACTTGATGTTCCGCACACCGAAAAACACCAATGCCAAGCCCGCAGCGCATAGGCGCAATGCACCCACCTGCATGGGCGTGTAGGTACCGAGGCTTTGCTTAATCAAGATGAACGAACTGCCCCATGTGAGGGTAAGTACCCCCAGTAGAAGCCACTTTTGATATGCTGAATTCAATGGATGAAATTTTGCCCAAATGTCTATTTTTTTTAGCAAAAGCAGCGTGGCCGCTCATTTTATTACCTGTGGGTGACAATTCCATTGCGGGCACTTGCGTTTTAAGGGCAATTTGGCTAGGTTTGTATATTATCGTGTTGGTCAGCAACCGAAATAACTAGTCAAGTATAAATCGAACCATGAGATTCCATTGGAAACCCTTATTCTCGCTACTCATTGTGGCATACAGTATCCCCGCCTTTTCTCAGTCTTTTAGCCTATTTAATGGCAAGGATTTAAGCGGATGGCATGTTGATGTACCAGCTATGGACAATGAGCCGGATGTGAAAAGCCCTTTCTTGGTCAGGAACGGGCTACTAGTGAGCATGGGCAATCCCAATGGCCACCTCATTACCGACGAAACCTACCAAGACTATCGACTGGAAGTCGAGTACCGCTTTCCCGGGAAAGCGGGAAACTGTGGGGTATTGGTGCATGCTTCCACCCCCCGCATCCTATACGATATGTTTCCGCAGTCCATTGAAGTACAGATGATGCACGAGAATGCCGGTGATTTCTGGTGTATCCGCGAGGACATCAGCGTACCAAATATGGAAGAGCGCAGAGGGCCAAAAGCCAATTGGGGAACTTCCGAAGGGAAGGAACGTCGAATCAAAAACCTTACCGACGGGTCTGAAGTACCCCTTGGAGAATGGAATAACATGAAAATCGAGGTGTTGGACCGCCAGATCAGGGTGTGGGTCAATGGCGATTTGGTAAACGATGGTTTTGATTGCACAGCCAATGAAGGGCGTATCGCCCTGCAAGCCGAGGGAGCTGAAGTGGAATTCAGAAAACTCGTATTAACACCGATTACCGCACTTTCACCTGCAGATTAAGTCGTTCTGCTCACACCTATTTTTTCCCAAACAGGCCACCCAGTAGGCCCCCTACATCATTGGCGTCCAGCTTACCATCACCATTTTGATCAAGTAGGCCGCCGAGTATATTTCCACCGGAATTACCCCCAAGTAGCCCACCCAATAAATCATTGAGCCCTTTCCCATCAGCCACGTTACTGCTACGGCTTTGTTTACCCAGGTATCCCATGACAATCGGAGCGAGCATGGCCAGTATCTTTGATACCGCACCGGAAGACACACCTGTATTCCGACTGATGTTGCTTTCGAGGGCGCCTTGTTTATCCCCCAATATATGCTTCAATATCCCCTTTCCATCGTCCGTATCAGACGAACCCAAAAAACCCGCTAAATTGCTGAGGATACTGCCATCGTGCTTGGAACCTATAGCATGGAGGATACCTTCAGCCCCACCACTGCTGGCATTTTGCTGCAACCCACTGAGTAATGCCGGTAAAGCCGCCGTTACCACAGACTGTGTTTCCGCTGGGGTCGTTCCTGTATTTTTTGAAATCCCCTCGACAAGGTCTTTGCCAAGGCTTCCGTTAAGTAAGTTTAAAATCGTATCCATATCAGGTTGTTATTTACTATACCATACGAAGGTAGTGATATCTTTTGGACAAATGGCAAACCTTTACGTCCATCTTTTTTTAATTTTTATCTTGCACGGTGGTCTTTTACGTGCAACATATACACGGGAATGGCGACTTCAGATTGAATCACTTAGCAATACATAAATAGATATCGCTTGCGAGCTATACCAAACACAGACGAAGAAAGGCTAATAGCGCTATGCCGTGCCGGGAACGATGCCGCCTACACGGAGTTGTATAACAAATACGCCAGACCGGTGTACAACTCCATAAACCGAATCATTCCGCACACGGCAGAAGCCGAGGATATTTTGCAAGAAGCATTTTTCCTCGCATTCAAGGATATCGATCGGTTGCAAAGTGCATCAAGTTTTGGCGCGTGGGTAAAGCGAATTGCCATCAACCGTTCCATCACTTTCCTTCGGAAACGGAAGATCACCTTTGCCGACGTGGAGGAAAACGAAATACCGGATAACGAAGAGTACAATGAAGAGGAGGACGCATTGTTTGACTGCAGGGTAGAAGATATCAAAAGCGCTATCGACCAACTAGCTCCGGGATACAAAACCATCGTGAGCTTGCATGTATTTGAGGAGATGCCGCAAGAAGAAATCGGCAAGATGCTGGGCATCTCCCACAATACGGTGCGAACGCAGTACCATCGGGCTAAAAAACGAGTTATACAATCATTAAAGAATAAAACATACCATGGGTGACCCTTTGAAAAAATTTGTACGGGAAAACCGTGATGCTTTCGACGATTTAGTTCCTTCGGACGCTGTATTGCAGCGGCTGAAAAAGCAGTTGAATCCCCAACCCGTAATCAAGCGTGGTTTTTTTGCAAGGCTAAAACCGCGCACCTGGGGTGTGGCTGCCTCGTTGATATTGGCGCTGGTGCTCACTTACATATTCTATCGGCCGGGTGAAACACCACTACCACAGGACATCGCATGGACACCGCAATCGGCTCCTTCGGGAGTTACCGATACGCCACGAGCAACCTCGACTCCCACTGAAGCAACAGAAGAAACAACACCGGTAGAACATGTCGCAACACCCACCAAACCGATAGCGCGAAAACACCCAGCCAAAGCGGTCGAGGTTTCTCCCCACTGGGCATGGCATACACAACTGGCGGACAGCAATTCTGCCAGCACACGCTTGGCAGCTATCCTGGAAATCGATCGCACAGCCAAACTCGATGACGAGTTGGTCGGATTATTGGCGGACGCAATGAACCACGATGCGAACAGCAATGTACGTATGGCAGCATTGGACGCATTGGGCAGACGTGCCCAAGACCCATATATTACCGAACTCTTTATCACCTCATTGACTACCCAAAATGATCCGTTCGTGCAATTGGGCTTGATCCACTTTCTGAAACAGGTAGACAACGAAATGGTAGACCAGACACTCTATGCATTGGCCGATGACCCTAATACGTTTACCGTGGTAAAGGACGAGGCTTACGCAACGCTATTATACCAAAACAAATTATAAAACGATCCATTCATTTAACGAATAAAACCAAAAACAAACAACATGAAAAAGCAATTGATTACTGTAACGCTCCTCTTGCTAGCTTGCCTACCGGTATTAGCGCAGAAGGAATATCGGTTAGCCAAAAGTACAGGCAAACTACACCTCAACCTCAACGGCGTGACTGTAGAAGGCTACGATGGCAATGAAATCATCTTCTCGGGCCAAAAAACACAAGATGATGATGAAGACGAACGGGCCAAGGGTCTACAGGCCATCAGCTCCTCGGGTTACAAGGACAACACCGGATTAGGCATCAACGTCACCGAAAAGGGGCAGGACGTCTACGTCAACCTCATCGGCAATGGTATCGAAAACGAGCTGTTGTATATCCGCGTTCCCAAGCAATTAGCCATCGCATTTGCCTACGACAAATTTTATTATGTGGAGCCTGTAACCATCAAGAATGTAAAAGGAGAAGTCGAAATTACCGCATCATACAATAATATCGTGTTGGAAAACAACAGTGGTCCGATGAATATCACCACCATACAAGGGAGTGTGGACGCTATTTTTGAAAACGACATCAAAGGACCGGTATCCATTATTTCCATCCATGAGCATGTAGATGTCGCCCTACCGGCGGCGACCAAAGCCAACCTGGAACTAGGCACGCATTACGGCAAGCTATACGCTGCCGATGCATTTGATATTGCCGTCGTAAAAGACAGTACCGTAAATGAAAACCAGAACAATAGGGTTATTGTCGTGCAGGGCAGGGGAACAACGAATGCTGCCCGTGTGGCGCAACGACAGGTAAACCCACCCGTTCCCCCGGAAGCGCAAAGTGCCGTCACCCTTACAAACCAATCATCAACGTTTGCATCGGCTGCAAGAACCGGTTATCGCGAACTCATTAAAGGCACCGTCAATGGTGGCGGAACCGATCTAATTTTCAAGTCAACACATGGCAATGTGTACCTCCGTACCCGGTAAAAAAAGAAGCCGCCCGAAACAACGTTATCTCGGGCGGCCTCCTTGTTATGTAATTAGCTAGCACTAACCTTTAATGGGCAGCAGTGGTAAGTGTATCACGGCCTTCTTCCATCAAGCGGTCTACTTGTTGCATAGATTGGGCAAAATAATGCTCTACCTCGCGAAGCAGCGGCATTGTTTCGGCATTGATTAACGCTGCATTGCTTTTCTTTGCTTTTTCGAAGCCCTTTTTTTCGCGTTCCAATTCCCTTTTTAAGAAGCGTTGCAGTTTCATTATTTGCTTCACTTCGTATGCTTCCCGATCAGCATGCTTCTGCTCATACATCGTCTCTATTTCGGTTATCGCGGCTTTGCCTTCCGTCACGCGCGTCCCATTTTCGATATCTTTTTGGTAAACGTTAATGAAATGGGCTTTCTCTTTCTCCAAATCGGCATGGTTGCCTGCACTGTTCTTGACGCGTGCTACAGCCAAGTCATACTGGTTCCAAAGTACGGCCACGTTCTGTTGGTGGAAGGAGACTTGCAATTTGAATGCATCGATATGTTTTGCAGGCTCGGTTATTTCCTTGGTTGCTATACCATGGTAAGAAACCGGCTGCACCGTGTGATTGGCGAAGGTGTTTCCTGCAATGGCCACTGCGACGAGGGTGTTTAATACTAACGTTTTCATGATTTTTTGTTTTTAATTTTTATCCTTTATTTTTTAACTCCTGATGTTTTTCGGCTGCCTTTCTTTAAGCGGGCGTCCCCGTTTTTAGTTTGCTGCCGTTGTCTGTGCCAATACATTACATTATTGTACCAAAATCATAAATAACTGAAAATCAGTTAAATATTTTTTTAAATGTATCGGGCAACTGTTCGGAAGCGGACACTTGATTGTTCGCTTGCGGACAAAAACGGTGCTGTGGAGACTGGCGATGGCGATGTTTGACCGCTAAAACACCTGTAGTTGACGGGCTCCAGTTGATAAGGCTGCACGGCAAATTGCGCGTACACTCTATACGCGAAAGAAGGTGGTCTATGTCACCAGGCGGTGGCAACTTATCGATACGTTATACCGATCGCTCCCTGGTTTTTTACATGAACGGATGTAATTTGTATACAAAATGATTGACTAGCTAGGCTTTAGCTGGTTCCAGGATTTTCTGCGCCCTTCTTCTGCCCGTTTTTGGCTTTTCCTTGATTTTAATGAATACATGCTTGATCTTGGTTTTTTCCGTGCTTTTTTCTTCCACATCAAAATGCTGGTCTAGCGATTTGAACAAGGGGGTAAGTTTGGAAAAGCCGTAGACCCGCGGGTCAAAATCGGGTTTTCGTTTGTTCAGCAGTCCTCCAATGGCTGCTAAAGGAGCCCATCCTCCTTCATCTGCCACGTCATTTACCGAAGCTTTGAGCAGGTCTACGATATCTCGGCTAATCGGTTCATTGTCCTGAATGCTTTGACCTGCAGGTTTGGATGCTTTACTGCTCGCGCTGGTGGTTTCAGCCGGAATAACAGCCTTTGCTAACGGTTTGGCAATCGTCTCCTTATTCAAAATCTCAATGTATATGAATTTGTCGCAAGCCGCGATAAACGGTTTGGGGGTTTTCTTTTCACCAACGCCGATGACCAGTTTGCCGGATTCCCTTAGTCGCACCGCCAAGCGGGTAAAGTCACTGTCACTGGATACGATGGTAAAACCGTCAACCTGTTGGCTGTGGAGGATATCCATCGCATCGATGATAAGCGCAGAATCAGACGAGTTCTTGCCGCTGGTATAGCTATATTGCTGTATGGGCGTAATGGCATGGGTGAGCAGGGGCTCTTTCCAACCACCAACGTGTGATTTAGTCCAATCGGCATAAATACGCTTAATGGACGGAATGCCATATCGCTTCACCTCATCCAAGATGTCTTCGATTTTGGAGCTGGATACATTGTCTGCATCTATCAGGACAGCTATTTTCAAGTCATCTATTTCTTGAGCCATAATTATCTATTTGCATTGTTGGTGGTACCTAATCCATGGGGTTAGTTGGTAGAAACCTGTTTTTTTGAAGCGAAGGTAGTCAATTCTGCTGGATTCGTTTGGTTTAATTTATCGATATGCCGACCCAAAACAAGAGCCGCCCCGAGGTTTCGGGGCGGCTCCTGCAAATTAACAATTAAAAAATCATTTAAATCTTAGAATCGCTGTTTCTATCGCCACCAAGGAAACGTTGATGATATGCACGATTGGTTCAAAACAAACAAAACCCGATTTTAAGAAGTTAACCTTTAACACAGGTAAAGTTACGATAATGTGCGGGTAATCGCAGGAGTCTACCAAGACAAGTTTTCCACAAAACAACCATTGTTAACACTTTTTCTGTGGAAAACAACCGTAGGCCCGACCCTTTCGGCCGATACTACTTATCGATCGAACCGAGCACGCGCTTCATGAATGTGTTGAGCGCTTCCTTCCTTTCCATACCACCTTTCACTAACTTATCGACCTCGATGGCACCATACATATTGGAAATCAGTTCGCCGATCACATCCAGCTCCTCATCTTTCAGAGAAGGTACTTCGGTAAGCGATTCGAGCGTTTCGATGGCTTCCAGCACATAGTCCTGGTCGTTTTGCTCGATAAACTCGGTCAAATGCTTAATTATGGGCAACTTCATTGAACAGGTCGATTAACGGGTCAAATTTATTTGTTTGCACCTGATTGACCAATTTGCCGCCCTTGAATGCCGCGAATGTCGGCAGGTTGCTTACATTGGCCAATTGCCGTGATTGCGGGAAACGTTCAGCGTCAGCAATAACGAAGGAAACGTTCTCATTTTCCGAAGCCAATTTCTTGAACTTGGGTTTCATGATTTTGCAATTGCCGCACCAAGTGGCAGAATATTGTACCAATACCACATCGTTTTCGTTTACGATATCGGTCAGGTTATCATTTTCTAGTTCTTGTAGCATGTTATTTTTAACTTAATGGTGTGAAGTATAATACCCCGTTGCCTTGTCGTTCAAGGTTAGGGAAACAAGTGCCGGCCAGCGGGCCGCTGAGCAGCACTTGTAAGGGTTTTTGAGTGCTCACGTTATTGGTGAGCGTACCGGTGAGGATTAACTCAATGTGACTTGGCTGGCCAAGTAGCTTGCCACACCATCACGGGTGGCATTCATCGCTTCTTTGCCTTCCTCCCAGTTCGCTGGGCACACTTCGCCGAATTTCTGCACATGTGCAAATGCATCAATTAAACGGATGTATTCTTTTACGTTCCGGCCCAAGGGAAGGTCATTTACACTTTCGTGGAACACGCGACCATTTTCATCAATCAGGTAAGTCGCACGGTAAGGGATGCTCGCACCTTCTACGATAGAGCCAAATTCACTGTGCGCTTTCTCTTCGCTATCCAAAATACCCAAAATGCGCGACAGGTTACGGTTGGTATCAGCCAAGATCGGGTAGGTTACCCCTTCAATACCACCGTTATCTTTTGCAGTGTTCAACCACGCAAAATGTACCTCGTTTGTATCGCATGAAGCACCGACAACGATTGTATTGCGCTTTTCAAACTCAGGCAATGCCTCTTGGAAAGCATGCAACTCAGTGGGACACACAAAAGTGAAATCCTTGGGGTACCAAAACAGCAATACTTTTTTTCCTTTTTTGGTCGCTTCTTCAAAAATATTGATAGACAAGTTGTCGCCAAGGTAGTCAATGGCGTCAACCGCAATGTTTGGGAAATTTTTTCCTGTGAAACTCATCGTATATTGTATTAAAATTTTGACGCCGCAAAGGTACGGTTTATCTACCTGAAGAACTATTGTTTTTGTCAATAGCCCATATAAATTGTCTATCTAAAACGATTTTGAAATTGAGATTACAATCTGGGCGAATCGGCCGCCCAAAGAAGTGACGACGGTCACGCTTTTAAGGAAGTATCGGTTTACGATAGTTGGAATCTTTGTGTTTTTTTCTGCATAAAATCGTACTTTTGCGTCCGATATATTCTTGGCCCTGTAGTTCAACGGATACCTGCCTGCCGGCAGGCAGGGAATAGAAGCGAATTGGAGCGATGCGTATATCGGGTTTCGGTATGGAAAAGTATTTTGTCTACGCCATAAGAAGCAAGAAAGACAGCCGTATTTATGTAGGAATGACAGCCGACGTAGAAAAACGGCTTAATGAGCATAACAATGGTCATACAAAGTCAACAAAGGGCTATACCCCATGGGAGTTGATTTTTGTTAAGGAGACGATGGGGCGGGTCGAAGCTAGAAACATCGAAAAGTATTATAAGTCAGGTGTTGGTAAAGAGTTCTTAAAAATACTAGATTTGTCAAATGGCCCTGTAGTTCAACGGATAGAATAGAAGTTTCCTAAACTTTAGATATGGGTTCGATTCCCGTCGGGGCTACCGAGAACAAGAAAAGTTGGTTTAAAGCGACACCGCTGAACGCCAACTTTTTTTTCGTTTTGGGGTATCACTTTTCACCTTTACTTTAAAAGATTACACTACGAGCCAGCCTTTTTCCACGGCGATTCTGGGTCACGGCGCTATTTGATAACCAAGTCGTCTGGATTTTGCTTACATGGCCACAACGTGTGGATGACTAAATCTTCGTGGATAAATTCGTAAAAGAGTATATAATCTTTGACTATTAATCCCCTCACGCCTTCGACGGTAGTTTTGATGCCAAGTTCTGGATGTTTAAGGAGTAGTTTGGTGTTTTTTGTGAAGAGTTTATATAATTTGGCTGAATAGGTTGTGTTCCCATTACGCTCGGCATAAAACTCCATAATCTCATAGAGCTTAATCCGTGCTTTATGGGACCATACTATCTTCCCTTTAGCCATGCAGTGATCTCGGTATCCAAATCAGCCTGCTCAACAAACCTACCGGCGGCCACATCTTCACGCGAAGCTTCAATTTCTCGAACCTGATCCTCCGACAACGCTAAGATTTGGCTCTCCGTTTTGGTGTCCAATATGGTCTTGATCGCTTTAAGAAACTGAACGTCGTCGATCTCTGCAATGCGGCTAATCAACATATCTTTTAATTCAAGCGTACCCATGCTAATAAAATTACTACAAACAAATTTAAAGTAAAGCTGCTGAAAATACAAATCTTTCGTGCGTACCTACCCTTTCCTCCGATACCTTTTCGGCTTCACCTTGTCATCCACCACGAGCCAGCCTTTTTCCACGGCGTTGTTTAACGTGTTGGTGGCATTGCCGTACGTGTACCCAAATTCCTCCTTGCAGTATGAAACCACATCGGCAACGGTACGGTAGTCATCGAAATAACCGCCGGGAATCAATTCCTCGGGTATGAGATCGTTAAGTTTGGGTTGACTGAATACTTTTTCGTAGGCATCTGAACCCATTTTCTTGTGGAATGCCTTCATCTTTCGCTTCAATTTTTCGGCATCGGGCAAGGGTTTATCGAAGTCAAAAAATTCTGGCAGGGTCAAACCGTAGAAGAGTATTAAGGAAAAAAGGGACTCTAAGCTTGGTGTGACCTCGCGTTTTTCAAGACGCTCTAATGTGCTTTTAGATAGTGGTGAGGCTATGGCGAGTTGCGGGGTCTTGATGGACAACTTTTCCTTAATTTCAATCAACCTGCTAACTGCCTTTTCAATGAGCGCATCAGAAATACTATAAATTTTATTTTTATTCACTATTGATTTATTTTAAAATATTATTTACTTTTGCTTCACCATCCCCCTGAAGAGGATGAACCATTTATGATTTGAAAAGAAAAAGTAATGTCTATGGCATAAAATGAATTAATACATATACCAAGGTATAGGTGTAAAAACACTAAAAGTCTCGTCGCGTAAATATCCCACACAAGACCGAGGCAGCAGGTTTTATACCCATACTCCGATTTAAAGACTATCTTTGCCTTTACTTTGGAGGAGGGTACTGCTGTTGATGCGTGTCTTGTGTGGGAACCCGAGCGGCGCGGAGGCAGTACCCAAATCCATCGTAATACATTGGACTAAGCCTACCTACCGACTTTCCGTGATTCTCCTATACCGTTAAATTAACCAACGGTAAAAATGACAAAAAAATCCGACAAAACCTGCGGATTGAGTGCGGTTGATGCGCTCTATCCAAGAAAACCTAAGAATCCCATCTAGCGATCTTTCCTTTACAGGCGTGGTTTCACCATGCGCTCTTACCTTTTTATTTAATCGTTTTTTCAACAAAACCAACAAAATTATGAAGCAATTTTTACGCTTAATGGCCATGCTATGGTCTATTGGGAAGTGGCTGCTCGCCCTATTCGTTCTTTCATGTGTAGTAGCCCATGCGCAGGTGCCCGCTGGTGGTACGGCGGCGCCTGACGCATCGGGCAAAGACAGTGTGATCACTAAGAAAGATACCCTAATGTTAGAAGAAGTAGTCATATCTACTGGATACCAGCGCATCCCCAAGGAGCGCGCCACTGGTAGCTTCGTCTTCGTGGATAGTGCGCTGTTTAACCGCACGTTTTCCACGGATGTGCTGAGCAGGCTGGAAGGAATAGTTCCTGGTTTAAGGTTTAATAGAAATAGGAATGATCCCGATGATATCAATATGACTCTCCGTGGCCCAAGTACCATTCAAGCAAATGACCAACCCCTCATCATCTTGGATAACTTTGAATACCAAGGTGAGCTGAATAACCTCAATCCGAATGACATTGCCAACATCACCGTACTGAAAGACGCCGCGGCATCAAGCATCTGGGGCGCAAAGGCAGGAAATGGTGTGATCGTCATCACCACTAAAAGTGGGCGATATAACCAGCCTACGAAGTTATCATTCAATAGTACCTTTTCGACCAAGGACAGGCAAAACCTACATGCGAACCCTTCCCTAAACAGTTCAGATTATATTGATTTGGAGATGGATCTTTTTGCCAGGGGCTACTACGACCGCAGACTGACCGACATCAATAAACCGCCCGTGTCCCCTGTTGTCTGGATACTCGCTCAGCAACGTAGCGGTGTGATTGCAGAGCAAGAGGCAAACACCTCTATTGACGCCCTACGTGGCATCGACACGCGTGATGATGTAAACAAGTACCTCCAGCAACGTAGCTTTATCCAGCAGTATGCGCTGTCTTTGAGCGGAGGGGGAAGCCACAACCAATACTACGCCTCCGTTGGTTGGGACGATAACCGCCAGCAGATAACAGGTAACCGCCATGATCGGTTAAGCCTTCTATTCAACAATACCATCGGCCTGTTCAACAATCGGTTGGAAGTCAAGACGGGTTTGGCATATACTGCCAGCCATACACAAGAGAATGGGATTAATCCGGTTCCAAGCATGAATTATCCTTACGGCCGCTTGGTTGATGAACGGGGCATGCCACTGGCCATTGCCCAGTACAACCAAGGGTTTCTCGACACTGTGGGCGCAGGTCGACTGCTGGACTGGCATTATCGCCCACTCGACGAACTTGCCGTCAATGATAACTCTAGTAAGTTAACCGACATACAGGCAAATATGAATATCGGTTACCGGCCGGTAGGGTGGCTACGTATCAGTGCGCTTTACCAGTATGCAAGTGGCAACCGGCATAGCAGTGACTACTATGCAGCGGAATCATATTATGCCCGTGATCTCATTAACCAGTTTTCGTCGTTCGCACCGAATGGGGAAATCATCAGACCAATACCCTTGGGGGGTATTCTTGACCAGCGCAACGGCACATACCGTTCACATCGAGCGCGTGGACAGGTTGATTTCCAACATTCGCTAGGCTATCATGAGTTCCAAGCCCTCCTTGGGGGCGAAATGAGCGACCGTAACACACTGGGCGATGGCGCTCGTTACTACGGATATGACAAGGAGACCCCGAATAACATTCCTGTAGATGCCGTCAACCCATATACCAGTATGGTCACTGGGAGACAAACCCTACGCATCAGCAATACGCGAACACTGCAACACCTGACGGATCGCTTTGTATCACTATTCGCGAATGCGAGCTATGGTTTCGATAAGAAATACTGGGTTACGGGAAGCCTGCGTCGGGATGGCTCCAATTTGTTTGGTGTGCGTACTAACCAGCAGTGGAATCCGTTATGGTCAGTTGGGTTCAAGTGGGTTGCAGACCGTGAGCCGTTCTTTGACGCCCCTTGGTTGCCTGCACTTTCCCTGCGCCTCACCTATGGCAGCAGTGGAAATATTGATCGGTCGGTAACGGCATATCTCGTGGGCCGGATGTCCGGAGCAAATCTCTATGGACAACCGATCATGTGGTTGAGCAGCCCGCCTAATCCAGACTTGACTTGGGAAACCGTTACGACATTCAATGCGGCGGCTGATTTCACCCTGCTAAAGAACAGACGGATAGAGGGAACGATCGAATACTACCAAAAGTCTGCGCGAAATTTGATGAGTCCAGCAGAGTTGCCGGCGGCCTCTGGCCTACTTAGCTACACCGGCAATACCGCGGCAACCGAGGGATATGGCATTGATCTTACCGTAACTACTCATAACACGACTGGAGCACTCCGTTGGCGAACTACCTGGCAGTATAGCCTAACCCGTGATAGGGTGACTGAATACCGAGTCAATCCAGCCAACAACAACAGTTACATAACTGGTGCGCTGATGGTGGGGAAGCCCCAAGGGTCACTATTTGCCTATCGCTGGGCAGGGCTTGACCCGACCAATGGAAACCCGTTAGGTTATCTCAACGGAGAGGTAAGCGATAGTCACTCCCTAATCGCCAGCGGCTCCGATTTACAAGATATTCGCTTTTTCGGCTCTTTTAATGCACCACATTTTGGTGGTGTCATGAATACGTTTGAATGGAACCGTTGGTCGTTTTCCTTCAATATTTTATTCAAAGGGGGCGCGTATTTTAGGCGTAGCCTTTTAGGTTATTCCAGTTTGTTTGCTGGCAATTATGTGGCCGGCGCCGCTGACTATGCCATGCGTTGGCAACAGCCGGGAGATGAGATACATACGGATGTGCCCTCTTTTGTCTATCCGGCCAATGGGAGTCGCGATGCTTTCTATGGATATTCGGAGGTTGGAGTAGAGCGAGGAGATTTTATCCGGTTGCAAGACATCCGCTTAAGCTATGACCTACCACGTGGCCATCGTGGGCGGCTTGGGTTGCCCCAGCTAAGCCTATTTATGATTGCTTCCAATGTAGGGTTGATTTGGAAAGCTACAACCATTGATTTCGACCCAGATTATGGTTTCCTCAATCGGCAGATCAATCTATCGGCCGGACTAAAAATTAACTTGTAACTATTATTCACATGAAAACATACATTGATTACCTTGTTTACTTTTTCTTGTTGGGCCTAACGCTGACATCCTGCAAGACATTCCTCGATGTGCCCCCCAATCATTCATTGACCATACCAAATACTGTCGAAGAATATGAACGCTTATTGAATAACAATAGATTTTACACATCCATTCCCTCCATCGGTGATGTGGGCATAGATGACTATTATTTACCGACTCAAAACTGGGCTTCACTCCATTTCCGTATGGGAAATGGATATATTTGGGCCCCCGACTTCTATGAGGGGAGTAACGAATCGGGTGTGGCAATGGATTGGAATAACCCTTACGATGCCATTTATCATGCCAACGTGGCCATAGACGGTCTTAAGAAACTCTCCAATTATGACCAAATTTCCTACAATAACGTCATGGGGCACGCGTTGTTCCTGCGTGGCTTCCAACACTACATGCTTTATCAACTGTATGGGCAACCGTACAGGTCTTCTTCTGCCCATGTCGATTTGGGTATACCGCTCCGGCTTACCTCGGATTTGGAAGCACCTATCACCCGCGCCACTGTCCAAGAAACGTTAGACCAAATCATCGATGACCTATCAGAGGCACACCAACTGCTGCCCTCGGCAATTGTAACGCAGAACAAACTTTGGTCGTCCAAAGCGGCTGCCGCCGCAATGCTGGGCCGGGTATACCTGACCATTGCAGACTACGAACGGGCACTTAACAGTGTTGATGCCTGTATCAGCTACTACAGCTTACTATTGGACTATAACGAACTGCCCACCAACAATCAACTGCCGCAACCCGAGAACAACCCTGAGATTCTCTTCCAATGCCAACAGACTGGTGTACCGGGTCTATTCACAAGTACCAATACGTTCGTCGACACGGTATTGATTGGGTTATATGAACCAAGGGATCTCCGCAAGCATGTTTTTTTCAAGGCTTCTCACCAACCGGGTCGATTTAACTTTAACAGCCATTACTCAGGCAATACCAATGCGTTTGCAGGACTTGCCATGGATGAAGTGTATCTTTCCCGTGCCGAATGCCGGGCTAGGCTAGGCGATGAGATGGGAGCACTTGAAGATCTTAACCACCTACTCGTACATCGGTACGAGCAGGATACGTTCACCCCACTTCAGCTAACCAATGATGCGGATATCCTTAGCATTATCCTGATTGAACGCCGAAAGGAATTGATCCTTCGTAATACACGCTGGTCAGATCTGCGCAGACTGAACCAGGATCCTCGTTTTGCACTTACGTTAAAACGCATATTGGACAATGACGTGTACGAACTGCCACCGAATGATCGGCGGTATACACTTCCAATACCACCAAAGGAGGCACAACTATCTAATTTAACACAAAATGAACGATAAAATGACTAAGTTTAACTTCTTTTCACTGATGCTGGTTGCAACACTGTCTATATCGCTTTTCTGCAAAGGACAGGATATGGATACTGCGGTAGACTCAAGAACAAAGTATATCTATTTGACGGATACCGCAGGTAGATCGATCAGCCTTTGCGATTTCTCTGACAAGGCGGTTGTTGTAGATTTCTGGTTTACTGGTTGTGGCGCATGCACACATTTTTACAAAACCGTTTTTAGGGAATTAAAAAAGCAATTCAACTCCGATGACCGTGTCGTATTTGTATCGGTGAGTGCGGATAAGGATATTGAGCAATGGAGGAAAAGCATAGCCGATGGGGCCTATACCTCACATGACATTGTCAATTTGTACACTGGTGGGAGGGGGTTCCAGCATGGTATATTTACACACTTTGGGATTAGTCGATTTCCTTCATTGGTGGTCATTGGTTCAAATGGGCACACATTGGTCAATAATGGGGCAAATAATTCTCGCTGTTGCTCGATTGAACAAGTTGTTGACCAGATAAATGCCGCACTCGGAAAATAATTGAATGCCCAGAGCAGAACCGCTCTGGGCATCCTTTCTAACGGTGAGTAACGGAAAACATCAAGGTTACTCAGAATATGGGCCGTTTGCTGATTCGATATCGTACTCATCGTTCTCATCGATGAAGTCAGCCCCCGCATCAGCATCCCAATCGATTAGTTCGGGATCAACATGAATCTTGCATGGCATCGGGCCTGGCCCACAGTCTCCTTGCGTGGGCGTAATGTTTGTTGGTGTAAGATATATCCGGCCCGGTAACCCTCCAGTTACATCGATTACTCCACGCAGGACAGTTGTTGTCTCTTTACCTTGTTCTAGCTTAATCGTCTCTTTTTCAAACGACATCAGCATCACACTTAATACCATTGCCCCCACCAAGGTGAATACATTGACCTCTTTGGCGACTTTTTTTAATTTATTAATAAAATACATATTAGTTATGTTTTGTGGCAGCGGCTTTTTCTGCTTGATCACCGCCACCGGTCTGGTGCTTTCCGGAACCTTGGGGCCATTCCATCGGGCAAAATCGTTAGGATATCCTTGCAGGGGAAGCCCTTCGCCCTGCGCTATCGGTTCATCCACCGCTCCGGGCAACCTCCTTTCTCCGCTTTTCCCAACGGCCTGACAAGTAAATCCAAATCTCGATCAGCCACCGCCGCTCCAAGGTGATGGCTAGGAGAATCACGCCGATCAACTTCCGATTGAACCGGAGGTTGGCTTGGAAGCTGCGTTCGCTCAAAAACCCGATGCATGAGCAGGGGTAAAAGCCGAAGGCTTTGTTCATGGCGAGGATGATGTAGGTCGTGAGCAAGACCACGTAACCCAGTGCCACCCATAATGCTGTAGGTCGCAAAGGGCGGTAGCTAAGCGCCACACCGATCAGGCTGTAGCCAATGGGCAGTATCCATACCATCGCATCCGTCCAATATTTTGAAAATACCTGGTCGCGCATGTGCTGCCGGTGTCCACCCCAATCCATAACCATGTGGTATGCCGCAACCAAAAAAACCAGCGCCACCGCCGCGGTGATTATGCTGAAGAGCCACAGTTCAGACACGGTATGTTTACCTTTTTGATACATGATGCTAAGGTAGTTGACATGGCTCCCCTATACGATGTCTACAGACACTTTGTGTTTTTGAATTTGCATAAATTCAAAAACCAGTTTAATTTTACCCACTCGCCAAACTGATTACCTCATGAAAAGACTTATTTCCGTTGATTTGACATTCCAAGTATTGTCACTAGTACTGTCAGCCCTGTTTTTAACGGCAGGTTTCATTGCGATTCACCGCATCGTCATCGAAACGCAAGCCATGGTAGCCGCAGAAGTACCATTTTATATTTACCTAATTGCGGTGATCTTCTTCTTGCCAATGCTCGCCTGGGCGGCACTCATGGTTATCTTAACGTTCATCGTTCCCGCCTGTTATTTTCACCGATTTCCATTGATCGGCCGATATCATCGGCTAGCTTATCTGTATGATATCCTATTATATGCAAAACGATACCGGGGCGAGTCACACGCTTACATTTGTATTTCCGTATTTGTATTTGCCATTTTATTCTACCTTTTCGTCATTTTGGGAGCATATAACTTGTTTGCCTTTTCCGTCCAAGTGATTTTTCCATTAGTCGCGTTCATGTTGCCAATGCCACGCAACGATAGTGTATCGTCGCTTGTAAGTTATGCGGTGTGTTTGTTTCTACTGTTTTCCGTCAATGCTATCTGTCTCTTCCTTTTAGGCAACATATATGATACAGCGGAGCTTGAATCCGCTCCCTTATCTATAGGTATGGCATTGGGTATCCTCCCGGCTTTTTTTACTGCCCGGATATTGGTTAAGTTCTTTCGAAAGGTAAATCTAGTGTTGGATGACAGGAACAAACAGGATTTGGATTTTGTCTACAAGTACAAGAACCTTCTCAAAGTGCTGGCATTTGCATCTTTGTGTTTTTCATATGGTTATTGGTTTTTCTGTCCGCTGGCTGATGCTGCCAACCGAATCTTTAGCAAGGATCCCGGCACCATTATGGAGGCCAAAATCATCAAGCGGGATTTTGTCCTGGAGCCCTTTATCGAGTTTTCACTTTCACATGAGGGCCGCGATTACAACAAGTACATGACCACTAGCTATCTCAATGACGATCTTCATGAGCCCGGGAAAACTGTGCAGGTAACTGTTCATCAGGGATTGTTCGGGTGGAAGTGGATCGAGATGCATTAACACATCAAATATCCCCGCGCCTTGCTCGATTCACCGAAGAGAGCGACATATTGAGGTAATCGGCTTGCTCTTGGAGGGTGAGCACGTTCATCCAATCCTTGAAGTACCGGCCGAAGGTGCGATACCGATCACCCTCACGTTGGATTTGCAACAGGGCATTGTGCAGCAGGTATTGTTTCAGCTGCTTCTCGCGGAGCACGCTCACTAGTTCGACTGCTACAGGGTCTGTATCCCGCAGTTGTTTGAGCGCCTTTACCGGCAGCCGAACCACGGCACTGGGTCGTAGCGCTACTACCTGGTAGGGCACGCGCTTATCCGTATAGAAATGCTGTGTGGCCATCAGGTTGTGCAAGGGTGGCGCGAGCAGGTGGATGCGGCGGCGGCCTGCTTCATCCCATGAAACAGCGGCCAACAGCCCCTCCAGTACAAAGAACAAGTAATCAGTCCGTGCTCCTTCATCATGTAGCGGCCACCCTTGGGGGATGGTGGACAAGGGCGTAGCGTATGCCTCCAGCCATTCCCGATGGTGGTCGCTCAGGGTCGCATACCTGGCCCAATAGGAAAGGAAGCGCGCGATCATATAACAAAACTATACGCACCATCAAACCTCATCAATGGCCATCTGGTCGCGGCGGGAGCATGCCCGTTTCAAACAACCGCCGCACCAGTGCATAGCGTGAATGTACCCCGTATTGCTCATACAGCAATTCGGTATAGCGCTTCACGGCAGAGCGACCTACACCCATCCGCTTGGCTACTACGTTAAGGTCAATATCTTCACAGATAAGCCTTAAAAACTCGTACTTCCGCTCGCGTAGCCGCAATAGCTGCCCTCGCAGGTTTTCCATCTTCGGATCAAAGCGCGACGGTTTGCCTAAGCGCTCATTGTGGTAATGCCCCGTGTCTGCCACTTGCAGGATAGCACGGTAAAGCTCATCAGGCCCATCTGCTTTGGACAAAAATCCTTCTACTTCGTATAATTGCATCTGTGCTACCATATCAGGGTCATCAAATGCCGTTAGCACCAGTATCCTCACCTGCGGATGGTATTGACGTAGCCACTCCACACTTAGATAGCCATCCATTTCGGGCATATGCACATCCATCACGGCCACATCAAGCGTGCCGTGAGTGACTAGCTGTTCTTGCATGTGCAGGCCATTCGTCGCGGTAAAAAGAACTTCTATACGTGGTTTTTCTGTAAGTGCTTTCTTCAATAGATCAGTCATTATCCGGTGGTTGTCTATCAAGGCCACCCGTACGGTTTCCGCTGTGGTAAGCTGGTAAAGGTGTTGGTTTTCGTTGCGATTCATTCTGTGTAGTATTCGTACCCAAGGGTACGCTAATGATCAGTTTGCTTCCACCCGATGGTGGGGTGTGTATGGTAAAGGTGCCTCCCAGCAGTTGACTGCGCTGCCGGATGTTATCGAGACCATGGCCGGTAGCCGCGACGGAAGTGTCAAATCCTTTGCCATCATCGGTGATACGCAGTGTCAGCAAGTGGTCTTCCATCGTCAGCGCCACCTGTACCGACTGGGCATGGGCATGTTTAATAACGTTGTTCAGCCCTTCTTGGAGCATACACAGCAGGAAAAGATTCTGGTCGGCATCCAATGGGGGCAGGGACTGCGGGTGGTCAAAGTGCAGGGCAAAGCGTCCCAGGTTTTTTACGTCACGCACCACGTCATGCATGGCGGGCAATAGGCCGTTTTGTAACAAATCCTGCCGTTTAATGCGATATACCAAATCGCGCATGCGTTGGTAAAAATATTCGCTTTGGGTAATAACGGCAGACAAGTCCTGCTGTGATTTGCCTGTCATCTTTTTAGCGGCTTCACGCAAAGCGTGCAGAATGAGATTGAAATGTAAGCCCAACTCATCGTGCAGGTCTGCGGCTAACTGCCGCCGGGTATAGGCTTCTGTTTCCAGCCGGGCTTGGCTGCGCTCCAGCCGAATCCGCTCAAGAACCCGCTGTTGCTCACGCGCGTGGCGGCGCTTGTCTTGATCATTCTTCACCAGCACCATCACTACCGCGATGGGCGCCAGCATAAAGATAAGGGTGAGTTGTATCAGTATCGGGCCTAATTCTTGTGACGACATAACATAAACGCATAACTCCACGAACCATAAAACACCAAATTCAGCCCCTTGATAATCAGTACTGAGACTTCCATGCCCCATACTGGCATATTATTCGTCAATAGCCGCTCAAAAAAAGCGTGGTAGACGGTCATGCCAAAGAAGAAATAAGCCGTGCCAAATACCCACCAGAAATCGGGGTAGGTCATTAACCCCCTATGTATCGGCTGCCGCAAGAGCAGCCAGCAATAGTACAAGCTACCGACCAATATACCTATCTGTAGACAGAAGAATGCATTTACAAAAAACCTATTTATCCCATTATGTATGCAGATATCCATGGTGTAGACGGCGCCAAAGATAATAAACCAGCCATACATCCAATGCTTACTAACGAGTTTTAGCACACGAATACGACCAAAGAAAAACCAACTCACAAATGCAGCCATAACGAGCAGTTGGATGTTGTAAATCCAGTGGTTTGTCGATGGCCAACCCTGCGGTAAGACATGGTACACCCACTGGGTATAGCCGATGCCGGCCAGTTCCAATAGCAGTGCTATGGCTAAATAGTAGCGGTTCCAGGCCCAAGCTCGGTCGTTTACACGGCGTAAGCTGTACCATGCGATGATCAAGCATGCCGCTTGAGCCAGTGTATATAGCTTGATATAT
The DNA here is from genome assembly GCA_964498395.1 of uncultured Parapedobacter sp. GTDB lineage: Bacteria > Bacteroidota > Bacteroidia > Sphingobacteriales > Sphingobacteriaceae > Parapedobacter. Next base: position 39,587 of record CAZCHE010000008.1, on the reverse strand, counting down.
GCGTACAGCATAGCGAGTGTCGATATGACTGCTTCTATTGCCGAGGCAAAAGAGTCGCGCCCTCATCGTGGCAATCAGGCGGAGGTGGACACATACCGCCAAAGTTTTCAATGGCAGCAGTGGTGATCAGACCATCCAACCCCCGGTGGAGGTCATCGGCTGCTCCACCATAGTAATCGCGGTGGTAATGTATGCCATCGGCCACGCTGTCGCGCGTGCTGACGAGCAGCACGGTATTGTACCCCCAATATTCGGGCGGCGGCACATGATTCGTAGCGGCCGTATACGTGCTGTCATAGGCGGCAAAATAGATGCGCAGCCCATCGGCATCTTCGCTGCGCAATTTGGCCACCAGCGCCTCCATGCGTTCCAACGAAAACCATGCCGTGCGGCTATTGGGCAATGAATCACCATCACGGACTACATAGCCTGCACGCGGGGCATAGTTAGCCACCATTTGCAGGGCTTTCTCATAAGGCACGGTCGGGTCATCAACATGATTAACACGGAGGTGCGGGTCGTTGTGCCCTCCACAGGCCATGAGCAGTATGCTGCATACCGTCACGGTAAGAAAAGATAGGTAGCGTTTCATAATTTATACTGTTAGTTTTAACCAAATTTATTGGTGTCCATCCATGCTAGCAATGGCCAAATGGCCATTGTTTTTAGATAGCGGCGGTATTTGTACGGCATCGAATAGAAAAGGAGCCGTCTACCATTGGCAGACAGGCTCCTCATGCTGACCTTATTTACGCCGTAGCCAGCGTTGCAGGATCAGCGTAACGATGAAGCTGACTACTGCGCCGATAGCCGAGAGTGCCACGGTCTGCAGTACATCGTGGGCCTGGAGTTGGGCCAGCGTGCTAAGCAACGTTCCCCCAGCCGTACCCGCCAATAACCTATGGTGCATCCTCCCCCTCCCCTCCTTCATCCGGTTCCGCGGGTCTTTCTACCTGCTTCTCCAAGCTGTCCAACAAACCGATGAGCAAGGCGAGATAACGCGCGCCCTTCACCACCTGGGCGGGTAGTTTCACCGGTGCGGTGATGATGACCTGGGCGGCAAGCGCTAGCCCTTCCTTGATTTTCCGGTAAAGTGTCGACCTCCCGTTCGTGGGGATCCCGACCGTGTTTTGTTCTTTTTTCATCCTGCATTCACTAATCACCGACCACTGATCACCGACCCCTCTAAAACAGCCAACCACACTTCTTCTCCTGCTTCAAGCGCTGGGTATACCTCCGCTTTGAGGCGTTCAAGCGCAATGCGGCTGTGGATGCCTAGGCCGGGGCCGGTGTGCTTCGTCACCGGTGCAATACAACCTTGCAGGTCGTCCTGAGCGGAGTTGCCGGGATGGATCAGGATATTTTCCCGGTTTGCAACATTGAGTACCCCCAGTTGCTCGCCATGGCGGTTATACCGCGCTTTTACCAAGCGGTACCGCCCTTCGGGAATGCAGCTCACCATACGGCGGTTATTGCGCCAAGGGAGTTCGATGGTGCCACAAATGGGGTTGCCCTGCAAGCAGAGCAACCCATTTGTGCCCTCAGGATGGTAAGTCCTGAGCAGCCGAAGCGTCATCATTCGCCGTTGACCTCCATGATCATCAACACGTTGAACAATCCGTTTTGCAACGGAAAGACCTTCCCGTTTTTGACCTCCTGCAAAAAGTCAATACCGAAGACGAGGAAAAGGGGTGCTGTGGTCGCCTCCGGCAAGGTGATGTCAAGCACGGTGGCTTCCGCTGGCGCATCGATGGGCATCACGGCTCCCTCAGCCACCACCAACTCGTGGCTACCGGCATCGAAATCGATGGCCAGACCGGCTGCATGAAACTGGAAATGCGTGGTGCTTGGCGGGTTTGCCAATGCCACCTTGGGGTCAAAAGCGGGCACCTGTACCTGCAACACCCCAGCAGCACGGTCAATACTGGCCATGGGGATCACGAACAACGTGTTGACCAATTGGGCGGCTCCGTTAAAATTGAAGCCCTGGAGCAGCCCGATGTTTTCGCCCAGCACCTTCCGCTCTCCACGGTCATTTACCGCATCGGCCTTGATGACCCGCATCATGCGACTGGAGAGCCTATTGGGCATTTTTGCATCGGCGTCCATGAGCACGAGTGGCCGAATAGCATCGCGCAGCAACTTACTGGCCTGTGCCGCACGGCCAAACTCCGCACCGTTTTCCCGTGTGCGCTGAAACCGAGGGTCGGTCAGCACGCGTTGGGGGTCCAATCCTTTGGCTTCCCTTACTTGGTAGCCATTTCGCGTTTTGTAAAAGGTCAGATCACCAATCTTCCCTTTTAATTTAATGAAACTTTCCTGTTGTGCCATGATATATGGTTTTTGATTACAACACTGCGAAGCTAGGGCATCCAGCAAGGATGGCTCTCCGTTTTGTATGCGGATGTCTATTAGTGTATGCTTTTGTTTGTCCTTATCCGTTTATGTCCGCTTTTGTACATTTACTGCACTATTTGGCCATTGGCCTTCGGGGGGTTGCAAATTATTTTTGGGTTATATCCAATGCATGGGATAAGGATGTGTGCTGCAGTGAATGTGTAGGAGGTAAGTAGGTATCATGCACATAATAAACACCTATAAAGTACTAAGAAAGTACGAACAAAGTACTATGGTAATTGTACTTACCCACTACGTCGACCCTGCTTTGGATAAGCGCTAGATAGGCTTTTGGATTGCATAACAGATACTAAAACCCTATATAATCTATGAAAACCATCTTTGTAAGTACCGCACTCATGCAACAGCTAACTGGCAAATGCCTCACCCAATGTCAGCGCGACATGCGCACCATGAAAGCCGCACTGAAAAAGGAAAAACATCACCTGGTCACGCTACGTGAATATGCCGACTATTGGGGTATTCCCTTGGAAGAGCTGGAAGCCATTTTACGGCGCAAGATTGCTTAAGTGCTATTTTAAACCATAGTTTCAATAACCTGAAAGTTTATTTTACGACCAATCATCGTGAAAAGGGATACAAATAAAATAGTTGTTTACTAATTATATTAGTGTTACATTTGCTATTCCAATTTGAAAAAAAGTGGTGACGATGGACAGCAAACGTGAGCTAATAGACCGCCTGAGGCAGGGCATTCGGCGCCTGCAAGGGTTTGCCGTGCCGGGAAGCCTTTAGGAAATATACACCCGTACCGCTTGTGTCTTTGATTCCAAAAACATTGTTGAAAGAACATTACATTAGAAAATATGGAATGCTGGATGGCTCAAAGTTTGTTTATTTGGATGAGGAGCCGTTATTGAATATTTTAAAGGAGTATTATTATGACGAGGGTTAACAAAATACTTGAAATGCTAACACCTTAAGAGTATTGCTTTTAAACGTAGGTTTGGGTTCGATTCCCTTAAGGTCTGTGAGAGTTTATCTTAAAAGAAAGTTATCCCTCCAATATCCGAATCAAATCCTCATTGACGTAAAACACTTCCCGTCCATCTTTGATCGGTGTAAGTATTCCGGCATTTACCAATTCTCCAAAATACTTGGTTAAGGTTGTTCTGGAGGATATTTGTAACGTGTCACCAATCAGTTTTGGTTTGATGTAGGGCTGGCTGAACAACAGCTCATTCACTTCCTTGTTATACCATTTGATCGTTGACCGTGCATGTTCCAACGTGGACTCCATTTGGCTAAGTATGTTGCTGATGAGTTGGTTAGTCAACGCAGCTGTCTTTTCCACGGCGTCCAGCATGTAAAGTATCCACGGCTTCCACGTTCCCCGCTGGGTGACAATGCCCAGATTATAATAGTAATCGTCTTTGTGGACAATAATATATTTGGAGAGGTATAAGATTGGCTGGTCAAGGAGCCCCTTGTTAACCAGATACAATAGATTGATGATGCGCCCGGTGCGGCCATTGCCATCCGGGAAAGGGTGTATCGCTTCAAACTGGTAATGGGCTATGCACATTTTAAGTAACGGATCGGTATCAAACCGTACATCATCGTTCAGGTAGTCCAGCAGGTTATCCATTAACCGCTCGATGACGCCTTGCCCTCTTGGTGGGGTATAGATGACCTCTCCTGGCCTAAATTCACTTTGCCCCCGTTGAATCACGGTCAACGAATGGGGTGCCCTTAAGCTGCTTGACGTATTTTTAATCTGCCTGAAAATGGCGATGATGCTTTCCAAGTCAATGCTATCTTTTTCCTTGATACGTCTGTAACCCTCCCATAGTGCTTCGCGGTACCGTAGCACCTCCTTTGTGGCAGGGTTTGCGCTTTCCTCCTGTACCGTGTCCGAGACGGCTTTGTAGAGCTCGTCTTCCGTTGTGAATATGTTCTCTATTGCTGATGACGCCTTTGCTTCCTGAAGTGAAATCGTATTAATCAGCATATATGGATTGGGCAATCGCTGCACATTGCTGTTTGCTCCGGCCAAGGCCCGGGATGAACGGACCAATTTCTTTAATATATCCACGTCATCGGTTATGCCCTTTGGAGGCAGCAGAGGTAACTCATTAAAAGGTTTTGTTCTATCGTAAGCCATATACGTTCAAAATCTATCTCAGTATTGGACGCATTTGCAAATTAATGAAATTAAATGGACATATTTTTAGTATTTGTTCATTTTTTTGGAAAAACATGAACACATTAAGTTCTTTTGTTCATTCTATAGATATACATACGAATCGTTGACAATCCGTTTAGACAGCCAATCGCCGCAAATCACCCATAAAATGTTTCGTGGTATTTCCCATCAAGGCTACAAAAACAGCAAAAGAGGCATAAGCCAGCTCACGTGCTAGCATGCCTCTTTTCTTTTAGTTATACCTTCCTAAATAAGCACTGTATACATAACAACGGATTTATACCTAAAGTCCACCTCCGATCTCTTCTCCAATGCCAACATCCCCCGGATACCCGATAATGGAACCGCCGACCCTGCTGCTGGCCGACGGCCCTTCCAATCGGGAAAAAACAGTAATGACTTCGTTGTTTAAAAGCCTAAAACGGCTCGGGCTACGCTTCTAGCGCTTTCCGTGCATATTCGACACATTTTGCCACTTCCCTGACAGCATCAGATCCCTCCGGTATCTGGTACTCCAATTCGATGGTAGCTGGAAATCTATACTTCTCTTTAGCCATGAGCTGCAATGCTTCTTTCAATGGTGTGTCTCCTTCGCCCCAAGGAAGGTTTGCCCCGCCATTTTCTTTATTCTTCCGGTCCTTGATGTGCATGCTCACGATATGTGGATGCTTGGCTTTAATGAAAGCAATCGGATCAAAACCAGCGGCGACATAATGCCCCATGTCAAAATTCGCAGCATTGTAGTCTGACTGCTTGATGGCATTATCCCACATATCAAATGTTTGCTGGAGATGGCCATGGTAGCCCACGTATATTCCATGCCGCCCTGCAATATTGCCCAGTCGCTGTGTCTGTGCCGGATCGGTTGGGAATTCTACGGTCACTTGATTTGCTCCCAGCACCTTGGCTGCACGACAAGCGTAATCCACCTCTGCATCGGTATTATCCACCCCCAGTGCACTGGGCTTATAGCCATATATGGTGATGCCCGCATCATTATATAGTTGCCTAAGCTGCTCAAATTTCTTCATGGACACCCCTTCTCGCCATTTCGCCATCACCTTGGCATGCTCTTTCCAGGCAGCCGCCCCTTCTTCAGAACCCCTACGTGGAAAGGGTGGTCCTGCAGGAGCTCCGGCAAACTGCTCAGCAGGGTCACCCATCAATTCGATGGCGCTGACGTTACTGTCTAAGCAATACTGAAGCAATTGCTCAGCACTGCCCGGCATGCTGCGGAATGAATAGGTAATGACACCGATTTGGACACCCTTAAAAACCGAATTAGGCTTCCCAAGGTTTTTAATATAGGCAGGCATCCCAAATGCGGTTCCCTGTGCACCAGCGATACCTGCCGCTGCCACCGTTGCGATTCCGAGAAATCGCCTTCTTGATAATTGCTTGTTTTCCATAATACTTATAGTTGGCGCAAGATTTATTTTCCTCAAATATAGACAATGTTGCTAATGCTACGACCATCTAACAAGCACATAGCTAATCATCTAGGGAACAAAATAGTTACGGTTTCCTATTTAAGCACCTTTAAACCTACCCAGTGTAATCGATGAAATAATATCTTCCGTATTGTGTATATTTCCTCTATAAAAGTTGCCTCTCAGCGGCAGAGGAGAGATCGATAACTGCGTAGCAATCATGAGCGCCGATGAAAGCACACCATAGCGAATAAATTCGCTTTTATATTCAACGCAATTATATTGCATATAAAAGCGAATTTATCTAAGTTTGGGAATTAATCGCCATTTTAATACAACCCCCCGTGAAATAAAAAAGGACATGAAAATTTCCCCGATCATTAACGTAAGCGAGCTGCTGGAAATATATAAAAACCCTGACGTCCTACTATTCGATGTCAGTGGTGGCAAGGACGCAAAATCGAATTATGAGAAGGAACATCTGGAAAGCGCCCTTTTTGTCGACTTGGAAACGCAATTAGCGGATATAAAAAATGACTTGTCGGACGGAGGCAGGCACCCATTGCCGCCAATCGAGGATTTCGCTAAAACGTTAGCGGCATTGGGCATTTCTAAAAACAGCCATATCATCATTTATGACGATAAGAATGGTTCAAACGCTGCCGCTCGGTTCTGGTGGATGTTGCATGCCGTTGGCCATGCAAAAGTACAGGTATTAAACGGTGGGCTGAGCGAAGCGAAGAGGCAAAATTTCCCATTGAGCGCAAAAACGGAATCGGCTAAAAAAGCAGCTGAACCCTACGAGGTTGGCCAATGGGAATTGTCCCTAGCGGACATCAACAAAGTCGAACAAGTGTCGCAAGATCAAAACCATATTGTAGTAGATGTCAGAGACAAAGACCGCTATGATGGCAAAACCGAACCTATTGATTTAATCGCAGGGCATATTCCGGGAGCGGTAAACATCCCATTTACTGAAAACCTGGATGACAATGGACTATTCCTAAAACCAAATGCGTTAAAACGTAAATATAACGCGGCGTTTGGGGCCACCGATCCGGAAAACATTATTGTTCATTGTGGTTCAGGCGTAACGGCTTGCCATACATTGTTAGCACTCGCGCATGCCGAACTAAAAATTCCAACATTATATGTAGGCTCTTGGAGCGAATGGAGTAGAAACGATAAAACGGTAGCAACGTCAAACACCTAACAAACAGTTTGGCATAAGGCCAAGCACGTCGCGAAGTCAAGGAACCGTAAACTGCAATGAGACCAAAACTCGCACCATCCGAATGATTTTAATTTTATGTCATCATAACAGGACAAGGCTATAAACTCAAAAGTATTATATAATAAACTCCAAAACACCATGAAAAAAAATCTAAGTGAAATAAGCAATGAGGATTTACTAAAGAAAAAGAAATCGCTATCCGCAGTTACAGGGGTTTTAATCGGTATGTTACTATCCGGTTAGTCATCACCATTTATACTTCCATAACGACGGCATTTAGCCCTTTAACTGCTATTCCATTCGCCCTTTCTCCGATCGTCATTATGAACTACAAAACAATCAATGAAATTAAGAAAGAATTGCGGTCACGAAACATTCAATAATGCGTACAACGGTCAGCAACCCATTCGGCGAACCGAGCATTTCGTCTCTACTAGGGGTTATCAAGATAGATCAACCTGTACACAACACTGAGCAAAACCCTTTCCCTCCATAATTGTTACTGCTAGAAAGGTCTCGACAATTAACCGACAGCGATGGACACCGTGCAAAGTAATGCCTTTTATGTGCGAATGGCACCGTACGTAGCTCTGTTACTTATCTCATGGATAGTCCTGCCTGCTGCCGTACAAAACTATACTGCCCTGCGAAAAGCCATGGTTTACCACCAAATCGAAGCCCGAGGCATCGATCACCCAGCCACATTGGAGGCGATGCGTAAAGTCGAACGTCATTTGTTCGTACCTACATCATTGCAGAAATACGCATATGAAGACAAACCGCTTCCCATAGGTTATGACCAAACGATATCACAGCCTTATATTGTGGCATATATGACGCAACTGCTTGCGCCCAAGGCGGGCGACCGAATCCTTGAAATCGGGGCCGGATCCGGATACCAGGCTGCTGTTTTGGCTGAAATTGTCAGTGAGGTGTATACCATCGAGATTGTTAAGGAACTGGGCGAGCGAACGAAGAAACTGATGGATAAATTGGGTTATAAAAATGTGAGCATCATCATCGGCGACGGCTACCAGGGATTGGAAACCAAGGCCCCATTTGACGCCATCATTGTCACAGCTGCCGCAGAAGATATTCCGCCTCCACTTATCGAACAGCTGAAAGATGGTGGTAAAATGGTGATACCGGTAGGCCCCCAAGCATCCACACAGACCCTGATGTTGATTGAGAAAAAAGGCGATGAGCTTATCAAAACGAACCTCAGCCTTGTTCGGTTTGTTCCTTTCACACGGGATAAAGAATATTGAAACCAATGCCATAAATCGCCGACCCGCTCCCCATGAGCCGTATCTTTTCGCCAGTACTTGTTCTTCAAAAAAGATTTCCTTTTTCCATCAAAAAACTGTTTATTTGCGGGCTTTATTTAGACTGCTTTAAAACAATTGATTACGAGGCAAGTATCTTAACAAACCTCCATGGCGAACAAAAACAAAACAACCTGGCAAAAAACGCGAAAACTATTTAATGACATCCACCTTTGGTTAGGTTTGTCAAGCGGCATCATCATTTTCGTGATTTGCCTATCAGGCACATTATATGTTTTTAATACGGAATTAACCGAATGGGGTACCCCTCATCTTTACAAAGTAGCCGTTCCTAGTGGTGAAGAGCGGAAGGCACCCGATACGTTCCTTCAGGAAGTATCCCAACAGACGGGAGGTAATGTGAATGCGGTGAGAATACCCAACGATCCCAAACGCACCTATGCATACGTGGTCAGGAAAGAGGGCGATAACAGCCGGTTTGGTACATCCTATATGATTAATCCATACAACGGGGAATTGCTTGGTGCCTCAACAGACAAGAATGCAGCAAAGGATTTCATGAGCACCATGTTTAGCCTGCACCGGTGGTTGTTACTAGACAAAGTAGAGAAACCAATCATCGAAGGCATAGAGAACCGGAGACTGGGAAGTATGATCAGTGGCTGGGCAACCATTATTTTCACGCTTGGGTGCATTACCGGTCTTATTATTTGGATCCCGCAGAAAGTAAGAAACTGGAAGCAGGGATTAAAGATAAAAACTGGAGGAAGTTGGAAGCGTACAAACCACGACCTGCACAATTCCCTGGGTTTCTATTCCCTAATTCTGCTTTTGGTAATGGGCCTTACCGGGCCACAATGGTCTTTCCCGTGGTACCGTACCGGATTGCAAAAGACGTTGGGAACATATAAACCCGAGGTCGAAACTCCCCGTGGACGCAATGGCGAAAACCGGAATACCGTACAAGGGGAAAATATGAGGCAAACGGCGTCCCTAGCAATAGGTAACGACACCGCGGACTCCCTACCGTCGCTATCAATATCCGCGCTGGTGACAGCTGCAAATACGCACCTGCCATACCCCGGGGACTATACCATCACCTTACCGGCCAAGCCAACGGATCCCGTGCAAATCACCAAAACAAAAGTTGGTTTTTTTGCACCGGTTGCTGGCGATAGGCTGTCATTGCATGCGCAAACAGGTGAACTTATCTCACTGGATATATTTGCCCAAAAACCTTTTAATGAAAGGGTTGCGGGCTCTATCAAAGCATTACATATTGGTGATGTATATGGTACCTTTTCAAAAATACTCTATTTCATCGCTTGCTTGATTGCTACCAGTCTGCCCGTCACGGGAACATTGATTTGGATAAATAAGTTTGGGAAAAAGCGGAAAAAGTCTGGTAGCCGATCTGCAGCACAACCAACTATTACCCCCGCCACCAAGCCAGCTTTAAATTCAATAGCGCCACCGGTCAATAAATGATGGTGAATTTAAAATCCAAGGGATTGAAGTGCCGAATGAGTTCGCGGATCAAGCCATCGCCGTATTTGACGTACAGCAACCCGAAATTTTCCGATCGCTCCTGCAGCGCCCCTCCGGGGAAAAGCTTCTCTTTTATCCGCGCGATCTGTATCAACGCATCCTCATGATTCCGCTTGTCGGCTTTCAGCAGCTTTTTTTCTAGATTATTAATGGCTTTCTTCAGTCGGGCCTTCACGGCATCCGTACTTGGACCAAGGCTAGGGTCAATTTTATGTGCACGCAATCGGATCTTACCAAAGATGGCATTCAATTCCATCCATTCATCATTGAGGTTGAGCCGATGCTTGGTATGGCGGCGAACATATTCTTTCTTCAGCTCTTCTTCAGTCTTAAAAATACTCCTAAACGTCAGATCTAGGCGTAGCACCTTCACGGCCATGTTGTCATCCGTCACCATCGCTGAATTGCGCGGCACCAAGATGGGGAAGTCTACGCCATAATGCTGAAAACTGTGCTTGAGTTGCAGCCAATATACTATTTCGGCTCCACCCCCGATATAGGCAAGGTTTGGCAAAATCACTTCTTGGTACAAGGGTCGCATCACCACATTGGGGCTGAACCTTTCGGGATGGCGCTGTATCTCCGCTCGCAATTCTTCTTCGGTAAAATAAATCTCTTGGTGGAGCACCTCATATCGCCCATCGTCATGCTTCACGATGCGCTCCCGGAATGCATCGGTCAAATAGAAAAAGTTGATCTCCCGAGCATGCACCTGGGTCGAAAAACCAGCTTCTTTGAGTGCGCTCGAGGTGTTTTCAATCGCTTTGTGGCTATGTTCACCGATAATATCCTGCTCGATTAGTGGTGCAAAGCTTCGCTTAAGCGACGCGCCGTCCGCATCGACAATCACGAGGCCGTATTGCCCGAACAATCCATTGACCAGGTACCGGGTAGCGGCCGCAAGGTTGTTATGTCGGAGGTACGCTTCTTCGATCAATTGGGCCAGTTTGGCGGAATTATCCGAAAGCCCCAGGAAACTTTGGTACCGCCGCACGGCTTCCACCATGCTCGCTGTACTCATCCTTCCCGTAGCGCCCTGCGCTGCAGTCTCCCAAGCGATTTTCTTACCATGCAGCTTTGTGTAGTTGATCTCAGCAAAGTCGTGATCCTCCGTAGCCATCCAATACACCGGCACAAAGTCATATTCAGGAAATGATGCTTTAAGATCCTGACAAAGCCGGATCGTGGTGACGATCTTGAAAATAAAATATAAAGGGCCGGTAAAGATATTGAGTTGATGGCCTGTCGTCACCGTGAACGTATGCTCGTCCAATAAGGCGGTGATATTGGCTGCGACCGCAGGCTCTTGCTCCAGCAATGCACCATATTGGTGCCGCAGGCTTTGTACTAAAACATTCCGGTCGGTTTTTCCAGCCTTAGTCGCCAGTTGTTTGGCAAACCCTTCGTTGGTCGGCCTATTGCCTGCAAATGGGGCAAGCTGGGGGTCGTTGTCTAAATAGGCCAACAACGTTTTTGAAAATGCGTTTGTGTCCCGGTAATCTATATAGGTCGCCTTCATCGTAAACAAAAATAGTGGTTAGTGGCAAAAGCAACGATAGATAACGATTATTTGACAATCGTTCCATACAAATCGAAATCTTCCGCCTTGTCAACCGTCACCTGCACAAAACGACCGGGGGTCAAGTAATGATCGGCTGCCGGTATCAACACCTCGTTATCTACTTCGGGTGAATCATACTCGGTACGACCCACGAAGTATTCGCCTTCCATTTTATCTACCAACACCTTGTACGTTTTTCCTACCTTCGTTTGGTTAATCTCGTATGAAATGCCCTGTTGGATGTCCATGATTTGTTCTACCCGTGAGGCTTTTTCTTCCTCGGAAACATCATCTACCAAACTATGGGCATGTGTTTTCTCCTCGTGTGAATAGGTGAAGCATCCTAAGCGGTCAAAACGGGTATCGGCCACCCATTGTTGCATCTCTTCAAAATCCTGCTCGGTTTCGCCGGGGTATCCGCAAATCAGCGTGGTGCGCAGCGCAATGTCGGGCACTCGGTCGCGGATGGCATTCACCAAGTCAATGGTTTTTTGCTTGGTGATACCCCTGCGCATGGATTTCAACATGTTATCACTGATGTGTTGCAGCGGCATATCCAGGTAATTGCAGATATTGCTGCGCTCGGCCATTACATCCAGGATATCCATGGGGAAGCCCGATGGATACGCATACTGCAGCCGGATCCATTCGATACCTTCCACATCCGATAGCCTGCGGAGCAAATCGGCCAGGTTACGCTTGCCGTATACGTCAAGGCCGTAGTAGGTGAGATCCTGTGCAATTAAAATCAATTCTTTCGTGCCATTGGTAGCCAGGTGCTTGGCCTCCCGCACCAAATCATCCATGGGTTTGGATACGTGTTTGCCCCGCATCAACGGGATGGCGCAAAATGAGCAAGGCCGGTTACACCCTTCGGCAATCTTGAAATAGGCAAAATGCGTCGGGGTCGTGAGCATACGCTCTCCCAAGAGCTCATATTTATAGTCGGCACCGATGGTACCCAGTAGGTCCCGCAGGTCGTTGGTACCGAAATAGGCATCGACATTCGGTATTTCCGATTGCAATTCAGGTTTATAGCGTTCGGAAAGGCAGCCTGTAACGATCACTTTGCCCACACGCCCCTCATCCTTAAGCGCACTGTACTGCAAGATGGTATCGATGGATTCCTGCTTAGCGTTATCTATAAAACCACAGGTATTAATGACCACGATATCGTCTTCACGCACATTGGCCGCTTCGTGGACCACTTGCATGTCATTGCCGCGCAATTGGCCCATCAGCACCTCACTGTCATGGATATTCTTCGAGCAGCCCAAGGTCACTACGTTTACTCGTGGCTTCTGCACAGCAGGGGTCGGTGTTGTTTGCTTCGTTTTCATCGCGCCTTACCCGTCTATTATTTAAACAGCGAGTCTACAAATTCCTTTTTATTGAATAGTTGGAGATCACCAATCTTTTCGCCCACGCCGATGTATTTTACCGGTATTTTGAACTGGTCAGAAATCCCGATGGCTACGCCACCCTTTGCGGTTCCGTCGAGTTTGGTCAATGCCAATGCATTGACATCCGTAGCCTGCGTAAATTGCTTGCACTGTTCGATGGCATTTTGGCCGGTAGAGGCATCAAGCACTAGCAGAATCTCATGTGGAGCATCAGGAACGACTTTCTGCATCACATTTTTGATTTTACCGAGCTCATTCATCAGGGCTACTTTATTGTGCAGTCTCCCAGCCGTATCGATGATGGCTACATCATCACCGTTGGACACCGCAGATTTTACCGTATCATACGCTACGGATGCTGGGTCAGATCCCATGGCTTGCGCTACGACACGCACGCCTACACGTTCGCCCCAGAGTTTGATTTGATCCACCGCCGCCGCCCGGAAGGTATCTGCCGCCCCGAGGACAACCTGATTACCGGCTTCCTTAAGCTGGTGCGCGAGTTTGCCAATCGTGGTGGTCTTGCCTACGCCATTGACACCCACGACCATGATCACGTAAGGCTTATGCTCACCGTATTCAAATTGCTCAAAGTCCGAGCTATTGTTTTCGGCAAGCAACGCCTGTATCTCCTCGCGCAAGATGGTGTTGAGCTCAGCGGTATTCACATACTTGTCGCGGGCCACACGCGCCTCGATTCGCTCGATGATTTTGAGGGTCGTGCTTACACCCACGTCCGACGTGACCAATATCTCCTCCAGGTTATCAAGCACCTCATCGTCTACGGTAGACTTACCGACCACGGCTTTGGTAATCTTGGAGAAAAACCCTTCTTTGGTTTTCTCCAGCCCTTTGTCTAGTGCTTCCTGCGCCTCAGGCGTGTCTTGTTTCTTCTTGAAAAAATCAAACAATCCCATAGCTATTACGACTAAAATCAACTATAATAAAAAAGCCCTTCCGGTTGACTTCCGAAACGGCTTTTACCATATCATTGTACAAAAAACTATTGCGCAGTCGACTCCGCAACGGCTTCTTTGGCCGCCTCTACGGCATCTTTGATGTGGTCGTTGTGCGCAATCAATTCCTTAAAGGTATATGCACCGGTCTTCGGAGACCTCACGGCGGTGATTACTTTGGTGTAATCTTTACCTTTACCCGTTTTTAATGATGCTACTGCTTTCTTTGCCATTTCTTTTTAACTATTGTGCAGTTGCTTTCCGCAAAGCAATTGCTGGTTTACTTAATCTCTTTGTGAACGGTCACACGCCTCAACACAGGGTTGAATTTCTTCAACTCCAACCGCTCTGTGGTGTTCTTCTTGTTTTTGGTGGTAATGTAACGAGACATTCCCGGAAGACCACTTTCTTTGTGCTCGGTACATTCCAAAATAACCTGTACCCTGTTTCCTTTTTTAGCCATTGTTTATGTATTATATTCCGCCGAAACCGGACGGGTAGAATCCAACATGAACCGTGCTTTCTGCACGCTCCGATTAAACGTATCCTTTTTTAATAAATTTGTTGATGACAGCGGTAATACCGTTCTTATTGATCGTTTTTATCGCTGACGTGGATACTTTTAGGGTAATCCAACGATTTTCTTCCGGAATGAAAAACCGCTTGGTTTGCAAGTTCGGATAGAATTTACGTTTGGTTTTCGCATTCGAATTCGAAACGTTATATCCGTTCATCGCCGCTTTTCCTGTTAAATCACAAACTCTTGACATGGTCGTATGCTGTTTTTATGTATTTAAATGCCTTTTTCGCAAAGAGTTTGCAAATATCAGCATTTGTTTTTTATTATACAATTATTTTTTACTTTATGTTTTTGAGGCTCCGTATATTGTTGCCTGATGATCGTCCGGAAAGCGGCATACTTCTCGTTGGTTGAAAAAATCCTTACCTTTGTCGTATATACGGGCTCGATCCTTTTTCTTGTCGTTTTGCGCATCGCGTGACGGCCCGACCCAATAAGTTATTCATTAAAAAACGCCCAACCATGAGTACAGAAAGCAAAAGGCAGCAGCGGTTTGCCGGAGTCATACAGCAAGATTTAGGAGAGCTTTTTCAACGCGAGGGTAATGCATGGGCGCCGGGCGCATTCATAACCGTAACCCGTGTACGGGTAACCCCCGACCTCGCCATTGCCCGTGTATATCTGAGCTTTCTTAACACAAAGAATGCCCAGACCGATATCAACAGCATCAAGTCACATTCCGGTGAAATCCGCTATAAACTCGGTGCCCGCATCAAAAACCAAGCGCGCATCGTGCCCCAACTTGAGTTCTTCCTGGACGACACCAATGAATACGTGGCGCACATGGACAAGCTTTTTGATGAAATCAGCAAGGAACCCCGGCAGCCCGAATAACCCGGCATGATCTTCCAACTGGATGACGATGCGATCGGCTTTCCAAACCCGGCATTTGCCGAACCGGATGGCCTATTGGCTATCGGCGGCGACTTAACGCCCGAGCGGCTTATCGAAGCCTACCGCAATGGCATATTCCCTTGGTATGACGACGATTCCCCGATTTTATGGTATTCGCCACACGAGCGCTTCGTGCTTTTCCCCGAAGAACTGAGGATTAGCAAAAGCATGCGGCAAGTCATTCGCTCGGGCAAATTCGATATAACATTCGATAACGCGTTTGCCGATGTGATCGCGGCTTGTGCGGCTTCGCCACGCCATGGACAGGATGGCACGTGGATCACTCGCGATATGCAAGCAGCCTATAACGCCCTCCATCAGCTAGGGCAGGCCCATTCGGTAGAAACATGGCATGAAGGCAAACTGGTCGGCGGTCTATACGGGGTGGCTTGTGGGCAGGTCTTTTGCGGAGAAAGCATGTTCAGCCACATGGCCAATGCCTCTAAAATGGCGCTTATTGCACTCTGCCAATCCCAGACGTACCGCCTCATCGATTGCCAGGTGCACACGGATCACTTGGCGTCGTTAGGCGCCCGCCTGATTCCTAGGGCAGCCTACCTGCGCCTTTTAACCGATCCGTTGCCCTGATACCATCTCTGCATTGATCTCCGCCAGATTACGGCAGCCCGCCAATTGCGCCGTTAATTCAAAGTCATTTAACACGTTTAATATGACGTCTTCCACTCCCTTCTGTCCATTGATGGCGAGTCCGTAGGCGTAGGGCCTGCCCAATAGTGCTGCATCGGCACCCAATGCCAAGGCTTTGAACAAATCGCTGCCGCTACGGATGCCGCTATCGACCAATAATGGATAGGGGCGAGGCAATGCTTTCCTGATAGTAGCCAGGGCATCCAATGAGGGGATACTGCCATCAACCTGCCTCCCACCATGGTTGGACACAATGATCCCATCAGCTCCCGCATCCACGGCCTTGCGTGCGTCATCGGCACGCAATATCCCTTTGATCAGGATGGGCAGCTTGGTTTGCTGCCGCAGCCAGACCACCTGTTCCCAGCTCAACGCCGGATTGGAATAAATATTAATGAATAAGCGAACGGCCTCCAACGGTTCCCGGCGAAAAAGGTTTTTGAGGAACCCGCCCGGATAATTGGCCTTCAGCTTCAACAGGTTGGCAACCGTTTCAAGTGTCACCTTGGGTTTGGGTGCTCCTGCAATCGCACCGCCCTCGCCACTATGCAAGAGCCGTTGAAATACGTCATCCGACGTATATTGGGCAATGCCCATACCACGCAGAAAAGGCAAGTATGCCAAGGCCAAGTCGCGGTTGCGCCAACCCAACAACGTCGTATCTACCGTGAGTACAATGGCCTTGCATCCGCTGGCTTCGGCCCGGCGGACGAACGAAAGCACCAGTTCATCTGATTTACTCCAATACAATTGGAACCACCTCGGGGCATCACCCATATCTCGTGCGCATACCTCCATCGGGGTGCCAGCTTGGTTTGAAAACACAAACGGCACACCGACACTCCGGCACGCCCGTGCGACCACCCGGTCGGCTTCGGGGCTTATTAAATCCAATACACCGATCGGCGCCAGTAACAGCGGATATGTCAAGTCCATCCCTAATAATGATGAAGAGAAATCCGCAGCGGCATTGTTTTGCATCATCCGTGGCAGGATGTGGATGTTAGCAAACGCAATGGCATTGGAACCAATGCTTTGCTCATTGCCCGCACCACCGTCGACATACGCCCAAGCACGGGCCGTCATGTGCTTTTTGGCAGCATCTCGGAGTTCAGCCGCATGGAAGGGTATATTCGGCCGTCTACCCGACATTCCTCCCAGGAAAATCGACTTCTGCCGTTGGAGTGCATGGTTATCAGGCATAAGCTTATCATTGGCGTTAACTATCGCTTAAAGATATGGATTTTTTGAATCAAGAAGTAGGTTCGTGAGAAGGATTATCGAACGTCGAATAGGAAAGATTGCGAAACGCCGTTTCTGGCGGAGAAAAAACCTATCCTTATGCCATCAATGACACGATGCGGGAGCAGATGTCTTTGGCTACGGCGGCCTTAGGTTTCAGATCAAATGCTTCGATCTGACCATCGGCATTGATGATGGTAACCTTGTTGTCGTCACCGGCAAAGCCTGCACCAGCATCACGCATGGAATTGAGCACGATGAAGTCCAGGTTTTTCTTGCGTAGCTTGGCGATAGCGTTGGCCTGCTCGTCATGGGTTTCGAGCGCAAAGCCGACAAGGATTTGCCCGGAACGCTTCTGTTTGCCTAATTCGGCTAGGATATCGGTCGTCTTGACCAACTCGATATGGAAGTCTTCCGCTTGTTTCTTGATTTTTTTGTCGGCCACCACTTTCGGGGTATAATCGGCCACCGCCGCACTCATCACGGCCAGATCCACCTGTGGAAAATACGCGAGACAGGCTTGGAGCATATCAGCAGCCGACGTCACGGATACGTGGGTTGCCCCCGATGGAATCGGCAGACTTGTCGGCCCGCTCACCAAGGTCACTTCAGCTCCCAACTGGAGCAACTGCGCAGCCAGTGCATACCCCATCTTGCCGCTGGAGTGGTTGCCAATGAACCTCACGGGGTCAATGGCCTCATAGGTAGGCCCAGCGGTAACCAACGCTTTCCGCCCCGCTAAGGGCAACGCATCGGTAAAATAGGATTCCAAGAACGACAGGATTTCTTCGGACTCGGCGAGCCGCCCTTCTCCGCTTAGTCCACTTGCCAGCTCCCCGTTACCGGGGGGAATAACCTGATTGCCAAACGATTGGAGGCGCTTGATATTGGCTTGTGTGGAGCCATGGGCCCACATGTCCAAATCCATTGCCGGGGCAACGAAAACAGGACATTTAGCGGAAAGATATGTGGCACACAGCAAATTATCGCAGAGGCCATTGGCAAATTTCGCCAAGGTATTGGCACTTGCAGGTGCGATGAGGATGGCATCAGCCGCCAAGGCCAAGTGTACATGATTGTTCCACTCGCCCGTATTTGCATCAAAATAATCGACCAGTACGGGATTGCCAGAGAGCGTGGAGAGCGTGAGGGGTGTGATGAAATGCGTAGCATCCGGGGTCATCACTACCTGTACGGTTGCCCCGGCCTTTACCAACAGCCGCGTCAACACCGCGGCCTTGTATGCGGCGATACTACCGCATATACCTAATAGGATATGCTTCCCCCGAACAGCCATTTTCTGGGTGGGTAAGAGCAGGAACTATTCGTCGTCCTTTTCTTTTGAAGGATTTCTGAAGTAGACTTTGTCGTTCAGGAATTCATCGATGGCAACCAGGGTAGGTTTGGGCATCCGCTCATAGTGCTTAGAGATCTCGATCTGTTCGCGATTCTCAAAAACCTCCTCCAAATTATCACTGGTTGTGGCAAATTCGGCCAATTTAGCGTTCAACTCTTCCTTTACATCTACTGCGATCTGGTTGGCGCGTTTGCTGATCACGACAATAGACTCATAGAGGTTATCTGTCTTTTTGTCAAGATCCCGAAGATCACGTGTAATGGTAGTATTAGGAACGACTGATTTACTTACTTGAGTGCTCATATTTTTTCTATTGCAATATTAATTCTGTGGTACACTATTCGTTTCTTCAGTGCTTGTTTCGTTTTGAGCCAATGCACTGGCATATTGCTCCATACGCCGCTTGGCCAACACGATTCCCTTTTCAGCATCTTCCTTAAGCCCATCGGCCTCTTTCCGGAACTTGCTTTCTGGGTATGCGGAAACGAAGCTATCATAGAGATCAATAACTTCCCCAAAGCGTTCTTCCTGCCTTCTAAGGGAGCTTTCATTCGCATAAAGGTATTGGGCCTTGATACTCAGGAACTCCATTTCTTCTGCATATTTGGTGTCTGGAAAATCCCGCAATACATTGTCAAAAGCGATTACCGCGGCCCGGTAGTCATCTTGAAGCCCCATGTCCAAATAGAGCTTGGCGTTATGAAATGCCTTCGCTTCCAGTTTATCGCGCAGGTTTTGGATAAGATCCCCTGCTTGTTCAGCTCGCTCACTGTTGGGATACAGATTGATGAATAGCTGCAGTGCCTCTATCGCGCGATACGTATATTCTTGATCCAATGCTGACTTAGGGGATTCCAGGTAATAGCAATATGCCCCCATGTAGCGGCACTCTTCCGTGCGCGCACTATTCGGGTACGTATCGGTAAATTGCTTGAAGTGAAACCGCGCCGAAGTATAATCGCGCAGGTTATAGTTGGTGTAAGCCGTATAATAGTACAGGTCTTCTGCCTCGGCCTGACCCCGGTACCGCTGTATCAAATCTTCAAATAAGATGAGGGCCTTGCTGTATTTCTTGTTGTTGTAATACTTCATGGCCTCTTGGTACTTTTGGGCAATATTATTGCTAGCACGCAATTTTTCGAATTTGCTTTTGCATCCAGCGGCCATCACAACCAAACACACCATGGCAACCCATGCCACTATACGCCTGTTTTTAAACATTCTGCAAAGATAAGTGAATTTAAAATACCTGTCAATTAAATTTTTATGGGGCAATATAGGCTGAATATGCTGCATGGGCAAACAGTTTAACAGAGTTTAACAGATGCAACATGGCGACCATCACATAATTTTTTGGTTACAGCCTGCATTTGGTTGGTTTATTTAGTTACTTTGCTTGCACATATTAAACCGATGATGAAGCAAAGACTATACAATTTGTTCCGCCATAGCATATTCGTGGCCTTAGGAGTTATCAGTGGATTGACGGCTGTTGCCCAAACACAATCGCCAGCAGCGTTTCTGGGGTATGAGATCGGTGAGCGATTCACCCCGCATCATCGGGTAGTCGCATACTTTGAACACGTGGCCGCTACAAGCGATCTTGTGCAGTTAACAAACTACGGCACTTCTTACGAATGGCGCCCCTTGGTCGCGGCGTTCGTATCATCATCCGCCAACATCGCTAACCTCGAACAGATTCGAACAGATAACCTAAAGCGCGCAGGCATAGAAGCCGGCAATCCGGAGGGAAAAACCCCCATCATCTGGCTTAGCTATAATGTGCACGGTAATGAAGCGGTCGCTTCTGAAACGGCAATGAAAACCCTATGGGCGTTAATCGACCCCGCCAACACTGAAAGCAAACAATGGCTGGCCAATACGGTGGTCGTTATCGACCCCTGCCTCAATCCCGATGGCCAGGAGCGCTACGTCAATTGGTATAATCAAAAGGGGAACAAACGGCTACAACCTGATCCCCAATCTACCGAACACGCCGAACCGTGGCCAGGAGGCCGGCCAAACCACTATCTTTTTGACCTAAACCGTGACTGGGCGTGGCAAGTACAAAAAGAATCGCAAGAGCGGATAAAACTATACAACCAATGGCTCCCTCAGGTGCATGTCGATTTCCATGAACAGGGTATCAACGCACCTTATTATTTTGCTCCCGCAGCAGAACCCGTACACGAATTTGTTTCCGAGTTCCAGCGGGAATTTCAAGAAACAGTGGGGCGAAACAATGCCCGGTACTTTGATGAAAACGCTTGGTTATACTTCACCCGTGAGGTGTTTGACCTTTTTTATCCTAGTTATGGCGACAGTTGGCCGATGTTTAACGGAGCCGTAGGGATGACTTATGAACAAGGCGGTTCTGGTCGTGCCGGTTTGGGTGTATTGACCGCACTGGGGGATACCCTCACGCTAACTGAGCGGATTTTGCATCACCATACGTCGGGGCTGGCAACCATCGAAACGGTTTCAAAAAATGCCGAGAAACTGGTGGATGAATTTGCTCGGTATTTTAACGACAACCAATCTAACCCCAAAGGAAAATATCGGGCGTATGTCATCAAGCCGGGAAACAGTCCGGAGCGGCTAAATGCCTTGAAACAGCTGCTTGACCGGAATGGTATTCGTTATGGCCACGCCAACGGTGGGCCAGGACTGAAAGGATTTGATTATTTTACGGGAAAGGCCGCTTCGTTTACCTTAGATAAAGACGATTTGGTCATCAGTGCCCACCAACCCAAATCCATTTTGACGCAAACGCTTTTTGAGCCAAACCCTTCGCTTTCCGATAGCGTCACGTACGACATCACCAGCTGGGCACTACCGTATGCCTACGGGCTGCAAGCTTATGCATTGGAAAGCCGCTTGGATGTATCGGCTTCGACAAGTGATACACGCTTTGAGGAAAACCAAGTGGCGGGTAAACCATTGGCTTATATCGCACCATGGACATCGGTAGATCATGCCCGCTTTGCGGCCGCGCTGCTCAATGAAGGGATACGGATACGCTATGCCGAGCGGGCGTTTTCGCTTGGCGGAAAAACCTACCCAGCAGGGTCACTGATCATTGGAAGGGCAGGCAACGAGCGAAATGACCGCTTTAATGAGGTGGTGGTGCAGACCGCCAATGCACATCAGATACGCTTGGAAACCTCATCAACAGGATACGTAGACACCGGAAAGGATTTTGGTTCGGGAGATGTGCGGGCCATTCAAGCGCCGAAAGTAGCCTTGGTTGGAGGGCCTAGTGTTTCTTCGCTTGGTTTCGGTGAGATCTGGCATTTCTTTGAACAGGAGTTGGACTACCCGCTTACCGTGTTGGAATTGCAACAGTTCGCTTCGGCTGACCTCAGCACGTATAATACCATTGTCTTCCCTTCGGGCAACTATGGGTCATTGGGTGAGGCCGGGCTGCGCAAACTGAGTGACTGGATATCGGCGGGCGGAAAATTGATTGCGATCGAAGGGGCTGTTGGTTATTTCTCAGGAAAAGAGGGATATGGATTGTCAGCGTTCCTGACCGACGAAGAACGCAAAGAAGCCGAAAAAAAACGGGAGAAGGATGCTGCCGTCGATCGTGTCACCGCCTATCAAACACGCGAACGGTCGAGGATTTCCAACGCGGTTTCTGGGGCGGTATTTGAAGTGAAAATCGATGATACCTACCCACTGGGATATGGCACAGCAGGAAAATATTATACACTTAAAAACAGTGGGCAGCGTTATGCATACCTCAAGAACGGCATCAATGTGGGCATCATCCCCGATGAAACATACCACCGTACGGGTTTTGTGGGTGCCAAGGCGAAGGAATCGTTGAAAGAATCGTTGGTGTTTGGTGTGGAACATAAGGGCAGGGGCCAAGTCATTTACCTGGTGGACAACCCGATGTTTCGTGGTTTTTGGAACCAAGGCAAGCTGATCATGAGTAATGCATTGTTTATGGTAGGTCAATAGGTGGTCATTGCATCGCAGAAAGTCGATGATGTTAAAAAAATATCCGTATCTTTACCGCTTTGATAATCAATAGGAAGGTTATGACTTTACGGGAAAGAGTAGAACAGGCGCTGGACTCCATCCGACCGTATCTCGAAACGGACGGGGGCAATGTGAGCATCGAAGACATTACGTCGGATAATGTGGTGAAGTTAAAGCTTTTGGGTTCTTGTGCGTCTTGCGCGATGAGCATCATGACATTCAAGGCAGGGTTGGAACAGGCCATCAAGAAGGCCGTTCCTGAAATCACCTCCGTGGAAGCCATCAACATTACCGATATGGACGATCCCAATGCCACCATGCCAACTCCCCGGATAAACGGATAATGCCGTTTTAGGGGATTTAACATTATTTAACGGGGGTGTGTGCTCGAGAATACGTAGTTTTGTTGAATATGAATAGCAGGGTAATCCGTTACATATTGATCAGTTTGTTTGTCGTTAGCGCAGCGGTGCCAGCCATCGCCCAGCAGCGAAAACTGGTACAATTTAGCGGGGTTATCCACAATGCCGACACCAATGTGGTGGTGCCGTATGTGACTATCCGAAACCTTTCTTTCAACGACCAAACATTTGCTTCAAACCACCAAGGGTATTTTTCCTTTGTCGCACACGAAGGGGATACCATTGCGTTCACTTCTGTTGGTTACCATTCCGCCCGTATCGTCATCCCTAGGGTACAGGGAGACAAATACACGGCCATGATTGATATGACAGCCCAGATCACGGAACTCCCTATGGTGACCCCTTATCCTTGGGCAAGTATCGATGAATTTAACATGGCATTCATGTCACTCGAAATTGCAGATGACGATATTATCGTGGCTAAGAAAAATATTTCTCCCGAATCACTAGCGGCTCTCGCACGCGTGACCCCTCGGAGTGCCGAAGAGATACAGAGTTTCAGTGCCACGCAAAACCATATCGGCTTGACCAATCGAGCGGTAAACCAACGGATGGCCAACCCACTACTGAGCCCGTTTGCATGGGGAAACCTTATCCGCCAAATCTCGGAAGGAAATAAGAGTAGGAGCAGGGATAATAGCCGGTAGATTTTGACGCCCAACCGGTGTTAGGATAGTCGAATATTCTGCCGGATACTAAGGCGGGACGACACATAGGAAATCACCGCAGAAACCAAGAAAACCGTTACAAATACCAACAAAAAATCGACCATTCGGATATCCACGGGATAAACGTCCGTCACCATGTTTTGTCCGTCGCCCAAGGGAATCCATCCGAAATACTGCTGTGATAGGCAAAAGAGCAATCCCAAAACCAAGCCCACCACGCACCCAATCAACGAAATCAACAGCCCTTCGTAGAAAAATATACGACGAATAAGCGTATTGTTTGCTCCCAAGCCAGACAGCACAGCGATATCTTTCTTTTTGTCGATGACAAGCATCGTCAATGATCCGACAATGTTGAAAAGGGCAATGATGCCGGTAAAAGCAATGATGATAAACACCGCCCATTTCTCCGTACGCACGATTTTATAGAGCGTGGGGTTTTGTTGCTCCCGGTTTTTGACCACATAAGCCTCTCCCAGCAACGATGACAGTTGCTGTTGCATCGCCGTTACGCTCGCGCCAGCAACGAGATTGATCTCGATAGCGGACACTTGTTCAAACTCCCCCAGCACCTCTCGGGCAAAATTCATGGGCACAATAAGCAGGTCGTCAAATTCCTGTTGGTATTGCAATACACCGGCAGGTCGTATCGTACGCATGTTGAATTCCTCTGCTGGATTTAAGCTGCTCGTCACCCCTTTTCGGGGAGAAAATACCTCTATCCGGCGCGACTCGTCGCGCAAGGAAATGCCCAGCATCCCCTGTACACGCGCCCCCAATATGGCATAGTTCTCATCGCCTTGCTCCAGTAAGAAATACCCATCATGGAGCAATGCATCCATCGATTCGGCTTCAGCTAAATCAGGGTTTACACCTTTGATCGTAGCGATATATTGCCCACCGTCATAACGGAGCAGCACCCGCTCCTGGAGGATCTCGTGGTATTCCCGAATGTGGGGATGCTGCTTGATAGCACCAAACAAGCTGTCGTTCATTGCGAAACCCTTGCCCTCCTGCGGTTCAATGCGCAGCTCGGGGGCAAACGTGCTATACATGGAAAAGATGAGTTTTTCCATGCCATTGTAAAAGGACAGGATCACAATCAACGAAGCACTGCTCACCAATACGCCGACCACGCTGATACCAGAAATGATATTGACGGCGTTGATCGTTTTTTTGGAAAAGAGGTAACGTTTGGCGAAATACAGTGCGATGTTCATGGGCTATCCCCTTATAAACGGATTGGTTCTTTTTTCATATCCAATGGTTGTTTCCGGCCCATGACCGGGATAGACCGTCGTATCGTCAGGAAGGACATATAGCTGATGCGTAATGCTGTGCAGCAGTTGTTGGTGGTTGCCTCCGGGCAAATCCGTCCGACCGATGCTATTCCTGAAGAGTACATCTCCCCCAATAAGAAAGCTATCTTCGACGCTATAAAAGCACAGATGAGCCGGTGAATGTCCGGGTGCAAATATCAGGGATAGGGTGCTTTCACCAAACGTCACCGTGCCAGCGGCAGGCAGAAAGGTCTCGGCGATGGGCGACACCTCATAGCGGAGACCCATTTGGGGAGCATAATTTTGCACCTCCACAAGCAGGGGAAGTTCGCCTTCATGGAATTGGGGCAACAGGCCGTAGGTATCGTATACATACCGGTTACCAAGCACATGGTCGATATGGCAATGGGTGTTGAGCAGCAGTTCCGGTTTGAGGCCCTCGGCATCGATGAATGCGGAGACTTCCTTTTCTTCATGCGGTCCGTACATGCCGGGGTCGATGATAGCCGCTGCCCCGGTATCATCATACAGGATGTAGGTGTTTTCCTGGTAGGGATTGCACACGAACGATTTGATGTGGGTCATAAGGGCAAAGGTAGCGGTTTTTGTTGGAACGCGGATGATACCTATTTCCACCGAAGGGAGCTGATCAGCGTATCAATATCGGCTTTGATGAAATCAAGCACAGGTTGAATGGAATCGAGGCGGGGTCTTTCGTGGAAATACAAGGCTCCCCGTAGGTAGTGCTTGGTGCTATCGGTGACAAAAAACTGTATCCCCGACGCAACGTTGCCCTTGATTTCATATTTCAGCCCATATACATGGGCTTCTGGGTGACTGATTCGTTTCTGGTCGATCGCAGTTGCCCTAACCGTATGGTTGAACGCAAAGGTACGGGCATCTTCCACCAATTCATTGAATCGTTCTTGATTATGGATAGGCATATAGCTTAGGTGAATCCGGGCATTGAACTGCGGAAAGTGCACATCCATCCAGCAGGGCTGCGCATCGCGTGAGCGATCGGCATCCATCTCCGCATAACTTGGTATATCAAATGTATATGGGCAGTCAGCCGAGAACCGCTGGTAGGTCTTCTCCGGCAATTCGATGCGGAAGTAGCCCCGTGGCTTGGGGGAATAATCCCGCGAACAGGCAGCAAACAGACAAACGAAAGCGATCGTGAGGATAAATGGTGCAATGATCTGGCGTTTCATTATGTTCCTCCGTCAAGTTAAACCTGCCCGTTCCAGATTTCCCAATTCCGCTCAGCCTGCAATTCCAGCATTTCAAGGCCATTTTTTATGGTGGCCCCGTGTTCCTTTCCCTTTTTTAGGAAAGTGGTTTCAGCAGGGTTATAGACCAAATCGTACAGCAGGTGCCTATCGCCGATATACTGGTATGGAATATCGGGATAGCTTTCCACGGCGGGATAGGTGCCCAAAGGCGTGGTATTGATGATTAACGTATGGGTTTCCATTGCGGCTGCGTCCAATCGTTCATAGGCATATTGCCCCGACTGTGGCGTACGGGATACGATGGAAATCGCTATACTCAATCGTTTAAGGGCGTAGATCACCGCTTTGGCTGCTCCGCCGTTGCCCAACACAAGCGCTTGAGTATGCCAAGGGCGTAACAGGGGCTTCAACGATGCTTCAAAGCCATATACATCTGTGTTATACCCCGTCAATACCGGCTCTTGCTTGCCTGTTCGCTCGATCCGGATGCAATTAACTGCCCCAATGGCTTCCGCCTCCGGCGACAGTCCTTGGAGATAATCCATCACGGCGATTTTATAAGGGATGGTCACATTAACCCCCTTTAATGAAGGGTTTTCAGCTATCAATTGAGGGAAGGCTTCTATTTCGGTAATGGGATATAGGTCATAGCCCACATCGGCAATCTGCTGCCGCTCAAATTTGGCATCGTAGTACTTCTTGGAGAACGAATGTGTAAGCGGGAACCCTATTAAACCGAATGTAGCCTTCATACCTGGTGTTTTGCAGTAACGTGGCTACAAAACTATCAAATAAAATCATGAAAGGTGTCACCCCGCAGTCCCAAACGTGTCGTTTCCAATGCAATGATTTCATTCGGGTTGATGTTGCCTAAATTGACATTGGTACCCAGCAATTGGATGAAATATACTTGCTGTGATTTGAGCGGAGCCTCCCAAATAATCTTTTCATTGGGGATTTCGCTGAGTATTTCGTCGACAAGGCCTTGCCTGACCTCGCCCGAATCGCGGTAGAGCCCCACGTTGCCGCTTTCCCGCGATTCAGCAATAAGCTTCCAGGAACCGGCCTCCAGCTCTGCCTTCATTAACGAAATCCAGATATAGGGAGCCATAATCTTGGTGCTATCTTTCGAACCGACTTCGGAGATGACCGTTGTATATTGGGAAATCTTTTCGATATACCGGCATTTTTCGTCATGTGGCATGGATATCGAGCCATCGGATACCTCCGCATACTGTAATCTGTATTTTTCGATCACGCGCAAGAAATCGTCGAATTGGTTGCGGGCCACAAAAGCCTCAAATAGTGTGCCTCCAAAGTATGGTTGTATGCCTGCATCGCGATACACCGCCAATTTTTCATCCAATTGGGGAATAATGTAAGCCGTTGTCCAACCCAGTTTTACCAAGTCTGTGGCGGGGGCGCCAACAGCCATAAAATCTTCGGCTTGGCGTACACTCAACCCCTTATCCATAACCATCGTCAACCCGCTTTGTCGCGGCTTTTGGGTGCGAAAAGGAACATTGTTTAAGGTGAAATTCATAGATACGTACTGTTTTAAGCGCCGTCGAACTCGAAAAGCTAAGTAACCCCCAGTTTACGACAGGTACTTCCTGATGATGTCAGCGATGGCTTTGTTGTCGCGCAACTGTGGCAGGTATTCAAAAAGCACGCCATGTTTTTGCGCGTCCGAACCAAGGCCCAGTTCCAAATAATTCAACGCCTCATTATACTTGCCGTCGGCGATGAGGTAGGCCACCATACGATAATACAATTCTGCGGCATCAGGGTTATTTTTGATGGCGTCGGCAATGGTTTCTATGGCTTGGGGCAGCTTGTGCTGCTCGTACAGTATGGACGAATAGTCGAGCCACGCTTCCAGGTCGACGGGATTGAGTTCCACGACCTTCTCATAAGCGGCTTCTGCCTCGCCGAGTTGCTTCAACTTATAGCGGGCATCTGCTATGGCGAACCAGTAGTCAGGATTGTCCTGCTCAAGATCCAGGGCCTTCTTGTAAAAGTGGAGTGATTCGAAATACCGCTCTTCATAGTCCAGCGTAACACCTATCCCAAACCAGGCATCGGCGAGGTTTGCATCGATTTTTACGGCCTTTTTATAATACGAGCGGGCTTCATCCATCTGCTCCAGCTTCTCGTAGCACTCCCCGATGGCACAATATGTTTCGGCTCCGGGGGGTTCGTACTCAAATGTTTGCTTATACACTTCGATGGCCTCACTGAATTTATCGAGGTTGACCAACGCATTTCCTTTATTAAAATAAGCAGAAGCGAAGTTATCCTTGATCAGGATGGCATAGTCGTAAGCGTCTATCGCCTCCTCGTATCGGCTTAGTTTGTGGTAAGCATTCCCCAAGTTATACCAACCGGCATAAGAATAGGGGTCATTGTCAATGTATTGTTTGTAAAATCCGATACTCTCTTCCTGTCGGTCCAACACATCATAGCAAAATGCCAATTCATAGAGGGCATCTTGATTCTCCATGTTCTGCTCCAAGCTGTATTTGAGGCAACTGATTGCCTTTTCATAATCGCCCTTGTTTTGGTGCAAGAGTGCGATCTGCAAATAGATCTCATCCGTGTTTTCACAGAGGAACAATGCTTTGTCGAGGTTGTAAAATGCCTCGTCATAGCGCTCCAAATTGCCCAGAATCCCCCCCTTGATGAGGTAAATATCGCCTTCGGAAGGCTCCAGCGTTTCAGCTTTCTCCAACGATTCCAACGCCCGTGAAAACTGGTTGGTCACTGCAAAAAGTTGGGCTTGTTTGAGATAAAAAACAGCCGCAAATGGATGCTGGCTTACGGCATAATCTACAACTTGTAATGCTTTAATGGGATCATTTTTATCCATGTAATAGTCAATAATCCCTTCAAAAGCCTGTGTGTCAAAAAAGTACTGATCTTTGTTACGGATCATCTCTTCGTAACGTGCTACCGAAAACTTTGGATCTTCGGCCGGCCCATATTCGAAATCGTCTTCCATCTATCTCCCAATTTTAAGAACTGATACCTTGGCTTCCGCGCCCAATATCATCGCGTCATTTGATGATAACAAAATAGGGTTTGTTCGAGGAAAATATCAACACAAGTTTTCAACAATTTGGCACACACCCACAAAACCTGATGAAAATCAATTTATTACAAACAAATCAATTGTAGATAATCCGGCCAAGTGTATGCAAATCCAATCATTGGCTCGCATATTTTTATCCTTCCTCGCGGTGTCCATATTAAAATATGGCACAAAGATACGGATTAATCGTTGAAAAATGTACCTTTGGTTAGGATGGTCATCAGGCATCCGCGCTAATTAATTACCAAAGAAACTTGTTACTATACTTAACAATGATGAATGACTTAAACATTACTGCTATTCTCGAAAGGTTATCTGTAAACACCATCAATCCCGCTTGGAGTACGGGGAGCATCAGTGGAAGGGGCGATGGACCAGGGCTAATTGAAAGTCATTCACCCGTAGACGGACGCCTCATCGCTTCGGTGGGCGAAACCGATACCGACGCTTATAATCAAGTAGTTGGCCGGGCTGCGGAAGCGTTTGCGCAATGGCGTGAGATCCCTGCCCCCCAACGGGGTGAGATCGTCAGGCAGTTTGGAGAGGCATTACGCAAGCATAAGCGGGATTTGGGCACGTTGGTGTCTTACGAGATGGGGAAAAGTTTGCAAGAGGGCTTAGGCGAAGTACAGGAAATGATTGATATTTGCGATTTCGCCACTGGGCTAAGCCGGCAGCTCTATGGCCTGACCATGCAATCCGAACGACCCCAGCATCGCATGTATGAGCAATGGCATTCACTGGGTGTCGTAGGGATTATTTCTGCTTTTAATTTTCCGGTAGCCGTGTGGAGCTGGAATGCAGCCATTGCTTGGGTTTGCGGGAATGTGTGCGTATGGAAACCTTCTGAGAAGACACCGATTACGGCTGTCGCGTGTCAGGCAATCATCGCCGAAGTATTGGCCAATAACGGGTTGCCCGAAGGGATATCTTGCCTAGTACAGGGAGGAAGGTCATTGGGCGAGCAATTGGCCAATGATCATCGGATCGCCTTGGTATCGGCCACAGGCTCTACCCGCATGGGCAAATCCGTGGCAGCCGCTGTCGCGTCAAGGTTGGGCAAATCCATTCTCGAACTCGGGGGCAATAACGCCATCATCATCACCCAGCACGCCGATCTGGATGTGGCGTTGCCAGCGGCGGTATTCGGTGCTGTAGGCACCGCTGGCCAGCGATGTACTAGCACCCGCCGGCTGATCATCCACGAATCGGTATACGAGTCATTCAAGGAGCGGTTAGTTAGGGCTTATGGTCAGCTTCGCATCGGCAACCCTTTGGACGAACACAACCATGTAGGGCCATTGATCGATCGGGATGCGGTAAGCAATTACGCCGCCGCCATCGAACGATGCAAAGCTGAGGGAGGTCGATTTGCTGTCGAAGGAGCCGTATTAACCGGAGGCGACTACGATTCGGGGTGTTATGTGAAGCCCTGTATCGCCGAAGTGGAACCCGGATTTGATGTGGTGCAAACCGAAACGTTTGCTCCTATCCTCTATATGATGAAATACAAGACGCTCGACGAAGCGATTCAGATACAGAACAATGTTCCACAAGGGCTTTCTTCATCGATTATGACCGTGAATATGCGTGAAGCAGAGCGGTTCTTGTCTGCTGCGGGTTCAGATTGCGGCATTGCTAATGTCAACATCGGAACCTCTGGGGCAGAAATCGGCGGAGCTTTTGGAGGCGAAAAAGAGACCGGGGGTGGGCGTGAGTCTGGCTCTGATGCTTGGAAAGCCTACATGCGTAGGCAAACCAACACCATCAACTATTCAGATAAGTTGCCATTGGCGCAGGGAATCAAGTTTGATTTGTAAAGATGTGAAAGGGGGTGTGAAAAAACTTTTTTTCACACCCCCTTTTTCAACTCATATACCTTGGAAAGTAAACGGTTTGGCGGGAACAAACTTATCCGACGTTTCACCCCCATAGGTTTGGTTATTGTCTAATGGAAGCTTCTTTACTTCTCCCGTTTTTTCGCTAAAGTCAAGGTTTTTCAAGTCTACCCATATCGCATTGGGCGTAAGGGCATTTTCAAAATAGTAAACCAGATTTTTCTGGTCTGCTACGGCTCTCCACCTGGTGGTAGACAGATTGGGGAATCCTTCGGTAGAGATGCCATAAGGTACCGAACACTGCCTGATCACGCTAAAGGCTCCGGCAACGGCTATCCGGGTATCATCTGTTTGGGGAATCGCATTGATGTAATAAGATGCACGCACAAACCGATCTGCCGCCCGATTCGTTCCGGGTAAAAAGATATTGCCCGGAATACCTTTCCAATATTCATTTATGGCCAATTGCTCATTAAAGACCGGATCGTTGGTCATCACCGTATAAGAAGGATCATGGTGGATGATCAATTTACCGCCAATGTATTCTAGAATTGCATTATCCCCCGATGCATCAGACAGCGAAAGGTGAACCGTGGTGTATTTGTCTGTGCCGGGGATAAAATCGGTCACCACCACAAAATCCTCTTGCTCGAATTGCGCTACCGCTTCTGCTACAGTAGCAAAGTTGTCTAAGGCGTATTGTGCCCAAAGGGAAATAGCAATCCCTTTTCTATCTCCCTCTTTTTCAAATTCGGGGTATTGCGAGCTTACCAACCAAAGCATATTGGCGACAAGGCCTTTTTCGTTGATACCATCTGATACGGCAATGTCCCAAGAACTCGCGGATATGCTCCCATATCGGGAAGTCCATTCCACAGCATTGTCTCCGACATTTCCGTTGCGGGCCATTCCCCTTGGGAATAACCATAAATTAGCCGGAATTTCCATTGAGAAATCCATGCTTCGTGCCGTGATGACCGTGT
The DNA here is from genome assembly GCA_964498395.1 of uncultured Parapedobacter sp. Lineage (GTDB taxonomy): Bacteria > Bacteroidota > Bacteroidia > Sphingobacteriales > Sphingobacteriaceae > Parapedobacter. Next base: position 7,377 of record CAZCHE010000008.1, on the reverse strand, counting down.
TGTTTGGCCCTTTGTATACAACCCTTGTGCACGCGTCGGTTTCGTTTTGTGAATGCAGCATCATCACTATGAAAAACATAGCTTTTGCGACTCGTTTAATGGTTTTTTTCATGATATTGAGTATAAAAGGTTAATTCTTAACAACCCCGAATAAACGGGTTATCTGTTTTGCAATTGATATGGCAGCTAATAGTCAAACTTAGGTAAATTTGCTTTTATATGCAATATGATTGCATATAAAAGTAAAAGCAAAATTATCGATCTCTCCTCTGCCATTGGGAGTCGCTCCTTTTATGATGCCAATGCGTAAACGTTTGCATGGCGATCAAAAAGTCACTACCTTAGGCTATTCCCATTAAATTGAAAAAAGCGAAGCATAAAAACGAAAGAAATCAATTAAGCGAATCATGAGTACACATTACGAATCTCGTTACGCGTTAGGCCCAGGGGAAACAAAAAGCCTAGATACCGCAGCATTACGAGCGAATTTTTTGATCGAAACGGTGTTTGTCGACGATGAAGTCCAATTGGTATACACCCATTACGACCGCTATATCGCGGGCGGGGCAAAGCCCGTGAACAAAGCCCTGCGCCTGGAAACCCTCGATGCATTGAAAGCTCCCTACTTCCTTGAACGACGCGAACTGGGGATTATCAATGTAGGCGGCACGGGTAAGGTGACCGTAGACGGTACGGTATATGAGTTGGGATTTAAAGAGGCCCTTTATATTGGAAAAGGCAATAAGGAAGTGACCTTCTCCAGTAACGAAGCTGCCAATCCAGCCAAATTTTACCTCAATTCCGCGCCTGCCCATCATGCTTACCCGACGAAGAAAGTGACCAAAGCTGAAGCGGAAATCGTGGAGCTTGGCAGCTTGGAAACCGCTAACCATCGTACCATCAACAAACTACTGGTCGCCGGAGTGGTGGATACCTGCCAGTTGCAGATGGGTATGACAGAACTTAAAACGGGAAGTATCTGGAATACGATGCCTGCCCATACACATGACCGCCGGATGGAGGTATACTTTTACTTCGAGGTTCCGGAAAATCAGTCTGTCAGCCATTTCATGGGGCAGCCACAGGAGACACGTCACATCTGGATGCAAAATGAGCAGGCAGTGATCTCCCCACCTTGGTCTATCCATGCCGGGGCTGGCACTAGCAATTACACGTTTATCTGGGGAATGGCTGGCGAGAATATGGATTATGGCGACATGGATGGTTGCGCCATCACGGCACTTCAATAATCGCCCATTATCCGCAAGCATCCGCTGGGATGAACGGACTTATGCGAAAAACGAGATGTCCTGCTACCAGCAGCGGCAAAGCACGATGTTAACTTTTAAAAATGGCAAACACTAATTTATTTAATTTGACGGGAAAGGTGGCATTAGTCACCGGATGCAAAAGGGGGATTGGCAAGGCAATTGCCGAGGCATTAGCAGAAGCCGGGGCAAATATCATCGGGGTATCCGCATCCCTTGAGCGACAAGGGAGCGATGTGGCACGGTCCGTAGAAGCCCTCGGCCGGCAATTCTATGCATATCAAGCAGATTTCGGCGATCGGCAGTCCCTGTATGAATTTATCGAGCAAGTAAAAACAGATCACCCTCAAATCGACATCCTGTTTAACAATGCGGGAACCATCTTGCGGAAGCCCATAGCCGAGCATCCCGACGACTATTGGGACCAGGTCATCGAAATCAACCAAAACGCGCAATTTATCCTCACCCGTGAAATCGGAAAGGATATGGTGGCAAGGGGATACGGCAAGATCATTTTTACGGCTTCTTTACTTACGTTTCAAGGCGGGATAACGGTGCCCGGCTATGCCGCCTCCAAAGGTGCTATCGGCCAGCTTACGAAGGCTTTCGCTAATGAATGGGCTGCTAAGGGGGTCAACGTGAATGCCATCGCGCCGGGCTATATCTCTACGGACAACACGTCAGCCCTGCGTGCAGATGCTGATCGCAGCCGATCGATCTTAGAACGGATCCCCGCCGGACGCTGGGGCGAACCAGATGACTTCAAGGGGCCGGCCGTATTCTTGGCTTCCGATGCTGCAGCGTATGTACATGGCACGATCCTTACGGTAGATGGCGGATGGATGGGACGGTAGTGGGTTTGCTTTTCACGAATCCGCTGATTCGTTTATTCGCTGATTGCCGAAAGCTATTTATATAACCCCTTACTTTCTATAAATTCCATCACTCTATCTGGCACGAAATAACGGATATCCTTACCCTTCTTAACGGCGTTTCGGATAAACGTGGCGGAAAATTCCATCAATGGGGTGTCCGTGATGTGAATCGACGGATGATTGGTGAACTCAGCCGGTGCCGGGTAATCCGGGCGTGGGTACACGTAGATTTCGTAATCACGCAATAGGATTTCGTAATTCTTCCACTTTTTGAGCGAATCCAAGTTATCTGACCCCATGATGAGCACGAAATGCTTGTCGGGATGCTTCTCTCGCAAATGCGCCAAGGTGTCAACGGTATAAGAGGGTTGAGGCAAGGAAAACTCGATGCTGCTGCTGCGTAGGTTCTCCGCCTTTTCGAGCGCCAGATTTACCATCTCCAACCGATCATACATATTGATGAGGGAATCTTTCTTCTTCAGTGGATTGTGTGGAGATACCACCAACCATACCTCGTCAAGGTCGGTATAGTTAGCCATGTAACTGGCGATAATCAAATGACCGGTATGTATGGGATTGAAAGACCCGAAAAACAAACCAATGGTACGCATGGCATTCGCTTTTTCCCTATGACAAGAAGTCCAACATCAATTGTTCGGCCTTTGCACAAGCCGTTTCAAGGTCATCGTTATCCAAGATGACATCGAATCGATCGGCATACTGGAGCTCTTTCTGAGCTTTGGCGATTCGTTCCTGTAACTTTTCCTCGGTATCGGTTCCCCGTCCTCGTAAGCGCTCCTCCAGCACATCCAATGATGGGGGCTGCACGAAGATCGCTAAGGCTTGGTCCGGAAATTTGCGTTTCAGGTGCAGGCCACCCTCCACGTCGATATCGAAAATAACATGTTTCCCGGAAGCCCATATCCGTTCCACTTCCGAGCGGAGCGTACCGTAAAATGTACCTGAATAGACCTCTTCAAATTCGATAAATTCTTTTTTGGCAATGCGGTGCAAGAATTCCTCTTGGCTGATGAAGTAATAGTCTTTTCCATCTACCTCACCGGCCCTTGGGGCACGCGTGCTAGCCGAGATGGAGAAAGCAATCTTGTCGCCATGTGTTGCCAATAGCCGCCTGACGATGGTGGTTTTACCTGCACCGGAGGGTGCCGAAAAGATGATGAGTTTTCCGTTCATGGGATTTACAGCACGTTCAATAATTGTTCCTTGATTTTTTCCAATTCCTCTTTCATCCGCACGACGACCTGTTGAATCCCTGCATGATTGGCTTTGGAACCCAGTGTATTGATTTCGCGGCCCATCTCCTGCGAAATGAAACCGAGCTTTTTACCATTGGCATCGGCCGCATTGAGCGCTTGGAGAAAATAATTGCAGTGGCTGCGGAGCCGTACTTTTTCTTCGGTGATGTCCAGTTTGTCGATGTAGAAAATGAGCTCCTGCTCGAACCGGTTCATATCGACATTTTCCTTGCCCACGGTTTCGTCCATGTACTGGCTGATCCGCTCGCGGATGAGTGGAATGCGGTCCGTTTCTACCTTTTCCACTTCACCGAGTAGGCGCAGGATCTCCGATGTGCGCGACGAGAGGTCTTGCTTGAGCACCTCGCCCTCATCTTTCCGGAATCCATCGAGTTGGGCAATCGCCTCCTGGAAAGCCCCCATCAGCAATGCCGCTTCCTCTTCGTCGGCTTCCTCCTCATTGTGGCTGATGACCTCGGGCATGTTAAGCGCTAATTCGAATAAATTGCCCCGGTCTGTGCCCAGCTCCTGAGCGATCGAATCCAATTGGTGGAAATAGTTTTTAAGCAGTTCGGCATTGATGGTCGCAGCAGCTGCGGTTTGGTCTACGTACTCCACATTGACCACGATGTTGACCTTGCCCCTTTCGATTAGCCTGGAGCACTCACCACGCAAGGTGAGTTCTTTATCAGAAAACGCTTTGGGTAGCCGCAGGCTTAGTTCCAGAAATTTGGAGTTTAAGGACTTTATTTCAACGGCATATTTTACTTTTTCGTTGTCTTTGGCGCCAAAGCCATAGCCGGTCATGGATTTAATCATGCGCAAACTTAGATAAATTTGTTCAAATTTATCGACCTCTCCGCCGCCATAAAAAAATTTATCGTTGGCGGAAACGTAATAAATAGCGGTCGGATATCGGCTGTCAGTCTCGCCTAGGGCGAGAGCAATCGGTTTTGGGCTGTCTAATGCTGTCCGAAAGAATTTGTGGAAGCAACGTGCGAATCCGCCAAGCTATCAATGCCTGATGACCACCTGCCGTTTCTCCACCTCGCCGTTGTGGTGGATGTGCAGGAAGTAAGTGCCCTCGGGCAGCTGTCGGGTTTCGAACTCCACCTTGCCTTCCTTGCTTTCACTTTGCCGCAATTGGCGGCCCGTGTTGTCGTACAGGACGGCCCTGAATACCGGGAGGATCGATTTGTCGGTCACGCTGCTGCGTTCGGCTTCGTTGCCCACGGTCACTGTGAGCGCCTCGTTGGCTGGGTTAGGGTAGACCATCCAAGTGGTTCCGCCACCGCTGCAGTCGATGACTGGTACGCTGATACCTTTAACAACCGGGGTTCCACATTCTCCCGTCACAGTAAGCGTGATGCCAACCGTGGAAGAGGTATTAGGTGGAACGAGGTTGTCCACAGCAAATTGGATGGTGGCTGTTCCTTGGCCAGATATGATCGTTCCGCCAGGAACATCCCAATGGTAAACACCATCAAAGGAAGGGCTGCCATACGCAAAATAGGTTCCCCCGGCGCACACCGTAGACGGAACGTCGTATATTTGAGGTTCATTCCCCCCTACCTGGAATTGGAACCGAGCGGACTTTTCCGAGCCAGACGAGCAAGGGGTGGATATCTCCACTTCCACCCAACCTTGACCGAAAGAACTCCCATTGCGCTGTACGGTTATCTGGTTTGTTCCCTGCCCAGAAACAATGGACAGTAAATGAGTACTTACGGACCAGGTATAAGTTGCGCCGGGAATATCAACCACGCTAAGTGTCCTAGTACCAGAACAAAGCAGGGATGTGGAGCCGGATATACCGGTAGAAGCGTAGTATTTCCGATTTGAACCAATATACCCGGGTGGCACATTAGTTGGGCTATGTCTAACCAGGATTGTCTCTCCCCATTTAGAATCATATACACCTGATACAGCAGAAGGAATAACCGCAGAATGGTCCCCACTATAATAAAAAACTCTAGCCGTTGCTAATTCATTACATATTTCTATATAGCTGCCATCAGCCCAGTAGTTATGGATATTTGGTGAATAGTCAGCTTTATATTGGTTCATCCAATAGACATAGGTGCCTCCACTTGCCATGTGCCAAGCATAATTATGACAATTATAGGTTTTGGTAGCATCACCCAAAAATGTAGTTCCCGGATAATTGGCCAAAATACCATCCCTGATATTGTTTTTTTCAGAGGTACTCCAATCTGTTCCTGTAAACTGCAAGGTTTGGATGGATGTAGATTAGGGTGTGAAAACCTGAGCCGGGGAAACCACGTTGTATTGTGCCAACGATGTACTCGCTAAGGTATGTACCAATAAAAGTAAAAGTCCCTGTTTTTTCATAGTCTACTTTTTTTCATGAAACTTTGTGCATGATTTAAGATTGTTTCAATCTCCGGTGCGTTATAATCTCCGACATATAGATTGCCCGTATAATAGAAAATGGTGAGTACTTCGGATGTCGTGGATTCCAGTTCGTTTACAAAAGGCTGGTAGCCTACGTTTGTCATAACACGCATGCAAATGGTCAATGGGAAAGCAGCGTTGTTTAGGCTGAAATATTCTGAATGCTGCTTTTTTCCTTGGTACACCCTTATGGCCTTGGATACCAAATCCTTCTTTTCTTCCAAGCTAAGTTTGTCAAGGATGATATCCTGTGCGATGAGCAATTCGACAATGGGATAGGACACCACGTAGTACCCTTGGTCATCGACTCCACGTTTTGACAGCACACAGGCGGGTAGCATGTCCTTGTACCGCTGTAGGAGCTTTTTTCCCGCATCATCCCGTTGACCAAGTGTCCGCAATCCATTAAAGTGCTCGAAGTAAAACCCTATGATATAGTGATAATTGTTGTGTGTAAAAATGTCATAGTTGAACGGGAAATCCAGCCAGCTTTCTATCAAGGCTTCCGTTGACATCGCGCCCAGTCGTTCCTGTGGAATCTGACAGGCTTCCAGTCTCTCCTCTACCGTGGGGATGGCTTCCCATTCCGGGGTGCCGGGTACAACGGGATAAACCCAGGAATCTACCGCTTTTGGATATGGTTGGCAATCGGGTTGAACGCCTTCTTTGCCACAACCAGCTAGTATTAACAGCAAAGCGGATAATAATAAGGCTGTTGTTTTATAAGTCCTTGCTTGCCTGGTAAATGTCATGGAGTAAATGTGTATCTTTAAATCTCGCCGTAGAATAATATGTATCAAGGTCTTCTTGGGTACTGGTTTTCAAAAGGAGTGCCTCACGCCCATCGGCTTTTAGCAACTTGGTAAGGAGCCAAGCTGTTATGTTCAGGCTGTTCCCTCCGAAAACATCTGTTCGCCGATGTTTGTTTTCGAATTGCCGGACGGCCACCTGTCGCAAAAGAGTTATTTCATTTTGCGTCAACTTCTCAACAATGGCATCCTGAGCTATGGTCAATTCCAAATAGCCAAGGACAAGGGAAAATCTCCCTTGCTGATCCTCTGACCAAGAATCCATACCTTCCTCGGTCATCTCACGGTAAATGTGGATTAAATTTGTGCCGATATCATCCCGTTTATACAATTCTTGTAAGCCGTTAAAACGTTTGTAAACATTTTGAAATCCTATCTGTAAATTGTCATACGCATGTACATCGAGGAAAAATGGAAAACCCAAACAGCTTTGTATCAAAGCTCTTGTTTCTAGATTGGATAAAATATCCGGAGGGATCTGGCAAGCTTCATATCGTTCAAGCGGATCTTTTAGATTTACCCATTCTTCTGTACCCGGTTTAATGGGATAATCATAAGGCTCATGAATTCTTTGACTTAATGCTGCATGCACAGCTAAGGACAGGATGAAGAAAAGGACTAGTTTTCTCATAGCAAATGGATTTATAAGCCCAGTTATAGTAAAATATTAGAATCAATCTTGCAATTCTTTTTTTTGCGAAAAACGATAACATTTACAAATGCAAAGCGGGAACAGAAAGTTACGGCTAAAGAA
>CAZCHE010000007.1:0-246460 GCA_964498395.1 uncultured Parapedobacter sp. | reverse complement strand
CGTCAAAAACATCTTCCAAAATCCCTTTCCATAGGTAATCATCTTTTTGCTTCATTGTTTTGCTTGGTTGTAAGTGGTAAAAGTATGAATAATTTTCGGTCACATTCCTGCCAGCCGCTTCTGCAAGGCCTCCATATCGCTGCCAATCCGCGTATCCAGTAGCTTGGCATAGTGCTGGGTGGTCTTGATGCTGGTATGCCCCAGCATTTTGGAAACCGTTTCTATCGGCACGTTGTTGGCCAATGTCACCGTGGTGGCGAATGTGTGCCGAGCCATGTGGAACGTCAGCGTCTTGGTGACGCCGCAGAGGTCGGCAATCTCTTTCAGGTAGCTGTTCATCTTTTGGTTGCTCAATACCGGAAGTACCAGCCCCTTTGCCACGCATGGGGGATAGTCCGCATACCGTCCGATGATTTCCAAGGCTTGCGGAAGCAGCGGGATGTTGGAGGAAGTTTCCGTTTTCTCCCGGCTGGTCAATACCCACAATCTACCGTCAATACCCTTGGCGATGTCCGTCTTTTGCAGTTTCCGCACATCGGCGTATGACAGCCCCGTATAGCAGCAGAACACGAAGATATCACGCACGTGCGCAAGCCTTGGTATGCTGAATTCCCTAATGGTTATCCTATCCAATTCATCCGGCGTGAGGAACTCCTTTTCCCTTGGTTTGGCTTTCGTTTTGTAGAACACAAAGGGGTTTTCCGTAATCCATCGGTGTGCAAGACACTGGTTTATGATTTTACGCAGGTGTTTCATGTACTTGGCTGCCGACACCGCACTGCATCCCATGTCAGAGCGCAGGAAAAACTCATAGCCTATGATGAACGCATGGTCGATGCGCCGGATGTCGATGTCCGTTTCACCATGGCATTTTTCCAAATAGGAGGCCAGGTGTGCAACAGAAGTATTGTAGCCTTTCAGCGTGTTGGGTTTGAAACCCTTGCCCAGCAACGCTTCCATCTTCCGGTTGTGTTCGATGAACGTTTCCATCAGGTGCCGTCGTTGCACGTCTTTGCCAAGGTATTTTAGTTTCAGCGTTTCGGCGGTGATTTCGGCACCGTCCTTTACGAGTTGCAGGTGGGCATCGGCCACCTTCCGTTCCAGTGTGTCGAGGTAGGCATTCAAGTTACGGATTTCTTCTTTCGTTCCCTTGGCACGGTTAGCCTTGGCGTTCCACCGCGCGGGGTCACACTCACGGCCGGTGGATATTTCCTTGGGTTCACCGGCCACGGTGATACGAATGTAAATCGGCTTGGGGCCGCACACATAGTTTTTCGGCTTCTTCAAGTAGAAGAGCAAGGAATAATTTGTACTCATGATAATACATCATTTAAGTGAAACAAAACCGAGCCGCCATTGCGGCGAGCTCTGCGCCGCCAATGAAAAGCAAATTCAGTGGTGCAAATTAGCCTTGCAGCGTACGGCAGTCAAGATGTTCAATGATTGAACACGTTGTTTTACAATTCGTTACAACGTTTCCAGTGAGTAAAGGTATGCGGGGAATTGACTCACTGAATTACTCACTGTTTTTATGCGAATAATTGAATGAATCAGGATGCTGTAAAAAACAAAAAGCCCGCAAACGTTTAATTTGCAGGCTTTTGTATGTTTTGATTTCAAGATGTGTAGCCCGTAGGGGAATCGAACCCCTGTTTCAAGAATGAAAATCTTGCGTCCTAACCCCTAGACGAACGGGCCGCTTTATTTTAAAGCGCTGCAAACTTAGCTAAAATTGCATATAAAAGCAACGCTATTCGCAGTAATCAGGTGCTTATTGGTGCTTCCCGATAAATCGGGACTACACAATTATCGGTCTCTCAGCTGTCGCTGAGGAACTGCGGCTTGCCGCTAAAATAGAGGGCTAATCCGGGTAGCTGCTAATAAGCTAAATCAAATCAAAGCCGATATCCCGACGGAAATACTTTCCTTCAAAATAAATCCGTCCGGCATCTGCCGTGGCTTGTTGCAACGCATCAAATAACGTGTCTTCTAATGCCGTCACTGCCAATACACGCCCGCCTGCCGTATGGACCACCCCATCTTCCTCTTTTGTTCCGGCATGGAATACGATGGATTCTTTGACATTCTCGATATTGCTGATCGCTTTACCCGACTCGTAATCCTCGGGATAACCTCCCGACACGAGCATGACCGTGGCGGCGGTTTTCGGAGAAAGCGTAAACGAGCGGTCGAACAGATTTCTCTCGGCCACCCCTTGCAGCAGGTCTACCAAATCGCTCTCGATACGGGGCAATACGCTCTCGGTTTCCGGATCACCCATCCGTACGTTGTATTCGATCACATAAGGATCCCCTCCTACGTTCATCAACCCGATGAAGATAAAACCCTGATAAGGGATGCCATCTTTTTTAAGTCCATCGATGGTGGGGATAATGATGCGTTCTTCCACCTTGTCCAGAAACTCGTTATCAGCAAATGGTACAGGCGATACGGAGCCCATGCCGCCAGTATTAAGGCCGGTATCGCCTTCGCCGATGCGCTTGTAGTCTTTGGCAGAGGGTAATACCTTGTAGCTCTCGCCGTCTGTCAATACGAAAACGGATAGCTCGATGCCCGATAGGTACTGTTCGATGACGACGGTACGGCTGGCTTCACCGAATTTGGCATCGGCTAACATCGCCTGCAATTCGGCCTTGGCCTCGTCTAGCGTAGCACAGATCAGCACTCCTTTACCGGCAGCTAGCCCGTCGGCTTTGAGCACGATGGGTAGTTGTTGGGTTTCCAGATAAGCCAACCCATCCGATAGGGTGTCCTTGGTAAACGACCTCGATGCAGCAGTAGGGATACCATGCCGCACCATAAATTGCTTGGCAAAGTCCTTGCTCCCTTCCAATTGCGCCCCTTGTTGGCGAGGACCGATAACCGGAACATGCTTCAAGTCGTCGCGGTCGAGGAAGAAATCGTGGATACCCTTTACCAATGGTTCCTCGGGGCCGACTAACACCAGCTGGATGTTATGCTTCAACACGAAGTCAGCTATCCCCTCAAAGTCCGTCACCTTAAGCGGTACGTTTTGACCGTATTGGCCGGTACCTGCATTTCCCGGCGCAATATAGAGCTGTGATACTTGATTGCTTTGGGCGATCTTCCAAGCGAAAGCACTTTCACGTCCGCCCGCCCCGATAATGAGAATATTCATCCTGCAAAGATATTTTTTCATCTGAATAATTTATTTATGAGTGCAAATTTTTCAATGGCATAAATGAGCTCGTTACACTCGGTTTGTTCTTTATCGGTGATGAATCTTGCATAAACTATCCATATCCTTTTGTTTATAGCAATTTATGCAGGTTTCATGCGAATATATCCTATTTAACCTGCGTTCGATTATTTAAGTTTGGCGGTGTGCCAACCAAACCATTGGAAAAATTGTTGTATTCATGGGAAGAGACGGGGCGGAGGAAACATCCCTTTCCCGCTTGTAAATGTTTTTTTGTATCTTTAAACCGTGTCTAACACGATCAGTTATGAAACCGAGGGTGCTAGTTTGTTGGTGTATGTTATGCTTGATGTCGAGCATGACGTATGCGCAACGCGTTTCTACGGATTCGCTGCTGGCATCACTACGGCACTATGCAGAGGAATATCCGCAAGAAAAAGTATACCTACATTTCGATAAACCATATTATACCGTCGGTGATGATATCTGGTTCAAAGGTTATGTAACCATTGGCGCCTACCACAACCTTTCGGGGTTAAGCAAAATCCTATATGTTGATCTGATTGGTCCGGAAGATAAAATCGTCCAATCCATTAGGCTACCCCTTATTGCCGGGGTAACGATGGGCGATTTCCAGTTGGCTGATTCGCTAAACGAAGGCAACTACCGGGTTCGTGCTTATACGAACTGGATGCGGAACTTTGATAGTGAGTTCTTTTATGACCGAACGTTGCCGGTCGGGAATGCGCTATCTGACAAAATAGTTACCCATAGTTCCTTTACGTTTGATAACTCACCAGCGCATACCGTTAATACCGAAATCATATTCTCTGACCTTGCCGGCGGGCCGCTGCCTGATTTGAATGTCAATTACCAGGTCACCCTTGAAAGCAGGAATGTTAGGCGGGGGCGGGAAAAAACCAATGAAAACGGACAAATATCCTTTGATTTTGTAAATAAACAGCCATTCAACCTGAAGGAGGGAAAGGTGGAGCTAGCCATCCAAACCGCAGATAGGCAAACGGTCAACAAAACCATACCCTTAAAAACCACATCAAGCACCAATAGCATCCAATTCTTCCCGGAAGGCGGTCATTTGTTGGCCAATCGCCTAACCAAAATTGGATTTAAGGCATTGATGCCCCAGGGATTGGGTATCGGCGTTGCTGGGTACCTGCAAGATGGGGATGGCAACCGCATCATCGATTTTGAATCGGCATATGCTGGAATGGGTAATTTTAGCTTTATCCCCCAAGCCGGGCAGCGGTATGTGGCCAAGGTCACTTTTGCCGACGGGAGCGAAACCGAAGAACCCCTCCCCGAGGTAATGCGCTCCGGCTACTCCTTGGCGGTCAACAATGAACTGGAAAAAAACATTTTTGTGGAGGCGTATGCTACGGATGATTTGGTGGAAGGGCAGGAAATCATGCTGGTATTACAACGTGATGCGGAGATATTTTATGCTGCGAAAAACAAATTCGTGAAAAATGTGGCTGTTTTTTCCATACCACGGGAAAACATCCCCGTAGGGGTCATTCAACTGACGTTGTTTTCGCCTACGACACAACCCCTCGCGAATCGTTCTTTATTTAATAACCATGAATACGGATTTCTGCCGATTGCCATTGCCACAGACAAGGAGACATACACGTCCAAAGAACGAGTGACGGTCCACATTGGAGTGGGTGACACGCCGGATACCAATCAGGTGGCTGTGCTTTCCGCAGCCATTGTAGATATGGCGAAGGTGCCTACTGACCAACATAAGGAAGACCATATATATGCTTCTTTGCTGCTCAGCTCGGATATCAAGGGGTATATCGAAACACCTGAATACTATTTTGAGGATGGTGGTGCTGACAAAAGAAGGCAGCTTGATAATGTCATGCTGACACAGGGATGGAGCAGAATTAATTGGCCCGATTTAATGGCGGGGAAACCCCCTTCCATTTCTTTTCACCCCGAGCAGGATTTGCGTATCAGCGGTGTGGTGACCAAACGTGACGGCAAGACCCCCGTACCCAATGCGGTGGTTACGATGATGTCTACCGGTAATGTCAATGCGGTCATTGACACGGTAACGCGGGAAGATGGTCGGTTTGATTTCGATCGGCTGCTGTTTTATGACAACACGAGGTTTGTGGTACAGGCCCGTGATGAACGCGGACGTAGGAGCGTCGAGGTTCAACTTGATGAATCCCCAAGCCTACAGGTGACACGTAACCGGAATGCCCCAGATGCGACCATCAATGTAAACCAATCCATCAGCACATACCTGAAGAATACACAGGAGCAATTTCAGGAAATGGAGCGGTACGGACTGAAAGAAAGAACCATCCTGCTGGAAGAGGTAAAAGTAACCGGTGAGGCCGATAGGAATCCGGCAAGGCATTCCAGCAACCTCAATGGACCAGGCAGGGCCGACCAAATCATCGTGGCCGACCACCTGATGATGGGTTGCCCCACGTTAGACATTTGTTTGCAAGGTCGATTGTTGGGGGTTATATTCCGTAATGGAAAGGCTTATTCCACACGGACGGTAAGCACCATGGACCAACCCATGCAAATCGTGCTCGATGGCATGTATATGGAAGCCGAAGCACTTTCGATCATCAACCCGTTTGATGTGGAAACGATAGAAGTATTGCGGCGGCCTGAAAATACAGCAATCTATGGCATCAGGGGAGGTGGTGGCGTGCTGGTCATCACGACCAAACGTGGCGATAGTGGAATGTATGATCGAGATTTATATACACCCGGTATTGCCACCCATAGCCCACAGGGATATTATGAGGTGCGGGAATTTTACAAACCAGATTATAGCGTGCGTGTAGATTCATTGGAGGGGATGCGCGATCTGCGTACCACCATCCACTGGGAGCCTCAATTGATTGTGACTGCCGGCGAAGACGTTTCATTCGAATTTTATACCGCCGAGGATCCAGGTACCTACCGCATCGTGGTAGAGGGGCTGGATGTCTATGGACGACTAGGGCGTGCAGTGCACTATATGACGGTTAAGTAGATGATGCGCGAATAAACAACTAAACAAATTGACAAATCAACAATAAAATAACGAATGGACTTCATTAAAGTGACGGTTGAAGAGCGGGTATCACACATCTATCTGGATCGGGGGAAATCAAATGCCATTAACCAGCAGATGCTTGAGGAACTTGGGCAAGCCATTGCAGAGGCACAGCGAGACCCGGCTATCGAGGGGCTGATTTTGCATGGAAAAGAAGGTTTTTTCAGTGCGGGCCTAGACCTCATTGCGCTGTATGAATATAATGAAGAAGAAGCACGCCGATTTTGGTATACCTTTGTTGATTTTGTCCGCATGTTTGTGACTTTTGATAAGCCTTCGGTGGCAGCGATAAGTGGGCATAGTCCGGCAGGGGGCTGTGTGTTAGCGATATGCTGTGATAGTCGGGTGATGGCCGAAGGGGATTACATCATCGGGCTCAATGAAGTGCCTGTCGGGATCGTGGTGCCAAGCAATATCTTCCACCTGTACAGCTTTTGGCTTGGCCAGGCGAACGCTTATCGGTATTTATTGGAAGGGAAACTCCTCAAACCGCAAGAGGCACTTCATGCGGGGCTGGTAGACGAGGTGGTGGACGCCAGGAGCATCCGCACCGCCGCGGAGCGAAGGCTAAGGCGATACACGCAATACGAACGCAACACCTGGCGGCAGAGCAAGCGCAATATGCGGCAAACGCTCGTCAGCCATTTTGAAGCCCATCAAGCGGAAAGCATTGACGCATTGCTCAAGCAATGGTGGTCGCCGGCCACACGCGCCATCCTCAAAACGATTATTGATAATTTGAAGGGTGGCAAATCATGATGGGTGTCCATCGACCAGTCATGTTGAAATTGAAAATCAACAAAATCTAACCGAGAAATGAGCAACGAAACCCATTCAGCAGTTGAGGGGGCCTTACGAGAAGGCGCTTTAACCGATAAAACCATCGTAGTTACTGGAGGTGGAACCGGACTTGGCCGGGCCATGGCCACTTATTTCCTCAAGCTAGGTGCCCATGTGGTCATCGCCAGCCGTAAATTGGATGTGCTGGAAAAGGCCGCTTCGGAAATGGAGGCGGAGATGGGAGGACAGGTACTGCCCGTAGCCTGTGATGTGCGCGACATGAGCAGCGTAGAACAGCTACTAGCCGCGGCAGTTGAGCGGTTTGGACGGGTAGATGCGTTGCTCAATAATGCGGCGGGTAACTTTATCTCACCTACCGAGCGTTTGTCGGCTAATGCCTTTTCGGCCGTCATTGACATCGTCTTGAAAGGCACCGCCCATTGCACGCTTGCTTTCGGCAAACATTGGATTGCTCAGAAACAACGGGCCAGTATACTGAACATTGTTACGACCTACGCCTTTACCGGTTCGGCTTATGTGGTACCATCGGCCGCTGCCAAGGGCGGGGTGCTTGCCCTCACCCGGTCCCTGGCCGTAGAATGGGGTAAATACGGTATCCGCAGTAATGCCATCGCACCGGGGCCATTCCCTACCAAGGGAGCTTGGGAGCGATTGCTCCCCGGAGACTTAGCCAAACAATTCGACTTTAAAAACCGTGTGCCGCTCAAGCGGGTTGGCGAGCACCAGGAGCTGGCTAACCTGGCGGCCTTTTTGCTGTCTGACTTCGCTACTTACATCAATGGTGAGGTGATTACCATAGATGGGGGCGAATGGTTGCAAGGTGCCGGGCAGTTCAGCGGGTTGGAAGCCATTCCGAATGACTTATGGGATGCATTGGAACAGATGACGCGGCAGGCAAAAAGCTAATCGTGGCATCGAGCCAAAAAAACAATTTCACCATTTTCTTAGGTATTATCATTCAAATTGATATTTTTGGTTCAACCAAAGATTTGAGGTCATGTCAGCAACCCATTTAGATCCAGCAATACAAGAACGCGCAGCGATTTGGCTCCAAGCGCCTTACGATGAGGAAACCAACAAAGCGGTAAAACAGCTTTTTGATTCAGAACAGTATACCGAACTGACAGATTCGTTCTACAGAGATCTTGAGTTTGGTACCGGAGGACTCCGGGGTATCATGGGGGTGGGCACCAACCGGATGAACAAGTATACCGTGGGGCGGGCCACCCAAGGGTTGGCCAATTACCTAGCCGCTACGTATCCCGGTGAGCCGTTGAAAGTGGCGGTTTCCTACGATAGCCGCAATAACTCAAAGGCATTTGGCCAATTGGTCGCCAATGTATTTTCGGCCAATGGCATACACGTTTATCTCTTTGCCGAGCTGCGTCCGACGCCACACCTTTCATTTGCCGTGCGCCACTTGGGGTGCCAAGCCGGCGTGATGCTCACCGCATCGCACAATCCCAAGGAATACAACGGTTATAAAGCGTATTGGAAAGACGGGGGGCAGCTGGTGGCTCCGCATGATGAAAATGTGATTACGGCAGTTTATGCGATCACGGATCCCAGCGAAATCAACTTCGGTCCCATAGCGGAAAACATCACGCTGCTTGGAGCTGAGATGGACGAGACGTACCTCAGCCAAATTGCAGCATTATCCATCCGCCCGGATGCCGTAGCCCAGCAGCGGGATTTAAAAATTGTTTTCTCCCCTATCCACGGTACCGGGGTGACCTTGGTGCCACCTGCATTGGAGCGCTGGGGTTTCAATAATATACAGGTAGTAGAAGCACAAGCTCAACCTGACGGTAATTTCCCGACGGTGGTGTACCCTAATCCCGAAGAGGAGGAGGCCATGTCCATGGCCGTTGCGGAAGGCAAGCGTATCGGGGCTGATGTCATCATCGCTACCGACCCTGATGCTGACCGGGTGGGAGCGGCTGTGAAAAATGCACAGGGTGAATACCAATTGTTGAATGGTAATCAAATAGGCAGTTTACTGGTCAACTACGTGCTTTCCTCTAAAAAAGAACTCGGCGATTTGAGGGAAGGCGACTACGTGGTCAAGACCATCGTGACGACCAGCCTGATCGCCGACATTGCCCAAGCGTATGGTGTGCCTTATTACGATGTGCTGACCGGATTCAAGTTTATCGGCGAACTGATGACGGCGAAAGAAGGAAGGGGGCGTTTCCTCACCGGAGGGGAAGAAAGCTATGGATTTTTGGTGGGCGAATTGGTTCGCGATAAGGATGCCGTGGTGTCGTGCACATTCATTGCGGAAATGGCAGCATACTATAAAGGCCAAAGCAAAACCCTATTCGATGCCCTTCTGGATTTATATGTCCAATATGGCTTATATAAGGAGAAGCTCATTTCACTGACCAAAAAGGGTAAAGCTGGGGCCGATGAAATCAAGGAGATGATGGCCCGTTTGCGCAGCAATCCCCCGAGGGAAATCGGAGGGATCCAAGTGGCGCAAATCAAGGATTATCAAAATAGTGAATCGCTTGATTTGAGAACCGGCAACCGGGAGGTTATCGATCTTCCCAAATCAGACGTGTTACAGTTTATCACCGTGGATGGGGATGTAATCTCTGCCCGCCCGTCTGGCACCGAACCCAAAATCAAGTTTTACTGCAGTGTAAAGCAGGCATTGCCCAATCGCGAGGATTTTGATGAGGTTAGTCGGCAACTTGATGAAAAGATAGCTCGCATCATGAAAGATATCGCCTGATATGCCGCACTGGGAAACATTGTCTTCCGAATACTTGGTGCGGGCACCATGGGCAGTATTGCGCAAAGACGTCTGCCGGATGCCTAACGGGCATGTCGTTCCCGAATACTACGTGCTGGAATATCCCGATTGGGTAAACATGGTGGCATTGACGGCGGATAATCAATTTATCCTCGTGAAGCAATACCGGCATGGCGTACAACAAAATGTGCTTGAGGTTCCTGGTGGGGTCATCGACCCCGGCGAAGATGCACCGACGGCAGCCAAACGGGAAATGCTGGAAGAAACAGGTTATCGGTTTGAAACCATCGAGCAAATATCCACCCTGTTCCCCAATCCGGCAACGGCTGATAACAGGACATTTACCTACCTCTTAACTGGGGGTGTGAAGGTACAAGAACAAGAGCTTGACGACCAGGAGGAGATAGAAGTCATCCTGGTTTCTCCCGAAGAACTGAAACGCTTGCTGCTCGGTAACCAATTCGGACAGGCACTGCACACCGCAGCACTTTTCTATGCACTAGTCAAACTGGGCTTGCTGGAATAGTAGTTGCTGGTAGGTTGAATCCCCCCTTTTCGACAACCAATTTATGGAATTTCTTCCATAGATTAATCTATATATAAACGAAGAACCATGAATTGGAATAACCTAAAGATTGCTTGGCGTAGTATGCTGCGTTCAAAATTGTTTGTTGTGATGAATATCATGGGGTTGGCGTTGGGATTTGCGGGGTTTATCTTGGCCTACCTTTATATTAATCGCGAAACAAGCTACGACCGATGGAATCCGAATTACGAAAGCATATACTTGGTGGGGCTCACCTACCAAGGCACTAACACTGACCTCACGCCTCCGGCGTTAGCGACTGCCATCAAGGCACAATTGCCAGAAGTGGTCGAAGTGGGGCGAATATCCCATTTCCCTTGGGAAATGCCTTTTATCCACGATGACGGTGAGGCCATGATAAAAGATTGGAAAACGGCTGATTTGTCGATTGCGAAGATGTTTGGTGTCGAAGCCTACGATTCCTCTCTGACAGCAGGGGAACGACCCGAAGTAAATCTAGTGACATCTGAAATCGCACAAGCACTATTCCCATTGCATCCCGAAAAAATCTTTGAACCGAGACAGGTGGCGTTGCAAAGTGAGCAAAGTGGTTTTTTCCCACATATATACGGTATTGCAAAGGCCCGCGGATTGTCCAACCTGACCTATGATGCCATTTTTTTCAAACCCGATCTTGCGGGAGATAACTTGGGTGACCCGCTTCCCTACCAGACGTATATCCAAGTAAAGCCGGGTACGGATATCGCCCAATTGGACCAAAAAATCCAGCAAGTGTACAAACAAGAGATATCACAGCAACATCATGTCGTCACCTCAGCATTTGCGAAAGGTGAAACCTACCTCGATCCGCTAAGCAACTTGCACCTGCGACCCAAGCATGGCTCCAATACAGGCTACATCACGGTCTGGGCCTTGGCTATCCTTTCTGGTGTTATCCTCTTGTTAGCCGGTATCAATTTCGCTAACCTGATGATTGCACAGGCCAACAAACGCGCCAAGGAAATCGGCATCAAAAAAGTGTTTGGGGTGAGTCGGGGTCGATTGACGGTACAGTTCATGGGAGAGGTTTTGTTGCAATGCTTGTTAGCCGCTGTGCTCGCATGGGGGCTGGTGGTGCTTTGCCGGAATGGACTGCAAAAATGGTTGGCTTATGACCTTGCCGTTTTTGCCGTTGATGGCCAGATCGTGTGGCAATTGCTGGCGGCGGCATTGCTTACCGCATTGATATCTGGCTGTTATCCATCCATTATCCTCTCCGGTTATCATCCGGTGACGATGCTGAAAGGCAATTTCCAGACCAGCCACCGCACCACCTGGTTCCGCCACGCACTATTGACATTCCAATTTGTCATCGCAATGGTATTCATCTTTGGAATGCTTATCCTCAATAGGCAGTTGAACTACATGCGGGAGGGAGACAAAGGGTTTGAGCCGGCACAAGTGGTATACATCAAGAATGCAATGCTACTCAATAACCCAGCAGATTTCAAACCGTTCCGCGACCGGATGCAAGCCTATCCCGGTGTCGAGTACGCCACAGCAGCAACAAGCATTCCGGGAGGAATCACTCCCTCGGAAAAGGAATTTACACATGTGAATGAGGTGCGTAAGGTGGATCACATCGCGGTGGATTTCGACTATGTGGAAACCATGGGCATGGAGGTACTGCAGGGAAGGTCATTTACGGAGACGTTTTCAGCCGATTCCGTGAATGGGGCTATCATCAACGAAACGCTGGCCAACGCCTTTGGGATGCAGGATCCCCTTGGACAAACCATCCGTGGCTGCGATACCGACTTCCAGGTCGTTGGCGTGGTCAAAGACAGCAAAATGCAAGGCTTTGAGGAATTAGTTCGCCCGACCGTTTATTCAATAGCCAACACCTGTGGACAATTCAAAACGGAAATTCTGGTCAAGATTAAGCCCGGCACCGCACAACAGACATTAGCGGCGTTGGAGAAGGACTGGAAATCCATCAACCGATTAGATGGTGAGCATTTCCGCTACGAGTTTATCGACCAGAAATATGCCGCGTTGCGCGCTCAACAGGAGCAACTGGAATCGGCTTTCAGCGCATTCACCATCCTTTCCCTAGCCATCGCCGTGATGGGGCTTTTTAGTATGTCGGCCTATAGCATCAGCATCCGACAGAAAGAGATGAGTATCCGTAAAGTATTGGGAGCGTCGGTAGGTCAGCTATTTGTACAGCTCAATAAGCCATTTTTCCGGGTTTTCGTGGTGGCTAATCTGATTGCCCTCCCGTTGGCCTATTTGCTGATAGACAGGTGGCTGTCCACGTTTGCCTACCGCATCATAGTGCACTGGTGGTTGTTTGGCTTAGCAGGTTTAACCGCGTTGCTGATTGCTTTATTTGCGGTAATGTTCCAGTCCGTCCGCGCAGCAAGGGCTAATCCCGTGGATAGCTTGCGGGATGAATGACACCGTCATGCGCATGGTTCTTCTTCTTTTTGAAAATCTGCAGCCAGGGTATCCACGGTAGACAGATGATTCGGAAGCGGGGAGGAATGATGGTCGCAGGTACCTGCCGCCGCAGCAACACGCCGTTTTTGGACAATAAAGGCAATCGCAAAGAGTGCTCCAAAGGACGCCATTGCGGCACCAACCCATTCTGGAGCGGTGTAACCATAACCCATTGCGATGGGTACCCCACCTAGGAAGGCCCCTAGCGCATTGCCGATATTGAAGCACGCTTGACTGACCGAAGCTGCCAGCATTTCAGAACCTTTTGCCGTATTAATCATCAGCATCTGTATCGGCGAGCCCAACGCAAATGCTATTCCGCCGAGGACGAACGTCATGACGAGTGAGGGTATGGGGAAAACCGCCAAATATTGTTGAGCAACCAATGCAACAGCCATCGCGAAAAGTAATATCGTGGCTGCCTTGGCGGGAGAAACCAAGTCGGCCAAGCGTCCACCAAATAGGTTGCCTATAAACATCCCCAGCCCAGCCAACATCAAGATATAGGTCATCGACGCCTCCGTAAATCCTGATACCTTGGTCATCAGTGGCGAAATATAACTGTACCAAGAAAAGAGTCCTCCTGTTCCGATGGCGATCAGGCCAATAATTAACCATGCTTCCCGGCGTTTGAAAAAGCCCATTTGAGACCGTACGCTTCCGGTTTGTTTAACTGGAAGGTTGGGCATCCA
Source organism: uncultured Parapedobacter sp. (assembly GCA_964498395.1). Lineage (GTDB taxonomy): Bacteria > Bacteroidota > Bacteroidia > Sphingobacteriales > Sphingobacteriaceae > Parapedobacter. Next base: position 232,912 of record CAZCHE010000007.1, on the reverse strand, counting down.
GATTTTCAAGGAGAGTAAGGTTAACACACCGACAAACACGATAATCGCAAACGAATAACGCCAATCAAATTGGTGGCCGATATAGGTGCCGATCGGTACACCGATTAGGTTGGCCAGCGTAAGGCCAGCGAACATGATGGATATTGCCTGCGCCTCCTTGCCGGGTTGGGCAATTCGGCTGGCAACCACAGATCCGACGCCAAAAAAAGCACCATGTGGAAGGCCTGCCAATAACCGGGAGATGAGTAAACTTACATAACTTGGCGCAAAAGCGGAGAATGCATTGAAAATGACAAATAATATCATCAATCCAACCAAGATGCGCTTTGGCGGATACTTACCGGCAATAGCTACCAGTAACGGCGCCCCGATCACCACCCCCAACGCATATGCTGAAATCAGGTAGCCGGCAGTAGGAATTGCGATACGGAGATCCTGGGCTATATTCTCTAGCAAACCCATCATTACAAATTCTGTAATTCCAATACCTAAGCCACCAAGGGTGAGCGGTAATAAGGCTTTCTTCATTGTTTTTTGCGTTAATTGCTTCTTAGTGTAAAAAGTACACAAAGATAGGTGGTTTTCAACTAACTTTCACCAGTTAAGCATCTATTTGATTAAATATGATGTGATGTTGACCAATCCCACCCATCTGCCTATCCTAAGTGTTCGAATTCGGACAGCAAGCTGTACGCTATCGAACACCAAAAAACACGGTTAATATTTCAAACACCTGATAAGCAACTGATTGAAATATTGGTAAGGATTTTGGCATTGCATTCTTGATAATTAATATATTTGAATGTTTTCGGTAACGCAACGTGCCGATTGCAGGTAACCGGAAGCTGATAGCTAAACATGATTCAATTAAACAATATATTCAAGTGGTACAACGTGGGCGGTAGCCGTTCATTCGTACTCAAAGACATTAACCTCCATATCGGCGAGGGCGAATTTGTATCGATCATGGGGCCTTCCGGCTCCGGTAAATCCACCCTGCTCCATATCCTTGGGCTTTTGGATGAACCGGATGAGGGGGAATATCTCTTCATGGGCGAAAATGTGTTGGGCCTCAAGGAAAGGCAACGCGCTGCATTGTACAAACAACATATCGGATTCGTTTTCCAAGCCTACCACTTGATAGACGAACTCACCGTATACGAGAACATCGAGACGCCGCTTATCTACAAAAACCTAAAGGGCAGTGAACGGAAAGCCGTAGTGGCGGATTTGCTGGATCGCTTCGGCATCGTGGGCAAAAAGGACCTTTTCCCTACCCAGCTTTCCGGCGGGCAGCAACAATTGGTGGGTATTGCCCGTGCGCTGGCTACTACACCGAAGTTACTGTTGGCGGATGAGCCTACCGGCAACCTCAACTCCAAGCAAGGTGAGGAAATCATGACCTTGTTCAAACAGCTCAACCAAGAAGACGGCGTAACCATTATCCAAGTAACGCACTCGGAGAAGAATGCCGAATATGGTAACCGTATCATCGAACTGCTAGATGGGCAAATCGTGACGTAGGTATTGGGAGAGAACGGGATTAATCGCCTTGCAAAGCAGTAAGGGCAGTGGTCAATACGTGGTCAGAACGGTTTCGTACCTTAAAAAAGGCTTCACTACCGAAATAGTAACGCCCTAAAAGCGCTTCAATATCTGTGCGGACCATCGGTTTTACGGTCGTGGCTTCCTGCTGGGTATAGTCGATACCTTTCTCGCGTACGTATTCCAAGAAATTATCGTATTCTTTGTCTGGCAGGAAGTACCCTTTCAGGTAATTCTCTACGGAATAGGATGGTACCGATGTGGTGAGCCGCCCGTAGACATATGACTCGATCAAGGTAGCCTGCCGTATCTTGCGGTATAATGCGCTTACCCCATTGCTATCCAAGGGTACCCATACGTCGGGTAATATTCCGCCGCCCCCATAAACCATCCTTCCAGATGGGGTTTTAAATACTTCTTCAGATTCCGCTAGGCTTCCGTCGCTTGCGGCGGTATCTGTCGGTTGAGTCGTCGGAGTAGGCAAGTAGGCGGTAAGGAAATCGTTGCCATTCTGAGGGTATGATCGCTGGATACATCGGCCTGAAGGTGTGTAATAGCGTGCCACGGTGAGGTTGAGCGCTGATCCGTCACTGAAACCGAATTGCTCCTGCACCAATGCCTTGCCAAAGGAGCGACGCCCGACAATGATGCCCCGCTCGAGGTCTTGTATGGCCCCGGCGACGATTTCACTGGCGGAGGCCGATTGTTCATCAATCAAGACGACCAGCTGTCCATCGCCGAATATGCCATCAGCAGTAGAATAGTAATCCGTGCGAGCCTCGTGCGCACCTTGGGTATAGACAATCAGTTTTTTATCCACGAAAAATTGGCTTGCTAAAGCCGTGGCGGCATTAAAATATCCTCCTCCATTTTCACGGAGGTCAAGTATCAAGCGTTGTGCGCCCTGTTTTTTGAGGTTGAGGAGGGCCTGCTTGAAGTCGTCGGCCGTTTTCGCGCCGAATCGTCGTATCTTGATATAAGCCGTCGCCGTATCAATGATGTAAGCCGCATCGATGCTACTGACCTCTACCCGATCGCGCAGCACCTTGAGCGGTAAGGGCAGATTGTTCCCATTGCGGTTGATGGTAATTTCGATAGCCGTTCCCCTGCGCCCGCGGATCTTGTCTTCGATGGCTTTTTCTGAGATACGCACGCCAGCGATGGTATCGCCATTGATGGCAATCAGCTTATCTCCTACCCGCATGCCGGCCCGTTGAGCCGGCCCGCCCGTGATCAAGCCCACGGTCATCAAGGTATCATCAAGATTGTAATATTCGATACCGATCCCTTCAAAACTACCTTCAAGCGTCTCCTGTTGCTTGACGGCCTGGTTGGGCTTCAGGTATTCGGAATATGGGTCGAGCTGGGCCACGATCTCATCAATGGCCATGTTTTGCAATCGATCGATATTCACGCTATCCACGTAGCTAGAAGCAATGAGATCAATCATGCGTTGCACTTTTCCCGTTTTATCCGCGATACCCAAAGGCAATACCGAGCCGACCTGCCCAGACTTGCGGTTTTCATCCGCGAAATTCTGACCAAGTAATAAGCCTAGAAACAAAACGGCAGCATAGGTAGCCGCTACAAACAGATTCCTTTTGGTGTCTTTGTGCATATTGTCGATTACACGCGCTAAATTAAGTAGTTTCCAGCATTTTCCATCGTGGGAGGATAAAAATTACAAAATTCTAACGGGTATGGGTACGGTTGGGTTTGCCGCCGCCCTCCAGCTACGTATTTTTGTCTTTGGCGTTTTTTCATGAACATAAATTGTTTTTTAACGGTAATGAAGTTTGCATGAGCGGATATTTATTCATTTCCCTTTTTAAATGGAGGCTCATGTAGGTTTCATAAATTATTAGCATTTTTGCCAAATAGAAATTCAATAGGGAACAATGCACGAAATTGAGCCATATTACCGTTGGAGAGACGATTATATCGCTGCCGAAGACGAATTATCTCCGTTTTATGGCACGGAATATAATGAGTTTGAGTTTGACAAGAAGATATATAACTTCTTGTTGCATCCCCAGTGGGATAATTTTGGTTCCAATACGCTGTATTTGAAAATCTTGTATGCCGATTACCACCGGGGCTATGCGATCATCGAGTTGATCGGGGAATGGAATGATGCGATATACAATGACGTGATGTTGCTCAAACGTGAGGTTATTGATATCATGGTGAGTTCGGGCATCAACAAATTCATTATCATCGGTGAGAATGTGCTTAACTTCCATGCTTCGGATGATTGCTACTATGAAGAATGGTTTCAGGACGTCGAAGATGGTTGGATTGCCGGGATCAACTTCCGGGATCATGTGATAGACGAGTTCAAAGCGAGCAATATCGATTATTTTATCAATTTCGGGGGGGCGCTCAACGACCTGAATTGGCGTAACCAAAAGCCTTTACAGGTGTATAAAGCCGTAGAAGAGCAGATGGTGAAACGATTGTATTAGCTGCGTATTCCCGTCAGACCTTTTGGAAATCATGAACAAAACCATCGTCTGTCTTTTTATTTCCGGACTTCTTTTCAATGGTTTGTTTGCTATCGCCGTTCCTGTGGCTACTTCGCTTGATTCCGCACAGCAAGCAACTTATCATGTATTGCTGGTGGTTAGCAGTTATGGTAAAGAAACCGGCAAAAAGAGACCGGGGTATGAATTCGACGAATTTTCACAAGCGTACTTGGTTTTCAAGTCAAATGACTTGCGGGTCGATATCGCAAGCCCGAAAGGCGGCCCGGTTGAACCCGATGAGTTCGACAAAGAAAAACCTTACAATAAAATAGTACTGGAAGATGGTGAAGCAATGGCCAAATTGGCAAACACGTTGCCGACAGCATCCATCAATGGCAGTGATTACGACGCGCTGTTTATCGTGGGGGGTAAGGGTGCACTGTTCGACCTACCCCATGACCCCGCCCTGCAAGATTTGATTGCCTCCATGTATCAAACCGGTGGCGTGGTAGCGGCAGTTTGCCATGGGCCTGCTGCATTGGTGCATGTCACGCTTGACAATGGCCAATACCTCATTGATGACCGGTCGATATCCGGGTTTACCAACGAAGAGGAGGCGCTTTTCGGAAATCGCTGGAAAGACGAATATCCCTTTTCGCTGGAGCATAAACTCAACGAACGGGGAGCCTTTCTTGAACGGTCGGAGCCCATGCTACCACAGGTGACCACCTCGGGCAAATTAATCACCGGGCAAAACTCTTATTCTACCCTTGGAGTTGCCGAAGCTACGATTAGGTTCCTAGGCGAGCAGCCCGTGGAGCGCACCCTTTATCCCGACGAGCGAAGCATGGCCTTGTTGAAACGGTGGGTTGCCGGCCAGCGGGAATGGGCGGAGGAAGCACTTCGATCGGATACCAGTAAGTTTGATATCGAATTAATCGCCATATATGGTCATTACCGCTTACTCAGCGCAAGGGACGAGCGTAAAATCCGATTGGCAATAGGGATTATCGAACTGGCTACCCCGTATATCTATAACCCCATCCTCCAACTCACGCATGCTGAGGGTTACCTTCGCTTAGGAGATCAAGCAACCGCTAAAGAATTACTAACCGACCTGGTCGCAAAGGAACCCGACCTCGAAGAAGCTAGACAACTGTTGGAAACGTTTTAAATGCACTGGCTATTTCTTCAAGGCCTTCCGTACTTTGGGAGCGATTTTCGCTCCGTAAATCTCGATGGATTTCATCATGTCCTTATGGGCTGGGGCACCGACATCCATATGTGCTGCGAAACGGGTCAAACCGAATAACTCCTGCACATGTAAGATTTTATCGACCATTTCGTTAACATCGCCGATAAATAATGCTCCGTTCTTACTTCTCCCGTAGTCGTACTGTGTCCGTTGGTACGGAGGCCAACCCCTTGATTTCCCTACCCTGTCCATCTGGGCGGCGTACAACGGGTAGTATTGGTTGGCGACAGCCTTGCTGTCTTCTCCAAAGAACGCGTGGGAGTGGATACCCACTTGCAGCTTGGCGGGGTCATGCCCATGTTGTAGATAAGTTTCCCTGTAGAGGTCAAAGAAAGGGCTGAATTGTTCCGGTGATCCGCCGATAATGGCAATCATCAGGGGCAATCCGAGCTTTCCTGCCCGTATCACCGACTGTGGGGTACCGCCCACGGCAATCCATATCGACAAGTGGTCATCTACCGCCCTTGGCAATACTTCTTGTGTGTCAAGGGGAGCGCGGAACCTGCCTTTCCACGTAATCTGCTGTTCCTTGTTGATTTGGACGAGCAATTCAAGTTTTTCGGCGAATAATCCGTTATAATCTTTTAAATCGTAGCCAAATAGTGGAAACGACTCGACAAAGCTGCCCCGGCCGGCCATGAGTTCTGCACGGCCATTCGACAGCAAGTCGATCATGGCGAAGTTCTGGTATAATTTGACCGGATCTGATGAACTCAATACGGATACCGCACTTCCCAGCTTGATCTGTTTCGTAACGGTCGATGCTGCGGCGAGGATAATTTCAGGGCTCGGCACCGCATAGTCGGGGCGGTGGTGTTCGCCCATGCCAAAGTAATCCAATCCCAATTCGTCCATCAACTTAATCTCCTCGATGATTTCACCTAATCGCTGTTGGGCAGGCTGGTATTTTCCTGTCGCAGGGTCCCGGTATAAATCCCCGAACATACTGATGCCTAATTCCATGTTTTTTTCTCCTTTTGAGGCAAAGTTACAGAAAGCAAGATGGGCAAATGTTAATCTAGGACAAGAAAATCCGCCGGCCGGCACGAATGCTAGGAGATGTCAGGGTTTAATTCGTTGTGTAACCTTGGCATACGTTTGGGCATCTCGTCCGCAAAGCTCAAAATAGGTAATATCCGGGTTTAGCATATTTCCACCGTCTATTCGGACAAAAATACGGTCAAGGATGGCTTCGCGGTTGTTGATAGAAGTAAACACGAGGTATTGCTGATTCTTTTTACAATAGGAAAGGCGCAAGCGTAGATTTTTGTAAGCGGCGATCCGGAGATCAAAGTCACCGTTTTCCAGGGCTTTGTGGGTGATGCCATAAGCCATGGTACGCTGTACGAAACTCAATCCTTTGCGCTCCCCTCCTTCGGTATAGCGTATCCAATATACATTAACAGGTTTGTCAGTATCGACCTGATCGCCGTCTAGGTTCAGTTGGTAGATCACGGTATTCTCGTCTGGATCCCGCTGTAGGTAAAACAGTTGTTTTTTTTCGTTGGGAACGGGTAGTTGCGCGACAGACACCTGTTTCTCAAAATCATTCTCCTGCGCAAAGAGCCCTACTGCTGTAAAGAGCAGCACTGCACTGATACTTCCGCGGAGGCCATGGTGTCGAGGTGTTTCATACTGCGGATGTTGCCGTAATAATGGATGTCGCTGCATAGAGGTGCCTCCTTTCTCCAAAGATACTGATTTTTTTATCATCTCCGGTATAGGTTATACTCCAGCCTGTTCTTGAATACCAGCACGTCCAGCAGGACGAATCCTATCCCCACCATAATGGATACATCTGCCATATTGAATATTCCCGTTTGGAAGATAACGGCATTGATGTGAACGAAATCAGTCACGGATCCAAACATGATCCGATCAAAGAGATTGCCAACGCCACCGCCCACCATAAAGGCGAGCCCCGCCCGGAACAGCGTGGTCAGCGTCTTTTTCGCCAATAGGATGTACAGGCCATAGCCAAGCGCCAATAGCGGCAAGAATATCAGTATGGCCATTTTTATCGGATCAGCCCAAGCATTGCCCAAGCTTAGGAAGGCTCCGGTATTCTCCACTTTGGTGAGCGTCAGGTAATCGCCGACGACTTGGATTCGATCGTTCGGGTTGATTTCCTGCCTGGCGATCGTTTTGGTGACTTGGTCGCAGCTCATATTGGTGAAAACCAACAACAGACTGAATGCAATGGTTCTAAATCTTTTCGCTGCCATTTCGGAGTGCTTTAATCAATACCTTACATCGCGCTTCGACCAGTTGGTACACCGGCTCGAACATCCGGTTGTCATAATAGGGATCGGGCACCTCGTCATCTCCTAAGAAGAGCCGTATGCGAGCCCGTTGTTCCGCCGTTTGGGCCAAAGCAAGTGCGCTGCGTAAATTCTCCCGGTCCATGACCAGGATATGATCAAACACATCGAAGTGGCTGCGGTGCAATTGCTGGGCCTGTTGCTGGCTGATATCCACCCCGTACTGCATGGCCACGGCAATGGCCCGGCGATCGGGTCTGTCACCCACATGCCAGCCGCCAATACCCGCAGAATCAACGGTCCAATTCAATCCTTCACTGTCGGCCAGGTGCTGCAACACACCATGAGCCAGCGGCGAACGGCAGATATTGCCCAAGCAAACCATCAGTATCTTCATAACTCGTGTGATCAATCAAAACTGTAATGTGAAGACACTCCCCTTACCCTCTTCGCTATGCACTAATATATTGCCGCCATGTAATAGCATAATCTGCTTGCTGAGGGTCAGCCCCACGCCGCTACCGGTCTTCCTCGTGGTAAAGAACGGAATAAAAATGTTTTCAAGCAAGTCGGGCGGGATGCCTTTGCCGTTGTCACTTACCTTAATTAGGGGTTTCCCTTCGTTGTTGACAGCGGCAGAAAGCGATATATATGGGTGGGGTACTTCTTTTACCGCTTCCATGGCATTCAAAAGCAGATTGATGAGCACTTGTTCGATAAGGCTGATGTCCAGTTCCAATTGGAGCTGTGTATCCCTCAATATGATGTCTAGCTCAATGTTTTTTTGGATAAGCGAGGGCTCCATGAGCTGGTACAGGTTTTCGAACAAGTCTGCAGCGGTTATCCGGCCAATGTTTGGCCGCTCGATTTTATTTAGCGAACGGTAGGTGCCGGCAAACTTCAGCAATCCTTCACTCCGGCGTTTGATGGTTTCCGTGCCCAAGCGGATGTCTTCTAACTCTTCATGATTCGGCATGTTATCCAACCGGCCCTTCAGGGTGTCAGCAAGGGACGATATGGGTGCGATGGAGTTCATGATTTCATGTGTAAGCACGCTAAGCAGTTTCTGCCATGCCTTGGATTCTGTTTCGTCGATGGCCTCATTGACATTTTGGTAAACAATAAGCTGGTACTTGCCTTCGGATGTCTGGAAGTGGGTAGCGGTGAGCAGCAGTTTGATGTTGCCTTCAGTCGAATTTACCGTGAGCAGCGTTTGTTCGCCGGGTACCAATGCCAGCGTTTTCTGGTAAAGATCAGCGTTCTTGCGCTGCAGCCCATCAAACCTGTGCAGATAGGGAATGCCAAATAGTCTTTTAAATGCATCGTTCATCCATACGACCTCGTTTGAATCGATATCATAAGAAAGGATGGCTGTATCTACGATTTCCAATATCTGGTGTAGGTACTGGTATTGGGTCTCTTTTTCGCCGCTTATTTTTTTGAAAACACTGTTGATCTCGTTGAATGCGCTGCGCAGCGGCAGCAATTCAGCCCGGGCATAATTCAGCGGAAAATACCGGGTGAAATCACGATACCGTGCAGCTTCGGCAAATTCCTCCAATTCACGATAGGCGCGTAACTGCGAACGGAAGTTGAGGGTAAGTATCCATAGGCAAAACGGAGACAACAGCAATACGTATAGGTATTCTCGCTGGAATAGGAAATAAGCCAACCCAGTTAGTGCCACTAAAAGCAATATAGCCCGTATAACGATTAACCGCCTGAATCGCCGCATCCTTAGATATCATATTTGCTTAACCTTCTATACAAAGCGGTGCGTGTGATGCCCAATTCCTTGGCCGCCTTACTGATGTTGCCACCATGTTTCTCGACCACGTTACTGATGGTGATACGCTCCAATTCGATTAGGTTATGCTCATCGGGGATGACGCCTTGGTGCTTATTATTGGGGGTAGCAGCCTGCTCGATAGGAGAAAAGATGAGGTCTTCCGCTGTCAGTGTCTCCCCTTCAGCCATAATGACCGCGCGTTCGATGCTATATTGCAATTCGCGGACATTACCAGGATAGTGGTACTTGAGCAGCTTCTGTTCTGCCTGAGTATCGAACCCAGCCGCAGGCTTCATGTACTTGTCAGCATATTTCTTCAAAAAATGTAAGGCAATCCGCAAAATGTCTTCATCTCGTTCGCGAAGACGTGGCACTTGGAGGTCAACGGTGTTGATTCGGTAGATCAAGTCTTTGCGAAACCGCTGTTCATTGGCCAGGTCAGCCAGCGGTACGTTGGTCGCGCAAATCAGGCGGATGTCTATCGGTACGGAGGTGTTGCTTCCCAAGGGGATAACCTGCCGGTTTTGGAGCACGCTCAGCAACTTGGCCTGTTGCTGGAGTGAGATGTTGCCGATTTCATCGAGGAAGAGCGTACCGCCATTTGCGGCCTCGAAGCGTCCCATCCGGTCTTCACGGGCATCGGTAAATGCCCCTTTTTTATGTCCGAATAATTCGCTTTCAAATAGGCTCTCGGTCAGCGCACCCACATCGACCTTGATAAAGGGTTTATCCGCTCGCCGGGACTGTTTATGGATGGCAGAGGCGATAAGGTCTTTCCCAGTGCCATTCTCACCCAGTATGAGGATATTAGCGTCGGTCGGTGCGATTTTGCTAATTTTATAAAGCAGATCCCGCATGACTTCAGATTCCCCGATCAACTCCAGATCGGCAGTTGGTTTATTTTCCGTACTTTTAGTTGTATTGCGGCCCTTTTGCGAAAGCAAATCGGTAATGACACTCAATAGCTGCTCATTTTGCCAAGGCTTGACGACAAAGTCGGAGGCTCCCTGCTTGAGCGAGGTTACCGCCAGATCAATAGCTCCATAAGCGGTAATCATGATCACCGGCAACTCGGGTTTGCTGGTTTTTATCCGGTTGAGCCAAAAGAGCCCTTCATTGCCCGTATTGATGGTGCTTTTGAAGTTCATGTCAAGCAATACCAAATCCAGGGTTGTTTTGGCCAGGATAGCTGGGATATTTTCGGGGTTATGTTCGGTGATGACCTCGGCAACTTTTTGCTTAAGCAATAGGCGGACGGCGGTCAACACATCTGGATCATCGTCAACAATTAGAATTCGGGCTTGCTTCATTTGTTTAATGGCATTTGTCAGTTTTGATGGATAAAAAGCAAGAATCTTACGAAGAAGATATAAAGCTACAATTATATAGACACAAAAAAAAGCAGATTGTTGCATCGGCCGATTTAAACGAGTTAATTTTTAGCTTTACAGACGGATGTTTGTATAACAAGGAAAAATTGGGGCTTCCATCTTTTTTCACCTTTCTCCCAGCGACAGCACTTGGACAGACGTGCTTCGCCACCGAAATCACGGGGATTACCAATAGTGGTGATTATGACCTGTTATTGGTAGGGATGGGCAAATCGGTGTTTGAGGGCACCTTATTGGGGCGTATACTAGGTTTCACCACGCGTGTAATCAACCCAGAAAAAATCTATGATACCTTTAAAGGTCGGGAAAGCCTTTTTACCGGCGGTGTATTTGACGAACGCGTCAACCACATTATCAAGACGGTCAAAACACCCGTTGGCATCCTTGTCGACAAAGGTATGGAAAATGTAAATCGTATACTCATCCCTGTTTTTTCACTTAGCGATAGTTTCCTGCTTATTTATATCCAGAAGCTGATCCATAATAGTGGTGTTTCTGTTACGGTATTTGATGCGAATGATATCATCAAGAATAGTATGGAATTTAAGGAGTCGATCAGGAGTATCGCACATGTGGCCCCCAACAATCTACAGGTAATGGCCGATTCTGGGAGTGATATCGATTTTCTTAAGGACTATGATCTGCTGCTGATCAGTTTGGAAAGTTGGAAAAAGGTGTTGGAGAAAAGGGAGGAATGGCTTTCAGCCGCTCCTTCAGTATTAATCATGAAGGCTTAAGAAGCCTTGACAATTTATTGATTGTGTAATTTAATTAAGGAGTTGACATGGACATATTACTATTTGAGATACCATTGGTGTCTGATGATGAAACAACGAAACTTAAACCCCTTTTGGATGGCTTTACCAATGTCAGGGAATGGGAAGTCGCATTGCATCCCGTGAATTGCTTGCTTACCATAAAGGGAATAGGGGTCAAAGCCATGGATATTATCAAACACCTTAAGGATCAAGGTATCGCGGTGACACAGGTGTTTGGGGAGTAAATGGCATAAACGGGTTTCGTATCTGTTTCTTTCCGTTATTCAAAAAAATAGAAAAAATAATTTTGAATATCACATAACTGCGCTATATTTGCAGTCCCAAAACAAAGGGAGATTAGCTCAGCTGGTTCAGAGCACCTGCCTTACAAGCAGGGGGTCACTGGTTCGAACCCAGTATCTCCCACCAAAGACCCGCCAAACGGCGGGTCTTTCGTTTTTAGCCAATCCACATCTCCCGCCCCATTTGTTCTTTAAATAAATCATCTATTCTTTGGATACTTTAAAACAGATTTAGTGTCGAGCAACACCACGTTTTTTCGTTGCCGAGGCGGTTCAGGGCGCTAGCCTAAATGCTGCTTGAAAAAGTCGACCGTTCTTTGCCATGCCAGTTCCGCAGCTTCTTTGTCAAAACGCGGCGTGGTGTCATTATGGAATCCATGGTTGGCGTTTTCATACATGAACATGGCGTATTCCTTTTGATGTGCTTTCAACGCTTCCTCATAGGCTGGCCACCCTTCGTTGACACGGGTGTCGAGTTCAGCGTAGTGCAATTGCAGTGGTGCTTTTATCTTTGGTACGTCGGCTACTGGCGCCTGGCCACCATAGAAAGGTACAGCCGCCGACAGATCCGGTATGCGAACGGCCATCATATTGGAAATCCACCCACCGAAACAGAAGCCGACCACGCCAACTTTCGCATTGCAGAACTCATGTTGTTTCAGGTATACCGCGGCAGCAATAAAGTCTTCCAGCATTTCATCGCGATTACGTTTGCTTTGTAATTCGCGTCCTTCGTCGTCTGTGCCGGGGTAGCCCCCCAATGGGCTCAGCGCATCGGGCGAAAGGCTGATGAAGCCAGCCAGAGCAGCTCTTCTGCCCACATCTTCAATATGCGGATTCAGCCCCCGGTTTTCATGTACGACCACAACACCTCCTAATTTTTCTTTATTATCCTTAGGCATGCACAATAAACCTTTGATCGTGCCAGCGCCATTGGGTGACGGATATTCGATATAGGTTTCCGTAATACGCGGATCTCCGGCCTTTATCTGTATTTCATCCTTATAATTGGGCATCAAAAAACTCATCAACGCCGGAACTGTAAGCGCTCCCCCGGCATATAATGAAAGTTTCTCGACGAAATCCCGCCGTGATAGGCGGTTATGTGCATAGTCATCATATAAATCGAAAACTTCTTGCTTGATATCTTCTTTTTTGATGTTTGACATGGTTGCTCTCCTTATTTTGTATAAACTTAGACATAGCAAGGCGAAAATACAAGAACTGTTAGCAAGATGTTACTTTACTTCCCATACCATTCCCAATGGCATTTTCAGGAATACCGGGGAGACTAAACCGTTACTTTTCGTTTGCAATCCCTATCTTTGGAAAGACTGTGACAACTGAAGTTTTATGAATAATTCGATTTTCGACCACTTATCCCATGCGTTTGAAACCCCGCTAAGCAATCCTGTACTCATATTTTCGCTTATTCTTTTCATTATTCTCCTGTCTCCGATTTTGCTTAGGCGGATTAAGATACCGGGGATCATTGGGCTCATCCTATCTGGTGTGCTGATTGGCCCGCATGGGTTATACCTACTCGAAAGAAATTCAGCGGTCGATCTCTTTTCGACCATTGGACTACTCTATATCATGTTCATTGCCGGGCTTGAATTGGATATGAACGAATTTCGCAAGAGCCGCCATAAAAGTGTTTTGTTTGGCCTATTTACATTTGCCGTGCCGATAGCTATAGGCTACCCTGTCTGCTATTACGTACTGGGATATGATACCTTGGCCAGTATCATGATCTCCAGCATGTTTGCCACCCATACGCTGGTGTCCTATCCCGTGGTAAATAGCTATGGGATATCGAAAAATGAAGCGGTAGCCATCACCATCGGTGGAACCATATTGACAGATACGGCTGTATTGATTATCCTCGCGGTGATCATCGGCGCGTCTCAAGGACAACTCGACCAGCAATTTTGGGTTACACTTGGTGTATCATTCGCGATATTCCTTTCCATTATGTTTGGCGTTATCCCTCGAATAGCGAAGTGGTTTTTCCAGAAAGTGGAAGGGGAAAAAACCGCGCACTATATATTTGTACTGTTCGTGGTGTTTTTGGCGGCATTCCTAGCTGAGGTGGCTGGGTTGGAGCATATCATTGGCGCATTCGTCGCTGGTCTAGCGCTAAACAAGCTTATCCCGCACTCGTCGGCGTTGATGAATCGTATTGAATTTATTGGTAATGCGATTTTTATCCCCTTTTTCTTGATCAGCGTGGGGATGATTGTGGATGTCAGCGTACTGTTAAAAGGGCCTATGGCATTGTATATCGCGGCGACGTTGACAGTTGTCGCCATCTTCAGCAAATGGTTGGCAGCTTGGTTCACCCAGTTGTCTTTCGGATATTCCGGTGCGCAGCGCCAAGTGATTTTCGGTCTCAGCAGCGCACATGCTGCGGCTACCCTGGCAGTCATTATGGTGGGATACCGGTATGAGATTATCGATGAAAATGTGCTGAACGGCACCATTGTCTTGATTTTGATTACATGTATCGTAGCCTCATTGGCAACGGAAATGGCATCCAAAAAGGTGGTGTTGGCCGGTGAGCAGGATGAGGTGACCGACGAGCGGAACATAGAGAGGGAGGAACATCTGTTGCTACCCATTGCCAATCTCAACAACATGGAGCCGCTGTTGGATTTTGCGACGTTGATAAAAAGCAAACGCTCACCCCACCCGTTGACCGTGCTGACGGTGGTACCCAATAACGAGATGGCCGAACAAAACATGAAAACGGCGAGGAAGAATTTGGACTCGACTGCTAAATATGCCTCGGGGAGTGAGACAGAGGTAAACATGACGGCTACGATAGATTACAACATTGCGACCGGAATCAGTCGTGCGGCCCGAGAAATCAGCGCTGATGGCATTATACTCGGTTGGCCCAGCAAAGCGGGGATTATCGAAAAGATTGTGGGTGAAAAAACAGAAAGTATTCTCAACCGTACGGACGCTAGCCTGTTTATGTGCCATGTAGTCAAGCCGTTGATTACCCATAAGCGGATGGTTGTCCTGTGCCCTCCGCTAGCCGAGTCAGAATTGGGGTTTGAATTTTGGATGGAAAAAGTCTTACGTTTAGCTAAAGAGCTTACCATCAATATATTGTTTGTTTGTGATGGACGGACACAATATGCCGTGGCAGACTACTTGGCTGCAAACAAACACACCGTGCGCGTTCAGTTTTCGGCATTTGAAGAGTGGAATGACTTGATCGGGTTGCGGCAGTTTATTAACGATGATGATCTCGTTGTTTTCGTTTCTGCGAGGATTGGGGAGGTTTCGCATCGACATTCCCTAGATGCGCTACCGGTAAAATTGGGTAAGGTTTACCACCATCACAATCGAATACTGGTATACCCGGCACGAAGGGCTATATACTCATTGGACGAGTACGAGGATGTCTCTGCCGCGCCGATTTTGCAGCGAATAGGCCGAGGTATAGGAAATATATTTTCCAGCAAAAGCGAACTATAGAAAATAAGTGGGGGGTTAGATATAGGTCTCTTCGTCAAATTAAACTACCGCGCGGCGAAGCTGGTCGGTAGTTGATTTTTTGTAAAAAGCGTGATGGTTTCATTGGGAAAGAGAATGAAGTCGTATCACCTTTCTTACCGTTCGTTGCGCCTCCCTCGGCGATCCCATTTTTAAGAAAAGGTGCTTTCAAAGATGAAATGTATTCCCTACTTTTGGCACTTTGTCATACAACCAATAGGAATAAATGAAACCGATCCCGACATTGTAGGGGGAGCTCTCATCAACCCATAAAAGAAAAATAATTAGATGAAAACCTGGTTTAATAATAACTCAACCCATTTCGTCATTATCGGCATTTTTATCGCCATTTGTTTCTTGTATTTTGTGCCGGCTTGGCAGGGCAAGGTGCTGTTCCAAAACGATGTGTTACAGGCGCAAGCGGGGCAGAAAGAAATTTTGGATATCAAAGAACGCGATGGGGATATGCCCTTGTGGACCAACTCCATGTTTGGGGGGATGCCATCCTATCAGGTGTTGATTGACTTGCCAAACAACGTGACCACCTATATCATGCGCGGGTTCAAATCCATCTTCCCCCATCCCATCGATGTCGTCCTATTGTATCTGTTGGGGGGATATTTGCTGTTTAGTGTACTGCGAGTGAAGCCATGGTTAGCTGCAGTGGGGGCGATTGCCTTTGCATTTTCCTCTTATAATTTTATTTATATTGAAGCGGGGCACGCCAATAAGACCTACGCGATTGCGTTTATGGCTCCAATACTGGCGGGCATTATCCTGGCATTCCGAGGTAAATACCTATGGGGCGCGGTGATATTGGCCTTGACCATGGCACTGGAAATACGTGTCAATCACATCCAGGTAACCTATTACCTGATGCTGATCGTGCTGGTATTGCTGGGCATTGAACTCTACCATGCCATTCGGGAAAAGCGGTTGGCCGGATTCGGTAAAGCAATCGGGTACCAAGGCGTAGCCGTACTCATCGGTATTGCGGTGAATGCTTCACTCCTTTGGCCTACGTATGAATATAGCAAGGAGTCGATACGAGGTCGGGCTAACTTACCCTCCGAAAGCAGCGAACGTACGGATAATGGGGTGAGCCGCGAGTATGCTTATCAGTGGAGCCAAGGTGTCGGAGAAAACCTAACCTTTTTAATACCCAATGCTTACGGGGGAGGAATGTCGACTAATTTGGATGAAGATTCGCATGTGGGCAAGGTATTGCTGAACCATGGGTATCCCCCCCAAGCGGCGGCAAATGTGCCGACATATTGGGGCGATAAGCCGTTTACTTCCGGACCGTGGTATTTCGGTGCGGGCGTGGTATTCTTGTTCATTTTAGGGATAGTTATTGTACGGGGGCGGTTGAAATGGTGGTTGGTCGGCGCTATGGCATTGGTCATGTTGCTGTCGTTTGGGAGACATTTTCCGCTGGTTTCCGATTTGTTTTTCAACTATTTCCCGATGTACAATAAGCTGCGGGCGGTGGAATCAATTCTCTCCATAGCGACCTTGCTGGTGCCGGTATTGGCGATATTGGCCATCAATGAAATCATCACCAATGGCGATAAGATCAAAGGGCTTGATAAGAAAGTCTTGTATGTATTATACGGTGTGGGGGGGCTGACCTTACTGGTGGCCGTACTTCCCGATCTGTTGTTGAGTTTTAAAGCACCGAACCACCAAGCCGTGATCCAGCAATATAGCCAACAATTCAGGGACAATACCTTTGCCAATGAATTGATGGCCGCGTTGGTCAAAGACCGCGCGGGGTTGGCCCGGATCGATGCATTCCGCTCGTTGGCGTTCATTTTAGTGACATTCGGGCTGGTGTGGTTGCTGGTGAAGCGCAAGCTTAATGCGCAGGCAGCGGTGGTTATATTGGGTGTTGTGGTATTGATAGACCTTTGGGGAGTTGATAAGCGATACCTGAATGAGGAACGCTTCGCAGACAAACTAGAGTTGAATCGTCAATTCAATGTGGAACGCGAGGTGGATCGGTTGATCCTGATGGACAAGGATCCAAATTATCGTGTGTTTGATTTGACGTCGAATCCTTTTACCAATGCACGTACATCTTATTTCCATAAATCGTTGGGCGGCTACCATGCAGCTAAGCTCATGCGTTATCAAGAGATGATCGAAAGGCAGTTTGCTAGTGCGATCAACGAAGATGTGTTGGATATGTTCAATACGCGCTATCTGATTACAGCAGATAACCAAGGCTCAGAACGCATACAGCGCAGAAGTACAGCCGCTGGCAATGCCTGGTTTGTGGAGCGGGTGACGTTTGTGAAGGACAACGAGGAAGAAATGCAAGCCATCAATAGTTTTGAGCCACTGAAAGAGGCATTTGTCCATGAATCGTTCCGGAAAGACTTGGATGAAAGCCGGCTGGGTCGTCCCGTAAATACCAGTATTGAACTAACTTCATATCGTCCTGACCGGCTAGTATATGAATATTCGGCGCCCCACGATGCGTTTGCAGTGTTTTCCGAAATATGGTATGATAAAGGGTGGAAAGCCTATGTGGACGGGAAAGAGCTCCCCATCCTACGGGCCAACTACCTGTTAAGGGCATTGCAATTGCCCGGAGGGAACCACACGGTAGAGTTTAAGTTTGAGCCGAAGTCGTACCACCTAGGTGAGATCATTTCATTAATAGCGTCGATAGTGCTGGTATTGGGATTGGGGATTGTTGTTTGGCTGGAGACAAAAAAGAAACCAGCGGACCCAACCGTTTCCTAAAAGAGCTTTAATTGTGGGTCACTAACCCGAAACGTACGTCGATGGTGTGGGGTAAGGCCGTGTTGTATGATGGCATTGCGGTGTTGTACGGTAGGATAACCCTTGTTTTGGAGCCAGCCGTATTCCGGGAATTCATCTGCTAGTCGATCCATATAGTCATCGCGATACGTTTTGGCCAATACAGAAGCAGCAGCGATAGATAGGTATTTACCATCTCCCTTGACAATGCAGCAATGGGGTACTTGCCCATACGGGATGAAGCGATTGCCGTCGACAATGATATACTCAGCCGTCACTTTTAAAGCGTCTAATGCCCTGTGCATAGCCAGATAGGAAGCATTATGGATGTTGATTTTATCGATTTCGGCGGCACTGACGCTGGCCACCGCAAAGGCTAAGGCTTCCTGCTCAATCATCGTGCGCAATTGGTGCCGTCGAGCTGCGGTTAGCTGTTTCGAGTCGGTAAGTACGCCATGTTCGAAGCCTTTCGGGAAGATGACGGCGGCAGCAAAGACCGGCCCTGCCAGGCACCCCCTGCCCGCCTCGTCGCACCCCGCTTCTGTCAGCATATCTTGGTAATTAGAAAGTAGCATTATCCTATTCCCCTGCGTTAATTAGGTGACAAAAATATACTTTTATCCTGGAATGCGTTACATACGTACTTTACCGATGGGGCAATAGAACGAAAAACTGGGTTTAACGCCCATATGTAATAATTCTTATACAATTAAACTTATCAATAATCATGGTGTCAAAAACACACGTTACGACAGGAACAATGTACTTAAGGGGATGTATCATATTGATCTTGGTGTTCGCGATGGCGGGCTTCGCGTCTGCACAGCGGAACAAGGGGAATGTCCAGCGAAGCTTGGACTGGGCTACCGGTATCGTGGTAGACGGTAAGCTTGATGACTGGGGTGATACATTGTTGTACGATCACGCTGCGCAGCATTTACAGTACCATATCAAGAATGATGAGGCCTATCTCTATGTAGCGATGCGGATAACGGACACGGATCGACAAATGCAGGCGTTGGCCCAAGGCTGTAGCTTCATGGTGAATACTAATGGCAAGAAAAGAGAAGGGCCCGCGGTGATTTACCCAATCGCCGACCGTTTGGCTTTCCGCACGATTATGTCGGCCGACAATGATAACCGACCAGAAGATATGCGTCAAGGGGCTTTGGAGGCGATTCGTTCCATCTATGTCATGCGGTTTGAAGACATATTGGATGGACAGATTTCCCTGGATAATAACTACGGAATAAAGGCCAATGCGACGATTGACTCGACCGATGCGCTTTGCTTTGAAGCGGCCGTTCCGTTTGACCGGCTGGGCATCCGTGCAGAAGAAGTCAAAAACCTAGCATTCAATGTTAGGATAAACGGAATCATCATGCCAACGAGTAGCGGAATGGGAAATACCATGCGAAGGGGGTATCCGTATGGATATGGTTATCCGTACGGTGGGTATGGACAACCTATGCCTGCGAGGCCGCGGGAAGAACCGGGTGTATGGGTGGTGGCGCCACTTGCAAAGGAGTGAATATTAAAATATATTTTTATACATAACTAATGACAATTATTTACAATCGACCATTACATGTTGGACAACTGCTTAAGCAGTGTTTTTTTACGGTGCTGTTTTCTGTGGCCACGTTTTTTGCGGCCTTTTCGCAGACGGGCAAGCAAGTGCAGGGCACATTAAGCGATACTCGCGGAGAGGCGATAGTCGGGGCTTCCATCAAGTTAGTATCTACCGAGGATTCCGTGATGACCAGTACAGGCAGGGGAGGGATTTTTACATTTAATAATATCAAAGGAAACCAGTTTGTATTGACCGTAACCAGTTTAGGCTATGACACCCTTAGCCGAGCTTTTGCTTTTGAACCCGGCCAAAACGAACTCATGCTCCCCGTTGTGCTGAATGAATCAAGCCAACTGCTCGCGGAAGTCTCTGTTACGGGTGTAACACCGATTACCGTTAAGGAAGACACGCTTGAATATGCGACCAAGGACCTGCGGTTAAGGGAAGGGGCATTGGTGGAAGACGCGCTCAGGAAGCTCGATGGTGTGGAAGTGGACAAGGATGGTAACGTAACGGCACAAGGCGAATCGGTAACGAGGGCCCGCATCAACGGAAAGGATTTTTTTGGCGGCGATATACAAGCTGCGATCAAAAACCTACCTGCCGAAATCATCGAAAAAATACAGATTGTGGACGATTACGGTGACATGGCCAATATGACCGGAAACCGTACAGGCGACCCCGAACGGGTCTTGAACCTCGAAATCGCCCCGGAACGTAACCAAGGTGATTTTGGGAACTACCGTGTGGGTGGCGGAACGGAAGAACGATACCAGCTTACAGGGATGTACAGTACGTTTCAGGAGGGGCTGCAATTTTCCGTGTTGGGAAATATGAATAATACCAATGCCAACCTGTTTGATTTCAATATCCGGGGTGGCGGCGCCCGACGGGCCCCAGGTGGTGGTAGTTTTGGCCGTGGCTTTGGTGGAGGTATGGGCGGTTTCGGTGGCGGTCAGAATGGGATAACCAATACAGGGTCGATAGGATTGAATTACCGCCAGGATTTCAGTGAGAAGCTAACCATGTTTGGAAGCTACAGCTTTGGCCATGACGATAATACCACGAATAGCATAAA
Organism: uncultured Parapedobacter sp.; assembly: GCA_964498395.1. Lineage (GTDB taxonomy): Bacteria > Bacteroidota > Bacteroidia > Sphingobacteriales > Sphingobacteriaceae > Parapedobacter. The sequence goes on along the minus strand of CAZCHE010000007.1, from coordinate 212,219 downwards.
CCTGCGGACAGACTATATAATGAATGATGAAGGGGCTACTCGAAGGCAGGATTCCACACGAACGAATAGCAATACGGATAATGGCTCTATTGGGAATAATCATCGCTTTGATTGGAACATCGAATATAGGCCGGATGACAAGAATTATATTAAGCTATCGCCTAGTTTCAGCTTGCGGGACAATCGTACCAATAACGTCAGCAGGAGTACCAATCTTTGGAATGAAGAATTGATTAACAACTTGGATAACCAGCAAATTGATCGGTCTTATGCGCCTTCTTTCGGTGGTAGCGGATTGTATAACCGGAGGCTGAACGACCGCGGCCGCAATGTGTTTGTCAATTTCTCCTTGAACTCATCCACCACCGAGCAAGACCAAGAGCGTATATTAACTACGATTATGGCGACAGCCACCGATCCTGACGAAGCCGAGAGTTTGTACCAACAACACTTGGTCAACCTACAGAACAGGAACTTGAATGGTGGAACATCGTTGTCTTACATCGAGCCGCTAGGAAAACAGTCTAACATCGAATTGAATTACGATTACAATTTTGCCAACTATGGTAATCACCGTAAGGCCAATGCCTACGATTACAATGGCAATATCATTGTGAATCCGGAATTCAACAACGAACGGGATTATGACTATACATTCTCGACGCATCGGGTTGGCTTAACGTTCAGGTATCGCACCGATAAATTGAATTATTCCGTCGGTGCTGCGGTACAACCAAACTTGTTGAGTGGTGATGCAAATATTGACGGCAACTACATCAACATCCATCGTTCGGGCTTTAATTTTATGCCGATAGCTCGTTTTGAGTACAAATTCTCTAGAAATACCACCTTTAATATCAATTATTCGGGTAGGGCTAACGAACCGACGTTTACCCAATTGCAACCATTTACCGACTATTCCAATATCAATGCGCCGGTAACGGGAAATCCGAATTTAGCTGCAGCATTTACGCATGAACTGCGCTTGAATTATAGGAAGTTTGACATTGCATCGGGCAATTCGTTCTTCGCGATGGTTACGGGGTCGTTGACCGAGGATCAAATCGTGACCAACCAATTTACTCGTGTGGATGAAGAGATCGGGTTGATTCGGGAAACGGAGTATTTGAATACAAACGGGTTCTACAGTACTCGGGGATTCTATAATTTTTCAAAACCTTTTGCAGACCGGACATATACCTTGTCTTTTAATGGTATGGCTAACTATAACAACATTGTTTCCTATACCAATTCCGATCGCAACGTCGCCCAAAACTGGGTGCTATCACAAGGGGTGAATGTGCGGTATAACCCCAAGGAAACGATCGAGGTTGCGCCGGGTGTACGCTATACTTATAACACTACCCAAAACACCATTTCATCGAGCAATAACAACAATGTCTCTACATGGGCATTGACGCTATATAGCACCATCAACATCACCCCGACGTGGATATGGGGAACGGATTTGGCTAAAACAAACAACAATGGATACTCCGCATCCGTCGCAGCCAATCCGTTGATTATCAATACATACATCGAGAAACAATTTCTCAGAGGTCGTAACGGCGCTATCCGGTTCCAAGCATTCGATTTGCTGAACGAACAAATCAATGTATCGCGCAATGTGACGGATAACTATATTATTGACAGCAGGAGTAACCGCCTTGCCCGCTATTTCATGCTGACACTTTCCTATCGCTTCTCCAATTTTGCCGGAGGCAGTATGGGATTCGATGGCGGCCCGGGTGGTCCAGGGGGCTGGGGCGGACAGCGGCGGCCTGGTGGTGGTTAGCCACCCTGGCAAGCGTAATCAAAACCCAACGGCGATGTAAAAGCTGTTGGGTTTTTTCCTATCTTGCGCGGCTATGGAGTACGAGGTTGTTCATTTATCCAATGGTATCCGAGTGGTACTGCAGCATGTTCCGACACCGGTGTCGCACGCCTGCATGATTATTAATGCGGGTGCGCGGGATGAACGGGAAGGACGTTTTGGAGTGGCGCACTTCATCGAGCACCTATTGTTCAAGCAGACCGAGCGGCGAAATACTAACCAAATCCTGAACCGCTTGGAGTCCGTTGGTGGGGACCTTAACGCCTATACGACTAAAGAGTATACATGCATCCATGCCTCTTTCTTGACTCCTTACTTAGAGCGTACATTGGATCTGTTTGAAGACCTGTTCTTCCATTCCATTTTTCCCGAGCACGAGATGGAAAAGGAAAAAGGGGTCATCATAGACGAAATGGCATCCTACTTGGACAGTCCGGAAGACGCCATTATGGACGACTTCGAGGATCAGGTTTTCCAGAACCATGGATTGGGGCATAACATTTTGGGTACGACTGCAGACTTGGAGGCGTTGTCCAAAGTGGATATCGCTGAGTTTATCAGCCAAAACTATAATACGCATGAAATCATCGTTGGTATTAGCGGGAACCATTCCCTTAAGAAAGTACGGTTGCTGGCCGAGAAAATCCTAGGTGGGATCCCCACGCACCAGGTACCCAGGGAGCGGTCAGCCCCACGGGATATGGTACCACAACGATTGACCCGTCATAAACCCATTAATCAGACCCATCACGTGATGGGCGGAGCGGCCTATAGTATCCACGATGAGCATAAAACCGGATTATTATTACTCAACAACTTATTGGGTGGAATGGGCATGAGTTCTAGGCTCAATTTGGAGGTCCGTGAAAAACATGGTATCGCCTATACTATTGAGTCCGGCTACACCCCCTATTCAGATACGGGGCTGTTCCATATTTATTTTGGTACCGATGAGGAAAAGGCCGAAAAAGCGGAAAAATTGGTGCGCCGAGAGTTGAAGAAACTAATGGATAAGAAATTGGGCGTTATGCAATTGCACCAAGCCAAACAAAAGTTTATTGGGCAAATTGCCTTGGGCGAAGAAAACCGCTTAAACCTCATCATTGCGGTAGCCAAAAGCCTGTTGGATTATAACCACGTACAAACCTTGGAGGAAGTGTTTGCCAAGATAAGGGCGGTAGACGAAACCGAATTGCTTCACATCGCCAATGAGGTGTTTGATGAGCGTAATCTTTCTTCGCTTTATTTCGTTCCCGAATAGCGTTTGCTGGCTACCATCCCCAGCACGCTAATTTTTCAAGATTGTTTAATTCAATCGGTGTTAAATTATATATTTGCCGATACCTGATATTAGATTAACTGAACAACAACATGAAGAAAGCATATATTTTCCCGGGACAAGGGGCACAGTTTGTAGGCATGGGTAAAGACCTCTACGATAGCAACGAAGAAGCCAAATTCCTGTTTGAACAAGCCAACGAAATTCTGGGCTTCCGGATTACGGATGTGATGTTTGATGGTACGGATGAGGATTTGAAACAAACAAAAGTTACCCAACCAGCTATTTTCCTGCATTCGGTCATCCTGGCCAAGGCACTAGGCGATGCTTTTAAACCTGATATGGTTGCCGGACATTCGTTAGGGGAGTTTTCGGCACTGGTTTCGGCGGGAGCATTAAGCTTTGAAGATGGGTTGGAATTGGTAGCGGCACGGGCTAACGCCATGCAGAAGGCCACCGAGATACAGCCCTCTACGATGGCTGCCATTTTGGGATTGGATGATTTTACGGTGGAAGATGTATGTCAACGAGTAAGCGATGTGGTCGTTCCAGCTAATTACAACTGTCCGGGCCAACTGGTTATTTCCGGTAGCATTGCCGGCGTAGACAGGGCTTGCGAGTTGCTATTGGAAGCTGGGGCAAAACGAGCGTTGAAACTCAATGTGGGTGGAGCGTTCCATTCACCATTGATGGAGTCGGCCAAAGTCGAGTTGCAAACAGCTATTGAGGAGGTTGAAATCAAGGAACCAATCTGCCCAATTTACCAAAATGTGGATGCGAAAGCCTATACGGATCCAACCGCGATTAAGCACAACTTGATCGAACAACTTACTGGAGCTGTGCGCTGGACGCAGACCATACTACACATGATAGAAGACGGGGCAACCGTCTTTACTGAAGTTGGACCGGGCAACGTGCTACAGGGGTTGGTGAAAAAAATAAACCGCCAAATGGAAACATCGGCGGCTTCTTTATAATCGTACGGTGATTGCTTTTTCTAAATTTACAGTCCAAAAGCTTCTTTCACCCGATCCACGTAATCTAACTTCTCCCAAGTAAACAACTCTACGTCCACCGTAGTGGTTTCGCCATTGCTGTTTTCAAAGGTTTTGGTTACGGTACGCGGTTCGCGGCCCATGTGACCATAAGCCGCCGTCTCTGCGTAAATCGGGTTGCGCAATTTGAGGCGAGTTTCGATGCCGTAAGGTGTCATGTCAAACAGTTCATGGATTTTGTTGGCGATTTCGCCGTCTGTCAACCCCACCTTGGCGGTGCCATAGGTGTTGACATAGATGCCCATGGGATCCTTCACACCGATGGCATACGAGATTTGCACCAAGATTTCATCGGCCACGCCTGCAGCCACTAGGTTTTTGGCGATGTGTCGGGTAGCATATGCCGCAGAGCGGTCCACTTTTGATGGGTCTTTACCCGAGAATGCACCTCCACCATGGCCACCTTTGCCTCCATAGGTGTCGACAATGATTTTCCTGCCGGTTAACCCTGTATCACCGTGCGGTCCCCCGATCACGAATTTACCGGTGGGGTTGATGTGGTATTTGATGTCTTCCGTAAATAGTTTTTGCAAGTCCGGCTTCAACTGCGCTTTCACCCGCGGAATGAGGATGTTGATGATATCATGCTTGATCTGTTCAAGCATTTCCGCCTCGTCGCCAAAATCATCGTGTTGAGTAGATACCACAATTGCATCGATGCGTATGGGGTCATGGTTATCGTCGTACTCCAATGTCACTTGTGCTTTAGCATCCGGCCGAAGGTATTTAATTTCGCTGTGTTCACGGCGCAACGCCGCAAGTTCATATAATAACCGATGTGACAAGTCGAGCGCCAATGGCATGAGGTTTTCGGTCTCATTGCTAGCATAGCCGAACATGATTCCTTGGTCGCCCGCACCTTGCTCTTGTTTCTCCTTCCGATCCACGCCTTGATTGATATCGGGCGATTGCTCATGTATGGCAGACAGTACACCACAGGAGTTGGCCTCAAACATGTATTCCGACTTGGTATATCCAATATGTTCGATCACCGATCGGGTGATTTTTTGTACATCGAGGTATATCTTGGACTTAACCTCACCAGCCAATACCACTTGTCCGGTGGTGACTAACGTCTCTATCGCTACGCGTGCATCGGGATCCCATGCCAGGAAGTTATCGATAAGGGAATCGGAAATTTGATCGGCGATCTTGTCTGGATGTCCTTCCGAAACGGATTCGGAGGTGAATAAATAGGGCATACTATTGTCTTCGAAAGTTAACTAAATAAAATAATCGTGAATATGAAAAGTATGGCGGGAGTGTAGTGTAAACCGAACAGGGTAGGTTTTAGCACTTTTTTACCGTGGTTGCAATCTTATGCGGCCCTTTTTACCATCATACGCAAATCAATCCACATTTCACGTGTGCAAATCTACGATACTTTTATTGTTTTCAAAGTCAAAGAACCGTTATAAATTGAATTTGTGGTAACAGCCTGTAATCGTAATCTGCAAATAATTAGGTATGCATCATATATTAACTTTACATGAATCTTGTCACTATCCGTAAAATATATGTATTTTGCTGATACATTTGCACTGGGCAATCCATACCATAATATTAATGGGCGAGAAAAAGCGTATCCTGTTTGTTGTTAACCCGATATCCGGAGGAAAAAAGAAGAGTGGTTTTAAGAAGCGCGCGACGGAGGATATTGATACCACGAAATACGATGCCGAATTTGTGTTTTCGGAACATGTCAATCATGCATATGAATTGGCGAAGGCCGCTGTGGCGTCCGGCGTCGATATGGTAGTCGCTGTGGGTGGAGACGGTACGATTAATGAAATTGCTTCTGCGTTAAATCAGACCGATACGGTGCTTGGGATTGTGCCAGAAGGATCCGGGAATGGTTTAGCCCTGTATTTGGGTATACCATTGAATGAACGAGCGGCAGTAAGAAGGCTTAACCACTTTGAATGCATGGCGATAGACAGCGGAAAGATCAATGATCATTTCTTTTTCAATATGGCCGGCATCGGGTTTGATGCATCCGTAAGCGATCGGTTTGCACAAGCCAATCTTCGTGGGCCGATTGGCTATTTGAAGACCGTGCTGACCGAAATCAGCACCTATAAGCCGAAACGATACCAGTTGACCATCGATGGGGAAACCATCGAACGGGAAGCCTTCATGGTCAGTGTGGCCAATTCACCCCAGTATGGAAATAATGCGTATATCGCACCGCAGGCTTCCATAACAGATGGGGCGTTAGACGTATGCATTGTCCACAAGTTTCCGTTGTACACGTTTCCGATGATGTTGTTCCACTTGTTTAACAAGACGGCGGATCAATCTGAATATATCGAGATCATTCCCGGTAAGCAGATTCGTATCGTACGTGAGGCAAGCGATCCCGTACATGTGGATGGCGAACCAAAGGAATTGGGGGAAGTGTTGGATATAAGCGTCATCCCGAGTTCGTTAAAGATACTTTGTTGATTTTATGTTTGAACGATTTACTTTTTCAGTGCATAATCAATACCTTAGTGATTGGTTGAATCAACGATAAAAGTATAACCATGAAGAAAAGGAAGCAAAAATACAGTGGTGTCGTGTATTCGACAGACGAAACCTTCGAGTACCAATTCGACGAACTGCCCACTGAGGAAGAAACATTGCCTAATTCCCGACAGGATCTTCGGGTTAAACTGGACAAGAAGATGCGCGGAGGGAAGGTCGTTACGTTAGTAACGGGATTTGTGGGCACGCTTGAAGATTTGAATGCGCTAGGCAAGCAGCTTAAGCAGAAATGCGGCGTAGGTGGGAGCGTAAAGGATGGAAGCATTATCGTGCAAGGCGATTTCAGGCAGCGTATCATGGATGTTTTAACCGAGTCTGGATATCGGGCGAAGTTATCGGGTGGATAAGGGGAGGTCGGTTGGACGTAACAAATAAATTATATTCATATCAAGGAGTCATTGGCCGCCATTGTTTTAATGAATTGATAACTAGTTCTTTGTGTCAGATTGGCGGATTTGTATCCAATTTCAATAAATGTACAAATGTCATTTAAGCGTTGCTAAAATCATATATATTTGAATGATTAATTTGCAATTACAAAAAAAAATAGTTTTCATTGTAAAAAAATTGCTTCAGGATGATAGAAGCAATGTTTTTTAGGACGTGTTGATGCTGCTGCTGCTGTGCACTCCTTAAATTTTGAAAAGAAGATCGAGGTTTTTTAACAATTACTTACAAAGATTTTGTTTTTATTTTAAAACACTATATTTGCTTTAGCTGTATTGCAGCTAATCAGGATTCAATTTGCACAAAACACTTAAAAATCATATTTAACAACATTAAAATCTAAAAATTCAGAAAAATGGCAAACGCACCAAAAACAAGTTCAGCAAAAAAAGAGCAAGGCAATTCTACTTCGAATGTTTTTGCAAGTCTGGCGATTATCATTTGTTTGGTAATTGGCGCCTGTGTGTGGAATTTCATCATGGGTGATCCAAACAACTTTATTGACAACAACCCCGAGAATCAACCAAAACCAGGGAACTACTTTGGGATGGTTTACCATGCTGGATATGTAGTGCCAGTATTGTTGGGCCTGTTTCTGATGGTGTGGGTGTTCTCTATTGAGCGCTTCATTGTCATCGGTAAGGCGTCAGGCAAAGGCAACGTAGGTAATTTTGTACGCAAAATTCAATCGCTTTTGAGCAGTGGCAATCTTGATTCGGCTATCGCTGAATGTGACAAGCAGCAAGGCTCTGTGGCCAATGTAATCAAATCGGGCTTGTTGAAATACAAAGATGTTTCCGCAAATCCTAGCCTTGATACTGAGCAGGCAACAGTAGCTATCCAGAAAGAGATCGAGGAAGCCACCGCATTGGAAATGCCAATGTTGGAAAAGAACCTGACCATTATCGCTACGCTGGTTGCGATTGGTACATTGACAGGTCTATTGGGTACAGTAACAGGGATGATCAAGGCCTTCGCGGCGTTGGCAACTGGTGGTGCTCCTGACCAAGCACAGTTGGCAAACGGTATTTCCGAGGCCTTGATTAATACAGCGACAGGTATCGCTACTTCTACTTTTGCGATTATATTCTACAATATTTTCACTTCCAAAATTGATACGCTGACCTATTCCATCGATGAGGCCGGGTTCTCTATTGTACAAACCTACGCTGCGACACACAAATAGGAATAGAACTTTCTGCCGGATAATTTGTGGAATCCGGCGTGGAGTTGCATCTTATCAATAAGTAAGTAGAAAATTGAAATATTATGCCAAGGGTAAAAATTAAAAGAGCCAGCACGACCATCGACATGACCGCCATGTGCGACGTGGCGTTCCTGCTGCTCACATTTTTTATATTGACGGCCACGGCACGTGCACCAGAAGCACTTCAGGTGGATACACCGGCCTCCGTTACCCAGGTGAAACTGCCCGACGATGACATCGCGCTGATCACTGTAGGTGACGGCGGAAAGGTTTTCTTCGGTGTAGCCAACCGGATCGTGCGGTCCAGGATGATCGAGCTGATGTCTGAAAAGTATTCCATTCCGTTTTCGACAGAGGACAAAGCTGCTTTTTCCCTGATGGACAATTTTGGGGTTCCGATTCGCAACCTCAAGCAGCTGATCGACTTGGATGCCAATGATCGGACTCGTCCGGGCTTACAGCCTGGAGTACCTGTAGATTCCACCGAGGCCCTCAGCAATGAATTATTCCATTGGATATACTCTGCGCGTGTAGCAACCAAGGAAATCAACAACCAGGAAATGCGGATTTCCATCAAAGGAGATGCAGACGAAAAGTATCCTGAAGTGAAAAAAGTGATGGATGTGCTGCAAAGCCAAGGGGTCAACAAGTTTAGTCTGATCACTAGCTTGCGTCGTGAGGATTTTTAATGGAGAGAAGGTTTAAAAATTAAGATTTTAATGCAATGGCAGAATTAAATACCGGGGGTAAGCAGGCGCCACGGGTGGATTTGACGGCGATGGTGGACTTGGCGTTCCTGTTGATCACGTTCTTCATGTTGACCACGTCGATCAACAAGCCCAATGCAATGGATGTTGCGTTACCGGATAAAAACAAAGACGATCCTGAAGATAGGTTGGAGATTGCCGATACGCGGACACTCACGCTTGTCTTAGGGTCCAATAACAAACTCGAATGGTATGTGGGAGAATTCGGGAACTTTATCGAGGGGCCTGAGATTGTGAATTACGGGAAAGATGGCATTCGCCCCGTCTTACTGAGAAAGCTGGAGGAAGTTCCGCGAATCACAGGTGACCCAGAGAAAGGACTAATTGTGGTGATTCGTCCAAGTGAAAAATCAACTCACCGTAATTTAGTAGACATCCTTGACGAGATGAATATTGTGAAGGCTAGGCAGTTCATGATCGGAACGATCCTCGAGCAGGAGATTGAAATGCTGAAACAGGATGGGTTGTATAATGACTAAAAACAAATGATCACCACATAAACGAAATATTATTATGATTGGTTCTAAATTGGATATTTTTAAAAAGGAGTGGCTCGATGTGGTGTTCGAGGGTCGCAATAAGTCTTACGGGGCCTACGAGCTCCGCAAGCTGTCGCCCAAGGCCACAAACATCGGGTTGGTGTCAGCCTCCATTCTTTTTGTGGTGCTGCTTTTGTCTCCGACGATAGCCAGGATACTTGGCTTTGGTTCGGGGGATAGCGGCCCAGTGGAGCGTATTCTCGAAACAGAGGTGGTGCTTTCTGAACCGCCACCGGTTAATGAAGAGGAACCACCTCCCCCCCCACCCGTGGAGCCTCCCCCACCACGTGTAGATCAGGTGCGGATGCCTGAACCCAAAGTGGTGCCTGCGGAGCAGGTGCAAGACGAAGAGCCCCCTACGGTAGAGCAGTTAAAACTGGCGGATCCAGGGTCTAAAACCATTGAGGGCGATCCCAATGCAGAGATTCGGATTGATTTGCCAGTAGGTGAAGGTAAGATTGATGCAGAGGTAACGGAAACAGGTGGTGCCGACAAAATTTTCGAGTCGGTTGAGATAGCGCCCGAGCCGCCAGGTGGTATGAAAGCATTCATGGAATGGGTTTCTAGAAACTACCAGTATCCTCAAGCGGCTCTCGAAGCTGGTGTAAACGGCCAGGTACAGATTTCTTTCGTGGTGGAAAGAGATGGAAGCTTGACCGACCTGAGGGTGGTGCGCGATTTGAAGTATAATACAGGAGACGCTGCCGTAAAAATGCTTCAGAAGGCACCGAAGTGGAGTCCAGGTATTCAAAACGGAAGACCTGTACGGGTAGCTTACACGTTGCCTATTCGCCTCAATTTGCAAAACTAATGTCAATTGGACAGACAAGATTATCATAGCGATAACGATAGCAACAGTCGGCAATATAAAAGACAGAAATCGCCCACCAAGCGGTTTCTGTCTGTTTTGGGACTGGCGATGTTCGGGTTTTATTTTGTGTTGGGAGTTATTATTATCTTTTGGAAAGATTTTCCAATACAATTGGAACATACTTACCGGATTTTATTTGGCGTGCTCTTGGTCGTTTATTCTTTCTTTCGTTTTGCGAGGTTATGGACGGCAAAGTAGGTTGGTTTTTTAGGTAAATGAGTTTTTTTTCTGTAAGTTATGAAAAAATTACTATTATTACCGCTCGTTATCTCGATTGTCGTTATCTTATGGTCATGTGGCGGTGGGGAGCGGCAGCTTAAAGACGAACAGACTATCGTAACCGGGCGGTTGAAGGTATTGGTGGATGAGAGTTTGATGCCCATTATGGAGGAGCAAGTGGCGGTTTTCGAACACTTGTATGAGCATACCGGTGTCGAGTTAATCGGAGGTCCAGAAAACCAAGTGGTTGCGAAGCTGTTAGACGGTACTGCAGAAGTGATTGTGTTGACTAGGCAATTGAATGAAAAAGAAAGTAAGTTCTTTGAAGCAAGGCAATTCAGTCCAAGGGTTACGAAATTCGCAACAGATGCTGTTACATTTATAGCGAATAAGCGTAATCCAGATTCTACTTTAACGGTCGATGAAATCATCGGTGCAATAAGGGGGGCGTCTGGGTCAGGCCGTTTGAGCCGCTTAGTATTTGATAACCCCAATTCGAGTACAGTTCGTTTCTTGAAGGAGTTAGCCGGAGTCGATTCGTTACCCAGTACCGGTGTATACGCGTTAAGTTCAAACAGTGAAGTATTGAAGCATGTGTATGAAACGCCGCAATCCGTGGGTGTTGTGGGGCTTAATTGGGTTGTAAGACCAGACAGTAGTTTAGAAAGGTATGCAGAAGGGATAAAGGTATTGGCAGTACGAAACCAAGCGGGAAAACCAGGAAGTGATGGCTATTACAAGCCATCTCAATCAGATTTAGCAGAAGGGAACTATCCGCTATCTCGTCCGGTTTACGTCATTAATGCTGAACCACGTAAAAGTTTAGGCATGGGGTTTGCAGCTTTTTTGCATGGGGTTTCAGGTCAACGTATCATCTTGAAATCGGGATTGATGCCTGACAGCCTGCAACCAAGGGAGTTAATAATTAGATAATACGTAAATATTAAACACTAAATAAAATGAAAATGATGAAGAAAGCAATGATATGGGGTATATCCCTTGCTTTTGTGGTTACTGGAGTGCGAGCGCAAAGCTTGGACGACGCGAAGAAGGCAATAGATGCGGAGCAGTTTGCCAAAGCGAAAGGGATTTTGGAGACGTTGGTGAAAAATCAAGCTAAAAAAGGAGAGAATTATTTTTATTTGGGACTTGTTCATTTGCACAATGAATACGTCGATTCAGCCGCGACGGTTTTCGAACAAGGTCTCGCTGCCGATCCGAAGACTAACTTGAACAAAGTCGGACTAGGTATCGTTGATCTATATAAAGGCAATGCAAGTGGCGCAAACACCAGGTTTTCTGAGGCTACCAGTAAGCTGAAAAAGAAGGATTATTTGGAGTTGTATCACATTGGTCGGGCTTATATTGACGTAGAGACTCCAGATTATCAAAAGGCTGTCGATTACTTGGAGCAAGCCAAACTGAAAAATGTTAAAGAAGCGATGATCCCCTTGGCATTGGGGGATGCATATTTCGGGTTGAAGAATCCCAGTATGGCCTACAAGAATTACCGCGACGCGGCGACATTGGACAATTCACTTACCCGTGCGCAAGTTCAAATGCAGGTCATTACCAGAAGGTCACACGCTTGGCAAGAAGCGATTGATGGTTTGAACCAGATTGCAGCACAGGTGCCTGATTATGCGCCTACGTATCGGGAATTGGCCGAGACGTACCACGCTTGGGCATTAACGGCAACGACCAACGAAGACTACAGTTCACGGAATAAGCAGGCGGTAGAATATTACAAGCAATACATGGACAAAACGGATTATTCCGTCGAGTCACGTATTCGTTATGCGGATTTCTTGGTGTTTGCCAAGGATTATGACGAATTGCAGGTACAAGCAACTGAATTGGCGCAACTGGAAGATGTGAATCCAAAGATTTTACGCTATTTGGGTTATACAGCCTATGAAAAAGGGCAGTACCAAGAAAGTAAAGGTGCTTTGGACAGGATGTTTACCCGGATGGAAAGTGAGCGGATTATCCCTCGCGATTACCTGCATTTGGGTTTGGCTGATATCTATTTGGCAACGGATAGTGATCCCGTTGACGGGAGTTTGTTTAATGAGGGAATCACTAATCTTAAGAAGGCTGTCGAAGCAGATTCAGCTATAGCTGACGATTTGCATGACGTGGGGATGGCGCTTTTCCAAAATAAGAAAAAATACGCATTGGCGGCTGAAGTGTTTGAAATCGCAGCGTCTTCACCGACGTCGCGGAATTATATATTTGACAACTTCTACCTCGGTTTTGCCACATACTATGGAGTTGCAACTCGTCAGGTCGAGGGAGAGCCCGAAAGAACCCAATTATTGAATAAAGCGGATTCCGCTTTAGGTTTAGTGATTGAAAAGGCGCCTACTACCCAAGATGCTTATTTGTTTAGAGCTCGTATTAATGGTTTGTTAGACAACAATGAAAATCCAAAAGGGCTTGCGGTGCCGTACTTCGAGAAGTATATTGAGGTAGTGAAAGAGAAAGGAGATGCGGAAGTACAAAAAGCTAAAAATAATTTCATTGAAATTTACAATAACTTAGCCGCTATTAACGCGAAGAATGGCGAGTATCAGAAGGCACGTGATTATTTGGGCGAAACGTTGAAGTTAGACCCAGAAAATGAATATGCTAAGCAAACGCTGTTGTTTTTAGAGCAGGAATCTTCCGCTTCGAATCAATAGTGCGTGCGTAACTAATGAATGATTTTGACGCGCCGGGGGATTCCCCCGGCGCTTTTTTTGGTAACAAAGCCGATAGGGAAATCGCAGGACATATTTTTGACCTAATTTTGACGAGCGGGTTTCGCTTGCCGAAGTTTTATAGTAAGTTTGCAGTAAATTTTAAATGAATATCAAGATATGATTGCTGAAATAGTAAGTATGCCGAGTGATTATTTACCGATACTGATCCAATTGATCGTTGCCGCCGGCTTCGGCGTAGGCACCATTGTGATTACGCACCTGATCGGGCCCAAGGTACGCACGGAGAACAAGCTCGGGGCGTTCGAATCTGGGGTTGAGGTGATCGGGAATGCTCGTCAACCTTTTTCCATCAAATACTTCATGGTGGCCATTTTGTTTGTTATTTTTGATATCGAGGTGATTTTTATGTATCCATGGGCGGTCAACTTCAGGGAGTTTGGACTTTCTGGGTTAATTGAGATGTTTGTGTTTATGGGGTTACTGCTTTTAGGGTTCATTTATGTCATAAAAAGGAAGGCACTGGAATGGAACTAATCATGATATTAGAACGTTTCTAAATAATATAATTAGCCGTTTAAGCAGGCAATATATTGTAAATTTGTGACTCACCTGTATCACCATATGGGTGAGTTTTTTCTTAGGTAAAGACCGGAGTTAGCAATGAGTGATATTAAATTAGCAGAGGCGCCCCCAGGGGTACAAGGGTCAGGTTTTTTTGCGACGACATTGGACAAAGCTATTGGATTAGCTCGGGCTAATTCGTTATGGCCATTACCGTTTGCGACCTCCTGTTGTGGTATTGAATTCATGGCGACAATGGGTTCTACTTATGATTTGGCACGGTTCGGCGCGGAGCGTCCGAGTTTTTCTCCTCGGCAGGCCGATATGTTGCTGGTCATGGGTACCATTGCCAAGAAGATGGCGCCCGTGCTTAGGCAAGTATATATCCAGATGGCCGAACCGCGCTGGGTGATTGCCGTGGGGGCGTGCGCTTCCAGCGGTGGTATTTTCGATACTTATTCCGTGCTGCAGGGCATAGATGAGGTGATTCCGGTGGATGTTTATGTGCCGGGTTGCCCTCCGCGTCCTGAAGCCATACTGGACGGGGTGATGCGCCTGCAGGACATTGTGAAGAATGAGTCATTAAATAGACGTAATTCGCCAGAATACAAGGCTTTACTTGAAAAATACGGAATACACACCCATGGCTAAACTTGACAACCAAGCGATATTGCAGCGTCTTCAGCAACAGTTTGCTGACGATGTACGCAACGTGAGTGAACCGTATGGGCTACTCACCGTGGAAACAGATAAGGAGCACCTGCTGGAGGTACTCGAGTTTTTGAAAACGGATGACGATTTAGCTTTTCGTTACCTTACAGACATTACGGCAGTGCATTACCCAGCGTTGGATAAGGAATTTGCCGTGGTTTACCATGTGCATAGTTGGGCAAATAACGTGCGTATACGGATCAAGGTTTTCCTTGACGGAGGGTATCCCGCCATCCCCACGGCTACGGTGCTATGGAATGGAGCGAACTGGATGGAGCGTGAAACGTATGATTTCTTTGGGATTCAATTTGTCGGCCATCCTGATTTGCGTCGCATTTTGAACGTCGATGACATGGAGGTATTCCCCATGCGGAAAGAATACCCGTTAGAGGATCCCAATAAAGTGGATAAGAAAGATTATTTCTTCGGTAGATAAGGCATTATGAGCGATTCGATTTCCAAAATATCACCCAATAAGCCGGTTTATGTGGATAATGATCCGCAAGACGAGTTGTTTACCCTCAACCTGGGGCCCACCCACCCTGCCACACATGGCGTGTTCCAAAATGTGTTGCAAGTGGATGGCGAACGTATCATTAGCGGGGTTTCTACCATTGGCTATATCCACCGGGCATTTGAAAAGATCGCCGAGCATCGCCCGTATTACCAAATCACGCCACTGACGGACCGGCTCAATTACTGCTCTTCGCCCATTAACAATATGGGATGGCACATGACCGTCGAAAAGTTGTTGGAGATTGAATTACCCAAGCGCGTGCAGTACATGCGTGTTATCGTGATGGAATTGTCTCGTATCGCTGACCACATCATCTGTAACGGTATCTTGGGTGTGGATACGGGCGCTTTCTCTGGGTTTCTGTACGTAATGCAGGAGCGCGAATTTATCTACGAGATATTTGAGGAAATTTGCGGAGCCAGGCTGACGACTAATATTGGACGCATAGGTGGTTTCGAACGTGATTTTAACGAAACGGCTTTCCGGAAAATCAGGGAATTCCTAAAACGATTCCCGCCGGTGTTGAAGGAGTTTGAGGAGCTGTTTAACCGCAATCGCATCTTTATCGAACGCACGGCCAATGTGGCGGCGGTTGACCCGGAAACGGCATTGAGCTATAGTTGGAGCGGCCCCATATTGCGGGCTACGGGCGTGGATTATGACGTACGGGCGAATGAACCGTATTCGTCTTATGATGAATTTGAGTTTGACGTACCGGTTGGAACCAAGGGGGATGTGTATGATCGCTTTTTGGTGCGCAACTGCGAAATGTGGGAAAGCCTGAAAATTATTGAGCAAGCACTGGATAAGATCGAAAAGGAGCCGAAAGGCGTGTTCCATGCCGAAGTGCCTGATTTTTACCTACCACCCAAGGAGCAGGTATATAACAATATGGAAGCCCTGATTTACCATTTCAAAATCGTAATGGGTGAAATTGACACGCCGAAGACGGAGGTGTACCATTGCGTGGAAGGCGGAAACGGGGAGTTGGGCTTTTACTTGATCAGTGATGGGGGAAGGTCACCATACCGGCTGCATTTCCGTCGGCCTTCATTTATCAACTATCAGATGTATGCGCCGATGAGCAGTGGAATGCTGCTTTCTGACGCGATTATCAATATGAGTAGTCTAAACGTTATAGCAGGAGAATTGGATGCTTAATGTGAAACATAACGAAGCCGTGGAATTCACGGAAGAGATGCTGGCGAAATTTGCCGAGATCGTGGCCCGTTATCCGGAAGGCCGGCAAAAATCAGCGTTGTTGCCCATCTTGCATGAAGTGCAGGCGAAGCAAGGCTGGCTTAGCGTGCCTTCGATGGATAAGGTAGCCGAGTATTTGCAATTGGAACCGATAGAGGTATATGAGGTAGCCACGTTCTACACCATGTTTTTCCTCCGGCCTCAAGGCAAGTACGTGTTAGAAGTGTGCCGCACGGGCCCTTGTTGTCTGGTCGGAGCCGAGCGTATCATGAAACATATCGAAGGCAAATTGGGTGTGAAAGAAGGGGAAGTGACTCCCGATGGGCTATTTAGTTGGCGGGGGGTGGAATGCCTTGCTGCATGCGGCTACGGTCCGGTGTTGCAAATCGGTCCGGAATATACGTTCTACGAAAACCTTACCGAAGAAAGCGTAGACCAATTGATTGATGAACTAAAGGAAAAAAGCAACGGCTAACGGTTAAAAAGCTGATAGTCGCAGGTAGATAGCTGAATATTATGGCTCGTAAGTTATTATTGACACATATCGACGTTCCGGGGATCAATACGTTTGACGTATATCGTCAAAAGGGTGGATACCGCGCTGTGGAAAAGGCGCTCAAAACGCTTACGCCCGACGAAGTGGTGGAAGAAGTAAAGAAGTCGGGATTACGTGGCCGCGGTGGAGCAGGTTTCCCTACGGGGATGAAATGGAGTTTTCTAGCCAAACCCGAAGGGGTGCCCCGCTACTTGGTGTGCAACGCTGACGAATCGGAGCCGGGCACATTCAAGGATCGTTACCTGATGACCCATATCCCACATGCGTTGATCGAGGGCATGATTGTGTCAAGTTATGCATTGGGAGCTAATACGTCTTATATCTATGTGCGGGGTGAAATGATGCCCCAAATACGGATACTCGAAAAAGCCATCGCCGAAGCAAAAAACGCCGGTTTCTTGGGCAAGAACATATTGGGTTCCGGATATGATTTGGAGCTGTATGTGCAACCGGGAGGCGGAGCCTACATCTGCGGGGAAGAAACCGCATTATTGGAATCATTGGAAGGCAAACGAGGCAATCCTCGGATAAAACCTCCTTTTCCTGCTGTATCGGGATTGTACAATTGCCCGACAGTGGTAAATAATGTCGAATCCATCGCGGCTACCGTTCCCATCATTAATGATGGTGGCGAGGAATATGCAAAAATTGGTGTCGAACGCAGTACGGGAACCAAGCTGATTTCCGCCGGTGGGAACCTCGTCAAACCGGGGGTTTACGAAATCGAACTGGGGCTTCCGGTTGAGGAGTTCATCTATTCAGACGAATACTGTGGAGGGATTGCTAACGGCAAACGACTCAAGGCAGTGGTGGCCGGCGGATCCTCCGTACCCATATTACCCGCTAACCTGATTACGAAAACGATTAAAGGGGAAGCCCGCTTGATGACGTATGAGTCATTGGCAGATGGCGGGTTCCAAAGCGGTACCATGCTGGGCTCTGGGGGGTTCATTGCGTTTGACGAAGATCAGAGCATTGTGCGTAACACCTGGAATTTCACGCGGTTTTACCATCACGAAAGCTGCGGGCAGTGTTCACCTTGCCGGGAAGGTACAGGTTGGATGGAGAAGGTGTTGCACAAAATCGTTCACGGGCATGGTACCTTTAGCGACATTGATTTGCTGGTGGATGTATCCAAAAAAATTGAGGGTAATACGATATGTCCGCTTGGTGATGCCGCCGCTTGGCCGGTTGCCAGCGCCATCCGTCATTTCAGGGATGAGTTTGAATGGTACGTAACCAACCCCGAGGAGGCGCAAGTTCGCAACTATGGGCTAGCCCATTACGCGGATCCGTTGGAACCGGTAGTTTAACATACAACAAACGTTAGCAATACGAGATACGAAGTTAGCGGTACGAAATAAGGCTGATAACTGAAAGCTGAAAATAAAATGGCCGAAGACGTAAAATTCAAAGTAAGCATAGACGGTATTCCGGTGGAAGTGGCTCCGGGTACCACCATATTGAATGCGGCGCGTTTGATCGGTGGTGATATCGTGCCTCCGGCAATGTGTTATTATTCCAAGCTGGAGGGCAGTGGTGGAAAATGCCGGACCTGTTTGGTCAAGGTGAGCAAAGGATCTGAAAAAGACCCGCGCCCTATGCCCAAATTGGTGGCTTCCTGCCGGACCACGGTGATGGACGGGATGGAAGTGCAGAACATCACGTCGCCCGAGGTACTTGAGGCCCGGAAAGGCGTGGTGGAGATGTTGCTCATCAACCACCCGTTGGATTGCCCCATCTGTGACCAAGCTGGGGAATGCCACTTACAGGATTTGAGTTATGAGCATGGTCTTGCAAGTACTCGGTATGAGTTTGATCGCCGTACGTTTGACAAGATCGATATCGGCGATAAGGTACAATTGCACATGACACGATGCATTCTGTGCTATCGTTGTGTATTTGTGGCCGACCAGTTGACCCCGAAGCGTATGCATGGGATACTGGGGCGCGGGGACGCTGCCGAGATATCCACCTATATCGAGAAAGCCATCGACAACGAATTTTCAGGCAACGTCATTGATGTGTGCCCTGTAGGGGCATTGACCGACAAGACATTCCGTTTCAAAAATAGGGTATGGTTTACCAAACCTGTGGAAGCGCATCGCGATTGCCCCACCTGTAGTGGCAAGGTAACGCTTTGGTACAAAGGAGAAGAGGTATTGCGCGTGACCGCGCGAAAGGACGAATATGGTGAAGTAGAAGAATTTATTTGCAATACTTGCCGGTTTGATAAAAAAGCGACGTCGGACTGGGTGATCGAAGGGCCTCGTAAGGTCAAGCATACGTCGGTGATTTCGGCCAACCACTACGAGCAATTGAACCCGCCGCCAGTGGTGAAAAATAACCTGACATTACAGGAAGCCAATAAGGAACAGTTTGAGCGGGCGGAGCGGTTGTTGCCATAATCTCATATCTCAATACTAAAAAATGGAATTAGCATTTGTCATAGAAAAATTTGTACTGGTTACCGTTGTGTTCGTGATTTCCCTGGTGGTGGCGATGTACTCCACCCTGGCCGAGCGGAAGGTAGCGGGCTTTATGCAGGATCGGTTTGGACCGGATCGTGCTGGGCCTTTTGGCATTTTGCAGCCGTTATGCGATGGGGGGAAATTCTTTTTTAAAGAAGAGATTATCCCGGCAGGAGCACATAAATCGTTGTTTATCCTCGGGCCTACTATTGCCATTATCACGGCCTGTATTGGGAGTGCGGTCATCCCGTGGGGGCAAGAACTGACCATCGGCGAACGGGTCATCGAGTTGCAGGTAGCTGATGTGAATGTCGGTGTATTGTACATGTTTGGGGTGGTGGCGTTGAGTGTATACGGAATCATGTTGGGGGGCTGGGCATCTAACAATAAGTTCTCCTTGATGGGAGCGGTACGTGCCGCTTCGCAGAGCATCAGCTATGAGATTGCATTGGGGTTGTCGCTGATTGCCCTATTGATGGTCACCCAATCGTTGTCGCTGAGGGACATTGTGGTACAGCAAGAGGGGTTTGTCAATTGGAATATTTGGGTGCAACCCTTGGGTTTCTTGATCTTTCTGGTGTGTGCATTTGCAGAGTGTAACCGTGTTCCTTTTGATTTACCGGAGTGTGAAACGGAACTGATCGGCGGCTATAACGTGGAGTATTCATCGATGAAGTTGGGGTTATACATGTTTGCCGAATACATCCACATGTTTGTATCGTCGGCGTTGATGTCGGCACTTTATTTCGGTGGCTACAATTTCCCGTTCATGTATGATTTGGGATTGTCGCAAAATTGGATTACGATTATCGGGGTATTGGTATTTTTTGCCAAGATATTTGCATTCATCTTTTTCTTCATGTGGATTCGGTGGACACTCCCACGGTTCCGTTATGATCAATTGATGAATCTGGGGTGGAAGATGTTGATCCCGTTGGCGATTGCCAATATCGTATTGACCGGTGTGATCACTATCATAAAGGATACATTTTTTTAAAGCGATTTGATTTCGCCATCGCGTAGGGTGGCGATTCGATAAAAAGAGAGGTGCTATGCAATCGTTGAGCAACAGGAAAAAGGTACTGGAACAAAAGCCGATGAATTTTTGGGAGCGGATTTATCTCCCAGCGATTTTCAAGGGCCTTTCCATTACCATCAAGCATTTTTTCAAACGTATTCCGACGGTGAAGTATCCTGAGGAAACGCGACCTTACTCGAAGAATTTCCGTGGGCAGCATTCGCTCAAGCGTGACGAGCAGGGAAGGGAGCGTTGTACGGCTTGTGGGCTATGTGCCTTGTCTTGTCCGGCAGAGGCCATCACAATGATTTCAGCCGAACGCCAAAAGGGAGAGGAAAACCTGTACAGGGAGGAGAAGTATGCGGCCGTATACGAAATCAACATGTTACGTTGTATTTTCTGTGGACTGTGTGAGGAGGCATGCCCTAAAGAGGCGATCTATTTAGATGGACCGCATGTTACGGCAGACTACTTGCGCAAGGATTTTATTTACGGTAAAGATAAATTGGTGGAACCCCGATTCGATTACAAGGAAGCGGGAGCGCCTACAACCTAGTCAGATTTTTAAAACTATACAGAAACGGCATGAGTGTTTTTTATTTTGTGGCTTTTCTTTCCATATTTTTTGCGTTGATGACCATCTTCACCAAGAATCCGGTACATAGCGTACTGTATCTGGTTATCACGTTTTTCACCTTTACGATACATTACATCCTGCTGAACGCACAGTTCTTGGCCGTGGTCAATTTTATCGTGTATATGGGAGCCATCATGGTGCTTTTCCTATTCGTACTCATGCTACTCAACCTAGACAAGGATACCGAACCCCTGAAATCCAATTTGGTCAAATTCATGGGCGTGATTGCAGGCATGTGCTTGTTGGTGACGCTAGCAGGTTCATTCAGGGTGTTGGAATCCTCTGAACCGATCGTGTTGAAGAACCCTGATATCGGGCTTGTAGGTAATCTGGGGAAAGTATTGTTTAGCGATTTTTTGCTTCCGTTTGAGATTTCCTCGATTTTATTGTTGACTGCCATGGTAGGGGCAGTATTATTGGCTAAAAACGATCCAAAGAAAGTATAAATGGAGACGATTGTACAAAACATGCAGGGAGTTCCGCTGAACCACTATATCCTGTTTTGCAGTATTATTTTCACCATCGGTGTCATTGGGGTTTTGACCCGTCGCAATGTGATCATCATCATGATGTCGGTGGAATTGATGCTTAATTCGGTCAACTTGTTGTTGGCGGCATTTTCGGCATACAGTGGTGATCCGGCAGGGCAGGTCTTTGTGTTCTTCGTAATGGCATTGGCAGCAGCGGAAGTTGCCGTGGGATTGGCCATCATCGTGATGGTATACCGCAATACCCGTTCGGTGGATATCAATATATTGAACCGGTTGAGGGGGTGATGTCGATGATGGAACGCGGATGACGCGGGTTCGGTGGATGAGCACGGATAGGTTACTTGCTTACCGCCAACCGTCAACAGGATAGATTTTTAATTTGGAGATTTGAATTACTAAGAAACATGATAGATTTAATTTGGTTGATTCCCTTATTGCCGTTGATTGGTTTTCTGGTCAATGGCCTTGGTCGGAATATATTGCCAAAATCACTGGTAGGGGTCGTAGGTAGTGGTGTCGTGCTGGTGTCTTTTTTGTTGAGCTGCGGGGTATTTGGGGATGTTTATGCCGCCCGGCAGGCGGGGGAAGCGGCTTCTTTTACGCAACCGATATTCGATTGGATCGGTGCGGGAAGTCTCTCCGTATCGCTTTCGTTTCTGGTAGACCCGCTGAGTGCGATCATGTTGCTTATTGTGACCGGTATCGGATTTCTGATCCATGTATACTCTATTGGCTATATGAAGCATGACAGCGGATTTGCGAAGTTTTTCGCATTCCTCAACCTGTTTATCTTTTTTATGCTGCTGTTGGTGTTGGGTTCCAATTACATCGTGATGTTTATCGGTTGGGAAGGTGTAGGATTATGCTCCTATTTGCTTATTGGATTCTGGTTTAAAAATTCGGCTTATGCCAGTGCTGCTAAGAAAGCTTTTGTGATGAACCGGATCGGGGATTTGGGGTTCCTTATCGCCGTGTTTTTGATATTCGCCACATTCGGCACATTGGAATTTGCCGGCATATTTCCACAGGCAGCCAATATGGCGATGGGTGACAGCACACTGCTGCTGATTACGTTGTTGCTATTTGTGGCCGCTACCGGAAAGTCGGCACAAATACCGCTTTTCACCTGGTTGCCTGACGCGATGGCGGGGCCAACCCCGGTATCCGCATTGATTCATGCTGCGACGATGGTTACGGCGGGGATCTACATGATTGCGCGGTCTAATATCTTATTTACGCTTTCGCCGATTACGCTTCAGGTGGTTGCGGCTATCGGGATTTGTACCGCGCTGTTGGCAGCGGCGATTGCCATTACGCAGAATGATATTAAGAAGGTATTGGCTTACTCCACGGTTTCGCAATTGGGCTATATGTTTTTGGGATTGGGAGTAGGTGCTTTCACGGGTGCTTTTTTCCATGTGATTACCCACGCGTTTTTCAAGGCCCTGTTGTTCTTGGGAGCAGGGTCTGTCATCCACGCGATGAGCGATGAACAGGATATGCGTAGTATGGGTGGATTGAAGAAGCATTTGCCCGTGACCTACTTGACGATGCTGATTGGCACCATCGCGATAGCGGGTATCCCTCCACTATCGGGTTTTTTCTCTAAAGATGAGATTTTGGCACACGCATTTGCGGACAATAAATTGCTGTGGGTACTTGGCTTTATCGGCGCATTGTTTACGGCATTCTATATGTTCAGGATGCTTTACCTGACGTTCTTCGGCAAATTCAGGGGTACGGAAGCACAGGCTAGCCATCTGCACGAGTCTCCGGCTACGATGACTATTCCGCTGATTATCCTTGCGGTATTGGCAGCTGTAGGCGGTTTGCTCAATGTGCCCTCCGCTTTAGGGGGAAGCCATGCATTGGCCGACTTCCTTTCGCCGGTCTTTGCGGACTCGGTAGCCAAAACCGGCGAATTCCATTTGGAACATAGCACCGAATATGTATTGATGGGCATATCGGCCTTGGCCGCGATTGTAATGGCCGTTGTGGCGTATCGGCAATATGTGTCGAAAGGTACCGTACCTGCGGCGGATGGTGCTCCACGAGGGGTACTAGCAAGGCTCTCCTATCATAAGTTTTATGTGGACGAACTATATGATACTGTGGTGGTGCGTCCGTTGAATGCACTTTCCGTATTTTTCCATCGCGTGATCGATAAAAAGGGAATAGACGGTATCGTCAATGGATTGGCGAGCAGTGCGGGGGAGTCTGGAAAGGGCATTAGGCTTTTGCAGA
This sequence comes from uncultured Parapedobacter sp., assembly GCA_964498395.1. Lineage (GTDB taxonomy): Bacteria > Bacteroidota > Bacteroidia > Sphingobacteriales > Sphingobacteriaceae > Parapedobacter. The sequence continues at coordinate 188,364 of CAZCHE010000007.1, read as the reverse complement.
GCGGTAATGTGGGCTTTTATATTTTCATGATGGTCATTGCCGTGGTGGCGTTATTGGCCTATGGTGTTTTTAACGGTTAATCGAGAAAGAGACGTTTATATCGCGATACATGGACAATCTATTCATACTTTTATTACTTCCGGTAGTTGGTGCGTTAGTGCTCGCCTTTGTAAAGCAGGCTAAGGCAGCCCGGCAACTGGCATTGTTAGTGTCGTTGGTTTCATTGGGGCTTACCGTGCCTTTTTTGATGAACTTTGTGCCGGACGCTAGTATGCAGTTTGAGCAGCGTTTTGCGTGGATACCATCTTTGGGTATCCATTTTCATATCGGTATCGATGGTATTAGCTTGCCTTTGGTATTGCTGACCAATGGATTGGTACCCTTGATTATCCTTTCGGCATTTAATCATGACTATAAAGGAGGGTTTTACGCACTCATCCTGTTTATGCAGACCGGTTTATTGTTGGTTTTTACGGCGTTGGATGCATTCGCGTTTTACGTAGGCTGGGAGGTGGCCTTGATCCCGATTTACTTCATCTGTGCACTGTGGGGTGGAGCAGATCGCATTCGGGTGAACCTGAAATTTTTTATTTACACGTTTTTGGGAAGTTTGCTGATGCTGGTAGCGATCATCTACCTGCATTTGCAAGTACCGACCGGTGATTACGAATTGGCTTCTTTTTATCAATTGGCATTGGACTCGGCCACCCAACGCTGGATTTTCTGGGCGTTCTTTATTGCGTTTGCCATCAAGATGCCTATTTTCCCATTCCACACCTGGCAACCCGATACCTATACCGTAGCGCCTACGGCGGGAACGATGTTGTTAGCGGGCATTATGCTCAAGATGGGGGTTTACGGTGTGATACGGTGGTTGATTCCGGTAGCGCCGCTGGGTTTTGCCGCTTATGGGCAGCTGGCGTTGGTATTATGTGTCATCGGAGTGGTGTATGCCTCCATTATCGCATTTAAACAGCGCGACATGAAGCGATTGGTGGCCTACTCTTCCATTGCACACGTGGGATTGATCGGGGCCGGTATTTTTGCTTGGAATGTGCAGGGGGTGCAGGGAGCTATGATCCAGATGGTCAACCACGGTATCAGTGTGGTGGGTTTGTTTTTTGTGATTGATATTATCAGCCGTCGATTGAATACACAGGATATGTCGGCGATGGGGGGCATTGCGAAGCCCGCTCCGGCATTGGCTATAGCATTTTTGGTCGTTGTGATGGGTGCGGTAGGGCTTCCGTTGACCAACGGCTTCATTGGTGAGTTCCTCTTGCTGATGGGTATCTTTGAATATGGGATTTGGTACGCGGCGTTTGCCGGGCTGACCTTGATTTTGGGTGCCGTATATATGTTGCGGATGTATCAGAAGGCGATGTTGGGGGATGTGAATGAGGGAACGGCGGGTTTTGCGGATATCAAAGGAACGGAGTGGATCGTATTGGCTGTTGTGGTGGTGTTGGTCATTGGTATCGGGATATATCCCAAGCCGCTATTGGGCATTTCAGAAGCGGCGGTGACGGATTTGATCAATAGGGTGGGGGTCATAAAATAAGTTAGCATTAGCATATTCCAGCGGTTTGTTTGCCAACGGGTTAAGATAATAGATAAAACATGAGTGCGATTATTACGCTGTCTTTATTAGCAATATTAGTGCTGTATCTGGGATTATTTAACGCCAAGAGAGCATTATTGCCGGTTTCACTGTTGGGTCTTGTGGCGGCCTTGGTTCTCCACGTGGTGGACTGGGGTAAAGATGCACAACCGCTGTATAGCGGGATGGTCCTTTTCGACCATTTTGCCATAGCATTTTCCATATTATGTGTGTTTGTGACGGGATTGGTATTGTTTTTATCCAAAGATTATTTTGACAAGGGAAGTACACATGTGGCCGAGTACTATGCGCTTATCTTGTTTTCATTGACCGGAGCGCTGCTGGTCGTGTCTTTCCACAACCTAGCCATGTTATTCATCGGTATAGAGATCATGTCGGTGGCCTTGTACATCTTGGCCGGTATCCGCAAGAAAGATTTCGCCTCCAATGAAGCAGCCCTGAAATATTTTCTGATGGGTGCGTTTTCCACCGGTTTTTTGCTGTTTGGGATCACCCTATTATATGGAGCTAGTGGATCGTTTGATTTGGCTGTCATCGGGGATTATGTGGTTAACAATCCCCATACGGTTTCCCCGCTTTTCTATGCCGGGATACTGCTGTTGATTGTCGGGTTGGCGTTTAAAGTTGGTGCGGCCCCATTCCATTTTTGGACGCCGGATGTGTATGATGGTGCTCCGATATTGATTACCACTTTTATGAGCACGGTGGTTAAAACCGCTGCATTTGCCGGTTTCCTCCGTCTGTTTTATTTCTGTTTCGTGCCATTGCAGGATTTTTGGGTGCCGGTATTGCTGGTCATGACCATTATCACGTTGTTTATTGGAAACATCACCGCAATCGTACAACAGAGCTTTAAACGGATGCTTGCCTATTCGAGTATTTCGCATGCCGGATATATGCTTTTTGCGATCGTTGCCATTGGTCCAGCTTCGGCAGGGTCGGTGTTGCTATACGCTGGAGCGTATTCACTGGCATCGGTCATTGCTTTCGGTTCCCTGATATTGGTGAAGCGTGCCATGGGAAGCGATCATTTCGAAGCGTTTAACGGGTTGGCAAAGAAAAATCCTTACCTGTCGCTGGCCGTAGCCATTGCGATGTTGTCGTTGGCGGGTATTCCGTTGACCGCAGGGTTTATCGGTAAATTTATGATGTTTTCCGGTGTACTGGCTAACTACCAGGTGCTATTGGTGATCCTTGCCGTTATCAATGCGGCCATGGGTATTTTCTACTACTTCCGCGTGATCGTCGCCATGTATTTCAAGCCGATAGATCGGGATCAAATCGTCATATCTGGCGAATACAAAGCGGTATTGCTGTTGGCGGTATTGATCACGGTGATTTTAGGGGTATACCCGGCTTGGGTAGCAGGGTTATTATAGCTCACTGTCGCCGTACTTAAGCCGCTATTGCTGTTGTGCGCCGATGTGTTCGGGGGTTTCCACGACCAATGCAGCGTTAGCCGGCAGCGGATGCTGTTTGACGTCACTCCTGCCTTCAAATACATGCCCGTCTTCATAACCCACGGACACATATACGGATAAATGCTGCTTAGTATTCCCTCTGAATGTGCCTTTTACCGGACTGCAGTCGTCGAAATTTCGGCCGATGGCTAGCTTGACATGGGTATTTGTCACCCAAACATTGTTGGTGGGATCGATACCTGCCCATCCGTATCCGGGAATATACGCTTCTACCCAAGCGTGGGTAGCTCCCTCTCCGCGCATGCCGTTCTTATTCGGGCAGATATAACCACTTACATAGCGGCTCGGAATACCAGCGGTACGCAGCACTTGAAGCATCAGGTGCGCGAAATCTTGGCAAACACCCGACTTGTGTTGGAGGATTTCATCTACCGTTGTTTCAATGGTGGTGATACCCTTGACATATTTGAATCGCTTGAAGATGTATTCTCCGCATTTCTCCACCGCAGCAGCAACGCTTTCGCCCCCTTTAGTGAGTGCGCGCGCTATGCGGTCAATCGCCGATTGGTTCTTTATCGCATCCGGATAGGTCAGTTCGATGAGTCCAAGGTCGTTTTCGACTTCAGCTTTCAACTGTTTGAAATCGCTATGGAAGTCGATCTGCAGTTGGCTGGATAGGGTGGTTCGGATGATCGCCCTGCTTTCGATGGTCAGTGCGTTATGGGGGGCAATCAGGGAGAACAGTCCGCATTTGTTTCCCCAATAGTCGTAGAATACCTGCACATCAGGTGTAGATGAGATGTTGAGTTCCAGTTGCAGTAGTTCTTGTTCGGCACAGGCATAAGGGAAGATTCTAACCTCATTTACACTATCCACAACGGGGTTGTCGTACTCGTATTTGGTAATATGGTGGATTTTGAAAATAGCCATTTGCAGATTTTTTCGGTACTAATAGGAGAAAAAGACTTTTTCCAGTTGGTTATAGAACACCAACAATTCGTTGCGCAGTTCCTTGAAAAATGTTTGTAGGTCCATTGTCTCCAATCGCTCTGGGTCCATGTACTTGATTTTGCTGTATAAGCGACCAAATGTACGCATTAATGCGAGTTTTTCCGAGGAGTCGTTATCCTTGATGACATCGCGGAGATAGCGGCTTAGGCGCGTCAGGGAGAAGATAACCGAATGGGGGTAGTCTTCGTTGAGCAGCACTTGGTGGAGGATATTATTATTGTGCTTGAACGTCCGGTAGGTTTTCAGGTACACTTCATAACCGGAGAGCGACATCAGGAGGAAGCGCCATTGGGAGATGTCTCGTTCTTGCCGCATATCGTAATCGAATAATTGGCATTGCTTATCGGTGATGACAATGGTCTCCATGCTTCTTTCGAGGTACTTGCCGAGCTTCATGAAATCCCAACCGATGCCACGTGGCATGGTAATGTCTGCGATTCCGGCATACAGTACACTTTGCTGCATCAGGTGGTCAATGACTTCCAATGCGTCGGGACCAGAAAGCCGTTGGTTGAGATAAGACTTGTTGGTTTGATGGTACATGGAGTTGACGGCTTCCCACAGTTCCTTGGTAATGTGGTTTTGCACGCCTCGGGCATTTTCCCTGGCCCTAGCGACGATGGCCTTGATCGAGTTGGGGTTATTGGCATCGAGGATGATTTTTTTCAGCACAGCCCCGGATTGTTTTTCGATTTGGGCGATTTCTTCTTCGGAAAGCTGGGCAAATATTTCGAGTATTGGCTTCCAAGTCGTGTTTCCGATGGCATCGTTATCCAATGAGATGATGTAGTGGCTGCGCACCACCCGGAGCACGCTCTGTGTGCGTTCCATATAACGGTTCAACCAAAATAGGGAATCGGCTATTCTACTAAGCATATTGAGAAAATCTAAAATCTATAGGTGCTTATATATCGTCGTCCACTATCCACGTGTCTTTGCTGCCGCCGCCTTGGGAAGAGTTGACCACGAGGGAACCTTCTTTGAGCGCTACGCGGGTAAGGCCGCCCGGCACCAGTTTGATGCCTTTGGGGCCGTATAAGGCGTAGGGCCTCAGGTCGACATGCCGGGGTTCGATTTTCCTGTTGATGAAGCATGGTACCGTAGACAGTTGTATGATGGGTTGGGCGATATAGTTGCGTGGATTGTTTTCGATGATTACCTTGGCTTTCAGCCATTCTTTTTCGGTGATAGCATTGCCCATCACCATGCCGTACCCGCCAGACTGGTTGGTGTTTTTGATGACCATGTTTTGGTGGTTTTCCAGCACGTGGGCCATTGCGTCGGGGTCACTCAATTGGTAGGTGGGCACATTTTCCAATATCGGCTCTTCGTTAAGGTAGTAGTTAATCATTGCGGGGACATAGGCATACACCGCCTTGTCATCGGCTACCCCGTTGCCGATGGCATTGACAATGGCTACATTGCCTTTGCGGTAAGCGCCAATGAGGCCGGGAACACCGAGTACACTGTTTTTGAGGAATACCAAGGGGTCTAAGTATTCATCGTCCAGTCGCCTATAGATGACATGCACCTGTTCGAGCCCCTTAGTGGTTTTCATATATACTTTGTGGTTGTCTACGACCAAATCCCGACCCTCTACTAAATCGACTCCCATCTGACGGGCAAGGAACGAATGTTCGTAGTAAGCGGAGTTGAAGATACCCGGTGTGAGGAGCACCACGCGGGGATTTGAGATTTGTGTCGAAGCCAGTTCGAGGAGTATTTCATGTAATAGCACGGGATAGTGGCTGATTCGCCGTACATTGTTGGAGGCGAGCATGTCGGGAAAAATCCGTTTGGTCACTTCCCTGTTTTCAAGCATATAACTTACACCCGATGGAGTGCGGAGGTTGTCTTCCAGCACATAGAATTTGCCGTCGGCGCCGCGGATGAGGTCGATACCGGATATATGCACATAGATGTCGTACGGAACTTTGATGCCGAAAACTTCACGTTTGTAATGTGGGCATGAAGCAACGAGGCTAGCGGGCACGATGCCGTCTCGTATGATCTGCTGTTCGTGGTACACGTCCTTGATAAATAGGTTCAATGCCTTCAGGCGTTGGGCAATACCCTGCTCGATTTGCAACCACTCGCTCCCGGTAATGATACGCGGAATAATGTCAAACGGAAAAATACGCTCAATTCCCTCGTCGTTATCGTATACGGTAAACGTGATGCCTTGGTTCATGAACAACTCACTTGCAAAGTTGTGTTTGTTCCTCAACGTGTCGGTGTCAAGTTGTTGGAGGCTCGCAAATAGGGATGAATACTGCCCTCTGACAGATTTGGAGTCGTACATTTCATCCCAATTTTTGGGGTTGCATGTATAATCCTTTAAAAAGTGATCATATTTAATCATGATGTTTATATTTTAAAGGCTGCTACTTGTATTATGTGTGTTTGTAAATCTCAAATTTTTATAAAAATATAATTTTTTTATATTTTACAAACATTTTTTTGATTTAAATGATCTAAAAATTCATAAAATTCAAATTTTTTTGAGTTTATATTGATGTTTTATTATCTATTCTGGAAGAATAGTCGATTTTACGGCAGGTTTTAGCTGGAAGTTAACGTTGTGACGCTTTCGCTAACTTTCTATGGAGGTCGTTAGGCCGGAAGGGTTTCCCGAGGTAGTCGTCAAATCCCAGTTTCTTGATATTTGTAATGATGTCACTTGATACGGAAGCTGTCAGTGCGATAATATATACACTGGATTTGGTGGGGTCTTCCATGTTTCGGATGTATTGGGTGGCATCAATCCCGTTCATGATGGGCATGTGCAGGTCCATGAGGATGACATCGTAAGGTTGGCTGATCAGTTTGTCGATGGTCTCTCGTCCATTTTTGCTGATGTCCAACTTTACGTTCCATTTGGCTAGCAGTTTTTCCATAAAGAGGATACTCATGGCGTTATCTTCGGCCAGTAAGATTCGAAGCCCATCCAAGCTGTGGGTACTGATCGCATATTCGGTATTGGGATTAATGCGTCCATCCCCTTGGTCCTGATAGATGGGGTAGGTGATCTCGAAATAGAAACGAGAGCCTTTGTCGGGGGTACTTTCCAATTGGATGGAGCCACCGTGTAATCTAACGAGGTGCTTGACGATGGCTAGCCCCAGCCCTACTCCGCCAAACCCTTGGGAAATCGCGGCGGATGCCTGTGTAAACGGCTCAAAGATGAGTTGCTGCTTCGAGGGGTCGATGCCGATGCCGGTATCTGCTACGGAAATGCGTATCGTGACGGTGCTGTCGGTCTGGTCCAATACCTTAGCGAGGAGATTGATGCCCCCTTTTTCCGTAAACTTAACGGCATTGCTCACCAAATTGTAAATGATCTGGCTCAATCTTGCTGCATCACCGACCACATTGATCGCCGAAAGTTCATCGTCCACCTCGAGGTTGCAGTACAATGCCTTTTCTTGGGCTTTAATGGACATGCCCTTATATACATTTTCCAGTAGGTGATGTAAATTGAACGGGATGGCGTCCAATTCCATTTTGTTTGCATCGATTTTGTTAAAGTCTAGGATGTCGTTGATGAGAAAGAGCAAACTTTCCGCAGAAAACCGGAGATGGTCCAGGTTTTCTTTTTGTTCAGTATCCTTGTTGTTGTCCAATAATAGGTTAGCAAAGCCAATGACTGCATTCAGTGGTGTCCTGAGCTCATGCGACATGGTGGCCAGGAAATTGGTTTTTGCGTCAAGCAGGTTGTTTAGCTGGCTATTGAGCCTTTTTTGTTCCTGTACGGAAGTGGTAAGCGCCTTATGGTAGTAAAAATGGATGAGGGCCGCCAGGACGAAGTTGATGATGATGACCGCAAATGTTGAATAGAATGGGAAGGAGCCCGGGAATAAACGAAAAGTAAGTAGGGTATCTTTGTTGATGTATAGAAATGAGGCGATAAACGTGATAAATATAACAGAATAAGCGATTCCCCATCGTCTGTCAAGCCCATAGAACGCCCACATGATTATGATAAAAATGTGCTGGAGAGAGATAATGTTAAAGGAATCGGGAGAGTAGTGAATGATGGATCCGATGTACAGTGTGAAAAGGGCCAGCCCCCACCGGGTCATTTGCCGGATTGCATTCGGTTTCCAAAAAATAAATACAAGGAATAAAGCACAAAAGGAAAGGCTGGTAACGGTGATGGCCAGTAAGGTGGGGTCGCTATAATAGACAGGAGAAACGATGAGCAGCTTAGCTGCTGTTAGGAAGATGGCAATATACAGGATCTTAAACAAAACCCGATTGATGGGGTCGGATATGTGTTCAAGCGTTTTTTTTGGTAAAATCCTTTCAAAAAAGGTGTCGTTTATCATAGCTATCTGTTAGCTGGACAAATATGTATAGAAAATCTCTAAAAGGCAGAAAGCTGCACAAACTGGTTAGCCAATTTTGGATGTCTTCACAGAAATGTTACCAAAAAGGAAGGCCGAAATTGCTTCACAATATTAATTAAAGAAATGCAAATATGGTGCTTCGAGAAAAAAATAAATTAAGGGTAAGTTAGTTAGGCGCAAAAAAAACCGCCTGTCCGAAGACAGGCGGCCGCCCCAATGGGGTTAGGGGCTATCAACCTAAACCTATCGAGTCAAGAGCGAAAAGGATGCCAAACTTTAGACTCGCTCAATTTTTTTTGCATTTTTTTGCATTTTTATGGCTGGATGTAGCATACTCATCGACGGAAGATTCAATGAGCACGGTGGACAAGTTGTTTTTAGAACCCCTGCGCTAATCGATTGGTTGATGTTATAGCTGACTTTGGGTGATCTTACCCTTGATGATGTACAGCTTTACAATCGATGTTTTGGGGATGATGGTGTCTCCTTTGTAGTCTGGGTTAGCAGCACGTAAGATGATTTTGGAGGCGTCTTGGTGTTCATATAATAGTTTTACGGTAATCATGCTGTTGGCTCTTTCATCTGTGACCAGGAGATAGGCCTCTCCCCACAGGATAACATCGGGGTTGCCGATTTCCTTGATGGCGATGATTTCACCGTTGGAAAAGCGTGGGGCCATGCTGTCGCCATAGACGGGTAAGTAGGCGGTGCAGTCATTGAAAGGGCGGTAATTCACATAATAAGCAGGGGTGCTGTCGCTGAAAATGTTAGGTATCGCCCCCTGTAGCTCAGTCATGTTGACATTATAGAAGGGAACGCTCTCGATTTCAGGTAAGTCAGTGTTCGGTTTGAACGTTTCCTTGCGGTATGGACGTACTTTTAGGAGCTTCTCGCCCTCCCCGGTACCTAGGTAAGCGGGATTGATGCTATAAAATTCGATAATATCTTTTGCTAGTCTTTTGCCGAGTTTGCGCTTGTTGTTCTCCAGCGAAGATCCATTGTTGAAGCTTTTCATCAGTGGGCTATAAAACTCTTCCACGGTCATCCCTAAGGAATTTCGGATTGATTTAAGGCGGGGGCCAATTTTTTCCGATTGAAAATCAATGTTTTCTAAAAAAAGTTGCATTTCGGCGATTTTTGATGTTGTTTTTACTATCAAAAGATAGTATCTTCGTTGTGACTAGAGGCAAGATACGAATTCCTTGCGAATTAGTGGCGACAAAGTAAAAAAACCAAAAAGCTATACAACGCTGGCAAATGACCGAAGCCACCCCTGTCAACGGATATGCAGACGATGGATAAGGCTCGTTTGCCGTGTGGAATCAGCCTGCTCCCGAAAGAACGGTGAGCCATAAATATGTGGCGACAAGGAACAAGGGATTGCCGGGTGGCTAAAAAAAAGGACAATCGTACTAAACTATAAACTCATGGAAACATTAATCAATCAAACATCGGATTATCTTGGTGAGGATATCCAACAGTTGGTGGAAGTAATCACCAATATGGTGGCATTGGAAAAAATAATTTGCTTTGGCGGCACCGTTCACCGCGTGTCTAAGCGCAATTGCTTCGAGGAGTCGGGGCAGTATACCGATATCGTCAAAAGTGCTTACAGCCTATTGCTGATTCCCCAGGCCAATCAGCCGTTGCCGAATGTAATTATCCAGCAGCGTACAGAGGAAGCCACTAAAGCTACTACTGAACTGGTCACGATCATCCACTCCATGGACGAGGTAAACGCTGCTTTGGAAAATGGCAGCTCATTTTTCTCGTCTATTTATCAGCGCGGTGTGCTTATTTATGACGGCGGTGAGCAGGCTTTCGCGACCCCGGGGCAAGGCAAACCTATCGCGAGCCGAATCGCTAACCGTGAAAAGTTTTGGGATAAATGGCATGGATTGGCCGTGGGGTTCTTGCAGGGGGCGGCATTCTATCGAACTGTAGAAGAACTCCGACTGGCTGTATACATGCTCCACCAGTCCGTGCGGCATTGCTATATCGGTGTACTCCGCGTGATAACCGGCTATCATGTCAATGGCGATATGGGGTTGGCGCGGCTGTCACGATTGGCCGATGCGACCTTACCCGACCAAACTATCGCCTTGCCCCACAAAACAGCATCTGATATACGCCTAACGGGGCTATTGCTTAAGGGGTACCGCGATGCCCGCTATAACGATACTTTTGATATTACCTCTGAGGATGTCTCACAACTTATGGATTGCGTATCTACCGTCATTAAAGAGGCTAACCAACTGTGTCTCCAGCGAATACAACAACTTAAAGACGGCACAGTAGCCTATCGGGCATAAGCGGTACTCCGCCATTGTGCTTGTTTGGCGGGATGAGGCGGCATCTACTGCCAGTGCCGTTCGTTGATATGACCTCATGTTATTACTTTTTTCAACTTCAAAATATATAATTGCCATGGATATAATCCCTAGTGAACTCAGCATCGCCCAGCAGGCTGCTTTACGCCTGTTGGCAAAAAAACTCGTAACGCAAATCGATACTTGTTATATTTTCTGCTTTGCCCTGCAAATGCACGAGTCGAAATACCAGCATTGCTTTGCGCAGCGAAGAACCCGAAAATGGTTTCAGGCAGATATTTTATTGGTTTATAACGACGGGCAAGGCCCTCTTTGCGACATCCAACATTTTTCCAATGCGCAAAACACCGAGGAACATAAATTTACGACAGTGGTGATGGGATATGAAGAGGCTCTTCAACGGTTAACGGCGGGTGATGCCTTTGTCTGTGGGGTCTTTCGCCACGGGGCCTTGCTGTACAGCAAGAAAGATAAATTGCCTGCCCAGTTGGGATTTGTGTGCTATGAGACATTGCTGCAAAAAACACGAGAAGGCTGGTACCGGTGGTTTAACAACAGTTGCCAGTTCATGGATTGCACGATCTATTGCTTGATGGAACGCAATTTTGGCATGGCGGTATTTATGGTACACCAGACGATAGAGCAAGCCTGTAAGGCCATGCTGAAAGTGATGCTCCACATGCGGCCGGGTACGCATAACCTAGCGTGGATGCTTAAATTATGCAGCGGGATTGCCCCAGAGATTGCCTCGATTTTCCCCCGTAATAGCCCTGAAGAAAGAGCGCTCTTCAAATTGGTGAAGAGTAGCTATAATGACTATCGATATGCGGTCGGTTTTACCGTGACGGAAGAGCAGGCGTGGACATTGTATTACCGCGCCTCGTCATTGCTGAAAATCGCCGGAGAGTTATCCAACCAGCGAATCGCGGAAATGAAAAAATGGGTTGCCGGTGTGAATGCAGCAACCCATTTTCTTCCCTCATAGCATTGGTTTTCTAGTGTCCATCTCCGATTTTGGGTTTATTCGCCTCACTGGACTGTTTGTCACGCACCTCTTGGAATACCTATCAATAAATCTTAATTTTATCGACAGCCTCATCAACTCAAGGCAGATAAACGAATGGAACTTCAAGCAGGGAATCGGATTCAGCCGCCCATCGAAGAGATGTATCGAATCGCGAAGCGGTATTCCCGCAGGCCGGACGAGGTGGACGACTTGGTGCAGGATATGTTGCTTGAAGCCATCAGGATTGGCAAGGATTTCGCGGATGCCCGTTTCCCGGCCTGGGGGCATGGTTTCCTCCGTAATCATGCGGCGTTCATTGCCCGTACGGAAGCCCGGCGGCGAAAACGCGAAGCAATGCTTTATGAAGACCACCACGACCCTATTGCCCCCGAGATGCGACTCCCTGAAAGTTTTTTCACCCCGCTTCGGCCATCGCTCCGTATCGTTGCTCGTTTGGTTAATTGCGGACTGAACCGAAAGGAGATCCGTTACCTGTTGGGTATTGCCGACACTGCCCTTCGCCAACGGTTGGTAGTATTGCGTCGGGAATGGAACAGCTATGTCGAGCGATTGGGGACGCGTGCCGATCATCGGGATGACCCTGTTCATGCGTTATCCAGTGGATTGATACGCCAGTCGCTCATTCAGGCATCCAAGTATGACACCGATTCAGCAGCAGGTACATCCAGCCAGGTTATCGGCAGCCATGATCCGGATGGCCATTTATTTAAAATTCGTTCTTTTTCTGCTCACAAAAGGCACGGCCTCGGCAACAATACCCAAAATAAAGGGGAGTAGCCCCTATAGAAAGGTTTAAATTTTAATAAAAACGACAATGGGAGTAAAACTAAAACAAGGAATCGGAGTGCTTTTTAATGTAAGCGACCTTAACCGAACGGAGCATTTTTACCGAGACATCCTGGGAATTGACATCGAGCGCCAACCCGGTGGGGATGAACCCGATTGGTTGTTAGGCAAACTGGGGGATGCAGTGGAGTTGATGTTTTTTGAAGGGAAAGACGAGATTGGGCGCTCACCCATCGTGGTCTTCGAGCTTAACGAAGGCGGGATGGAATCCGTATTGGAGAAGCTATCCGGACAGGGTGTAGAGATTGTTACGCCCGTAACCGAAGCTCCCGGAGGGTGGAGTTCAGAATTTGTCGATCCTGATGGTCATCCGTTGGCATTTTACCAATCGGGCGAACTGCCGCTGAGGTAATAATGTAGTCAAACATGCTCAGGCGTCTAAATTGAGCATCCAACTGGTCAAGGATGATGACGGCATCACGGCCACGATAGAAGATAATGGCAAAGGGTTTGATGCGACTAAACTGCACCAGTTCGAGGGTATTGGGTTGAAGAATATTGCCTCACGGGTGGCTTTTCTCAATGGCACGATGGATGTGGATTCCGCTCCTGGTCGCGGTACGCTCTTGGCTATCCATATCCCTACAGTGTAATACTGTGCTGTGGAGTGGAATGTGCCCGATTTCAATTTTTTAGTTGAGCAAGCACATACTTTTAAAACCCAATAGTGCTGATTTTTGTTGTATACACAAAATCAATACTATTATGGGAACACTAGCAGACAAAATAGCCATCGTCACCGGTGCGGGATCGGGGATTGGCCGCGCCGTCGCGTTGATTTATGCCGAGGAAGGCGCCAAGGTTGTGGTTTCGGATATCGATGTAGCGGGAGGGGAAGAAACCGTTAGGGAAATCCGGGAGGCGGGTGGAGAAGCCACCTTTATTGCGGCCGATGCATCCAAAGCGGAAGATAACGAACGGTTGGTCGCCGAAACGGTCGCCAAGTATGGCGCTTTACACCTCGCCTGCAACAATGCGGGAATAGGCGGCCCGTCCGCGCCTACCGGTGAATATCCAATCGACGGTTGGGACAAGGTCATTGCCATCAATCTTTCAGGTGTATTCTATGGGTGCCGCTACCAGATACCGGCTATGCTGAAAAACGGGGGTGGAGCTATCGTCAACATCGCTTCCATCTTAGGGCAGGTAGGCTTTGCCAATGCCCCGGCCTATGTAGCGGCTAAGCATGGTGTGGTAGGTTTGACGAAAAATATTGCATTGGAATATGCCGCCAGCGGTATTCGTGCCAATGCGGTAGGGCCGGCATTCATCAACACCCCTTTGTTGAAGGACATGGACAAGGATACCATTGACTGGTTGATTACCAAACACCCCATCGGTAGACTGGGTGAGGCACATGAAGTGGCAGAACTCGTGCTATGGCTAAGTACGGACAAGGCATCCTTTATAAATGGCGCCTATTACGCCGCTGATGGCGGATATCTTGCGCCTTAATATGAAAGAGGGGTGTTTAACACCCCTCTTTCCCTTCCTCTCAATCCCTCCGTTTGGATCCGAAGATACCTCCCAATAGCATCTGGATCAACGCCACGATAATTGCAAATACCGCTGCCCACCAAAAGTTGGCAACGTCAAATTTACTGCCCATAAAGTAGCTGGTCAGCTGCACCATCAGTACCGTGATGATAAACGAAATCAATCCCAATGTCAGGATGTTGAGGGGCAACGTGAAGAACCGAAGCACCGTGCCAATAGTGGCATTGACAAATGCAATGATAAGTCCCGCTAATACCGCCCACCAGAAACCTGCCACGTGGACTGCCGAGTCAGGGAGTATCCAAGCTCCCAAGAAGATGGCAAGTCCGGTTAGAAGTAAATCAATGATAAATCGCATAATACGTTAGATTAGATTACTTGCAATATAATCATTTAACTTGCAAAATTGTTTGGGTATAGCGAAAAAAAACCGATCCCGTTTCCATTCGATACGGGCTATCTTGGTTTTTCTTGTAATAATTTGAGTGGTTGTACGTTAAATAGGGCAAAGAAATTTTGTGTTCGCCAGAGATTGCCATAACTTGGTGCCGGATTTATTTTAATTGACTATTGTGCTGCGTTTGTTGAGACCATTTACCCTACTATTTTTCATTGCCATCATTGGTGCTTCATGCACCTCATCCGAAACGAAAAAGCAGAAAGCCGCGCTTAAACAGCGGGAGAAAGACAGCCTGATGCTGGAATACGATGCGGGAAAGGCAGACCAACGCCTCGATGCATTCATGCAGCGATTGCATAGCCGGTCAGGCTTCAACGGTAATGTACTCATCGCCAAGAAGGGCAAAATCCTTTACCAAAATACATTTGGATGGGCGGATTACCTGATGAAAGATAGCCTGAAGATTACCTCGCAATTCGAACTGGCATCGGTATCCAAGCCGATCACGGCAACCGGGGTGCTCAAATTGTGGGAGGAAGGAAAAATCAAGTTAGAGCAGACCGTGGATGAGTTTTTTCCAGATTTTCCGTATCCGGGAGTGACCATCAGGCAGTTGCTGACCCATCGATCCGGCCTGACCAACTATTTGTATTTTACAGACAAGCTGTGGTCAGATAAGCGCAAAGGGATGTCCAATAAGGATGTGATGGAGTTGCTTGCCCAACATAAGCCCGACAAATACGCCAATCCTGACGTACGGTTTTTCTATAATAATACGAACTATATGGTTTTGGCGGCCATTATTGAAAAGGTCACTGGCCAAGATTTTGCTGTGTACATGCAGGAAAAGATATTCGGCCCGGCGGGGATGCGTAATACGGCGGTATATTCCACAGCTGTATATGAGAAGATCCCGACCGGCGTCGTTGGGCACGACCGGGTTTGGCGGCGTTCGGTTGTGCAGAATTTCCAAGACGGGCCGGTGGGCGATAAAGGTATTTATAGTACGGTGCAGGATTTATACCTGTTCGACAGGGCATTGCGGGATGGGCGATTGCTTAAAGAAGAGACCCTCGATTCTGCCTATGCAGGATATAGCACACCCACCAAGGAAATCTTTAACTATGGCTATGGTTGGCGTACATTTGATCCCGGCAACCACAAGGTGGTGTACCATACCGGTTGGTGGCACGGCTTTCGAAGCCTTTATATCCGTGACTTGAAGGAAGATATCACCATTGTATTGCTCACCAACATGGTCAATGCCAGCCTACTCCATCTAGATGAACTTTACCAAGCGCTTGATATGCCCGTCATCCGACAAGCGGCGTATTCGGCCACGGGGGAATTCATGGCAAAATAAAATAAAGACAAATGACCCATAAAAAGACGTTGATTCTAGGCGCCACACCCAATACCGCCCGATATGCTAACCTTGCCGCCCATCGGCTCGTGCAAGCTGGGCATGAAATCGTCAATATTGGTATCAAACAAGGGGAAGTGGCTGGCGTCGGGATACAGCCCGCAGGGAAAACCTTGGCCGATATCGATACCATTACCCTCTATATCGGTCCAAAACTCCAACCACAGTATTACGATTACATCATCCAAACGAACCCTACCCGCATCATCTTCAATCCAGGCACGGAAAACCCCGAATTGGAGGAATTGGCCCGGCAACACGGCATCGAAACGTTGCAAGCATGTACATTGGTGCTGTTGAGTACGGGGCAATATTAGTCGTACGGCACACGTTGCGCGTCGATTCAAAAACAAAACCATCTGTTTAATGCAAACGTGTCACGATAGTGTGGCATTTATTGAATCATTGCTAATAAAATGGTATTTTTGTTTAAAATATCAAACTTATATTAGTTAAATGACGATTCAATCTTTTGTAAAGGATGTAGCAAAACTTCATCCTGTGCAGCCGGAATTTATCCAAGCTGTTCGGGAGGTATTGGCAGATGTAATCCCATACGTTCAAGAACATCACCCGGATTTGCTGGGGATCAAGTTGCTTGAGCGGCTTGTCGAACCCGAACGCATAGTCATATTTAGAGTCGTATGGACAGATGATAAGAATCAGGTACAGGTAAATCGAGGGTACCGCATACAGATGAATAGTGCTTTGGGACCTTATAAAGGAGGCTTGCGTTTTTCTCCTACGGTAAACCTTAGCGTATTGAAATTCCTCGCCTTTGAGCAAGTTTTCAAAAATAGCCTGACGGGTTTACCGTTGGGAGGTGGTAAAGGGGGGAGTGATTTTGACCCCAAAGGAAAGTCCGATCATGAGATCATGCGTTTTTGCCAAAGTTTCGTCACCGAACTTTATCGCCATATCGGAAGTGAAACGGATATCCCTGCCGGCGATATTGGCGTTGGCGAACGTGAGATCGGCTTCATGTTTGGCCAGTATAAGCGCATCCAAAATAATTTTACCGGTGTATTGACCGGCAAGGGGGCCGTATGGGGAGGCAGCTTCATCAGACCGGAGGCCACCGGTTTTGGGTTGCTCTATTTTGTAGAGCGGATGCTCTACGAGAAGCAAGATTCCTTGAAGGGAAAAGTGATCGCCATTTCCGGGGCGGGCAATGTGGCCTACTATGCGGCCATCAAAGCCATTTCGTTGGGTGCAAAGGTGATTACCATTTCCAATAGCCTCGGAACACTATACGACGAGGCCGGGCTTACATTGGAAAAGCTGGATTATGCGCGCTCATTGAATAGAAGGTTAGTGGATTACACCAATAGGTATCCATCCGAATACCATAGGGGAAGTAAACCTTGGCAGTTTAAATGCGATATTGCGCTGCCCTGTGCTACGCAAAATGAACTCGATGAGGAAGACGCCGCTATCTTGTTGAAAAATGGCTGCATCTGTATTGCCGAGGGGGCTAACATGCCCTGTACGGAAGAAGCCATCAAGTTGGTTTTGAAAGCGAAAATACTATATGCGCCGGGGAAAGCATCAAACGCCGGAGGGGTGGCCGTCTCGGGCTTAGAAATGTCGCAGAACCGGGCCGGGCAACAGTGGACACCGGAAAAAGTGGAAGGAAGGCTAAAAAAGATCATGGGCGAGATACACGATACCTGCATGCATTACGGGCGGGACAAAAATGGTATGGTGAACTACCTGAAAGGGGCTAATATTGGTGGCTTTTTGAAAGTAGCGGAAGCCATGAAAGCCCAAGGCGTGGTTTAAAGTCGGGTACCTCCCCACCGGCCATGCTTACCTTACCCCGCTTCGAGAGGAGATCTAAAAACGAGGAAAATAGAACGCTGATGACGCAGATAAAACGGATGCTCACAGATATGCTTCAAATACATTGACTGTCAAATAATAAGCATCCGCCCAATCCGTGTCATCCGTGTTCCATATCTTTTTTGGACATTGCCTTTCTCCAGCAGCATCCCATCTCACCGCCGCTGGTTAGCGATCGGTATTTCTACATACTACCCCCCCCTAAAATTCGCGAATAACCCAATGATTCAAATCTCCGTTACGCAAACCTTTGCATTGGGATAAAGCCAAGATTCCTTGATTTATTGGCTGAAAAGCGATTAGTTTGCCTATACAATTATAGATTTAAAAGTACAATTAACGTCTGTTTATCACACGTCATGGATCACGGCATATTGGCTGTTGGGTGACCGCTATGAGTTTATTTGTTGCGATCATCTTTCATTTAAGCTAAACGTAACTTGGGCTTAACCTCAAGTTACGGAATGTGCGGTAATATTGCATGCGATTACACGACCCCCGTGGGAGAATTGAAAAGCGTTTTAGCAAACGCTTTAGGTGCGTTTAGGAAAGAGGGTTTTCAAGTAGGCGTAATACAGCTAAAAATATAACATCATGTTAATACCAAGTTAGGAGGGGGTGGGTAATCTTGTGCGGTTTAAGGAAATCAACAATCTATTTATTTTTCATCAAAAGCAATATGGGTAAATTTTATTTTTCAAGGCTATTTGCAATTGCATGTATACTTGTGGGCCTATACGGATCGGTATATGGCCAGGCAGTCACCGTCCGCGGGAAGGTGACTGACAAAACTTCCGGAGAATCGCTGACGGGCGTAACGGTTGCTGAAAAAGGGGGTACGCGATCATCGATGACGGATGAAGATGGTGTTTATTCCATTAGCGTGGATGGGAATGCTATTTTGGTGTTTTCATATATCGGCTATCCCACGGTCGAACTTTCCGTTTCGGGTCGGACGAATATCGATGTGGAATTGGAAGGCGAGATCAGCATGCTGGATGAGGTCGTGGCAATAGGTTATGCCGTCAATCGTAAACAGGACCTATCCGTCGCGGTGTCGTCGATCAATGTCGGCGAACGATTTAAGGGTCGCCCTGCTACATTGGGTAATATCTTGCAGGGCGAGATGCCCGGTGTGCGCGTGGTGCAAAGCGGAGACCCTCGATCAAGTGGAGATATTAGCATTCGTGGGCGCGGTAACAGAGGCGGCGATGGCGTGTTGTACATCGTCGACGGTGTACCCAATGCGCCGTTCAATCCGGCCGACATCGAAACCGTGACCGTATTGAAAGATGCGGCATCATCGGCCATCTACGGCGCCTATGCTGGATCCGGTGGGGTGGTCGTCATCACCACGAAACAGGCCAAGTCAGGTGCTTTGCGTATTGACGCTAATGTTTGGAACGGTGTTCAGCAGGCGTGGCGGCTACCTGAGGTATTGACGGCAGAAGAGTTTAACCGGGTGTGGAAAGATGCATCGGCCGCTGCGGGCCGCAATTTGCCGGCAACTTACGATCCCGAGCAGTTCCCGTATGGTAACGTGACCCGTACCGATTGGATAGATGAAATCTTCCGTTCGGGCCGATTGCAACACTATGACATCACCATTAGCGGGGGCTCGGAATCCTTGAATGCATTGGCTTCATTGACCTATGATGATGTGGATGGAACCCTGTTGAATACGTGGAGTAAGAACCTAACGGCACGCCTGAACTTAGGGTTCAAATTTAACCGATGGGTAAGCTTGAACCAAAATTTACTGTATGGTTATAATAATGGACAGAGCAGCATTGGATCTGGCCATACCGGAGCCGTGTTCAGTGCCATGGCCTACCCAAGGTTCAATGAGCTATATGAATACGACGATGCGGGCAATCGATTGCCGAGTGGTACGGTGCCGCGCTGGGCATTGGAAGAAGGGTTCAGCGTGGAAGCAGACTTGCTTAACCCAATGTCCCAGTTGTTGAATACCACGCAACATAACCCAAATAACAGGGTGTTTTCCCTAACGTCACTCAGCATCAAGCCAATCGATGGGTTGGAATTTAAATCGGATTTCTCGTTTAATACATCCAGTTACCGCGGTGAGAGTTTTACGGCGCGTTTTACCGCCCCCGGACGTACCATTGATGAAAATTATCGGAGCATAGGCTCTTCGCTGGATAAAAACTGGAACTGGGAGAATATCTTGTCGTATTCAAAGACGTTGGCCGATAAGCACTATGTATCCGCATTAGGGGCTTTCACCATGAATTATTCTACCTATCGCGGCCATAATGTGTATACTCGGGGCTATCAGTTTGAATATCCGCATTATACCATATTTGAGAACGCCGGTGACTGGAGCTCGGATAGGCCGACAGAAACCATCTGGGAGGAGTCAATCATGTCGCACCTTGCACGGTTATCATACTCCTATGACGACCGTTACTTCCTGACCGGAAGCATCAGAAGGGATGCTTCATCTAAGCTGAACCCCGATAACAATTCGGATGTATTTCCTGCCGCATCGTTTGCATGGAAAGTAACTTCCGAACCCTTCATGCCGAAAAGCGAAACGCTCAGTTTCATGAAGCTCCGCGTAAGCTGGGGGCAGGTCGGCAACATTCGTTCGGTTCGCCGCTTTATCTATGCACCTCCATACTCATTGGGTGCCTATGGGGTATTTCTTGGAGAAAATGCGGAGAGTCGGCTATTTGGGCTCTACCAAAGTACCATCCCCAATCCTGACTTAAAATGGGAACGGACAGAACAGGCTAATTTTGGTTTGGATCTGGGTTTCTTTGATAACAAACTGAATATAACGGCAGATTATTTTAACAAAAGGACAAAAGACCTGATCGAGAGCCTTCCTGTACCGTCGGTGGCGGGTGTCGCCTCTCCTCCTGAAACGAATATCGGCGAGGTGGAAAATAAAGGTTTTGAGTTTTCGTTGGCGTACAACCAACAGTTCGGGGATTTGGGCCTGAGTTTCCGGGGCAATTTGGGAACGGTCAAAAACAACGTACTAAATATCGGCCAGCGGGCGCTTATCGCGCATGGTGAGGGTGTAAACTCCATGCAACCGCTTCAATCAACCGTGGGGCAACCCTGGTACTCGTATTACTTAATTGAAGCCGATGGATTATTCAAAACGCAAGAAGAGATTAACAACCACACGTGGACGAACCCTCAAACAGGGGAAACTTCATTGATCCAGCCTTTGGCAAAACCGGGTGACATCAGGTTTGTAGACGTTAACAATGACGGCGTGATTAATGACGGAGACCGCCAATATATGGGCGCTTACGACTATCCTGACTTTTCTTACGGTTTTACGCTTGGTGCAACCTGGAGGAATTTTAGTTTCAGTATGTTTTGGCAAGGCGTTTCTGGGGTGAATGTGTTTAATGGGGTGAATGCCATGTCCTCTTCGGGATTAAAAGGATGGAATATGACCACCGATATCTTGCGATCATTTGAATACGACCCGAATTCGGGCATACCAAGGCTTTCATTCATTGATGACCCGAATGGCAACTATTCAAAAGTATCGTCTTACTTTTTAGAGAAAGCAGATTACGTTCGTTTGAAGAACGTCAATCTCTCCTACGCGTTGCCAAGGCGGTTGGTCGATAGGATCGGAACGGCGGGGCAAACCAATATCCGCATTTTTGCCAATGCCGAAAACCTCCTGACGATCACGGATTACTCAGCCTTTGACCCCGAAGTAGGGAATCTCGGGATCGATGGTGGCAGGTTCCCGGTATCACGTATGTTTAGTTTGGGGGTAAACGTTTCGTTTTAATCATAGCAACTGTTATAATATGAAACCTGCATAAATTGCCATAAACAAAAGGATATGAATAATCTATGCAAGCTTCATTGCCATTAAAAAACAATTTATTCAAATGAAAAAGACAATATTAATGACGCTGGTTCTGGTTTCGGTGTTAGCGTCGTGCAACAAATTTTTGGAATTTGAGCCCTATGGCCAGCCGACTGACTTAGGGAGTTTATCAGACGCCCAAGCGATGCAAACGGTATATGCGCTTTATGAATGGCAATATCGGGAGGGAACAACCGGACGCGGCTTTTTTTGGTATGAAAACGCCAGCGATGACATGATAACCGGGCGTGTGCAGGCCGAGGCAGATAACATTAAAAACTTTGTAGACAACGGGTCGATGACCCGGGATGTACGTGACAATTGGCCACAAATGTATCAAACCATTAATTATGCTAACCGGATTATTGCCCAAATACCGGGTTCGACCACGATAACTGATGGCACGAAAAACGTCGTATTGGGGAATGCTTACTTTTGGCGTGGGTTTGCCTATTTATGGTTGGCACCCTGGTATGGTGATGATGGGCCGAATGGAGGCATACCTATCGTAACGGAAAATACGCCTATTGAGGAAATCGATGCCTCACGCCCCACGTCTGTGATGGACAATTACCGAATGATTATCGATGACATGGAAAAGGCGTCGGAATACTTGCCCTATTTTTCGGATATGTCGAGAAGTGATTGGGGATTGGTGCATAAGACGGCAGCTTGGGGATTTGCGGCAAGAGCCGCTCTGTATGCAGCACAATATGACGCTTCGTTCTATGATGTCGCCATCGCGTATGCGGATAAGGTTATCAATTCGCAACAACACCGACTTCTTGATAACTATGCGGATGTATTTGAGATTGCGAATAACTGGAGCACGGAATACATGTACAGCGTAACCAGCAATGAAGTTGATGGCTCCAAGTGGCCGGGTATCGGATTCCAGAATGGTGGATTCGGATATTATAACACGTGGGGATATTTTCAGCCAACACTGGAGTTGTATAACGCATTTGAAGATGGAGACGAACGTAGGGCCGCTACGATCGTGGCTCCCGGCGACCATGTGTCGTTCATTGGCAACGACATTATTTGGGAAGTTAATCCAGCGGCTACATCCAGCCCGACGGGCATGACGTTGCGGAAATACTTGGCGCCGTTTCGAGACGCTGACGCCATCGGTAAAACCGTGAACCCCAATGGAGACAATATGACGACCGACCTCAACGTTTCATTGATGCGGTATGCCGAAATATTGCTGATAAAAGCAGAAGCACTCATCTGGAAAAACGGCGAAGGTGACCCGGTGGCGAAAGAATTGATTGACGATATCCGTGACCGCGCTGGCTTGGCACGCAATAGTTTGGCAACGAAAGCGCAATTGAAGAACGAGCGCCGTGTGGAATTTGCCTTTGAATGGGGAGTATGGCGGCATCTTGACCTCGTGCGCTGGGGAGATGCGCAGGAAACCTATGCAAAGCCACTGCATGGACTAAAGGTGAACCTTGCTGGTGGAGCAATTTCCTCGTTGGAAGAAATCGAGGTTTGGCCCGCTAGGCAGTTTAATCCATCTGTACACCATGTGTTCCCGATTCCGGTGAGAGAGATCGCTACTAGTGAGCATCTGAAACAGAATGTTGGATATTAATCCTTAGAAATCTTGAGGTACTTTCTTCTATTGATATGGTTCTTTTGCTGTGTTCCCTTTCTAGTGGGAGCACAGCAGGAACGTATATTGGTCCACTCACATAACGACTACTATCAGCAAGTTCCATTTTATCAAGCGTATGCCCAACGGGTGTATTCCATAGAGGCTGACGTGTTTGCCGCCGATGGTGGTGCCATATTGGTCGGGCATGACAAAGAGGAGTTGCAGGCAGAACGCTCGTTGGAAGCATTGTATATAACCCCTATTGTAAATATCTACGCTGCAAATGGCGGGCGGCCATGGAAAAACTCGGATGACCGCTTGGTATTGCTTGTCGATTTGAAAACACCTGCTAGCACGACACTACAGCCTGTGGTCGATCTGCTGGCCAAATATCCCGCTGTATTCGATGAAGCCGTAAATCCCTTTGCGGTACAGGTGGTTATTTCCGGTAGCATGCCCCCTCCGGATGAATTTGCACAAATTCCGCACTTTATTTGGTTCGATGGGAGGTTGGCGAATAACTATACCACGGATCAATTGAAACGGGTTGCTTTTTTCAGTGCCAGTTTTGGCGATTACACTAAATGGAACGGAAAGGGGATGATGGTAGACGCGGAGCGCAGACAGGTGGCCGCTGCCATCGCTGAGTCACACGCAAGGGGTAAGAAAATCCGATTTTGGGGAACGCCGGATGGTATTACCGCTTGGAATACCTTAAGCCAAATGGGGGTTGATATCATCAATACAGACGAGGTAGAGCGTTGCGTCGAATTCTTTTCCGACCTTGATAAAAAGCGTTTCAGTTTAAAAAGTCAGGCATTGGGCGAAGGAATCGCGCGTGCTGAGCGATTGGATGTGGCGACGCATAGTTTCCGGGGATTTGATGGAAGCGAAATGGCTTTTTCGCAGCCCATACCGGTCTACACGCCCCAGCACACGATGGATCGCGGCGAACCTGGCCGCGTTCGAAATGTGATCCTATTGATCGGTGACGGGATGGGGCTGGCACAATTGCAGGCGGCTTACGCGTTTAATAAGGCATTGACCACGTTGATGATCCCGACGATAGGGCTACAGGAAACCGGCGCATTGGATGCATACACCACGGATTCGGCGGCTGGGGGTAGCGCATTGGCAACCGGAGAAAAGACCAAAAACAGGCATATCAGCGTGGATTCCGTGGGCACGGTCCACCCCTCTATCGTCGACTATGCATCAACAGCGGGGATGAGCTGTGGCGTGGTGACCTGGGGTAATGTTGCCGATGCAACGCCCGCGGCCTTTTACGGCCATTCCGTCGAGCGAGATGACAGCGATGCCCTGACGGCTTATCTATTGGATGGCAAATTAGATTTACTCATTGGCAGCGGCCAGCGGCAGTTCACGCACCGAAAGGATGGTCGTAATCTATGGGAGGAGCTTAACCACCAATACCGCATGGTCACCAATCTGCATGAGCTGAATACCTCGGCTTCAAAGGCCATTTGCATCGATGAGCGGTTTGGAAAGGCGGCTACGGAAGAAACCATCGGGTTTTTGGCTGAAGCTACCCGCTTGTCCATTGACCAATTGGACAATGGCGGTGAAAACGGCTTTTTCCTGATGGTGGAGGGTGCGAAAATCGACTATGCGGGTCATGCTAACTCCTTGCCCGGCTCCATTATCGAGACACTGAGCTTTGACTTGGCGGTAGCCGAAGCACTGAAGTTTGCCGATCGTAATGGGGAGACGTTAGTCATTGTCACTGGTGATCATGAAACGGGTGGCTTGACATTGATTGACGGAAACTGGGAAAATGGAGAGATTACAGGTATATATGTGACCGATGACCATACGCCTACAATGCTGCCGGTCTTTGCTTACGGGCCGGGAGCAGCAGATTTTAGCGGGGTGTACCAGAATACAGATATTTTTCATAAAATCAAGCAGGTACTAAATTTATAGTGGTTTTTTACGATGGTCAGGGCAATATTTCTACATGCAATAGCGGCGATGCTGCTTTTTGGGGGCTGCAATCGAGTTGAATCAGAGAAGGCTTCCACATCGAAACTTCGATTCGATGCGGAAGGTAAATTCAAGATTGCTCAATTTACAGATCTCCATTGGGATAACGCTTCACCGAACAGTGCAAAAACGGAAGCGGTAATTCGGCACGTTTTGGATGCGGAACGGCCGGACCTGGCTATTGTGACGGGAGATGTCGTGACGGCTCCCCCTGCTCAAGAAGGGTGGGAAGCCATTGCACGTATTTTCGCGGAGGCCGAAGTTCCTTGGGCATTGACCTTGGGCAATCACGATGACGAAGCCGGAATGACCCGTGCAGAGGTGTTTGAACTCGTTGAAGGTAGCCCTTATTTTGTCGGCGAGGCCGGGCCTGCTATTAGCGGGAGCGGTAATTACGTATTGCCCATATACGGATCAACCGATGATGTGGTGAAAGCACTTTTATATGGTATGGACACCCACAATCGCCCGTCAGCCCACAAGTACGGGCATTATGATTGGGTGCATTTCGATCAGGTGGATTGGTATCGCGAACAAAGCAGTGGGTACACCGGTCGGAATGGAGGTTCCCCCTTGCCGTCGTTGGCATTTTTCCATATTCCGATCAAAGAGTTTGAGGAGGTTCACCGTAAGGAGGACAAACTCGGAACGGCTAGGGAGGGTATTGCTTCGTCTAACATCAATTCCGGTCTGTTTGCCTCGTTTATCGAAATGGGTGATGTGATGGGTGCATTTGTAGGGCATGACCATAACAACGACTACATCGCCAAGCACTATGATGTCGCCCTCGCATTTGGTAGAACCACCGGCATAGATGCTTATGGTGAATTGGAACGCGGCGCCCGGATCATTGTCATGCATGAAAATGAATACCAATTCGACACTTGGATCAGGACCCCCAAAGGAACCGAATGGATGTACTATTATCCATCTGGTCTTTCCGAAGCCGAAGCCGAAGAAATGGAGTATCTCCCCGCCGTATCGGTGCAACCTCGGGAAAAGGGATTGCATTATGTGTATTACGAAGGGGGAAAGTTTACACAGCTAGCCGATACCGCCCAGAATAAAAAAAGGGTACGTGTCGGTAAAACGGATGGGATCTCCCTGGATATCGCTACCGCCCGCGATTCGTTTGCCATCGTTTTTAAGGGGTTAATCAACATCCCCGCCAAGGGGGTTTATCGGTTCTACACCTATTCCGATGACGGCTCGAAGCTGTCCATCGGTGGCCAATTGGTTGTTGACAATGACGGCTCACGTAGTGCCCGTAGAAAAGAGGGGAAGATTGCCCTTGATGCCGGGTTCCATGATTTCGAATTGGCTTATTTTGAGGATTATATGGGCGAGGCACTGGAAGTCGGGTATGCCAGTCGATTTATCAACGAACAGGTACTACCAGACTCCATCTTCTTTGTTCGATCTCCTGATTAGCGTGCCATACTCATCATATTGACAGTCGTAAAAAGCACTAAGCACTAACGGATGAATCACGGATCACCAATTCGGGTTTCAGCACTTCATAACGGTAGCTTTTTTCGCGGCCACCATTTGCAAACCGATCGAGGAGGATTTTGGCGGAAAGCATACCCAATTCGTAAACCGGTTGCCATACCGTCGAGAGCGAAGGGTTAAAGAAATGCGAATACGATTCGTCGTCAAAGCCAATCATCGAAATATCTTCAGGCACCAGAAAGCCTTTTTCCCGCAATACATGTATTGCGCCGATCGCCACCGCATCATTTACAGCGAAAATCGCATCCAGCTTCTCGTTTCGTGCAAGCAATTCGTTAACCGCGTCGACACCGCTTTCTGAAGAGAAACCGCTACTATACACGATCAATTCGGATTTGATCGGGATATTATTGTCGTAATGGGCATTTAGGTATCCATCCAGCCGTTGTTTGAATGTAGGAATCGCGATTGGCCCCGCGATATGTCCAATACGGGAGCACCCGGTATTGATTAGGTATTCTACGGCCTGATAGGCACCAAAATAGCTGTCAACCAGCACCTTGTCTGCTTCAAAGCCAGGGCAATCGCGATCAAAAATGACTAACGGGATACCAGCAGATTTGAGCCGCTCGAAATGCGTAAAACAGTTGGTGTGGAATGTCGGAGAAATCAGGATGCCGTCGACCCGCAGGTGGAGCATGTCCTGGAGGAGTTTCTGCTCTTCTTCAAATGATTCGTTGGATTGGCATATTAATAATTTATAGCCCGCCGAAGCCACCATGTCTTGAACACCAGTGATCACCGTCGAGAAAAAATAGCCCGTGATTTCGGGTACCACGATCCCGATGATACCTGTTCGTTTGTTCAGTAGGCTTAATGCTAACAGATTGGGCTGATAGCTGTACTTCTCGGCCAATGCCAATACGTTTCGCTTAGTTTCGGCACTGATCGACGGATGATCATGCAACGCCCGAGATACGGTAGATGGCGAAACCCCTAGCTGTTTAGCAATATCGACTATCGTCGTCTGTTTGTTTTTTTGCATATAGGGCTATAAATGGGCACAATTGCCATCCGTTATGACTTTCCCAAGTTCGCGAAGAAAAGCGACATAACCAAATATTTTCCACGGTATTACGCAAACCTTTGCGTTAGATTTTTGCTTCGATTTCTTGCTTCGTGTTTCAAATTGTCCGTGATTTGTTGAGACAATTATAAACAGAAATAAACCAAAAGGACAGCTTTTTGGAAACGCATAATAGACAATTGACACATTTTCCATGTCTGGTTGCTAACGGCATCTCCAGACTACTGGATGAGGGTGATGAGGGAAATCGCTAGCCTTGAAAGAACAAACAAACCTTCAATATCATACACCTATTAAAATGAACATCCATGAAGTACATTGCAACATTTTTAGGCCTGCTGGCCGTCTTGCACGTGTCCAAGGTCAATGCCCAAGGAACGGATGCCAGTATTGAAGTGACGGTAGTCAGTCAAGAGAGCGTACCGCTTGTCGGGGCCACCGTTTCTCTGGTCAACCGCTCGACGGGGTTTAGGTCGGCCGGAGCCACGAATCCCGAGGGGCGTTACCGGTTCAATCAATTGCCCTTGGGAGGCCCCTACGAAGTTACCGTACAGTTGTTGGGGCATGAATCTACGACCACCGTTACCGGTATGCTCAATCAGGGCAGTTATCTCCGTGTCAATGTCCAATTAGCCGAAGAAGGGCAGCTGCTGGAGGCTGTAGATGTAACCTATGACGATTTTAAAAGCCGCGACCGCCGGTTGGGGCAGGCCACGGCTGTCAATGCACAGGAAATACAACGATTGCCCAGTACCAATCGGAATTATACAGACTTAACCCAGCTATCCCCTATGGTGGGTAGTGGCCTTAATATCGGGGGAATCAGTAGCCGTAACGATGCACTTACACTTGATGGGGTAACCGCGAGGGAAGTGGCTTTTGGAGGGCCTGCCGAGATGCCCTATACCCTATCCATGGAAGCATTGCGCGAATTCGAAATCGTAACCAATTCATACGATGTGACCGAGGGCCGGTCGCTGGGAGGGGGCATCAAGGCCGTTACCAAGTCGGGCACCAATGAGTTCCACGGTAGTGTGTTCAACTTCTTTTGGGACGATCGGCTTGCAGCGCGTACCGACCTCATGGGGCGTAGTGTAATCAATGATACCAAGCAACAGCGGGGCTTTACCTTGGGTGGCCCCATCGTGCGTGATAAACTGCATTTTTTCGTGGCCTACGATGGCGAACGCTTGGAGCAAGCATATGACATGTGGTCTAAAAGCACCCGTCCGGGTATTGTGCAGAGTGATGAGGGCCATTGGGCCACGCAAGAAAACCTTGACCGTGCCATCGGTATCTTGCAGGCCAAATACGAACTTGACGACGGCCCCCAATATGGATTTTTCTCCCGGCAAAATAAGCTCGATACCTATTTCGGGAAAATCGACTGGCAGATTAATGATAGCCATAAGTTGACCGCACGGTACAACCAGTCGGACTATATCCGACCGAACAATACCAATAGCGACATCGGTAGGTATGGACTGCATGGAGCCGGTTACGACTTTCTGGTCAAGGATAAAAACGCGCTGCTCTCGCTGCGCTCACAACTCAAGAGTAACCTATCCAATGAACTGAAAGTTGGCTACTATTTCAACACACGGCAGAATGCCATCAATACGGCAGAGCATCCACAGCTATGGATGGTGATGCAGTCAGAGATCGATGGTGACATATACAATGCTACACTGGTGGGCCGATACAATCGGTGGGTACCTGAAGTGCAAGAAAGTAGTATCTATTCCATTATCAATGACGTGTATTGGAGTACGGGTAAATATGATTTCACGTTCGGTACGCAAAATACGTTTACCAAAACAGGCGGCATCTATACGCATGATATGCATGGGCGCTTTGATTTCAATAGCATTGATGCACTTGACGCCATGCAGGCCAGTAGGTACCGGCGTAAGTTTACCAATCCAGGGCAGGAAATGCGCGACCCGTTGACCACTAACCTCGCCGAGCTTTCCATCTATGGGCAGGCCAGCACTTACCTATTGCCCACCCTTGAAGTCGCAGCCGGCTTGCGATATGACGTGTCCATCTTCTCCACCGCAGCCGATTATAATGAATTGTTGTATACCGAACTGGGTTATCGCAACAATGTGAAACCCATCGACTTCAAAAATGTGCAGCCGCGGTTTAACTTCAATTGGGATATCAATGGCGATGGGCGCCACCTGGTAAACGGTGGTTTTGGTGTGTTTGTTGGGCAAATGGTTAATCGCCCATATATCTACGCACTGATTGACAATGGCATCCGATTTACAGGGATAGACATCTCCGGCCGAGATGGATACATTTTGGATCCGTCGACAGGCGATTTCCTGATCAGGGATGGACAGCGCGTGCCCATGCCCGTACCTGATTACGCCAGCTATAATCGGGATTATAACACCATCCCCGGTACGGGCTATACCAATAGCGAGCTATTTGGTGGCGGGCAGCAGGCCCAGGTGGTTCGTTTCGTTGATGAAGAACTGGTATTGCCATCCTCATTCAAGGCCAACCTCAGCTATCACACCTATTTGACAGATAAACTGCGTGTAGGAGTAACAGGCTACTACTTGAATACGCGCAATATGCTCGCCATGGACAATGCAAACTTGAGCAGGGAGGTCGCCTTCCGTTTGGAGGGAGAAGGCGGTCGGGAGGTATATACACCCATTGAAAATGTGGGAGCATCCGGAGCCAATTTCAATGCTTCCAAAAGGTCACAGCAGTTCTCCGAAGCATTGCGTTACACCAATGGATACAAAAATCGCTCAATGGGGATTATCCTAGATGCTGCCGTCAGCCTGCCCAAAGAGGGAAGTGTATCGGTCAGCTATACACGTGCTCAAGCTAAGGGGGCGGAGCGTTTTCGCAATGAAGATGACCAGCGGTTTGTAGGGGCGTCCTACTTTGATAATTATGCATTCATCAATAATGGCTATGCGCCAAATGATTTCAGGCAAAAAATCCTCGTGAACTTTAGCAGCCCGAAAGTTGGCGGGTTTACCTTCGGTGCTTTTTTGAACATGGTGGAAGGAGGGCGTTTTTCGGCGATCATCAGCCCTATTGATGTGATGGGAACTAACATTAGGGAACTTAACGGGTATTCCGCGTATATCTTTGATCCCAATGACCCACAGACACTGGCCTATCAGGGCGCGCAATTCGTGGAAGACCTTACCTATGTGCTGGAGAATGCCGGCCCCGCAGCACAGGATTACCTTAGGGACAATATGGGGCAGTATGCCCAGCCAAATGGCGGACTAATGGGATGGCGGACCTCATTGAACGCCCGGATAACTAACGAAATCAACATTTACAAAGACCACAAACTCGTTATCAACATCGATGCGTTTAATGTATTGAACCTGATTAAAGCGGATTGGGGAGGCTATTGGAACTACCCGTTTCAGGAGTTGTATCGGGTGGTCGGGTTTGATGCCGACCGAAGAAGTTACCAGTATCAAGTAAACCGAAATTACGGTGAGCGAAGAAAAGAAGGGAATGGGTTCGTGTTGATGTTTGGTGCCAAATATACCTTTTAAAACAAGTGCTGGCGAATCAAAAGCCCGGAACCGTGCATCGCGGTTCCGGGCTTTCGCCGTTAATGGACATCAGGATCGATAGCACATTATTACGCAAACCTTTGCATTCCATAACCAAGTGGACCGCTTGTATTATTGCCCAAATAATCGTTTTATTGTAAGACCATTTGTAAACGGAACCACATGCTTGTAAACCCCAGCGTCTTGTTCAGCCATTGTTATGGCAATTATGGCGTCGCCGCCATCAACGTGTTCACGTTGGAGCAAGTATTGGGTGTATTCCGTGCGGCAAGCAGAGCCAAGGCCCCCGTCATTATACAAACCACTCCGGTGGCACGCAACTATGCCACACCCGAGCTGTTGGTTAGCATGATTCATGCTGCAGCAAGCGTGTATCCGGAAGTGGTATTTGCTATCCATTTAGACCATGGGGCGGAGGCACATATTGACCATGCGATCCAGGGCGGTCAATATACATCCGTGATGATCGATGCTTCGCATGATCCCTTTGAAACCAATATTGACCGAACCAAGCAGGTGGTCACGAAGGCACATGCGCATGGCATTTGGGTAGAGGCCGAACTGGGCGTACTCAGTGGGGTGGAAGATGGATTGGCTGTGGAAGCAGAACGGGCTAAGTACACCCAGCCACAAGAAGCTGTGTTTTTCGTTAATCAAACACGATGTGATAGCTTGGCCATCGCGGTGGGAACAAGCCACGGAGCGTATAAGTTTTCAGGGGGGCAAGGGTTACAATTCGATGTTCTTAGGGAGATACAGACGTTATTGCCCGAATATCCATTGGTGCTGCATGGTGCATCAGCCGTAGATGGGGTGGAAGTAGATCGAATCATCAAAGCCGGAGGGGCGTTAGAAAAGGATGCGAAGGGCGTTTCCGATGATGAGGTTAGGCGCGCCATTGATCTTGGTGTCTGCAAGATCAATATTGCTACGGATTTACGGGTATTATGGGCACGGGTCCATCGCGAATTTTTCAGAGATGAACCGCATCAATTTGACCCCATCGTACCGGGTAAGCTGTATATGGAAGAATTAGAAAAGCTGTGTATAAAGAAATTCGAGGTTTTTGGCGCCATTGGAAAAGCCGAGGAATTAATAGAAACGATGCATTGACTCAACAGTGATAACAAACAAAGATGACCATGATACGCGACGAGAAATATCCCCTATTGGCGAAGCCAGACCCGCATTCGGCTATTTACCAGCAGGTAACCAAGGAAGACGGCGGTTGGCAATACCTTAATTTTGCAGCGAGAAAGATGCGGCAAGGCGAAGTATGGAAAGGAGATACCGGTGATCATGAGTACGCCATTATCCTGTTAGGCGGCAATTATCGGGTGACAACAAATAAAGGTAGCTGGGAAACCATCAATGGACGGAAGGATGTTTTTTCGGGTATCGCCCATTCCTTGTACCTGCCTCGCTATACGCAGTTTGAGTTGATGGCCGAGAGCGATACCCTAGACATTGCCTATGGGTGGTGCGAGACCGACCAAGATTTTGCTCCGGTATTCAAAACTCCCGATGAAGTGCAAGTAGAGATACGTGGAGGAGACAATGCCACTAGGCAAATCAATGACTTATTAGGGCCGGGATTCCCCTGCCATCGGCTGGTCGCTGTGGAGGTGTATACGCCATCAGGCAACTGGAGTTCATTTCCCGCGCACAAGCATGACGAACGCATTGTGGGCGCCGATGGCAAATTGCTGGAAGCCCGGCTGGAGGAGACCTATTTCTATAAAATCAATAAGCCGCAAGGGTATGCCATGCAGCGGGTATATACCGGCGACGGTAGTCTGGACGAAATATCCATTGCCCGTAATAATGATGTCGTATTGGTACCTAGGGGGTACCATCCCGTAGTCGCCGGGCACGGGTATGATGTGTATTACCTCAATTTCCTAACCGGTTCAGATCAATCCCTGGCGAATACACCTGACCCCGATCACGCTTGGATTTTTAATACTTGGAAAGGGATTGACCCACGAATACCGATGGTCACCGCTAATATGAATGGATGATGGAAAATACAAAAAAGAAGTACGATGTGCTCACGGTAGGTCGCTCGTCAATAGACCTGTATTCGCAAAATATCGGAGCCGATTTTGTGGATATCAAAGGGTTCGATGCCTTTGTGGGTGGTTCGCCGCTCAACATCGCCACGGGCTGTAGCAGGCTGGGCCTGCGGGCCGCACTGCTTACCGGTGTGGGCGAGGATAAGGTGGGCGATTTTATCTTGAATTTCCTGAACAAAGAGCATGTGGAGACTGCTTTTATCCCACGTATCCCCGGCGCGAGGAGTAGTGCGGTGATTTTGGGTATACAGCCGCCAGATACATTCCCATTGGTGTTTTACCGCAACAATGCGGCCGATTCCCAAATTACGATCGACCATGTGAATGCGATTGATATGGACGAGGTCAGGCTCATCGAGCTATCGGGCACGGCACTGAACATGGAGCCTACCCGAAGCGCGGTATTCCATGCCGTGGAACGTGCAAACGCTCATGGAGTAACCACCCTATTGGATATCGATTTCAGGGCTGACCAATGGACGGACCTACGGTCGTTTGGCATCACCGTTAGGGCATTGCTGCCGCGGATAAAAATAGCCGTCGGCACGGAAGAAGAGATATTGGCGGCGATGCTGCAAGATGCGTCACAGGTGACCATTGAGCAACAGCAAATATCGGCGCCGACGGTCAGCGGTGATATCGATAAAGCGATACAGGATATCTTAGCCCTTGGGGTGGAGGTATTGGTCGTGAAGCGGGGCGCTACGGGTGCCACCGTATACGACCAGCATGGAAACAGACAGGATGTGCCCGGATTTCCCGTGGTACCCCTGAATATCCTCGGTGCGGGCGATGCTTTTGCCTCGGGATTCATCTACGGGTATTTGAATGATTGGGATTTATATCAGTCATGTCGGATGGGCAATGCCAGCGGGGCGCAAGTGGTGCTGCAGCCGGGATGTGCCAATTTCATGCCCACATTGGAAGAATCCCTAGCCTTTATCGAACAGCATGGAGGTTTTTGACGAATCAACTAAGAAAGAAATGAAAACGATTAGACTGACCACCGCCCAGGCGATTATCCGCTTCCTCGACCAGCAATACGTGGAGCGAGATGGGGTGGAGCATAAATTTTTCGCAGGGTGCTTCGGCATTTTTGGCCATGGCAACGTCGGCGGTATCGGGCAAGCCCTTTTTGAATACCCCGATTTCCGTTATTACCAATCGCGCAACGAGCAGGCGATGGTGCATACGGCTGCGGCTTACAGTCGGATGAAAAACCGATTGTCTACCTTCGCTTGCACCTCATCCATTGGTCCGGGCGCTACTAACATGCTGACAGCGGCAGCAGCGGCTACCATCAATCGCTTACCCGTTTTGTTGCTCCCCGGCGATATCTTTGCCAGTCGGCATGTAGATCCGGTATTGCAGCAATTGGAGTTGTACGGTGCACCAGATGTGTCGGTGAATGACTGTTTCCGACCGATATCCCGGTTTTGGGATCGCATTAACCGACCCGAGCAATTGATCGCCTCCCTGCCACAGGCCATGCGTGTATTGACTTCTCCCGCAGATACCGGTACTGCAACCCTGTGCCTTCCGCAAGACGTACAAGCTGAAGCCTACGAGTTTCCGGAGGAATTGTTTGGTAGACGGATTTGGTATATTCCACGGCCATTGCCCGAAGAAACGTTGCTGCAACGAGCAGTAGCTCGTATACGTGCCGCTAAGCGGCCACTGATTATTGCCGGGGGAGGCGTGATCTATAGTGAGGCATCTGGCGCACTTCACACGTTTGTCCATGCGACCGGCATTCCCGTGGCCGAGACCTTTGCCGGTAAGGGCTCTTTGCCATACGACGATCCCCATCAACTGGGGGCGGTGGGCGCCACGGGCACCGAAGGCGCCAACGCCATCAGCGCGGAAGCCGATGTCGTAATCGGTATCGGTACGCGCTATAGCGACTTCACCACGGCTTCCAAAACAGCGTTCCAAAACGAAGAGGTTTCCTTCATCAATATCAATATTGCCGAATTCGACGCCCACAAACAGGGAGGGCTGGCATTGACAGGAGACGCCAAGGCCGTATTGGAGGCCCTGACCGAGCGGCTAGACGATTATCATGTCGCTGCGGACTATCAGGAGAAAGTAGCCGCATATAATCGAAGCTGGGATGAAAAAGTCAGTGCAGCTTACCGACCGGATGGCGAAGGGCGACTCTCCCAAGCAGAGGTTATTGGTCTCGTCAATAGCTTTGCCGATGCCAAAGATGTGGTCATGTGTGCGGCAGGCAGTCTTCCCGGTGACTTGCATAAGCTATGGCGCACTTCCGACCCCAAGGGTTTCCATTTGGAATATGGTTACTCCTGTATGGGCTATGAGATTGCGGGAGGGTTAGGGGCGAAAATGGCTTGCCCCGATCGGGAAATCTATGTCATGGTAGGTGATGGGAGCTATTTGATGATGTCGTCAGAAATTGTGACCTCCATACAGGAAGAATACAAACTCACCATCGTCTTAATCAACAACCATGGCTTTGCCAGTATTGGAGGGCTTTCCAAATCATTGGGTACTGAAGGGTTTGGTACGCAATACCGCTATCGGGATGAAGGTTCCGGACAATTAGATGGTGCAGAACTACCCGTAGACTTAGCCGCAAATGCGGCGAGCTTGGGTGCCGATGTCATCCGGGCCAGCGACGAGGCTTCTTTTAACGAAGCGTTGAAAGTAGCCAAAACGAATGCGAAAACTACCGTGATTTATATCGAGACGACAAAAGAACGCAAGTTGGCGGGATATGGACACGCATGGTGGGAGGTGCCGATCGGTGCCGTTTCAGCTAAGCCCAGCGTACGGGAAGCGCATCAGCGCATGGTGGAAATGAAAGTAAAACAACGTAATCATTTATAAGAAACCCGAAAGACCAGCCTTATGATGAACCTCTCTTCGCCCACCATCACCGTACTCAGTTTCATTGGGTTTACACTCTTCGTGGGGTTTTATGTGTGGTTTCGCATGCGAAAAGATAACCTGAGCACACAAGATGGTTATTTTTTGGGTGGCAGAAGCCTGACCGGCCCCGTGATTGCCGCTTCGCTGATCATGACGAATATTTCGACCGAACACTTGGTGGGGATGAACGGATCGGCCTATAAGAACGGGTTTGTCATTATCGCATGGGAAGTCACCTCGGCGTTGGCCTTGATTGTTGCTGCCGTATATTTCGTGCCGAAATACCTGCGCATGGGGCTAACGACCATCCCCGAATACCTCGAACGCAGGTTTGACAAGGGTACTCGCTCGCTGATCGCGGTGTTTTTGCTGGTGTCTTTTGCGGTCACCCTCTTGCCCATTGTGCTGTACACCGGTGCGTTAAACTTAGAAAGCATCTTCAACATCTCCGAGGTCTTGGGTGTCAGCCAGGAAACGGGGCTTTGGATAACGGTCGTGGTCGTGGGTTGCATAGGTGCCGCATATGCCATCATCGGTGGACTTAAAGCGGTTTCCGTATCGGATGTCATTTATGGCTACGGACTATTATTCGGTGGATTGCTGATTCCCATATTGGCCCTGGTGTATATCGGCGAAGGAAACCCCTTAACCGGTTTGGCCAAGGTGTTCGAGCACGAACCACATAAATTCAATGTAATTGGGGAGCGCGATTCGGTGTTGCCATTCAGCACCTTATTTACCGGGTTGATTGTTAACCAGCTCTATTTCTGGTGCATGAACCAAACGATCGTGCAACGCGTGTTGGGGGCCAAGAATCTAAAGGAAGCCCAAAAAGGCTTACTATATACCGGATTAATGAAAATACTGGTGCCGTTTATCATCGTATTGCCCGGTGTCATCGGATACTACTATTTCAGTGATGCGTACTACGATAACCAGGATATGGTATTTCCCGAATTGGTGAAAAAAGTATTGCCCATGCCATTATGGGGCCTTTTCGCGGCCATTATCGTGGGTGCGGTATTGAGCACGTTCAATGCAGTACTCAATAGTGCCTCCACCATCTTTAGCATCGACGTGTATAAGCGATTGCTTCAAAAAGACGTGTCTGAGCGTAACCTCGTGCGGATCGGGCGGCTGCTGGCAACCTTGCTCGCGATTAGTTCGATTGTCGCCGCCCCTTTCGTAGCCAATGCTCCGGATGGCCTTTTCCAGCTCTTGCAGGAGCTTAACGGTATCTTTTTTATTCCTATCGCGTCCATTATTATTGCGGGGTTCTTTTTCAAACAAGTATCGGCCACAGGAGCAAAGGCAGCACTCTTCACCGGCCTTGTTTTCTACGTGACGTGTACGTTTATCCTGAAAGTCGACATCCATTTTGTACATGTTTGGGGAATCGAGTTTTTACTTAATATGTCGGTGATGTTTGGGGTTTCCAAATTTTATCCACGCCAAGTGTTGACGCAGGAAACGGCGCCATCCCCTGTGGTATCAATGGAAGCGTGGCGCTATACGCGGCCATTTGCCACCATATTGGTTGTTATCACATTGCTTATTTATATTTTATTAGGAAACGTTTAACAAGTTGATTCATGGAAATATTGCAGAATTATATTGATGGAAGTTGGCGGTCAAGCGTTGAGCGGCAGACGATTACCGTGGTCAATCCCGCAACGCAAGAAGGCATGGCAAAGGTTCCGTACGGCAAAGAAACCAGGCGTGATGTGAACGAGGCGGTCGAGGCTGCATCACGAGCACAGGCGGCATGGGCCGATACCCCGGTGATGCAGCGGGTACAGCCACTGTACAAACTAAAGACCCTTTTGGAACAACATGTAGAAACGCTGGCGGAAACCATCACGA
Source organism: uncultured Parapedobacter sp. (assembly GCA_964498395.1). Classification (GTDB taxonomy): domain Bacteria; phylum Bacteroidota; class Bacteroidia; order Sphingobacteriales; family Sphingobacteriaceae; genus Parapedobacter. The sequence goes on along the minus strand of CAZCHE010000007.1, from coordinate 150,190 downwards.
ACGAATGCGGAAAGACCAAAGCAGAGTCGCTGGGCGAATTACAGCGGGCGATTGAAAATGTAGAAGCCGCCTGTGCCACCCCATTATTGATTCAAAGTGAGTTTTCAGAAAATATCGCCAGGGGCATAGATGAGTTCGTCATCCGGCAACCCGTAGGGGTGTGCGCATGTATCGCACCCTTCAACTTTCCGGGGATGATTCCGTTTTGGTTCCTCCCATACGCAATCGCTTGCGGCAATACGTTCATTATCAAACCTTCCGAAAAAGTACCATTGACCATGCAGAAGGTGATGGGCCTGATTGAAAAAATAGGCTTGCCACCGGGTGTGGTCAATATGGTGCACGGGGGTAAAGAGACGGTAGATTCCCTACTCGAACATCCATCGGTGAAAGCGATCAGTTTTGTCGGATCGACACAGGTGGCGCGATACATCTACGCCAAGGGTGCGGAGCATGGTAAACGGGTGCAAGCGCAAGGAGGGGCGAAAAACCCTGTCGTTATCCTGCCGGATGCCGATTTGGAAACCTCCACGCGCATCATTACCGATAGTGTGTACGGCTGTGCCGGACAGCGTTGCCTAGCCGCCTCCAATATCGTCGTCGTAGGCGATCAGCATGGCCGCATTAAGGATGCCTTGTATGAGTCTGCCAAAAGCCGTACGACCGGCTATGGGTTGCAAGAAGGTGTCGAAATGGGGCCTGTGATATCCCAAGCCAGCAAAAGCCGTATTGGGGAGCTCATCGAACAGGGGGTGAGCGAGGGAGCAAAGGTGTTACTGGACGGCCGAAATGTGAAAATAAGTGGTTTCGAGACCGGCAATTTTATCAGTCCCACCATTTTAGCAGATGTTCCGTTAGACGGAGAGACCGTCCGTACGGAAATCTTCGGACCCGTCATGAGTTTGATTAACCTGCCGACAGTTGATGCGGCGCTGGAATTTATTAACCGAAACAAGTACGGTAACATGGCTTGCCTGTTTACGAGTAGCGGGGCCAGCGCAAGGAAGTTCAGGAGTGAAGCCAAAGCGGGCAATATCGGCATCAACATCGGCGTCGCAGCCCCTATGGCGCAGTTCCCCTTCAGTGGGTGGAATGATAGTTTTTTTGGCGACCTGCATGGGCAGGGCAGGCATGCCATTGAGTTTTTCACGCAGACCAAGGTGGTGATTGAACGTTGGCCCAAAGAATGGTCAAGAAAATTTTAACGTATGAACGATATCAAGATCGCAAATGCACCATGCTCATGGGGAGCGTTGGAATTTGATTTGGAGGCAGCGGCACCAGACCATTTGCAGGTACTCCGGGAAATCGCCGAAACCGGCTATATCGGTACCGAATTGGGTGATTGGGGATTTATGCCTACGGACCCTGCGCAATTGGGGGAAGTGATCAGTCGGTTTGGTTTGGAACTCATCGGCGCTTTTGTACCGGTACCGCTAGCCCGTGGAGACGCACACCAGCAAGGCGTGGAAAATGCCTTGCGTGTGGCCCGTCTCATGGCGCAGGCGGGGTACCCCAATGCGTTCATTGTACTGGCCGATGATAACGGTACCGTGCCGGAGCGAACCACCCATGCCGGGCGGATTAGCCCTGAGCAAGGACTCGATAGGCAACAATGGGATACATTTTCATCGGGAGCCATGGCCGTGGCGCAGGCGGTTAGAAGTGAATACGGCATGCGTACCGTCTTTCACCACCATTGCGGAGGATACGTGGAAACACCCGGGGAGCTCGCGATGTTAATGACGCTTACAGACCCTCGATTGCTTGGCCTGTGCTTCGATACCGGACATTATGCATTTGGTGGTGGAAATCCGGTAGAAGCCGTTGAGCAATATCGGGATCGTATTTGGCATGTGCACTTTAAGGATTATGACCCACAGATTGGAGAACTGTCAAGGGTGAACCAATGGGACTATTTCGAATCGGTGAAACAAGGGGTTTTCTGTGAATTGGGTCAAGGAAATGTCGATTTCAAAAGTGTCTTGGATACGCTAAACCAAGGAGGGTACCGAGGATGGGGTGTGGTAGAACAGGATGTGCTGCCCGGTATGGGTACACCGAAGGTCTGTGCGGGAAATAACCGGTTTTTTTTAACAAGTCTAGGGGTTTGAATTAATAGATAACAATGGAGAAACTTAACGTTGGCCTTATAGGTCTTGGAAGGATAGGCAAGATTCATTACAACAATATTAAGCAGCGGATACCGGAAGCTGAGGTGGTCATGGTATCCGATACCAATAGTGATTATTCCCGATACGATGTGCCGGGGGGAACACCGGGAGAGCTCATTGCCGATCCCGATATCGATGCGGTGATCATTTGCTCCCCTACGGATACCCATGCTACTTATGTGGAGCAGTGCGCAGGGGCGGGAAAGCACGTGTTTTGCGAGAAACCATTGGACCTATCGCTGGAACGTATTATAAAAACCTTGGATGTTGTTGAGAGATCCGGTATCAAACTCATGCTGGGATTCAATAGGCGCTTTGATCCCAATTTTCTGAAAATAAAAGCATTGGTGGATGAAGGCCGGATTGGCAATCCGCACATCGTCAAGATTACCAGTAGAGATCCGGCACCGCCGCCACTCGATTACCTCAACAGTTCGGGCGGAATGTTTATGGACATGTCCATCCACGATTTTGATATGGCGAGGTATATCATGGGTAAAGAGGTTAAACAGGTTTATGCGGTGGCAGCTACATTCTGTGGCGAGGAGGTTGAGGCGGCTGGAGATGTGGATACGGCGGTGATTACCCTGACGTTTGAAGATGGGTCGATGGCCGTGATTGATAACAGCCGCAAGGCCGTATACGGTTACGACCAGCGACTCGAAGTATTTGGTGACAGGGGGATGGCCCATGTGGATAACAATAAGGCTGATAACCACGTGTTTTATCACGAGGAAGGTGTGCAATCTTCATTGCCTTTGCATTTTTTCATGGAGCGGTATACCGCGTCTTATTTGACCGAAATGCGACAGTTTATACAGGCTATACAGCGGGGTGAAGCGGTTCCTGTAGGAGGGAAAGACGGGTTGCAAGCCACGGCGATTGCCATGGCGGCCAACAAGTCGCGCTGGGAAAACAGACCCGTTTTGCTGAGTGAGATAATGGGCTGAAACTAGGTTGTCTCCTCAGTTGGATAGAAAGGCGTAACGATTATCACGCTTTTGTCAAAACACGGTACAGACTGAAGGAAGGTGGCGTCACGATGCCACCTTTCCCTTTGATTGGCACGAAACTTCCTTGCGTGTTGGCAATTAATTCGATACATTTGCCGGATGTGCGGTAAAAAAGACTGTTTTTATTGCACGCTATCTATCTAAATCCTGATTGGGAACGGCCTGTGATTTCAGGCTGTATTGGTTTTCGGGCACTTAAACTATTGCGCTATAGTGAATGAAAAAAATTATTGTCATTGAGGACGAAGCCCATGTAGTGTCGTTCATCAATAAGGGGTTGTCTGAGGAAGGATTTGAGGTTAGCGTAGCTTTTGATGGTAAAACCGGTTTGCAAATGATCCGATCTGTCGACTTTGATTTGGTGATCCTCGATGTCATGCTGCCGGATACAAACGGTATAGACGTATGCAAATCGATACGCCAGACAAACAGCCATATCCCGATACTTTTCCTGACGGCGCTGGGCACATCAGAAAATGTGGTCCTAGGACTGGAAGCTGGAGCAGATGATTACCTGGTCAAGCCATTTAAGTTCATTGAGTTGGTGGCCCGTGTTAAATCGTTGCTGCGCAGGGCAGCGACACAGGTTGGGGAAACGGCCGATCCGCAGGAAGATTATATTTTCCGGGTGGCAGATCTGGTGCTGAACGATTATACCAAGACACTGGAACGCAACGGGAAACAAATTTCGCTGACCACTACGGAATATCGGATGATGCTCTTTTTCCTGAAAAACAAAAACAAGGTGCTTTCACGGGCCGATATCCTGGAAAATGTGTGGGGAGTCAATTTTGATATGGGAACCAACGTTGTAGACGTCTACGTGAATTACCTCCGGAAGAAAATAGACAGGGTATCTGACAAAAAATTAATTCATACGGTGATAGGTATGGGTTATGTGTTGCGGGAATCTTAACTACGAATTACTGACTGCGCATGAGAAATAACCTGATGAACACCCAATCCAAAATTGTCTTTATGCTCATCATGGCTTTTTTGGCCATTATCATGCTGTTCAGCGGCTGGGTATACCTTTCCATCCCTGGTTTTTTGCATGATTATTATTACGATGTGCTTGAAATCAGGGCGATGGCTGCGGGGAAAGTGGAGTTGGATAAAAACGAAGGGGGGATTGATGATCTAAGGAGCGTGTTTTCCGAGAAGTTGATGCATGAACAGGACTATTTCTTCAGTGTCGAAGAAGGAAAAGATTTCAGGCGAGAGGCGGATAGTCTGGATTTACCCCTGTCTTTTTTTGAGACCGCTGTCAGGGAAGGTACGGCCCGATACCAGAACAAGAGCCTGTTCTATGTCGGAATAATGTACTCCAGCAAACAGGGTAATTTTGTCATTGTCTCCCAAGCTCAGGATTATTTTGAAGAAAGCTTTATTGTCTATTTGAGGAAGACACTGGTGGCAGCTTTCCTCATTGCGTTTTGTGTATCGCTATTCATAGCCGTGTATTATTCGAGGTATATCTTCAAGCCGCTCAGTCAGATTACCGATAAGGTAAAGCAAATCAGTTCAGAAAACCTTCACCTCCGGCTGGATTCCCGGAATAACACCGATGAACTGGCCGAACTGATTAATACTTTCAACGATATGCTGGACCGTATCGAGACTGCTTTCGAGACACAGAACAATTTCATCAGCAATGCCTCACACGAGTTGCGGACACCGCTCACGGCCATTATCGGGGAGGCAGACGTCATATTATCCAAGGAAAGATCAGCCGAGGAATATGTGGAGTCTATCAAGATCATACTACAGGAGGCGGAACGACTGGATGAAAAAACCAATGCATTGCTTTTTCTTGCCCAGACCGGGTTCAATGGCAAAGTCCAGCAATTCGACCGGCTCCGTATTGATCAATTGATATGGGATGTGAAGAGTACGATTGAAAAGCTTAACCCCAAGGCCAATATCCACATAGACATGAGCATGCTGCCCGAAGATCCAACCAAGCTTAAGGTGAAGGGCAATGAACAATTGCTTCACCTTGCCCTGACCAACATCATCAGCAACGCCTGTAAGTATTCAGATAATCGATTGGTTAACGTTTCTTTAGGTGCTTCTGACGATAATGTGGTCATTGTGGTGAGGGATAAAGGCATTGGTATACCAAATAGTGATCTCAAATACATCTATGACCCCTTTTTCCGGGCCTCAAACACCAAACAATATGAAGGATATGGCGTGGGGTTGCCGCTTACCAGGAACATCATTAAAATGCACCAGGGAAAAATCAGCGTGTCGTCGCTACTTGGCGGCGGAACCACTGTCCAGATTAAGATTCCTATAGGGAATTACAGTATTGGTTGAGTTTTTTGTATTCTTTTTCTGGTTTTTTTATCTCATTTTAATTCAAACATCGTTTTCTAATGACATTTTAATATTGGTTTTAATCCAGTCTAATGCCTGGATGGTAGTTTTGCTTGTGAAATCAGGGAAAAATATCACTAAAAATTAGACCAATGAAAAAAAATGTTTTAATTCCAACCGATTTTACTATCGAATCGCTCAATGTTGTTAAATCCGTGCTGAATAATCGTCCAGACGGATGCCGTTACAATATTGTATTGCTCCACGGTATCAGGATGTCAGATTCGATTACAGATTTGCTTTTCTTCTCCAAAGCAAAGGTCTTGGAATCGCTGAATAGCCGCTCTTTCGAAGAAGCGTGCGACGTCATCAAGAACAAATATGCTTCTGCCGTTGCTTCTATCCGTACAGACATCTACACCGGGAATACACGGGCGGCATTCAATGACTACCTCATAGCTAACCGAATCGACGAGGTATACATTCCCGGAAGGTATGATTTGCAGCTAAACAGCAAAAAGAGCATTGACATCCTGCCCTATATCAAGGGATGCAAAAGGCCGGTTTATGAAATCGAGTGGAACATGGAGGTTATGCTTCCGGAAAAAGGAAAACTGGCCGAGATATTCTACAACGAGGTCACAGCAAGTTAATACAAGAAGTGTTCAGGTATCAATAAGTCAGGTTATGAAGCGGTTATTATTCATATATATTAGTGTGTTTGCCTTGAGTATGATGGGATTCGTATGGATGATCAACTCAGCGCCGAATCCCGAAAAAGCTATCCTCGGACAATGGACGGAAAGTGCATGGGAATATGAACGCGTGAACAGCAGGGCAGACAAGCAGCACTGGGAGATGCTTGGCAAACGGGAAACCGGTATGGTGATACATAAAGCGGAAACGTGGTCTTTTTTGCCTAATGGAAAACTGATACTCAGTAAAGGGAATGACTATCAGGTAGATACCGCTTCGTGGAGTATCAAAGGCCGGGGAAACGTATTGGAAATCAGGTATGATAATGGATGGAGGGAACATTATGACCTGACCAGACTGACTGCCGAGCAGATGACGTTAAATTTTGAGCTTGACACACAGATTAAAGGAGTAGCAAAATTGACATTTGATAAATTGAATTGATATGCTCAGAAAATTCAGCAATAGCAGGACCCTTGAAGATAACATCAAACTTGGCGCATTAACCGCTTTTGCGGCTGGGATGGTCAACGTGATATCCCTGTTGCTGTTTCTTTCCTTTAGTTCAAACGTGACAGGTTATTATGCCATCCTCGCGGCGGAGATCGTGAAAGGCAACTGGTATCAGACTGCCATTGTGTTTGCGTGGATTGCTCTCTTTTTCTTTGGCAGTTTCACGGCCAACTTCATGGTCATACACCTGAATAAGCGAAATAAGTATTTTGCCCATTCCCTGCCCATCTCCCTGGAAATCCTGTGTATGTTGGCAGTGGGTGTGTACGGCGATTTTTTCTATCAGGAAACGCTGGCCGAAACGGAGATTTTACTCGCGCTGATGCTCTTTGCCATGGGACTTCAGAACGGACTTACGGCAAGCATCTCCAACTTTGCCGTGAAGACCACCCACCTGACGGGTACGACCACAGATTTAGGAATCTTATTCTCTATGTTTACCAAGCGGGAGTTTCGGGATAACCCTGCCCTGCGGGGAAGGGCGTGGTTATTGTCTTCGATTATGGCCTCCTACATCGTGGGGGCCGTCATCGCCGGCATCGCTTATTTCCACATCGGGTTTAAACTGTTCTACGTCATCAGCCTGTTCCTAGTGATGGTTATCCTGTATGATGCCTACAAAATCAGGGTGGTGCGTTATCACTGGAATTCGAGCCGGAAGAGGTACCAGCAAACGTTGGTCGATGAAACCACAAGTAACCCATTGGCGGGCAGGGTGAGGGAAGCGGCTACAGCGGATGAGGAACTGGAAGAGGAAAGAGCAGCATGTTGATGCAGGTTTCCCGTTTCTTTGTGGGGCGTGTCGGCATTTACCCGGCTACTGCTTAAATAACTCAATATTAAACGGATAAATTTTGAATGCTTGTGAATGGGCGACTTCAAACAAGAGAAGTCGCCATTTGCATGCTAATGAAAGCCTTTGTTTTTCAGGATTTTACAATATGCTAGGAATACTTAGAGTGTATAATACCATAAATCAACCCAAAAAATACTCGAAAGTAGCGGAAGTAATTGATGGGCAATTATGTGCCAATCGTGCAAACATTTTTAACTTCTGGCCCAAAATGATATCTTTGGAAAAGATGTGATGAAAGCCAGTTAAACAAGGATATTATTTTTCAAACCTATAGCTACAAAATGAAAACATCGTGGAACTTCGTTATGTTTATGGCTGTGGAGATTGTTATGTTTGCCGCGGCTTGCCAGCCTGAAACGCAGAAACAACATCTTAGCCCACAGTTAGGTGCCGCATTTATCACCGCGCAACTTGACGATGCCGTATCCCAGATAAAAGTATTGGCCGGAAATGTGCCTGACGACCGTATGCCACGTACATTCCAAGGTGATACCAGCGTAAGCTCCAATACGGCGTGGTGGACATCGGGGTTTTATCCCGGTTCGCTACTTTACCTTTATGAGTATTCGGGTGATGAAGAACTGCTTAACCTGGCAAAAGATAAATTAACGATACTCGAGAACGAAAAGCACAATACAGGCACACACGATCTTGGGTTCATGCTCTATTGCAGCTTTGGCAACGCGCTGCGGCTTACGGGCGATACAGCAGCATATAGGGAAATATTGCTTACGGGAGCCGAATCATTGATCAGCCGGTACAACCCCACGGTGAAGGCCATCCGCTCGTGGGAAGGCTGGACTTACCCTGTCATTATCGATAACATGATGAACTTGGAGTTTCTAACCCAGGCCTCCAAGTTGAGTGGTGATGTGAAGTACTATGACATTGCCGTAATCCATGCGAATACCACTATCCAAAACCATTACCGTCCAGATTACAGCAGTTACCATGTCATCGATTATAACCCGGAAGACGGCAGTATCGTAGGGCGGAAAACGGCGCAGGGGGCATTTGACGAATCTGCCTGGGCTCGTGGGCAAGCATGGGGCCTGTATGGTTATGTGATGATGTATCGCGAAACGGGCGATACCGCGTATCTGGATTTTGCTAAAAACTTGGCAGCGTTCATCCTCAACCATCCTAACATGCCAGAAGATCTGGTGCCCTATTGGGATTTTAATGCACCTGATTTAACCGACGATAGCCCTTATGCTGAGCAATACAAGACTAATAGGGATGTGTCTACCGCCTCGATACTCGCTTCAGCACTGATTGAACTGAGTACCCATACCGAAGGTGACGAAAGTGCAGGTTACCTGAGCAAAGCAGAGAAAATGCTGCAAAGCCTATCAGCTACACCGTATAAAGCAGCCGCTGGTACCAATGGCGGGTTTATTCTGCAGTACAGCGTGGGTTCCATACCTCACAATAGCGAAATTGATGTGCCATTGACCTATGCCGACTATTACTATATCGAAGCGTTGATGCGGTATAAGCGATTATTGGAAGGAAAAGGGTTGTTTGACTAATCAATGTGTGATACATCAATTACGGTATGACAGCTAATCAAAACAGCGTTTGCTGTTTGTAAGGGCTTTCATGCTCTAGTAACCATTTCTTACGCCATAATCCACCGGCATACCCCGTGAGCGATCCATCGCGGCCGATAACCCGGTGGCAAGGTACGACAATCCAAAAGGGATTTTGGCCATTGGCTGCCGCCACTGCGCGGATAGCCTTTACATCGCCCAGTTTTCTGGAAAGGTCCAAATACGAAAAGGTCTTCCCATAAGGGATATGGAGTAATTCCATCCAAACGCTTTTTTGGAAATCCGTGCCTTTTGGGTTCAGCGTCAACTGAAAGGTTTGCCGCGTACCGGCAAAATATTCCGCTAGTTGCGTGGCTGCCGCTTGCAAACAGGCTGGGATGCCTGTTGACGGCTGGATGGTATCCGAATTGAGCACTGATATGGAAACAAGGCCATCTTCGTCGCCTTTGATGGCGGTTATTCCCAGAGGGGTTTGTATGAACGCTTCTTGTATTTCCATGGCTAGTGGTATTTAATATGTTAAAATATCATTTAGCGTTTTCAACGCTGTTTTCAATTCTTGTGGTTCAATCTGCCCGATTTTTTTTCGCAATCGATCTTTGGAAATGGAACGGATATGAAAAACTAACATTTCTGATGGATCACGTAAGCCGTTTTGTGCATCAGGTGCTAAAATGGGGTTTCCTTTGTAGTTTTTGATGCTGGTCGTCAACGGGATGGTAATGACTACATTCAAATATTGGTTCAATAAATCACCACTAATGATAACAACAGGCCGGAATCCTGCTTGCTCACTGCCTTTTACGGGGTTCAAATCAGCTTGCCAGATCTCACCTTGCTTCATTCTTCCAATTGCTTGAGGTAGTTTGCCATACCTTCTTCTGCGATGGCTAGTGTTTCTGCATCGCTAGCGGCACGCTTATATGAACGGGCATACTCCGCTTTCTCCAAATGCTCCAAATACAACCGCAATGCTTTTTCAATCAGCTTGTTTTTGGGAACGGCAAGCGTTTTGGCTTTTTGCTGCAAAAGCTCGTGCAAGTCGTCGGGCAAAGTGCTGGTATAAGATGTCATCTTTTGATCCTTTCTGTAAAGATATGAAATATGTATGAAATATACGTATAAAACGTATGGTTATTTATTTGGTGGAGATTAGCTATATCCGTTAAGACATGGGATATTTTATTAACTTTGCCGACCTCATCGCTTTATCATATGCCCACACAGCAGCACCCGATATACAATCTCCCCTTTGCTTTACTTTGCCTCAGTTCGCTCCTTTTTTCGGCCAGTTTCAATATGCTGATTCCCGAATTACCGGCATACCTTAGCAGCATGGGAGGTGGGGAATATAAAGGGCTAATCATTGCATTGTTTACCTTGACGGCCGGTATTTCAAGACCATTCAGCGGCAAGCTTACGGATACCGTGGGTCGGGTACCTGTCATGGCCGTGGGGTCAATCGTATGCTTCGTATGTGGTTTCTTATATCCGGTATTGAGTAGTGTTGCCGGTTTCCTTTTCCTTCGGCTTATCCATGGTTTTTCTACCGGTTTTAAGCCTACTGCCACCGCAGCCTACGTAGCAGATGTAATCCCGAGGGAGCGGTGGGGCGAAGCTGCCGGGATCCATGGGTTGAGCTTCAGCATGGGCATGGCAATCGGCCCAGCGGTGGGCAGTGCCATTAGCCAGCATTATTCCATGGACGCCCTTTTTTATTGTTCTTCCGTATTTGCACTGCTTTCCATTGTCATCTTGATGAATATGAAAGAGACGTTGCCCAAGGCACAGCGGCAACGGCTCAGCTGGTCGTCTTTTCGGATATCACGGCATGACATCATCGACTTGCGGGTGCTTCCGGCGGCATTGGTTACCTTATTATCTTATGTGGCTTATGGAGTTATCCTTACCTTGATCCCTGATTGGACCGGCTACATGGGCATCGCTAATAAGGGGTTGTTCTTTGTGGCCTTTACCATCGCCTCCTTACTTATTCGTTTCGTTGCCGGACGTCTTTCTGATCAATACGGGCGTGTGGGGGTGATCAAGGTCGGTTTGATCATCATGATTATTTCCCTTTGTGTCTTGGGATACGGTGACAACCTGTTCTGGCTAATGTTAGGTGCTTCTATTTACGGTATCGGTACAGGCATCCTGTCACCCGCAGTCAATGCTTGGACGATAGACCTTAGCCACCCACAGCACCGTGGCAAGGCCATGGCGACCATGTATATTGCGTTGGAAGCGGGAATAGGGTTAGGCGCATTGCTAGCTGGGTGGGTGTACCACGATGTGATTATGCGGATACCTTATATCCTGTACGCTTCTGCAGGAATTGCGTTGTTAGCGTTGCTGTATTTACTCAAAGGCACGTTTTCGCAACCTCGTACGGAACCACAATAGGCGCCCGGCGCAAGCAGACGGACGGTGGGGGCTTCTAAATTATAGCTCGGATATCGCCTTGAGAAAATCCAGTTTACGCCGCGTGGACACCTCAATTTCCACTCCATTTTCTAAGATAAGATACCCTCCCTTACCCTTATGGTATTTTTTCACGGCGTGAAGATTAACAAGGTGTGAATGATGAACCCTGAAGAAACCTGATTCGCTAAGCAGTGCCTCGAATTCCTTGAGTGTTTTTGCCACCAGTAATTGCTGTTTATCCTTTAAATAGAGGATGGTATAATTGGCGTCTGCCTGGCAATATAGAATCTCGTCTACCGCTAGAAATTCCAAGCCATGTACCGTTGGGATACTTATTTTTTTGGAGGGGTAGTTATTCGGATGAAGATGGCTGTATAGTACTTCCAATTGCTTGAACAACTTGTCTTTTTCCGTCGCGGCGACTATTTTTTGGATGGCCTGAAGTAGGTCGCTTTCCGCAATAGGCTTCAAGAGGTAATCCATGGCACTGAATTTAAACGCTTCCAATGCATACCGTTCGTATGCTGTGGTGAAGATAAGCTGGAAGGGCGTGGAAGGCAATTGCCTAAGCAAGTCAAAGCCAGTAGTTCCTTGCAATTGTACGTCAAGGAAAACGAGTTGGGGTTGCTCCTGCTTTATGCCTGCGATAGCGGCATCCGCGTGTTCATAACTACCTACCAATTTGACGGTTTGTTGGCAATGCAGTTGGAGCAAATGCGAAAGCCGGGCAATGCAGTGGGGTTCATCATCAATAATAATGGCGCTAATCACGGGTCAATAGTTTAATGCTAGGGGGAGGTCAACTTCTACCCGAAGCCCTTCGCCTAGCGGAATAAAACGGATATTGTTCTGCAAGGGCATCCCCTTATTGGCGATGGCTATTCTGGATTCCGTAATCCGTATACCCATCGACTGCCTTGCCTTGGTATGCGTGTTCGGTACGCCGGTCGTCGGTCGGTGAAGACCTACGCCGTCATCTTCTACCGAACAGCGTATTCGGTCACCTTCGTGCTGGATGCTGATCACGATTTTTCCCGGCCCATCCTTGCCGGCAAGCCCATGCCAGATACTATTTTCCACGAAGGGTTGTATAATGAGTGGGGGCACCAAGATGTTGTCGGGATCCAATGTTTCGTCAATGCGGATCTCGTAGGTGAACGGGTTTCTTACCCGTGCAGCCTCCAGTTGCATATATAATTCAAGGGCCTTGAGGTCATCGGCTAAGCTGATTTCCTTATGCTCCGAGTTTTCGAGGATCATTCGCATTACCGCAGCAAATTTGGTCAAGTATTCGTCTGCCTTGCGGAGGTCTTCTTTGGTTATGAAGCTGCTGATGGCATTTAGCGAATTGAAGATAAAATGGGGATTCATCTGGGCCCGCAGGGCCTTCATTTCGGTTTCAGCCACTAGGGTTTTGAATTCTGCTTCCCTGCGGCGTTCATCGGCATCCCTTCTTTTTTTATACAGGAGATAGGCGGTGGCGGCAATGATTACAAACAGCGCCCCTCCATAGGCAAACACACTCTTGATTAGTCGCTGTCGTTTTATTTCAGCAGTGGCCAATGCCTTTTCATTTTCGAGGGTCGATTTAAGCAAAGCCTCTTTCTTGTCGAAATCAAATTGCAGGGATTGGCTGACGAGTTCTTTTTCCTTTTCGGCATTGTATACGCTATCACGTAGTCGCACATGCTGTTTATACGCATGGAGCGCTTCCCCAGACTTGTTTTCCCGTTCATAGATGCGGCTAAGGCCTAACCATGACACACTTTCATTTTCCAGGCTTCCGGTTTCCTGGGCTAGCAGCAGCGCACGCTGGAGCAATTGTTTGGCTTCATGTGTGGTTGACACATCCGGTACGAGCAATAATACATTGGCTAGTTCATTGAGCGCTAATGATAGATTAGCCTTGTCCTGCGTTTGTTCATACTCGGAGATCGCTTGTTTGAGGTAATTAATGGCTTGATTGGTGTTTCCGGCGTGTTTGTATGCCACACCGATATTGGCGAGGTCTCCGGCAATACGGCGTTGGTTACCGATGGTGTTGTTGATGGAGAGCGCGCGTTCAAAATAGACGATTGCCGTATCCGGCAGGCCCATATTGCTATATACCACCCCTATATTGCCCAATACATTGGCACTTCCTTGTCGGTTTCCGATACTATCGTAGAAGGTCAATGCTTGTCGGTAATGACGGAGCGCATCGCCATACTTGCCTTGGTGCTTATATACCAACCCGATATTGATCAGTGCGTTTACCGAAGCCTCACTTTCATCGTCTGCGATGCGGAGTGCGTCAAAAAAAGCCTGCAAAGCCCTGGGGTAGTCATCCATCGCCAGAAAAATCACCCCCATATTGTTGTAGGAATTGAGTATTCCCACTTTATGGTCATGCGCTTCAAAAATGGCCAACGCTTTTTCATGGTAATCGATGGCTTTCGGGTATTGGTTCAGGTTGTAGTAGATGAGCGCCATATTGTTGAATGCACGAGCCTGCCCATTTTCGTTTTTTGCGTTCACGTGTAAGTGTAGTGCCTGCTCATAGGCCGCAAGGGCAAGCGAATCCTCGCCTTTTGCCCAGTGGTTGATGCCACGGTTACTATGGGCAGATGCTTGCGCGCTAATATCATCGAGTTCGATGCTCAACGGCAACGCCTTTTTTGCCATCAATAGCCCGCTGTCTGGATTCGTAGTGGAAAAATGGTAGGCCAAATCATTCAGGTATGCCAAACGAAGGCTATCATTTGTCGGAGAGGTATTCATCAATCGCAATAGCGAATCAATTTCCCGCTGTTGCGCCTGCATGGTGATTGGCAAGAAAATGCAAGCAGCAAAAATCAATATTCGAGCCATGGGGAAGTTTACTTTATGATTGACAAGTTAAAGTTATCAATTATTCCGGTAATGCCTGCAGTTATAGGTCAAATCACTGCAATAAATAATCGGTAGTTGCCTAACCTGAGAAAGCAGTGTAGTTTAGTGTCAGGCTATAACTTAAAACACGAGAACCATGATAGAAAATGAAAACATAGCGGCTACGCCGGTGGTAGACAAGGAAGAACTGAAGCGGTTTTATAAGGAAGATTTGCTCAACTTGATTAAGAAGGTTTTCTTATCACCCATGGATGGCACTTATTCTTTGTTTGCCAGCCGTACGGAAAAAACCTATTTCCATTCATTGATACTTATCCTTTCTGCCTCCATCCTCTGTGCGATTTTTACGTATTTTGCGATTCCGTCTGACCTACGAGAATATGTGTCAGGGTTTAGCATTATAATGAAAAGCATGCTCGTGGCCGTGGTGTTTTTACTGTTGCTTTCGGCCAGTTCGTTTGGTATCAAGCTACTGTCCGGAAAACCGAATTTCAAGAATGAAATGCTCACCGGTGGCTTGTCTGCCATTCCGTTTGTCGCGCTGGTCTTGCTATTATTCATCAGCTCGAAATTCATTTTGGATGAACGCACACTTGAAGGGTTGGTTTTCGGTGGTTTTACCGCCGTGCTGCAAAAGGCCGGTTTCGTACTGGTGCTGGTCTTTTACATTTTGCTTATGTTTATCAATATTTTGAAGCAGTCCTTGCGTGCGGCCGGTACCAAAGACGTATTAGTGTGGTATCTTTCGCCTGCCGCCGTGCTGCTATCGTTTTACTTCACGGGGAAAATCGTTCAGGCATTTTAGTTGGAAGTGTATCAATGATCAGGATGAAACAGATTTATTTATTGTTCTTTGTATTGCTGGTGGCCGTTTCGGGGTGCAAAAAGGGAGAATCTCCAATAAAAGAGGAAACAGGCGATTATTATATCCGCTTCAAGGTGGATGGTGCCCAGAAAAGTTATACGGCCCAAATCCCGAATAACATGGTCGGTTTTTTTCTATTACCCGAATATAATTTTTATACGGCGGCTATCACTGGGCTTAATAATTTGCAGGATGCGCAGGTAGTGCCGGTCAAGAATAGTATTAGCATCAGTGTCAGGAGCAAGGAAGCCATTAAGACGAATGTTGACTACCAATTACAAAATCCTGTGCCCTATAGTGGGATTAATTTTTCGGGCATCGAATTGGTCTATACCGATGAGCAAGGGGAAAGCTTTGCCGCGGTATTGTTGCGGTCGAATTATCCGTCTATTTTCGTCGGCGACGAGGCAATGGTGCGGTTTACGGAAATTACCTCATCCCATGCCAAAGGCATCTTTAGCGCAACGGCATACAGCACGAGAAATAAAGCTGAGATTTCCATTACAGACGGTGAGTTTTACCTGAAAAGCCACCATCAATAACCGGAAGCCATTACTGCATATCAAACAAATGCTTCTCGGCGTGGTAGGAGGAGCGTACCAATGGCCCGCTTTCCACATATTTGAAACCCATCCGTAAACCCACTTCTTGGTAGTATTTGAATTGGTCTGGCGTAATCCATTCCACGACAGGGTGATGGGCCTTAGTGGGCTGTAGGTATTGGCCAAGTGTGAGGATGTGTACACCGGCTTCGTATAGATCGGTCATCGCTTCAATGACGTCGGCTTCTGTTTCGCCGAAGCCCAGCATGATACCCGATTTCGTACGTAATCCAGCTGCCGAGATGCGACGAAGGCATTCGAGGCTACGGTCATATTTGGCTTGTATCCGCACCTCACGAGTAAGGCGGCGCACGGTTTCAAGGTTATGCGATACGACTTCGGGGCGTACGGCGAGCACGCGTTCGAGGTTTTCCCATTGCCCCTTGAAATCAGGGATGAGGGTTTCCAACGTAGTGTCCGGACTTTCACGGCGGATGGCATTGACCGTTTCGGCCCAAATGGTGGAGCCGCCGTCCTTTAAGTCATCACGATCCACAGAAGTGATCACACAGTGTTTCACCTGCATGAGCTTCACGGACTGCGCCACCCGATTAGGCTCATCCAAGTCTACCGCCAAAGGCCGACCCGTGGCCACCGCACAAAACGAACACGAACGTGTACAGATATTGCCTAGAATCATGAACGTAGCCGTTCCAGCACCCCAGCATTCGCCCATATTCGGGCAATTGCCACTTTCGCAGATGGTATGGAGCTTATGCTCGTCCACCAAACTACGTACATGCCGGTATTCCTTACCTACGGGGAGCTTAACGCGCAACCAATCGGGTTTGCGTTGCAATTGGTGCGATGGAATGACGGGAAGTTCAATCATAACGCAAAGTTAAAGATTAATATTGAAATTCTGGACGATTAGCCCATGCACCGGCGAATATTCTGACGCCCGTATAACATACCCGATACCCGTACTTATGCTAGGGCATCCGCTTATAATTTCCCAATCTCATCAAACAATGCCCTGAAACATGCACTTTCGTTTTCCTCATCTGCCGGTCTCCTCCCGTAAAACTGGTCCAGAAAAGCACCTGCTCCAGACCAAACGGTCTGCACCATGCCTTGGTAGCGGGGAGCCAACTCTTGAGTGGCTTGTTCCCTGAATCGGATCATATCATGCAATTGGACAACCGCATTGTCGCCTTTTCGCCAAGGGCATGTGACTACGGAAAAGCCTTTCATCGCAAAATAGACCGCTGTTTGGTCAGGTCGCTCGTAGTGCCAATCGCAGATCATCACATCCTTGTTGATGAGATCGATGGCCCGATGCGTATTGTTCATGCTCCCCTCCCACATGCCGATGCCCGTGGTTTTCCCGTCGATCAGTCGATCGCCCCAAATCCACAATTGGCGCTGGTTTGCCGCCAAGTGGTTGGCAATTTTGTTGACCTCATTGGCAAACAATTCGGCCTTGTCCCGACCGGAGCAACGCGCACAACTGTCGTGGCCGATATAAAACACCTCGTCCATACCGGCATGGAACGCATCGGCCTCGAAAACCTCGCAAATCTCATCAACCAAATCAAACACGACGTTATGTACATCTGGGTGTAGCGGGCAATAGCTTTTGCAATACAGTCCATCAGCATTTGGCCATTCGTATTTTTCGGGCATTTGCACATGCGGTGTTTCGTCAAACTCTGGGTATACTTGCAGGAGTTTCCCCGTTTTTTCGGCCCACGATTGGTGACCCAATAAGTTGATTTGGGGGATGAGCCGGATACCATGCTGCTTGCAAATAGCGACCAGTTGCTGGACTTCAGCTTTTGTCAGTGCGCCTTCGTCACGTAGCTCCGGACGACGCTCGAATTCATAGTTGTGGTCTACCCGTAAGATGAGGGTATTTACCTGACGGGGAGCCAGTTCTTCGTCAATGAATGTAATGAATTCGTCAAGGCGTTCGGAATTGGGTGCGGCGATGCAAAATCCCCGAACGGGCAATACGTCTTGTGCCCATGCGACCTGCGCGGTACAGAAAGTCAGCAAACAGATTAAGATCATTTTTGTATTCATTGTCCAAGTGTTTAGTAGTTTATAACTTCAACCGAATATGCACCTTTGAAAGCAGTATGGCAAACCCAATCATAGCCAATGCCCATACCATCGAACCGCCTATGGCCAACCATTGGCTGCTTTCCTGTTTATAAAAGAACAGTGGAATCCCCAGGCCCCAGCAGGTGTAATAAATGACATCCGGTGCGAGATACGTGGTAAGGGAATTTCTGCCGGCAGCTTGGAATAGTCCTGCCCAACGGCTTTTGCCCCAATAATCCACCAACAGGTACAATAATGCGTACAGGATCATACTGATGCCGTTACAAACCATGGCCCAACTGGGTGTGCCATATATTTTGGAAATAATAAACCAGGGGCGCAGTAAGAAACCCACCGCCAAACATGCTACGCCGAGCACCGCAATCCAAACAGCAACGGATATCGTTGGTTTGGTCGTCCGGCGGAGAATGAGGCTCACGACCAAGCCCGCCAGTACAATAGCAGGAACGTTGCCACTGATGATGACTCCAAAAATGGGATTCAAGAAATCTAGCGCACCCAGCATGTTCCATTGGGAAAGCATGTTCAATACGATAAAAAAGAGCCAAATGGCTACGGTAGGCACCAGCCTTTCTCCAATCCATAGCGCTACGGATGCGGAAATGAAATAACCCCAGCCGATCAAGCCCAAGATACCCCACCAACTGGTGGCTAACCAAGACACATGGCCGGGTTCGCCAGCCCTGAAGATCAGCGCCAGTACGGATAGCCCGATGATTCCCAATACTTTTAACCCTGTTATAAGCCTTTTCCATCGTGTAGACTCGGGATACTGATTCCAAACCAGAAAAATAGAGACGTATAACAGGACGGCCCACAGATTACGGTTTATCCCTGTAAGTTCTTCGTTGAGCCTGCCGATGTTGACGATAAACACGCCGATCAACAGCAGGCTAATGGTCCGAATCAGGATATGGCCAAAAACCTGCATGTTGGAATGCCCCAGTTTGGTGCGTGACTGGATGGCATACGGGATCGCCATTCCCACCATAAATAGAAAACCCGGAAAGACCCAATCGGCTAGCCCCATCCCGTCAAAACTGGCTTCGGTGTGACCGATCCATGCTGGTACCCCTCGCATGTAGACATCGTTTACGAAAAGCATGAGGAATAGTGTCAATCCACGCATGATATCGATGGATAGGATGCGTTGGGGTTTAGGAGCGATGGGTGGTGCGTTCATCTCGGTCAGGGGCATGCTCATGTATAAGTATCTGGTGCTATTGCTGGCTTAAAATAAGTTTCCTTCAGTAGGATACGCTCCTGCGCAGCCGCTTCCAACGACGCATACTCACTGGGTGACTTCCCAAAATAGCTTTTGAATGACTTCCCGAAATATTTGGGGTCGCTAAATCCGACATCATAGGCGACCTGGCTGATGGTATGGTCGCCATTGGCCAGCAATTGCGCTGCTTTCCGGAGGCGCAATACATTGATGAGCTCGATGACGCTGAGATCGGTCAGTTGCTTAAGCTTGCGATAAAGTACGGGCCGGCTCATGCCCAGTTCACGGGCCAGGGTATTCACATTAAACTGTGATTCACCTAAATTGTTTTCGATATGGTCGATGACCGCGCGAAGAAATTGCTGCTCGGCGGGTTGTTCAGCCACCTCCTGCTGTGGGGTAAGCACATAATCCCGGATGAATTTCTTGCGAAAACGCTCACGCGCCGCTAAGATATTGTGTATCTTGAGCGATAAAACATCTAGGTGGAAAGGTTTGGTCATGTAATCATCACCGCCCAGCTGTAGTCCTTCAAGGACGTTTTCCACGGAACTCCGTGCCGTAACCAGCAATACGGGAATGTGATTGGTATCGACACTCTCCTTGATGTTTTTCAACAACGATATGCCATCGGATACTGGCATCATGATGTCTGTGATCACCAAATCCGGCAACCGACTTTTGACAAGCTCCCAACCTTCCGCTCCGTCTGACGCTTCCAGAATAGTATAGCGGGTTTTCAGGCTTTCGGCAACAACCGTACGTATTTCCGTATGGTCCTCCACGATCAAAATCAAGGGAAGATGTGATGTAGCATCATTCGTGTCATTCGCCACTACTGTGTGGGGTACGGCGATGGGGGGCTCGTCCTGGTGTTGCTGGATGAACACACCTTTTGTGGTATCCGCGTGATGGGTAGCCAATTGACGGGAGTCGATGTGCAGGTTGCCCAAAGGCAACTCCACATTAAAACAAGTGTATGTCGGTTTATCGGCCCCATGGTAGCTTTGCACGCTAATTTCCCCACCGTGCATCTCTGTGAGGTTTTTGGCTAACGCTAACCCAATGCCCGAACCTAAGTTTCGACGGTTTTCCTCCCTGTTGGCATTGAGCTGGTAGAAAAATTCAAAGATGGAGTCGAGTTTCTCATTGGGGATGCCTTTGCCGTTATCCCATATCCGTATCATGACGGATCCGTGTGGGTATCGGTTGGTAAATGCGACTTTTTCTATGGTGAGCCGTACCGTGCCACCAACGGGTGCAAATTTGAAGGCATTGGATAAGAGGTTGTAAAACACCTTCTCCAGTTGATCCGCGTCAAACCAAGCCTCAATGGGCACCAATGGTTTACTGTATTCAAAGTGAATGTGCTGCTCATCCGCATAGAGCTTAAATTCGGCGGCAATCCGGTCGATAAATGCAATGAAATCATGGGCATCTACTGTTAATTGGAAATTGCCACTTTCTTGTTTCCTGAAATCAAGCAGTTGGTTGACCAAATTAAGTAGCCGCAGGGAATTGTTTCGTACGGTATCCATCATGGCACGGGCATTTTCCTCCAGTTTTATGTTGGCAAGTATGTGCTGCACCGGCGCAAGGATCAATGTGAGCGGTGTCCGGAATTCATGGGAAATGCTGGTAAAGAAATTGAGCTTGATCTCATTGATTTCTCGTTGCCGTTCGTTTTCCAAATGCTCCAGTTGCAATTGGTGTTCCAGTCGGCTCCTGATTTTGGTAAACCGGATGAGCACGTAGATGCCGGCCCCCACCAATGCGGTATAAATGGCGTATGCCCACCAGGTTTTCCACGGCGGGGGCAATATCTTGATGGTCAACACGGCGGGAACCTCATTCCATATCCCATCGTTGCTCGAGCCTTTCGCTAGGAGGGTATACGTACCGGGATGGAGGTTAGTGTACGTGGCCGAAGGTACCGTCACATCGTTCCACTCGTCTTCCAAACCGGCCAATCGATAAGCATATTTGTTCTTCTCGGGAAGGACATAGTTGATGGCGGAAAATTCGATGGTGAAAATATTCTGGGCGTGATTCAGTATAATCGTGTCGGTAATCGATATGGGTTTTTCCAAGACCTGATCGGGGCCGGGTATCACCGATTTGTTGAACAAGCGGAAATCAGTGAACACCACGGGTGGCACATAGCCGCTGGCGGTGAAATCATTGGGGTTGAAACAGGTAAGTCCATGGGAGCCCCCAAAGATCAATTGGCCACCTGAGGTCTTGCAGTAGGCGCCGATGGAAAATTCATTGCCCGCGATACCATCTTTGGTGTTATAGGACTTGACAGCCCCCGTTATCGGATCAATGCTACAGATGCCATTATTGGTACTAAGCCATAGTTGTTGGTTAGCTTCGAGGATACCAAAAATATTATTGCCTGGTAGGCCATCCTTTTCCGTGATACGGCTAAATGAATTGCCGTCGTAGTGGTATTGGTTCAATCCGTTTTTGTAGGTGCCAAACCATATCCGGCTTTCACTGTCTTCGAAAATGCTGATGATGATATTTCCACTGATGCTGTGCGGATCATCCAGTGAAAAGCGAAATACTTCGAAGTGGTCAGTTCCGTTACGCCGTAAGTTCAGCCCATCTTCGGTACCCACCCATAAATTATTTCGACTATCAATGAAAACCGTTCGTACCTGGTCTGAACTAATGTGGTATCGTCCGGCTTTGCCTACGCGGTAACTTTCAAAGTTCATCGCAGGGCCGGGCTTCTTGAGGTTTAAACCTCCGCCATAGGTTCCAAACCACAGATTGCCTTGGGTATCTTCCTTGATGGCGTACACATTGTTGTTGGATAGGGAATGTGAAACCGAAGGGTCATGCTTGATATGCTGGAAAGTGCTGCTCCCCTTTTTCAACAAGTTCAGCCCACCCGAATACGTGCCTACCCAAAGGTCGCCACGGCTATCCAGGTGAAGCGACTTGACGTGGTTGTGGCTGAGTGAGCCGGGATTTTGGGGGTCATGCTTAAAATGGTGGAATACTTGGTTGGCAGGATCCATATAGTTCAGCCCCCCGCCCTCGGTACCCACCCACAGTTTTTGATGGCTATCTTCCAAAATGCCGCTGACCACATTGTAGCTGAGGCTGCTCACGTAAGGGCTGTGGGCATAGTTGTGGAAAAAGGGAATATGCCGGTCATACACACATACACCGCCATAGTAAGTGCCGATCCATATTGATCCTCGGGTATCTTGGAAAATGGGTCGGATGGAATTATTGCTCAAGGAAAATAGGTCATAATCGTTGGCCGTATAGGTGACGAAGCCGCCCTCTTCCGTATAATAATTCAAGCCATTGATGGTACCTATCCAATACCCCCCAAAGCGGTCTTTGATAATGGATCGCACATCGTTATTGGCTACCGATTTTCCATTGGTTTGGGGTTGGTGCAAGAGGTAGTCGAATGCCCCGGTATGGGCATTATACACATTGATGCCCCCTTCTTTGGTACCAAACCAAAAGACCCCCGCATGTATTTCCTGTACAAATCGTACATCCTCGCTGTTCAATGCTCCCGGGCGATGCCTGAAGTGCTGGGTTAACTTCAATGGTGCGTGTGGCTGGTACGGTTCAAAGACCAGTACGCCATTTACCGTACTCAGCCATATGTTATCTTGACTGTCTTGGTAAAAGGACTGTACATTATTGCAGCCCAAGGGAACTTGCAAATGGCTGTACATCGTGGCGTCAAATACTTGGATAAGCTGATCGGGAGCGGTGTGGTCATCCAGGCAATAGAGCCCTTGGTTGGTAGCAAACCATACCCGGCCATGGCGGTCCTCTACGATGGCAGATACCATGGGCTCGGAAAGGAGGTTGCCCGATTGGTTATTCGCTAGTGGAAACCGGATAAACCGATCACGTTGCCGATCATATAAGTTAATCCCATTGCTGGTACCCACCCATAGGCGCTTTTTGCTGTCTTCTAATAGGGAAATGATGTAATTGTCCGTGAGTGAAGTGTGATCAGAAGGGGTGTTGCGATAGGTAACGAAAGTGCGTGAATCGTACCGGTTCAATCCATCACGGGTACCCACCCACATGAAGCCCAGGTAATCTTGACACAGCGAAAATACGCTACTTTGCGACAGCCCCTCCCGTAGGCCAATGCGTGAGAATTTGACTTGGGTATCAACCGTTTGGCCAAACAAAACACTACTCAGCAATATTGCAGCCGCTGAGAGGAAAGTGCGTATGGAGATGCCAAACATGACCGATGATGGGTGTTCCTTGGTTATATAACCTGCAATATCGATAATTAATCCATGTTATACAATATTATTTCGCGTGATCCAGTTGTCGTTTCCTCCACAGTGCCTCTAGAAAATAGTAATCTGCGTAAACAAGTGGCACATCGACTTCCGACCCATGTGGTTTGGATCCCGTGCTGTGCAACAAAATAAAACCACGGTGGGTGCCCGGCTCCGCCATGCAACCGTTGGTGATGCTTTCGATGATGCGATTAGCATGATTGCGAAGCACGGCGGAGTCCGCATGGAAGGCGCTTAGTTCGTACAAGGCGGAGGCGATGACCGTTGCCGCTGATACATCTCGCGGCTCATTAGGAATGTCCGGTGCGTCAAAATCCCAATATGGAATACCATCAGCTGGCAGGCGTGGATGGTTGATTAACCACTGGGCGATGGCCAGCGCTTTGTCGAGGTATCTTTTATCCTTGGTTTCGCGATAGCACATGGTATAGCCATACAAGGCCCAAGCCTGCCCCCGTGCCCATGTCGACTCATCCGCGTAACCCTGATGGGTGTTTCGCTGCTGGATTTCTCCGGTTTCAGGATTGTAGTCGATGACGTGATAGGTGCCGCCATCTGCCCTGAAGTGGTTTTTAAGGGTCGTGTTGGCATGGGAAACCGCTATGTGATAAAAAGAAGAATCACCAGTAAGGCGGGTGGCCGCAAAGAGCAATTCCAGGTTAAGCATATTGTCGATGATGACGGGAAAATCCCATCGGTGGCTGTTATGGTCCCATGAGCGGATGCATCCGACGGTGGGATTGAATCGCGTGGCCAGCGTCTTTGCCGATTGGATGATGATGTCGCGGTAGGCAGGGTCGTTGGTAAACCGATAGCCATTGCCATAACTGCAATAGATTTTGAACCCCATGTCGTGCGTACGGCCATTAAATCGCTCGTCTTCCAGCAAATGGGTGGCTTCTCGAGCAGCTTTCTCCCATTGTTCGTCATTGGTAAACGCATACAGGTACCACAGGACGCCCGGGAAAAAACCACTTGTCCAGTCACTAGGCGGTACCATCTCCAGCCGGCCATCTTCGGATAGCGTACGTGGTGATACGCGCTGCTCGCTGGCGGCATGTGCGACTTCCTCGAATAACAGGGTTACCTGTTTCTCACTTTGGCGGATTGCCCGTTCCGCATCGGCTTGCTGGGCAAGACCGACGCGGGACAGGAGGAGCAATCCAATCATACATGATTTAATTAACACACCCATGTTTAGTCAATCTGCAACGTCCGCCTGAAGGCCGTGGAGAAAATATCTACGCGGTAATCGGGCGTGATATGATCTTCCAGGTTAATTTC
The DNA here is from genome assembly GCA_964498395.1 of uncultured Parapedobacter sp. GTDB lineage: Bacteria > Bacteroidota > Bacteroidia > Sphingobacteriales > Sphingobacteriaceae > Parapedobacter. Next base: position 125,424 of record CAZCHE010000007.1, on the reverse strand, counting down.
CACCACGCGGCTTCCCGGTGCGGGATTATTAAGCAGCTTTATATAGATGGTATCCGTTGCTTTTCTCGCTTGGGGGAAAGTCAGGGTATATTTCCCATTTGCCGGCCGGATAACATTGCCTTCCCGATCCACAATGTCGAAGTCCTCACCCAGTATGGCCGGATTATCTACGTTAGGGGTCACCACCGAATAGTGGGCCACGGCATCGTAGCTTCGTGTAAACGAGGAGTAGAATTGTACGGGAAGCGCTACTAGGTCTGTCTGATCCCGATTCACCGTTATTTGACTATTATTATTGGGAACATATACGATGTAGTAGTGGTGGTCATATTCAGGAAGTCCCGCAGGGTAACTCTTGTCTTCGCATGCCACGAATATGCCAGCGGCGAGCAAGAGTAAGGCAGTCAATATATTTCGTGTTTTCATCATTTTCGTTATTTATGGGTTATTGCCAATTGGGGTTTTGGATCACATTTCCACCGCTTAAGGTGATTTCGTTGAATGGGATGGGATAGAGGTAGTCTCTATTCGGGTTGAAAGAACGGACATTGGTATCCTCCACAATCAAGATGCCGTCATCATTGAGATTGAGGTTGGATTGGTCGGCACCTACCCACTCGTTTGCATTGAATTTTGCTCCAAGTATTTGGCTTGGCAGGTGTATTTCCGCTGTTTTCCAACGGATGAGGTCGTCATAACGGAATCCTTCCAACGCCAATTCCACGGTCCGTTCCCGCCGAATCTCTTCGCGCATATCCAAGTTGTTAGCAGCTACAAAGGCATTGGTCAATCGAGCATCGAAGCCGACGCGTTCCCGCAATGCGTTAATGGTAAGGTCTAGGTCGGCATCACTGATGGCGCCATCCAGCTCATACTTTGCCTCGGCATAGGTGAGCAAGATCTCGGCATAGCGAATCAGGATCTTATCCACTGTTGCGGCATTATTGACTTGCCTATCCAAAATGCTGAACCCTTTTTTCGCCGCGTAAGCCGACCGCGAGCCCAGCGACGTGCGGGGTAGCCATGGCCCTAAGTAGGCCTCTTCACCTCCACGGAATAAGGTCATGCCAAAACGTGGATCCCGGTTCTCAAAAATGGTATTGTAGCTCGTTTCATCGCTTTCTTCGATAAAGAAGGCCGAGCGTGTCGCTGACGGGATGTTTTCCGTGGTGAATGCAGGCAACCCGTCTGCGTAAAGGTATTGGCGTAGGAGATTGCGTGTCGGCGCATTCCGGCCATTTTCCATGTCGCGAGACGTATTGTGCCCTACGATGAGGTTGTCGGAGCTTACCCCATAGATTTTGACGAAGATATTCTCGGTATTGGATGGGCCTTCTGCCGCATGTAGGAACAATTCTCCATAATCGGGATATAAGGTATGACCCTGTTCCATCACTGCGGTGGCTGCCTGCACGGCGATGTTGAGGTGCTGCTGCCATTCGCCGTCATTATGGAACTTGGCCCGTGTGCCTTCATATAGCGCGATGCGTGCTTTTAGGGCCCATGCGGTACTTTTGGTCACGCGTCCATATTGTGCATTAGGTAGTTCGGCGCGTGAAGGAAGCCACTGCGCGGCGAAATCAAGGTCATCGTAAATGGCCTGCATCACTTGGGTCCTGGGTGTACGGGGCATATTCAGGTCTTCATCGGTAATGTCCAGTGTGCGTAGCAGCAACGGCACATCGCCATATTTCTGAACCAAGCTAAAATAGGCATAAGCTCTGAAGAAACGTGCTTCGCCAAAGTAACGGTTGCGGATTTCCTCGGGTACCTGGGCATTTACGCCTTTTTCGAGAATGTTATTGGCCGTGAATATATCGCGGTAGGGATTGTTCCAATCACCGCTGGTGTTTGGGATGATGCGGCTACCGTTGCTCACTTGGTTAGGCGTCTGGTTGACGTTATCGTCGCCGCGGCTATCCAATTGAAATCCAGCCAACAGTTGGTAGTGCCTGTTACAAGCATTCATCAAATCCGACTCGGTGTTCCAAAAGTCGGCGTCCGAAAATTCGGTTTCGGGGAAACGATCCAGGCTGCAACTGCTATAACCTAAGGCCAGCATGGATAACAGCAATATATGATAGGTTAATCTTTTCATGATTTTTCGGAATTAGAAATTGACATTTAAACCAACTGAAAATGTGCGGAAAAACGGATAGGCCGTAGCGCTGACGAAGTTTCCAACCTCAGGGTCAAATACGCTCAGCACTTTGGTGCTTTCCCAAAGGTCTTGCCCTGAGAAGAAGACCCGTAATTGTTGTACATACCGGCGGTTGATGGGTACATTGTAGCCCAACTGGACATTTTTCAAACGGATGTAGCTTCCATTCTGCGCCCATTTATCCGAAGGCCGGAAATTATGGGCACTGGTTTGGTACATCCGAGGGAAAAGGGCATTGGGGTTTTCGGGCGACCATCGGTCCATGTGGATGGTCCAAGGCATGTCTGCTGTACCCAGCATGGGGGAAAGCGTGCCTTCATCAATCAAAAAGAGTCGTTTGGCTACTCCTTGGAAGAAGATGGAAAAATCAAAGTTTTTCCAGGTAAGGCCCAGGTCCATGCCATACGTATAGCGTGCATTCGTGGTACCAAGGTATACCAGATCGCCGGGATTCTCAGGCGTTCCCTCGCCGGCTGAAATCACACCATCGCCATTCAAATCCAGGTATTTTACATCGCCTGCACCAGCATTGCCGGGGAAGAACGGGATAGATACCTGCGCGCTGTAGGCATCATATTCTTCCTGTGTTTGGAAATAGCCATCGGTGCGGTATCCCCATACGCTGTTCAATGGATAGCCTTCCAATAATCCGACGTTACCGCTGAGCCCGGCGATACCACCATTACCCACCGAGTTACGGCCGTCGTATTTCACTAATTCGTTTTGGTTGTCCGAGATATTAAAGCCTATCCGGTAGCCTAAGTTATTGATTTTATCGCGCCACCTGACATCCAATTCCCACCCCCAGCTTTTGAGTTCGCCGACGTTTACATTGGAAACCCCGATGCCGATAAGGTTGGGTACGTTTAATTGTGCCAACATGTTCTTGTTGCGGTTCACGTAATAATCGGCGGTAACGGTAAGCCGATCCCGAAGGAATCCCGCATCAATACCGATATTGGCTTCTTCTACCGTTTCCCAAGTCTTTTGTGGGGAGGCTAGTGTATTTTGAAAGAAATATTGTGTTCTTAGGTCATTGAAAACCAAATTGGGTTGGTTAGTTACGGTCAATCCGCTGGTGAGTAAAGGAATATAGTCATATAAACCCAGTACAGAGCCATTGCCCAGCTGCCCCCAAGATCCCCTGATTTTCAATGCGGAGAAAAGGGATTGGTCTTGCATAAAACCTTCTTGGTCAATACGCCAAGCGGCCGAGAAGGAGGGGAAAACTTGCCAACGGTTTTCTGGTGCTAGCCGGGAGCTTCCATCGTAGCGGAAAGACGCTTCAAATAGGTATTTCTCTAGGTAGTTATAATTCAGTCGTCCGAAATACGATCCCATGGCCCAGGTCTGTACCAGGTCGCGATTGGTTTTCGTCAGTGGGTCGGCAAAGTTAAAGCTAAAGAAGTCATTGGTAATCATGGATTGTGCGCCGGCGGCAAATTCATCTTTTCGGTATTCTTCAAAGGAAGCACCTCCCATGAGCGTGAAGTTGTGCTTGCCTCCCAATTGCAAATCGTAGGTGAGGTAACTTTGGAGGTTGTTGTGGTATCCTCGGTTTTTGACCATACTCATGGTGTTGGGCACATTCACTTGGAAACGGATGGTGTTCGTCGAACGGCCCCACCAGGTGATGCTCCTGCTGTTGTTTTCCATGGAATAATAGTCTTGGTTCCGCCATCCCACCAAATCCAGCGTCAATCCTTTCACCAAGTTTTTTACCTTGAGGTTGAGCCTGCCGGTGAATGTTTCGTAATTCCGGTTTTCTAATCCGGCATTTTTTTGGATATCCACGGCATTGATCTGTAGGTCGCCATTATACGGTTGTCCGGTGATGTCTTCCTCCGGAACGTATAGGCTTTGCCTAGCCCGGCTCCGGTATAGGCGATTGATGATCTGTTCGGTGCCAAACGAGTTGACATTTACATTGTTGCCGATATAGCCGGTTACCAATTCTACACTGAGGTATTTATTGATTTCGGCATTGATATTGGCCTTGATGTTAAGCCGGGAATTGTCATCGGGGCCATAGCGCAAGACACCATCCCGTTGGTAATAGCTGCCAGACACCAGGTAATTAAGGCGTTCGGTTCCGCCACCCACGGAGAGCGAATAGTTATGCATGGAATTGACTTGGTCCATCCCCTCCTTGACCCAGTTGTTATTGCCAAAGTACTCCCAGCGATCCTGGCCGGGGTTGGGCCGTATGGAAAAGTTCGGGTTTTTCAACCATTCGATTTGTTCCTCGCCAAATTCCGGTGTACCTGTGGCATTGAACCGCGACTCATCGATTAAGGTTTGTTCATCCCATGAATTGAGCCGTTGGGGTTGGCGGGCCGTGACGTTGATGCCGTAATAATTGTTGAAATTGATGCGGGTTCGTCCTTCTGACCCCTTTTTGGTGGTGATGAGGATTACTCCCGCCGCTGCACGGGCACCATAGATGGCTTTAGCCGAGGCATCTTTCAGGACGGAGACGGATTCGATATCATCCGCATTGATGAGGTTCATATCCATCTGGATACCATCTACCAATACCAAGGCGTCTGCCGAATTGGCTGAGGTAAATCCCCGGATACGTACCCCGAGGCCCTCATCTCCGGGCTGCCCACTACCACGGAGTACGGTTACTCCCGGAAGTACCCCTTGGAGCGCCCCCGTGAGGTTGGGCGTTGGCCTATTGGCGATTTCGGCCCCTGTCACTTGGGCCACGGCACCGCTTAGGTTTACTTTTTTCTGCGTGCCGAAGCCGACGACGACCACTTCGTCGAGCGTAGATACATCGTCATCCAGCGTTACATCGATGACTGTACGGTTATTGATGGCGATTTCCTGCGGCACACTTCCCAAGAAGGAAAAGACAAGGATACCTTGGCTAGGTGCGGTGATGCGGTAGTTACCATTGGCATCGGATGCCGCAGCAGTACTGGTTCCCTTGACAACTACGCTGGCACCAGACGCCGATGTACCATCTTGGGTCGTGATTTTTCCGGTCACTGTTATGGGTGACTGTGCCTGGGCGATGCCCATCCAGTACGTTAACAGTACAACGACGAAACCATAGTTTCGCATTTGCGTAAAACGTATGCTCATTTGTATAGGTTTGTGAGTTTATAAATTAGTTACAAAGGCAAATGTATTGGCAAGGAGTGCTGCAGATGGGGTAATTATTGTTTGAAAGGGGGGTAAAAAATGTTCAAACCTCGGTTGAAGTTGGTTTTACGGGAGGAAAGTGACTATATGCCGCAGCGATTTACGCCAGATGGTGCCAGCGGTTTTTACGAGATGCCCATTTTCTCGTAGGAGATCGCCACGGAAAGGGGGGAGATAGCCACTAACACGTAGGAGTTAACGACAGAAAGGTACGTGTCTGCGATAGAAAGGTACGTGTTTGCCGTGGAAAGGTATGTGTTTGTTGCGGAAAGGTACGTGTTTGCGATAGAAAGGTATGTGTTTGCCGTGGAAAGGTATAAGGAAACCCAAAACGCCTAGGAGGTTGCGGTGGAAAGGTACGTGTCTGCTATGGAAACGTATGTGTTTGTTGCGGAAAGATACGTGTTTGCGATAGAAAGGTATGTGTTTGCCGTGGAAAGGTACAAGGAAACCCAAAACGCCTAGGAGGTTGCGGCGGAAAGGTATGTGTTTGCCACGGAAAGGTACGAGGAAATTGCAAATTTTACGGGTTCTTGCCGATAGAATAAATGAGCCGAGGAGGTTTATTCAAGTGGTCGTGGGGCCTCGGCAAGTCGGAAGAGCAATGTTTTACGGCAGTTCAAAACAAAACCATAGCAACGGGTACCGCAACGGTAAATTCCTGATGACTTCCGCTTCGGTGGGATGATGCTCCAGCGCTGCCCATGTGTCCAATAGCGAGGTGTCATTGTAGGCGATGGCACCCAGCAACAAAAACGGGTGGGCTATCGGCCAGCTTTCCCAATACATCACGTCTTTGCCATGGGGCCATTCCGCTTTCTGCTGTACATAAGGTAACATATAATGGATGCCTTTTTTGATGGAAAGGCCATTGGCTGTTTCATAAGCCCATAGGTTGTTTTCATCCTGCGAGAGCAAGTGGCAGATCGTGGCCATGGCATCGAGGTTGAATAACGAGTAACCATAGGGTTTGGTGCGCTCAGTTTCGAGCGGAAAACTGCCATCTGCAGCCATCTGTTGTGGCAATAATACTTCTTTATATCGCTCCGTGCAAAACGCTAGGAGCTCCCGATTACCGGTGAATTTGGCGAAAGCCGCAACTTGCATCACCCAACAAGTGCCGTGGTTGTTTTTGGCATCCATCTCTTCGATGCCATAGGGATGGGTGGTGAGCCAGGTCAGGTAATCGTTGAACCAAGCCTTGGATTCCCTTAAAAAGTCGTTATCGAGTAAACCCGCCTCCTCCAACAGCAGTAGCGCCTGGGCCACCTCAATCAAGTGGATGGTATCGATGATGCCAATGCCACGACCGGTGACATGCCCCTTAATGGCTTGTGCATATAACAACGAAGGGTTCATGCGGGTATCCGTATCGATAAACCATGCCGTTACATGGCGAATGGCATGCCGGATGTAATGATCGTCTCCCGTGATTTTCCAAGCGGAGATCAATGCCCCCACGATGCGGCTAAATCGAATCATGGAGCGGCGATGGGCTACAAAGTTATCGGGATTAGTCTGGCCGTCTTTACGGATATATGGCGCATCGGGGTTTTCGGGGTCTGGCCACCAATAGTCACCTTCTGAATAGAAATCGTGCCGACCACCTGCGCTGCGCTCGGCTACGTTGGCGGTAACCGTTTCTGGCCGCTGCGAAAGTGCCCACTGCGCCTCTTCCAAGGTCTTTTCGGTTAAGGTATGGATGACGGTAGCTTCAATGGTGTCGTGGCTACGTTGTTCAATTTGTCTACAACCCGTATGGACGAAGCATATTAGGATGACCAATAATAGCCTAGGCAGGTTTCGTATGTTCTTCATGATCGGTATCGTTATCATTCGCTGACATCAAGTATGGCCGTTTGCAACCCATCGACTTTAACAGCTACAACGGCCTTTTCCCCCGTACGTTTAAACCGGATGATAGCGCGTCCATTATAGCTTTGCAAGGTGCTGGCACCGTCTGATGTGCCTAAATCAGCCACTAAATGGCCATCGCCAGCCGCTGAAAAGTGAATGTAATCCATCGCATCAAGGCACAATATACCATCTTTATCCAATAAGGTTGCTTGAATCGTGTAGGTGTCATCCTCGATGGATATCGCTTCAAGGTGGATTTTGGCAGGCGAGCCCCAAGTAGCGGTTTGGTAGACTTGAACGATGGAATCCCGTACGATGGCCTGTCCGTTGCGGGCCACCACCTCAATTTTGTTCTCACCTGCGCTATATTCCACCATCCAACGGAGGCCAGCAGCGGGGAAATCTTGGCTGTTGCGCTTACGGACGCCTTGGCTGATGCCGTTGACGAATAATTCGGCTTCAGGGCAGTTGGAATATACTTTTACCATTTTTTTCTCACCTTCCTTGCCCCAGCGTACGGGCCAGCTATGGCCGTAGAGGTGCGCCATAGGCGTTTCCGTCCAATAGGACTGGAAAATATAATACGATTCCTTTTTATTGAGATTTCGTTCCACCACGCCTTTCTGGTTGACATAGGGTACCGGGTTTTCCGGGCGTATGGGGGTAGAGAAATCCTTGAAAGGCCAATAGGCTGTGCCGGTCAGCCAAGGCATGGTCTCCTGCTCTTTGAGGTGCCAGTCAATGAGGTTGGCGATGTAACTCTCGCTCCAGTCCCCATCTTTGGATACCCGCGCCGGACCGCCAAATAAGGAGGCATCCCCAGCTCGTTCGTCAGCGCCCATACCGCTGATGATTTCCGATAAGCCATTGTCCGGGTTTTCCGAGTGCCGTCGCGCATGGCTATCCCCGCCCCACTCGACATGGAGGAAGTGATCCACCTCGTCAAATGCCGAAGCAGACACGTCTTTGTAATCCGTGTACACACCTCGATACCAACCAGCCCAGATGGATGGGGAATAGACATCTACGATATCCTTGCAGAAGTCGCAGCGTCGGATCGCCGTTTTTCGGGTAGGATCAAGCTGGTGCGACAGCTCGTGCAGTTCTTTCATGAATGCACGGATTTTTTGCTGGTCGAATTCTTCAAAATCACCTGGCCAATCATTCTCATTGCCCAATCCCCAAATGATGATAGAAGGGTGGTTGTAATGTTGTTCGATCATGTTGGTGAGCATCCGCCGTGCTTGTTCCTGGTATACGTCGCCTCCCAAGCCACCACGGCACCAGGGGATTTCTTCCCATACAAGGATGCCCAGGCTGTCGCAAGCTTCCAATACGATACGTGACTGTTGGTAATGGCCTAGCCGGATAAAGTTGACGCCCATTTCCTTCATGAGGCGCATTTCTTCCCAAATTATCTCCTCGGTCATGGCCGCCCCCACCCCAGCATGGTCTTCATGGCGATGCGTACCCCGCAACAGCAACCGTTCGCCGTTGAGGTAGAAAGGCCCCTTGACCGCAAACTCGAAATGGCGGAACCCAATCCGTTCGGTATGGGTATACGTGTGTGCATCGGTTGATACCGCAATTTGCAGGTGATATAAATGGGGGCGATCGGGCGACCACAGGGTCGGTTGTGTAACGGTGATATCATCAAGCACGAGTGTACTGTCAAGTTGCTTGACGTGCTGTTCATACTGGGCGACTGGTTCTCCTGCGGAATCGGTAAGCCTAACCGTGATATTGGCTTCCTGTAGGTGGAGGGGATTGTGTAGCCTTGCAGAAAGTTTGATTAGGCCCCTGTGGCCAGTCGGGTCTACCGTGGCCGTGGTGAATAGCTGATCGATGGATAGGCTTGGTACATATACCAGGTTGAGGTAACGATAGATGCCACCATATAGATTGAAGTCTGACAAGTCGGACGGGATCAGTTCTAAGTCGCGTGAATTGTCGCACCGGATAGTGAGCGGCACGTTTTGCCCTTGGAATGGTGCGATGGCATCCGTGATATCTACTGTCCATTCATCATAGCCTCCCACATGTTCGGCTACTTTTTGCGTATGGATATAGACCTCCGTCTTCTGCCCGGCACCTTCGAAATGGAGTAATGTGCGTCCATGTTCATAAGGGTTTTCGATGGTGAGTGAGGTGCGGTACCAGCCGGGACCTTGATAATAATTGACGTCAGGGGCTACGGCATCGGTGGCATTAAAGCAATGGGGCAAGGTTACGTTTTCCCAGATCGGAGAGGCTTCGGGGGCACCTGGTTGGTGTGGCCTCACCGCTTCCCAAATGCCCCCTAAATCTTGTTTTACAAATTCCCAATGGTCGATTAATCGATGGCGCTGTTGTGCGGATGTAAACTGGATGTAGAAAGGAAGTAGCAGTAAAATAATGAAGAAGGTTTTTTTCACGGATGCTTTTTTCTTTTAAGTCGTTATTAATCTGAAATCAGTACATCCTAATGCCATCGATGGGATGGTGGATGTCAAGGCTTGAATAATTGAAGTGTAAAATTGACAATGCCTTGGCAAGGTGGTGGGGTACTTATCGCTTGATTAGGGGGTGAAAATAGTTCGGCGGAGCGAATAGCCGTAAAAAGTTGCTTTTTTCTTGCCAAACGGAGGTTTTTCCCTATCTTTATCGATATGGTCAAGATCTTATTCAGCACAGTACTGGTGCTTTCGAGCGTTGTTCTTTTTGCGCAGGACAATCCGGCAGCGGAATTTTGGAACACACTGAAAGCTCATTGCGGTAACGCGTATGAAGGACGGTTAGCCGATGGGATTGCTCCGGGAGATTTCGGTGGTCAACGATTGGTGATGCATGTGCGATCGTGCGATGAAAATACCATTAGAATTCCCTTTTTCGTAGGCGAGGATAAATCGCGCACCTGGGTGCTTACATACCGTGATGGCCGCATCACGCTGAAGCATGACCATCGTCACGAAGATGGAAGCGAAGATGAGGTCACACAATATGGCGGTACGGCTACCAATGGCGGATTTGATCAACTACAGGTCTTTCCGGCCGATGTGGAGACCGCTGAACGTATCCCATATGCGTCAGCCAACGTATGGTGGATTAGCCTCGATGACCAATCGTTTACCTATAACCTCAGGAGGGTCGGTACAGACCGGCTATTTACCGTCATCTTTGATTTGACTACCCCTGTCGCTACGCCTGATGCCCCATGGGGATGGGTGGACTAAGCCGGACGCCACTCAAAATTAAACCGATTTTACTTGGAAATTCGAGGGTTTTTCGATAACTTTATACGAAGCTATTGAAATACGCAAACCGTTAGAGACAAACGGTGTTATATAGATGTAGGGGTACTGCTGGGAATGGAAAGTATATGGTTTTACCAATTAAAACGTAAGGCGATGGAACAATCGAGTTTTAACATCCCCCAGGTTGGTATACGTGTAGCGAAGCGCATGCACGATAACCACAGCGAGCGTCAACCGCGGATCATGATTCCGATAGGTAAGGCACTGAATGGCAACCGCCAATGGCAATTTTTCAATGGGTTAATCTATTTCATGGCCACTCTTTTTGTATTGGCTTGCGGTAATTCCGCCCAAAAAGCTGATGAAGCCCTGCAAAAGGAAAAAGACGCGATTCTGGCAACCATTGAACAAGAAACCGAAGCCTTTTTTGCCCGGGATTACGACAGTTGGAAGGCAAATTATGTGCAAGAAGATTATGTTTTCCAAGCATGGAGCAACCGGGATGGCACATTTGATTCCAGTGTTGGGTGGGAAAGCATTGACAATACGGTGGGACGGTATATTCATGATAACCCCGAACCGGTATCCAGCCACCCCATTGTGGAGCGTAAAAATATCAAGTTTAAGTTTTACGGAGATGATGTAGCTTACCTGACTTGGGATCAGTTCAATAGTGATCGGGAAAACAAACTGTTCTTCCACAGCAAGGAAGTTAGGCTGCTGGAAAAAATCGGTGGTGAATGGAAAATTGTATGCGTTTCCGCTTTTTGGGATTTTAAAAATCTCATTCCTGTGGAGAAACTGCAAGATATCCAGCGGATGGATAAGGAAAGCAGGGGCAAGGATAAGATATAAAATAGGAGGACGTTGTTTATCAGCCGTTTCAGTTGATCGTTGTGATGTTTGCTGGGATTGACTTTGGTTAGTGCGTTTCAGGTTACCAATTGCTAAGAGACAGCCTCTGTCTTTTGGCATTGATGCGGTATATCCTTACCTTAGCTGAATCAAATGAACATCACATGAGTCGTATCGAAACAGACCTTATCCATACCGGCAATGCACACAATGAAAGCCGTTCGGTGGTTCCGCCTATTTATCAAACAGCTACCTATTACGCTCCCGAACAGGCAGAAGATTACATGACGGAAGCTACCACGCCCCGGTTCCCCCATTTTTACCATCGTCATGGCAATCCAGTAAGTAGCCAGACTGCAGAGTTGTTGGCTAAGCTAGAGGGCAAAGAAGCCGCATTATTGACGGCGACGGGTATGGCCGCCATCAGTACAGCGGTATTATCGGTCGTAAAAGCTGGAGATCATGTCGTGGCCCAGCAATCGCATTACTCGGCTGCAGGCATCATGCTCAAAGAACTACTTCCACAATTCGGTATTGAGGTGTCGTATGCCGACCAGCAGGACAATGCATCTTTTGAACGGGAAATCAGGGATAATACCACATTGATTTACCTGGAAACCCCGTCAAACCCCAATCTCGCCATTACCGATTTGGAGGCTGTGGGGGCGTTGGCTCGACGAAGGGGGATTACCACGATATGCGACAATACATTTGCCAGTCCGATTAACCAACGGCCGGAAGACTTCGGCATCGATATCGTGGTGCATAGCGCTACAAAATACCTTGGCGGGCACAGTGACCTTACTGCCGGCGTGATCTGTGGCTCGAAAGACGCAGTCAACAAAGCATGGAAGAAGTTGCTTACGCTCGGAGGGGCGCTTGCACCGTTCGATTCTTGGTTGTTGCTGAGAGGACTGCGCACACTGTCACTGCGGGTACGGCAGATTAACGACAACGCCCTGCGACTGGCACAATGGCTGGAAAAACATCCGGCTATACGGAAGGTAGCTTATTGCGGCCTCCCCTCACACCCCCAGCATGAATTGGCCAAGAAGCAAATGATGGGCTTTACCGGTATGTTATGTGTGGAAGTGGATGGCAATGACGAGCATCAACAATTCGAGCGGGCGCTAACCGTATTGAATAGTCTGCGAATTTTTGCGAATGCGGCCAGTCTTGGAGGGGTGGAGTCGCTCGCCGTGCATCCGGCGAGTATGTGGGGATTGCACCATTCTCCCGAACAAAAGTTGAAAGCGGGCATCAATGATGGGATGCTACGGATTTCGGTGGGTGTGGAGCATATTGATGATTTGATTGAAGATTTTGAACAAGCTTTGAAGAAGACACTAGACGCTAGACACTAGACATGGGATACGAAGTCTGTTGTCTAGCGTCTGTTGTCTAATGTCTCAAAAATAGCTATTTTAGCGCACCATGACTAAACACAAGATATTATCATTCGGGGAATTATTATTGAGACTAAGCGCTACGGGGGAGACTTTTTTGGGAGAAGGAAACGGGGTCTCCGTTTTTGCTGGGGGTTCGGAGGCGAATGTGGCTGCTTCCCTTGCGCAATGGGGGGTACCTTGCAGCTATCTTAGCCGGATACCGAATAACGACCTATCGCAGCAGGCGGTGCGTACGTTAACCCTCCTAGGGGTGGATACCGGCCCATGTGTATTGGAAGGCGACCGACTAGGATTATATTTCTTGCTTTCGGCAAACGGCCTCAGCAAAGGGGAAGTGGTATATGACCGGAAATATTCAGCATTTAGCCAGTTGGAGCCTGGCAGCATCGATTGGGATCAGGTACTGGAGGGGTATACCTGGTTTCATTGGAGTACCCTTACCCCAGCCTTAAGCGAACCGTTAGCAACTGTATGTCAAGAAGCATTAGTGGCGGCCAGCAGAAAGGGATTGATCGTTTCGGTAGACCTCAATTACCGCAATAAGCTATGGAACTATGGCAAAGAACCGATTGACGTGATGCCTGAATTGCTCCAATACTGTGACGTAGTGATGGGTAATATTTGGGCAGCCAATAAAATGGTAGGCACATCGGTATCAGATGCGTTGGCCCGCGATACGGCACCCGAAGTTTATTTCGAACATGCTAAGCAGTCTGCTCAGGAAGTCTTCGCTTTGTTACCCAACTGCAAGCATATTGCCTATACCTTTCGTTTCATGGATTCGGCTACGCACAATCTGCTCTACGGAACCTACCACACCAGAGACACTCATTTCATTTCATCCATTAATGAGACCAATGAGGTGATTGATCGCATTGGTAGTGGTGATGCGTTTATGGCTGGATTGATTTATGCATTGACCGAAGCAAAGCAAGGGCAGGAAATCATTGATACGGCTACTGCTGCTGGATTCAAAAAGTTGTTTGTCAAAGGGGATTTTGGCGATGGTGCGCTTTAGAGTTTTAGGCAGTCGGCAGTAAGCAATATACAGTAGGCAAATACAGAAAAAATGAAAAATACACTTGACCATATATTAAATTATCCGGTACTGCCCGTTTATTACCATGATGATGCCCAAACCTGTATCGATGTGGTGAATGCTTGTTATCAAGGCGGCATTCGGGTTTTTGAATTTGTAAACAGGGGAGAGAACGCCTTGGATAACTTCTCCCGCCTGCTCGCTTACCAACAAGAAAACTGGCCCGACCTATTATTGGGGATTGGCACCATTAAAAGCGCGGCCATGGCTTCCGAATACATCGATCGTGGAGCCAAATTTATCGTTAGCCCATTGGTAAAGGCCGAAATAGCAGCAGTTACCCTAAAAGACAACATCTTATGGGTACCAGGCTGCATGACACCTACTGAAATTAGTCTGGCAGAAGATCTGGGTGCGCCATTGGTCAAGCTCTTTCCCGGCGATACGTTGGGTGCTGGCTTCCTGAAAGCCATCAAGCCGCTTTTCCCCGCTATGCGGTTTATGCCTACGGGTGGAGTAAATCCGACGCAGGAGAGCATTGCCGGATGGTTTGCGGCAGGAGTGAGCGCCGTAGGCTTAGGATCCAAGCTCTTTGCCAAACCAGAAGGCGCTACAGGCTATGACTGGTTGATCGAACGAAGTCGGGAGTTGATGACGTGGGTCGGTAAATAAAGAGAGCTCGGCTTTTGAGGTGGTTGTCGGCTTATCCCGAACTCACTTTTAATTAATTCTCCTAACGTTTAGTTTATCGTTGATAACTTATATGCACAGCTTTTTAGAAAGCATCGGTGTTAAAGAAAAACCTTTCCTGAAGAATTATTAACAAAATCATAACATCCTGTATTTAACAAGGTTACATTGTCTTGCTAACATTGTATTGTGGAAAATGTTACAGACAGCGAATTGATTGCAGGCATCCGCCGCTCGGATGAAAAGGCATTCTATACACTTTTCCGTCGACATTGGAAATCGCTGTACACCTATATACTGGCAGAAACAGGTGATAGCGAAAAGGCGTTCGAACAAGTGGAAGAACTATTTGCAGCGCTATGGGATAGACGCCAACACTTGCCGGAGATGACTTCGGAGGCATCAGCATACTTCCTCCATCAACAGGAAAGCGAAAGTGGTGATTGGCAATTGCGCAATGTGCGAATGGAGCTGTTGTCGTATATCAGGAAGTTGCCGAATCCATTATTGGATTTAATGATTGGAAAAAGGTATTTGAGCATAAATGACGGTGAAAAAGACAATTGAACGAGGGGTTGGAACCAAGGGGAGTGAGTGGTTTGACCACAAGCAGGAATTGGACATATCCCAACGATTGCTCACGAGTCTGAGGTACCATATCCGTACGCAAGACTTCTTGTCAACCCGAAGGGCCAAACAGCGTTTGGTCCTGTTGATTACCATCATTGTCGTGGTATTGACGGTCATCTTTGCGGTAGCACGGTAATGTCGCGAAAGGGCCTTGCCGTAACCGCTGGATTTATATCATAAACTTAATATCAGCCAAATTCCATGGGTCGGTGTAGACACCGAGAATTATTAGAAAGCGCTTCCCGATCATTTTCCCGTTAGCGCTGTAGTGAAATTGAAGTAAGGCCGATGACGTTAATGATTTGTTCTTCAACGACTTGATGCCAACCCGCTTTATGCACCACAATACCGTAATGGTATATAATCCCGAGAACTAAAAGACAGTGGTCGACCGCATCGGGGGAGACGATATCCAGACGAAAGTATGGTGGGAGCGTTAAAGCAGCTCTAACCGACATCCATTTTAATAATAATGAGGGTGTCTCCCACGTTCGCTTGCAACAAACAGGGGAAACCCTTATTGATGACGTTGACTAAGCAAAAGCTTGGCAGTTCATTAACACCGGCTTAATACTTCCATGTTATCTTTGTGATGTTATGGAAAAGCATAGTAAAAAGCCTGTTTTTTTGAAACAAGTGGTCGATGACTCACACCTTTTCAAACCACTGCCACGACCGACCGGTAATTACCCCTATCGATTGGATATCCGGGACTTACTGGGGGATAAGAGTTGGTCTTTGAAAGAACAGATGACCTTCCACATGGTGGGTGATACGGGTAGTGCAAGGCATTCCGTTTTTCAGTCTTTGGTGGCATCGGCCCTGACTGCCCAAGCTAAATCTGGCAGCTTATCGAGCGGAAAACCAGCATTTCTTTTCCATTTGGGTGATATTGTATACAATCACGGTGAAGCCCGCGAGTATCCCAAACAATTTTTCGCACCCTACGAAGCGTATCCCGCACCTATCTTTGCCATCGCCGGTAACCACGATGGTGATGTCAACCCGGATAGTGAACTCATCTATCAAAGCTTGGACGCGTTCATGGATGTATTCTGTGACACGTATCGACGCAGAATCATGTTCGGCCGGGGAAGCAATCGGCTCAGTATGATACAGCCCAATGTCTATTGGACGCTGGTGACGCCACTAGCGCATTTCATCGGCTTATATGCTAACATCACAAAGCACGGCACCATAGATGAGGATCAGCGCGATTGGTTTATCGAGGAGCTTCGTTATGCAGATAGCTTACGGCCAGGACATGCCATTATAGTGTGCGTGCACCAAGCCCCGTATTCAGCAGACACCAACCACGGTTCGAGTCCGGCAATGATCGCGTTTTTGGAAGATGCTTTTCGGGTCGCCGAAGTGAAACCGGATATTGTGTTTAGTGGGCATGTGCACAATTACCAGCGATTTACCAAGGTTTACGAAGATGGCACGGTCATTCCGTATGTCGTGGCGGGTGCTGGTGGCTATGCCGACCTGCATTCTTTGGCGTTAACGGGTGATCCTAGGGTAGCGGAAACGCATCCGGCAATACATCAGGTACGACTACAGAATTTTTGCGACGACCGTTACGGTTTCTTGAAGATAAGTATCAAGAAAAATAGCGAAGGGTTAGTGCTAACGGGGGAATATTACACCTTTCCGGAAAGTGGCATACGAGTGGATCACGCTGAAGCGGTATTGTTCGAGCAATTTGTGTTGCCCATTGGCCATCAGACGTTTTCGTTTTGTTAATCACAACGTGTTTCAAATTTAACATCCAATTAAACTTTCCGCGTTACATTTGAGCCATTAAAATAGAAAACACCTTGAAAAAGCTGACTTTAACTTTACTGGCGCTGTTTTTTTACGGCGTACTATCTGCGCAAACGACCGTTACGGGCTATGTATACGACGATGCCAATGGGAATGGCACGCGTGATCGCCGTGAGCAGGGGATTGCGGGCATCTCGGTGAGCAATGGCGTCCAAGTGGCCACCACAGACGCGAATGGCCGATATGAACTGCCTGTAGGCGACGACAATATTATTTTTGTGATTAAACCATCAGGCTATGCGGTGCCCGTGGATGAAAATAACCAACCCCGGTTTTACTACATTCACAAACCAAACGGCTCGCCTGCGTTGAAATACGGTGGCGTGGCGCCTACGGGTCCGTTGCCGAAATCGGTGGACTTCCCGCTGACCAAAAGGGAGGAGCTTGCTGACTTTACGGCATTGATCTTTGGTGATCCCCAAGCCTATACTGAAGATGAAATTGCCTTCTTCGCTAAGGGGATCGTAGCCGAGGTAGAAGGGGTGGAAAATATCGCTTTTGGATTGAGTTTAGGGGATTTGGTGGGTGATCACTTGGTACTACACAGCCCTTATATCAAGGCGGTCGCCAAAGTAGGGGTGCCTTGGTATAATCTAATGGGAAATCACGACATGGATTATGATGCGCAAGCCGACTCCTTGGCGGATGAGACTTATGAGGCCAATTTTGGCCCTGCGAACTACGCATTTAATTATGGGAATGCACATTTTATTATACTGGATGACATTTTATATCCCGATCCACGTGATGGCAATGGATACTGGGGTGGGTTTCGTAAAGACCAGTTGGATTTCGTGGAAAACAACCTGAAACATGTAAGTAAGGACAAATTGGTGGTATTGGCCTTCCACATCCCGATTTGGGATTATCAGGAAACCTCCTTCCGCAGAGCCGATCGGCAACGGTTATTTGATCTGTTGGCCGAATATCCTCATACGTTGTCGATGTCTGCACATACGCACTTGCAACGCCAAAACTTCTATGGAAAGGAAGATGGCTGGGGGCAAGATAAGCCACATCACGAGTACAATGCAGGCACCACTTCTGGCGACTGGTATTCGGGTGAAGCGAATGAACTCGGTGTGCCGACCTCAACCATGCGGGATGGAACGCCCAAGGGATATGCTTTCCTCAATATCAGCGGTAACCAATATACGATCGATTACAAAGTGGCAGGGGAATCCAAGGATTTCCAACTTAAACTTTTCCATCCGAAAGTGGTAGCGCACGGACGTGGTACACAGTCGGGAATCTTTGCTAACTTCTTCATGGGGCATGAAGGTAATACCGTGGAATACCGGGTCGATGCGGGGGAATGGACGCCCATGATTTATATTGAAATTCCTGATCCTGATTTCGTCTACCAGCTTTACCGCTGGGATACCACCGATGAGTTGATGCCGGGTCGTCGCCCGTCAAATGCCGTTAGTAGTACACACCTATGGCGAGGTAATATACCAGCTAATCTGTCGGTCGGCGAACATGCCATTGAAGTGCGCGCTACGGACATGTTTGGTAGAACATATACACAAAAAAGTGCTTACAGGCTTGCTGAAGCCAAGCCGATTGAATAACCGTTTTCGTTAATAATCAACTTAGCCACCTCCATGCCAGCCGGTATGGGGTGGTTTTTTTATGGCGTGGCCGGCAACGTGGATGAGGTTTTCAAGGTAAGGATACCTAGTACCATTGTTTAAATTAGAGATAACAATTTGATAATAAGTCAAACCGGACGCTTCGTTATTATTTTAAATAATTTAGTGCCCTAAACTAATGGGTGCTTTCTGATGGATAAAGTATACCGACGATGAACGTGATTGCTGTGGTATCGGAAGACGAACGTAGTCTTGCGTTAGGCAATGTAAAAGCCTTTGACTCATTATATGAACGATACCGTAACGTTGTCTATGCAAACATTCTGAAGATTGTGAAGATACCCGGGCATGCCGAAGATATACTGCAGGATGTTTTCGTTTCGTTTTGGCAGAATCGCCATAAATTTGATGCAAGTCAATCAGCCGCCGGGTGGTTATTTGTCGTCAGTTACAATAAAGCGGTGACGTTCCTACGGGAGCGGGTGAGGCATTCGATTGACTATATCGGGGATTACCGCCCATTTGAGCATGTCGTGTCCGATGACGGCACCGACGAAACCGTTTATAGTACCCAAATCGCTATGATGGAAGAGGCGGTAGGTGCATTGCCAACCCGGAAAAGGGAAGTATTCAAACTTTGTAGATTTGAAGGGAAGTCAAAAGAAGAGGTCGCTTCGCTAATGGGCATATCCCCTGCTTCCGTAAAAGACTATCTCACACAGTCTAATAAAACCATCAAGGACTATATTTCCACCCATTACCCTTACGGTACCGTAGGGCTATTGTTGCTGATGTTTGTCACGCTGTAACCTGACTTCGACTTTACCATCTAACCTAGCAAAGCATCTCCTTTTTGGCGTGATGACGTGGGTTAAGTCTTATGCGATCACCAAGCAATAGGTCAGCAGCAACAGGTAATACCCGATTGCAAACCAAAGATATCCTCGCTTTTTTAGTCGTAAAGCACTGACGAACGCTATTAAGGAGACGGTAATTGCTGCCAAGTGATATGGGCGGTTCCAACTGCCGTTTGCGTAGGCATAAATGGTGTGCACGAGACTGACATTGAGCAAAAACAACGCCGCAGGCACCAGGTAATGCTCGGTGAACGCATCGTATTGTTTCGTGACCTTCTTCATGTTATTTATGCAGTAGCTCGTTTTTTCCAATATTTACCAATCAAGTATCGTGCGAGGGCATAACCAAGTAAGGCAATCAATAAAGTATTGATGATGATGGCCGCTGCCATTGACGCGGGTGTGTAGCCGATAAATAGGCTAATCAATGCGATCACTATTAAAAAAAGGAGTACCAACATACTGTACACCACCGTGGTTTTCCAAGGATTGGTGACACTATGGGCCTTTTTCTTGCTGCTGCGAAACAAAAAGATAACGAAGCCGCTGATGGAAAGAAAACCACTGGTCAGGCCAAGTATCGCATACAGTACCTTAAGTAATAGACCGCCAAAATCACCGAAATGGAGGGCTTCTTGAACAAAATACAGCTTATGGCCGAAAGGCTGCTCGCGGACATCGTATTTGAAGATTGGCGTATGGTCCGTTTTTGAAACGATCAATACATTGATGTCGCGCTCATAAATTTGCCCTTTTATATTGCCCCTTACGGCCACGGAGCCTGAACCATTGGTTGAAGAGACAAGGTATCGGGGTTGCAATGCGGGGAATTCCCTTTTTGTGGCCTCCAGTATTTCTTCCCAGTTAACGTGTAGGGTCTTGTCAGTTTCAGCTTCCATCACGATAGGGGCTCTAAAGGTATTGGGTGTATTGATTTCGAACCATCTCATGAGCCAAGGCTGTAGCCCTAACCAAGCACCGGTGATTGCGATGACAAGATTGAATGCCAATGCGCCAATACCTAATATTTTGTGCCAGTCGGCCATGATAATGCGTATGTTTATCTTTTTTCGGAATTCGAGCCATGCCTGCTTTTTCATGAAGTTGCCATAAATCAATAATCCCGTGATGGCCACGATGGCTAACGCCAGTCCACCGATCCCCACCAATTGACGCCCCCAATACCCGTCATACAAGCGTACATGCATTTGGCGTAGGTAGTTAGCTAAGGAATTTTGGTGGTCGCGTTGGCCCATGATGCGGTCTTCGCTGACATCGATAAAGAAATCATGCCGTTGGAATTCACCGTTTTTTGGGGCAACAATTAAATCTACCTGTGCGACTTCTCCGGGCTTCTCTGGTAAGCTGATGGCCAGTGAACTGTAATCAGGGTATCGGCGGATTAACGAATCGATGGAGTTGCCGAATTGCAATACCTCGGAGGCCGAAACAGCTGAAGTAGCACGGTAGTGGTGTTTGAGGATTAATGCATCTATTTCTGGAATGAAAACGGCAACGGCCCCGGTAAGGCTAAGTATACCAATGAGGATACCCGTGTAGAGTCCTACCCAATGGTGGAGCCGCCAATACAGCTTCTTCTTATTTCCCTCAGTATTGCCGGAGCGCGTTGCCATTATTGATTCGTTCCGTTAAAATGTATATCCTACGCCGACCAAGAAATTGCGGGGCGTTCCTGGAAACAAGCGATTGAAATCATATCCGCCTACCCAATGTGTTTTGTTGAATACGTTGTTGAGGTTGGCCGATAATTTGAATTTATCAATATTGTAATACAGGGCGGCATCGGCGACAGTATAAGACGGCAATGTGAGGATGTCGCTGAATGTCGTTCTGGAGCTTACATAATTAACTCCCGCACCGATACCGATACCATTTAACGCGGGAACGGTGAACGTGTATTTCGCCCATATTCCACCTTGGTGCTTGGGTGCATTGGGTAGGATGTTACCTACTTCTTCCTTGTTGTCACTTCGGGTGATCATGGTCTCATTGATGGCGAGGTTGGCCGTGACACTAAGATTGGGCAATACCTGACCATATACGTCCAATTCTACTCCCCTTGAACGCTGTTGTCCGAGTTGGCGCAAGCGGTCGGGGTTTTCCGGGTCATTGGCGTTAATAAGGATGTTATTTTGCTCAATATGGTAGATGGAGGTATTGATGGCCAAGTGCTTGTTGAGAAATTCCATTTTGGCACCTCCCTCATACATGGTACTGGTGAGCGGGTCGAATGGTCCGCCGAAGCGCTCGGGATCGCCAATGGTTCCCGCTCCCTGTGGTTGGTAGCCTTGTGCATAGGTCACGTAGAAGCTGACAGGTTCAATGGGGGTGTATACCAAACCAAAACGGGGAATGAAAGCTTGCTGTTGCACTTCCTCGGCGTTATCTCGTTGGTAATTCAGGATATCGACGTAGTATTCTTGCCTGAATGCCAACAGTGCTTGGATTGGCCCCCAAGTGATTTGATCTTGGAGGTACACGCCGTTGACATGGTATTTCGTCACAGCCTGCGGAGAGGAGACGTTGAAATAACCCGATATCTCGGAGATCGAATAATCCGGATTGGTCAGATCAAAATGTGGTACATTAGGTACTGGACGGTCGCCTTGAATCAAGTAGCTGTCACGGTTGGCAGGATTGTAGTTATTAATGGCGCCATTATTGGCCGCATTGCGATACCCTCCGGCATTGTAATTGGATCCCCCTACCGGCGACACATTCTGGATGTAGTCATAGCCAACTAGTAGTTTGTGTGTCAAAGGCCCCGTCTTGAAATCATTTACGAAATACAACGTGATGTTATCGTTATAGTTTTTCCGCTTGCGGCGGATGGTCGACATTTCCATCAAGGTAGGTATTTGCTCGCCATCCGCGTCTATGGCGTAACGATTGGATGTTCGGTGTTCTAACAGGTCCTCATCATAGAGGAATTTCATGTAAGAGGCGTTGAAGGAAATGCGATCAGTAAGTTTATGCTGCAATGATGCGGTGGTGTAGAGGTTGAGTTCGTTGGCATAGTCGTTTTCCTTGCCAATGGCAAATGAGATAGGGGTGGAGTGGAGATCCGTTCCAGCCGAGGCGCCAAATATGGGCTGTCCGCGGTCGAGGCGTGATTTGGTCTTGGAATATACAAAGTCGATGTTGACCTGCGTGCGGTCGGTAGGGATAAAGGAGACAGACGGTGCGATGACCATATCTTCTCCTCCCTGGAGTACACGAAACGACTGTGCGTTTTGATATGCGAGGTTTAGCCGATAGAGCAACGTCTTTTCTTTATTCATCGGCCCGGTGAAATCACTTGTCATCCTGTAGGTGTTATAACTGCCGGTGGCAAAGCTAATCGACTTGCGATCTACATCTAATGGCTTTTTCGTTACCGTGTTTACGGTACCTCCCGGGTCAGTATTGGCAAACAATGCAGAAGCCGGACCTTTAATCACTTCGATACGCTCCACATTGGGCAGCAACGATTGTGCCCAACTGTTGGTCGCGTCACGTAAGCCGTTAATCAATGCATTGCCAGCGCGGAATCCGCGCAAAGTAAAGTCGTTATTATAAAAGGAAAAGACATTTACGCCGCTGATATTTTTCAACACATCGCTGGTCTTAAAAGCCTGCTGGTCATCAATGACCTCTTTGGTGACATAGCTGATGGCTTGGGGTACGAATTTGATGGGAGTTTCCGTTTTGGTACCTGCAAATGAAGACGTATTCTTGTAGGTTTGCTCCTTCCTTCCTATAATTTCAACCGCCTGTAATTGATTTTCTATCGGCGTTAATGTGACGGATAGTTGATGGCTATCAGCGGATGGTAAGGCTATGGTGACACGGGTAGACTCGTACCCGAGGTACGAGAATGATAGTACATACTGGCCGTTAGCCAGGTTTTCAAAGGAAAACCTACCATTTTCATCGGTAACGTATGCGGATGCAATGCCAGCGATTCGTACAGTAACACCCTGTAACGGTTGTTGGTTGGAAGTAGAAACGACCTGTCCCGCCAATGAGGAAAGTTGGCCATAAACGCTCTGATGCGTAGCTATCAGCAGAAAAAATAGGGATAGCAAATATGTGATGTTGTTTTTCATTTTTTATTTGGACTGATTTTAAATAATGTGCAATATTAGTGCAAATATTTATTATTTTCAAAAAATATCCAGAAAGAAATTTTCAATCTATCTCGAGAAAAGTTAATGAAATGTCAACAACATGGCAATTTGATTGCGAAATACTTGGTTTTCCGCATGAATAGTTGTAACATTCATTTGCCTGAATTTATGTGAGTGAACTGATGTTTGTCACACTCAAACCCGACTTCGACTTTACAATCTTTTCATGATTGTTTAACCTAGCGAAGCATCTCCTTTTTGGCGTGATGGCGTATTTATTACATGGAATATATCCAACGGCTCATTGCAAAATTTTGGACAGGGAGAGCTTCTGAACAGGAGCGGAAAGAGATTTTAAACTATTTAGATCAACGAAATAAGGGTTTCAAACATTCCCTAAACCAACTTTATCATCAAGCACTGCGTGACGGTATCCCGGAGTTACTTGGCGAATCGAAAGCTGCCGAGTTATTGGAACAAATCCATATAAAGGCTGGAATAGTCAATCCTAACCAACGACCAACGATTACAACTAGGCAGAGGCGATTACGTGTGATGGCGTGGGGCGCTGCTGCAGCCTGTCTACTCGTCACGTTGGGGGTGGCGCTGCACCTGTATTTACTACAGGGAAATGTAGGGCAAATTCCCATTGAAAGGGTGAGTCTTGAACAGACCATCATCCAGGAGGGAAACAGGGGAATGGAAGATATGGTCGTGGGGTTACCCGACTGCTCGGTGATTTACCTGGCGCCAGGTAGTGCTATTTCATACACCAAGGACTTTGCGGTCACCCAACGGGATATTTTTTTGGAAGGTGTGGCTCGTTTTTGTGTGACCAAAGATCCTTCGCCGTTTACCGTTTATGCTAACGGGTATTCTACAACGGCCTTGGGAACAGAATTCATCGTCAACACCAATGAGAAAGGAAAGACCATTATTACGCTACTATCTGGAAAAATCGTCGTTGCTGCTGCATCTGATACCGTTCCACTCATCGAGAAAACCTATCTGTATCCGGGAGATAAATTGGAAATACGTAACCTGACCGGGGAATTGGCGTTGGAGCACGGGCAACCAAACGCAAAGTCAAATGCAGTACACGGAGAAACCCCAAGAGAAACATCCCCTTTAGTACTACACTTCGATAGGACGCCCCTACGAACGGTATTTGCTCAATTACAGGATATCGGTCAATGGCCTATCGTGTACACTGACGATGCGGCAAAGGAACTGTTTTTCACCGGAAAGATACCCTTAGCTCGTGCAGATACCATTGACCATTCAACAGTTCAGGAGGCGCTTTCGTCGCTCTGCCAAGAATTTGGGTTAACGTGCACCCATCAGGATGGACAGCTCATCATTGCAAGAAAGTAATGCGGTGCCCACTTTGATGGTTCGAACTAGCCTTGTCTTTGGATAAATAAAAGGATAATACAATAATTAATTATATCGAAATGAAAAAGTTCATTACATCAACTGCGGTTGTATTTGTCTCAACCTTGCTTTATTTTTTACCATTCGAGAAGCTTTATGCACAGGTTACCAATGCTGGTATATCGGGCGTAATCACGAATAGTGAAAATGGGTTTGTCGAGGGCGCTAGTATTCAGGTTAGGAATGAGTCAACCGGTTTTACGGCCAGCACATCGACCAATCAACGTGGTGAATACATCTTCAACCAACTGCCCTTGGGTAGTCCCTACACGGTCACGGTGAGACACTTGAACTATGGAGAGGTTACCCAACAGGGATACGCACTCAACCAGGGTGACCAGCTACGGCTCAATTTCACATTGAGGGAAATCGCGGTGAATATTGACGTGGTCGATGTGACGGCCACTTCCATGAAAAACACCATCCAGAATTTAGGGGCGGCTACTGCGGTGACCGCAAGAGATTTGGAGCGCTTGCCGGTAAACGGCCGTAACTTTACGTCATTAATTAACCTTTCGCCACTGAGTTCAGGGAGTAGTATTTCCGGTCAAATCGCTACCTCAACCAACTATTCGGTCGATGGCATGACCTCCAGGGGGCCACTGTCTGGCGGATCTACTAACAGAGGGCCCTATTCCATATCGATGGAGGCGATTCGCGAATTTGAAATCGCCACTAACCAATATGATGTGACCTATGGTCGTTCTGGGGGAGGAACGATCAGTACGGTAACCAAGTCCGGTACCAATATATTTACAGGAAGCGTGTTCTCGTATGGCCGGGCAGATTGGCTGTCTAGCCCTTACGACATCAGGGGTAATCGCATCGACCAGGAATATGCGATTTACCAATATGGCTTTTCATTGGGCGGCCCTATCGTTAAAGACAAGGCCCATTTCTTCGTGACGTGGGACAGGCAATACGATGCTAGGCCTTTTTATATCGCCGATATCCGCTCACCGGAAGATGAGGCGAGGCTTAATATCACCCAGTCCACATTGGACGAATACCTGGAAATCGCCCGTGGGAAATACGGTGTGGCGGGTTCCCAGCAGGTAGGAGCTTTTGACAGAAGAAGGAATACAGATGCGGTATTTGCCCGGATCGACTGGCAATTGAATGAAACGAACCTGCTGACCATCCGGAATAACTATGTGCGTGACATGAACAACCAAGGTGTTTCAGACAATAGTAGTATCAACCTGTACGAGGTATATGGGTCTCACCTGTCGACCGACAATAGCCTGATGGCCTCATTGCGTACATCCATCAGTCCACGTATTACCAATGAACTGAAAGTGCAATATTTATATACATTGGACGATGGCAGGCCGAGTAGCCAATTGCCTTCGCAAAATATTCCCCGCGCTATTGTGCAGCAAGTACAGTCAGAAATCAACGGCAATCCGGTAAATACCACCATTCAAATCGGTGGACAACGCTACTTGCCTGAGATATTTAAGAACCATGTAATTCAATTGGTTGACAACGTGTATTTAACAGCGGGCAATATCAATTATACATTTGGTGCCGACCTGATGTATACCCATTTGAGTTCATTGGCAACCAGCGAGATGAATGGTCGCTTCTATTTCTCAGGGCTGGATAATTTCAATGCATTGCAGCCTTATCGTTATGCAAGGGAAGTGTCTTTGGTGGATGACCCGACCGTGAAGCAAGGTGTACTCAATGGGGGGTTATATGCGCAAGCCCAGTCTAATATCGGATATGGTCTTGATGTTACATTAGGACTTCGTGCAGACTATACTTACTATTTCGATAGCCCCGTGTTCAATCAGGCGGTATACGATGCGTTGGCTTTGCGTACGGACAACGGGGTGACCACTTTCCAACTGCAACCTCGTTTGCAACTTACATGGGATATCGGCGAGCGGCAAACCGATATCATTCGTGTGGGGGGCGGAATATTTGGGTCTAACCTGAATAATTATTCCATGGTCAATAACATGCTGAACGACGGCACTAAAGTCGCAACTGTGGATATATCCGGGGCATTGGTTCCCACTCCCGACTTCCCCGCATACCGGAGTAATCCCCAATCAGCGCCCGGCCAGGAATTGTTCAATTTGCCCGGAGTGGAAAAGGTGAGCACGATCAATATGAATAGTCAAGATATCAAAGTACCGACGCTCTATAAAGCGAATCTTTCCTACAATCGGTTTATTTCGAATCGCTTCCGGATCGGAGCCACATTCTTGATGTCATTTGCGCGCAACAACTATATGTACGTAGATCGCAATATGGTGGATGAACCGTTTTTCCGACTATCCAATGAAGGCAATCGTGGTGTTTATGTACCGGTTTCGGGGATTAACCCCAACAACGGTGCGGCAGACTGGACCACGGGCAGGAAGAGCAATAATGTGAGCCGCGTGCTGGAATTGGTCAGTGAGGGTAAGGTTGACCAGTATGCTGTGGTCATTGACGCGACCGCCAATTATTACAAAGACGGGCAAATAACGGTTAGCTATACTTGGAATGACACGAAAGATAACACCTCATACAACGGTAATGTGGCGAACACCGCTACGTTGGATTTAATGGTGAAGGATGATCCCAGGTATTTGGGAGATATGGCGTATTCCAATAATCATTTCAAGGATAAAGTGGTGGTTTATGGCACACTTCCAAGCTTCTATGGCGTCAGTGTGGGTGTGCGTTATTCGGGTATCGGGGGTAGCCGATACTCCGTTGCCGTTAATGGAAATGTGAACGGAGATTTCGTGAATAGCAATGATCTGGCGTTCATTTTCGACCCATCCAATATGAATAACCTCGAAGCCATCCGAAATGGGATACAGACGATCTTGGACAACCCTGATGCGGATAGCAGATTTAAGGACTATCTACGCAATAACCTTGGACAGCTTGCCGAACGTAATGGGGTAGCTAATGGTTTCTACGGTACTTGGGATATCCGGGTAGCAAAAAAATTCCGTATCGTCGGAACCCATCATGTAGAATTGTCTGCGGATGTGTTCAACCTCGCTAACCTGTTAAACAAAGAATGGGGAGTAAATAGGGCGCTTGGTAAGCAAAATTTGTTGAACATTCGGGGATTTGATCCAGAAACCAATACATACCTCTATAACGTTAACCCCAATGCAGGCGTATCTGGTTTGTCAGGCAATCCGTATCAGATTCAGGTAGGTCTACGTTACGCCTTTTAATATTTTATCCATTGAAAACTACATATGCTATGATTAGAAACATCATGATGATGGCCGTATGCATCTTGGTAATGCAACTGGCCTATGCACAACAGCACGCTACGGGTGTGGTATTCGTAGACCAAAACCAGAATGGCCACCGAGATCGCGGAGAACAAGGATTACCCGGTGTGTCGGTATCCAACGGTGTGGAGGTGGTACTGACCGATGCACAGGGACGGTATCGGCTTCCCGTGGGTGATGATAATATCATCTTTGTCATCAAACCTCGGGATTATGCCGTTCCGACGACAGCCGACAAGCTACCGGCTTTCTATTACATCCACAAACCCCAAGGATCTCCCAAATTGGAGTTTCCCGGTGTTGCCCCAACGGGTCCGCTGCCTGGGCAAATCGATTTCCCATTGGTGCCCAGCCCCGAGGAAGATGAATTTTCCGTATTGGTGTTTGGCGACCCCCAGCCGACGGATCTCGATGATTTGGATGCATTTGCAAAAGCGATTATCGGAGAGGTGGAAGGTATCCGGGGGCCTCAGTTTGGGTTGGTGTTAGGCGACTTGGTCAATAACACCCTTACCCTGCACCAACCCTACATCAAGCAAATTGCCAGAATTGGTATCCCGATGTACAATGTGATGGGAAACCATGACATGAATTTTGATGTAAAGGAAGACCACCTGAGTGATGAAACCTTTGAAGCCAATTTTGGTCCAGCCAACTACGCCTTCAATTATGGTAATGCCCATTTTATCGTGTTGGATGATATTCTTTACCCCGATCCCCGTGATGGCAATGGGTATTGGGGTGGCTTGCGCCAGGATCAATTGGATTTTGTGGAAAACAACCTGAAACACGTGCCGCATGACAAATTGGTGGTCATCGCATTGCATATTCCATTATATGACGAAGATTTCGATCCGGATGGTACCTTTCGTAAGGCGGATCGTGCCCGGCTTTTCTCCCTCCTGAAAGACTATCCCCATACCCTTAGCCTTTCGGCCCATACGCATCTGCAGCGTCAATTCCTGCATGATGCCGATAACGGATGGCTTCGGGATGAACCCCATCATGAATACAATGTAGGCACCACTTCGGGTGACTGGTATAGCGGGGAGCACAATGATCAGGGGATTCCCGTTTCTACCATGCGTGATGGTACACGAAAAGGGTATGCCTTTCTTCAAGTGAACGGTAATGCATACCAGTTGGATTATAAAGTGGCGGGAGAGCCCGCGACGCATCAGATTGGTGTTTTTGCGCCCAAGGTGGTGGCAAAAGGCCGAGGCCGAGCCGCTGCAATCTATGCCAATTTCTATATGGGACATGAGCACGATACGGTGCAATACCGGATTGATGATGGGGAGTGGCAAGCCATGACGTTTACACCTGTTCCCGATCCAGCTTATGTATATGCTGTGGGTCGCTATGATTTATTAGACACGTTGCTGACCGGTCGTAGGCCAAGTAATCCGCAACCCAGTTCCCACTTGTGGCAAGCACCGCTTCCAGCTACGTTGGAGGTAGGGGAGCATACGATCGAAGTGCGTGCCACCGATCGGTTCGGCCGTACCCATACGGGTACGCGTACCTATCGCATCGCCGAAAGAAAGTAGTGGTTGACCTTACGCTTCTTTTTACAAGCGGAGGCTTGTAAAAAGAAGCGTAAAGTTATCTATCGGTTCTCAAGTTGAACCAAGGTTTGATACTGCCGTCTATGTATTGCTTCTGGTGCTGTTCGAGCAACTGGTGCTGTTGCTGGTATTCCCTCATCTGAGTTTCGATGCGTTGAAGTTGGCTAGCGGTTAAATCCTGCTTGCGTAAGATCTGTAACTGTTCTTGGAGCTCCAGCAATTGTTCTACGTCAGCTTTCGGTCCTTCGATGGTCATGGACGGCCATACGACCGTGGTGTCACGGCCTTCTCGCTTCCATTGGTCCATTTTGCTTTTCCATTCCGGCGAGTCGAAGTGTGCCTTGATAGAATCCATGTGTTGTTTTGCAATCCGATCTTGCTGGATCATCATATCCCGCCACTCCGCGAAGTTGGCTTTGTTTTCCTCCAGCTTCCTTTTTAATTCCTCCCGTGCCTTTTTTCCTTCGGGAGAATTGTAGAATCTAGCTAAGGTATCTGCATGTGCTTTTAGTTTTTCTCTCCATACCGATGAATCAAAATGCGCACGGATGGAATCACCTTGCTGACGGATGATATCGATATGCTGCGCTATCGAACCAAATCCTTCCTTCCATTCTTTTGAATCGAACAACTTATTCAATGAATCCAGATGAAGGTGTACGCGTTCGGTTATTTTACCTCGTTCTGCTTTCGACAACTGCATCCGCTCCATTTTTTTCTGCCATTCCGGCCCACTGTAGATAATTCGAAGGGAATCTGGGCGATGCCGAGGCGAACCATCTACCATTGCTTTCAAGCTATCTGGCAGCTTTTCGTAGCCTTCAAAACTGTGCGCAACGCCGTCCTTGCCGATGAATGTAATCGTCGAAGTGTCGTCGTGGACTGCGAACGTATCGAGGGCAACTACTTGAAAAAACATGTTGTTAGTGGAATCTTCCAGAAAGCCTTTATCTTCACTAATTGCAGCAAACGGCAACATAGGCGCCTCGGCCGATTCCGTTTCTGTGATTAAAGGGTTCACCCAAGCGATTGAGGCTATACAGCCCAGCACCAATGTCAGGACTGCCAGCTTATGTTTAATATTGAAATCGGTTCTTCGCATATTAGTCATTCGTTGAATCCGATGTAGCAAGTGCTTTTTCTTGTTCACAGCTTGCATAGCTAACCGATGCGTGGGTTGTTGTCGATGTTCTTCCAACCAAAGGAGTGTCCGTGCGTAGTGCACAGGCTTGGCGGTCAAATGGACAACCACATCATCACAGGCATTCTCCCGCTCCACCTCAAGCTGTCGGCTGATCAACCATACAAATGGATTGAAGAACAACAAAGTCTCCGTTATCGTTTTGACGATATTAATCAGGTAATCGCGTCGTTTGATGTGTGCCAGTTCATGGATGAGCACTGCTTCCACCTGCTCCATGCTTATGCCTGAAAACAAGGCCATCGGAAAAAGGATGACCGGTTTGAAATGGCCCACCACCGCAGGTACATCCACCAATGTAGAAAAGCGGAACGCGATGGGAATGCTAAGCCCTATTTGCTGTTTTTTACGCGCCAGCATGGCTTTCCAGGATTCAGGTACATCCAATAATCCTCGTCGGCGAATGGTGTAGAGCTTGCGGAAACTATTGACCACGACAACCAACTGAAACAGCACACCAAGGGTGTAGCAAACGATAATGATCGGAAAGAAATATTCCACCTGCATTTTGAATGGGGTCGAGCCATTGAAATTGCTTGAAAGGAAAAGTACACTGTCGATATCCGAAATAGCTATTGCCCCCTCCTTTGCCCCCGCTCCATTAAACAGGTGGTACAGCACGGTAGCACAAAAAAATGCCAACAGCATGCATAGCGCAGTAGCCAGCATAAACGCCTTTGAGCGAGCACGCCAGTTCAGGAATTGGAAAAGTAACATCAGGAAGCCATATAAGACAGCCCCCATCCACAAGGAATGGACGATACCCCATCCCAAGCCTTTAAAAATTAATGGGCCAAAATTTTCCATAACTATTATTTGTTTAAGTTATCGAGGTATTTTTTTATCTCGGCAATTTCTGTCGCACTGGCCTTGTGATTTCCCAGTGCCTGCATCACCAACCGTGCTGCTGATCCATTGAATACATTGTCGATCATCTTATCGAGCAGGTGTTG
This sequence comes from uncultured Parapedobacter sp., assembly GCA_964498395.1. Lineage (GTDB taxonomy): Bacteria > Bacteroidota > Bacteroidia > Sphingobacteriales > Sphingobacteriaceae > Parapedobacter. The sequence goes on along the minus strand of CAZCHE010000007.1, from coordinate 93,578 downwards.
TTGTGTCGACTCCCGGCCCACATTGGCCGTGTAAAGATGTGTTCGCGCCGAGCTATCCCTATTGACCAGCCCTTTTTCATGCATGATTTGCATGATCTTCAATGTGGTCGTATAGCCCACATCCCGGTTTTTCAACAATACTTCGTGGACATCCCGAACGCTGGCCTGCCCTTTTTCCCATAAAACTTGCAGGATTTCCAGTTCACTTTCCGTTGGCTTCTGATAAGTCATATTAAATACGATATGCTTCGTACTTCAAAAGTACGAAACGATTCGTAAAATCAAAATGCTTTTGCATTTTTTAACATTAACGATGGTATGGTGGTAGTTGGTTGACGTGTTGATTGGTTAAATGAGCAGTTATTTCTCAGGTTCCAATACCTGTAAATATTGTGCTCTCAATTCCAGACATCGATCAGTTGCGAATTTCATGACCCGGAAAGTAGCGGTGAATAGAAAGGCAAAAAGCAAGATCATCAAGGTGTAACCGCTGGCCCAAGTCCAATGTGCGGTGATCTGCTCCGAATATAGTAATCCGAACTGTAAAATAAAGCCCGGGAAAAAAACAAAAGAGGAAGTAGCACTCATCGTCAGCATCTTACCATAGCGCATCCTGAGCCGCTGTTGTTGGAACAATGCCCATATCGCAATGCCCATATAGCCTACCGCTGCTGAAATAATGATGTTGGCGGGAGGGATAATGAAAAAAAGGTGATACAGCAACATGGCAATCCCTCCGGTAATGATCACGCGGGGAAACGTAATCCATGTCATAAACGCTTGTCCTACCTGGTTGAGGTACTTCCGGTTTAAGGACGCTATCATGGATTCTTCAACAACACTAAATCCGTGGACACCAAACTCCGCATGCGTCTGCTGCAACGCCTGTTCGAAACACAATGCAGGATTCTCCCGGAGCTTGTCTTCGACGCGGCAGGCCACGTGGTCAATGATTTCCAATTGCAAATCGATGGCCGTAAAGCCCCGTTTGCTAATGAATTGCCTAATGGCTGTAAGTTGTTCTTGACTGAGTCTCATGGTCGGAATGCTAGCCAAGTTGCTGGATTAATCGACGGTAATCGGTATTGGCTATCTTGATAAAAGACAACGTATAGGCCTCTTGTACCGCGATGATCAGGGCAAAGCCCGGGTGTCCAAGGAAATGGATCAGACTTTTGACCGTATTGGATCCCGAAAGACCTATTGGAAATAGCGCCGTTAGGCTTGGCATACAGAATAAGCCTGCATAAAATCCCACAAACATCGTATTGGAGATCCCAAACATCAACCGGTTGACCAACGAGGTTTTGCGTTTGCTGGTGATGGTGCGTAAGTAGCCATTTTTTGTGCCGATGACCAACAGGTAAAAATAAGGAACCCATGATAGTAGGATGGAGAAGATGACTAACCAGTTAGGATTCAATTGAAGTAATTGGGCGCTAAAATAGACGACGCATGCAACACCAAAGGGGGTCAAAAGCTTTGTGGAGCTAAAGTAACTTTTGAACTCAGTCGTTAATGAGACTTTTAGTGTTTTCTTAAGCGTGTACTCCCGATCTTCCGTCATTTGCACAATGCCTTGGTGGCTGCCGATATCTTGGTCCATCGTTTCTTGAAACAGCGAAAGGATAGGTCGCGTGTCGCCATGTCGCCGCTTGTCTTCACATGCAGATAGGATGTGGTCAAATACCTCATTGTATATTTCCGCATACTTAATTCGGTATATTTTCAGTCGGTTGGTAATCCAGTTGTGTTCGTATGGTAATAATGTATTCATGATACACTAGGGTTAAGATTCAATACCTGTTGCAGTTTCTCGATGAAAATAGCCGCTTCACTCATTTTTTCCTTGACTTCGGTTTGTCCATCTATGGAAAGCGCATAATACTTGCGCACACGGCCGTCCACTAACTCCGTGCTGGTTTCCAATAATCCATCGGCCTCCAGTTTGTGCAATGCCGGATATAACGCCCCCTCCGTAAGCTTGAATTCACCATTGCTTAGTTCCTTCACCTTTTGGGTGATTTCATAACCGTACATCTTATCGTGGTCTTCCAATAGCTTCAGGATAATCGTCTGAAGCGTACCTTTCAGTAGTTTCGCCGCACTCATAAGACAAATATATAATTTTTCTATATACATAAGAAAATTATGTATTATTTTTTGATGTTTGGGTGAAATGACTATCTTTAGGAAGAGATTGTTAATAATCAAAGATAAACGAATTGATCTATGCTGGAGAAGTCCATACCCATTGCTCTGTGTTTGTTTTCTTGCATTTTTGCTGTTGCCCAAGAGCAAACGGTCCTCACTAGCGATACCACACCTGCCAGCACACGTACCGGCGATATCAATGCCGAGTGGGCAGACCGGACGAAATTTAGCTCGGCAGGCACCCGGCCTATGGGGCAAAACGTGTTGTGGTACAAGCAATCCGCCCGTGTATGGGAGGAAGCGTTGCCCATCGGTAACGGGCAATTGGGAGGGATGGTTTTCGGCGGTGTGGCTGATGAGCGTATCCAATTGAATGAAAGCACACTTTGGGATGGGTATGCGTTGGATCCGAATAACCCCGAATCGTTAACGGCACTGCCTGAAATACAGCGTCTCCTCTTCGAAGACAAAAACAATGAGGCCGTCAAACTGGCGGAACAAACGATGATGGGGCTCCCTAAGCATATAAAACCCTATCAATCACTCGGCGAACTGTGGTACGACACGCCACACCTCACGGCTGATGCTTACACAAGGGATCTTGATTTGGCAACAGGTATCGTTTCGGTACGTTATCAGCACGAAGGCGTTTGGTTTACCCGAGAGAGCTTCGCATCAGCAGCGCACAATGTCATCATTGTACGGTTCACCGCAAGCGACACTGGAAAAATCAACGGCTCGTTTATGTTGAAGCGTCAACAGGATGCGGAGACGGCACCGCATCCCGCCGATGCCACATCGCTGTTGTTGAAAGGAAGGCTCCCTGTTAAAGACAAAGAAGGCAACGCCCGAGGTCTCCGTTTTGCAGCGCAGGTGAAAGCTGTTGCGCAGGGCGGAAGTGTCGGCTTCGATAACGACGTCTTATCCGTAGCGGGAGCAGACACATTAACGCTTTACATCGCAGGGGCGACCAATTATCCTGGTCTTGAGCGTATCCACGATGGTGTATTCGATTTTCCGGGTATCCCCGAAGAAGTTTGCGGCCAATTCATTGCAGGTGCCTTGGACCAGCCGTATGAAGCCATTAAGACCGCCCATATTAGTGAACATCAGCAATACTATGGTCGTGTGCAACTCAAACTGGCTGCTCAGGATGACAAAGGCCAACAATTGGCGACCGATGAACTGCTAGCGGATGCAAGAAAAACAGGACAACCCCATCCATCCCTTGTGGAAACGTTTTTTCAATATGGTCGTTACCTCTTGATTGCCAGTTCCCGACCCGGCACGATGCCAGCCAATTTGCAAGGGCTGTGGGCTTGGCAGATGAATCCACCATGGAATGCAGATTATCATACCAATATCAACCTGCAAATGAATTATTGGCCTGCCGAGATTACCAACCTGTCGGAAATGCACCTGCCATTGTTTGATCTGGCAGCGGCATTGGTAAAGCCGGGATCTCGTACCGCCAACGTGTTGTACGGCGCGGATGGGTGGGTGGTACACCATTTAACGGATGCATGGGGCTTTACCGCTCCGGCAGACGGACCACAGGGCATTTGGCCTATGGGGGCGGCATGGTTAGCACAGCATCCATGGGAACATTACTGTTATACATTAGACACCGCTTTCCTGCGGGAGCGGGCCTATCCGCTGATGAAGGGCGCTGCTGCATTCATCCTGGACTTCCTCGTGGAAGCTCCAGTAGGTACGCCAGTGGCGGGGAAATTGGTGACAAATCCCTCCTACTCGCCCGAAAATGCATTCTTTCTGCCCAATGGAGAACAATCGGTATTCACCTATGGTGCGACGATGGATATCGAAATCATACACGATTTGTTGACGAACTGCATAGCTGCCAGTGATATCTTGGGGGTGGACAACGCATTTCGCGATACCTGTTTGGAAACGCTTTCCAGATTGGCACCCATTCGGATTAGCCAGGTGACGGGCAGGGTGATGGAATGGGCGGAGGACTATCAGGAAGTGGAACCACACCATCGGCATACGTCGCACTTATTCGCGTTGCATCCGGGCAATCAAATTTCCGTAAGCGCAACCCCCGAACTTGCCGAGGCGGCAAGGAAAACCCTCGTGGCTAGGGGTGACGATGGCACGGGGTGGGGCTTAGCATGGAAAATCAACATGTGGAACCGCCTGCATGACGGTGATCATGCGTATAAATTGCTTTCAGTATTGCTGCGTGAAAAGACATTACCTAATCTATTTGATGACCATCCGCCCTTCCAAATCGATGGTAACTTCGGTGCTACAGCGGCGATAGCCGAAATGCTTGTGCAAAGCCATGTGCCCCTTGCAGATAACGGTTTTGAGGTACATTTGTTGCCCTCATTGCCAACAGCGCTCCCAGAGGGTGCTGTTGATGGATTGCGGGCACGGGGTGGGTTCGTTATCAACCTTTCTTGGGAAGGCGGTCAATTTAAAGAAGCATTCATCCGTTCAGAAAAGGGGGGGCAATTGACGCTACGGCTTGGGAGGCATACAGCCACTTTCCAAACAAAACAAGGAGAGGCCCTACAATTAAACAGCAACTTAAAACGAATAGATCCTTCGCATTGACGACGGCTTAATGTACGCATTTTCTTAATTGGCCTAGCATATTGGTTTAAATTATCTATTTTTGGATGGCTGATGCCATGGTCGACCCGCCGCTAAATTGCTGATCGATTTTAGCGTGTGGATGGGTTGTCAACGTATTCGGCATATATAAATCTATAATAGCTTGTGGTGAAATCGTATGCTTGGTATATCATGTTGGCTGGCTTGTCGTTGCTCATACTGGCATTTCCTGCGAAATGCCTTTACGCGCAATATGGACTTGGCTTCGCAAGCCATGAAGTGGTATTGGATCAGCGTACGGGTTTAGATTTAAGTGCAGAAAAGCAGGTTTGTTTTCGTGATGATTTCGAACTTTCTTTCGATCTGTCGTTCATGCCCAATCGAGCCGATTACTTTGGCTATGTGGTGAGGATCATAGACAATGATCGGACGAATATCGATCTCCTATATGACCGACGGGATAATGCAGAGGAGCATTTCAAAATCGTTTTGGGTGAAAAATTTTCTAAGATAGCATTCAACATCGATTCCAATAAGCTATTCAATGAATGGAATCATATAAAAATAAAACTAGACGCAACGACCACCACACTTACCCTAACATACGGGGATAACGTATTTACCGAGCGCATCGATTTCACCGGGAATCCATGCCTAAAGGTGCTTTTTGGTTATAACAATTACCAGGATTTTAAGACGACGGATGTGCCGGCCATGAAGATAAGGAACGTGCAGATTCGGCAGGGGGAGCGGCTGATCCATCATTGGCCATTGGATGAGGAAGATGGTGAGCGGATCAATGACCTGGTCAAAGGGATGACGGCATTGGTAAATAACCCGCAATGGATAAAGCGACAACACCATGAGTGGGGGTTATTGCAGGAAGTCAAAATAGGAGGACAAGCGAGTGCCGCATTTGATGCTAAGACCGAAAATGTATATATCGTAGGCAGGGATTCTTTGGTGCAAATCCATGTACCTACTGGCCAAAAAACAGTGTTCCATTATGCCTCAGGTCCACTACTATTGGTAAACGGAAACCAGTCTTTTTTTGACACCGTTGGAAATCGGCTGTTGAATATCTGTATCGACCAACAGACGGTATCGGCGTTCGATTTTGAGTCACGTAGTTGGTCAGCTAACTTTATTTATCCAGGAGAGGGAACAAACTACCTCCATTTCAATAAATTTTATTCACCAGTAGACAGTAGCCTGTATTTTGTGGGGGGATATGGCCACTTCCTATTCAAGAGTGAAATCCAACGGTATAACCTGGTTACGGGCGAATGGTACCAGGTAAAACATGGCGGCGATCAGTTTGTTCCGAGATACCTTTCGGCACTAGGTGCGACTTCGAAAGGCGCATATATCTTAGGGGGATATGGTAGTGTCACCGGACAGCAAATGCTGAGCCCTAGGAATCTTTATGATTTACTGGTGTTTGATGAACAAACCAAAATGTTTTCCAAACGGTATGAGCTGGATCCGGGTCACGACGATTTCGTGTGGGCTAATTCATTGGTGATTGATGAAGCCGACAATCGATATTATGGATTGACTTTTCCCAAGCATAAATATTATTCCGGCTTACAGTTGGTTGGGGGATCATTGACTCAGCCCAATTTAGATAAGTTCGGCGGCGAGATTCCGTATCTCTTTCACGATATTCGCTCATTTTCCGACTTGTTCTATTGCCCTGATAGCCGTCGATTTGTTGCCGTCACGCTCTATCATGATGAACGTGACGTCACTACAGCGCAAATCTATTCCCTATTTAGCCCACCACTTCCTTATAGGGAGGCAACGATGCCGGCGCAGCAAAAGCGATTGGCGTATTATATCGGTGTAGCATTACTACTTGGGATAGGCATATACTTTTTTATACGAATCAAGCGTAAGCGCGATGCCGCTGAAACCAAACAACCTGCCGTACTGGTAAAGGAGGAATATACTCGGCCTCCCATTGCCACCGAAGCCCATCGCCCCAAAGACAGCATATTTCTGTTTGGGGGTGATTTACAATTGTTTGATGCCGAGGGTACAGACATCACCCGCAATTTCACGCCGCTGATTAAGGAACTGTTTTTGGTGGTGCTTTTGCATACCATTCGTTGGGGGCGGGGTATCAGCTCTGAAAAACTGACCGAGCTATTTTGGTTTGACAAGTCTACCGAAAGCGCGCGCAATAACCGATCGGTAAATATTGCCAAAATCAATGCCGTATTGGAAAAAATGGGCCGTACGAAAATCTCCAAACAAACGGGCTATTGGAGATTCGAGACCGATGATTCGATTTTTATCGACTACCAGAATTACTTAGCCATTGTCACCAATAAGGGTACGCTGGACAAAGGGCGCATCAAAGAACTATCGACAATTGTCCAACGGGGAGGCTTCCTTTCGGAAACGGACTATGAATGGCTTGATTCGTTCAAGGCGGAGGTTTCCATCCAAGTAATCAATACGTATATGCGTTTTGCCGAAAACGTCAACATTGCCGATGACCCGGAATTTATGGTCGAACTCGCCAATAACATTTTCTATTTCGATTCTGTCCATGAAGAGGCGATGATTATCAAGTGCAAGGCACTCGCATATATGGGCAACCATTCATTGGCCACGCAAACATTTGAAAATTTTTGCAACGAATACCACCAGATTTATGGTGAGAAATTCGATAAGGATTATAAATCAGTACTCTCCTAGCTGGAGAACATCTTCCCTCTTAATTTTTATATTTCGTTATAACGCATTTACCTATCATTTCCAATGATGGTTTCTATGGAGCGATTATCGTTTTATTTATCGCGATATACTCAATATGGAGGTTCGATAGCATGCCTTTCAAGTATCCTAATGACCATGGTGACAAAAAAACTTAATTGGTGATTGATAAATAAGTGGCTGTCATACTGTGTTTTATGTAATTGGGGGTTATTGTGAAATACTTGTTAATCTTTTGTTAATGCTTTGTTATTGGGGCACGTGTATTCTTGAGGTAGATTTTAAATCTGCGATAACCAATAAGACAATTATAAATTTTGATCCCGCTATCGTTTTAAGGCATTAGCATGGAGAGGACCACACGGTGTTGGCATGAACGGCTAACCTCGAAAAGTAGGAACTAACCATTGATCAGATTCGATTTTACTGTTAAACTAGCATATAGACAAATGAAGAGTCCACCAACGTAATATGGCACAGCACAGCTTGTGATTCATCTGAGGCAGCAACGAATCGATGTGTTAGCCTAGGTTATGCCTAATCAATTATTAACCAATTATCTATTTGGGGATGAAACCTGCTTGAGCTATCGCTCGCAAACAAAGTATACTATCGCTCGAGCAAGCTTCATCGCCAATAAAAAGCAGATTATTCTGATGAAAAAAATAACATACCTATATCTTTTACTAACTATGCTTGCCCCGTTGTATGGCCTTGCCCAGACGCGAACCATCCAAGGGCGGGTAACCGATGCAGAAACCGGTGAGGCACTGGCTGGTGTCAGTGTGACGGCCAATACAGCTTCCGGACGTGAGCAGGCTACTTCTACGGATGAAGCGGGTACGTATCGGATCCAGGTGTCTGGCGAAGCAGTAACACTCGTATTTCAATACGTGGGCAAATCTACCCTGACCGAGGAAATTGGTGGTAGGACTTCCATAGATGTCCAATTGGAAACGGACGATGGGCGATTGGACGAAGTGGTCGTCGTCGGGTATACTACCCAGAAAAAAGCAACGCTGACAGGTGCGGTGTCTACGATTAGTGGTGACGACATGATGCGCACTAAAAACGAGAACGTGCTCAACATGCTTACCGGTAAAGTACCCGGGGTACGCGTCGTTCAGCGAAGTAGTGCGCCAGGTGCATATGACACCCAAATCGATATTCGTGGAATGGGGGATCCATTGTTTGTAATCGATGGAATTCCTAGAGATAGGGAATACTTCGCGCGCATGAGTGCAGAAGAAGTAGAAAACGTATCGATACTGAAAGACGGTACCGCGGCGATCTATGGTTTACGTGCTGCCAATGGTGTTGTCCTGGTGACCACCAAAAGTGGTACTGCACAAGATGGAAAAGTAGACATCAATTTTACTACCAGTAGCTCCATGCAGCAGTTTCTTTATGTTCCTGAAAGTGTAAATGCGATCGATTATATGACGCTGAGGAACGAGCAAAACTGGCAGAATTTTAACAATAACTATTTGGTACGGGAAAACCCAATATTTAGAGACGAGCATTTTCAACCTTTCCTTGACGGTACCAGACAATCATATAACTGGATGGATCAGGTGTTTAGGAAAACTACCCCTCAATATGAAAACAACCTGAGTGTCAATGGGGGTAGCGACAAATTACGCTATTATTTCACATTGGGCCATCTAAAGCAAGAAGGGTCGTACAAAAGCGGCGATTATCATTCAGAACGTTGGAATATGCGTGGCAATGTGGATGCTCAGATTACCAATAGGCTGACAGCAAGGGTTTCGTTGGGCGGCATCATGGATAATACCACGCAACCCAACGGCACCGGTTGGTCAACATACAAGCTTTCTTGGTTAACCCGTCCGGATGCATCTTTTTATGCAAACGACAACCCATTGTATCCTAACGGCGATTCAAATTTCTTGAATGAGGGAGCGAACATGATCATTCAGACGGACGCCGACCATGTTGGTTATAATTTAAACAGAAATCGCTTATTCAACGGAACGTTAACGCTTCAATATGATATCCCGGGCGTGGAGGGGTTATCAGCAAAGGGATCTTATGATTATGCGGCCAGATTACCCGATTATCACAACTACAAACGTGCCTATACCTTGTTCCGTTATAACCCAGATGATGATACCTATTCGCCAATCCAGCGCAATACACCGTCTGACGTGACCAGAGGTGTCAATTTCAACTTTGATACGAATATGCAGTTGGGGTTATTCTATAATAAATCATTTGGCGCACATAACTTCAATAACTTCCTTGTTTATGAAGAAATATATAATAGTTGGGATAGCTTTAGCGCTTATCGGGAGTTGATGGTCAACTCGGAATACCTGTTTGCAGGTGAAGATAAAAATCAGCGCGCTATCGGTGGTGGTATAGGCGACCGGGCCGTTACGTCGTTGATAGGCCAACTGGACTATAACTACGCAAGCAAATATATGTTTGCTTTCAAATTCCGTTACGATGGTTCTTCTCGTTTCCCAGAAGAAAATCGTTTTGGTTTTTTCCCCACCGCTTCCGCCGCATGGCGTATTAGTGAAGAGAACTTCATGAGAGACAACTTGTCATTTTTTAGCGAGTTTAAATTGAGGGGTTCTTACGGTGAGATGGGAGATGACAGTTCCGCTGGTAACTATCCACCAAGAACGGGCTACAATCTGAATGGCAATGAAATCGGTTGGTTTTACGATGGTACATTAGTCGGTGGTGTCTCGCCATCCAGTATCCCGAACCCAAATTTAACCTGGTATCGAATTAAATCCTATAACCTTGGTTTGGATGTCGGATTATTGCAAAACAAGCTGAACGCTACGATCGACGTATTTAAACGCGACCGTTCGGGCTTGTTGGCAACCAGTGCTTCTGTGATTCCCGGCACAGTAGGTGCAAACCTGCCACAGGAAAACCTAAACAGCGATCGTAACTTCGGTTATGAAGTGTCATTGGATTATCGAAATAGATTCAATGAACTTTCTTACTATGCAAGGGGGCAAATTTCAGCAACGAAGCATCAGCGGACGGATTGGCTCGAAACGCCAGCGGGAAATTCATACGATCATTGGAGAAACCGTACGAGCGGTCGTTATACCAATATTTGGTGGGGGCAGGAGTCAGGCGGTATGTTTACCAATATCGACGACATCCGTAATTTTTATCTCCCAACGGGGCAGAACGCGTTGCCTGGCGATTGGTGGCTGGTTGACTGGAACGAAGACGGTGTAATTGATGGCAATGACGAACACCCCATCGCTTCTTACGGACTTCCTGTTTTCAACTACGGGCTTTCATTAGGCGCTTCATGGAAAGGCATCGATTTGGCCCTGGATTTCCAGGGTGCAAACGGCGTTTATGTGCAATATGCTGAGGTGCTTACCGAAGCGCTGCCATTCGGCGGGCAAAATACACTGACGTGGTTCATGGATAGGTGGCGTCCTGTCGATCCTAATGCAGATTATTTCCACCCGGATACAGAATGGATTTCTGGATATTACCCAGTCACGGGTCATGATGGCCGTCGTACCGGAACGAATGGCATTCAGAATGCTTCCTACATGCGCCTGAAAACGGTGGAAATCGGGTACACTTTTCCAAATAGACTGCTATCGAAAGTAGGTGTGAAGAATTTGAGGGTTTATGCGAGTGGATATAACGTGCTGACTTTTACCGGTCTCAAAAATGCAGATCCGGAGCGCCCGAGTTCACGTATTGACGCTGACACCGAAAGTCTCGGCTTCTACAATTATCCTGTAAACAGGACATTTACAATTGGAGCAAGCGTTAAATTCTAAAAAAAAATCATGATGAAAAAGAAATTTTTAGCATACATCGCATTTTTAGGGATAGCCGTTTTCTCTTGCCAGAGCTTGAACCTGGAACCAAAAGGGATGTTGGGTGAACCCGAACTTTTTGGTAACGAAAATGGTGTCGTGAAATACTTCGCGGGGTTGTATAATTACCTGCCCATTGAAGACTTCGTATACTACGCAAACAATGGCTATCGCCCAGGTAATTACTGGGAAGCTGGCAAATTCAACCAGGGCAATATGAGTGGCGAGTTTTTCAATACCTGGATGGGGGTTGACAATGATGGATTTGCTTACTGGCCATATGACCGTATTCGCGAAGTGAACACGTTTATTGAGAACTTTCCAACGTATCAGGATAACTACACCGATGTCGAGTTCAACAAGTTAATGGGGGAGGCACATTTCTTACGTGCATTCTTCTATTTCGGCCTAGCCAAACGTTATGGCGGTGTTCCGATAGTTAAAGAAGTCCAGAATCCACTTGCGGACCCGGAGACGCTGGAAGTGTCGCGTAGTACGGAATATGACACGTGGAAATTTATCTACGAGGATTTGAAGTATGCAGTTGATCAGATGACCGAAAGAAGCGAATCAGGTCGTGCAAATAAATATGTCGCGGCTGCGTTGATGTCACGTGCGATGCTTTATGCGGGTTCAAATGCCAAATACTCGCAATACCTGGGGTTCGAGAGCGAAGCGGCAACACAATTAGGCTTGGCTGGTATGGATCCCTCACAGGCAAATGAATTTTTCCAATATGCTGTCGATGCAGGAAAAACGGTAGAGGAAGGCCCCTACTCCTTGTACACCAGGGGCTATCCGGACAAAGCAACCAATTTCGCAAATCTGTTTTTGGACCCTACTTCTTCCGAGTCGATTTTCATAAAGGATTATGATATGACATCGCCTGGTGACAATCGTTTGCGTCATAGCTACGATGCGCTGACGAGTCCATCTCCCGACATGTCGTCGTTTGTGGGTGCAAACAGCTTTCCGCCACTTGATTTTATGGAACTGTATGATATGCCGGCCTACACCAATCCCGACGGAACTCCCGTACGTTTTGACAGCCGCAGCGATATCCGTGAAGGAATGGAGCCACGCATGAGAGGCACGATGTACTTTGATGGGGATGAATTGCGCGGAAAAACGTTCGGTTTGCAAAGAGGTATTTACAGAAGCTTTAATGGACTTGCATCAGCGATACAAGGCGGAAGTAATGCAGCGCCGATCAACAGCGGTGGTAACCGTATTTTAGGAGGCCGGGGCTGGACCACCGAAATTAACGGCACGACCTACAACATCACCGGAGCACACGGTTCTTTCGATGACCAAGGTGCTGAAAACAATGGTTTTGGGGCGGCTTTTATTCGTAAGTATGTAAACCCAGCTATGGCTACCAGCGATGTTCGCGAATACCGTAGCGACCAGCATTGGGTGGTTTTCCGCTTGGGCGAAATTTACCTGAACACCGCAGAAGCGCTCTACGAGCTGGGTCAAAGAGCGGAAGCCTTTGATTACATTGAAAAACTTCGTGACCGTGCAGGTGCGCAGGTCATCCGTCCTACTATTGATATCACGACAACCAATATTGGTACCATCAATAACGCCAACTATCCGTATTCGGTTGAAAACTCCCTGCAGTTCATTCGCGACGAGCGCGCGCGAGAACTGTATGCCGAAAACCACTGGTGGTGGGATCTTCGCCGTTGGAGAACTGCCGACCAAGTGTTGAACCAGTTTCGCCATCGTTTTCTCAGTGCCTATTATGTAGCTGATGAAGGAAAATATATTTATCTGGATGAAAATAATAGAGATAACAGAAGCTGGACGGCCTCTAAACAGTGTTATTACGAACCGATTCCGTGGGGAGAAATTGGCAAGAATAGTAATTTGTTGCCACAGAATCCACTTTATTAACTAACCTATTGATATTCATATCATGAAGAAGATTATATATATAATTTTAGGAGTAATGCTGGTGACGGTTACTTCATGTTTAAAAATCGACAACTGGGCCGAACCGGATGTACGGGTTCATGGGAGGGTAATTGATTCGTATACGGGTGAGAATTTACTTTCATCGCAAGGCGACTGGGGTATCCGCATATGGGAAAAAACGTGGACAGAATCTGTCGCTAACCCACAATCCTTATCCGTAAAACAAGATGGTTCATATAACAACAGTAAATTATTTGCCGGCACGTATGACATGCTTCCTTATGGGGGCCCTTTCTGGCCGGTTGATACGGTAAAAGGTGTGGTCTTAAATGGAAATACTGAGCAGGATTTTACCGTTACGCCTTATTTGCGATTGACGGACTTTGAAGTTTCCTTGAATGGATTGAGATTAACATTGAAATGCCGTCTTAATGCCCCTATCCGCACGGGGCTGCCTAACCTAGTTGAGGTCAAGCCGTTCTTAAGCCTCAACACGTTTAGTGGCGCAACGAATTATATTGATATCCCTGAATACAATAATCAAAGAAGGCAGATCAATAAATCGTGGCAGGAAGAAGTAGGGGATGCCGAGACAAGTGGTGTTTACACCATTGGCCCGTTACCTGTAAAGGCAGGTTATACGTATTACGTTCGTTTGGGGGCTAACGTAAACGATGCAAACAGAAAATATAACTATACCGAGATTATTAAGGTGGAAGTTCCAGCGGATGCGCAGGATAATCCAGATGAAGTGCCTGACAATTATCTCTCCAATGCGAAATGGCCATTTAGCCGCGCAGAATGGGATGGTAATCGATGGGGTAATTTGTCAGGTGGCTGGATTACCAACGAAGCCATGCGTACCCGTGGTGGCATGGGGGGATATGATGGCGGCTGGGAAGGACCGGACAATGACAAGCAAAGTTTAGGTTTTGAACGTTGGGGAGAAGGTGAGGCGCCTATCGAAAATGGCAAACTCTATCAAACAATCGATCTTCCTGCAGGTGAGTTCAGATTTACCCTAAGTTTTGCCGGTGAAAATCCAATTATAACTAATGGAGGTAACGATCCGCGATATATTGCCGTAGCTGCTGGTGAAACGCTCCCGGATATTGAAGACATTTCCGCAGCACTGGCTTCGGCTGGCTTTGCGGATGTTGGCAATGATGGGGTGGTAAGTATCGATTTTTCATTGGCAGCACCTACAAAAGTATCTGCTGGTTTCGTGGTTAACTTTACAGGCACCGAACAAAATGTAAGGCCTTCTTGGCTGAAACTTGAAAAGATTGATTAGCAGTTGTTTTTTTAATGGTTGCCCGTCACAACGGTGCTGGGCAACCATTTTTTCAATCACCATGATGGTTCGACACAGTAGTTTTTTTGCCTTTATCTTCCTAAGCTGTTCATTTTTTTCATTGGTTAGCTGTTCAAAAGACAACACGTCAATTACCGACCCAGACGATGGGCCGGGAGAAATTCCCGAGGCCGTTTACGATGAAACCGGTTGTTTATATACCGAATATAGGGGATTGGTCATGGCTGGATACCAAGGGTGGTTTGCAGCGGAGGGAGATGGTTCAAATCGAGGGTGGTATCACTATCAGGGGCCAAACAATACGTTCCGTCCGGGTATCACCAATGTGGATTTCTGGCCGGATGTTTCCGAATACGAAAAAACCTATGAATCTCCGTTTCAATATGCCGATGGTTCAGCCGCTTATCTCTATAGCCCATATGATGAAGAAAGCGTAGACTTGCATTTCAAATGGATGCAGGAATACGGACTGGATGGTGTGCATATGCAGCGGTTTGTCGCTGAAATAAAGCCCTCCAATGCTGCCGGGAAGCGCCATTTCAATCAGGTATTAGCTAATGGACTAAAGGCGGCAAAAAAATACGAACGGGCAATCAGTGTCATGTACGATTTGAGTGGCTCAAACAGTGATGATGTGGCCTACTTGGCACAGGATTGGGATGAGTTGCAACAGCAATTCGATTTATTTAACAATTTCGAACACCCTACTTACCTGCGGCATAATGGCAAACCGCTGGTCACGATATGGGGAGTCGGGTTTAACGATAATCGGCAATATTCCATCAATGATGTAAGCCGTTTGGTAGACCGGTTGAAGGGGCCATCTAACAAGGTGTCCATCATGTTAGGGGTGCCGTATTATTGGCGGACACTGGATCGAGACACCGAGAATAACGCCGAATTGCACGAGCTGATTAAAAAGGTAGATGTCATTATGCCATGGGCCGTTGGTAGGTACGATCACGAAGGGTACAATAATGCGACCAGTGGATTGGTTTTGGACTTGCTATGGTGCAAACAACACGCGGTCGACTATATACCATTGGTGTTTCCGGGGTTTAGTTGGGGCAATATGCATAACGATCCGTCATTGTATAATTCCATTCCGAGGTTGAAGGGCGATTTCCTATGGCGTCAAGTCGCAGGAGCTAAAATGGCAGGCGCGGACGCATTGTATGTAGCCATGTTCGATGAGATAGACGAGGGAACAGCCATTTTCAAGTGTGCGCGCGAAAATGAGGTGCCGCTGAATGGGCATCTACAATTCATGGGCATTGAAGCGGCGCTACCGTCGGATCATTATCTTTGGCTTACCGGCCAGGCGGCCAATTGGTTCCATGGCGAATCAGGTTACGGAACTGCAACACCTACCCGATAATAGGAAGTCATGATTTAAGAATACGTTAACAATAGTTTATATGATAGTCGCTAAAACAATTAAGAACAGAACAAGTAAGTGGATTTCCTATGCTTGCATATCAGGCCTATTCATGGTAGGCGTAAGCGGGTGTAGCGATGCAAATGAGCCGAATCAACATCCGGTAGACCATGTGAATCCCTATATGGGCAATATCAGTCATTTATTGGTGCCGACCTATCCTACGATTCATTTGCCTAATAGCTTTTTACGCGTTTATCCCGAACGTGGCGATTTTACGGGCGATCGGCTGCGTGGATTGCCACTCGTCGTAACTAGCCATAGGGGTAGCTCAGCGTTTAACCTGAGCCCTTTTCAAGGGGATGCCGAAGATTTGGCTTCCGTGATTTCTTATAGTTATGACAGGGAAGAGATTAAGCCCTATTCGTACTCGGTTTATTTGGATGAGCAGCAGATTGAAGTGGCTTTTGCACCATCGCACCAGTCGGCCTTATACCAATTGGATTTTGAGCAGGATAAGTCCACATTTATCGTGGTTAACTCCCGAAATGGTTCCCTCAAATGGAACGGGGAGGCACTTTCGGGCCATCAAAGCATCGGCAACGGTACGAACGTATATATTTACATGGAACCGGAGCTTGCACCTAGCCATACGGCTATCTTGGAAAATGGGCAGTTAATCGACGGTACCGTCGTGGAAGGACGCGATGCCAGCATTGTACTCCAATATGCACCCGACACCAAACAACTCCGGCTGAAGTATGGGATTTCCTTTATCGACGCAGAGCAAGCACAGCGGAACCTCCATCGTGAGGTAAAAGATTATGACCTAGTTGCGCTGAAGGAGGCTGGGCTGAAAGTCTGGAACGATGCACTTGGAAAGATTGAAGTGTCGGGAGGTGCAGCAGACGATCTAGCTGTTTTTTATACCTCATTATACCGGACGTTCGAGCGGCCGGTAAATATTTCGGAAGATGGCCGGTATTTCAGTGCCTTTGATGGGCGTGTACATGAAGATAACGGGATTCCCTTTTATACAGACGATTGGATATGGGATTCCTACCGTGCACATCATCCCCTGAACGTGTTGATCGATGCTGAGAAAGAACAACATATCCTGCATTCATTTGTCACGATGGCAGGCCAGATGGAAAATTTTTGGCTGCCCACTTTTCCCGAGATTAACGGTGATAGTCGCCGGATGAATTCCAACCACGGCGTGGCCACATTACTGGACGCCTATGTGAAAGGGCTGGATGGGTTCGACCTCGAAAAGGCCTACGAAGCAGCTAAATTAGCTATCACGGAGAAAACCCTGGCTCCTTGGTCTGGTGCTCCCGCAGGACAGCTCGATGCGTTCTTCAAGGAACACGGGTATATCCCTGCATTGCGGGAAGGGGAACAAGAAACCATTCGGGAGGTCAATCATTTTGAACGGCGCCAGCCGGTGGCGGTTACATTGGGTACCGCCTACGATATGTGGTGCTTGGCCCAGTTGGCCAAGGCCCTCGGTAAGGATGCAGAACACGAATATTTCACCGAGCAATCGTTTAACTATCGAAACCTTTTCCATCCGGAAACCCATTTCTTCCATCCAAAAGATGCCAACGGAAATTTCATCGAGCCCTTTGATTATGTGTTTTCTGGCGGGCAGGGTGCACGTGGATACTATGGTGAGAACAATGCGTGGATATACCGTTGGGACGTGCAGCATAATATCCCCGATCTCATCCAACTCATGGGAGGTAACGATGCCTTTATCAAAAACCTCGATGACATGTTTAACCAGCCTTTGGGTAAATCAAAACATGAATTCTATGCGCAGCTGCCAGACCATACCGGTAACGTCGGGCAGTTTTCCATGGCCAATGAACCCTCCCTTCACATTCCTTATCTATATAACTATGTCGGGCAGCCGTGGAAAACCCAAAAGCGGATCCGTACCTTGCTTAAGCAATGGTTTCGGAATGACGTAATGGGTGTGCCCGGTGATGAAGATGGTGGCGGCATGTCGGCATTCGTCGTCTTTTCGAAATTGGGCTTTTATCCGGTTACGCCAGGGAGCCCTATCTACTCCATCGGAAGCCCGGTATTCAAGCGATCGCGGGTCAACCTGCCCAATGGGAAGGTTTTCGAGGTAATTGCCCCTCAGGCATCGGAAACGAATAAATACATCCAGCGTGCGAAATTGAACGGAGAAGAACTGAACACTCCTTGGCTTACACATGAAATTATCGTCAATGGCGGAACATTGGAGCTTGACATGGGTGATAAGCCCAATCGATCATGGGGTGTTGATGCAATCGATTAATGACGAAAAATATGGCACTACGACAATCAATCTTGATTAGCCTAGCCGTTTTTGTGGGGTGGCCACTAGGGCATGGCCAAGCGCAAATACAGCGTCTACAAGCGTCCTATCACTTCGTGGAGGGCCAGGTATCGAAAGAGGTGCTGGAAAACTACTTGAGCAGGAGCATCACGCAAGCCGAGTTCTTGAATAGTGAAGGGTGCTATAACGATGGCCCCTATCCTGACAAGGATGATGACGCTAGGATGCTCAAGCATATCGGGGCAAAGTTTATCGGGCGGGCAATCTACTCGTGGGGCAAGGAGCATTTTTACCTCACGCCTTCGTTTTGGAACCACGCTATGCAAGCGATGGAAAACCTGCATACTCAAGATAGCACCTTGGTATTTCAAGCGTGTATTTTCGAAATTGTGACCGAAAAGGTGGAGGATGTTCCGGTTCCGGCTTGGGCATTTGAGACCCTGGGCCTCCCGGTCGAGCAACGGAATTTCAAGTATGCCGAAATGCTCAACGAAAACGGGCGGTTTATAGATCATTGGCGTAAGGGGAGTAGCGTACCGGATATTACGCGTCAAGAAACACAACTGTTTTTCTATTATTTGGCTCGTCGGTACATGGAAATCGGGATCGAAGCTATCCATTTCGGGCAAGCACAGCTCATGGCAATGGAAGGGGAAGAAAGCCTGAAAGCCTGGCAGAAACTGCTGGGGCATGTACGGAATACGGCCAAAAACATTGCACGTCGGGGTACGGTGATTTGCGACTCACATTTGCCGAATGGCGGAATGACCGTGGACGGCCGATTGCTGTTTGATTTTGTTTCCTTCCCGTTACGTCTTCGGGAAATCGTGGAAAAACCACAGGAGGTGGAATTGCAGGTAGGATACCTGGATGGCATTTATCAAAAGACAGTCGGTGGGATTACCCCCAGCGGGTGGAGTTGTGAACGTAGTTTGTATCTGGTGGAGTTTGATAATTTCGGCATCAGCAGACACCGAGATGAGGCCAACGTGGACGACCATTATGCATGGGGATATGATGAAATAACATGGTTTCATAAGCAGCCAGAGGGCTACCGGAATAGCTTTTTGCATACGGCTCACCAATGGCTGAGCCAAACAGACCCCTATGGCTTTCTGCAAATGCCGGGCAGCCGCATCATCACTGGTGCCGAAACCAATCGATACCGTGCAAATACACCAGGGCCGAAATGCCCGCTTGGGGAAGGCCAGGAAAACACGATTAAAGAAATTTGGGAGAAGAATTAATTAATAAAAAAGAATGATAGAAATAATGAGACACACACGTTATGTATTGATTTTCTGGTTGGCCGTTACCATGCTGCCACTTGCACAAGCACAGCTCAACAGTATCCAGGCGTTTGGTGTGCTACCCACCAACGATGCGGTCGTGAATGCCGAAAACCTACAGAAAGCCATTGATTGGGCATCCCGTAGCGGCGAGGTATTGTATGTCGAACCTTCGGAAATACCCTATCCCATAGCAGGTGGAATTATCCTGAAAAAGAATGTTTCTTTGGTCGGTGCCAATGCGGCCACCCCAAGAGGCACACGGCACCCCGAAGCACGGCGTCCTGTAGGTAGTGTATTTGACATTACCGATGATAGCAAGCCATTTATTACGGTGGAATCTGCAACCCGCATCGCGGGCATCCAATTTTGGTACTCTGCGCAGGAACTGACCGATCCCCAAAAGGTGATCCCTTATCCACCCACGATCCAATTAAGTAAAACATCGAATACACAAGGGGTCACATTAGATAACCTCACGTTCTATGGTGAATATATCGCCATGGACTTCAATGCCGATCCCAAATTTAAATGTGAGTTGATTACCATTCAGCATTGTTATGGTTATCCGTTGAGCGGAGAATTTATCCGTATCAACTATTGCTATGATATTCCTCGTTTCCTGCATTGCCATGTCAATCCAGCGATTATGCGTGAAATAGGGTTCCGCTTCTCAAAAGCAGTCATTGATTCGGTCGTAGACCGCAAGACATTCGCCTATAGCATCAACAACACAGATAATGCACAGCTAATTGATTTGTTTACGTTTGCTACTTGGGGAGGCATCCACTTAGGCGATGAAAGCTATGGTCAATTGACAAACTTCAATTTGGACTGTGTGGCAGTGGGTATTTATAAAGAAGGTTCCAATACGAAAAACAGGAATTGGCAAATTGCCCAAGGATCCATTATTGCCAATGCGGGTAAGACCTTGGAGGAAACACGGCCTATCATAATCGAAGGGCAGGGGCATACTGCCATTTCCAACGTGGAAGCGTTTTCTGGCGACAATGGTGCACTGACCAATATTGAGCAATCGTATGATTTTCTCTGGGTGAGGGGTAATCAGCGACTGACCATTTCACTGATGGGGTGTAGGATGCGCAATTACACGGCCCCTGATCCGCTAACGGTAGATAATCCCCACGCAGTCATACAGACCGTAGCGTGTATAGATCACCAGGAAGAACTTTACAATCGGATTATCCAGCCGGAAAAGTAAACGAATACCGCAACCCTTTCGTGAAATAAAGGTCGGTCAAGAAAATGGATAAGCTCAAAACATTGAAAGATATCGCTGATGAACTCGGTCTTTCGATCACGACCGTGTCATTGGTACTAAATGGCTTAGGAGAGAAGTATCGGGTGAAGAAAATGACCCGAGACCGGATATTGGCTTACGTGAAGACGGAAAAATTTGTTTTGGACCAGCGAGCCAAAAGTCTAAGAACAAACCGTACACGGATTGTCAGTTTACTGATGAACCATTTACCAGCGCCGTTGTCATTAGATATCATCAGCCATTTCGAAGATATTGCCTTTCAGCAAGGTTACCGACTTGTACTCCATTTCTTGACCGATAAGACCAAAACGGAGACCGTACTGTTGCGCATGCTTGACAAGCAGGTAGATGGCTGCTTGATCGGGATGGAGCGGCAAGAACAAGAACATGTAACCATGATTCAGCGGTCGCTAGGCAATGAATTGCCTACCGTTCTGTTTGAACTAAGTGAAACTGGAAATATCAAGGAGTACTTCGATGATGTCGAGCAGTATGACTGCGAAAGACACCCCACAAAGGCATGCTTGGATGCATTGTTTCATAAGTTGAAATTAAAAATGGAAAACATTAGTCATTCCTAATATTCCTATTAAAATTCGCTCTTCCTTTTTACTGATGTGAAGATATTCCGTACGGACAAGCATAATACTTCAAGCGCACCCCTTTTTGGATAAAAGTTAACCGATATTTTATCTAAAAAAGAAATTTGGCTATCTTCATCGGCTATTTGGTCAAATAGGTATTGATCAAATGAAAACTGGTATCTACCCATAGGATAATGAAGATAGGGATAGCAGCAGACCATGCTGGTTTTGAACAAAAACAACAGTTGCTAGCGCAACTTGTCGAGCAGGGATATGATGTGCAAGACTATGGCGCACTAACCTACGATCCGACGGATGACTACCCAGACATCATCGTGCCGCTGGCGAAGGCAGTTGCAAATAAAGCGGTAGCACGGGGCATAGCCGTCTGCGGCAGCGGTGTGGGGGTGTCTATCGCAGCCAATAAGATACCCGGCGTACGGGCTGCGCTGATTACAGATACCTATTCGGCCCATCAAGGGGTCGAACACGATGACATGAACTTGATTTGCCTAGGTGGCCGAGTGATCGGTCCTCGGTTAGCGTGGGAACTGGTAGACGCGTTTCTCAAGGCCAGCTACGACAGTGGGGAACGCTTTGACCGTCGATTGCAAAAACTGATAGCCTTAGAGCGGCAAGAATTAAAACGAACGAACGGATAAATCGCGTGAATGTATTGGAACCGTACGGTTTTGGCGTATATGGATATGAACATTTCGACCGAGAAGGCACATCCCCATCGCGTGGAACCGATGTAGGTTGCCGCGGTTTTACAAGGCATTATAAGAAACATGAAAACAGGTAGAAAATTAGCCCCCACCGTTATCGTCATCTTCGGTGGAACCGGCGACCTTACTAAGCGGAAATTGATTCCGGCATTTTATAACCTATACATTGACGGTTGGATGCCGGAGAATTTTGCTATTATTGGTTTGGGGAGGACGGAGTTAGACGATGATGATTACCGAAAGCATTTACATATAGGACTGGAGGAATTTTCCAGAAGCGGCACCCCGAATAATGGCCGGTGGGAACAATTTAAAACCTCGGTATCCTATTTTAAATCTAACATCAACGATGCGGGAGCCTATGAAGAGCTGGCTTCAAAACTGGCTGCTTTTGACAAGGTCTGGGGTGTTCGTGCTAACCGACTGTTTTATTTGTCCATTGCCCCCCAATTTATCGAAGCGGCGACGATCAACATCAATCAACATGGGCTAGCAGCTAATCCAGCCTCAGATCGTATCGTGATTGAAAAGCCGTTTGGCTATAACAAGCAAACCGCCGTTGAGCTCAACCAATTGTTGGGTAGTACTTTTCAGGAGGAGCAAATTTATCGGATAGACCATTATCTTGGCAAGGAGACAGTACAGAATATCTTGGCTTTCCGGTTTGCCAATGCGCTGTTCGAGCCATTATGGAATCGAAATTACATCGATTATATCCAGATTACCGTAGCCGAACAAGTGGGTGTCGAAGACCGGGGGAGCTACTATGAACACTCCGGCGCACTGCGTGACATGATCCAGAACCACCTACTACAAGTACTATGCATGATTGCCATGGAACCGCCCATTTCATTTGAAGCAGAGGAAATACGCAATAGGAAAGTAGACGTGATGCGCGCAATACGACGGATAAAGCCAGAGGAAGTATCTAAATTTGCGGTAAGAGGGCAGTATAGCGCTGGTTGGGTAGACGGTAAGAAAGTGCCCGGATACCGAGAGGAGGCGGGTGTGGACCCTCGGTCAAATACCGAAACGTACGCAGCTGTACAACTCTATATCGACAACTGGCGGTGGCAGGGCGTGCCCATTTACCTGCGTACGGGAAAGCGGATGCAAGAGAAAACGTCTTCCATTACCATCCAATTTCGGCCGGTACCGCACGCCACCTTTTCCGCGAACCAAGCGGGAAACTTAATGCCGAATAAGTTGACCATCAATATCCAGCCGCAAATGGATATCCGGCTCCGTTTCATTGCGAAGAAACATGGACTGGAGATGCGCCTAAATCCCGCCGAAATGGTGTTTGAATACGATACGTGCTCTACGCAAACACCGGAAGCGTATGAAACCCTATTGCTGGACGCCATGCGGGGAGACACTACCTTGTTCATGCGCTCCGACCAAGTGGAGGAAGCGTGGGATGTGATTACACCTATACTGGAGGCTTGGGAAGGGCGGGATTCGCTGGATTTTCCGAACTACGCCGCAGGAACATGGGGTCCTGAGCTTAGCGATGTATTGATTGCCCGGCAGGGTCATGTTTGGTCTACAAATTTACATACGTAACGCAGTAGGTTGATCGTAAAAATAAGCAGTAGTGATGATTGAAATATTTGATGATATCCAACAGTTAAATCAACGTGCAGCAGACTTGTTCGTGGATGCGGCCAATGCGGCTATAGCCAAGCGGGGTAAATTTACCGTGGCGCTGACGGGTGGTTCTTCACCGGTAGGTCTGCATCACCTATTGGCCGATGCGGCTTACCGAGAGCGGGTTCCATGGCAGCAGGTATACGTATTCTGGGGGGACGAACGGTGGGTTCCGTTGGATGACGACAGGAGCAATGCGCGAATGGCCTTTGAAACACTCCTCTCGCAAGTACCCATACCGAAAGAGCAGATTTTCCCGATGTGGGCGAGCGATGTTTCACCTGCGGAGTTTGCCCGTCAATACGAGCAGACATTACGGTTGCACTTAGGTGGCGAGGGCATCTTTGATTTGGTATTTCTGGGGATGGGAGGCGATGGGCATACGGCTTCTTGGTTTCCCGGTACGGAGGTGTTGCATGAACGAAATAAATGGGTATACGCGTATTATTTGGAACCCCAGGAGATGTATCGCATCACGTTGACTGTTCCACTGATTAATCGAGCAAGCCGACTTGCCGTGTTAGCTTTTGGTGAAAACAAATCCGATGCCCTGTACGAAGTATTGGAGGGCGTGCGGAATCTGCAGCAGTATCCCGCGCAATTGTTAAATCCCAAGAATGGAGAACTCACTTGGTTAGTTGACCAAGCGGCAGCAGCCAAATTGGTACGTCGCTAAGTATACGCGATCAACACTTAGAAATTGAAACCGAAGTGCAACCCTGGCTCCGGAAAAAAGAATTTTGACCATTTGTTATCCAATTGTCGGAAAGATTCTGGCATTTTCGTGTGATACGGACGATGCGTAACGGCGATAGATGGTTGCACGAAAAACCGGTCTTTAAAAAGTTTGATGTGGTAGCCCGCCCGATAGGTGTTGAACAGTTGGAAGCCGCTGTCCATCTTGCTGCCATGATCATCTACAAAAGTTTGCCAGGCATTCATGACATGAATCCCAGCATATAACCCTTTCCAAAAAAAACGTTGGTATGCGAGCGCAAATCCGTGCTCTCGTATATATCCGGGAAACTTTTCCGCTGGTGCTTCAAACGATTTTCCATACGGGATTCCCAGGGGCCAAGCATATTTCCAGGTTTTAAGCTCTAAAGATACCACATCTTTTCCTGTGATGCGATAGCCGGCATTGAGTTGTACAAAATCGGGTCTATTCTTCGCGTTCAAATTACCCAGCATAAATAGGGTGCTGCCCACGAAGTACTTCTTAAAAGTACTGTCTTGTTGTGCATACTGCGCGTTGAGGGTTGGCGTAAAGGCAAGCATCGAAGCAAGCGCGATCACTAAACGTTTCTTTTGCATATCTTCTCTTGTTTAATAACGTGATGATGCAAAAATAGATCACGCCGATGCCGTGAAACGTTCACTTAAGTTAAGAAAGCAAGTAGTTATTTATTCTTTTCGAATATTCTGGCCCTGAGCCGGCTTAACGATTGGGGGGTAATCCCTAAAAAACTCGCTAGCTGGTGCTGTGGTACGCGTTGTAGTAAGTCGGGGCGGTTGCGGAGCAACTTCAGGTATCGCTGTTCGGGTGATGAGGTTTTAAAATCATCAAACGAAAGCTGGCTTTTTATGAGTTCCTTCTCCGAAATGATCCGGCAAAGCGTTTCGAACTTGGGGAATTTCTCAAACATTTCGGACTCCATGTCTGGTGTAGAAACGGTGATGATGGCATCTTCAGCTGCGGCGATATAGTATTCCGAGGGTTTGCCATCCATCACGCAATGCGGGGTAATGCCTTCCATTTCGGAGTAGAAGGCCGTTGTTTTTTCTTCCCCGTCAATGATGTAGTAGGTGCGTAGACATCCTTTGAGCACAAAAAACACGTGCCTCTTACATTCGCCCTGTTGGAGTAAAATAGTGCCTTTTTTAACCGTACGGAAGATGTCTAATTCAAGCATTGCGTTTTTCTCCTCATCCGAGAGGATGAGATACTGTGATATAAAGTTGAAAAGCGCGCTGTGCATTTTTGATGGTGGTCTTTACGTGGGCTGTCAAATCCGGATTGGCGGGTTTGTCTATTATCCCTTGATTTTAATTATTCCTTTTCTGTACAAATCCAATGCATTTTGTAAAATGTTTTCAATGGTCTTAATCGGTAAATCCTTGTTTGGATTGACCCTGAAAATCTTCATTCGAGAACGGTTGCCTTCTTCCAATTCGGGGTGGTCAAGATATTTTCCCTCTACCATAAGTATATAGGGCTCATCTGTTTTTTTATCTATCCACAAATAACAAAACATTTTCTTCTTATAGCAGAAGCAAGGCATTCCGTATTTCTGCGTTTCCGTAATGTCTGTATCTTGTTCAAGAATAATGCTTCGCAAAGCTAGTAAACAACTTTTGTTTGGTTCCTCTTTATTCAGGAAGTAGTTATGGAGTGCGGTTACCATTTACTGGCTGTTTTCGAAAAATGGAAAGATGGTCAATTCGATTTTTTAGTTAGCCTCTTTGATAAAATAATCCCATGTTGCCTTTGCAATGTCTGCAATAATTCGTTCATTGGTTGTTGGATCTTCTTTAGAATCGGTGACAAAAACGCTGATAAAAAAGTGCTTTCCATTGGGCAAAAAGACAACCCCAATATCGTTAACAGCCGCCGTTATCCCTGTCGTTGGATGGGTTCCGGACCACCCCGTTTTATGGGCAACTGTAGTTCCTTCGGGCAGCAGCCCCCTTAACCGGTTTTCACCTGTCGAAGTTTCGCGCATTATTCTCCAAATAACGTCATGGTTCTTGGGAGAAAGCAGTCCGTTCTGGTTGTAGTAAAATGATTCAAGTACTCGGGTAGCCGCTTTTGGCGTTGTCCAATTTTGGAATTGCAAATCCCAATTGTTCTGCATCACTTCCTCGTTGATTTTTATGGAAATATTGTCGAACTCGTTGTTGATGAAATAGCTTTCCACGCGTTGGGGTCCGCCAAGAAGCCTTAACAACGCATCGCAACCCACATTATCGCTAAGGGAAACGGTGTATTCCAAGATTTCTGCGATGGTGAGCGTGGTGCCGTCAGGAAATTTGTCTCTGATTGGGCTGTAAAGACCCGGCAAAAGGTCTTGCTTCCGAATTTCCACCTGTTGGTCAAGTGAAAATACGCCCTTGTCAATTTCGGACAGCATGACTAACCCGATGTGAAACTTGAAGACACTTTGCATGGGGAATTGCCTTTCTCCATTCATAGATAAGGTATCTTGACCATCATTGCCAATAATCGAAACGCCAATGACTGCATTTTTCGTTGATATGATTTGCTCGATATCCCGTCGTAACGAGTGAATGGTTTGGGCGCTTGTTTGGAAAGTAGTAAATACGAGTAGATACCCAATCAAATGAATCAGTCTGGTCATGTTTTTTTATTTCGCCAATGGTTTTGCCTTTACGTTCGCACGGAACTTTTAGCAATAGTATTTAATTTGTGATAGCTAATATACGATAATGCAAGTATGACAATGAATATTATCGGAAAGAACGACTGAAAATTCATTCCGTCCACAATGTGATTGTATACGTTTTCATTAGTTTATTTTTTTAGGGCTAACAGTAATTCGTCTAATTGGTATAGGTCTATTGTCATGCCTTCTTTAAAGCCCGTTTCTATGGTCTTGTCAAGGTCGGCAAGTGTATCAAAAGTGAGCAACATTTCTACTTGTGTTGTATTCCCTTTCGAAGCGAAGTTATTCTCCCATAAGTTTTGGGGAAATTCGGTGTTCATCGTTCCGTTTTCATCACAAAATCCGTCTTTTGCAGTAAATGATTTCTCTTTTTCGATAGCAATGAAATTAGCCCGGCTGTAATGCTTTTCACCTTCCGGGCTCACCATGGCATAGAGCCAATATCCACCTTCGCGGAAATCCATTGTTTTGGTTTCTGCTCGCCAAGGTTTCGGACCCCACCATTGATCAAGCAATTCGGCTGTTGTCCACGCTTGCCATACCAATTCAAGGCTAGCATCAAATTCGCGTGTGATGTGAATGGTGTTGTTTTCTTTGTTGACGGTAAAGTCAAATAATAAATTGATGTTCATTTTTTTAGTTTTTAATTGTTGACAATACATTATCTAATTGATCAAATCTTGTTTCCCAGATTTTGCGAAACTGTTCTAACCATTTGTCTATTTCTTTCATTTTGTCAATTTCAAGTTGGTAATAAATTTCCCGGCCTTTGTATTCCGGTTTGATCAATTCGCATGCTGTCAAAATGCGTAAATGTTTAGATACAGCCTGCCGGCTTGTGTCAAAGTGTTCGGCAATGGCGTTTGGAGTCATTGCCTGCAATGCAATTAGGGTAATAATTCCTCGCCTTGTCGGGTCTGCAATTGCTTGAAAAATATCTCTTCTCATCTTTCTGATATCTAATTTATGAAACCGATTAGTTGCAAATATAAACGCAACCAATCGGTTTCGCAAATTTTTCAGCAAAAAATTTTGCTTTTTTAGGCAAGCGGATATGCCTTACTACTGAAAAGTAATGCTATGCAATGGCAGCATCATGCTTTGTTTCATTCGATGATGAAGTTGAACCGCTTGAGCACATCACTACTAAGCACACTCATTTTCCGTGTTTATCGCACTTTTTTTTTTCATCACGGTATTTTTAGAAGGGGTAACATGCCCTATCTGGTGCCAGCTTTTGCCTTAATTACTTGATTAGTGATTTCAATGCCTCGCTAACGGAAGCAACGAAATTAATGTGTTTTCCTTGATTACTTTCGTAGATAAAATCCTGCAAGCTTTTGCTCGTAAACGTTGAGAAATCGCCGACTATTGCCAGGCGAATGCGGTAGTTTGAAAATTTTTGAAGAATTTCTCCCGCTAGTTGGTTTTTTAGGTCAAAGAAGGCCGTAGTGATGTTTTCTTGGTGAATGATTATCCTGTCAAAACCCTGGTAATAAATATTACCCATCAAATCCAAGGCATCTTCTGCATCTTGGATAACGATCTTGTCTGAAATGATTTCCGCAATTTCTATATCATTGATGTTGTGGGATTGAATGTTCATGAGGTGTGATATTGTTTTTACGATAATGCCTATCCGTAAAGATAGGGAGGAAGATGGCGATTCCATAAAAACCTGCTTTGAGGTCGTTTATGGCATCGATCGTCATTTTTCTATAATGTCCAACAAATGATCAGCCCACGCCTTTGCCAGCAGTGGGGGTACGGCGTTTCCTACCTGGACATAATAGTTCCTTTTATTTTGCGAAGCTAGTTGGAAATCGTCTGGAAAAGATTGAAATCGCAATCCTTCCCGAATCGTTATCATACGATCTTCTTGGTAATGGATATTACATCCGATATTTGGTCGGTTGAAATGCGTATTTAGGGTATAATTGGGCTTTTCGGGGTCTAGCCTTCCATACGTCGTTGTACGCCCGCCGGTAGCCTTAAAGTACATAATACGTTTTGTCGAAACCGCATCCGGTACATCCATGTAGTTACCGCCCGGCTTGACATGTTTTATAATCTCCTTATCCGTAGGGCTGGCGTATGGAATGATATGTAACGTGGTTTGCTGTGATTTGCCACGCATCAACTGTTGAAATGCACCATTGGGCGGTTGCTTGTATCCAACCTCCCCAGATTCCGTTGGGGAATCCAGATCGGAAATCGCCTCAAATGCCGATACCCATTTTGGGCCATCCCCGTGCTCGAAATGCGTTTGTTTAGGTGCCGTAATTTCCTTGCCGATTTTGTTTCCGACGATAAAAACTCTTTTTCTTCGTTGGGGAACACCATAATCAGCGGCATTTAAGGTGTGGACATTAATCTTATATCCAATGCTTTCAAATGCCTGAATCAGGTGATCGATAACCTTTGTGCCATCGGGGGTTTTTGAAGACTTGATACCCATTACGTTTTCAAATAAGAATACATTGGGCTGTATATGGGATACCACTTCTAAATATTTATAAACCAGTGCCGAGCGATTGTCATTGGGGTCGCGTTTGCCAATTCCGGAAAACCCTTGGCATGGGGGGCCTCCGATGATGACATCGGCATGGGGGATGGTGTTGAGGTCAAGTTTCGTGACATCTTCATGGACGATGTGGTCGCAGATATTTAACCGGTATGTCTCACAGGCGTCGGCTAGAATGTCGTTCGCCCAGATAATATCATAACCGGCTTGCTTAAAACCTAGGTCGAGCCCCCCGCAACCTGAAAATAGTCCGACTACCTTTATTTTATTTTTCTTCATTATAATCTTCTGTCTTCTACCAAATCCGCCAAAAATAGTTCAAAGAAATCGGTTAGCCGGGTACTATCGCTAAACCCCAACGCATCTTTGGCAAAAATGATCTTGGCTATCTCTTCATCCAATCCTCTTCTAGGAGAGGATAACCCCTCAGCTCCACTAATGGTGGTGTTCAAACGGCTTAAGTGGTCAAATTCGCTAACCACCGCAGCTATTTCTGCTTTTGTCAATTGCCTTATATCAGGAACTTTGATCTGTTCAAGATGAAACTTTTCAATTTTTCTCAATCCCTCTTGGTTATTGGAGTGGATTTCAAACTGAATTTGGCCGAAGCAGGAGTTCAAGTAAGCCGTCAGAAATTTGAGTTGGCTTTCCTTGGTAATTCCGGCATCCGGATGACCATTCCGGAAACCGGTCAGGTAAAAAAAGTTTGTGGAAACAACCACTGCATGCGGATGAGGGTTGTAGTAAATGACGTGTTTAGTCCTGTCCGCCCTTGGTATCAGTATATCAAAAGAAACGGTACTATTATGAGCTGCATTGACAATCCTTCTCCATTTTGCAGGATCGGCATCGTCTTGTGTTGAAAAGATGGAATCCAATGCAGGGTCAGGCAGCAAAAGGGTCGCTAAACCATTATCCGCGTCGTCGTCATACGGTGTTGGGAAATGGATGGCGCTTTCTTCTTCGAGATGATGCGCGCTCAGTATCAAATTGCGAACCTTTCTATTATTTTTTATCCCATATCCGCGGTGGGCGGCATGGATATTCAGGTATGGAACCTGATTGAAGTTGGGGTATATAATGGTGGAACCACCGGAATTTTCGGCTCCACCGCGTTTCTCCGTGCCGAAAAAGGTGTTGAGGGGTGTCAAGAAAGACAGGGAATCTAGCTTTTTGAAATTTCCCTCCGGATCATTCAGGTATGTTTTCCAATTTTCGTCGGCTGATATATTTCTGTCGGTGATTCGTATGCTGTAGTCGGCGGTGACCGTAGTGGATGAAGTGGACGCCAATATGGATTTTATCGCTTCAGGTTTGGATAGCAAATCAGCATCCAATATCCTTAGAAACTTAATTGCTTTATTGGGCCGCTTGCTTAACACCGTGATGACCGTGGTCACTTTAAAATCCGCAAAATAGTTTCGGGGATATAGAATGATGGCCTCCACCTTATTTAACAGAAATTTCTTTAAATATTTACCTTCTTCATTATTCAGGAATTTAGCCATCAAAATAAAGCCGGCCTTTCCCCGGGCGTTTAGGTAATGCCAAGCATAGTTTACAAAATAGAAGTATAGGTTGGGCTGTGAGGCCCGTGACACGAAGTTCCTTTGCCCCGTGCTGTTGATGGCGTTATTCATCAATGTTTTATCCAATGCTGTGATGGGAGCGTCGGGGTTGTCATTCCTCAAAAACGGTGGGTTCATTAGGATGACATCATATGTGTTCTGCTGGAGATTTGAGAATGTATTTCCCGTCAGGATATGAGTAATCGTGTTATGGTCAACACCTGATAGATTCTTGGACACCAATCGGAATGTTGCCAATTGGGCCAAAAAAGGGTCTATTTCGATGCCTGAAACCTGATGTAGCAATACATTATGATCTTTTAGGATACCCGTTGAAAGGTGCAGGAGATTCAAATAATCATAGGCGGCATCCAATAACGCGCCATCTCCCGAGCAAGGGTCTAAAACGGTACTGTCTTCATGGTCGATGGTAACCGTAGCCAACAAAATCGAAAGTTCGGTGTCTGACATGATTTTCCCCTTTTTGTGTAAAGTGGGTTTGTCATAAACTTTTGAAGTTAACAGGTTAAAAATGTATTCGGGTTGTGCGTGATCCGAAACAGCCTGGTCGCTATAGGTGCTTAACGTTTGGATGAAATTTTTAAAATAGTGTAAGATGGATGCATCGACATTTTCCGGGAAAATTCGATTCGCTGCATTCGGATGATTGGAAAAAACCTGCTTAAAATCCAGTTGCAAAACTTGGTCATAGTTGTTGCTGAGTTTGGTTTTGAATGCTTGCAACGCCTCCGTATCGGAAGGAAAACGCTTAAAAAAACGTTGATTGTCATTGCCTGTTTGGTGGTAGTAATCCTTGATGTAAGCAAAGGCCAGCAGCCTAAAGAATTCATATAGCGAAAGCTCTTCGGATAAATCCTGCGAAAAAGGCAGGTGGTTACTTACGCTTTTGTAGTTCTGGTAGAACGCATCAATGATCGGCTGCCAATTGTTTTCCCACTGCGGTTGGGCCCTTGTGTAAATCAAGGGCAAAATCTCTTCGAGGGTGGCCTGAAATTCAGCTACCGTTGCGGTGATATCTCGGGTTTGCGGATCAAAGGGCGTGTGCGATTTTGGATTGTTTTTTAAAATGCACGTAGCGATCGGCCCTAGCCTATCCGCAAAGAGGATGAGTTCCTCAATATTGGTTAAGCAAAAGTATTTCGGATAATTCGGTTCCCAATAGGGAGAGAAGTCTGACACATACGACCGGGTTTGATTTTGGAATCGTTGGGAGGTAACGTCACGGGGAGTTTTCTTTACTTCCAGCACAAAAACATACCTGTTTGACGTTTTTAGCTTAATGGCAAAATCGGGAATTGTCGTGCTATTTGGGATCGCAGGATGGTGAACCAATTCCAATACGGCACCGTATCCGCAATTGGCAATCGCGTTATGGAGTGCGGTTTCAACGATTGGATGAAACCCATTAACCTCATCGGAATCATACCATAAATTGATCATAACAAGCAGCTATATTCTTTAAGTTCGTTTCTTAAATCTTCAAGGCTTATTAAGGAGTTGTTATAGTTGTTGTATTGATCTAACAAAAGTACATCTATCTTTTCAAGAATGGCATGTTTGTTTTTTTGATAGCGATTTTCGAGCAATAATGATGCGCCCAGTTCCGCTAACTCGATAACGGTCTGGTCCGGCAATTGGTCTATATTGAATACCCTGACTTCTTTAAATTCATATAACTGGATTTTCCGAAGGCCGTTTCCCTGGCTTCTGGAACGGTTAAGGATACTGAGTTTGGTAAAGCTTGAATTTAAAATTGCCAAATGGGCATCTACATGCCGTTCTATGTTTAATGCATAAAAGTTATCAGAGGATAGGCTTTTATTGGGGTTAAAAATAAAATCGATGTTGTTTCTCAGGTAATAATTGAAAATAATGTTACCGGATTCCTTGGGCTTGATTCGATGCCAATTTCCATTCGTTTGGATATCTTTTTTGACCGCTTTGTATTTGTTATCGGCGGCATTGATAATCGAACGCTTTACCGAATTAATATACTTTTGTGTTTTTTTGGAAATGGAGCCATTCAAGACCAAAACAAAAGCATCTTCTTTGTCAGCGGTGTATGTTTTAATGCTGGAAACATCCTTGATCAGCGGTTTCGCTTCGATAAACCGTTTCTCCCGAAAAATAAAATAGCTGTTTACAATGGCGGAAGTTCCGCGGTGTACCGGGGTAGTGGAAATGGACTCCATCGTTGTAAACAAGTCATTGTGGCAATCAATATTGCTGGCGTTGTTGAAATTAAACGCTAACAGTTCTTCCGGCGTTAGTTTTTGGGGTTGTACCGCTAATGCCTGGCGCCCGTTGAGATCATTCAGGTCGTTTAACGGATAGTAAGACGTTGCTTCGCTATTGTTAGTTGCCTTAACGAATCTGATTACGGTGGCGCCAACTTCCGCATTTTCAAATGCATTTTTTTTGAAATGGTAGATGCTATGCAAAAAACCTAACTTTAAAAAGGTATCTTTCAGGAAATTTCCAAAGCTACTGTACAGCCAACTGTCGTAGATAACAGCCACTAACGTTCCCCCATCTTTTAAATGGAGGATAGATTTTAACAGGAAATAAACATACAAGTTTGACTGGGA
This sequence comes from uncultured Parapedobacter sp., assembly GCA_964498395.1. Taxonomy (GTDB): domain Bacteria; phylum Bacteroidota; class Bacteroidia; order Sphingobacteriales; family Sphingobacteriaceae; genus Parapedobacter. Next base: position 59,701 of record CAZCHE010000007.1, on the reverse strand, counting down.
AGGCACGGTCACCAAACGATTTTTGCCGTTATTTTTTATCCGTGCATTAGCGTTAACGCCAAAAGCGAGCAATTCCTGTCGGACGTAGGGAGGATTTTGGATGATGAAATCGAATTTTTCTTCGATGGGTAAGTCAAAGAAACTTCCCTCGACCAGTTCCCTATTGGGCTGGTCATAAAACTGCTTGATTTCACTCGTGATCAGCCGCTCGTCTATCTCTACACCTTTGAGGTGACAGTTAGCTAAACGACCGGTAAGGTGGTTAAAAAAGGTATTGGGTCCGATGCAGGGATCAAGTATGGCCGCATCACGCTTCGTAGTCTGTTTCAATAGACCGATCATAAATTTTGCCAGCGCGGGAGGAGTGAATACTTGTCCGAGATTTTCCTTAAGTGTCGGTTCTTTTTTTTCCATCTCAAAGCCTTTTTCAAAAAACAGTGCGAGCTGCTTTTCAAATGGTAGCATGGTATGGTCAATATGGTGTGTCTTTGAAATGGTATTCGTCATTTGTTCTCGGCCGCTTTCCGTTTTTTCTGTTCAACTTCACTTAGCAATTCACCTGTTTTCTTTATGCTGTCGGTGGGCATTCCGTGCTTCACATCTTGTGTCAAACTTAGATAAAGTTGCTTCGATATGCAAGCGATAATCGCATGAAATAAAACATGGATGTTGTCGAATCCTGTCTGTCGACAAGCTGGCCGTTTCCGCGGTAACCCCATTATCTTGGATAGCCATACTTAGCGGAGTGAAAAACTATACCTCAAGTAGATTTTATTTGAGTAGCTTCCTGTTTTTTGTACCTTTAGCACGCAATTTTGACAATGCTTAAATGGATACAACAATTATAGCTTCTTTGCCGGATTCAATACGTGGAAAGTATCAGACGCTTTTCGATGATGTTCCTTTATTGGTCCGATCTCCCGGACGCGTGAATCTGATTGGCGAACATACGGATTATAACAGTGGCTTGGTACTGCCGGCTGCTATCGACAAAAATATCTTTCTGGCTATTGGAAAGCGTGATGATCAGGAGATTCATCTCTATTCCTTGGACCAAGATGAGACGCATATCTCCGCGATCGACCGGCTTGAACGTTCGCCATTGCTTTGGCCGGATTATATTTTGGGCGTTGTGCAGCAATTGGTCAAACGTGGCTACCAGTTAAATGGCTTCAACTTGGTCTTCGGTGGCGATATCCCGCAAGGGGCAGGACTTTCGTCTTCCGCCGCGCTGGAGTGTGCCACAGCTTTTGCGCTCAATGAGTTGTTTTCTTTCGGCATCCAGCGATTGGACATAGCCCTCATTAGCCAAAGCGCAGAAAACGAGTTCGTAGGTGTTAAATGCGGGTTGATGGACCAATTTGCCAGTGTGTTCGGGAAGGAACAACAGCTAATCAAGCTGGATTGCCAGGACTTCTCGCATGAATACATCCCGTTCAATACCCCCGATCTTAGGATTGTGTTGTTTGATACACAGGTAAAGCATTCATTGGCCTCATCGGCATATAACGAACGCAGGGAGCAATGCGAGTACGGGGTTTCGCTTATCCAAAAACACCATCCGGAAGTGAAAAGCCTGCGGGATGCAACCCTAGCCCAGTTGGAACAATTCGTCAAACCCGTGGATGAGGTGGTGTATAATCGGTGTTTCTATGTGGTGTCCGAGATAATCCGCCTGCAAGATGGTTGCAATGACCTGAAAGCGGATGATTTTGCAGCATTCGGCCAGCGCATGTTTGCCACACACGATGGCCTCCAGCATTTATACGAAGTTAGTTGTGCTGAATTAGACATTTTAGTTGACCTCGTACGTGACCATGATGCTGTACTCGGTGCGCGGATGATGGGAGGAGGTTTTGGCGGCTGCACCATTAATTTGGTAAACGCAGATGCTGTGCAGGAGGTGGTCGATACCGTGACCAAGGCTTACGAGGAAAAAACCGGCAAAAAGGCGCAGGCTTATATTGCCAACATATCGACGGGCACGAGCATCATTCACTAATCATACGTTTTGATCGTTAACCTTTTTAACCATGTCACATTATACCTTACCTCATCCAAAGGATTTCGAGCACCAAATAGACGGCAAGAAAACCCATTTGGTCATCCTGGAAAACAATGCGGGCGTTCGCGTCGCGCTTTCCGATTTTGGTGCGCGGATTGTCAGTATCCTCGTGCCGGATAAAACGGGTAAGTTGGTAGATGTGGTACTTGGCTTCAATAGCATGCAGGCGTATATCCAAGCTGGAGAGCCTTTTCATGGGGTTACCGTGGGCCGTTTTGCAAATCGTATAGCCGATGGCCGCTTTACCATAGACGGTGAAACCTACTATGTCCAACCCAATAATGGGCCTAATGCATTGCACGGTGGGGCCAATGGATTTCACAACCAGGTATGGGACAGGCGGGTAGTTTACAAAGAAAAGGCTGATTTTTATTATGTGTCTGCAGACGGCGAAGAAGGGTTCCCCGGAAGGCTATCGGTCATGGTGAAATACCGTCTCACGGATGACAATGAGCTCGTGATATCCTACCGTGCCGAAACGGATAAGCCGACGGTGATTAACCTCACTAACCACGCTTTCTTTAACCTGAATGGTGAGGGCAATGGTGACGTGTTGAACCACGTACTGCAAATCAACGCTGACAAATACCTGCCTGTGGATCGGGTTCAGATCCCAACGGGGGCATTGGCTCCGGTAGCAGGAACTCCTTTTGATTTCACATCGCCGAAACCTATCCAGCAGGATATTTCCTTGGCTGACGAACAGTTGGAAAGGGGGAATGGCGGATACGACCATAATTACGTGCTCCATGCGGGTGTCATGGATACGCAGCATCCCGCAGCGACTATTTTTTCGCCACTGACCGGTATACGCCTCGAGGTATTGACCAATGAACCGGGCCTGCAATTTTATTCGGGTAATTTCTTGAACGGAACCGACACCGGAAAGAAAGGCAAACCGTATGAGAAGTATGGTGCTTTCTGTCTGGAAACCCAACATTTTCCCGATTCGCCTAACCAATCCAGTTTCCCCAGCACGCTGTTACTACCCGGACAGGTATTTCAATCGGAAACGAAATACCGGTTTTCTATTGTAAAATAGGCTGATTAGCGATTAGGTTCATCCAATAAGGAGGTTCGCTTTCTCATGTATTTCAATATTCCATACAGGAAGAGCATAAGGGTCGTGCCGTATATGAGAAACCAGTTGTAATCTTTTTGCCGTTCAAGCACTTCTTCGGAAATGTCGAAAAATAAGAAAATGAGGAAGATCGCCAAGAGCCCATTTTTTTCGCTTTTCAATACTTTCTTCCAGCTGAATGGAAGATTCGGTTTAACAAACTTACCGAATCTCGGGATGAACGCTGGCGTCGTTAACGCCCATTCACGATACGAATCGCCAAACTTCCGCCGAAGGAATTGCTCTTCGGCAAACATGATCCGCTCATAATAGAGCCAATAGGCCAAGCAAAAAGCCAAGGCAAACCAAAATTGCCCGATTAACAGCGCTGGGCCTAGCCACATGAAGAAATTTCCCAAATAAAGCGGATGGCGAACCAAAGAGTAAATGCCCGATGTGTTCAGCGCTTCCGCAAGCTGTCCGTGTACATTCCGACCCGAAGTATGACGGGGGGTATGCCCTACGGTATAAATGCGAATGGCCAAACCGAAGAGGCTTACGCCAAAACACAGTGCCTCATGATACCATTCATAGGGAGCCTTATCAAGCCAGCTTTGTTTTGAATACAACTCACAGTTGACAAACAACAAAAAACCAACAAGCAACACCAACAAGGGCAAAAAACTTCTTCTTTTGAATAGCCAATTACCTTGCTTTTCAAGCTCTTCCTTCAGCGCCATATTGTTAAAATTAGGTTAATTGAAAGTTAAATTTTCAATTATTGGCGGCAAGATAATGAAAAAGCACAAAAAACCAAATTAACGGATATTTACACCGGTGGTCGGGATTTACTCCACCAATCCACGAAGCGTTTCATTCACGCGCTCAAATCCGAACGTGCCCACTACACGTTTGAAGGCCTGCTGAATCTCGGTATTGCACAGGTTGCCAATGCTGCCTTCATGTGTATGGTTTACAGACTTTTGCGGCTTGAATGTTCCTTCTTCAATAGACAGGCCGATGTTGCGGTATGCCTCCCGGAAGGGCACGCCCTTGAGCACCTCGTTGTTCACCACTTCGACACTGAATAGGTAATCATATTTCGGATCTTCCAAGATATGGTCATTGATACGGATATGCTCCAGCATAAATGTGGTGATCTCCAGGCATTCATTCAAGGACTGGAACGCGGGGAATAGGTTTTCTTTCAATAACTGTAGGTCGCGGTGATAACCCGAAGGTAGGTTGGTGGTCATCAGTGCAATTTCGTTGGGCAATGCCTGTATTTTGTTGCAACGCGCCCGAACCAGCTCGAATACATCGGGGTTCTTTTTATGCGGCATGATGCTGGAACCCGTGGTTAAATGGTCAGGAAATGAGATGAAGCCAAAATTCTGGTTCATATACAGACATACGTCCATCGCTAGTTTCGCAAGCGTGGCGGCGACGGCACTCATGCCTTGCGATAGGATACGCTCGGTCTTCCCCCTGCCCATCTGCGCATAAACTACGTTATAGTTGAGGTCATCAAAACCTAACAGTTCAGTGGTCATTTTACGGTTTAGTGGAAAGGAAGATCCGTATCCGGCAGCCGAACCCAGGGGATTCTTGTTGCATACTTTCCAGGCGGCCTGCAGGACTTCCAGATCATCCACCAGACTTTCAGCATAGGCCCCAAACCACAGTCCAAAGGAGGAGGGCATAGCAATTTGCAAGTGGGTATAGCCCGGTATCAGTACGGCTTTATGGGCTTCGCTCAACGCGATCAAACGGCTAAATAACTCCTGCGTGTTATGGACCAAGTTTTCGATCTCCATACGGAAAAACAGCTTCAGGTCGACCAACACCTGGTCATTGCGTGATCGTCCGCTATGGATTTTCTTGCCGGCTTCGCCAATGCGCTGGGTCAGCAATAGTTCCACTTGCGAATGCACGTCCTCTACCTGCTCATCGATCGTAAACTCGCCAGCCATTACCTCTTTGTATAGTTGTTTAAGCCCCCGTTGCACCGCATTAAGGTCTTCCGCATCCAACAAGCCAATGCGGTGTAGCATACGGGTATGCGCCAGTGAGCCCAGCACGTCCGCTGCGGCTAACTGCAAATCAAGCTCACGATCATGACCAACGGTAAACGACTCTACAAAGCTGTCTACAGTGGTATTCTTTTGCCAAATCTTCATTTTTTACGATATCTTGGGGGGTAATCATCCCATTAACGGATGGTAAAAATACAAATAGCTTTCGGATTCACCTTAACAATCGGATGGCGAATGCAATTCTACATAACTTTCTTGTCATGGACTACCGGCAAATCACAAAAAAGCAATACCTTAGCATAAAGGTATCTCGTCAATAAAACCAATCAAAACAATGAATAAAGCTTCTTTTCTCTTCTTCGTACTATTTGGAGCAGTTGCTCTGAATGGAGCATACGCTCAGGAAAAACCAGCCCTGACGTGGCAGGACATCCCATCGTGGTCATATATCCGTACGTTCAATAGCGCCCTCTCACCCGACGGTAAGTGGATTTCGTGGGTTTCTGGCCCGACAGAGGGCGACCTCACACTGACCGTACGCCATACGGTTGATACATTGAGCTACGACTTTCCAATAGGCGGTATGGCCACTACTGCCGTTTTTGCCAAGGAAAACAAACACGTCGCTTTTCGTGAATCACCTAAATATTCCGATGCCAAAGCTGCACAAAAATCAAGGAAAACACTGTACAGCAAGCTACATGTGGTTTCGCTCCCCGATACCCAAAAGGTGGTGTTTGATAAGATCAAAGACTTCAGTTTTTCCGGTGAAAATGCAGATTGGATAGCCATTGCTTTTGCAGTGCCTGAAAGCGCACCCAAAGGTGAAAATGCCCCGAAGGGCAGTGATCTGTTGCTGTATCACCTGACTACCAAAAAGAGCTTCAATTTGGGCAACGTAGCGGAATACGCATTCAATAAAGCGGGCAACTACCTGGCATACACGATCGACGCAAACGAGCAGAATGGCAACGGTGTTTTCATACGCGATATGAATACAGGTGTAACTACCGCGCTTGACAACGATAAGGCCACCTATAGCCGCATTCGGTGGAATGAGGAAGGCACTGCATTCGCGCTGTTGAAAGCCGCAAAAAATGAAAAATACAAATCACCCGTGTATAGCGTGGTAGGTATTAGCCGTATCAATGGCGACAATACGGCTAAGGTGATTTATTCGGGTATTGATGACGATAATTTTCCGAAGGGGCAGGGAATCAGTGAGCATGGAGGGGCTTATTGGTCAGATGACCTCGGTACGCTGTTTTTCGGAATTGCCAAATTGGAAAAGAAAGACGACAAAAAAGACAAAGACAAAAAAGCCGATTCAACGGCGGCGAAAGACAGTATCCCCACTGATAGTGCAAGCATCGCCAAAGCCGGCGTTACCGGTGCAAAAGATAGTACGGAAAGAAAGGAAACTGCGGCCAAACCGGCATCGAAAGATGATATCGAAAAGCCGGATATGATTATCTGGAACTGGCAAGATAAACGCCTGCAATCGGCACAGCAGGTACAGCAGCAACGTGATAAAAACTTCAATTACGCCAGCGCATATCGGATTGCAGACAAAAAATTCATTCAATTGGCCGATAGCAACATGCGTAGCGTTTCCGTAGGACCTAAGCAAGTGTATGCCCTTGGTTATGACTATTCGAACTATGAGTTTACCAACAACCTTGATGGACAAAGCTATGTAGATGTCTACTTGATCGATCTCAAGACAGGCGAAAAGACCTTATTGTTGGAGCGTTATTACCAATCGGCCTCTCGAGGTGCCCCGTTTGCGCCCAATGGCAAGCTCATTAGCTATTACGACGATGGGGTCTATTATTCCCTCAACCTTGAAACCAAACAGCGTTATCCGCTCACTGCCGATATCAACGCTTCTTTTATCGATGAAAAGCGCGACCATAATGTAGAGAAGCCCTCCACGCCCAATTTCGGATGGTCCGAGGATTCAAGGTATGCCTTGATTCGGGACAACTATGATTTGTGGCGCATTACGGCTGATGGCAAACAAGCTGTGTCCCTTTCAGACAATTGGAAAGGGCAGAAAATACAGGTGAACGGTGCCTATCGCATTTATCCGGATGACAAGGCCATCGACTTGAAGAAAACACAGTATTTCGCTGTCTTCAATGATGCGGACAAACAAGCCGGTATCGCTGTACTGGAGGCGGGAAAGGCCAATTTGCGCATGTTATTTTTGGACGACCACCTGTATGGCGGTTTCCGAAAAGCAGAAGATGCTCCCGTATTTGCGTATACCAAAGAGAATAGCCTGGAATCGCCCAATATATTGGTCAGTGCCAATACCGATTTATCCCGCGCAAACCAGCTGACAGAAAACACGCCCGATCAACAGAACTATGCTTGGTCAGCCGGCGTGCGGCTTATCGATTATGTAAGCGATTATGGTGATACGCTGCAAGCCGCGTTGTATTTGCCCGCAGGCTATCAAGAAGGGCAAAGCTATCCCACGATCACCTATATTTACGAACGACTCACGCAAGGGCTTAATGGTTATGCCATGCCCGCCTTCCCCGGTGGCGGATTTAACAGGGCCGTGTACACCAGTAACGGCTATGCGGTATTGATGCCTGACATCACTTACAAACTCAATGAACCCGGCATGTCTGCCGTGGCCTGCGTGGTTCCTGCGGTAAAGGCCGCCATTGCGACCGGTATCGTCGATGCAGATAACGTGGCCATCCATGGGCATTCATGGGGTGGATACCAGACTTCGTTCCTCATCACGCAGACCAATATTTTTAAAGCTGCTGCAGCCGGAGCGCCGTTGACGAATATGATCAGCATGTACAGCCTGATTTACTGGAATAGCGGCAGCACGAATCAACCGATATTCGAATCAAGCCAAGGTCGTCTTACTACCGGGTATTGGGATAATTGGGATGCTTATGCCCGTAACTCTCCTGTTTACCATATTAAAAATGTGCAAACACCACTCCTGTTGCTTCATAATGATAAAGATGGCGCCGTCGATTATACGCAGGGGATCGAATACTACAATGGCTTGCGAAGACTGAACAAACCTGTCGTCATGATTACTTACAAAGGGGAGAACCATGGTATCGTAAAAGATCCGAATAAGAAAGATTACGCTGTTCGGATGCTTGAATATTTCGATCATTACCTCAAAGGCAAGCCAGCACCCGACTGGTGGGAGAAAGGGATCGATTTACTCGACTTGGAAAAACACCTAGAGGAAAGGGCTTTTTGATTGGGAATGCCCTTCCCTGCATCGGGTTGATGAAAACGTGCGTACGACTTCCTCGGCGCACGTTTTTCGTTTAATCGACTGCTAAATTGATAAAGCAAAAAAATAGGTGAGTGTCCGCTTACTTATTTTTTAAAAAAGCCTTTGTGGTAACAATTTATATTCATACGTTTGTACCCAGCACAGGGGGAAATGGTATCGGTTCAGGCGCTCGAAGCTTTTATAAAGACAACAGTAAGTGAACCTTGAATTACTCGATATTGTAAACGTAAATGATGATAGACATCCATGTCTCTAACTTGGAAAGAAACCAAGCTAACCAATTATAAACCTATTTTTTGTTAAACGATTAACAAGGAGCGGCAGAAAGAAGTACGACATTCTTCCTGCCGTTTTTGTTTTTTGGCCTTTCGGATTTTTACTGGATAAAAGAAGGGGATCAAAGCTGCAGGTCGGCCCACACCGGGTAGTGGTCTGAAAGTTTTTCCTTGATGATTTGGTAGTAACGTACCTGAAATGCTTGACTCGCTAAAATGTAATCGATCTGGAAATTGGGGAAATCCCCATTATAGGTCACTCCCCAGCCCCTTCCTTTTTCGCGGAATGCATTTTTCATCCCCACGGAAACTTGGTTGACGGCATAGGACAGCGGCGTATCGTTAAAATCCCCTGCAATAATGTATGGCGTCTGACATTCCTGGCTATGCGATTTCAGTGCCGCTGCCTGCGCACTGCGGGCACCAAATGCATGTTTCAGGCGCGATCCGATGCGCCTCGTAGAAGCGGCATCCTTCTCAATCGTTTTAGATGGGCTTTTGATAAACTCATAGTCTTCCTGTTGGAATCCAAACGAACGCAGGTGTACGTTGTATATCCTGAAAATCTTGCCGTTTTTGTCGATATCGGCATAAATGATTCGGTTTATCCCATATTCGTGGTCTGGGAGGTGGCCCGATGACACGATGGGATATTTAGAGAAAATAGCCAATCCGTAAGCTTCGTAATCGTTTTCGGCGGTAGGCAAGATGAAGTGGTATGGCAGTTCGATCTTTTCCCTGAACTCCGTGGACATCTTGTATCGCCCTTTTTGGCGGGTATAGTATTCCTGTATGCAAACCACATCGGGAGAAATGCTGTCGATGAGCTTCATGGTTTCCTCCCTATTGGTGAGTTCTGTATTCGCTTGGTCAAAGGCCCTGAAAAAATGCACGTTATAGGTCAATACACGAATATCACTGGCACCCGGTTTGGCTACCACGGATTGGGGAATTTTCCCATTGAATCCGAAGTGTTTCTGGAGTGTCGTCCACCCGATTAAGATGGTTATTAATGATATCGCGGCATACCGGAAACTCCGAAGTAACCAGTAGATGATAAATGCGACATTCAATACCAGTAGCGGGAGGTACGCGATGCCAAAAAAGGCAATGGGCCAAAATGTCTGCGGATTGACAACGGGAGCCAAATAGCTTAATAACAACGCCACCACCACTAGGATGTTGGCCAATAGCATTGTTTTACTGATAATACCCAGTTGTTTTATTCGCCGTGATTTCCTTGCCATCAATACTCATTTTGCCCCTGTTTGCTGGCTTTAAACAACGCTTCTTTTTCGGCCTTCGTGAGGCTTTCATAGCCGGATTGTGAGATTTTGTCCAAAATCCGGTCGATCACCTCTTGGTTGGGCACCAATGGTTCCTCATAAGCCGGGCTTTCATTGCGAACCACACGAAGCCGGCGTTGCTTTTTTTGTCGCCCGAGCATCCGGCTCCAGTCGTCTCCATTTTGCAATCTTTTGATGAAGATGTAGCCAAATAGTGCTCCGCCGATGTGGGCAATACTTCCTCCCGCATTAAGCCCGGCAATAGCCAACACGTCAATAATGATGAAGGCAAGTGCTAGGTATTTTAAGCGCACGTTGCCGAAAAAGAGCATCCGGATGGTGTAGTCGGGCAGTAACGTTGCCGTCGCGAATACCACGGCGCTGACGCTGGCAGATGCCCCGATCATGACCGTCCGAAAAGCTTCGGCCTTAAACACGGGAACCAAGTTGTAGGCCAATAGGTATAGCGCCCCCCCTACAAGCCCCCCTGCAAGGTAAACGAAAACAAATTGCCGCTTCTTGAGGAAATCGAGAAAAATCATGCCCAGCCAAAACAGCCAAAGCATGTTAAATAGGGCATGGAACAATCCCTGCTGTGTAAACATGTAGGTGACGATCGTCCATGGCTTGTAGAGCCACGCGGATACAGATGCCGGGAGTTGCAACCAAGATAAGAGATAGCCCGATAGATTGATCGAGGTAAACCCCAATGCGGTAATCAATGACAGCAGATTAACCACCACAAACACGAGGATATTGATGGCTATAAACAGGTATAGCGGATTTCCCGAACGGAAAGCCTTATGCCATAAATCGCCGAACAATGATCTTTTCATTGCTATCCCTCCTGTGATATTTATTGATAATAATCGCTAATATAGGAAAAAAATAGTTTTCAAGGGCTGCAACAACAATATGCGTAATATTTTTATAGGGGTTAACCCATAATAGTCAGTCGTTTACCAATAAGTTGGCCGCTTAATCCCCCATAGCTTGATCAACAAGAACCCAAACAAGGCACCACCGATGTGTGCGAAATGCGCGATGGAGGAGCCTGTGCGCGATACACCAAGAACCAACTCGATGATGATCATTACGGGAATGAAATATTTGGCTTTTATCGGTACGGGCAAGAAAATGAGCATCAATGGGGTGTTTGGAAACAAATAACCGAACGCAATCAATAGACCATAAATGGCACCAGAGGCACCGACCATGGGCGTATTATAAATGGATACCAGTTTGTTGAAGTTTTCCTGGTTCAATCCCGGATGGCTGCCATAGACCATCCCTTCCATCATATCAAAACGCAGCCATTGGCTTGCCGCGACAGTGCCCGTGATTTGGTAAACCTCGATAGCCTGCACGCCAAATTGTAGCACCAATGCGCCGAGTCCCGTGATGAGGTAGTAGTTGATGAATCGTTTGGATCCGAGAATCTGCTCCAATATCGGCCCAAACATGAACAAGGCAAACATATTGAAAAAGATATGTGCAAACCCGCCATGCATAAACATATACGTGATGATCTGCCATATCTTAAAAAAGGGTGAGTCAGGGTAATAGACGCCAAAAAAACGGGCAGACTGTTCGAAGATCATGGTGCCCACAAAGCAAATGATATTGATGATGAGCAGGTTTTTGACTACTGGCGGAAGTCCGGCAAAGGGAGATGAAGTGTTATTATACATATTGTCTTTTTTCAAATAATATTAATGCTCGAACCGTTCGGCCAGCTCTTGTAGCGTAAAAGTAAGAATTATCGTGCGACCATTCAATGATACATTCGGTAATTCGCAAGCAAACAATCGGTCTATCAACTCAGCCATTTCGTCTGTAGCCAATGCCGTGCCCGATTTAATCGCCGCATGCCGGGCTAAACTTCTAGCGAGTTTCTCGCGCTTGGGCAACTTCAACTCGGCTTGGTTGTTTTTGTAATCCTCAAGCAACTGTTCCAACACCTGCCGTTCACTTATCCCCGATGCGATATCCGCCGGTATGCCCTCCACTACAAACGTATGCTTGCCAAACGCTCGTATCTGAAACCCCAGCGCCTGTATATCGGGAAGCAAGTCATTGATCAGTTGGAAATCGGCTGCATTGAGCGTCACTGTCTGCGGGAAAAGGCTTTGTTGGCTGGCTCCCTGCCTGTTTTCCAACTGTTGAAGGAATTGTTCAAACAGGATGCGCTCATGCGCGGCCTGTTGGTCAATGAGGATAAATCCGGAATGAATCTGCGACACAATGTATCGATTATGCAATTGAAACGGCTGTTTCTTGGTCGACTGCTGTGTTGCTGGTGTATCTAGTTCGTCACCGTGAAGCCCTAATTGGGTGCTTTTTGCTTCTTGCGTAATCTGGTAAAGCGTATCCCAGTTTTGTGGGATGGCCCCTTTCATTCCGCCGAGACCCGCCGGCGACGTACCTGACGGTTGGCGTTCCCCACCGGACTTCTCACTATCAAACGGATTGAAATGGGGATTGAAGTTTACCGATGGCGGCGTGATCTCCTCCAATGGCTTGGGCCGGATAACCTGGCTAAAGCCCGTCTCTTGGTTGAAATCAAGCGTAGGCGTAATGTTGTATCGCCCCAGTGAACGTTTTACCGCAGAGCGGATAATCGCATAAATCGCACGTTCGTCTTCATATTTGATTTCCGTCTTCGTCGGATGTACGTTGATGTCGATTTTTGCCGGATCTATCTCAATGAATAGCACATACAGCGGGAAGCTCTCCGGGGGCAGGATATCCTCATAAGCCTTGACGACTGCATGGTTGAGGTACGGATCTTTAACAAAGCGGTTATTGACGAAGAAAAATTGCTCGCCCCGGGTCTTCTTGGCAAACTCGGGCTTGCCGATGAAACCGTTGAGGTTGATAATCGTCGTTTCTTCTTCTACGGGAACTAGCCGTTGGTTGTAACTATTCCCGAAAACATGCACAATACGTTGCTTCAGGCTCCCCTCGGGCAGGTGGAACAATTCATGTCCATCACCATGCAGGCTAAAGAAGATCTGTGGATGTGCTAAGGCTGTTCGTTGAAATTCATCGACGATATGGCGCATTTCCACCGGATTGCTCTTCAGGAAATTGCGTCGGGCAGGGATGTTATAGAATAGGTTTTTGACGCTGATGCTCGTGCCCGCGGGGAGGGCCTCAGGCTCCTGCTTGATGACGTCAGACCCTTCAATCTCCACTAAGGTGCCCAATTCGTCTTCTACTCGCCGGGTTTTAAGTGTTACATGGGCAATGGCCGCAATCGAGGCCATGGCCTCGCCGCGGAAGCCCATGGTACGGATGGCGAACAGGTCTTCGGCTTTCCGTATCTTAGACGTAGCGTGGCGTTCGAAGCAACGCCTAGCGTCCGTCACACTCATGCCGCATCCGTTGTCTATTACCTGTATCAGTGATTTACCCGCATCTTTGACAATCAGCTTGATTTTGTCCGCACCCGCATCGATCGCGTTTTCGATCAATTCCTTGACTGCCGACGCCGGGCGTTGCACCACTTCTCCCGCAGCAATCTGGTTGGCTACGGCATCGGGCAGCAATTGGATAATATCTGACATACGTTTGCGAAGTTACGAAAACGTCCCCACTCCCCGCATCTCCTGTTCGAGAAAACGCGCTGTCTGGCTCCTTTCGCATCTGATCAGCTCTTCGGGGGTTCCGCTGAAAAGAATCTCGCCACCGCCCGCGCCACCTTCCGGACCAAGGTCGATGACCCAATCGGCCACTTTAATGACATCCAAATTGTGTTCGATCACCAATACCGTATTCCCTCGGTCTACCAAGCGGTTGAGTACCCCGAGCAACACATTCACATCCTCAAAATGAAGCCCTGTGGTGGGTTCATCGAGGATATAAAACGTTTTGCCGGTATCCTTTTTGGAAAGCTCCGTTGCCAGTTTCACGCGCTGTGCCTCGCCGCCGGATAGCGTGACCGACGATTGGCCCAACGTCAGGTATCCTAAACCTACATCCTGCAGCGTTTTGATTTTCCGGTAGATGGACGGGATGTTTTCAAAAAAGGCCACAGCTTCATCAATGCTCATGTCCAGCACATCGCTGATGGACTTGCCCCGGTAACGCACCTCCAATGTCTCCCGGTTATACCGTTTCCCGTTGCACGTCTCGCAAGGCACCTGCACATCCGGGAGGAAGTTCATTTCGATGACTTTCATGCCTGCCCCTTGGCAGGTTTCGCATCGCCCGCCTTTTACATTAAATGAGAACCGCCCCGGTTTATAACCCCTGATCTTAGACTCGGGCAACTGCACAAATAGGGCGCGGATATCCGAGAACACGCCGGTATACGTGGATGGATTGGAGCGCGGCGTTCGGCCGATGGGGCTTTGGTCGATCTCGATGACCTTGTCGACGTGTTCCAATCCTTCGATCTTCTTGTACGGTAATGGTGTTTTCTTTGCTCTGAAGAAGTGGTGGTTCAAAATGGGGTATAGGGTCTCGGTAATCAGGCTTGACTTGCCACTGCCCGATACTCCGGTAACCAATACGAGCTTGCCCAGGGGAATCTCAGCAGTAACCTTCCGGAGATTGTTGCCCGATGCACCTGACAGTCGCAGTGCGTGGCTGTTTCCCGGCCTGCGCTGCGCCGGTGTTTGGATTTCTTTGGTGCCGTTTAGGTAGGCTGAGGTAAGTGTTTGCGCGGTTTTCAATTGTTCCGGCTTCCCTTGTGCCACCACCAGTCCGCCGTGCGCACCGGCCGCAGGCCCCATGTCGATCACATAATCGGCATTCAGGATCATATCCTTATCATGCTCTACCACCAATACCGAATTGCCGATATCCCGCAGGTTCTTAAGTGCTTTGATTAGCCGTTCGTTGTCACGTTGGTGCAGGCCGATACTCGGCTCGTCAAGAATATACAGTACGTTTACAAGCTGCGAGCCGATTTGCGTGGCCAGCCGGATACGTTGCGCTTCGCCTCCTGAAAGCGTCTTGGCCGTGCGGTCAAGCGTCAGGTAGTTTAGCCCCACATCCAGCAGGAAACCCAGCCTTGCCCGTATTTCTTTCAAGATTTCCGCCGCGATGATGTTCTGCCGTTCATCCAGCCGTTTTTCGATGCCGTCAAACCAGGCGGCGAGCGAAGTGATGTCCATGATGGCCAACTCATAGATGTTTTTGCCTGCTATCTTGAAATGCAAGGATTCCTTTTTCAAACGGGCACCGGCACAGGCGGGACACACCTTTTTGACGCGGTATTCGTCAAGGCTCTGCCCATTGTGCCCCAATCGCTCATTTTGTTCTTCAAGCATCTTGAATAGGCCATCGAACGAGACTTTATAGTCCTTGGTATTCCAACTGCTGTAGGTTACGGGCACCGTGATGGTATCTTCCGAGCCATTCAGTAAGATATCGAGTTGTTCGTTGGTAAGTTTTTCGATTGGCGTGGACAACGAGAAATCAAATTTCTTAGCCACGGCTTTCAACACCTGGAAGTTCCACGTATCACGGTACTCACCCAATGGTGCCAGTCCCCCTTTCATGATGTTGAGCTTCGGATCGGGGATGACCGCATGGCGGTCTATTTCGTAGACATAGCCTAGCCCGTCACAGTGTTCGCAAGCACCATAAGGGGAGTTAAACGAAAATGTATTGGGTTGGGGTTCGTCATAAGAGATGCCCGATTCCGCATCCATCAGGTAGCGGCTATAGAAATATTCGTTATTGGCCTTGTCGCTAATTTTGATGATGCCTTTTGCGGCTTTCATGGCTTGCATCACGGAAGTGTATAGCCGCTTACGGTCTTTTTCAGACACCGTCAGCCGGTCAATGACCATCTCGATATCGTGGATCTTGTAACGGTCTACCTGCATCTTGGGGGTGATATCCAGCAGTTCGCTGTCTACCCGCACCTTTACATAACCTTGCTTGCGGATCTGCTCGAATAGCTCCCGGTAATGCCCTTTGCGGCCCTTTACCACCGGGGCCAGTACATTGATGGCTTGTCCGTCAAATTGCTGGATGATGCGATCGACCACCTGGTCTTCTGACATCCGTTCCATCCGTTTGCCGGTGATGTAGGAGTAAGCTTCACCCGCCCGGGCAAAGAGCAGGCGCATAAAATCGTATACCTCGGTGATCGTACCCACGGTAGAGCGCGGATTTTTACTGGTCGTTTTTTGCTCGATGGAAATGACGGGGCTGAGGCCCGAAATCTTGTCGACATCCGGACGCTCCATGCCGCCGAGGAACTGTCGGCTGTAGGCGCTGAAGGTTTCCATGTACCGGCGCTGCCCTTCGGCATAGATCGTATCAAACGCCAAGGAAGACTTGCCGCTACCGCTTAACCCCGTAATGACCACTAACTCGTTACGGGGGAAACTGACGTCAATGTTTTTGAGGTTGTGTACGCGCGCACCAAATACTTCTACTTCACTTTGTTCGCCCAGATCGGGCGTGGATTGTTTCGTCATTTAACCCTTTTATCTATAAATAATGTGGTATGGCAAATATACGGAAATTTGTATGATTTTTTTAGCAAAATGGTAGGTGGCATTGCTAACAGAAAAGCAAAAAAGAATTTATTCCTACCTTAGCCACACTAAAGTTGCCATGGTGAAGAAACTGGATGTTAGCAAGCAAGAGAAGGAAACGCTTGACGATGCCATCACGCATTGGAAGGAACATGGCTTGATTGATGCCAGTCAGGCCGAACAACTAGCGGATTCGTATGCGGTGAAGGGTTTCGACTGGCGGCGCTTAGCCCAATATTCCTTTTGGATCGCACTTTCCTGCGTAGCACTCGCTTTCCTTTCGTTAGTAGTCGATGAAGCCGTGCTCCGGTGGATCGAACGTCTATATGATACACCTGACATGGTGATTTGCGGTTTTTGCTTGATACTGGCCATCGTGTTTTATTATTGGGGCTTCCGCCACAAGCGGAAATACCCTGACAGAACATTCAGCAACGAAACACTGATGGCCCTGGGTGTATTTGCGACGGCGACATTCATTGGCTATCTGGGTAAGATCATCGACAAGGGATCAGGGCATTTTTCTCTGCTTTTCTTGGCTTCTGTCATCATTTACGGCATATTGTCGGTGAAACTATCGTCAAAATTGATCTGGGTATTTACACTGATCAGCTTCGGTATCTGGTTTGCCACGGAGACCGCATACCATAGCAATTGGGGGTTCCGGTTTTGGGGAATGAATTACCCGCTCCGGTTCACGCTGTTCGGGGCAATGCTCACGGCTTTTGCCTTGTTTTGGCAGGATCGTATCGCGCCGCTCAAACCCTTTCGGCAATTGAGCTATGTGATTGGGCTTACTTACCTGATGGTGGCGCTATGGCTGTTATCCATCTTTGGCAATTACAGCGATTTGGATAAATGGAGTGCCATTAGGCAGTGGCACATTTTTCATTGGGGATTGCTATCGTCTGCAGTGGCCTTAGCGCTTGCGTGGTACGGGCTGAAGAAGAAGGACAATATCGCCAGGGAGTTTGGGATTGTCTTTTTGGTTATCAATATCTATACCCGCTTTTTCGAATATCTGTGGGATAACATCAATCGCGCGGTGTTTTTCCTTCTGCTTGCGGCGTCTTTCTGGTATGTCGGCCGCTGGGCCGAACGGATATGGAGTAAGAAGGTGACTCGGGCATAACCGTCATGTCGAGCTCGCTTCAAGCGAGGTCGACATGACGGGTTAGTTTATTGTTTCACAAACTGTACACTTGCTTGAATCTTGATATCATCGCCTACTACGATGGCGCCTGCCTCTGTCACCGCGCTCCAAGTGAGGCCAAATTCCTTGCGGCTGATCTTGCCTGACACTTCAAAGCCAGCCTTAAAGTTACCATAAGGGTCGGTTACCGTACCGCCGAAGTCCACATTAAATTTAACGGGTTTGGTGGTTTCGCAAATGGTCAGATCGCCGTGAAGCACAAATTCGTCATCGCCCTTGGATTCAATAGCAGTGGAAGCAAACGTAATTTTTGGAAATTGCTCGGCATTGAAGAAATCAGCCGATTTCAAGTGCTCGTCACGTTGCGACTGGTTCGTGTCGATACTCGCCGTATCAATGCTGAAATTGATTTTACCTGTGGTGAAATCCGTTTCATTTTCCGTAACCACGGTTCCTTCAAATGTACGGAAATGCCCGGTCACGGTAGAGATGACCAAATGTTTTACCTTGAATACCACTTCAGAGTGGGTAGGGTCTAAATTCCATGTTGTTGCCATAATGCTGCGTATTTCTAATGTTTTAACGGATACAAAGATACGGGTGTATGTTTGAACATTTATTGAACTAGGTTAAGATTTTGAACCCGGATTATTCATTAACCTTTCTAGGTCAATTCTTGTTATCCCCAGCTATTTTCCAGCATATGTCCAGTATATATCCAGTAAATATGCAGTATTTTAAATCCGTATATATATTGTGTTTGGATTGGATAATACCTTGGGATCACATGGATATAGCATCCATATTGTTAGATTGGGTGCCATGGACAGGGGGCAAAACTATCAGGGCGCTAATGAATAATTTAGGTTGAAAAAGGTAGGAGGAGGATTGATAAGTGTCAGGCAGGTGCTTCCGAACTCAGCTAATTTGGATGTTGTACGTGATGTCTACGCCACCGGCGGCCAACATGTCATGTACGGAACAGTATTTTTTAACGGCAAGCTCCGCTGCCTTTTCCGCTTTGGCTTGGTCAATATCCCCTTTGAGGTAGAAAGCAATATGTATCGCCGTAAAGATATGGGGTATCGCTTCTCTTCGTTGCCCTTCCACGTCGATTTTCACGTCGTCAATCCGTTGGCGCTGCTTCTTCAGGATGCTCACCAAATCCAGCGCGCTACACGAGCCGACGGCCATCAATACCAATTCCATTGGACGGGCACCCAGCCCTTCGCCACCAATATCCGGAGAACCGTCTATATGTACTTTTACTGCAGTCGTATCACTAGTACCTTCAAAGTGTACGGCATCATTAACCCTATTTAACGTTATCTTCATGGCTACTTTGATTTGTCCAACGCCTGTGTGATATCATCAATAATATCCGCTATGTCTTCCAACCCTACTGATATCCGGATGCTTCCCGGTTGGATGCCTAATTGTAGGCGTTCCTCCTCGGTCAATTTGGAATGTGTGGTCGATGCCGGATGTGTGGCAATCGTACGCGAATCCCCCAAGTTTGAGGTGATGCGAATCATCTCCAATGCATCCAGAAAGCGTTTGGCCCGCTCGAAACCACCTTTGATGACAAAGGTAACGATGCCGCCTCCTGCTTTCATTTGCTTCTTGGCCAGTGCATACTGCGGATGGGAGGGGAGGAACGGATAACGAACCATTTCCACCTCTGCGTGTGCTTCGAGTGTTTCCGCTACTTGGAGCGCATTGCTGCTATGGCGATCCATGCGCAGCCCCAATGTTTCCAAGCTTTTGGAGAGTATCCAGGCGTTGAATGGCGACAGGGAGGGGCCGGTATGGCGAATAAAAAACATCAACTCATCGATCAATGCTTTTTTCCCAACCACGATGCCACCCAATACGCGGCCCTGTCCGTCCATGTATTTGGTAGCCGAGTGGCTCACGAGATCAAATCCGTATGGGATGGGCTTTTGCAGATAAGGAGTGGCAAAACAATTGTCCACATTCAAAATGATATGGGGGTACTTTTCCTTGAATTTACCCAACCACTCCAAGTCGACCAATTCCAATCCCGGATTGGAAGGGGTTTCCAAAAAAATCATCCGTGTATTCGGTTGGATAGCCTTTTCCCAGTCTTCCGGCTTGGAGGCATCCACGTAAGTAGTGGTAATGCCCCAACGGGGAAATAGTTTGGTAAACAACTGGTGGGTAGAACCAAAAATAGCTCGGCATGACACGATATGATCACCGCTTTTGAGCAGTGCCGCAAACGACGCAAACACCGCAGCCATCCCCGATGAAAAAGCCAACCCGGCTTCCGCGCCTTCCATCGCACACACCTTGTTGATAAACTCCGTGGTATTCGGATTGGAATACCGCGAGTATACATTCCCTTCTTCTTCTTCGGCAAAGATCGCACGCCCCTGTTCTGCACTGTCAAAAATAAAGCTGGAAGTCAGGTACATCGGTACGGCATGCTCCCTGTGCGAAGAACGGTCGGCCTGTTCGCGGATAGCTTTTGTCTGTTCGTTCATGTCTAATTTTAAAGCAAGGCAAACTTAGGCAAAGTTGCAGGGATATGCAAATCAGCGTATATTAGCCACCAATACACGTATGGATATCCTAGTCGTCTCTGCTACTGAAAAAGAGGTTTTACCTTTCATCCAACTGCCCGAACAGCAACGGGCAGGCATAGACCTATTGGTCACCGGTGTGGGCATGGTCGCAACGGCTTTCGCCATCGGACAGCGGGTCGCTGAAAAACCATACAGCCTGCTACTCAATGTGGGGGTTGCCGGCAGCTTTGATAGGGCCATCGCCCTTGGCGAAGTGGTCTGTGTATACCAAGATACGCTTGCCGAATTGGGCATAGAAGACGGGGAACGATTTGTAGACAGCGCGACCATCGGTTTAGCCCCCCATACCTTCCATGGCATTGCTGATCATCCGGCCGCCAAAGGGCTGCGGTGCTGCAAAGGCATCACGGTCAATACCGTGCATGGCCATGAAGAATCGATAAGTGCGGTCGTAAACCGCCTCCATCCCGATACAGAAAGCATGGAAGGGGCAGCCGTATGCTATGTCGCCGATCAGGCCGGGATTCCGGCCCTCCAAATACGTGCCATTTCCAATTATGTGGAACGACGCAACCGCGAAAATTGGCAAATCCCATTGGCAATCGAGCACCTGAACCGGTGGCTGCTCGATTTCACCCGTTGGCAGCAGCACCAAATACGCTAATCGGCGCGGAAACCCCATGTATTGACACCCTTCGAGGCCTATCAAAAATTTGACAAGACGGGGGCAAAAAATGTCAATTTTTTGTAGTAGGTTTGCGTTTTGAAAATTTTTGATACGAGTACTAAACTAATGAGAGAAATACAATTCAGAGAAGCACTTCGTGAGGCAATGAACGAAGAAATGCGTAAGGATGAAAAGATATTCCTGATGGGTGAGGAAGTAGCCGAATATAACGGCGCGTACAAAGTCAGTCAGGGCATGCTTGACGAGTTTGGCCCCAAACGGATTATCGACACGCCCATCGCGGAACTTGGCTTTGCCGGTATCGGTGTCGGTGCCGCCATGAATGGCCTGAAACCCATCATTGAGTTCATGACGTTTAACTTTTCATTAGTTGCGATCGACCAAGTGATCAATTCAGCGGCCAAAATGTACTCCATGAGTGGAGGGCAATTCCCGATCCCCATTGTATTTCGTGGGCCAACGGGAAATGCAGGTCAATTGGCTGCCCAACACTCCCAGAATTTTGAAAATTGGTATGCCAACACCCCTGGCCTTAAAGTGGTGGTGCCTTCCACTCCTTATGATGCCAAAGGGTTATTGAAACAATCCATCATCGATCCCGATCCAGTTATTTTTATGGAATCCGAGGTGATGTATGGTGATAAGGGGCAAGTACCGGAAGAAGAATACTACCTCGAATTGGGCAAAGCCCATACGGTAAAAGAAGGTAATGACGTCACTGTCGTTACGTTCGGGAAGATGCTTTCCCGCGTTGTCCAACCGGCCGTGGAAGAGCTGACCAAAGAGGGCATCGACGTAGACCTGATCGACTTGCGTACCGTACGACCGATTGATTACGATGCGATCATTAACTCCGTCAAGAAAACGAATCGCTTGGTGGTGGTGGAAGAAGCGTGGCCATTGGCCTCCATCTCTTCCGAGATCGCTTATAAAGTACAACGTGAAGCATTTGATTACCTTGATGCTCCGGTAGTACGCATTACCTCCGCAGACGTTCCGCTGCCTTATGCGCCGACATTGCTCCAAGCCGCGCTTCCTAGCGTGACACGAGTGGTCAAGGGTGTAAAGGAAGTAATGTACATTAAAAAATAATCCGTTCGGGTTCTTTTTTCCCGTAGATAGAAGGCCTGTTTCCACTTGGTGGGAACAGGTTTTTTTGTTACAAACCCTTTGGGTATGGATGCTTCCTTACCCCGTTATGGTCGTTTCAACCTGTTTGCATTTGGAATTCCCATTAAAATTACCTAGCTTTAATCATAACAAAACGACCAATTCATCACCTGAAAGGAGGTTAGTTTATGAATCTCATCCAAAGAGTGGAACATTGGGGCGACACCCATCACCCCCGGTGGCTAGATATCCTGCGTATCGCATTGGGGATTGTCATTTTTCTAAAAGGCGTTACTTTTCTTGCAGATACGGGAGCGCTAAGGCAGTTGATTGAAGAAACCCGTATTCAGATCTATACTTGGGGGGCGGTACACTATGTGGCGTTTGCCCACTTGGTCGGCGGTATACTCATTGCCATTGGCCTGCTTACCCGGGTGGCGGTTGCTTTTCAATTACCTATCCTGATCGGTGCTGTTTTCTTCGTCAACATTACCCGTGGGTTTACATTCCTCAACTCCGAACTGTGGATATCCATCGCCGTGTTGGTGCTGCTGTTCGTTTTTTTCATCGTGGGGTCGGGGCCATATTCGGTTGACCAACAAATGCGAGAAAAGAGAACGTAGGACAGCTCATAGATCACCTTCCGCCATTCGGGCGGCTCGTTGCATCGATACATACCGATTCGATGTGGCATGTGCTTTTTTTGTTGCATATAAAAGCAAGTTTGTCGATGTTTGCCAAGCATGGCTTACCTCCGATTGCTACTGTTGCCTTTTTCTTTGCTGTATGGCCTCGCTATATGGATACGTAACCGTTTTTACGATTTGGGTTGGTTAAAAAGTGTGGGGTTCAGCCATCATCCTGTCATCGTGGTGGGCAACCTCGCGGTGGGGGGTACTGGGAAAAGCCCGATGACTGAATACCTCATTCGTTTGTTGGCATCACATTATAAACTTGCCACATTAAGCCGGGGATATGGCCGTGCTACTCGAGGCTTTCTGGAAGTAAGAACCAGCGATACAGCCATGGATTGCGGCGACGAGCCCCTGCAATTCAAACGCAAGTTTCCCGACATCACCGTAGTGGTGGGTGAAGACCGGGTGAAGGGTGTAGCACGACTCATCCAAGAAGGCCATGAAGCCGTCATATTAGACGATGCTTTCCAGCATCGTGCGTTGCGGCCGGGATTGGCTATCCTATTGTTTGATTACCAAGCGATGCAGCGGCCCCGATGGCTACTTCCCGCAGGCAATTACCGCGATTGCTTCCAAGAACGACGGCGAGCCGACGTCATGGTGGTGACCAAAACACCGGCATCGGCCGCCGCACATGACAAAGCGCGTATCCGCCAAAAACTTGCCGTAACACAACGGGTACCCGTGTTGTTTTCCAGCATTGGCTATGGCCCGTTATCACCTATCGTACCTAGCGAAGCGCAAGACAAAACCATAACGCTCCACCCCACACTTTCTGTGCTGATGGTTACGGGTATCGCTAACCCAATCCCATTTCAGGATTACGTCACCCCACAGGTCGGTGAAGTCATCCTATTGCGCTACCCCGATCACCACCAATATACGTCCAAAGATGTGCAGCAGGTCATCAAACGGTTTAATGAAATAGCCAATCCGCAGAAACTGGTCATCACCACAGAAAAAGACGCCCAGCGACTGGCAGCCCCTCAGCTTGCAAGCCTTTTGGCAGACTTACCCGTGTATATGATACCCATTCAAGCCCAATTTGACGATGCGGATGAAGGTGTTTTCCAGCAGTTGGTATTGAAATACTGCAAAAAAGCACTTCTGAACCATTGATTTAAATCGTTACCTTTGAGGATGGCGCAACGCACTCTTGGGTGTGCGCGTGGATAAGTTGCCCATTTCTTAATTTTCAGCGGTTATTTCCCTCAACTTTGCACTAACAAAAACGAGGATTATGCATACAATATTAGGAGCAGGCGGTGCTATCGGCACCCCATTAGCAAGAAGCTTAAGGGAAATTCATGGTAAGCACGTGCGCATTGTAGGTCGTAACCCGAAAAGCGTGAACGCAGATGACGACCTTTTTACCGCAGATTTGCTGCAAGCTGATGAGGTGCATCGCGCCGTAGCCGGATCAGCCGTAGCTTACCTATGCGTGGGGCTACCTTACAGTAGCAAGCGCTGGCAACGTGATTGGCCTCGTCTGATGCAGCATGTCATCGCTGCCTGTAGCGCACATGGCACTAAATTGGTCTTCGTTGATAATGTGTATTGCTATACACCCGAGGCATTATATCACATGACAGAACAATCGACCATCGGCCCGGTGAGCAAAAAGGGTAAGGTTCGCAAACAGGTAATCGATCTGCTGATGGCAGCGGTGGCTAAAGGCGAATTACACGCACTTATCGCACGGTCGGCAGACTTTTATGGCCCAGGTATCCGTAACAGTATTTTACTCGAACTGGTGTACAACAATCTCAAAAAAGGAAAAGCTGCATTGTGGCAATGTGATGCGACCAAGGTGCATAGTTTTACTTATACGCCAGATGTGGCCAAAGCCGTTGCGGTACTGGGAAACAGCACGGAAGCTTACGGGCGGGTGTGGCATTTGCCTACGGCCAAAGACAAGCTCGCCGGACAAGACTGGGTGGCGCTATTGGCCGAAGCACTCCATACTAAACCCAGGGTGTTTGTGCTGAAACGATGGATGCTCAAGCTTGCGGGTGTTTTTGTACCGCTCATGCGCGAGTTGGAAGAAATGAGCTATCAGTACCAATATGATTACTTCTTTGACAGCAGCGAGATCGAACAAGCGTTTGGGTTAACGGCGACCCCTGTGGAACAGGCTATCCGGGAGATTATCGCCGCCGGGGAATAAAGAATGGTTGTTGGATCGCTACAAAAAGACTATTTTTGTGTATATGAATAATGAAAAACCACGCCTTGCCATTGACATGGACGAGGTGCTCGCTGATACCCACCACAAATTTTTGACCCTCTATCACCGGGATTTCGGTATCCCGATGGACATCCATCAAGAACCGGGCAAGGAATTGCACGAGAACCTACCCGAGGAACTCAACGGACAATGGGAGATATACGCCAACCAAAAAGGTTTTTTCCGCGACATCCCGCCCATGCCCGATGCGATTGACACGGTCAAGGCATTGACCGATCGTTACCAAGTATACATAGTTTCTGCTGCGATGGAATTCCGGAATTCGTTGGAAGATAAATTTGATTGGTTAGCGGATCATTTCCCGTTCATCCATTGGAAAAATATCCTGTTTACGGGCGACAAGATTATCGCTGCAGATGTGTTAATCGATGATCGCATCAGGAACCTAGCGCCCTTCGGCGGACGAAGTATCCTTTTTTCCTCTCCCCACAATCTGCTCGTTAATGGTTACGAGCGGGTAAATAACTGGAAAGAGGTGGCGGGATTATTGCTTTAGCGCTTGCCTGACCAAGGCCGTTTGCCCCTGCCCTTGCGCTTCAGAAAAGAACACATGTCAAGGGCATAAAATGGTTGAAACCAGTCCATTTTGCCATGCAGATATGTAGATTGTATTAAATTACGATTAAATCCGCCTTCCCGAATTGCGATCCTCCGCAAATAGCCTTAACTTCATCATGATAAAATCTATTTGCATCATGAAGACCATTATCATTACCACCGATTTTTCGGAATCATCGCTG
Organism: uncultured Parapedobacter sp.; assembly: GCA_964498395.1. Taxonomy (GTDB): domain Bacteria; phylum Bacteroidota; class Bacteroidia; order Sphingobacteriales; family Sphingobacteriaceae; genus Parapedobacter. The sequence continues at coordinate 34,013 of CAZCHE010000007.1, read as the reverse complement.
AATGCCGCACGGTATGCGGCAGAACTAGCTAGGGCGATCGGCACCAAGCACATCGTGCTTTACCACTCCTATGACAATGCTCCGGTGGCTACGGATGTACCCGTTGCTGAAATAGATACGACATTGGCGCATGAGGGGAGTTTGCAGGCGCTTGAGATCGTAAAAAATGAGGTAGGCTTGATCTTGGGAGCGGATAGTGGGATTACCATTGAACTGGTCGCCAATGGGATACCATTGGAGTTTGGGGTCGAACAGCTTGCTGAACAATGGCGGGCCGGTCTGGTCGTGGTGGGTACTACGGGCAAGAGTGGATTGGAGAAGTTTTTGATGGGTAGCAATACGGTGAATCTGGCCATATCCTGTCCTGTGCCTTTATTGATTGTTCCAAAAAAGGTTGAATTTGCACCTATCGAAAAGATTGTCTTTGCCTGTGACCTGAAACAGGTGACGCGAAGTACCCCGGTATCCGATATCGGCTGGTGGCTGGAAAAGCTGGGTGCCAAGCTGTTGGTACTGAACGTTGCGCTGGAAGGCAAACGATTCAATCTAGATTCGATCCCCGAACAGTATAAAATGCATGAATTGCTGGATGTTTTCACGCCTGAATACCATTATGAGGAAGGAGACGATATCGCGGAGGAGATTGCCGATTTTGCGGAAGAGGAAGAAGCAGGTCTAGTAATTTCCGTGCCGAAATCTTACGGGTTTTTCGAGGGGCTATTCCATCGCAGTGTGAGCAGGCGGCTTACGGGGAAGACGGAAATTCCACTTTTGTTGTTGAAAGAAAAATCGTTGTGAAGGCGGCAGTTTACACTCGCTATGGTGGACCGGATGTGGTGCGCCTCGCGGAAATCCCCACACCATCACCCCGTAACGACGAGGTGCTTATCAGGGTTCATGCCACAACGGTCAACCGCACAGATTGTGGGTTCAGGAGCGCTCAATACTTCGTTTCACGATTCTTCAGCGGGCTGTTCAGGCCCCGGAACAAGGTGTTGGGTTGTGAATTTGCTGGGGTGGTCGAATCAATCGGGAATGATGTGAGCAGTTTTAAGGTGGGGGATCGGGTCTTTGGTTACGACGATGATCGTTTTGGCGGACATGCAGAATACAAAACCATACGGGAAAACAAGGCGCTTGCCTTAATGCCAGAGGGGATGGACTTTGAGGTCGCCGCTGCATTGACGGAAGGAAGTCATTACGCACGCTGTGATATACGTGCTGCTAAAATAAAGGATGGAGACAACGTATTGTTATACGGCGCTACCGGTGCGATAGGTTCTGCAGCCGTTCAGCTACTCAAGCATGTTGGGGCTTACGTGGTCGCGGTGGGCAATACCAAAAATGTCGAACTGGTGAAATCACTTGGAGCCGACGAGGTGATTGACTACCAGACACAAGATTTCACCCGGACCCCGCACCGTTTTGATTTTGTCTTCGATGCCGTGGGAAAAAGTTCGTTTGGCATGTGTAAGCCGCTGATGAAGCCAAAGGGGATTTACATATCGACGGAGTTAGGAAAAGGGTCTGAGAATATCAGGTTGGCCTTGACGACTCCTTTGTTTGGTGGTAAACGTGTATTATTCCCATTGCCCGTGATGCGTAAGGACGATTTGGTTTACCTGCGCGACCTAGCACAGCAAGGGTTGTTTCGGCCGGTAATTGACAGGCGTTATACCTTGGATGAAATCGTGGAGGCCCACCGTTATGTGGAGACTGGCCAGAAGACCGGAAATGTCATAGTCAATGTCTTATAGTTACTACCCGTAGCGTCCAAACACCAATAATTGCAAGGCATTATTTGCTAGTTAGATTATTCAGGTCTAATTCCATTTGGATATTAACCCGCTTGTAGGGGGATGAGTGCCCTACTATTTTTTGAAATCCCATCTTGTAATATAAGTTGATCGCGGGTTTTAGAACGGTGTTGCTTTCCAAATAGATTTTTGAAGCACCCAATTCTTTTGCCGCACGGATGATCGCTTGGCCAAGTAGCCAGCCAATATTTTTTCCTTGCGCTTTTGGGGAAACGGCCATTTTTGCCATTTCGAAATCATATTCAGGGTCATCCATCTTCATTAAGGCGCAAACGCCAACGGGCTCATCGTTATAAAGTGCCACCAATATTTTTCCACCATTGCTTAAAATGTACGCTTCGGGATGGTCCAATGCTTTGTAATCTGCTTCTTCCATTTCAAAGTATCGCGAAATCCATTCGACATTGAGCGACTTAAAGGCAGATCGGTATTGTGGCTCATAAGACACAATTTGGACATCCTTGCTTTCTCGCAGTTTCTTTTGTTCCTGTACCCGCTTCAGCAACGATTTTTGTTCCAATAAAAATTCCCATTCGGCGATAGCCTCCCAAAGGTTGTGTGTCGCTTCGCTATGGATTTTCTCAACGGCGGCTTCCACATCAGCATATTGTGTTGTTAGTTTTGCGGCGAGCGCCTTTCCTTTCGCGGTCAACCCGACCACATTTCTACGCTTGTCGGTTGATTTAAGGTTGCTTTTGACCAATTCTGCTTTCTCCATTTCCTTGATAATCGTCGTAACGGATGGCTGGGAATGCCCGATTTCGTTGGCGATTTCGGTAATGGTATTTTCACCGTCTGTTGACAGCACAAAGAATACTGGAAACCATTTAGGCGAAAAATCCACCTCATACAGCTTATAGATTTGTGCCGCGTCATCGGTCATTTTAGCCGTCAACAGCCGCAACCTACTACCCAATGCCATTTTGCCCGTTCGTTCAAAAATAGTCATATCTATATAATTAATTACATAATCAATTATGCGAAAATATAAGATATTTTATTTTTGCCAAGTTTTTTTGGTTTCTTTTATCTGAGGCGGGGTTAAATACGACCTATTTCCGGATAACGCTCCCATCGAACCAAAGACCAAAGAAGCTGATCGATTAGGATGATTCGGCTAAGTGATGACTAGGAAAATATCGTATAGTGCTGTGGGGATTCGCCTACGGTACTCTTTGGAAATAAAAAACATGACGCTCGTCTTCAATGGCTAGTCGAGCACCATTACTCTTATAGGTTGAAGCCTTTTCCAAGCCCCAGACAATAAGCAATTCCCAATCAATCAATTCAGGGCAATAGAGATAAGTTCCGGGGCCTAGGTCAGAAAACTTGATTGTATTCCCTTTGCCGGTACTGTAGTTTCCATAGTGATAATTGCATCCACCTCGTATACCAAATTCCCCTTCGGATTGAAAAGATATCTCAAATGGATTTAGGTTTTTTGGATAGGAATCTACGTTATTGGTTGCCTTAACCCTAACGTTCTCAATCTGCCACTGGGTGTTTGTCAAGTCCGAAAGGATATTATCCAAATCGGAAATACCGTTCTTTTGGCAGCCGAGGAAAGTGTAGGCGACTACCATAACTAGTAAAAGACGAGATGCGTTCATTTGGTTAGTCCGTTATGTTATTCATGTATAACACCAAACGAATAAATATAGCTATTCGCTACATTCCAGACAAAAAAATGAAAGGTTTTGATTTTAAGATTTGTAGCCTACCTGGGAGATTCTTTGAAGCACTTACGCAGTTTTTAGAGGTTCTAGGAAGGATTCTTCACGAAGATTCTGCCGTATACAAGACAATGGAAAATAGGCGTAAAAAACAAAACAAACTAAAGCTCTGATAGTGAGATCCTAAAGAGCAGTAGGGGAAGTTTTAGAAAGTGTAATCTCATTGATGATTTTGAAACCATGTCGAACTTTATCTGTGATAATTATAATGCGATATTAAATGTGAAACATGTTATTATATCTCAGTTACAGCAAAACAGGCCACTTCTTCATAATCTTCTTTTAAGACCTTATTCCAATACTTTAGCCATCGTGTTAAAATAACGGCAGGATGCCCATAGCCTTTTATTGCCGATGACATAGAAGCGCTTCTTGGCCCTGGTCAATGCCACATTCAACATATTTGGCTTCTGGGAAGCCCAGTTTCTCGCTCCAGCAGATTTGGGATTACTCCCCAGTACCAGAAAAACAATATCGGCCTCTTTGCCCTGAAATTTGTGTATAGTTCCGGAAGATACTTTCTTTTGACTTTTCAACCGCTCACTGCAGTACGAAGCAATGGATTTGAAGGGAGAAATTACGTAAATATCGCTTGCATACCCCGTTCCTCGCAATTCGGAAATCTTTTGGATCAAAAAATCGATTTCTTCTTTCACCACATGCCTGTTGATAAGCGTAGGTTCGGTATTGATATCAAACCAACGCGATGTTCCGATAAATGGTTCTTTGGAGTTGGTGTTGATGGCTTTTACCATTTGGTTGCCATAGGCAATTTCATTGGCAATGGAAAACATGGGATCGTCACAACGCCTATGGGTTCTCAACGGGAAACCTGTCCATATCTTCTCATCCAGGTCTCCAACATCCATATATGTTCCCCATCGAGACACCCTGTCTGCCAATTGCTGTACGGATACCTTACAGGGCGACCAATCCACCTCGACAGTATGCTCATTTCTGAGCTTTGAAACCAATTTTTCCGGAATTGTAACTACGGGCTCTACCTGTAACGGATCTCCGACGATAATGCATCGTTTGGCACGGTGTATCAATCCGGCCGCCGACTGTGGGGTCGCCTGGCCTGCCTCGTCGATCAGCAGCCAGCCGATCTGCTGTTTGCCTGTATTGGGGAAAAGCCTGCTTGCCGATGCTAAGGTAGTGGACACGACAGGAACGCAAAGGAAAAAGGTGTCCCACAGGTTTTGCGCAATAGCTTTATCTACTTTGACCCACCCGGCCGTCATCTCAAAATAGGCTGTCAAGTTGTTCCTGATCTTTTTGGCATTTACAAGAATGGCAGCACGGTGCAATTGCAGTGCAGCGATGAATATATCACTTCTTAACTTGGCAATTTTCGGTGAATGGTAGGGATTGAGAAGATGGACATCGAACAGCTCTTTTTGATAGAAATCGATGTTAAACAGGTTTTTGGTAGTTATTCCATATTTTTCAGTTAATGTTGTTGCTAAGCTTTCATATTCGGCAAAAAAAGACGCCAACTTGGATAATGAAGCATTACACTCCCTTTGCCTTGATTGCAGGGAGTGGATGGCCTTATTGTTTTCATCAAGTTCCTTTCTGATCTTTGCCAGTTCAGCATTTACATTCTTTAATCCTGTCAGTATTTCTTCCGCTTCGGTGTTCCATTTCCGGAAACTATCCGTGTTAAAGAGTTTTTGAAAAAAGAAAAAAGAGGGTTTACGTTGGGTATGGAGATGTAAGAGGGATGTTACCCGGTCGGCATCCTTTTTAGTTCGCTCTTCTTTTTCAGCGATAGGTTGTCTTTCTGCCGATAGCCGGGACAGCTTTTCTGTTAGTTCTCTCCGTTCATGCTCAAGTCCTGATTCTTTCTTTTTGTTCTCGATATACAAAGGCAGTTGCCCATGAAACAAGTCGGCAGCTTTCCTAAATTTGGCAAATTCTTGGAGCAAAGAGTGGAAGGTTTGATCGTATTGCTCGAATAATTCGCGATATTTGTCTACATCATCATTTTCAGAGTCCTTGTAAACAGCGTGCAGCAACTCATTGAATCCAAGGGTATCTTTATCCTTGTCGGATTGCCAGAATGCTTTTCTGAACGCGTTCCTATTTTTGGAATTTCCTAATGCTGCGGCCAATACGCCCCAACTTTCCTCATCGATAATAGTCTCCGCACATTCCGAAAAATAATCGGCCTCCGGAAATACGGATATATCAATCTTGCTCTTGAGCGGAAGTTCCTTGCTGATATTCTCCACAGCAGCGTTGTTGTTGCTGGCAACTACAATACCGAAGTTTCTTTTTAACGTGGAGGCAAGACTATACGTATATTGGGTGTAGCCGGATTCCTTTTCAATTTTTGTATACCCTTTTTCAAATATATCGTTACACCCTAGCGCTGAAATTGCCTTTGCCCGATCCACGATAATCTCTGCAATGACATCGAGCAGCAAGGTTGTTTTTCCGGTACCCGGTGGGCCGTTTACCCCCTGCAATCCCTCTCCGTTCCGTAAGTTTGCAAAAATGGTATTGACAGCACCGATCTGGGCAGCGTACAAGCCATATTCCGTTTTGGATGGCCACCTGCCAGATGTTATCAAGTTGGGTGCTATCGTTTCAAAAAGTAGTTGTTTGTTTTGAATCAAGTCTTTTCGCTGCTTCTCGGACGGTTTTAAAGTCAGGTAGTTTTGGAGGGCAATCCCAAACTTTTTTTCTTCAAGGGAAGACAGGTGGTTCAAATCGTCCAGATAGAAGCTGTTCAGGAATCCCGAATTAGGCTCGCTGTCTTTGGGTACCTCTTCCATCAAAACAAAAATCCTGATATCTTCTTTCCACCAGGGATTGAGTTCTTTTAAATAGTTTATCTCTCTTTTCAGGTGTTCATGGTAAACAACTTCTCCTTTCGTTGTTTCTTCATATTCTTCGGAAGTGTCCCTTGGAATATTGTATCGTTCCAAAAAATCTTCCCTCGCCCGCTCCAAAGCTTCGGACACAGAAGAAAGTTCTTTTTTCTTTTCCAGGGCATGGATGCCAAAGGTATAGCTTGCCGTAACATAACTGTCTTGTTGAGGACAGCCTTCCTCATCCAGTATCAATGCCGAAAAACAGCTGTATCCCCGTACCGGTTCCTCCCAATCATTGGTAACGTCTATTCTCAGTAGGGTGTTGAGATGATCAATGATCTGTTTCTTTTCGATTTTTCCAAAGATCAGCGTGTAACGCCATATATAGTGTTTTTTTGCAGGGCGGTGCTGTGCCAGCCAAGGTAATTGGTTGCCGCTTGTCAAAGGTGAAGCATCTTCATTAAAATCGGGAAGGTCAAAGATTTCAACATCCCTCCAAAACTGTAAAATATCTCGTTGTTTCAATTTTTATTTTTTCTAAAATCGGCCAAAACCTCCAATTTAACAAATATAACAAAGACATACAATAAAATGACAGCGATTAAACACCCAGAGACAAGGGCAATGCTTTGGAAATCTAACAAGAGTTTTAGAGGCTTTAGGAAAGATTCTTCATAAGGATTCTACCGTTTATAAGGCAATCGACAACAGGGATAGAACACGAAAGAAACCAAAGTTTTGATGAAAGGGTTTTAAACAGTGGTAGGGTGCGGACTACAATGTCAACCTTATTAGATGAATGCGAGGCCATTTTAAACGCTAACAAACACCTTAATAATTCAACCTGTTAAGCATTCTAATTACCGGTTTCACTATTTCCCAACATGCTTTTTTCGCAATTATAAAAAATCAAAAACCAAGACCAAATTTGCGTATTATGCCATGTGCAACACAAACGTTTAGGAAGGATCAGCTAATTGAAAAACCTTGAGTATTTATATTGCGGAGCTTTCTATGGTAACGGGGCAATACTAAGATCAAAAGTGGATGGGTTTATATTCATTTTACCAACCCAGTAAGAATGGGCAGAAAAATGGTAAGGTCTGATTCTTTGCATCAGCTTTATACCTTCTTCACTCTTTGCAAGAGCCCTAACTTGGTTGATTATTTTTAAGCCGTTCGGGCTCACGCTGTCATCCCAACCTTTGCCATGTTTTGCTCCTCGCACGAGGTGATGTCCAAAAATATCGCAATACCGACAAGCTATAAAGATTTCAGCAAACGCATGAGCATACAGCCCCCCGATTTTATAGTCTACGAGAGTGTAAATGCGATCAATACAAACAGCCTTGATCTCTTTTGTGGCGACAGACCCGCCACTCCTAAAATGTACGGCTAACCTGTTCTCGATGTTTTTGGTACACCCGACATAATAGCCTCCATGAGCCAACTGCAGGATATAAATATAATACGTTATTCCTTCCATAATATAAAACTCTATTCACTTCGTTATACAATGATAGCTTTACCAAAAAATCAATAAAATTTTGTAAAAATTAATGCTTAATCTCTTTACCTAACCAAACTCCGTATTTCTTCCACTGTTCATAAAAAACAATCCATTCACTTATCCACGGAATAATTTTAAAAAGAGGTATGATTTGAAATGCTGGCTTATCAATCACGGGATGATACAAACACAGGGAAAGATCTCCGTACAAATGGATTTCTTTATGGTATTTAATAGTCTTATCATCTATATATATTCTATCATATCTGTGGTTATGAAATGGAGAATATGAGAGCGACACATTGTAGTCCTTTCCCCCAATTTTTAACACTCCTTTACCTATCAAAGATTTTGACTTGCAATTAACACCCAGTTCCAACCAATCGAAATATTTTTCTACCAGGAACTTTTGAACACTGAGAAAAATATACCAGTCTTTCTGATGCTCTTTCCTAATACTCTCCTCCAAAATTGTGATGAGCTCCATTTTTTAATCCTGTGTCCGTGTTGATATTGCCTTTTGCATTTGTGTAAGCCGTTCCGCCAACAATTAGCCCACTTGATTTAATAAGTGGATTATTGGTCGATTTTGAGAACCTTCTAAATTGCTCGTTCAATGATTTCTTATAGATCCCTTCTCCGAATAGCTCAATGTAGTCTTCCTTACTAGTTTCAAAAGAATTTTTCAAGTTTTGCCATTTTTTGTAGAAGTCAGCAATAAAACTGTAGAAGCTTTCATAATGGTTACTCGTCCAAGAATCAGTAAAATCCTCTTCACTATTTACAGGGTTCAGGACTTTAAACTTGTATCCTTTGCTTACAGTTTCAGAATAATTGGTCTTTATTCTCGTCACGATGTTATCGATGGCATCAAAAATAGAGCCTTCACCCTGATAAAATTGTGCAGTAAGAGTTGTGATGACTACACTGGAAACTCTGTAATCCCGATTTTGGAAATAGACATCCCGATATCTTTTCAACAATTGAACTGCCCTTTGTAAAGGGGTTTTCAGATACAATTCTTTAGGTAATTCCTCTGTTTCTATTTGAGCCTTTAATAAGACATCTGCATATTTTCTCAACATCGGTTCTTTTACAGAATTGGCAATTCCTGAAAACCAACCGGAAAATCCTTTTGGGTTTCCGGATGACCAGTTTCTGAGTGCCTTTTCCGGAATTTTTATTGCTTCTTTTTCAAAATGATTGGGCATACAAGCAGGTAAAATATCCATGTGAAAGTCGCTTTTATAGTTTAAGCGAACACATCTTTTTTTCTTCTCCATAATAGATTTATAATAACCATTCTTTTCAAGAGCCTTTACTAGAGCGTTGTAAATTTGCTCTGGAGTATGATTATAATACGGATCGTAGATATGGAGTACTACATCCAAATCAAAATCTTCCTCATTAATAGGGCGTACAGTTGTCCCGATTCGTTTGGAGCCTTGGGCGTACACCTCTATTATAAGGCCATCAAAAAATTCTTCATCTTTTTTCAGCAGTTCCGCAACAGCATTATAAGCCGACTCCATACGCTCCAGCCTGGTTTTGTCTAGTTGTAATTCTTGGGCAATTCTTGCCAAAAGTTCTTCTCTTTGGAGAATATAGTTGTCAAATATGTCTATCATCGCTAAAAATCTTTGTTAATTAATAATTTGGTATGTTGCCCTATACGAGCAATTTGCTTATCTCCACTCATTAACCTTAGTTGTTCTATATCATCACAGCTTACGATCGCATATCCCTGAGATAGGTCATTCTCTTGTTTGGAAAGGTCAATAAGTGCTTTCTTCTGTTCCTCGTTCGGCAATAATTCAAAGACATCGAACGTCAAGATCTCATAACAACTGAAGTAATCGCTCCAGGATAAGTTCTTTGAGTATCTTCTTATATGCTTGTGGTTGAAGTGCTGGAAAATTTGAGGATCGAGAATACCCGTATCCAGTAGTTCCTCTTTGAACTCCCTTCGAGGCTCCGTTTCCCTTTCTCCACCTGCTTCAAACCAGTTTAACACATCGATTACATTTTTCCCTTTAACCGTAAAACGCAAGTCTGAAGAGCTTTTTTGGTCTACATTAAGACCATTTTTAGAATTATCAGGCCTATATCCCCATTTATTAAACAGACTATCGTCACCATACCGCTTATAAGCACCGCCTACCGGCTGAAGTTGATTCTCAATCCTACGATTTAACACCAATAGGTATTTGTTGGTGTCAGGTATCTGAATTTTATACAGACCACTCATTGAAAAGCGGATGTCCTTATTTTTATATTTTCCATACTTCGTCTTGAAAAATACTTTTAAATGATTGCGGTTTTCCCACGCAATCGTTGCTCCTTTTGTAAGAATTGGCTTCATTAATGCCACTACTGATGTAAAAATCTCTGCCATAGGCTTTAGAATTTAGTTTTTAAATAAAGGGGCGTTTCACCCCCCTTTCGTTTTTTAGTGCCCGAGAGCAATTAAAGATTATTTTTCTTTACGTACCCCTTTGAATGGCTTGCTGTCAGAGGTTTTCATATCCATGAATTTACCAGTATTGGTGTCACGTTTTACCCATGAATCCGTTTTCGGGTTATAGGTCTGAGAGCGCTCTCTAACAGCTCCTTTCCTTGCATTGTCTTTTGGTGGGTTTGTTGCCATCTTAATACAAATTATACTGAACATATTCCTTTAACTTATTGGTGTAAAGGATTTACCCCGAAACAAAATGTGCTTCGTAAGTATAAAGGGAAAAGCGTGACATAAGGATTAATTTTGTAATTTGTCACGGAATTTTATTATGTATTTACATTTGCATAGATGACAATAGAAGAAATTGAAAATATATTACTGGTCATTTCTGAAAAATCGAATGATGAAGATACAGCTGTAGCCGCCTTTACAACTTTGTACCATGGCTACAGTAAGTTCTTAAATTCGGTTGTTTCATCTGTATTGAAAAACAGTGGCATCTATGATGAACAGATATTGAATACTGTGGTAAACAATACATTCTATAAGCTGTACGAAAACCCGTTGATTTTTTCCTTTCCGGAGAAAGCGGTTGATGACAAGGGATTTAAAGCTTGGCTATCCAAAGTCGCTAAAAATGAATTTAAACGGCTTTTAGCCGAATATTATAAAGAAACTGTTTCGTTGGAAGAGGTAAGTTCTGAACCAGCGATTGAGAGCGATGAATTAGCAGAGGATCTTTTTGCCAATGTGAATTTTAAGGTATTGGATGAAGCGTTAAACATGTTATCAGAACGAGATAAGCATATTCTTCTAACATTGTACCTACACTATGAAGAAGGCAAGAAAACGCCATCTAACGTTTTAAAGATGTTGTGCAAAATATACGATACCACACCTGTGAATATCAGAAAGATTAAAGAACGAAGTGAAAAAAAGATAGTAGAATACTTTTCAAAACATACTCAATTAACACCTCTGAAACATGCCAAATAAAAAAAAGATAATCGATTTATTTCAGTCGAAGGGATTGCTTTTTCCGGAGACTGAGAAAGAGGTTGAGGAATTTGAATTATTCAACCCTGTTGATAATGAAAATCCAGCAGACTGGGAGACTCCCGAACAAATCGTAAAAAGAGGGCTTCAAAAATTGCAGCAAATCAAATCTGCGAGTGAAGATTCTTTGAGCGAAGAGATAGAAGAGTTACGCATGGTCGCCAGAAAAGGAAATAATCTACCTCAGCATGTTATTGATAAAATGAAGGCAAAGCACAGAAAGGATGATAAATAATACGCCTTTACATCATATTAAAGACCTTGCCGAATATATTGCATTGCAGTATGAAGAAAAAATCACCCCTGTAAATCGAATTGCAGATAATGAGGGGCTGGAGCTATTTTACGATGCGTATGATAAGGGAACATTTGATGGAATGACTGTCTACGCAGACAACCGCTTTTACATCCATTTGAATACAGATAATGGCAATAGAGAAGATACCGAGAGAGGACGGTTTACACTGGCCCATGAATTGGGCCATTATTTTATAGATGCCCATCGAATAGGGTTGAAAAAGGGAATATTAGAGCCGCATCCCTCGATAATCAATAGAAGACAGTTTAATTCCATCGAAAGGGAAGCAGACTATTTTGCATCCTGTCTTTTGATGCCTGAATCAAGATTTAAACAAGATGTTTTCAGAAAAAAGTTCAGCTTTCAATTGATCGACAATTTGTGCACTCAATATAAAGTTAGCAGAACAGCCTGTGCATTCCGTTTTGCCCAAATAGGCAATCATCCAATTATGATCGTATACGCAGAACGTGGAATAGTTAAATGGAAATTGGAAAGTGATGATTTCCCGTATAAGTGGCTACTTAATGATAAGAATGTACCTGTAAATACAGTTATGGGGGAATACTTCACGCAATCAAATACACGAGACATATACAAAACTGAGCAGGTTTGGGCGATGGATTGGTTTAACTATGTCAAAGACAGAGACACGGGAAGGGTTTTTTATGAGCATTGTATTCCTTATAAGGATAAGGCTCTAAGTATTATTTGGGAAGATTAGTTTCCCGATTATGGGTCGACCTAATATTATAGTGCCGCTAAAACACCAATTGACACGCCTAAATTATTGTAAGGCCTCCCAAAAGGCAGATACTTTTTCTATACTTGTAACTGACCGTCCACTGATGATTAAATAATCCTTTCCAAAATATGATCAGCACCTCTTCTTAAGCGGTAGTCTTTTAATATCTGGTCAAACGATAAAAGGAGTCTCTTTCTTTTGGCTTTACTATCTTCGTCATTACCATGCAAACAATCATAAGCCCCAACAACAAACTTTATCGCTGCCTCATCCGAGCGGTAATAAGCTTGTTGGGTAGCTTCAGCTTGCGTATGTTTATCCAAAGCTAAGTTGAATATGTCAATTGCAATATGAACAGATATACCACATTGATAGATTAAATATTCTATGAAATATTCTGACAGTTTAAACTTTGGTGATGATATATACTGTACTAGGAATTCGTGAATATCATCAATTTTAACATGTTCAACATTGATGAAATTTAAGGTCATATCCTCTTCGTCATCTTCGTTTATTTGTTTAATAATCAGAGCTAACAGCTGATCATTTTTCTGTTTGCTATTTGGAACCTCATAATAGTATTTCAAAATGTCTCCAATGGCTCTTGAAGAAATATTTTTATGAGAATACAGATGCTTTAACAGCAGATCTCGAGCACCAGTTTGATCATGAAGATAGGAACCATACAAAATGGAAAACAGGTAGTAGCTGTCATCTTTTCCCATTAAGTTTGAATTAATCAACTTTTCATAAGGCTTCGATAATACATCAAGTCCATTGTTCCTCATATATTGTAGTGACCAAAGAGATGCTGCAATAACATGGATATCATCTTCCAAATTTATATTCCTGACAAATAATTCATCTGCTTTTCTCTTATCCAAATGTGTCAAATAGGCAAAACGCCAATATAATACAGCTCGGGCCTCCGGGGGACCTAAGATTAAAATCTCTTCGATTGTATCAAAGATAAGGTCCTCATAATCGTTGTCTTGGATATGTACCAAGGCTCGTCCAGCAGATCCAAAAACGGTATTGATTCCCGCCGTTACCAATCCATTAATTGTTGTCGTTTTTTCATTCTGATGATCTGGAAATACTTTCTTTTTATAATTTTTAAAATCTAACGCTCGATCCACAAGGAATTTAACTAATTCTTCGTCGTTATTGCCATCACCGATAAGATGAGAAGCTATGTCTATACAAATCGTTATATCCGAGCCATACCCTTCCCTCAAGATCGTTTTAAACAATGGTAAAGTCCTTTCTTTGAAATCATTTCTCTTTTCAGTCCAACCCCACAACCCATAAATTGCATATTTTATATTTATTGAAGAGTCGGCCAATATGCTCTCGATAAGCTCAAGCTTTTCATCTGATGGGTTTTCCTGAACAACCTTATGAAATGTCGATGCCAATTCATCCAGCCCTCCTTTCAAGAAATCTTCACCTCTTCTCCATGGATTGTCATTATATTTTTTAAATGCCTTTAACCATTGCTTGTTTGTCATATATTTGTGTGCATCTGCACTAATCGGACTACGCACGACTCCAGCCATAACAGATCTACTTCTTCGAGTTTCTTTTCTATTCCCAAATCTCCTTGTAAGTTCTTGTAAAGCACGACGGAGTTCTTGGTCGACAGTAACTACTTGTGCTGGCAACCTCAATAACCAATAATATTTATCTAGCCCCCAATGTGAATAGAAGTGCTTCTTTCGCGGTTCACCGTACTCATGAGCACCTATTTCATATCTATTTTTATACTGTTTTATTTGCGATACTACATAATCCTTTTGGGTTGGCTCTAGGTAATTAAATGTACGTTCAACCAGATTCCGCAATTCGAAGTCTAAATCACTATCTTGACCTATTAACCTAGACTCGAATAGGGTCTGAAAAATATTAAACACTTCATTACAGTGTTGCTTTTCATTATCATATAGACTAAAAAGTAACAGTCGTAATATAGCCTGATATCTGGAATTTTTATGGCTATTAGAAAAAGGTATAAAATGTTCTGGAAATTGTTTTGCAGTCCGTTTCAGACAGATTGCTAAAAGCTGATAGATATATTCTGAGCCAAATATATTTTCTCTATCATTTAAATCCACGTTGTTATACTTCCAGTCTCTTAAAATACCTTGGTCATATTCGATTTCTTTCTGTAGATCTTTCTCTATACAATCATATAAAACAGGAAATAATTTATGTGGGCACGTTTTTGCCAGTGTTTTTAGCACTTCTTTTTCCTCATAGTCTCTGTCGGATTTTGATTTTTCAAAATGCAGAGGGAGTAGTTTTGAAAGTATTTCTATGGCATAATCTTCATTGCATTTTGCAATGCTGTCCAATACATGATAGAACCCAAAAGGGTCAGTGGTTTCAAAGCCTTTACACCTTTCAAAAAGTTCGTAAGATATTGGATTGTTCCAATTTTCAACTAAAAATAATACGTCTTGAACAACCTTATCATCTTGTACAGATTTCAAGAACAGCCAAGCGTCAGGAGTATTGTCCCTAACGATATGGTTTCTCAAAAAGAAGAAAGCTACTTTTTTCCTATAAGCTATTAAATCCTCAGCGAAATCAACGTCTCTGATTGTTTCGCTTTTCAATACCTCCAGCAATCCCTCTTTTTGGGCCAAATCGAACCAAACTTTAAAACTGGCTAATTCAAAGAACAGAAGCTGCAAATGAATCGATTTATGAATCAAGCCAGATACCAGATCTATTTCTGTTTTCGAGGGATTGTTTTGAGAAATCAATATAGAAAACAGGACGTGTTTAATGTGGAATAATATTTCCTCGTCTTGAAAAACCTGTTTTATTACGTCTTCATATTGTGATTCATCATAATCTCTGAGATAAGAGATTATCATTTTTAAAGCAGGACGTATATGAATCGATTGTTCGGATTTCTTTATGTACCCCAAGATATCTTTAGTCCCTTCTACAAACTGCTTGGCAAAAACAAAGTCATAAAATGATTGATGAAAAAACTGCAACTGTTTACCTTCTCTTTTTAGCAATCTTTCACTTTCAAGGTATTTTATCTCGCTCTCGTTGTCTTCAAACTTAAATGCAGAAACTGTGATTCTTTGCGAAGAGAACATTTGGTCTGCAATTTTGTATAATACAGTTTTTAAGTTGGCTCGTTGTATCGGAACACTGTTAGGAATATTTACAATCTTTTTGTTCCAAAGTTCTAAATACAAACTCTGAATCGATGTTGTTTGCAGACTTAGTTCTCCATCTGCTGCCACACGGACAAAGATGTTTAAATGATTTGGCACCTTCAGAAGTTCAAGCAACTTAGGAGATATGCTTTCCTTTGTGATATTGATTTTTGATAGAATTGACAACACTTCGCTTTCACTCAGAGGCTTTAACTCAAAGGTCGGCATGTTTTTGTATATCCGGAGAGATGGGTCGTAATACAGCTCGTAAGGTCTTATGGATATTATTATTTTTACAGCATTGTCTTTGGCAAAGTGGTCGATGAAATTGCGAAATACATTCAGGTAGTTACGATCTGATGCCATTGATTGAGAAAGAGCATCTATTTGATCAATCAAAACAACGATTCTTTTATAGTAATTTTTACACGATTCAATAAAGTCATTGACCGGAATCGGAAATCCCAAGCTTTTTTGTAGCCCATCCAAAGTATAGGTATATAATTTGTCCGCCTTCAAGCCTAAGACTGGTATTCCATTGACATCGCATTTGTCATATAAGTCTTTTAAAACAACTGTCTTACCGTACCCTGCCTGTCCTACCAATAGGCATACATTCTGAATACCCTCGGTTTTGCTTTTTTTTTCAGAGACAATCCAGTTATACAACTCATCTGTTTCCTTTCTGGGAAGATGGGAGCCTTCTATGTCGTCGAAATTATTTTTTTCAGAATGCAAACTTACAGATCCCGCTTTTAGCTTTTTACTTATTTCTTCTTCGCTTAAATTGTATCCTAACTTTGCTATCAGCTCATTGATCTTAGTATTGTCAGTAACGGTTTTTACCTCGAAGAATAATGGGGCCAGATGGCTAAAGCTTGGAGAGCTAAGATCCTTATCCAAATCCTGCGGTGTGATTTTTTTTACTTTAATTTTAGCGAGGACTTGCTTAACTTCATCATAGTCTAAACCCAATACTAAAGGAGATAGTGTTGGTACATTCAAGTTTTTAGAAATCCAATCCGATAGGTTGTCATCATTCGGCGCTAAATTGTTGAAATCATCTATAAATTCTATACAATCTGCTGTAAATCCTTTCGATACAGCAATATAGTAAGTGAAATCTAATGGATCATGGATTAAGGTCTTTTCTAAAATACTGAAGAGAACAAATTTGGTTATTTCTATACCCAAGTCATTCTTCCCATAATTTTTATCGTATTTTTTACACTGAATCAGACCATACGGCTTTCCGTTCCGTACCAGGGCACAATCTCTTCCCTGATCTCTGACTCCTGTCATCAAGCTGATATCGTCAAATTGACCAAACGCATCGTTTTCTATTTTCGTTTTATAAATACTGTAAAGCAATTCTTCAA
The DNA here is from genome assembly GCA_964498395.1 of uncultured Parapedobacter sp. Classification (GTDB taxonomy): domain Bacteria; phylum Bacteroidota; class Bacteroidia; order Sphingobacteriales; family Sphingobacteriaceae; genus Parapedobacter. The sequence goes on along the minus strand of CAZCHE010000007.1, from coordinate 17,013 downwards.
ATCGACGAGAATCGGCAATATCATTATATGGAAAGCCTTTATTGGCTATTGCTAGCGGACCGGATGATGTACCCTTAGATATTGTTGGTTTCTCATAAACGATGTTCATACTATGTATTTCTTTAAAATGGCTTATATGTTCTCCGTGAATACTTTTAAAATTGTTTTATAGGGTTCTATAAGGCTCGTTATAACTACCTCTATAGATTAAAAAAACGTTTAATACATATCGGTTCAAAGGTTTTTATAAATATAAGCATTATATCAATTTAGATGAACAATCTACTATTTATGAAAGTGTTTCAAAACGCTGTCAGTTCATATAAACAAGCTATAATAATTTTCAAAATGATGCAAGTTGATTCTGTTATTTACATATTAAGGTAGATTAAAATCTGTAGAAATGTCGACATTGAGAATAAAATATACGCATTATTTATATGAAAGCAGCCTATTTATACGTCCGCGTCAGCACGGACGAACAAAAAAGAAAAGGTTATTCCCTACCGGAACAGGAGGACCGGCTACTAAAATATTGTGAATACAACAATATAGAAGTCAAGGGGATTTACCGTGAAGATTTTTCTGCAAAAAATTTCAACCGTCCCGAATGGAAAAAGTTAATCACAACAGTCAGAAGCAAATCAAAGGAAGAAAAGAACATCCTGTTCATCAAGTGGGACCGGTTCAGCCGGAACATCGAATACGCATACGAGATGATAGGCATGCTTCGAAAGTACAAAACGACGGCAATGGCCATTGATCAGCCCATAGATTTTTCGGTGCCGGAAAGCACGGTCATGCTTGCCGTTTATCTTTCAGTACCGGAAGCGGAAAACAGCAGAAGGGCTATGAACACGGCAAACGGTATCCGTAGGGCAAAACAGATGGGCAGGTATCCCAGCAAAGCCCCGATGGGTTTCATCAACCTGACGGCGGCGGACGGCAAAAAAATTATCGTGCCGAAGCAACCCGAGGCAGGTATCATAAGGTGGGTCTTCCACCAGCTTGCCAAGAATGTCCATAGGGTAGAGGATGTCCGGAAGATGGCCGACGACAGGGGATTGAAATGTTCTCGGTCACATTTCTTCAGGCTTATACGCAACCCGGTCTACTGTGGCCTTATCCCAATAAAACTCAATTCCCAGGAACAGCACATGGTAAAGGGAATCCACGATCCATTGATTTCCGAGGTACTGTTTTCCGAGGTACAGCGCATCATCACCACAAGGAGGAAAGTCACCGCTAAAAAAGATGACCTGAAAGCAATGTTTTTTCTGAAGGGGACCCTGGCCTGTCCCCTTTGTAACAGAAACATTTGCGGAAGCTTTTCCCAGGGTAAAACAAAGAAATACCCATACTACCATTGTTACGGAAGATGCAAGACAAGAATAAATGCACCCCTCCTCAATGACCGTTACCAGTACAAACTTCAGCAATTGGTGCTTTCAAGCAAGGCGGTCGATCTATTCAATCACATTCTGGAAGATTGGAATACAAACACACAGAAAGCCGAATACCTGCAGGAGCGGAATATGGTGGTGAGAAAGCTGAACGAACAGGAATCGATCCTTTCCCAAGGCCGGAAGCTGTTCGTGGCCGCGATACTGAAACTCGATGACTACACCGAACTAAAAAGGGAGTGCCAGACCAATTCCAAATGCCTGAAAAGGGAGTTATGTAATATCAATATAAAATTAAGGAACATCGACAAACAGAGCCAGTTGGGGAACGGGCCGTTTGTAGACATCTTTCATGGGTTCCCAAGCTTGGATACAGCGGACAGAAAACATCTCGCCAACCTGATCCCACCGTGTAAGGTTGATTTCCAAACGGGGGATATCTCTTTGGATTTGAACAATGCGTTATCAAAAATACTATTGACAAAAAGAAAAGCGAAAAAGCAATAAACATGAATTTCATCGACAAAAAGGTTTCAGTTAAGCGAGCAATTGCGATATTAGCAAAAAATGGTATCCAGGTGGACGACGGGGAGGCGGCTATTATACTGGACTTCCTGTATCTCATGGCAAAGAATTACAAGAAACCTGACGAAGATCAAGACACCGAAACCCAAAGGGAATTTCGAACTTCGGGAAAAATGCCTTAAAGGTGCCGTGAAGCAGGTTTTTGGGCCGTATCACACAACTGCCCAAGAATCGTGGTTGCAAAAATCGAACTCTAAATGACCGGACGTTAACAGTTTGGGTCACAGATTCTTATTGGCATAAAAAAAGGAGATATCCATTATATAGAATCTCCTTAAGTAGCCCGTAGGGGAATCGAACCCCTGTTTCAAGAATGAAAATCTTGCGTCCTAACCCCTAGACGAACGGGCCTTTTTTATATCTACCGAAAACCGGCTTCGATTTTTCGGTCTGCAAAGATACGTCTTTAACGTAATTTTCAAAAAAAATCTGAAATTTTTATTTGGCTAATATAAAAACCTCTTCGCGTATCAATTCCATCCCAGCTGCGCTGCTTGTTTTATGCTCCCTGATTAATGTGTCAGTAAGCACAAAACCATGGCCTGTTAGCAGCTCCTGCGCCTCTTCCGGTGCATACAATGTGAACCCATATTGGGTAAAGGGAAGGGTTTCCATAAATGCCTTGCTACCAATGGCCAGGCAAAACGTTCCTTGTGGCTTTAAAACCCGCCTGATTTCTGCCAACTGGCGCACCGGGTTTTTCCAGAAATACAACGTGTTAACGGTAAACACGTTGTCGAACGTGGCGTCAGGAAAGGGAAGGTGAAGGCCATCTACCTGCTCAAACGTTACCCGGCCTGCGTCGATGTGCTGTTTGTTGATTTCACGGGCCGCGTCGACCATGGTTGCGGATATGTCTGCGCCTGTGTAATGGATACCCCGCCCCTTTGACAATACATATTCGGCAAAAAGCCCATTACCAGGGCCGATTTCCAATACATGGTCATGGTCGTCACAAGCCAGTAAATCGATGGCATGACGGGTCATGTCACCATTGCTGACATTCATGTGTGCTGCCGTTTTGATGCCGTCTTCCCCTTCCGGCTTAGCCAGTTGCGCGGCCACGGCTTTAAAGTCAATATCTTCCTTCATGTTTTTTATCGTTTGTCCACACTGTATTTGCCGGGGCCGATAAACGCTAGGCCCAAGAAGACGACGCCAATCTCAATGGCATGCGATGCCGTCATAAGTGAATCACCCGACCTCAAATGTTGCAATGAGGCAATGAGCATGGTGAATGCAAGCAAAAGTGCCGTCGGTCTGAAAAAGAAACCGATGATGAAAAATACACCACCCAACGTCTCTACTATGGCGGCTAAAAATCCCCAAAAAACAGGGAGGAAATCGATACCGATGTGGCGTATTGCCTTCCCTACAGCTTCCCAGTAGTCAGGGCCGCCAACGAGCTTTGGGTACCCATGCGTAATGAACATGATGCCTACCCCAATGCGAATAAGCAGTAACCCCGTGTTTTTAAACTTGCTTAATGATGATAATGCAGCCATATTGATTTACGATTTTGTTCAACCACCTGTTTTATTCCGCGCAAATTGATTTATCTTTGCCACAGTTGCAAATAAGCAGATTCTTTTTTACAGAAAAATGAATTCATCGAGTACTGAAATAAATAGGAAACCTTGAGTAGTACAGATTTACCCTTTAAACGTTATACCATCACTTCGGCATTGCCCTATGCCAATGGTCCTTTACATATCGGGCACCTAGCAGGAGCTTATATTCCCGCTGATATTTTTGTGCGTTTTTTACGCCTCAACAATAAAGATGTGGTGTATGTATGCGGTTCTGATGAGCACGGTGCTGCCATTACCATCAAGGCAAAAAAGGAGAAAACCACCCCCCAGGCGATTATCGACAAATATCACCAACAGATCAAAGAGAGTTTTGAACAGTTTGGCATCTCGTTCGATATCTATCACCGTACTTCGGAGCGGATACACCACGAGCTTTCGCAGGAATTTTTTCTCAACTTGTACGAAAAAGGTGAATTCATCGAATTATCCTCGGAACAATACTATGATGAAGAGTTCCACCAGTTCCTGGCCGATCGGTATATCACGGGTACTTGCCCCAACTGTAAGAGCGAAGGAGCCTATGGTGATCAATGCGAGAAGTGCGGTACTTCCCTCAATCCGACTGATTTGATCAACCCCATTTCTACGCTCAGTGGAAAGCCCCCCGTGCTCCGGGAGACCAAGCATTGGTACCTGCCGTTGGACAAATACCAACCTTGGTTGGAAAAATGGTTGTTGGAGGGCAAGAAAGACGTATTGAAGCCGAATGTATATGGGCAATGTCGCTCGTGGCTCAAATCGGGATTGCAGCCGCGATCCATGACGCGGGATTTGGATTGGGGAGTGGATGTGCCCCTGCCGGAAGCATTGGGCAAAAAGCTATATGTATGGCTCGATGCGCCGATAGGCTATATTTCCGCAACCAAGCAATGGGGCATCGATACGGGGAATGATTGGGAGAAATATTGGAAGAAACAGCCTGATTCCGCAGATGACGCTTGCTTGATCCACTTTATAGGTAAGGACAATATTGTATTTCACTGCATCACATTTCCCAGTATCTTACATGCCCATGGCGAATACATCTTGCCGGAAAACATCCCTGCCAATGAGTTTCTCAACCTGGAGGGAGACAAGCTCTCGACCTCGCGCAACCACGCGGTGTGGTTGCATGAGTACTTGGAAGAATTTCCTGGCAAACAGGATGAACTCCGGTATGTGCTGACATCGATTTTGCCGGAAACATCGGATAGCGAATTTACATGGAAAGATTTCCAGGCGAGGGTCAATAATGAGTTGGTGGCCATATTCGGTAATTTTATCAACCGAGTACTGGTACTTTCCCATAAGTATTTTGACGGTAAAGTAATGCCAGCGACCCATCTTACGGATACTGATCGGTTTATTTTTTCTGAATTGGCACGCTACCCTAAGTATATTGCGGCATCCATTACCCAATATCGTTTTCGTGAAGCGTTGGCGCAATTCATGAATGTGGCGCGATTAGGCAACAAGTACCTGGCGGATGCCGAGCCTTGGAAGCTGATCAAAACGGATGAGGAGCGTGTAAAAACAATCCTGAATGTCAGCCTGCAGATTGCTGCTCATTTAGCGGTCATGGCGCAGCCTTTCTTGCCTGCTACTGCCCAAAAGATGTTTGATATGCTCCATTTGGATCCGCAGGACTGGGAGAACTTAGGAACTGACACATTACTGCCTGAAGGTCATCAATTGGGGGAGGCGCAACTGCTTTTTGAGAAAATCACCGACGATCAGGTCAATGCACAGTTAGCGAAACTTGCCTTGGCTAAGGAAGTCAACGAGAAAAAACCGGAAGCTCCGGTTGCAGAAGCCAAAGCCAACATCAACTTTGAAGCGTTTATGAAGTTGGATATCCGTACGGGAACCATTCTCGCGGCTGAAAAAGTGGCAAAAACCAAGAAGTTACTGAAACTGACCATTGATACGGGAATTGACCAACGTACCGTGGTATCGGGCATAGCAGAATTTTTCAGCCCGGAGGAAATCGTTGATAAACAGGTCGCGATCTTGGTCAATCTCGAACCACGGGAAATCAAAGGGATCGTGTCGCAGGGAATGATTCTGATGGCGGAAGATGCCAATGGCCGATTGGAATTTGTAGCACCGAATACCGCGATACAACCCGGTAGCATCGTCAGATAGCCATTATTGGAGCAATGCGATGGCTTCCTTGGCAGCCTTTACGTCGTGCACCCGCAATAACTGTACGCCCTTGGTCAAGAGCACCGTGTTCAATACGGTTGTGCCGTTTAATGCTTCTCCCGGTTCGATTCCCAGCTTTTTGTAGATCATGGATTTGCGGGAGACGGCTCCCAAAATGGGTAGCCCGAAGACGTGCAGTTCGTCTAGTCGCCTGAGTAGCTCGTAATTCTGTGCCAAGGTCTTGGCAAAACCAAAACCGGGGTCTAAAATGATATCTCTCACCCCCATCTCGTGCAACAGGGCTATTTTCTGTCCAAAAAACAGGCTTATTTCTTTGACGACATCTTCGTAATCCGTTAACCGTTGCATGGTATTGGGCGTACCTCGCATGTGCATGAGGATATATGGAACTTGTAGTTCGGCAATGGTGGCAAATAACTGTTCATCCAATGTGCCTCCTGATATGTCATTGATGATGCAGGCACCTGCCTCAACAGCAGCTCTTGCTACTTCTGCACGGAACGTATCTACGGACAAGATACTATCGGGAAACCGCTTGACAATGGCTTGTATGATCGGAAGGATTCGGGCTATTTCGTCCGAAGGTGTTATATCTGCCGCTCCCGGACGCGATGAATAGGCGCCTATATCCAGGATGTCTGCGCCCTCAGCCAATAGTTTTTCAGCGTGTACCAATGCGGTATCCACCGTATTGTACCGCCCTCCGTCATAAAATGAATCGGGCGTAATATTCAGGATACCCATTACTTTCGGGATGGAAAGGTCGATCAGCGTACCTCCGGCATTGATGGTATCATTGGGATAACGATAGGGTAACGGTTGCGGCATATTACTTCACGACCACCACGCCATCAGCGATGATATTGATGTCGACCTTGGGTTCGGTGATTTTGGCGATTTCGTCAGCGCTTTTACCTGCATCTTCGGCAAAATGCTGCAGCTGGGCTACGGAAACCTCTTTTACCTTTGCCTCTCCTTCAAGCACGACGGTTTTACCTACAATATCTTGGGGCATGAAGAAACCATAATCCTTGAATCGTACGAGGATAGGATCGCCATCGCCTTCCCGTTGCACACGGATGAAGCAACCTTTCTTCTTGCATACTTCGACCACTTTCCCCTCGATCTTTCCGGTATAGGTGGATTCGGCGCTTAATTTGTTTTCCAATGCTTGGACGTCGATGGCATCCGTTTTATCGATGGCTTTGCCATATTGTACGCCCGGTTTGGCCGAAGGGATTTCTTCTTGGGCCATAGCAACAGCTACAAAGCACATTGCAGCCATAAACAGTATTGTCAATCGTTTCATAACGTTTACTTTTATTTTAAACGATTCAAAATTACGGATAATTGTTGATTATCAAGGCATACTGCCGATCACTTACGGATAAATGAGAATTTACCGCTTGGTTCAAGCTTCATGACGATGGATGCGTTCCCTTTACGTGTATCATCCTGACCGTACGCGACCACATAATCCACACCATCCATAATCTCCTGTTGTATTTCATCAAAGTTCTTTGGAGCGGGCATTCCGCTGATATTGGCTGAAGTAGACACGATGGGTTTGCGGAAGCGTTGCAGCAATTGCTCGCAAAATGTGTGTTTTACAATGCGGATCCCAACGCTGCCATCAGCAGCCAGTAGGTTGGGAGCAAGGTTTTTGGCACCCGAATAAACAATGGTAAGTGGCCGTTCGGTATATTCAATAAGTTGGTAAGCCACCTCGGGTATATCGGACACGTAGCCCTGCAATTTATCTTCACTATCGAGCAGCACGATAAGGCTTTTGTCCTGACCCCGACCTTTAAGCCGATATACTTTTTCCACGGCTTCCGGATTGGTGGCATCACAGCCGATACCCCATATTGTATCCGTAGGATATAAAATAAGCCCCCCGGCACGTAGCGTGTCGAGCGCTTTAAGTAGGTCCGTTTGTTGTACGTCGTTGCGCATGTTTGATGGAACGCTGATGACACGGATGAAGCGGATGTTAACGGATCGATCGATAATCAGCGCCAATCCGTGTAATCAGCGCCATCCCTGCCTACCGGCAGGCAGGCGTGTTCTATTTATCATACCGCTACGCTGTGCTCGCGCAAGGCATCATTCAGTGAAGTCTTCTTGTCGGTTGACTCTTTTCGTTTGCCGATGATCAATGCACAGGGAACTTGGTATTCGCCAGCAGCAAATTTTTTGGTGTACGATCCGGGAATAACGACCGAACGTGCGGGTACAATACCTTTGTATTCCACAGGCTCGCGACCACTGACGTCGATGATCTTGGTGGAAGCAGTGAGGACGACATTGGCTCCCAATACCGCCTCGGTCTCCACATGTACCCCTTCAACTACGATGGCGCGTGACCCTACAAATACATTATCCTCGATAATAACGGGAGCTGCCTGTACAGGCTCCAATACGCCACCTATACCGACGCCACCGCTGAGGTGCACGTGCTTGCCGATTTGCGCACATGAACCTACCGTTGCCCAAGTATCTACCATGGTGCCTTCATCCACATAAGCTCCGATATTGACATACGATGGCATCATAATGACCCCTTTGGCCAGGTAGGCGCCATAGCGGGCTATCCCATGGGGAACGACGCGTACACCTAATTCTTTGTAATTCGTTTTTAGCTTCATCTTATCGTAGAATACAAAAGGCCCGGCTTCCACTACCTCCATCTGGCGGATGGGAAAATACAGGATAACGGCTTTTTTGATCCAGTCGTTTACATGCCAGCGCGAACCAATGGGTTCAGCTACTCTCAATTCACCGGTATCCAGTTTTTGGATAATGGTTTCGATGGCTTCTCGGTATTCCTTGTATTCTAAAAGTTGCCGGTTTTCCCAGGCGTCATTCGTTAGCTTCTTTAACTGTTCAATCATTGCAAAAGACAAATTTAATTTTGTGTTGTATGCCGCAAAGAAAGTAAATTCTTCGGATATCTTGGTTTTAAACCGTGTAAAAAGGGATATTGCACATAGGTTTTGACGATTCGGTGGCGTTTGTTTACTTGCTTTAATACTTTTGATAGAGGTTATAAAGCACACTGAGATCATACAAGTTCAATTCGGGATTGAGATCGCTTTGGATATAGCGACGCTTGAACGCTACAATCGCCGCGTTAAGGTTGCTCGTATCGTAGCCGATGATTCGCAAGGCATCTACCGGATTGAAATGGTCCGGAGGTGTCATCAACACTTCATCGTACCAAAGTCCGAAGCCACGTTCGGCGAGCTTTTTCCATGGGAACCATGCACTCGGATCATTTTTCCGGGTAGGGGCAATATCGGAGTGGGCTAGGAAATTGGCCGTAGGGATATTGTAGGTCGTTTTTAGCGTATCCAATAGGTTGAGCAGGCTGTAGATCTGTGCATCGGAAAATGGTTCATCACCATTATTGTCCAACTCAATGCCCAACGACACCGAATTAAGATCGGTCACGCTTCCCCATTTGCCCGCACCGGCGTGCCACCCGCGCAAGTAATCGCTAAGCATTTGGTACACTTCGCCGTTTCGGCCGATGACGTAATGCGCACTCACTTCTGTATGCGGTACCGTAAAGGTATGCAAGGTCTGTTGCAAACTGTCCTGCGCAGTGTGGTGGATAATGACATAGTTGGGCTTCCGGAGATTAAAATGGACAGTGCCCACCCATCCGTCGCCGCGTTGTTTTCGGGTATCTTCCAGGAAGACCGCTGTGCCTGACGAATCGTAATTTGCCAGAAGGCGGGGTGTTGGGTCCGGCAGTGGGCGCATCAGTTCTTTGGTTACGGCCTTTAACTGTTGCTTATGCAATTTATTCGTCTGCGCATAGCGGTTTGAGCTGCAGCCTGAAAAGGCAAAAACCGCCAATACGAAAGGTATGGCAATGCATGAGGGATATACAAGTGCTTTTGCCATGATGTTGATTTACATGGGGATTTTGTAGAGGAGACCTAATGCGAGTGTCTGGCTATACTGAACCTCCGGACTGAGCTTACCCTCTTGGATATAATCGCTATCGTACAGTATCGTTCCGCCAAGGGTTACGTTTACCAGTCGGGTAATCCGAGCCGTCAATGTCACGTCCAACCGGTGTGACGGGTCGTTAAGTTTCTTATAATTAGCGAACATATTATAGCGGCTTTTCAGATTTAGGTTATCCGTAAGATTCCTATCCAAATTAGCAGTCAGCTGGAACGCGAGATCGTTTTTAACCCGCATTCCTTGTTCGATATCATATCTCGTTGGGTCAACCCAATTACTCAAGACAAATGTTTGACGGGCTGTTCCGGTACCAATACGTAAGGAGAAGGTTTTGTCTGGCTTGTACTCTATACCGAGTGATTCTGTGAGGTAACCGGGGGCCATGAAATCGGAGATGATACCGGTGACGATTTCCTGGCCGAGGCTATCCCTTCCATAGCTATTACCGATATCAAACTGGCTCTCAAACGTGAGTGAGGTAAAGATCGACCAGCTTTTGGATACTTTTACCGAAAACTTGTTATCCCAGAAGATACGGTCATTGTTCTTGCGGGGTAGCTGATCCCTGTTTTTCTGCTTTCCGTATTGTAGCAGTAACTCCGTGACAAAATTTGTGTTGTTTCGCGTATAATCTGATTTGTGGTTTAACAACAGGCCCACCGAAATGGAATTGACCCCACCGGCACTCCAATTGTCGCTGAACGATGCTTGGTTGGCATTGATGCCAAAGGATGACCAATGTCGCCAATAGATGACCTTCAAGTCCAACAAGGACACAGGCAATGTGACGGGGCGCATTTCGGGCATGGGCCTATCCACTTTCAAGCTGTTTGAGTCCGGTTTAAGCCGTAACTCATTCAGGTCGTGGATTTGTGCTTTCGCAATAAAACTCGTTATGAATAACAGGCAAGCACTCAAATAAAGATGTCGTTTCATATCTGACTGCTAAATTAGCAAATATCGTGCTGCTTTTCCGAAAAACTTGTTCTCAGTGCCTCGCACTTCGATTTTCATGTGTTTCAGGAATGCCGAAAGAGGGTGTTACCACTCATTTTTCTACCACGGGGAGTGGGGGTAATCTACGGGCTTCGGGATTGCGTTGGTATTGGATAAAGGAAGTCCGGATATAGAATATGAGGTTGTATTCATTTGAGCTCAGCACAAAATAGTACGATGGGCGGTATTGCCGCATGAAATCGGCAAGCGGTGCACCTTTTAGGCCCGTTACATTGCTCACTAAGTCGGGGGTAAACCGATAGTCAATGACAGACTCCCGGTATTCGCGTTCGATGATTTCCTGAAGCCTTCGGGCATTTTTTCCCTCCCGGCTGATTAGACTATACAAGGCATCGATGCTTAACCCCGCACCGGTGGGGCCAACGGAGAAGATGGAGCCTGCTGATCCTTTGGAATAGGCGGTGCCAAATTCTTTTTTGTTTTCCAGTAACTGTTCCTCGGGGCTGCGGCGGGCAATGACCGATACTTCGTCGATCCAAATGGTAGACCGTTCCATATTAAAGAGGACGACCTTTTTGTCGGATACCATCAACGTATCCGGTAGGTATCCTTTCGTCGCAGCAATGAGGATGTCGCCGGGGCTGGCCGTTATCTCAAATTCGCCGCGTGTATTATTATACCCACCCTCGTCGTTACCCGTATTGTAAATATATACTTGGGAAATCCGCTGCTTGGTATGCTTGTCAAACACAATGCCTTGTATGGCTGTTTGAGCCAGGATAAAATGAGGCCACAGCAGGTTCACCAAGATTACACAGCAAAAAACAACAAGATAATTCACTGTCGTAAAACTACGGTTTAGTTTGAAGTTAGCGAAAAAATTAACATCATTTTACATACGCTCCCCATTTTGACAAGGGGTTTGTTACATGGGGCCATGCCGGGATTAAAGTGATACCAAAATCAGTTGGCCAATAAACAGTGATTCCGTTTTCAGTCCATTCAGCTCCATCAGTTCCTCGGCACTCATCCCATATTTCCGGCTGATGCTCGAAAGGGTTTCACCTTGTTTGACCTCATGGATATCAATCGTGACCGGTGGCTTTGCGGCAGCTACCTGTGGCTCCTCTTTGGCCTTTTCTATGATTTCTGTCTGCACGACCTCCTCCCGCCGCACTTTTTCATTACGTGATTCGGGGCGATCGTATTGATGCAATTCATAACGCTCGATGAGGTTGATCAGTAACTCCGCATACCGCGGATTGGTCGCGTATCCGGCAGATTTAAGACCCCGCGCCCATCCTTGGTAGTCATCTTTGTCAAGCTCAAAAAGGGCGGCATATCGGTTACGTAGCAAAAACTGGGAATGGTCCTTGAAGGAATCTTCCACCCGTTCATATACCCGGAAGCAATCGTTGCGCATATCGTCGTCTTTATAAGCCTTCCCGCCTACCCATTCAGGCGTACACTTGATGCCAAAATGGTTATTGGCCTCACGAGCTAGGGTGCTGTTACCATTTCCCGATTCCAGCAGTGCCTGTGCCAGTTTGATACTCGCCGGGATTCCATACCGGTTCATTTCCTCGATGGCGATGTCTTTGTATCGGGCGATATAATCGTGGCCTGATAGGCTGGTGCCGGATGGTGTCCTGGTCGGTGCTGGCGAAGGGATGTTACGTTCCCGGTTTGGTGGGGGTACGCTGCGCCCACCTGCACGGGGATTCTGCAATACCTCATGCTTGGACAGGCAGGAGGAAAATAAGATGATAACGAATGAAAAATAGAGGACCCTTTTCATCTATAGGATTAGTTGTTGACCAATTTGTAGCTTCGTATTAACCAGTTTGTTATTGCGTTGTATCGATTTTACGGTGGTGCCGAATTGTTTAGCGATGGCAGACAGCGTATCACCCTTTTTTACCGTGTAGGTTTCTACTTGTTCATCGTTTAAGGCAAGCATGATTTCACCATCGGGTTGTCTATCCAGTTCATGCAGGTTGTACTTCCGGATCATGCCCACTACCCTGGACGACCAAGTGGGGCTGTGCGCGTATCCCGACCGCGCAATACCTTGTACCCATTTTTGGTATTCGTGCGGCTCATATTGGTCAAACAACTGTTGTGTAGCTTTTCTCCGTTTCAGGAAATCGATGAAATCTTGGTAAGATGCCTCTACAGAGTCATAGCCTTTATACGCAGAACGTATGGTTTTACTGTTATTTTTCCCCTTGATGCCGAAATGGTTGTTGAGGTGCCGGGCTACCCGGCTGTTGCCATGCGCACTTTCATGCATAGCAATGGCCAGTATGATACTGGCCGGGCAACCGTGCTCTTCCATGTACTGTACGGCAATGTCCTTGTATTGCTCGATATATTCTTGGGCAGCATTCGTTTGGCTGAAGGTCGGTAGCGCCACGACCACCGTCGATAAGAAGGCGAAACATAATGTGCGGGCCAAGGAGATGTATAACGGTCTCATCATCGATTTTTTTTGTCTTCCCTTATCGCTTTCGCAGCGCAAACAAACCGTCACGCACGGGAAGGATTAATTTATCAACACGGTTATCGTTTACAAGTTGTTCGTTCAATGCAACAATCTGCTGGGTTTGGGTATCTCCTGAGTTGCTTAGCACTTTTCCTTTCCACAAGACATTGTCGATTAAAATCAAGCTGCCGGGGCGACCTTTTTCAAGCGCAAGCTCATAATATAGGAGATTGTTTTTTTTATCGGCATCAATGAAAATCAAATCGAATGGCCCCGGTAGCTGGGGAATAACAGTGACGGCATCACCGATATGGTAGTGGATGGCGTCAGCAAATTCCGATTCCTTGAAGTATCCAAGTACGCGATCTTCCAATTCGGCATTATTGTCAATGGTGTGGAGCGCTCCCCCGGATGCTAAGCCCTCTGCGAGGCACAAGGTAGCATAACCCGTAAAGGTGCCTATCTCAAGGATTTTCTTTGGTGACACCAGTTTGCTTAGCAATGCCAATAACCGACCCTGGTAGTGTCCAGACAGCATATGGGGCATCGTCTCCCTCAAATGGGTCTCCCTGTTGATACGTTGCAACAATGCAGGTTCCGCATCGCAGGTCTTTTCCAGATAGCTCGTCAATATGTCATCGAACATATCCATCGCTGGCAAACTTAGATAAACTTGTTTTCATATGCAAGTTTCCATCATCGCACATCATTTGGCGACTGATGAAAACAAGGTTATCGACTTCTCATCGGCCGCTAAAGAACAAATCAAATAGTTGAAATGTAAGGAAGAAGGATGAAAATCGAAACCTTAAATGCGGCCCTTCTTTCGGCATCAGCGAGCAATTTATAGGCCAAATTATTGTAAATGTGCTTTTTGTGGCATGAATGATGCGATTGAATGCCTAAAGTTTAACATGATTTAACAACGAAGTATTGTAACCTTTTTTAAGTTTGATCGTCCTTATTTATGTACCAACTACGATGCTCCAAAACACTGCCGAATGCTGAAATTTTGCCTTACCCTACTCTGTATCTGTATCTTCTCGGTGATCGTACATGCCCAATCTTATCAACTGACGGGGCTGGTGAAGGATGATGCCGGTGAGCCGGTACCTTTTGCCAGCGTATATAAAAAAGACGCGTCCATAGGTACGGCGGCCAATAGCGAAGGAATATTCAAGCTCACACTATCTGCTGGGGAACACGAACTACTGTTCCGGGCCGTGGGGTATCGGCAGGCCTATGAAAAGGTGTCGATGCATAGTGACATGCATCTGGAGGTAACATTACCCGTCGAATCTTACTTGCTGGACGAAGTGGTCATCGGTAGCGGAGAAGACCCTGCATATCATATTATCCGCCAAGCGATACGCAACCGGAAGAAGCACCTCGGTGAGGGAGGTGCTTACGAGGCAAGGGTTTATATAAAGGGCGTGCAGCGGTTGTTGCAGGCGCCGAAAAAGTTCCTCGGTGTGGATATCGATCAAATCGGGAGGGAAATCGGCTTGGATTCCAACCGTACGGGTATCGTGTATTTGTCGGAATCTGAATCGCGGATTACCGTGAGGCCTCCTGATGATTTCCGTGAAGAGATGATTAGCTCCACGTTTTCAGGCAACAACCAATCGTTTAGCTTTAACCGGGCCTCTGATTTGAAACTCAACTTCTATGAAAACCACCAGCCCATCATCGAAGGGTTGAGTGCCCGGCCTTTTGTTTCGCCCATTGCTGATAATGCGCTCAGTTATTATCGGTACCGCTATTTGGGTAGCAGTGAGGAAAATGGGTTGAACATCAATAAGATCGAGGTAATCCCCCGACGAAAGGCCGAACCGCTGTACGAAGGTGATATCTACATTGTGGAAGATTCCTGGCGGATCTATGGGGTAAACCTGCGGCTCACCAAAGAATCAAGTGTCAATGTCATCGACACCTTGGATATTCAGCAGGCATTTATCCCGGTGGAAGGCGAGGCGTGGTACCCATCAAACGTGCGGTTTGATTTTGTCGGTGGCCTGCTTGGTTTTCGGATTGGCGGGTATTTCGCTGCGGTATACAGCGATTATACGCCCAATCCCGAAATAAGAAAAGGTTTATTTAAGGAGGTGTTGCGTATTACGGAGGGTGTCAACCAACGGGATTCGGCCTATTGGGCCGAAAACCGGCCGCTTTTGCTAACGGAGGAGGAACGATTAGATTATATCCGTAAGGACAGCCTCCAACGAAGACGTGAATCCAAGGAATATTTGGATTCGCTGGATCGCGAATCCAACCGTTTTAAACCGCTAGGGTTTCTCTCCACGGGATATACCTATTCCAATCGTCGGAATCGCTCATATATTTCCTTTGATGGGCCAGCTACATCATTGCTTTTCAACAGTGTGGAAGGATTGGCGCTCAATTATGGGGCGCGTTATGTCAAACGGGTAGACACCGTTTTCAACCGGAACCTCACCGTGTATGGCAATGCACGCTACGGGTTTGCCAATAGGCGGTTCAATGGTTATGCGGGAGTTTCCTTCCCATGGGGAAAGAGCTCGTTTGGTCTGTCGGGGGGTAGTCAGGTGCTTGATCTGAATAGCCGGGGTTCGCTGCCGCCGCTATTCAACACGATCGGGACAACGTTTTTTGGCCGTAATTACCTGAAGCTATATGAACGTGACTTTGGCAATGTCGACTGGTACCATACATTGCCTGCCAACGTGAAACTATCTGCCTCCGCACGATGGGAAAGCCGCCGATGGCTGTCAAATAGTACGGATTACACATTTTGGGAGCGCAATAGGCAGCATTTGACATCAAACAATCCATTTTCGCCTGATGACGATACCCCATTGTTTGATGGGCACCAAGCATTCAGCGCATCCCTGACCCTTAGTTACGATTTCGGAACACGGTATGAAACCTATCCTAATCGTCGGATTTACCTCCCTTCGAAATGGCCCACATTGTCGATAAGCTACACCAAGGGTATTCCGACTATTTTGGGATCTGATGTAGACTACGACTTGTTGAAGGTCAATCTCTATAAAGCAGCAGCACCGTTGGGGTTGTTTGGTCAGGTATCGTTTTCCGCCACGGCTGGCACGTTCCTAAACAATAGACAGTTGCATTATCCCGATTATCAGCATTTCAAGGGTACACAGACGCTCATCAGCGACCAACAGCTGAGTACGTTTCTGTTATTGGACTATTACCGACACAGTACGACCGGGAATTTTGTGGAGGCACATGGTGAGTATAACCTTTCCTCGGTGCTGACCAGCAAAGTTCCGTTACTTCGTAAACTGAAACTTCAGGAAATCATCGGTGCTAATTACCTCCATACGTCCGGTGTGGGCCATTATGGAGAAATGCACTTAGGGCTTCAGTGGCAACGGCTACGGGTGATCTATGCACGATCTTTCGGTTCCGATGGTAGTTTGCGCGGAAAAGAGGCTATTAGAATCGGATTGAGGTTGTTTTAGATGCCAAAAGCAGCGGAATAGCTAGGCGCTGGTCATTTCACTTTTAAAACCGTATTATTTTATTATTTTTGGCTGTCGAAAAAGATAGATTGCTATGGATTTTTTAATGTTTTGGCATAAATTTCGATAGCAAGTCTCTGTGCAGTATGGAGAAAATACTCCTGTTGACTTAAGTCGATGGCCTGTTCCGCGTCTTAGGAAGGAAAATTTGAAGGCACTAAAAACAACCGGTTTCTTGAAAAAAAAGTAATTGTGAGGGGAAGATTTTGTGCGTTTACGAAAGCTTATCCGGTCGCTTAAGGTTGTGAAACAAAACGTAAGAAAAACATCATCAAAATTATATCCGAAATGAACGTAAAGAAGATTTGCTGCATCGGAGCAGGATACGTAGGGGGGCCAAC